>JAVRCJ020000004.1:0-391983 GCA_034530875.2 Nostoc sp. DedSLP01
TTGGAACACTTGCAAAGACAGATGGGCTTGAATACACATAGTCAAACATCTGTCAATGCGTAAGTCCTAGATGGGTATAAGTTGTTTTAGTTTTTTCTAGTTAATTAATGACATTTTGAGCCAGTAATGTTTAGAGCAAATAATTGCAAATTTGACCATAATTATTAACTTTTGTCTCTAAAAGTTAAAGAGAATCTCAAAGCGGGAATTATCTATATAGATAAAAAAAGATTTGTAAATAAAAATAAGATTTATGTTGACGATCGCTGGTTATCGCATAAACGAGCTAATTTATTCCAGTTCCAATACCCTAGTACATCGCGCTCTTAGGGAATTAGATCGAAAACCAGTCATTATTAAACTACTGCGACACGACTATCCCAGCTTCAGCGAATTGGTGCAGTTTCGCAATCAGTATGCGATCGCTAAAAATCTCGACATCCCAGGCATTGTCCAACCGCTGAGTCTAGAACCATACCAAAATGGCTATGCTTTGGTAATGAAAGACATTGGTGGCATCTCCCTACGCGATTACATCCAGGCTGCCCCTTTGAGGGTCGAACAATTCTGGCCAATTGCCCTGCAAATTGTAGATATCCTCCACCAGCTATATCAGCAACGGATTATCCACAAAGACATTAAACCAGCTAATATTCTGATTCAACCAGAAACGGGGGAGATTAAGCTGATTGACTTTAGCATTGCCTCCCTGTTACCCCGCGAAACCCAAGAAATTCAAAATCCCAACATTCTAGAAGGCACACTCGCCTATATCTCACCGGAACAAACCGGGCGGATGAACCGGGGGATTGACTATCGCAGCGATTTCTATTCTTTGGGAGTTACCTTTTTTGAACTGCTCGCAGGACAGTTACCATTTCCAGTAGACGAACCAATGGAAATGGTTCACGCCCATATAGCGAAACAACCGCCCTCTATCTGCGATCGCAATCCCGATCTGCCCATCATACTCGGTGAAATCATTTGCAAACTGATGGCCAAGAATGCGGAAGACCGCTATCAAAGCGCTCTCGGTCTCAAGCACGATCTGGTGCGATGCCAGGAAGAATATCATGTTGCGGGCAAACTCGCTTGGTTTGATTTAGGCCAACGAGATATCAGCGATCGCTTTTTGATTCCCGAAAAACTCTACGGACGAGAACAAGAAGTTCAAAGCTTGCTTGATGCTTTTGGCCGAGTTGCCAACGGAGCCTCCGAACTGATGCTGGTGGCAGGTTTTTCCGGTATTGGCAAAACTGCCGTCGTCAATGAAGTGCATAAGCCGATTGTACGTTGGCATGGCTATTTCATCAAAGGTAAATACGACCAGTTCAACCGCAATCTGCCGTTTAGTGCCTTTATCCAAGCCTTCCGCGACCTGATGGGTCAACTTCTAAGCAGTGATGACGCACAGTTAGCTGATTGGAAAGCGAAAATCCTGACGGCAGTGGGTGACAATGGCCAGGTACTCATCGAGGTGATTCCGGAACTCGAACAGGTCATCGGCCAACAACCCCCAGTACCAGAACTCTCCGGTAGTGCGGCTCAGAATCGTTTCAATCTGCTGTTCCAGAAGTTCATCACGGTGTTCACTACGCCAGAGCATCCACTAGTCATTTTCTTAGATGACTTGCAATGGGCTGATTCGGCTTCGCTGAACTTGCTGAAGCTACTGCTGACAGAACGCGATCGTGGTTATCTGTTCGTCATCGGAGCTTATCGGGATAACGAAGTGTTCCCGACTCATCCCTTGATGCTGATGCTTGATGAGGTTAAAAAAGCCCAAACCTTTATCCACACCCTCACCCTACAACCCCTGAGCCAAGCCCATGTGAATCAGTTAACAGCAGATACGCTCAGTTGCTCAACTGAACTGGCTCAACCGCTTTCGGAGTTGGTCTATCAAAAAACCAACGGGAATCCCTTCTTCCTCACCCAATTTCTCAAAGCACTGCATGAAGACGGCTATATTTGGTTTGACTTTCAGACAGGACATTGGCAATGTGACTTGGCAACGGTGAAGTTACTCGCGCTCACGGATGATGTCGTCGAGTTCATGGCACTTCAGTTGCAAAAATTGCCGACTGCCACCCAGGCTGCTTTGAAACTGGCAGCTTGCATTGGCGCTCAGTTTGATTTGTCTACCTTGGCGATTGTCAATCAGCGATCGCCCGAAGATACCGCGCTCGATCTCTGGAAAGCCTTGCAAGAAGGCGTAATTCTGCCCATCAGTGATGTCTATAAGTTCTACCAATTATCAGAACTTCAGGTAGCAGAAGTCCAGCAGCCATTAACCTTTAACTGTTCCTATCGCTTTCTCCACGATCGCGTCCAGCAAGCTGCTTATTCCCTCATCCCTGACGAGCAAAAACAGACGACTCATTACCAAATCGGACAACTTCTGCTGCAACAAGTTTCTCCAGCCGCTAGAGAAGAGCGCATTTTTGAAATCGTCAATCAGTTGAACTATGGAACCACGCTGATTGAAAAACAACAGCAACGGGACGAACTCGCCCAACTCAACCTCACCGCTTGCCGCAAAGCCAGAGCCGCAACCGCCTATCATGCCGCCCGTGAATATGCCACAGTCGGGCTGCAACTGCTGGGAGCAGACGCTTGGCAACGGGAGTACGAAATAACTCTATCCCTGCATGACTTAGCTGCCGAGGTTGCTTTTTTGGCTGGTGCTTTTGAACAGATGGAGGAGTGGATTGAAGCGGTAATCGATCGTGCAAAAACGCCTCTAGAACGAGTGCCAGTTTATCAAGTCAGAATTCAGGCATTGGTCGCCCGCAATCAATTTGTCGAGGCGATCGCGATCGGTCAATCAGTCTTCCGGATGTTGGGCGTGAACCTGCCAGACGAACCAACCCTAGACGACATTCGCCTCCTGAAGCAAGAAATTGATGCCTTAATTGAGGGTCGCTCCATCGAGTCATTCATTCATCTGCCGAAAATGACCGATCCGCAGCAATTAGCCATTATGCAAAATGCAGCGCGGCTGACACCAGTTTGTTACATGTCCGGCACAAAGCTTTATTTCCTAGTCGTGGCACTCCAGGTCAAATTATCGATTCAATTTGGCAACAGTCCGGTTTCGGCGTTTTGCTACGTGGGTTACGCCTTCCAACTGAGGATGCTGTGGAGCGATATGTCAAAAGTACCTCAGTTTGGGCAATTAGGATACCAACTCGCCTTAGAACCCGATGCCAAAAACATTCGAGCCGCAACTGCCATGTTAATGGGGGCTTACGTGGGTTCTTGGACGATCCATCTGCAAGACACGCTGCCTATTCTACTGGATGGATATCAAGCCGGGTTGGAAACCGGCAATCTAGAATTTATGGGCTACGATGCCCAGTTATACTGCTTCAATGCGTATTGGTACGGTCAACCGCTGGCTGAACTCGAACCCCAAATTCGTGCTTATTACCAGCAGTTGTCCGACCTCCACCAAGTCACCGCAGCAAACTGTGTATTGGCTTACTGGCAAGCGGCGCAAATTCTCTTAGGTCAGTCAGAACAAGAGATTCCCTTACGCCAGGATGCCTACGAACAGAAAGTTCTGGATGAGGCAAAAGTCGATTTTTACCGACTATCCTTCTTTTACCTTTATCGCTTCACGTTAAATTACTGGCTGCAAGACTTTGCCAAAGCCCAACACGATGCCGCTCAAACGCGACAGTATTTAGCTGGCGGGATGGGAAGTATCGTTGAACCAATCTTCTATTTCTATGATTCTCTGACCGTACTGGCTCATCCTGGCGAATCAATTTCCCCCTCAGAACCGCAATGGCAGCAAATAGAAGAAAATCAAGCCAAGCTCAAAGATTGGGCAGATTACGGCCCGATGAATTACTTGCACAAATATCATTTAGTTGAAGGGGAAAAATATCGCGTTCTCGATCGCAAAACCGAAGCTATAGAATTTTACGATTTGGCGATCGCGGGTGCCAAAGCCAATGGCTATTCTCAGGAAGCAGCCCTTAGCAATGAACTGGCGGCAAAATTCTATCTGGATTGGAACAAAGAGCGCATCGCCCAAGCTTACTTGATTGAAGCCTACTATGGCTATGCTCGCTGGGGGGCGAAGGCCAAACTCGCTGACTTGGAAACTCGCTATCCCCAACTGCTAGCTCCCATCCTCCAAGAGGCGCAGACACCACTTTCTATTGACGAAACCTTATTTTCCACTGCAACTGTCACCTCGACTAGTACTTCCTCCACCAGTCTTTCTGATTCTCTGGATCTGGTTGCCATCCTCAAAGCGTCGCAAACTCTTTCGGGTGAAATCGAGCTTGAGCCGTTAATTGGTACTCTCTTGCTAACGGTAATGCAAACCTCTGGTGCGACGCAGTGCGCTTTGATGTTGAGTGAGGGGCAAAATCTCACAGTTCAGGCTAGGGCAGAACTTACGGCATCGCGCCAAATCGAAACGCAGATTCTACATCCAACCCAGTCGCTTGTTGATAGTGGTATAGTGCCCATCAGTCTGGTAACAAAAGTCAAACGCAGCTTGCAACCTGCTGTGATTAGCAACGCTGCACAAGAGCCGCTATTGCTCGGCGATGCGTATATCCAAAACCAACAGCCCAAGAGTTTGCTGTGCAGCCCGATTCTGCAACAGGGTAAGTTGCTGGGCATAGTCTATCTAGAAAATAACCTGGCAACGGGAGCCTTTACCCGCGATCGCGTTGAAGTGCTGAATCTGCTGTGCGCCCAAGCTGCGATTTCACTGGAAAATGCTCGTCTCTATCAGCAAGCCCAAGCATATACTCAACAGCTCCAAGAATCTCAGCTTCAGATTGTGCAAAGCGAAAAAATGGCGACTTTGGGTAATTTGGTAGCAGGGGTGGCTCACGAAATTAATAACCCCGTCGGCTTCCTCAACGGCAGTATTAACAATGCCAAAGATTATGTACTCGACCTGTGTGAGTATTTACACATCTATCAGCAGCACCAGCCACCTACGGGTGCGGTGGCCGAATTAGCCGAAGAACTTGACCTGGAGTTTATGTTGGAGGATTTACCTAAGTTAATTGACTCAATGAAAGGCGCAACCGATCGCATTAAAGGCATCAGTACCAGCTTGCGTACCTTCTCTCGTGCCGATACAGAACACAAAGTTAAAGTCAACTTGCACGAAGGGTTAGATAGTACGCTGTTGATTCTCAAGTATCGGCTCAAAGCCAATGAAAATCGGCCTGCCATTGGAGTTATCCGCAACTACGGTGACATTCCTGAAATTGATTGCTTCCCCGGTCAGCTTAACCAGGTGTTTATGAACATTCTGGCTAATGCGATTGATATGTTCGATGAAATAGCACAGCAAACAACCTTTGAAGAGTTAGAAAATCATCCCCAACAAATCGCGATTCGCACTGCATTATTATCCGAACAAAATGCAGTTGAAATTTGTATTTCTGACAACGGTAAAGGCATGAATGAAGAAGTTAAATCTAAGATTTTCGAGCGTTTGTTTACCACTAAAGAGGTTGGCAAAGGAACGGGGTTAGGCTTGGCGATCGCCCGTCAGATTGTCGTCGAGAAACATGATGGTCGGCTGGAAGTTCAGTCCCAATTAGGACAAGGCTCTGAGTTTTCCATCTCACTCCCGGTTCGGGGTTAAATCAACCATCGCTGCGGCACAGTACAACAACTGTGTTGCAGCCGACAGATTATACCATTTGACTAAAATAATGGAACAGATTTATTTAACCATTGAAAGCTTTGCCCAATCTTAGTTTTTGAATTGCTTTAGCGTTGCCCCGCAACGCTAAAGCAACGCTCATGCTTGGTAGAGCCTTATAATATCTCTTTCTCTTCCTTGAGTCAGTGTTGAGTGAACTCTACCTTTGACTACCTTCCAAACTTTTGGTTCTAACTCTCCATAGAGCGATCGCACTTGTATATTATTGTTGTTGGCGATCGCCATTTTCAATCATGAACCGTACTATCGGGCATGATTGCTCCCTGGAAATCAGCGTCAGTGAGAATTGCTCCGGTTAAGTCTGCTCCTCGCAGATTCGCCTTTCGCAGAATCCATTGAGATCTGCATAGCTGAGATCTGCTCCTTGCAAACTAGCTTGACTGAGATCTGTTGCCAAATTTCCCCATTGTGTTGTGTGGCTCAAATTTGCTCGACACAACTTTGCTTTATCTAGGTTGGCGTGATGAAGTAAAGCTGCTCTCAAATCCGCGTAGCTCAAATCTGCATCGCTTAAAACCGCATATCCTAAGTCAGTGCGTTGATTGGAACTAGGACGCAAGTCTGTTTGAATAAGCAAAGAACCAGAGAGCTTTGCATGATTCAAGTTAGCACCACATAAACTAGCTTTGATTAAGTTGGCTTTGTCTAAGCGCGTCTCAACCAGCTTGGCACCAGTCAAATCAGCCTCACGCAGAATAGCACCATATAAGTCGGCTTGACTTAAGTCTATTCCCCAAAGAATCGCTTCACTGAGGTCTGCCTCCCGCAGACATGCTTGATTGAAGTTGGTTTTACCCAGCCGTGTCTGGCGTTGTACATTCACTAATTAGATGTCGTTGTTTAACAAATTAAGGTCGCCAGACAGAAATGACAAAACCCTTTTACAGCAAGGGTTTTATTACTTTATACTAATGTCCAAAAGTGACTAAAAATTTTTTGCCCATTTCACAAATTGAGGTCGGAAAAGCAAAAAGTTTCACATTTTAAGCGTCTTTTATTTTCATGAGTGAGAAAGTGTGTTGTTGAAGGACTTCACGAATTAGATGTCGCATTCTTGAGCGCAGCAATGTATTTACTCAATATAAGGGTATCTTCTATTTGGTAGCAGCGCAAACTGTCTAAGCGTGCCGAAGATCGTAAGTTGGAAAGTTTACGTCGTAGCGTTTCAATGCTTTATAAGCTCGGTTTCTCAAATCTTTCCATATCAGACCCTTCACATTCACTGTGGAGGGTTTTGATTTTCCAATAAATTCCAGTGCATTACCCATTCAGGGGAGAGGTACTCCAACCTTGGTTTTACCATTGGCGATAGTACTGGTGTAAGGTGCTTTGGTGCTAATAGTCGTAAAACATATTTTATTGCGGCGAAGTCAGAAGCAAGCAATGACTCCAAATACCCATCTAAGTAGCCAAATATCAGTCCTGTGATTTTTTTCTTGACCTGTCTTTTGGTTTTTGCCCAATCAATAACAATCAATCATAAACTCGCATTTCTAGTTCTGCTTCTTGCTTCTTGAACCCTAGCCTAGAGTTAGACCTAGAAACAGAAGCTCATAAGTGGAGAAGACGTTATGAGTCAATAGTTAGCTATATAGCTTCATATTTCTCTCAGCTTGAATTGGATAACATAATATTTCCTAATCGTAATTAATCTTCATCTAGTTTTTACCTCTCAAAAATATTTTGAGGGGTCGTTGATAAATAACTTTACACACAATAAGTTTAGTTTTGCACACTATATGATAATGTAACAATATTCGTACAATCCAATTCGGAATATAAATTGAGTCATTATCTGACTACAATCTCCAATCTCAGAGGATATTTAATGCTTTACATAATTAGGTCAAACTTGCAAAGTTAAAGATTTTATCTTCAAATTTTTAAGTTAATAATGTATCAAAAATTAAAAGATACTTATCCTGCAAACGAAGATGATGCTGTTGAATCACAACATCAAAATGCTACAACCTCTTCTAAATTGCCGTCAGAGGAGTTAATAACTGACGAAGTAAAGCTGAGGATGGAGGTAATTCAAAGCTTAACTGAGCCATGCGATCGCAAAACCTACAGTGAGAAAAAGAAAAATGCTGCCGAAAAATTGGGTGTAACAATTCGTCAGGTAGAGCGATTGCTGAAAAAATGGCAGGAAGAAAGGTTAGTTGGGCTTGCGACAATACGTTCAGACAAAGGAAAATACCGCTTAAATCAAGAATGGGTAGATTTCATAATTAAGACTTACATCGATGGCAATAAGAACGGTAAACGAATGACCCGCCATCAGGTATTTTTAAAGGTTAAAGGTAAAGCTAAGGTAGAAGGTCTAAAAAAAGGTGAGTATCCTAGTCACCAGTCAATTTATAGAATTCTAGATAAACATATTGAGGAAAAAGAAAGAAAAGACAAGGCACGTAGTCCTGGCTACTCAGGAGAAAAACTCACCCACATGACCCGCGATGGTCGAGAGTTGGAAGTTGAGGGCAGTAATGATGTCTGGCAATGTGACCATACTCGCTTAGATGTAAGGTTGGTGGACGAGTATGGAGTCCTAGACCGTCCTTGGTTAACTATTGTGATTGACTCCTACTCTCGTTGTGTAATGGGTTTTTATTTGGGATTTGATCACCCTAGTTCTCAAATTGATGCTCTAGCTTTACGTCATGCAATTTTGCCCAAGTCTTATGGTTCTGAGTATCAATTACGTAACGAATGGGTAGCTTACGGAAAACCTAACTACTTTTACACTGACGGCGGTAAAGATTTTACTTCTATCCACACCACAGAACAAGTTGCAGTGCAAATAGGTTTTACTTGCGCTCTGAGAAGACGACCATCTGATGGTGGAATTGTTGAACGTTTTTTCAAAACGCTTAACGAGCAAGTATTAAATACTCTTGCTGGATATACAGGCTCAAATGTTCAAAAACGCCCAGACAACGTTGATAAACATGCTTGCCTGACTCTCAAGAATGTAGAGATGGTATTAGTAGGCTACATAGTTAATGAGTACAACCCGCACACAGATGGCAGGATGAAAGACCAATCTCGAATTGGGCGTTGGGAAGCTGGATTGATGACAGAACCATATCTTTATAATGAATTGGACTTAGCAATTTGTTTAATGAAACAAGAACGGCGCAAAGTTCAAAAGTATGGCTGTATTCAATTTGAAAATTTGACTTATCGGGCAGACCATTTGAGAGGTCGAGATGGAGAAACTATAGCACTAAGATATGACCCTGCCGATGTAACTACACTTCTTGTATACGAAATTAATGCAGACGGCACAGAAGAGTTTCTCGATTATGCCCATGCTCAAGGTTTAGAAACAGAACACCTATCCTTAAGAGAACTCAAGGCAATTAATAAGCGGTTAAAAGAAGCAAGTGAAGAAATCAATAATGACTCAATTTTAGAAGCAATGCTCAACCGCCAAGCTTTTGTAGAGCAAACAGTTAAACAAAACCGTAAACAACGCAGACAAGCAGCAAATGAGCAAGTTAATCCTGTGGAGCCAGTAGCTAAAAAATTTGCTGTTCCTGAACCTAAAGAAGTCGAAACAGAAGGTGATACAGAAGTGCAAATACCAAAGTATGAAGTTCGCTATATGGATGAATTTCTTGAAGAGGATTAGGTACAGAATATGACAGATACAAAACAATTAGAATTTTTTGAGGAACCTACGCCGGAAATCCAAGCTTACATCGAACGTTTGAGCCGCGCTCCTTACTTAGAATTAGAGCAAGTTAAACATTGTCACGCTTGGATGTATGAGTTAGTTATTTCTAGGATGACTGGTCTATTGGTAGGAGAATCACGCTCTGGAAAAACAGTAACTTGTAAATCTTTTATAAAGAATTACAACAAATTAAAGCAAGGGCAAGAACAGCGTATAAAGCCAGTAGTTTATATTCAAATTCCAAGAAATTGTGGTTCCCGAGATTTTTTTATTAAAATTCTTAAAGCTTTAAATAAACCATCGAATGGAACAATTTCGGATTTGAGAGAACGGGCACTTGATAGTCTTGAAATACATCAAGTTGAGATGCTAATTATTGATGAAGCAAATCACTTGAAATTTGAAACATTTTCAGATGTGCGGCATATCTATGATGACGATAATTTAAAAATTTCGGTTCTATTAGTAGGTACTACCAGTCGATTATTGACAGTGGTAAAACGTGATGAACAAGTTCTTAATAGGTTTTTAGAACAGTTTCAACTAGATAAATTGGAAGACAAGCAATTTCAGCAAATAATTCAGGTTTGGGAACAAGATGTGCTTAGATTGCCCGAAGAATCAAAATTGGCAAGTGGAGATAACTTAAAGCTTTTGAAGCAGTCAACCAAAAAATTAATTGGTAGGTTAGATATGATACTTCGTAAAGCTGCTATTCGTTCATTATTGAGAGGTTATAAAAAAGTAGATCGGGGTGTTTTAAAAGAAATTATTCAAGCAACAAAATTCTAAAATGGAAGAAAGCATAAATGAAAACAGGAAACTTTGGTTAACCAGAGTTAAGCCACTAGAAAGGGAAAGCATCAGTCACTTTTTAGGTAGATTTCGGCGAGAGAAAGGAAATAAATTTTCTGCCCCTAGTGGATTGGGCGATGTCGCAGGGCTTGGGGTTGTGTTAGCGCGTTGGGAAAAGTTTTACTTCATTCCCTTCCCTGCTCATCAGGAGTTAGAAGCACTAGCATCTGTAGTACAAGTTGATGTAGATAGATTGCGACAGATGTTGCCACCTCCTGGTGTCAGCATGAAACATAGCCCAATTCGCTTGTGTGGAGCCTGCTATACTGAGTCACCCTGCCATAAAATCGAGTGGCAGTTTAAAAAGACCGTGGGATGCGATCGCCATCAGCTACGCTTGTTATCAAAATGCCCTGTCTGCGAAAAGCCATTTCCAGTCCCCGCCTTATGGGTAGATGGAATGTGCAATAGATGTTTTACGCCTTTTGCAGAGATGGCACAATATCAAAAGCATTACTAAATAAAAACTTTGGCTTTACAATAATAAGTCAACTTATTTAAAATATTGCGATCGCACGGCTTAGTCCATTTCTACAACAGCACACTTCAACGCCCAAAGTAGTTAGAATGCGATCGCCTAATTCAAGCGTTGATGCAGCAGTGATGTCATATCCCTAAAATCTATGATTATCAAGCTTAAAAGCAGTAAATATACTGACTCATAATTAGCTTAGTTTCTCTTATGCTTGTAACAAACAATACCTGGCTATCAAAAGCTGTAGACATTTGTTACCAGAAAAATCTGCCACAAGGGAAACACTTCAACATGGTTGTTCGGCTTGAGAATCTGACAAAAGGCACACAAGTACAAGGGATTTTGCCCAACAATATTGTTACTATCGTTGATGCTCAGTGGCATGGTTCTGATGTTGTTGAACTTACTTATAAAGATGCTAGTGGCACGCTAGGGCATGAGTTGGTATTTCGAGATAAAGAAACTACCCTGGAAATTATCACTTCTGGTGGTGCTTGGAGTTTTACTGCTGATGGTGCTAACTTTCGTCTAGTATCAGAAGCCCACCGTATTCGCCTAGCTTATCTGTTTGACCCTTTACTAGCTGTTCACACCTCTCTAGTCGAACCGCTACCGCACCAAATTACTGCCGTTTACGGAGAAATGTTGACTCGTCAACCTCTGCGCTTTCTGTTAGCAGATGACCCAGGTGCAGGTAAAACTATTATGGCTGGGTTGCTGATTCGAGAATTGCTCATCCGTGGGGATTTGCATCGTTGCCTTGTGGTTTGTCCTGGCAGTTTAGCTCCACAATGGCAAGATGAATTATCACAAAAGTTTCATTTGCGCTTTGAAATTCTCACTAATGACCGTATTGAATCAGCAGTCAGTGGAAATGCTTTCGCTGAAATACCATTACTGATTACACGATTAGATCAACTTAGTCGCAACCAAAATTTACAAGCGAAACTGTCGCAGACAGACTGGGATTTAGTTATTTGTGATGAAGCTCATAAAATGTCAGCTTCATTTTTTGGTGGAGAAATCCAAGAGACAAAGCGGTACAAACTGGGCAAGCTATTATCGAGTTTAACCAGGCACTTTTTGTTAATGTCAGCAACGCCGCATAACGGTAAAGAAGAAGACTTTCAGTTGTTTATGGCGTTGTTGGATGGTGATAGATTTGAAGGACGTTTCCGCGATGGTGTCCACGTTGTAGATACTTCTGACTTGATGCGGCGTTTGGTTAAAGAAGATTTGCTCAAATTTGATGGCAAGCCATTATTTCCAGAACGTCAAGCCAGCACGATAGAATACGAACTCTCCGATTTAGAAGCGGTACTTTATAAGCGAGTTACTGAGTACGTCCGTGAGGAGTTCAATCGTGCTGATGCTTTAGAAAATGAAGGACGCAAAGGTACGGTGGGCTTTGCTTTAACTATTTTGCAACGCCGACTTGCTTCATCCCCAGAAGCTATTTCTCAATCACTGCTACGCCGTCGAGAAAGGTTGCAAAAACGGTTGCGAGAAGAAGAATCGTTGAAGCGAGGAACTAATGCAACTATTGCATTTAAACAGGTTCTGGATTTAGAAGACATAGAAGATGATTTAGAAGATATTTCTGTTGAAGAACGAGAAGCAACAGAACAAGAAGTGGTTGATTTAGCTACAGCATCGCGGACGATCGCAGAATTGCAAACAGAAATTAAGCTTTTACAAGAATTAGAACAACTGGCTTTGCGTGTCCGACGTAGTGGTAAAGATAAAAAATGGGAAGAACTCTCGAATCTGCTACAAAACAATGCCGAAATGTTTAATGCTGAGGGACATCGGCGCAAACTAGTGATTTTTACCGAACATCGGGACACATTAAATTATTTGACAGACAGGATTCGGACGCTACTGGGACGTAATGAAGCCGTGGTAACGATTCATGGCGCAATGGGACGCGAAGAACGTCGTAAAGCACAGGACGCATTTACCCAAGATATTGAAGTGCAAGTCTTAATCGCCACTGATGCTGCGGGTGAGGGGATTAACTTGCAAAGGGCGCATCTCATGGTTAATTACGATTTACCTTGGAATCCTAACCGCCTCGAACAACGCTTCGGCCGAATTCACCGGATTGGGCAAACAGAGGTTTGCCACTTATGGAATTTAGTTGCTAAAGACACCCGTGAAGGTGATGTGTATTTAGCATTGTTAAAAAAGGTGGAAGCAGAACGGGAAGCACTGGGGGGTAAAGTATTTGATGTGCTGGGGAAAGCGATCGCAGGCAAGGAACTGAGAGAATTGCTGATAGAAGCAATTCGTTATGGCGATCGACCAGAGGTACGAGACAAGCTCAACCAAGTTGTCAACGATAAACTTGACCAACAACGACTGCGGGAACTTCTAGAAGAACAAGCTTTGGCACATGATGCAATGGATATTGCCAAAGTTCAAAAAATCCGAGAGGAAATGGAAAGGGCAGAGGCAAGGCGGTTGCAACCGCACTTTATAGCTTCATTCTTCCTAGAAGCATTTGTCCAGCTTGGTGGAACAGTACGTCAGCGAGAACCCCAACGCTATGAAATTACTCACGTTCCATCTGTCATCCGTAACCGAGGGCGGCAAATTGGAGTAGGAGAGCCATTACTACAGCGTTACGAACGTATTTGCTTTGAAAAAGATTTGATTAGTATTCCTGGTAAACCTCTAGCAGCTTTTATCTGTTCCGGTCATCCTTTGTTAGATGTCACAATTGACCTGACTTTGGAACGACATCGAGATTTGTTGAAACAGGGTACTATTTTGGTGGATGAGAATGATTCTAGCGAAGAAACCCGCGCCCTAATTTATCTAGAACATTCCATACAAGATGCACGAACCAATATCAATGGTGCTAGGCGTTTAGTCTCACGGCGAATGCAATATGTAGAAATTAACCCAGAGGGAAATGCCTACAATGCCGGATACGCACCGTACCTCAATTACCGTCCACTGACGGATGAAGAAAAAGATATTTTGGCAGCAGTGTTAGAAGAATCTTGGCTACGAGAAGATTTAGAAGCAAAAGCCAAGACTCACGCGATCGCTCACCTTGTTCCCCAGCATCTTCAAGAACTCAGGCAGCGCAAAGAAGAACTAATTGCTAAGACGATGACGGCAGTAAAAGATAGATTGACCAAGGAGATCAATTACTGGGATCATCGGGCAGAAGAATTGAAAATACAAGAAGAAGCTGGTAAACCCAATGCCAAAATTAACTCAGCTAAAGCACGTCAACGAGCAGATGATTTGCAAGGGCGGTTAATGCTGCGTTTAGAGGAATTGGAGCAAGAACGTAGATTATCACCATTACCGCCTTTAGTAGTTGGGGGTGCGTTAATAGTATCAATGAGTTTGCTGCAACGACTACAAGGTAAATCACAACCTGCAAAGGATATGTTTGCCAAGGATACAGAACGGGTAGAAAAGGCTGCAATGGCCGCTGTAATGGACGCAGAACGAACATTAGGTTATGAACCAATAGATGTCAGTAACCAAAAGTGTGGTTACGATATTGAATCGCGCATTCCAGAAACAGGACAGTTGCGATTTATTGAAGTTAAAGGGCGAATTACAGGGGCTAAAACTGTGACAGTAACGAAAAATGAAATTATTACGGCTCTAAACAAGCCAGACAATTTCATTTTGGCATTGGTACAAGTACCTTTAACAGCAGGATTGGATAGTAATGATTCTATTCGTTACTTACAGCGTCCGTTCCATAAAGAGCCAGATTTTGCAGTAACAAGTGTTAATTATGATTGGCTGGAGTTGTGGCAACAAGGAACTGAGCCAGTTTGGATTTTGTAACTAAAGCTACAGCATTACTTTATTTTTAATAATCTGACATCTAACAATATTGAATTATCGAAAGGCATTATATGAGTTCTGGAATACTTAATGAAGTCATTGGTGGGAAATACGATATAAAAGCTCTACTGGGTGAGGGAGGTAGTGGAATTGTATATCTTGCCAAAAAGCTGAAAACAAATGAACGATATGCAATCAAGACAATTTCTACTGCCGACAAGAATGCTCTAAAACTTTTAGAAAGAGAAACTCAAACTCTAAAGCGTTTAAATCATCCAAGTATAGTTAAATTTATTGAAGATGGTTATGAAACATCACATAATCTTGTCTATTTGGTTTTGGAGTATTTAGAAGGAGAAAATATTAATAACTATTTTGATAATGGAGTTGATATAAAAACAAAAATAGATTTATTTTTACAAATTCTTGATGCTGTAAGCCATGCTCATGCTAAAGATGTAATTCATAGGGATATTAAGCCAGATAATATTATGGTTGTAGAAAACAATGAACAACCATTAGCTAAAATTTTAGATTTTGGTATCTCCATTATTACAACTACTATTCTAACTAATACTATAAGAAGCTATCACACACCGTTATTTGCTGCACCCGAACAAATTCTACTAAAAGGTGTATATAGAGATTCTGATATATACTCTTTAGCGATGACATTTTTATATTTATTATCTACTAATGAAGCTAAAATTGATTTTCGAGATGAGCAAAAAAAAGAAATACTTTATAATTCTGCTCTAGCAAACTTGAATATTAATAGTAATCTAAGAGACTCACTAATAGAGGTATTAACAAGAGCAACAGATGAAATTCGGGATAAAAGACCTAAGATTGATGAAATTAGGGTAGCTCTTAGTAGAATCAAAGATGATATATCTGATAAGTTGACTGTTTTATTTAGCGTAACTCGTAAATTGAAAGATGAAGTATCTAATTCAAATAAATATGATGGGCTGTCTTTAAAAGTTAAAAGGCATATAGAATCCAG
Organism: Nostoc sp. DedSLP01; assembly: GCA_034530875.2. GTDB lineage: Bacteria > Cyanobacteriota > Cyanobacteriia > Cyanobacteriales > Nostocaceae > Nostoc. The sequence continues at coordinate 15,545 of JAVRCJ020000004.1, forward strand.
ATTAAAAAATAACTCTAGTTTTATTTATATTATCAAAAGCCGTAAACAAGAACAACAAAATAAGTTAACGGTTGAAATTGGTGTAGAATCACAAACTTATACGTATTGGGGTTTTATAAATCTAGACACTCCTAACGAAATTGTCTTATATAAAGAGAATAACTTTGTTAATCCTCAACAGTCAGAAAGGCTATTTGAAAATGGTGTATTGGTAAAAGTCGATCCAATTGTAGAAGTAGAAGGTACTCCAAGAAGAAAGAATGACTTAAGTGATTTAGTAAACCAAATTTTACAGAAAGAACAACAAGTTAAAAATGAAATAGAAAGTAACAAAGGAGTAGATAATACATTTAGCCGATGGCAAAGTGTTATTGAAATAGAAGAAAAGATAATTAGTGAAAGGAAACAGAGTTTTGCTTATTCCAAAGTTGAATATGATAGAGATAATCAACGATTAATTGTCACTTTAAGCAATCCTATATCTCTAGATGAATTTGAGCAAATTACATCACCACCACTACCTGTAACTATCTCAGTCAAGAGACAATCACCTCCGTATCGTGAAAGTCAGTTTTCTGTAGGAGACATAATAGACGGAGATAAATCCAAAAATGGAGAAATGGTTGTAACATTACATATCAGCATCGGAGATTTTTGTAATCCTGATGTATTTGAATCTCTTTTAGAAAAAGGAAGAATAGAACGTGATTTTAAAGCACAGGAATCGGAAATAGGACGCAGAAGAAAAGCACTAAGGGCAATTAGATATGGTGATTCGGAAAATACTACTTTATGCAAAGTTATATCCGATCCAGCTAACTCATTACCTGTAGAACCCCTAGTTATCAATCAATTTTTTAATCAACAACTTGATAGCTCACAACAGCAATCTGTATGTAAAGCCTTAGCAACTGAGGATATATTTTTAATCCAAGGGCCTCCAGGAACTGGGAAAACTTCAGTAATTACAGAAATAGTATTACAAATATTACGTAGATACCCAAATGATAAAATTTTGATTTCTTCTCAATCCAATATTGCTGTAGATAATGTCTTAACTAGGCTCTCTACTATCAAGCTTGATTCTATAGATATTAAGGTTTTAAGGATTGGTAGAGAAGAGAAGATTGAAGATGAAGCTAGACAATTTGAAATAGAAAGAGCAATTATTAATTGGCAGGAATCAATTAGAACAAAATCATTGGCTCATTGGCAACAATATGAAAACCAGAATCTAGAACTGCTTTTGGGTGTAAAGAAAATTGCAGATATTGAATCTTTGAAAACTCTGCTTGAGCAAGTTAAGCATTTAACAGAACAGATTACCGAAGCAATAAAAGGTTTTAATTCAGAGTTAGTTATCTCTTCCCTAAATACCTCTTCGCAACAGGCCGCTGATTTAGCTTGCGAGTTAATATATGAAAAGCTATTATTAGAAGAAAAAATCTTAGGAAGAATTAAAGATTATGTAGAAAACTTTGGCATAGAGTATCCAGAGAAAAAGTTACTATCTTATTGGATAGATGAAGAGTATAGACGATTGCAGGCTGTTCTAGGCGATAATAATGAACACTACAAAAACTTTTTTAACTTAAGAAAGTTAAAGGAAGAATGGAATGAAAGGCTAAAACGAAAACAAATAGATTTAGTATCAATATTTTTAGATGGTGTCAATGTAGTTGGTGCTACCTGCTTAGGTATTGCTAATCTTAAAGATTTGAAATTTGATTGGGTGATTGTTGACGAGGCTGGTCGTTCTACTGCTCCAGAAACTTTTGTACCAATGGCGAGGGGTAAGAAAATAATATTGGTCGGCGACCACAAACAGTTACCACCAATCATTGATAGAGATTTACAAAACCGGGTACTTAGTGAGAAAGATATTGAAAAACGCGCCCTGGAAGTCAGCCTTTTTGAATATCTATATGAAGAATTACCAAAGACAAAGAAAATCACACTCAACCATCAGTATAGGATGCACCCCGATATTGGGAATCTAGTTAGTACATTATTTTATGATAAGCAGGTTAAAAGTGAGCGTGTTGATCCAAATACCAAGCAACATCAGTTGAGTCAATTTAATAAAAGCGTCTACTGGATATCAACAAGCGATGTCAGCATCGAAAAATCAAAAGAAAGAAAAAGTGTAAATAGTTACAGCAATAGTTATAATGCCAATCTCATCAAGGCTATTTTGAGTAACATTCAGCAGAATTGTCAGTCTAGCAATTTGCACAAAGAAGTTGGTGTCATAGCGGGCTATGCTTCACAAATAAGTACATTAGAAGCAACAGTTGCACCTCAAAATAAAAGTTTGTGGAAAAATATTCATATAGCCATGCACACAGTTGATGCCTTTCAAGGAAGAGAATGCGACATCATTATTTACGATCTAGTCAGAAGTAATCAACAAAAGCAACTTGGATTTACCTCCGATGACAGACGCTTGAATGTAGCTTTGTCTCGTGCTAAACAGTTATTAATTATAGTGGGCAATGATGTGATGGCTTATGAAGGTAGAAGTCCAAACAGGCTTCCTAACCCTTTCAAACCATTAATTGAATATATTGAGAGTAACCCAAGAGCTTGTGAAAGATTAGCATCTAGCCAATTTGTAATTTAATATATCTACCTACACAATGTCTGATTTAACTATCGATTTTCAAAACAAAATAAGAAAATATCACTCACTGCCTGAAGCTGTAGTGATTGATTACAAAAAAATTGGGTATCCTTTTTATATGGTTATACTTGATTTGACGTACTTATCTAATAGAAATTTAGAACTTCAAGAAGAGTTTGTTATTAAATGTATTACAAACGGGTTATTAAGCCAAAATAAAATATCTAGTTTTCTGGGAGTAGATGACCATTTTGTTGAGAAAGTTTTATCGGGTTTAATCTCAAAAAACCTTGTTATAAAAGAAGAAAATTTCAAAGCAACCGAGATAGCACTAGATGCTCTTGAAAGACAGACTGTCTTAGATACAGTATCTGAGACAAAAACATTTTATATAGATGCTTTAAATGGCAAGCTATATGATTACTTTCAAGTCAAAAGAGTAGGCAATAATGATGCGTACTTATTAAAGGCAGAAGTTCCTAAACCAAGGAAAGGTAAAGTAGAGGATGTTATTGATTACTATGAAGAAATTGAAAAAGCTTTAGGGACATTAAGTCGGCAAAATCAAGTTGAACTAATACAAGTCAATAATATTGAAAAAGTTTATCCACAGTGGCATGAAGTTATGTTAGTTTTTTATAAAAATCATCCAGATGACACTGAAGTAGGATATGAAACTTTTTCAAGAGATTCTATTCAATTAGACTATAGAAAAACTATAGAACAACTATATAATCAAGGGAAAAAGGTACTTAATGATATACTTTACCTTGATATAAGTAATAATGAAGAGAAAGCTGAAATAGAAAAATCAAATAATGAAGTTATTAAAGGTATTTTTAAAGATGATATTCAAGCCGTCGAACGACTCACTATAAAAATTAATGCTCTTAATGAAACTGATTCATTTACAGATAATCAAATTCATTCAATTAATGAGCAAAGAAAAACCCTGAGTCAACAACTTAAGGAAATAAAAACTCAAAGTAAGATTTCGGAGATAATTCACACTTCAGAGCATCGTAACTATCTGTTCAAAGCTTTACAAGAAGCTAAAAATCGAATAATGATAATCTCTCCTTGGATACGCAGCAATGTGGTTGATATTAATTTTCTAGCGAAATTAGAAGATACATTAATCAGGAAATGTCAAGTCTATATTTTGTATGGAATCAAGCAAAAAAGTGGTTGGGGTCAACAAAACGACCAATTTGCTATTAAACAATTAGAAGATTTAGCTAGCAAATATAAAAATTTTCAGTTTGATAAAGTAAAAAATACTCACCGTAAGATTATTGTATGTGATGATAAGTTTGGCATAGTGACAAGCTTTAATTTTTTATCATTTAGAGCTGACCCCAGCCTAACTTATAGGGATGAATTAGGTGTTATTCTCAGAGACAAAGAAACTATTGACAGTCTGTTTCAAAGTGGGCTTTCACTGTTATCTTAGAATGTCTGAGAATTTATACAACTGGTTTTGTATGCACTGAATTTAGCCAGTATACTACTTTTCATCGCTAACTATATACATAAACTTTTTTCCAAAGTTACTGATATATATGTTTTCAGAGTTCATATCATTGTGTCTTGGTTTTCCTTGTAGAGTATTTGCATAACATAACTCTCTAGCTACCAAGTTAAATAAACTATCAATTATCATGTCCTCTGTAACCTCTATTCCTCTTTGTTGAAGTGCTATTTTTAATTCAGTGTTGGTTAATCTATTAGCTTTCTGGCGGTAATCAGAGATAATTTCTAAAACATTTGCATCTACGCCATCTAATAATTTTAAAGTTTCTATATATATAGGATGAATTGAATTACCTAAAATAGCTGATTCCAGTAAATTTATCCATTTTTCTCTGATTAGCTCATTTTTATGTCCGATATATACTCCCTCCAAAATTGGCTGGAGTATTTCAGGGTCAATGTCTTGAACATCTTCTTCAATTTTTATACCTTTCGCTTTTAATCTTTCATAAATTTTCTCAACTGCACTACCTAAGTTTCTTAACTTTCTTTTTGATACGTTTCCAAGCTCCTCTATCTGTTCTCCAAACAATCCTTTCACTAAAAGTGTAATGCCTGCCTTAGTTACGTCATTTGTGAGTTCTGTAATTACGCTCAGTATATCCATGCTTTTCTTTCTGCTTACTATACTCAAATAGGATTTCTATGAGTTTAATTTAATACATCTGTTCTATTTACTCCACTTGACTGTGCCAGTTGCCTAAGTCCTGACTGATTATTTTGCGGTGCGATCGCAATTATCAACAGATTCGTCAGGTAAGGACATTCCCTAGATTTTCCAGCCCAAGAGAAATTACTGAGGTCATCAAATAGCTGTACAACTAAAATTACCAGATGAAGCTCTGTAATTTTAGTTAAGCTAGCAGCAATCAACAAAGACTAATTAGCCTCCCAATGCTTGATGCAAATATTCCGTAAGTCTACTGGCACGGAATATTTTGTGTTGCTTCTTGCTGAGACTTGCGGGCTTCAATATATACTAGCCTGGCAAAATGAATGTACCGCAAGAAGCTAATCGAAGTCGCATTACCACTGGAAGTAATTAACAAATTATCTGCTGAAGAAAAAGCTGTGCCTCGCCGTGGGCATCCCCAAACAATACATCTCTGGTTTGCAAGACGACCTTTAGCAGCTTGTCGAGCAGTGATTTTTGCTTCATTAGTAGATGACCCATCTAGTGATCTCGAAAATTTTCCAACCGAAGAAGAACAAGCCAAAGAGCGTCAGCGGCTTTTCAATATTATTGAGCAACTTGTGAAATGGGAAAATAGCAACAACCCAAGTATATTAGAAGAAGCACGGACAGAAATTCTGAAATCCACCAATGGAAATCCACCGCCTGTACTTGATCCCTTTTGCGGTGGTGGTTCTATACCTTTAGAAGCTCAACGGTTAGGGCTAGAAGCTTATGCCAGTGATCTTAATCCAGTACCTGTTCTGATCAATAAAGCACTAATCGAAATTCCTCCCAAATTTGCAGGTAGACCACCCGTGAATCCAGAAGCACGGCAAAAAACAGACTATAGCCGAACTTGGTGTGGTGTGAAAGGACTAGCAGAAGATGTGCGTTACTACGGTCAATGGATTCGAGATGAAGCAGAAAAACGTATTGGTCATCTTTACCCAAAAGTAAAACTTCCGAAAGAACATGGCGGAGGAGAAGCGAAAGTATTAGCTTGGTTCTGGGCAAAAACTGTCAAATGTCCAAACCCCGCCTGTAATGCAGTAATTCCCTTAGCTCGTTCATTTACAGTCTCAGTTAAAAAGAAAGAAAAAACTTGGGCTGAACCAATAATAGATCATAGCCAAAAGCATCCAATAATACGTTTTCAGATTCAGACAGGTGATAAAAACCCACCAGATGGAACAGTGAATCGTCGAGGCACTATCTGTATTTGTTGTAGTACTCCAATACCTCTTGACTATCTGCGAACAGAAGGGATAGCAAGCAGGATAAAAAAACAAATGACAGCAATTGTTGCTGAAGGACACAGAGGGCGAGTATATTTGTCACCTGATGAGGAACAAGAAAAAATAGCAAATCAAGCTAAACCAAAGTGGATACCAGATAGAGTACTTTCGACGCATTCCCAGTACATGGCTGCACCACGCTATGGTATGACCAAACACTCTGACCTATTCACACCAAGACAACTTGTGCTTCTGACGACAATCAGCGATTTAATAAGTGAAGTTCGCCAGCAAGTATTACAAGATGCGATAACAACAGGGTCATTTGATGAAGGTATTTCTTTAAGTAATGGTGGAACTGGAGTAAAAGCTTACGCAGAAGCAGTCACAGTTTACCTTAGTTGTGCAATAAGTCGCCTTGCAGATTATAACAACACTATTTGTTCATGGAATATCAAAGGTGGAAGTGTTGGTCATTTATTCACTAGACAAGCAATACCAATGTCATGGGATTTCATTGAAGTCAACCCTTTAGAAAAGATGAGTGGTAATTGGCTTGGTGGAATTGAATGGATAAGTGATGTTCTTGAAAATCTTGTTGCCACAAAAAGTTGTTCCGTAATTCAGCAAGATGCAGTAGTGCTTGAAACAAAGGTGAGGCCTTGTATTAGCACCGATCCTCCCTACTATGACAATGTACCATATGCTGATTTATCTGATTTCTTTTATATTTGGTTGCAACCTTCGTTAAACGAAATTTATCCTGATTTATTTAGAGCGTCACTCACTCCGAAAATACAAGAACTGGTGGCAGATCAATTTCGTTTTGGTAGCCGTGAAAAAGCTCGGCAAGTCTTTGAAGACAGGTTAAGCAAAGCTTTTTATCGTATGCGTGAAGTAGCGAATTATGATTATCCACTGACAATCTTTTACGCTTTTAAACAGTCAGAAATTGAAGAAGATGATGGTAAGAGTAGCCATAACACTGTAGTAGCATCTACTGGCTGGGAAACGATGCTTGAAGGTTTACTAAAAGCAAACTTCGTTATTCAAGGAACTTGGCCAATGCGAACAGAACGTAATGCGCGAACTCGTGGTATCGGCAGCAATGCTTTAGCCTCATCGATTGTCCTCGTCTGTCGCCCTCGCCCAGAAACCGCCCCATCTAGTACTCGTCGCCAATTTGTCAATTATCTCAAACGTGAACTCCCCGACGCACTGCAAAAACTCCAACAAGGCAACATTGCCCCTGTAGACTTGGCACAAGCCAGCATCGGCCCTGGTATGGCGATTTACTCCCGCTACAGCAAAATCTTAGAAGCAGACGGCACGCCAATGTCAGTCCGCACCGCTCTACAACTAATTAACCAAACCTTAGACGAATTTTTCGCCGAACAAGAAGGAGAATTTGACGCTGAAACCCGCTTTGCCCTGATTTGGTTTGAACAGCACGCATTTAATGAAGGTTTATTTGGCGAAGCGGAAACCCTTTCCAAAGCTAAGAATACGGCAGTACAAGGCATGGTAGACGCTGGCATTCTCATAGCCAAGGCGGGTAAAGTACGACTGCTACGCCGCAACGAATTACCTAAAAACTGGAATCCCCAAACTGATAACCGCCTTCCTGTCTGGGAAGCGACACAGCACATGATTCGAGAATTACAAGATGGTGCTGGAAATCAAGGTGCTGCGAATTTGCTCTGTCAACTGGGAACAATAGGAGAAGCAGCAAGGGAATTAGCTTATCGGCTGTATAACATTTGCGACAGAAAAGGCTGGGCTGCTGAAGGTGTCGCTTATAACAGCTTGGTAATCTCCTGGCCAGAAATTTCTCGCCTCGCTGCCCAAACCCAAGAAACAACTCCCGTACAAATGGCTTTACTTTAATATTCTCTTTTTTAGCCTCAGCTAAAAACACATTATGGCTGGCTCTAAACATAGAGTCAGTTACTTTCTCATGGTCAAAGCCGGGATTTATGAAAAATTAGTATAAAAAATAACTATGTCAATTAGTAACCGCGAAAGAGTTGGCAGGGCGTTAGAACTTTTGAGAGATGGCTTATATCCCTTTGTAGAACGTGAGATGCGTTCGGTTTTTGGTGATAAATGGCTAGTTGCCGCTACATCTTTTGTTCCAGAAGACCATACCCTACGGCGTACTGTTCAACAAATTCTCAAGCAGGATGAATCAGCCATCCTGAAGCTCATGTCTGGTCAATGGCGTGATGTCTTTAAAAAGACACTGGGAAATGCAGAAAGAAGCTTAGTTGGAGAACTCATTGACACTCGCAACTCTTGGGCGCATAACAAACCATTTTCTACAGATGATGCCTATCGCGCTCTTGATAGTGTTTCACGGTTACTTTCATCCATCTCTGCACCAGAAGCAGACGAAGTTGACAAGCAAAAACAAGAACTTTTACGAGTACGCTTTACAGAACAAGCCCGTCGGGAAACTCGCCGCGCTACTCTCCAACCTGTAGAAGGCAATCCTACAGGGGGTTTAAAACCCTGGCGAGAAATTGTCACACCACACCCAGATGTTGCCAGTGGTCGCTATCAAGAAGCAGAATTTGCTGCTGACCTCTGGCAAGTTTATTTAGATGAAGGTTCTGATGAATACCGTATACCTACAGAGTTTTTTAGCCGTACTTTCCTCACTGAAGGGTTGAAACAACTGCTGACAAATGCCTTAGTGCGTCTTGCTGGGAATGGAGGCGACCCTGTTATCGAACTGCAAACTAACTTTGGTGGCGGCAAAACTCACGCGATGCTGGCACTATACCATCTATTTATGGGAGTCCCAGTATCCAAATTACCAGGATTGGAGCCTGTACTAGCAGCAGCGAATGTTTCACCACCTGCAAAAGTAAATACAGCTGTACTCGTAGGCAATAAAATTTCTCCTGGTGAGGCTCAAACTAAAAAAGATGGCACTGTTATTCGCACACTTTGGGGCGAACTAGCTTGGCAATTGGGTGGTAGAGAAGCTTACGAAATGGTTCGTCAAGCAGATGAAACCTCAACTAACCCAGGCGATAACTTACGATTGTTATTTAACCGTTATGCACCCTGTTTGATTCTCATTGATGAATGGGTGGCTTACGCCCGACAACTACACGAAATTAATGATCTACCAGGGGGGAGTTTTGACACTCACTTTACCTTTGCTCAAACTTTGAGCGAGTCAGCCAAAAATGCTAAACAAACTCTGTTGGTTGTAAGTATTCCGGCATCAGATAATGAAATTGGTGGCGATCGCGGTAAAGCAGCCTTAAGTAGACTCAAAAATGCTATCGGTAGAGTCGAATCTCCTTGGCGACCAGCAAGTGCCGATGAAAGTTTTGAAATTGTGCGGCGACGCTTGTTCCAACCCATCATCGAAGAAAGTGGCTTTGTTGCCCGTGATGCGGTCATCCGTGCTTTTGGGGAGATGTACCAAAACCAATCTCAAGAATTTCCCAGCGAGTGTCGAGAAGCCAGTTACAAGCGACGGCTAGAAAATGCCTACCCCATTCATCCAGAACTTTTTGACCGACTTTATAATGACTGGTCAACTCTCGACAAATTCCAACGCACACGGGGTGTGCTGAGATTAATGGCCAAAGTGATTCACTCCTTATGGGAAGGTCAGGACAAGAGCTTGTTAATCATGCCTGCCAGCGTGCCAATGGATGACGGACAGGTACAAACAGAATTAACTCGCTACCTCGAAGATCACTGGGTGCCAGTAATTGAAAAAGATGTCGATGGTGATAATTCTCTACCTTTAGCGTGCGATCGCCAAAACCCGAATTTAGGACGTTACTCTGCCTGTCGCCGCGTTGCCCGAACCATTTACCTTGGTTCCGCCCCCACTCTCAGGGCAGCTAATCGGGGTGTAGAAGACAATCGAATTAAGTTGGGATGTGTCCAGCCTGGAGAAAGTGTAGCTACCTTTGGAGACGCACTGCGCCGACTTACTGACCAAGCCACTCACCTTTATATTGATAACACTCGCTACTGGTTCTCAACTCAACCCAGTGTCACCAGACTTGCCCAAGACCGAGCCGAGCAAATCCAACAGGATCAGGATAAAGTTTGGGATGAAATCATTCGCAGACTGAGGGCTGACAAGCAAAGAGGAGAGTTTACGGCAGTGCATATTGCTCCTGATTCTTCTGCCGATGTGCCTGATGAAATGAATGCGAGGTTAGTTGTCTTAGGGCCACAGCATCCTCATAAAAATAAGGAAAGTAATACCCCAGCCCTAACCAGAGGAAACGAAATACTTCACAACAAGGGGGCCAGTCCACGGTACTGCAAAAATATGTTGTTATTTTTAGCAGCAGATAAAGCCAAACTGGAGCTATTAGAGCAATCTGTTTGTCAGTACTTAGCTTGGAATTCAATTGTCAGCGATAAAGAAGCTTTGAACTTAGATGTTTTTCAAAGCAATCAGGCAACAACTAAGCAACAGCAAACAGATAAAGATGTCAAAAGTTTAATCCAAGAAGCTTACATCTGGCTCATCGTGCCAAGTCAACCCGACCCTCAAGGGGAAATTGAATGGCAGGAAATCAGGTTACAAAAACAAGACTCTCCAATTCTACAAGCCAGCCGCAAAGCAGTACACGAAGAACACTTGATACCTAATTATGCTGCTAGTCGCCTACGCTTGGAAGCCCTTGATCCTTACCTTTGGCGAGATGTAAATCACCTTGACCTCAAGAAATTGTGGGAGTACCTTGCTTATTACTTGTACTTACCACGCCTCAAAAATCAACAGGTATTATTACAAGCGATCGCAGAAGGTGTAGCATCCTTACTATTAAATGACAACTTTGCTTACGCCACAGGCTACGATGAATCAAAAGGACGTTATCTGGGTTTGAAAGCAGCTGAACATATTACTGTAGCTCTTAGCAGCCAAAATTTAATAGTTAAACCAGAAGTAGCGCAACATCAGCTTGAGGAAGATGCTGCTAAACCTGTAACTCCACTAGTAGTTAAAGAACGAACAGGAAGCTATAAGACTGAAAAGGAAAAAACTATTGACACTGTAGTAACACCAGATGACTCGTCTAATGGCAAAGTAACTGTCATAGTTCCACCAAAACGTTTCTATGGTTCAGTCAAATTGGATGCATTGCGATTACGACGTGACGTAGGACAAATAGCAGACGAGGTTATTCAACACCTTAGTAGTTTGGTGGGTGCTGAAGTAGAAATTACTTTGGAACTTCAAGTCACTGTTCCAGAAGGTGTACCAGAGAATGTGATTCGCACAGTCAGCGAAAACTGTCGGGTTCTCAAATTTAGTAATCAGGAATTTGAACAAGAATGAAGTTGAGGTAAATAAAACTTGTTAGATAAACTGTCGCGTCTTTACTTTTCCAAAGCATTTTTGATTTATCACGAGTTATCGGTATTTAAAAAGTGCAACTTGTAAGCGCGACAGCTTGGTAATAAGGTAAAGCATTATGTCACTCTCAAAGAAGTAACGGTAAGAAGTGCGATCGCTGTATTAATTTTAGTAAATACCAAATTATTACCCGTAATAACGAAATTCCTAGTCAATCGTCCCTAATAAAGCTAAACCCGTCAGATGTCTGACGGGCTTTTTAGCACTTTGGGAGCAGAATTGATAATTTCATCTATCCATTGCCTGAGAGAATCGTTTTCTTCTCTCAGGCTGCTAATTTTCCCAAGTATTCATTCTGGAGTACAGCAACCTGTTGCTTTAAGGTCTCTAAGTCCGCTTGCATTTTGGCTAAATCTGGAGTTCCTTGGGATTCTTCAGCCAGGTAAGAACGAATCCAACCCATGATTAATTCTGAGGCTGTCTTTCCCTCAGTTTTAACTTTGTCCATAAAAGCTTCTTTAGTCTCATCGTCCATTCTGACAATGATTTGATTACTCAGCTTTGTTGTTTGTCGTTTTACCATATTCCTTTGTGCTTGAAATTATTAATCTGTAATAACTCTATTTACCTTAATTGTGACGAATTTTAAAAATTTTGTAGTAACGCTATTGTTTTGGTAACAACAAGTAATTACAATAGAGTAACAAAGCAAAGGCGATCGCTTGTCTCTGGCCGGAGGGCGATCGCCTTTTGTTCAACCCCATCAATGAGGTTACTCAGATGATTGTACAAGATGAGTTTAGCAACTCAGTTTCAACTGAATTAGAGTTTGAGGAGTATATTGACCACCTTGCTGACCCAGTACCACCAGAAATTGAAATTGACTCAGTACCAGATGAGCTTGGAGAACTGTATCGAGTTTGGAACAGTTACCATCTGTTGGGTACTTTTTATCATAATCTTGAGGGTAAATGGGTAGCACAACCCTGTAATAGTGATGAAAGACCCTGTTGTGATACTCCTGAATTAGCTCAAGTTTTCATTATTGCTGTTAACGGATTGCTAGTTGCAGATGTAGCATAACAGCATTTATCAACTTTCCCCCATCACCCAGAGACGTGGTGAAATTCACGTCTCTTTCTTACTCAGCAACTGCTTCAATATGAATTTTTATTTCTCATATCAGTGCTGACGCATCTTGATTACAAATCAGTCTCTACCTCAACACTGTAATTCGTGAAGAGAGCAGAAATAGAGATGTTCAGAGCCTTTGCCAGTTTTTCAATGTTTTTGAGCGAGGGATTGCGGCTTCCCGTTTCGATACTAGAAATGTAATTACGATGAAGGCCGGCTTTTTCAGCCAGTTCTTCCTGAGAGTAATCCAATTCTCTGCGTCTTCGTCTGATCGCTTTTCCAAAGCGATATTCAATGTTCGAGTTATTTTGCCTCACAGCCTAATGGTGAGGTAGTACCGATAATAAATCTACACATAATAAATGTTTTTTTGCACACTATAAGTGTTATTTTGAGAAAACTGGTGCATTTAGTACAGTGTGGAGGCTAAAAAATTATGAGTGTGATAACGATTCAATGTCGTCTAGTTGCCAGTGAATCTACTCGCCGTTATCTTTGGCACATGATGACAGAGAAAAATACACCTCTAATTAACGAATTACTTGAGCAGGTAAGAAAGCATTCTGATATAGAAAAGTGGTTGAAGAAAGGTAAACTTCCTGATGGAGTAGTCAAACCACTATGCGACTCCCTGATAGCTCAAGAACGCTTTGCCGATCAGCCCAAGCGTTTTTACAAATCAGCTATTGAGGTAGTGGAGTATATTTACAAATCTTGGTTGGCTTTACAGAAGGAGCGACAACAAAAAATAGACAAAAAAGAGCATTGGCTTAATATACTTAAAAGTGATATAGAACTTCAGCAAGAATGTAACCGTACTTTAGATGTTATTCGCGCTCAGGCTATTAAAATATTGCCTCAATATATTGCTAAGGCTGAAGAAAATAATACTCAAAATACTAATATTAAAAAGACAACTAAATCTAAAAAAAGTAAAAGTCACAAAGATAATTCCACACTGTTTGATATCTTATTTAAAGCTTACGATAAAGCAAAAAACCCTCTCAAACGATGTACCCTTGCTTACCTGCTAAAAAATAACTGTCAGGTGACTGAGCTAGAGGAAAATCCTGAACAGTATGCTCTACGCCGTAGTAGGAAAGAGAAAGAGATTGAACGTCTTAAAGAACAACTGAAATCGAGAAAACCTAATGGTCGCGATTTGAAAGGACAAGAATGGCTACAGACGCTCTTGACAGCAACGACAACAGTACCTGAAAGTGACAATGAAGCTGATGAATGGCAGAAATGTCTATTAAAAAAAACCAAGTATCTGCCGTTCCCAGTCCAATTTAATACCAATGAAGACTTAGTTTGGTCAAAAAATAAAAAAGGTCGTATATGTGTTAGCTTTGCAGGTAAGGGTTTAAGTGATTATACATTTGAAATCTACTGCGACAATAGACAACTTCATTGGTTTCAACGTTTTTTACAAGATCAGGAAATTAAACATAACAACAAAGGCAAGCATTCAGCAGCACTGTTTACTCTACGTTCAGGACGTTTAGCTTGGCAAGAAAATCAGGTAACAGGTTCTCCTTGGAACATTCACCGATTAACCCTTTCTTGCAGTCTTGACACTCGTTTCTGGACAACTGAAGGAAGTCACGAAGTTCAGCAGGAAAAAGCAAATGAAATTGCTCAAGAATTGCTCAATATGCAACAGAAGGGTAAGCTGAATCAGAATCAACAAAACTATGTTAAACGTCTAAATTCTACACTAACGAAATTAGCTCATCCTTTTCCTCGCCCCATTAAGCCCTTATATTTGGGAAAACCATCCATTATCGTTGGGGTCAGCCTTGGTTTACAGAAACCAGCAACAGTTGCTGTAGTTGATGTTTCTACTAGCAAAGTTGTTGCCTATCGCAGTGTTAAACAGCTGCTAGGTAAAAATTACAAGTTACTTAACCGCCAGCGGCAGCAGCAGCAACGTAATTCTCATGAACGCCACAAAGCTCAAAAAAACAACACACTAAATAAGTTATCAGAATCTGAGTTAGGAAAGCACATTGATAACTTACTAGCACAAGCAATTATCGCGTTAGCTAAAAATTATCAAGCCACCAGCATTGTTCTACCCACAATGAAAAATGTACGTGAGAGCATCCAAAGTGAAATAGAAGCTAGAGCAGTAAAAAGATGTCCTAATTACAAAGAAGGTCAGCAACAGTATGCTAAACAGTACCGCCAGAGCATTCACCTTTGGAGTTACAACAGATTGATGGAGTGTATTCAGACTCAAGCACGTAAGGCAAACATTTCTATAGAAGAAGGGCCACAACCTATTGTAGATAGTCCTCAAGAAAAAGCGCGAGATTTAGCGATCGCAGCTTACTATTTTCGTCAAAATAAATCTTAATCTTCAGATTGAGCAAATATACTGAACGTTGACAATAAAATAAGTAATAGCGCCGCAGTTCATGTTCTTTGTAACCGCTGAACTGTGAAAAATCTGGGGTAGTTTGACTATTGGAAGATAGTCTTGCTTTCTGACCCTAGTAGCTGCTCACCCTGATGCTGCTGTCTCCGGACAGGAATAAGGTGCGCTCCCAGCAATAAGGGCGCGGATATACTGCTGTAGTGGCTACTAAATCACCTCCGACCAAGGGGGAACCCATACCAATCCTTGTTTCCAAGCATTAGAAGAGATTAAAAATTTTCAGTCGATTCGCACTTGCTTGTAGTGAAAGGATTTTAGCGTTTAATGGGACACAGTTTGCTCATTCAAACGGTAGTTGAAGAAGCATGGAATATAGATCCGCGCTATCAATTCTGGAATCCTGCGAAAAACAAGGATTTTATAGAGGAAGGGTTACAATAGCCCTTCCCATGTTGAGCGGGTTGAAAGTCTCCAGACTGTCAAGCCTCCCTGGTAGCTATCAGGTTACAATGGCCCTTCCCGTGTTGAGCGGGTTGAAAGACACTAGCTATAAATAGTTATTTAAAAATTGCAGGTTACAATGGCCCTTCCCGTGTTGAGCGGGTTGAAAGTTAATAATCCAGGGTTTGCTACTGTGTCTACAATGCGGTTACAATGACCCTTCCCGCGTTGAGCGAGTTGAAAGAAAATTATTTGCCTTAGCTGTTCACAAAATAAATTTGTTACAAAGCCTCCTCCTGCAAGAATGTATTAAAAATGTAGTACCTAAAGATGAACAAAAAAGGACAAGTTATATAAATTCTTTGAGTCCAGGACTGTTGAAAATCTAAAGAAAATTACGAGATATGGGTATGGGTTGAAAGGGTTCAAATCCGTCTGCTTAGCTTTTGCTGCCAAACATGGTGGTATGACTAATTTTTTGCGAAATCAAGAACAAAAGTTCTTTGTTTAACCAAGGTACAGTAAAAGTTTTTAGAGCTTGAGTTAAACTTAAGCTTATAGTGTTCTATTTAGGACAGTCTGATGTTGACCAGTTACCGCAGATAGCCAAGAAGTCTCTAAATATTGCGACATTAATTTGTGAACGGTTATCTTGCATGAACTGCGACATCAATTAGTGAAAGAGCGACATTAATGTGTGAAAAACGACGTTAATGTGTGAACGACGACATCTAATTTGTGAATGTACATGCGAGGTTTTGGTTGAATGTACAACAGTACAGAAAGCCAGCAGTCGGATTTGAACCGACGACCTTCCGATTACAAGTCGGATGCACTACCACTGTGCTATGCTGGCTAGTTGGATGTAGGTTTTGATTTGAATTTGCAACCACAATTTATAATTTTAGCATAATAAATCTATTTGTCTAGCAATATCGCTAAAAAATTTTGTCTAGAAAATAGTGACTAATTCTTTCCCTTTTACATGCATCCCTTTGCCCCAAGAGTGCAAAAAGAGTTTTGCACTCTTACTCCATGAGTTGCGCTCACAAGGAACAATGAAAATTTCTTTTCCCTATTCCCCATGCCCCTAATCCCCACTTCGTGGGGGCCCCGAGTTCCCCATTCCCTACTCCCTATTTTCAAGGCAGGTCTATTGCATTTGCCCGGTAAAGCCGGGTTTTTTGATGTTTCATTTGATTTGTCCTTAAATATTTGTGGTTTGTGTGATGATTGTCTGTTGACCCTTGACTATTGGCCATAGACCATTGACTATAGCGATCGACAAACTACAACCGACAAATGACTAATAAAAAGCAAGTTTGCATTATTTTAGGTACTCGTCCGGAAGCGATTAAACTAGCTCCGGTGATTCAAGTTTTCCAAAACTGTCCAGATTTTGAGACGCAAGTAATTTTAACCGGACAACATCGAGAGATGGTTGAGCAAGTCATGCAACTGTTTAATATCAAGGCAGATTATGACTTGGAAATTATGCAGACGAAGCAATCTTTAAGTGACATAACCTGTCGTAGTTTACAAGGGTTGGAGAAATTATTTCAGCACAAAAAGCCAGATTTAGTTGTGGTGCAAGGAGACACTACCACTGCTTTTGCAGCGGCTTTGGCAGCTTTTTATCAAAAAATTCCTGTTGGTCACGTAGAAGCAGGGTTAAGAACTGATGATATATTCAATCCTTACCCAGAAGAAGCTAATCGGCGGTTGATTTCTCAAATTACTCAGTTGCACTTTGCGCCAACTCCTTGGGCTGTAGAAAATTTACAGCGTTCTGGTGTTTTGGGTGAAATTCACTTGACTGGCAACACGGTAATTGATGCATTGTTGAATGTTGCTGCAACCCAAGTCAGCTGCAATATACCAGGTTTAGACTGGAATGGATATCGCGTTTTGTTAGCAACGGTGCATCGTAGGGAGAATTGGGGAGAACCACTCGAATCGATCGCGGCTGGGTTTTTACAAATCTTAGATAAGTTTCCCGATACGGCTTTGCTGTTACCATTACACCGCAATCCTACAGTGCGAGTGCCATTACAAGAATTTTTAGGAAATCATCCGCGAATTTTCTTAACAGAACCTCTGGATTATGGGGAACTGGTGGGAGCAATTGGGCGATCGCATCTTTTGCTTACTGACTCCGGTGGTTTGCAAGAAGAAGCCCCCAGTTTAGGAAAACCAGTATTAGTTTTGAGAGACACCACCGAAAGACCAGAGGCTGTAACAGCTGGTACTGCAAAACTTGTGGGAACTGAAACTCAAAATATTTTTGCAGCTGCTAGCGAATTACTCAGCGACCAAGCTGCTTATGAAGCAATGGCAAATGCTATTAATCCCTTTGGAGATGGCCATGCAGCAGAACGGATTTTACAGATCGTGCAAAAGTACTTGGGTATTTGATTAGCAGTATCAACACTAGCAATCTAAATTAAACATAAATCCCAACTTTTCGTTTATGAACAAAAATTCAGAACTCACGAACAAAGCTAACGAGTTCGTGAGCATTTGAATATTGGTTTAAAACCTTGCCCCATATAGGTGCAAAAAATTTTATAGCAATTTGTAATCAGATACAGGGTGCATAGCTGCAACACAGCATAATTCATAAGTCAGAAGGGGAGCAACGAAAGCTCCGCCTTGCTGACTAAGTTGAAATTAAATTTTTTGACCCACGGAGGTGGGTTTTTGTTTGTCTAGACGCGGGGAAAAGGGAAAAAGTTTGAAATTGCCCTTTTGCCTTTCCCCTTTAACCGAACCGTATTGCCTACAACACGATCTATTTCCGTGAAAATTGCTGTAATATCCATTCAGAATTGAAGATAGCCCGGTAGATAGGATTTTTAATTCTCAGATAGCCTTGACGTTTCTCAACTAATCCGGATAATAAAAGTTCTGTGTGTTCTGGACTATCATCATTAGGTATTAAGTATTGGATATTGGAAGAAGCGGCACAGCGTAAAGAGTAACTGCGATTTACATTCTGCTCCTCTATTTCCTCTGTTTGTAATATCTGCTGATAAAGATTTAGCAAACGTCCTGCTTGTTGCTGGTTGAAAAAAAGTAAGCGATCGCGAATGGTACGGAGGTGTTGCGGTTCGTCTTGTGATTCCCAGTCTTGAATAATATGCGATCGCACCAATTGTTTTAACCAAGCAGCTTCTGTATTGGGAGATAAATCAATTTTCCCTGTTGATGTCTTTAAAGCAGTTTGTACAACTAACTGACAGAGTTTTTGGGTTAGGAAGGGTTGCCCACCACTCCAATAAATAATCTCTTTTAGCACCGCTTCTGGTTGACTAATTACTATTTTTAAACCTTCTAATAATGGTTGAGCTTCATTTAATCCAAAACCGGATAATTCTATTGCCGTACCAATGTTAAAAGGCGTTTGGTGTTTGTCTACAATTAAATATGATGGACTAGTTACCCCAAATAATGCAAATCCCACACCTGGAAAATTTGAATCGCATGTTTTTTGATTGTGGCAATCGCAAATCCAGGCAAAAAAGTCAGTGAGAGGAAACTTCAAACTCAGCAAGCTATCAATTTCATCAATGAAGATAAAAATGCGTTTAGCTTGACCTTCTCTTCCACCATTGCTTTGAACATTTGGTAGTAACAATTCCTCCACAAATTTATATAGTTTTTGCACAGGAGAAAGACTTGCTTGCATCTTCCACCAATGGTTAAAGTTAACTTGTTCTACCAAATTTAAAGCGTATAACAAACTGATAATAATACTTTTATACCATTGCGCTACTGTAATATCTTCACTAATTAATTGCGTGGCATCTAAATACACACATTTGTAACCTTCTTTTCTCAGGCGATGGCTTATTCGTTGTAATAATGACGATTTACCCATTTGCCGAGAACTGAAGACGTAACAAAAATTACGAGCTTTTAAATTAGTATAAAGTTTATTGTCTGCCTGACGAACAATATATGTGGGATCGTCAGTATGGAGACTACCGCCAACTTGGTATCTCATTTGAGGAAAACCTATAATAGATAATTTAATTTCAGGAAACTAGGGATCGAAAATGAGGGAGATGCAAATGTAAGAATTCAGCACCCAAAAGTCAGAAGTCAGAATGGGTATGAAATTTAATATGATTGGCAATTTATCTATTAAGTAAGCGAACATAATTAAATCTAAAATTCAAAGCAGCAAAACCTTTTACTGTTGAGGATTTTACCTCCTGCCTCCTGCCTTCTACTTATATATTTTACAGAAATCTCCAATTTAATAACGCAAGTTTTTTAGAAAATTTCTTTATTAATATCCAAATTCAACAAAATTATTCATTTATTTTTCATAGCGTTCTTCCATAATTCGTGAAATTTATTATTAAGATAGGTTACAGGAAATAAAATTACATATCTACTGTGATTTTTTACAAATAATTTAGGACTGCTATCTTTTGGTCTTTAACAATAATTCAGAAGCTGTGGGTCAGAAAGATAACTAGAATTGTCTGCTGCTGGTAAATATAGCTTAGTGTGACTTCAGAAGATAAGCGGTGAAAAGTGACAGCTTTAATATTATATAATTACCAATTTTTAGATTAACTGTCTTGTCAATTATTTTTTAAGTGTCCGATTTGGGATTGCCTTTTATCGATAATGATGAGAATATACAAACTGAATAATTTCAAATTCTCCATCAATAATCCAAATTAAATAAACTTTTTTGGTAAGAAATAACCTCCTTATTAAGGCAATAGGTAAAAGCTTGCTAATCTTGATTTATTGACATAATTTTTATTAACTGTAGCCTAGTTAAAAAAAGAAGTTTCAAAAATAAACCAATCATAGTTAAATTTGCTGTTTTTTAGTAAGAGTAAACATCATGGCTTCATTCAACCAAAAATTGGCTCAAGTATTAGCTCAAGGAAAAGGTATTCAACTTTCTGGAAGCCCGATTAAAACGGAAAACTTTTTGATTCAAAAAACCCTAAAAGATGGGGGTAAAATTCGATTTAAAATTCGTTATTCTGCCGAACTAAAGAGTTTCTGTTTGCTAGAAGTGTTTTTAATGAGAGCGAACGCTGAAACACCAACTTCTACCATGAGTATTCCTAATAGTGGCTCTACAGGTCAAGTTCAAGAGCAGGAACAAGAATTTAGTATTTGGGAACCCGGAAATTATTACTTCTTTTTTAAAATGTCTTCTAACAATGGTCAATTTTTAATTGAGGAATATCAGCTTTATTGGTTAGCAAGTTAATTTGCGATCGCTACTAATTATCAAATTAGCAATACCAAATTTATAATCTGGTTTAACTAGTCTAACACAACTGAAAATATTAATCCTACCTTTGCTAAAAAATTCAATTTGGAATTCCTCTTACACCGAACAAAACTGCTTAACCATTAGTTGACTCTAATTAACAATAAACTCTCCTTTTTTGACTAGAAAAATATCAAAATAACGCCAGAAGGCCAACTAAAATAACAAAAGATTTCTTTTTTGACAAATAGCTAAAAAGCTTACTGAAAGAAACTTGTTTCTTTTGACTTTGACCTTCTGGATGATTAAGAGTTTTCAAGGTGATTATTTAAGGATTGTAGACAGTTGTTTTTGAAAGTAAATGCGGTAAAGTTCGCAACGGGATAAAATGCGATCGCTTTCATAGCGAATCAACCCCAAGCTTTCAAGCTTGTGAGCATCAATGGGATTGATAGAAACGCTTTGCTTTTTAAGCACAATTTCAAAATATGCCTTTGCTAAATTGGGATTTTCTTGCAAGATTGCCCAGTGTCGCCATAAATGATGGCGGTATATACCACCATTAGCCATCGCTTCCTTGACCAAATTTTCTAAGGCGATTCTTTGACAGGATAGATGATAAAGTCCAATCCGAATCAGTGCTGGATGTCCCCCCACCAACGACATAAGTTGGCGAACTTCTTCACTAGAAGACCAGTTTAGCCCGTGTCGGCGGGCTAGGTATTTTACTTGTTCCTTGGTAAATTCGCCCAGACGGATAGGTAGACCTATATTCAAAGGTGAGTGGTTGATATCCTCGTATACATAGACTTCTGTGGAGTAAGCTACCACTAGCCTCAGCTTCTGCAAGTTGGTATTTTGTCGTGCTGCTTCATACCAAGAACGCAAGCAAGCAAAAAACTCCTGAGCAATTTCAGGATGTTCAAATAATGTGTCAATCTCGTTTAATACAAAAACTACTGGACTTTCGACCTGCTGAAGTAAATAGGATTGTAAGTATAAAGTGCAACTCAATTTACAGCCTATTTCCTCATCCCACTTATTATCCAGCTTTGGGTCAATGCCTAATTCTGTTGCAAGCCGCCAGCAAATACAACGCAAAAGCTTGTTTAAGTCTGTCAGACAGCTTGCATCTATTTGGTTAAAATTCAGGTTAACCGTGCGATAACCTTGCGTCTGGGCAAAAGTTAACAATCGCAGCACTAGAGAACTTTTACCCATCTCTTTTGGCGCTCTAATCCAAATCGCAGAGCCTGGTTGAGTGACTTCTCGATAAACTAGTTCCTCAATCGGAGGCCGATCTATATAAAAGGGTGAATCCAAAGGTACAGGCCCGTCTGGGTATGACCAGAGATTTTCGAGT
The DNA here is from genome assembly GCA_034530875.2 of Nostoc sp. DedSLP01. Taxonomy (GTDB): domain Bacteria; phylum Cyanobacteriota; class Cyanobacteriia; order Cyanobacteriales; family Nostocaceae; genus Nostoc. The sequence continues at coordinate 37,525 of JAVRCJ020000004.1, forward strand.
TGCTGCCAGTTTTTGGTAACAAATGAGTCTAAATATAAAGGCTCAAAGAAATTTATTTCTTTTGTATTTAAGCTCAGTGGCAGACTTTTAAAACCTTCAGTCTCATTCGGTTCGCTGAGAATCGCATAGTCTTCACTGCGTAATTCGAGGTTAAAGGCGCTAAAGCATAATTTTAGGGTTTTTTGATCCACACCTGTATTCAACGACCATAATCGGCTGAGAGTTTTGGTTGAAACATTCATGCGAACCCGTAGATCTTTGAGAGTAAAGCGATCGCCTCTGTTTTGTACCTTTTCTACAGCTAAAATCGCCGCTTGTAACCGCTGTAACCCAGTAGGAGTTAGCACAAGTCCTCGCTTTCGCGTGCCCTTCAACTGTTTCATACCGCTAATTATTAGTTAACTGCCTTGCGTGTGTCTTTATTCTTTCATGTTTTTAGCCGCTTATTCAACTGTTATTTGAATGTTAATTTTTATAAGTTTTTATGTATTAAAAACTACTTATTTTTTATGGATGCTGTTAAGTAAGTGGGTATAAATAAACATAACTATTAATTAGATTTATCGGAATTTATTATCCCCTATAGATACTCTTCTCTATGTCGATTTTTATAATCTCTCAAAAAACTAATGCGATAAGCTCCTCATTTCTTAGAGGTTGTTTGAAAAGTGGTTGGCTGTAATTTTAGGCGTTTCTAGATCCCCCCTAACCCCCCTTAAAAAGGGGGGAACCAAAATCAAAGTCCCTCTTTTTAAGAGGGATTTAGGGAGATCTAGAGTGTTTGGCTACCAACAATAGGGCTTTTCAAACATCTTCTTAGAGAGATATCAAAGCTCAAAGCCTCTCGTTTTTATCAGAAATGCTTTTATAAAAAGTGTAATAATCAACATATATTTTTATGTAGTAAGCGTAAAAAATGCGCTATTCTACTATATTAGCTACTGATGCTCGTTTTAAAAAGTATTTTTTGTAACATTTAAAAATAAATAGCGTCTGAATATAAATAAGTTTTTTTATCTTCAATGTCCGAGCTTATTATTTCAAGTTATTTAATAATTTATTTAGTATCGATCTAAATTTTATAGTGCAGATGTATTGAAAAAATCTAGAAAAGCGTACAGCAGATCTAAGCTTTTACTTACTTTTGTACTGGGCGCTATCTCTTACTGACATCTCAGCTATAAATGTAACAAACAATAGGGGCACAGCAATGCTATGCCCCTACAAAAAGATTGTATTGTATCGAACTTAAGTACTGTAAGTACAGCAGCTTTTACACGTGATTTAGCGTTGAACTTTTCCAGAGAGATTCTTGCCAGCTTGGGCTGCACTATCACCTACATCACTAGCAGTATTCTTAGCGCCTTCTACATACCCAGACCCAAATTGTTTAAACGCTTCTGCTGACTCTTGTCCAATTTTCTTAAGTCTTTCGCCAGGAGCGCCTTCGGTTTCACGAGCTTCTCGATTCCACTGGCCTGTGGTTTTCGGTCTGCGAGCATCATCTTGCTGTACCTGTTGACGAACTCTCTCACCTAAGTTTTGGTTATTGTTCCCAGAAGTAACATTTGTCGTCAGGACTAGAAAGCCAACTAAAACCACAGCGAAAAAACGCTTTACCTGAAGTCCTTTAAGCGCAGAACTAATATGAGCGATCGCGTTAGAAATCAAATTTGTCATGGTAATTAGGTTGTTTTTTTCAGTACAGATAAAGATTAGCTATAAATCAAAAATTATCCTTCTAACAAAAGGCATAACTCAATTCGGAGAAATCAAAGCTTTTTCAATCCTGAGTATGAGGAGATTTACCAAATAATAGAGTTTCTTTTGATTAAAGAATATATGGACTAACTAAAAAAAGGCAATTATAGCAATTTTATTTAAACCACAAGGGTAAAATCCCTGACTTCTGCAAACAGTCAGACATGTCGTCCCTGAGAAATTATTTAAGTAGCGCTTTCTGCTCAAATGAACAAGAACATTTATTAGTGATTCTCCAAACAAAATCTTGAGTTTTTGTTTGCACTCTAACTTTTCTTACAACTTCTACAAAATATTCAAAAAGCTTCCTAAGTCAAGAATCTACTACAAAAGAAGGTTTGAGAGCAGTTTTTTTTACCATTTCATAAGGTGACAATGAGTCAAATTAGGAACAATACCTTGGAAATAGCTTGATTTTACCAGTTAAACCACCTTTTTGTTACTGATGCTTGAGATTCCTGACCATGCCAAATGTAGCACCCAATACAATTTGAGTGCTACATTTGTTTTTTAATACAAGATATAGTTTAAAAAAACATACGTCTTTAGATATAAAAATTTTGTATCTAAAGGAATAGATGTTTATGTCTAATTAATTTCTTCTTGAAAATGCATAGTTCTGGAAGAGTTACTAATAGCAGCTAAAAATCGCACTACTTTTAGTCTGCCAGGATATCGAGCAACATTTTTCTTCTCAAAACAATAATTGGTTCGGGTGGAAAGCTAAAGGATGAAATACTGGATCGCTAAATTAATAATCTTTATAGTTTTACTGTACAACTTGTTAGTAGTGACGGATTACGCAGCAGCTAACGAACTGGAAAATATTGATGTTGAGTCATTAGATACACTTCCAGTAATTGAAAATTTAGCGAGTGCTGACAATAATTTTAGTAACAGTAAAAAAGAAGATTTTTGGCGATTTAACGAAATAGTAAAAAACTCCAGAAAACGAGAAGGGCTTTTCGCGCTTTATTCTAATGATGACTCAGGGAAAATATACTTAGAAATTAAGCCAGAGCAACTCAACAAAAATTATTTAGCTTCCATTACATTAGAATCAGGCGTTGGTCAAAATGGGATTTATAGTGGTTCGCCTCTTGGTGATTTTTTATTTTATTTTCGGCCGATTAACAATAAATTGCATTTTGTAGTGCGGAATGTAAAATTCCGTACAGAAAGTAAAGCAGAACAGCGATCGCTGGCTCGTTCGTTTAGCGACTCAGTTCTTTATTCACTCGAAATCGATAGCATTCATCCGTTCAACAAAAATATTTTGATTGACCTGGATGCCTTGCTAATGCAGGATTTTCCCGGATTAACCCCTTTATTAAAATACTATTTGCAGGCTGATTATCACTTAGATCCGAGCAAGTCTTATTTTGGTGATGTTAACAGCTTCCCCGAAAACATAGAAATTGATTCGATTTATGGCTTTTCCTCACCAGAAGGAGCAGATTTAGTCACCGTACCTGATAGTAGAGCGCTCAGTCTCAAGGTACATTACAGTTTTTCTCAACTCAGGGAAAACAACGGTTATGTTCCTAGACTTGCCGATGACAGAGTGGGATATTTTATTACTGCTTTTCAAGATTTTTCTAACAATAATTTTGAAGAAGAATTTGTACGTTACATCAATCGTTGGCATTTAGAACCATCAGATCCTAACGCAACTTTATCTCCACCGAAAAAACCAATTGTATTTTGGATTGAAAATGCCGTGCCAGTAGAGTATCGGCAGGCAATTCGTGAAGGCGTCTTGATGTGGAACAAAGCCTTTGAAAAAGCCGGATTCCAAAATGCCATCGAAGTACACCAAATGCCAGATGATGCTGATTGGCATCCAGCAGACGTGCGCTACAACACTATCCGCTGGTTTAATTCTTTGGATGCAGGTTTTGCCAAAGGCCCGACTCGCGTTAACCCACTCACCGGGGAAATATTAGATGCAGATATTATCGTAGATGCAAGTATGGTGCGTTCGATTCGGCAAACATACCACACCTACGTAGAATCAAACAACAAGGGATTTGGGAATAGAAATATTTCTTTAGTGTCTGAATGCAAAGATGGGGAGTGGGGAAAAAAGGTAAAGGGTAATGGTTTCGATCCCAATAATTTTAATTCTCAAGTGCTGAGTTCTAACGGAAATATCGATATTTGCTATGGAAAGGGATTTGTAAATCAGGCAAATATGGGGGTGCTGGCGTTGTCAATTTTGCAAAACGCTGCACCGAATAGCGAAATTATACAAGAATACGTGCATCAATATTTGCGTTCTCTCATCGCTCATGAAGTCGGGCATACTCTGGGTTTGCGCCACAACTTTCATGGCAGCACTATGTTATCACCTCAAGAGTTAAATAACACTGAAATTACTCACACTAAAGGTTTAGTCAGTTCGGTGATGGACTATCTACCTGTGAATCTAGCACCACAGGGACTAGAGCAAGGTGACTATTTTCCAGAGATTGTCGGCCCTTACGATGAATGGGCAATTGAGTATGGTTATAAAATAAATCCATCCGCAGAAATTGAAGCAACGATTCCAGAAGCAGAAAAAAGTTTTTTGGAAAAGATTGCTTTGGCGGCACCTCAACCAGAATTATCCTATGCAACAGATGAAGATATCTCAGACATCAATCCTTTAGCCAATGTTTGGGATATGAGTAATGACGTGCTAGTTTATTCCCAATGGCAGATGGATAATGCCCGCGTCATGTGGCAACGTCTTGAAAATAGTTATTTATCACCAGGAGAAAGTTACAGTAACCTGCGTGTCTTATTCGATAGAGTACTTCGATATTATTTTAGTAACGCTCAATTACTTTCTCAGTATATTGCCGGGCAATCATTCCGGCGTCTTCATGTCGGCGATGATAATTCCTGGGCTTTTGTACCAGTTTCATTATTAAAACAACGTCAAGCATTGACGAAATTGCAAGAGTATGTTTTTGCTGAAAATGCTTTTAATTTCTCCCCACAATTGTTGAATCAGTTAGCACCATCGCGCTGGCAACATTGGGGGAGTTTGATACCAAACTATCGCCTTGATTATCCGATTCACGATCGCATTTTGAGTTTCCAAACTGCGATACTGCGATCGCTATTAGATGGCGAACGTTTAAGTCGCTTACAAGATATAGAATTAAAAACCCAGCCTGGAGAAGCGCTGACCATTCCAGAATTGTTTGATATCCTGCAAACAAGTATTTGGAAAGAAGTTTTAGTTGCAGGAGAATTTAAGCCAATTTCTAGCATCCGGCGTTCATTGCAACAAGAATATTTGAATATTTTACTAGGGATGATGTTGCATACTACAGATGCACCTGAAGATGGGAGAACGCTGGCTTGGTATGAATTGCGCCGGCTGCAAAAAGCAATCGATCTGACGCTAAAACAACTGAGTGAAAACATTGATGTTTACACCTTAGCTCACTTGGAAGTTTCTGGCGATCGCATTACAAAAGCATTAAATGCACAGTTAGTATCGAAGTAGTCATTAGTCATTGGTCATTAGTCATTGGTCATGAGACTTGCCCCAATCATCAATAGACCTCTTGCAAAAAGAGTTTTGTAAGAGGGGGCAAAGGGACGTATGTAAAAGGGAAAGGGTTTTTTCTTATCCCTTTCCCCTTTCTCCCTTACCCTTTTCCCGACTTCTGCAAGAAGTCTAATCATCTAAGATATCGCTGCAAGAGGCCAATGACGACTTCTGGTACTTCTAAATGAGGTAAGATGCCGGCATCAGGGATTGGATAAAACTTTTCTATTGCATTAGGGTTTAGATTTGCCAATCTTCGTCCTAATTTGATGCTAGTAAATTGGGCTTTTTCTCCCCAAAATATAACTGTGGGAATTGTTAATTGTTGAATATATAAACTCAAGTCAAAGTAAAGACTACCTTGTAAAAATGCTAAAGCTGCAAATTTGGCATTGGGTTGTTGTGCAGAAGTTAAATAAGCTTCTACCATCTCTTGAGATACTCGTTGCGATTTGGCAAAAAGAAAATTTTCTAAAAAGTTTCGGACTGCAATTTCATTTTCAGCACCAAGAATATAAATCAAATCGTCTAATAGAGGCGTGTTGATGGCTGCTAGCGGAAGTCTGCGTCCGATACCTTGTCCAAAGTCATCAAACCCAGAAGGACAGACCAAAAATAATCTTTGGAATAAATTCGGTTGCATAATAGCTAGGCGAATCGCAAAAGCTGCTGTCAGCGACGAGGCTACCACTGTTACAGGCTGGCTACAGGTTTGGATGATAAACTCGGCGATGGTGCTAAGGTAATCTCTAATTTGATAGTCTCTGACTGGATGAGCCGATTCTCCCCAACCGATTAAATCAGGGGCTAAAATCTGGTAATTATAGGCAAAAGCTGGATAAACTTTAGACCATTCATAAGCAGATGCTCCACCACCAAAGTTATGTAGAAATAGAAGTGGTGGTAAATCTTTCGTGTTAGCAATGTCTTTACTAACGCTTTCTGTATTAGATTCTGGATCTTGAGCGATCGCCCAAGATATATTCCTTTGAGTATAGTAAACCATAGCCCCCAAGGATGTATGGATGACTTGATGTCCAAAGCCAGGAGGTTGAAATTTAAGCATAAAATTAAAAAATTGAGTTTAATGCGATCGTTAATAATTCATAATTCAGAATTCAGCAGTCAATAATCAGAAGTGATATTTTATTTTCATCAAGAGGTCGATCGCTCAATTTTTCTTCTGATTGTTTAACTCTTTTGACTGGAGAATTATGACTTGTGAATTCTGAGATTTATTTTTACTTTTGGTTGCTATCTGGTGTAACCTGAACAAGTTGATAAAGGTTATCACCACTAATATTATAGATTGCGCCAAAACCAATTACAAAACGACCTTCACGGGGAGTTAGCTGAAAAATCCGAAAATCGGATAAGCTACGCAAAACTTCTATAATTTGACCAAATCGACCTTGAAACTGTTCAACAATTTGATTCCACTTGTCAGTTTCACGCTCTATCAAAGTTGCTGTACAATCAAAACTCAAACGGGTACGACCAAAAATTTGCTTAGTTTTGTCTTCATCTTCGATAAATAAAACACTAACATTAGGATTGGCGTCGAGATTTGTTGTGTGAGTTGCAAGAGCGCTGACGTAAATGTAAATGTTTTTGGAATTATCGATTACAAAGGGAGCATAACTAGCGTTGGGTATTCCCTGTGCGCTAACGGTACTAATGATTATGCTTTGAAATTTTTCAGGAAATTTTTCGTACTCAGATTGGATGTTTTCCAGTTGACTCATAATCGAGCTTTTATTTAAAAATAACAATTAATTCTTTATTTTAACGTAAATTGCCTTTTTCTCATTCATCCCATAGTAGACCTCTTACAAAAGTGCTTTTTGCACTCTTGTGGGAAAAGGTTAAAGGGTAAAGGGAAAATAGCAGACCTTTCCCCATTTCCCCTTCCCCTTTTCCCGACTTCTGCAAGAAGTCTAGTGATGTTTATGGCTAATGGCTAATACTATTTGGCGAAATATTTGCTAAAGATACATCGGATAGAGGCTTACAGCACTGCGCCCATAGAGTTGATTGAAATGTTGCAAAGATTGTTGTCAATACTATAAAATCTGTGAAAAAAATCACACTATGCTTAACGAATACCATCTTCTATAAGAAAACCTTCAATTTACTAAAATCTACAATGATAGTTTGCAAATAATTTATTAACTAAGTTAATTAAACTTCATCGATTATGGAAACTAGAGCTTTGTAACAAAAGATAGGCAATAATACGATACAAATGAAGTACAGAAGAAAGCAATAATTAACAAACTTTGAGCGTAATAACTATATATAGCAATTTACGATCTAGTTATCGTTCAAGTATTAAACTGTAAGAGAAAGCACCTGAGTAAGCGGAAACAACAATGTCTATTGTTTATGCGATCGCTCCATGTACGCTAGGATATCTGCTTGTGGCAACAACACAAAAGGGCATCTGCGCGGTAAGATTAGGCGATCGACCAGAGAAATTGAAACAAACTTTCACCGAAGAATTTCACCAAGCCCACATAGTCCGCGATGACGAAACACACCAAGATTGGATACATACAATCCTCAACTTGATGGTGGGAGGTAAAGCACATCTCGATTTACCGCTTGATGTGCGCGGGACAGCATTTCAGAAACAGGTATGGCAAGCATTACAGAAAATTCCCTATGGCCAAACGCGCACTTACACTGATATTGCCCGTGAGATTGCCAAACCCCAGGCATTCCGCGCAGTGGCAAATGCTTGTGGAGCTAACCCGGTAGCGCTGATTGTACCATGTCACCGCGTGTTGCGAAGTGATGGCAGTCTTGGTGGCTATCGGTGGGGAATTGAACGCAAACAAAAGCTGATTACACAAGAATCACAACGCTAAAGACGGGATTAGGGCATAGGACAGGGAAAATGCATCTTATTTACTAATAAAAACTAAATAAGGGTTCAAAATGACATAGATAACTGTAAAAATTACTCAATTTTATAAGCAAAATAAATCAACAATCTTTTAGCGTCTAGGATAATGAGAAAGGCTCTCTTAGACGATTCAAATCTATGGCTAGAGCCTTTCGTCTTTAAATGCAGGGTATGCTTGCTTATTATATTGCTTACATAGAGCGATAATTACCAATCACTTTACATTCAATTCGACCACGCTCTCCTATGCCACTTCCACCACGAGCATTGTAACTAACTATCACCCTTACAGGTATACCAACTGTTATCTCTTGTCCTATATCAGGGAGAAAGACCTTGCGCTCTTCGTACTCGAATCTGGGGGGGAAGCAACCTGAACCAGTTCCACGTTCATCTAGTGGCTCAACTTTAACTGACTCAGGAATAATAGCCCAAGGTGCATTAGGTCTTTCTGAAGGCTGATCGGGCCATATAATGTCACCAGAGCATGATTTACGTCCGCTTCCAATACTTGTAGCCCCAGAAGTACACCCTCCTTGGTCATTAAAGGGTCTGTCTATTGGTTGTGCAAAGACAGGAGAAATGACCATAGTATAAAGAATAGAAATAATGGAAAAAGGAAAAAAAATTCTTTTCATGGTTAATCAGATTTCCATTAGGTAAAAAGTATTTCTATTGCATTAAACAATACCTTTTGTCAAAAACAGGGGTAATCTAACTTTTACCAAAACAGCCCAAAACAAGTGCGGGCTTGAATATTAAGCAAAATGTCAAATGTGAAGCAGACTTACAGGAAAGTAAAAATTAAAATTACTCCTACAAAAGCCATACAAGATTTTATAGGCTCAGTTTTTTATCTCAGAGCAAAAACAAGCGTATAAAATCTTATATTTTTATCTATATTCATACTTTATATTGGCGAAGGTATTGATGAAACAGAAAAAGTACATAACTAATAATGTATAGTTGAATATACTGAAAAATATCAAAAATATATAAATCTCAATAACTATAGGGAGCAAGGCAATTTTCTGAAGTCAGACAAAAAATGAGCGATGCCTTCGGGAGCATCCGAAGAGGACAAGGGGAAAGACTTGTTGCAAGTTCTCATACCAATTGGAAAAAAGAATGCGGCAGATACATAAGCTCAAACCTTCGCGATCGCGCTCTTTTATTAATCTCATCAGAGAATAATATAGTAAAGTACCGCAAACTTTTAGCTGGGCTATGTTTGGGGGATAGAACTTTCATCAATAAATAAACCGATTATAAACTTTGTTAATTAAAATATTTCTCACTATTAAAAGGTGATTTTATGAGAATAAACTTCAATATATACTTAAAAGAGGTAAAAAATGCCAAAAGATTCAATATTTAGTAATCGTACAGCAGTATTGGCAACAATGCACCGAAAAGAAAAAGCGATCGCTCCAATTTTAGAAACAGAATTAGGAATTAAAGTTATCGTTCCTCAAGATTTTAATACTGATGTTTTCGGTACATTTACTAGAGAAATAAAACGTCCGGCTAATCAAATTGAAACTGCGAGGCTGAAAGCAAAACAAGCATTAGAATTGACTGGCGAAAGTACAGCCTTAGCTAGCGAAGGTAGTTTTGTTCCTCATCCAGGTATTCCTTTTCTTTATAGTAATAGAGAAATAGTAATTATTTTAGATAAAAACTTAAATTTAGAAATTATTGGCGAGGAATTTTCTTTAGAAACTAATCATAATCATACTGTTGTAGAAAACGTTGAACAAGCATTACAGTTTGCAAAAAAAGTAGGCTTTCCTGAACATGGTTTAATCGTCATGTTTAGCGAAGATGCTCAAGGCAATGGGGAAATTATTAAAGGAATTATTACAGAAAAAGAACTTGTAGAAGCTGTAAATTCTGTTATTAAAAACTCACCGACAGGGAAAGCTCATCTGGAAACAGATATGCGGGCAATGTATAACCCTACACGTATGCAGAATATTGCTAAAGCTACTCAAGATTTAATCAGAAAAATTAAAAGTTTTTGTCCAGAATGTTCTACCCCTGGTTTCCAAGTTATTAAAAGAATTCCGGGATTACCTTGTGGACTATGCCAGATGCCGACTCCTTTAACTCTTAATGTTATTTATCAATGTCAAAAATGTGGATTTAGTAAAGAAAAACTATTTCCGAATGGAAGCGAATACGCCGATCCAGCACAATGTATGTATTGCAATCCTTAGATAACGAAGGCAGGAGGCAGGAGGCCATTTTTGTAACCAGGATTTATATCCCATTCCAAAAACTTTGAACGAAGTACGGTTTTAGACCCGATTGATTGTGCGGATTGCGTTCTACAAAATAAATTACGGGTGCTGTATCGAGGAATAAGCGAGAAACTCCAGACAACGCATCACTAATCCTCATTCCTCTCCTCGCAATAACGGTTCTCGATGCTCATCTCCTTCCTGTCGAGTCCGCGAAACCCATTCTTGAGCATCTTCACCTAATAAAGGATAGGGTGCCATACCTTTCAAATCGCTCCACTTGCGTTTTGGCTGCGCTTGCGTGATGTGTTTCTTCACGCGTTCCACTAAATGCCCCATCACTGTCAATTGTTCTTCTGGAGTCAGTTGTTCAATCTCGCTTAAAATTTTCTCAAGTGACAAACTCATGAAATTAAACTCTTGCCAACTGCTGTAAATTTTAGCTTAATTCGGCAGAAATCCCACTTCTAAAGATATTGCCGAATATAAGATGAATAGCCAGACAAAAACATAAGTTTAATAATAGATTGGGCATCACGGTAAGCCCAATAAAATCTAAAACACTTGGGTTCATTTGGCTACGGCTACTACGTCTAAAAGAAAAGCCCTCTAGTTACTAGTTAGAAGAGGGCTTTGTGATATGACAAATAACAAATGACAAATAACTAAATACGCGAGTTGACAAATTTCTCTAACCTATCCATACCCTTTTCAATTGTTGCCAAATCAGTGGCGTAGGAAAGGCGAATGTTGTCATCAGCACCAAAGGCAATTCCGGGAATGACTGCGACTTGATGTTCTTCTAGCAAGGCGTCGCAAAATTCCAAAGATTTTAGACCGGTTTTGCTGATATCGGGAAACAGATAAAAAGCGCCATCCGGTTTAGGGGTACTCAGTCCGGGAATGACGTTGAGTCTGTCTAACATTACCTGTCGGCGTTTGGCGAATGCTTGGCGCATTTCTTCTACGCAGTCTTGGGGACTTTCTAGCGCTGCGATCGCTCCATATTGAGCAAAGGTACACACGTTAGATGTACTATGCCCTTGAATAGAACTCGTGGCTTTAATAATTTCCACTGGCCCCGCTAAATAACCAAGTCTCCAACCAGTCATCGAGTAAGCTTTGGCAAACCCATTACTGATTAAAGTCCGGCTAAAAATTTCCTGACCTAGAGAACCAATGCTGATATGTTCTGCACCATCGTAGAGAATTTTTTCGTAAATCTCATCAGAAACAACAAAGATATCTGCATCAACTATTACCTGTGCCAATGCTTTGATTTCATCTGGCGTGTAAACCATCCCCGTAGGATTGGATGGAGAGTTGAGGATAAATAGCTTTGTTTTGGGGGTGATGGCTTTACGGAGTTGTTCGGGAGTAATTTTATAGCCCGTACTTGCATCTGTGGGAACAATCTTGGAAACTCCGCCGACTAATGTCACCATTTCCGGATAACTTAGCCAGTAAGGTGCCGGGATAATGACCTCATCACCTGGATCGATTAACGCCACAATTAAATTGTACAGAGAATGCTTACCGCCATTAGTGACGATGACATTCTCCGGCTTATAATCAAGACCGTTATCAGTTTTAAGCTTACGGGCGATCGCTTCCCTTAGCTTTGGTTCTCCGGCTGCTGCACCGTACTTGGTTTTGCCTTCATCCAAAGCTTTTGCTGCTGCGGCTTTGATATGCGCTGGCGTATCAAAATCTGGTTCCCCAGCGCTAAAACTACAAACATCTATACCCTCTGCCTTCATTGCCTTAGCCTTGGCTGCGATCGCTAAGGTTAATGAAGGTTTTACCTGACTTACTCTTTCTGCCAGCTTCATTCTTAGTTTTTTTGGCAAATCTTTCACTTACTTAAGCATATCCCAGAATACCCACCGAGATTTGCCTTTTGCAAGATGACAAACAAAAAAAACATCATATCGCGTTTAGAGGCAGTGGGGCAGAGGGTCTTGCCCCCCTAAGCTGTTAAGCATTTAATTTACACATTGAGACGGCAAGGGGCAGGGTTTGCAGCTTTTATTACTATGAAAATAGTGCAATTTAAAGGACGATTAGCTTACCTTGGCTGTAGCTACCATTAATCCCCAAAACAAACCGAAACGAACTTTAGTCGCACGAGAAACTACAAGATTGGCAGAAGTTAAGAAACGATGAAATTCATCTTGGGTATAACATTGCCGATGCGCTGGGTCAAAAATCTTGAGTATCGCGTCCAAAATTTTGCAAAATAAATAATCTTTACACCAATCTAAAATTACAATTTTGCCATTGGGTTTGAGTACGCGTTGCATTTCGATTAATGCTGTCGATGGCTCGTTAAAGTAATGGAATGAACTGGCAGACACAATTATATCAAAACTATTGTCAGCAAACGGTAACGCTGAGGCACTGGCATTATGAAATGAAACTTGGGGATAAATTCTACATTTTTCTTGAGCAATTGCTAACATTTCTTCTGAAATATCTACTCCGACAATTTTTAGATTTGGATTTTTAGCTAATAGCAACTTTTCAAACTCACCTGTTCCGCAAGCAACATCAAGTACAGTATCTAGTGGTGAGATTTCTGCCCAGGTTTTGAGAAAAGAAAGCGTATTATAAATATAATTTTTCCAACGGCGATCGTATATAGATGCCAGATGGTTGTATTGTTTGCGAACTGTGGTTTCGATCATTTCTGACTTGAAAAAGGGTGTAGGGTGTGGGGTTGCAGGTTCGGGAATATTCCTTTTTCCTGCACGATCGTGAAATTTATTTTATTGCGATTTCCTCCTGCCTTCTGCCTAAAGATACAAGCTTTTTAGCAGTAGTTTATGTGAATCTCGACTGAGGAAAGTAGTTATCTTTATACATAGGGATTATGCCGCAATATTTTGGACAGCTGCATACAGCCGAGTCGCCTTGGTCAATTTTAGGAGCAGTACAAGCAATACAACAAGACGATCGCCATATCCTCCTCAAATGCGGCATTCCCTGTTTAAAGATTAGCGTTCTAGCGCCAAACTTAATTCGTGTCAGGATGACGCCGACTGGTGAATTTTCCCCGAGGCGATCGTGGGCTGTAACGCCAGCGGATGAAGAATGGCCAAAAGTACCATTTGAGGTACGAGAACAAGCACAGACGATAGAAATTACAACCGAGGAATTGTCTGTTGTCGTCTCTCGCAATCCTTGTCGGATTCAGTGCTTCGACTCAGCAGGGCAGCCCTTTGCTGAAGATGCAGATATGGGAATGGCATGGCGGACTGGTGCTGTTGCTGGGTGGAAGCGGATAGAAGCAGAAGAACATTTTTATGGTTTCGGCGAACGTACTGGCTTATTAGATCGGCGATCGCAAGTCACAACTAACTGGACAACTGATGCCCTTGATTATGGGGTTCTGACAGATAGTATGTATCAAGCAATTCCCTTTTTTATCGCCTTGCGTCCGGGGTTGGGTTACGGCCTTTTTTTGAATACTACTTTTTGGAGCAGATTCGATATGGGCGCACAGCAACCTGGAATCTGGCGCATGGAAACTCAAGGAAGCGAACTCGATTATTACATTATTTACGGCCCGGAACCTGCAAAAATTATCCAGACTTACACCCAGCTAACTGGACGGATGCCCTTACCACCCAAATGGTCGTTAGGTTACCACCAATGCCGCTGGAGTTACGAATCACAGGATATCGTACAGAAACTAGCACAGGAATTTCGCCAAAGACAAATTCCTTGTGATGTTATCCATTTAGATATTGACTACATGAGTGGCTATCGGGTTTTTACCTGGAGTCCCAAGCGATTTGCTAACCCTCAAGAATTAATTCAAAATCTCAAGCAAAATGGCTTTAAAGTCACGACAATTATCGATCCAGGGGTAAAGTACGAACCAGAAGCAGATTACAAAGTATTTGATGAGGGATTAAAGAACGATTATTTTGTCCGTAAAACTAACGGTCAGCTATTCCACGGTTATGTTTGGCCTGACAAAGCTGTGTTTCCTGATTATCTGCGTCCCGAAGTTCGAGAATGGTGGGGAGATTTACTCAAGAGCTTAACCGACATCGGTGTTGCGGGTATCTGGAATGACATGAATGAACCCGCACTAGACGATCGCCCATTCGGCGACCCTGGCAACAAAATTTCCTTTCCCCTCGATGCCGCCCAAGGGTCAGCTGACGAAAGAACTAACCACGCTGAAACCCATAACCTGTACGGCTTAATGATGGCACAGGCGTCTTATCAAGGACTTGCAAAATCGCGTCCGACAGAACGCTCCTTTTTCTTAACACGCTCAGGATTTGCAGGCATTCAGCGTTGGTCAGCAGTATGGACAGGAGACAATCAATCTCTGTGGGAATACTTAGAAATGTCCATACCAATGCTTTGTAACTTGGGGTTATCAGGGGTTCCCTTTGTGGGTGCTGATATTGGGGGATTTGCTGGGAATGCGACGGCGGAACTATTTGCTCGTTGGATGCAGTTGGGAATGCTTTATCCGGTCATGCGGGGACATTCAGCATTAACAACAGCACAGCATGAACCTTGGACATTTGGCGATCGCGTTGAAAAAATTTGTCGCCAATACATTGAACTTCGTTACCAACTCTTACCCTACATTTACACCCTTTTCTGGGAAGCCGCAACCACTGGCGCACCAATTCTGCGTCCCCTGCTTTATCATTTTCCCAATGACCCCAAGACTTTCGCCCTCGCAGACCAAGTAATGCTTGGTTCATCATTACTAGCAGCACCAATTTATCGCCCAGGTGTCGAACACCGTGCCGTATATTTGCCTGAAGGTCATTGGTATGATTGGTGGAGTGGTGATACTTTTACAGGGCCGACTCATATTTTGGCACACGCACCACTCGAGCAAATGCCACTCTACGTCCGTGCTGGCTCAATTATTCCAATGGCACCAGTCATGCAATATGTAGATGAACGTCCCATAGACCAGATGAGGTTACGCATCTGGAAAGGCACAGGTGAGTTTACCCTTTATGAAGATGACGGTCATACTTTTGAATACAAAACAGGAGCCTTTTGCACAACAGTTTACCGCATTGATTCACAAGAGCAAGAAACTATTGTTGAAATTGAAACTAGAAAAGGAGAATTTTCACCTGCAACACGTGAAATTATTGTGGAACTAGTTGGCATTGGCGAACAAAGCTTTGTAGATGATGGCACCGCACATCAGTTAAAGTTCTCTACTTAGCTTTTTAGATTTTTTTCATTCCGAATTCCAAATTACGAATTAGGCGTAGGTTGGGTTGAGGAACGAAACCCAAAATTTTTGGTGTTGTTGGGTTTTACTACGTACCCCCACGGAGAAGCAAGCTACAACCCAACCTCCAATTATCCTTCACTTTTTTAATTACAAATTACGTTAGCGTAGCCCATTACAAATGACGAATTAGTATTAAGCTCCCATCCCAGAATACCGCTTTAAACCAATACGCCAAAGCAAGCGATTCGCACCTAAAAATATTAATATCCAACCCATCATTAAGAAAAATCCTTGCCATAAATCTACAGGTAACCCTACCAAAATACTTGCAGGAAAATTAACCAAATAGGGAAAAGGCGTAAACATAAGTATTTTCTGCACAGATTCTGGAAAAACCTCTAAGGGTGCTATCAAACCAGATAAAAATAGATAAAATAACAACCAAAAATTTTCTAAAGCAGTAGCCCGTTCTGTCCAAAAGGCAAACATAGCAAAGGTGTACTGAATTGTAAACCGTAAAATAAAAGCTAGCACTGCCGCCAATATAAACACCAAAAATTGGCTTAAACTTGGTATCCAAAAAGCTTGAGGATAAAGAATAAAAAATAATCCGATTAATAAAAAAGCGAAGCTTAAGCGGGCAAATCTTTCCGCAATATGCCCTGCAAGATGATGCCATACTGGATCGAGTGGTTGTAGTAACTTGGGCGAAAGTTTGCCTTGTACCACCTCTCTTTCAAAGTCCCAAATTACCCAAACAACGGTAATTTGCCTAACAATAAAAACTGTAATGAAGTAACGCGCAAAATCTACAGGTGATAGCCCAAACTGTCCACCTTGAGACG
The DNA here is from genome assembly GCA_034530875.2 of Nostoc sp. DedSLP01. Lineage (GTDB taxonomy): Bacteria > Cyanobacteriota > Cyanobacteriia > Cyanobacteriales > Nostocaceae > Nostoc. The sequence continues at coordinate 54,053 of JAVRCJ020000004.1, forward strand.
CTTGTATCCATACACCCATGAGGATAATCGGCAAAGTGCCAGCTAAAACCCATAAAATTAGTTCTGCTCGATACTCAAGCATATAGGCATAGTATACTGAGAGGAAGATTAAGGCTTTTCTAATTATTTTTTTCATTATCTATTCACTTACCACAACAAAATTTAACCAGAATTCGGCAGTCAGAATTCAGCACTTAAGAGTTAACAATCCCTTCCTGAAAAACTCGCCCAATCACTTCTTCCACTGGTGGTTCGGTTACTGTTAGATCGATTACCTCTAAATCCGCCAAAATTTTAGATACAGTACTGGTAAGAGTTTCTCGTGGTACTAAAAAACGCACTGTTCGCCCTTCTAAGAGTTGCACATCACCATAGGTTATGAGTTTTTCTTTGGCTAGAGGTTGGGCTAATTCGATATCAACTTCGCGGTAAGGAGCAAAACGTTCTAATAACCCATCTAAGCTACCGTCATACATTAACGTTCCTTGGTGAATTAACAGCACCCGTTGACACAAAGCTGTGATGTCAGCCATGTAATGACTGGTTAACAGTACTGTAGCTTGATAACGTTGATTGTACTCACGCAAAAAATCGCGGACTGCCGCTTGAGCATTGACATCCAGTCCCAGCGTTGGTTCATCTAGAAACAATACGTGGGGACGGTGCAAAAGTGCTGCCAATAGTTCTGCCTTCATGCGCTCGCCCAAAGACAATTTCCGCACTGGTTGGGTAAGTTTGCCTTCCAAGGAAAGCATTTCTGTTAATTCTCCCACCCGCCGTTGAAAATCTTTGTCTGAGATATTGTAAACAGCAGCATTAATTCTTAAAGAATCCAGCGCTGGTAAGTCCCAAATTAACTGCTGCTTTTGCCCCATTACCAAGGTAATTTTTTGCAAAAATGCTTCTTGGCGGCGAAAGGGAACTTGTCCAGCTACTCTAACAGTACCGCTGGAAGGATGAATCAGCCCTGTGAGCATTTTGAGTGTGGTGGTTTTACCTGCACCATTTGGTCCCAAAAACCCCACTACTTCACCAGGAGTAATTTCAAAAGAAACATCCTGAACTGCTTTAATTGTGCGGTAGGTACGGCGGAAAAAATGGTTGATTGTACCTTGAATACCCGGATTTTTTACCGCCACTGGATAAGATTTACTTAGTTTTTCAACTATGATAATTGACATAATTTTTAATCTTAGAACTAGAGATAAGCAATTACAGCATTTTTTGGGTATTTAGACCACTAATTTAAGCAGGAGATAGGGAGTAGGCATTCGCGATGGAAAATTTTTCATCACCATGTATGTAAGTAGTTATTATCTCTTCCCTGTTAAGAATTCCCTACTTACTTGTAAGTAGGGAACGGTGTAGTTCAATTAGTTAAAATACCCTGTAAAAATTCAAAATCAAAAAAGTCTTTTGTTATCAAGCTATTAGCTATCCATCGTTTGCAATTTAAATGCAGATTAGTTCAAAGACAGATGAACACAGTTCGGCTATCTGCGTTCATCTGTAGTTCAGAGTATTTAAACGCGGATTTAGTCATCAGTTAGCATATAGAAATCCGATTTGATTTGGAGGATCGCTCGTAAGTGAGGGAACTCTTAACAGGCAAAAAAGTCTATCTAGCTTCGCAAAAATCAAGTAGGAGTCTATATTGGTAATTATCCAGCCAAAAGGCATAGATATTACCGTAAACGCCCCGATCGCAGCGTACTAATAATTAGCCACAAACCCAATAAACTAGCGGCTGCAAACAAAACGCTGCTTAAAAAAGATAGCTGCGCTGTCTGCGCTCTGGTGCTAATAATTGCTGCTCCCATAATTAGCGAACCCACCAAAATGCTAAAAGACAATCGGTTAGCAGCGTCGTCCATAGTCCGCCGCACGCCGTCTAAGCCTCTGAGCGATAAATTCCACTGTAGGGTTTCGGAGGTTACTCGGTCTAACAATAGTTCAATTTGCCGGGGAGATTGCAGGGACAGACTTTTTAGATCTAACGCTGTTCTTAAGAGCGATCGCACTGGATTATCGCCTAATAACTGGCGGCGAAACAAGTCTGTGATTAATGGCTTGACTTCATCAAAAAAATTCAAATCTGGATTGAATGTCCGGGCTACACCCTCTAAATTCGCTAGGGTTTTGGCATACAATCCCATATTGCTCGGTAACCGAATTTTATTGTTGCGGGCAACTTGCAAAACTTCATAAATGATTTGGCTGAAGTTGATTTCCGTCAAGCTGACATTGTGATATTTTCGCAACATGCGATCGTAATCATTTTCTAAGCGCGACAAAATTACTGGCTGAGCAGAATCAGAAAGCTGCAAAGTCAGCTGAGCGCACCGCTGAGCGTCTAAATCCACGATCGCTAACAACATCTCTGTTAATATCTGCTGTGTGCGGGGATCGAGTCTTCCCACCATCCCACAGTCTAAAAGCGCAACGCGCCCATCTTTGAGATAAAACAAGTTTCCTGGATGGGGATCGGCATGAAAAAAGCCATCTATATATAGTTGCTGAAAAAATACCCGAAATAACAAAGTAGTTATTTCTTTACGTTTTGTCCCAGCGTCTTTACCGTTGTTGATGCTGTCTAAATCCGCCGACAAAAACGGCACTCCATCCAACCATTCCATTACTAGTAATTTTTCTGTGGTCAAATCCCAGTAAATTTCTGCAACCACTATTTCTTTGGGATCGTACCAACGAGTGTTAGATAAATTGCGGCGCAATTGGTCTGTAAAACTCGCCTCGCGGGTAAAATCTAATTCGGCTTCTAGAGCTTTGGTAAATTCTTCAGCAATGGATTTAATTTCATAAGTTTGCCCAAAATCAGTACGCGCCACTAAATCGGCAATACCTTGAATTAAGGCAATATCTTGGGCAATAGTCAGATCGATTCCGGGACGCTGTACTTTCAAGGCGACTTCTCGACCATCAACTAATGTCGCTCGATGCGTCTGAGCAATCGATCCTGCCGCCACTGGAACGGGATTGATTGTACTGAAAGTTTCTGCCAGAGGGCGTTTTAACTCTTTGCGGATCGCTAATTCTATCTGCGACCACGGAACTGGCGGTACCTCGTCTTGCAGGGTTGACAGTTCTTCTATGTAGGCGGCGCTCAGTAAATCTGGACGAGTAGAGAGTAGCTGACCGAGTTTGACATAGACCGGACCTAAATCTACCAAAATATTTTTTAAAACCGCAGGCGTAGGTAGCTGGGGTTCATCAGCTTTGCCACCAGTTAGTAACCTTCGCATATAGTCCCAGCCATTGCGAAGGAAAACTTCAATGATTTCTCGTTGCCGGGGAACGGTTTGGGTTAGGAACATTTTGGGATGTGGGGGGCAGGGGGCAGGGGGAGCAGGGGGGGCAGGGGAGGCAGGGGAGTGTGGGGGGAAAGATTGCTTCCCAATCCTCCCACACCTCCCACATCTCCCACACTTCCTCGCTTGCCCAATACCTAATGCTCCCTTTTTGGACATTCAAGTTATAATGGAAAAATAGGCTTTTTAGCTTCTGCCAAGGGTTTTAACTTTTATAGCAGGTTAGTAAATCGGGAATCACTCTGAAGAATTTTCAGTATCTGCTTAATTTCCTGGGTACGTTCTTTTTTAACAACGAGGGTAACATTGCGATCGCGCACAATGACTACATCCTCTAAACCAATAGTAACAACTACATCTTCGGGATTTGCAGCATAAACGATCGCCCCCTGTGTATCTAGTCCTACGTGAGTAGCAAGCTCTACATTGGGATTGTCTTCTGTTTTCAGTAAGCGTTCGATCGCATTCCAATCTCCGAGATCGTCCCAACCAAAGTCAACAGGCAAAACGTATGCTAGACTTGTCTTTTCCATGAGTGCATAGTCTATACTCTTCTTAGGTAACTGGGGATAGACATTAGGTCCCTGTTGTTCTAAAGGTTCAATAATTTCTGGAGCATGGGTGTGTAGTTCCTTGAGAACAACCCCAGCCCGAAAGATGAACATGCCACTATTCCAGCTAAAACGTCCCGTAGATAAAAAAGTTTCTGCTATTTCACGGTTGGGCTTTTCAGTAAAGCGGTTGACGTGATAAGCTGGCAGCTCGTTAAAGCTACCTATTTTTTCACCTTGTTCAATGTAACCGTAACCGGTTGATGGAAAAGTAGGCTTGATCCCCAATGTAACGATCGCTGCTGTGTTTGTCGCCAGTTGCGTGGCCGCGCTTAATGTGTCCTCAAACGCTTTTTGGTCGGCAATCCAGTGGTCAGCAGGGAAAAAGCCAATCACAGCGTCTTCACCATAACGCTGTTTGATTTCTAAACTTGCCCAAGCAACGGCTGCGGCTGTATCCCTTCCTTCTGACTCAATTAGTAAGTTATTGGATGGTAGATTGGGTAATTGCTGCTTTACCCCTTCAGCTATCTGGCTAGAAGTGATTACCCACAAGGAATCCCAACCCGTTCGGGTTCGCCAGTCGCCTGCTGAGGAGCCAGCGCGGTCTTGGGGGTCTCCCCCATGAGCGACTGGCGTTGGAAACCCTCCCGCAGCGCTGGACTCACCGCCTGCTAGTGTTAACAAGCGATCGGCGGTTGCTTGTAATAAGCTTCTAGAGCTACCATCAAGGCTTAAAAATTGTTTGGGTCGGTCTCGTCGGCTTAAAGGCCAGAAACGTTCGCCCTTACCACCAGCAAGGATTACAGGGAACAATAAAGTATTCATGTTGTCATACAGGTCTACTGAAGAACATTACAAGTTTACAGTGAGCTTTTCCACTGGCAATATTTGTAGCTTGCATTAACATAACTTTTAGGGAGTGGTTCAGTGGGGAGATAATCGTGATAAAACAAGTCGAATGGTCGGAAAATCAGGTCACATCTCAACAAGTAGCATTGGAAAATGAAGTGCGATCGCCGCAACTTCAACATTCAGAAAATCAAGAAACATTTACGCCAGTAGCAGACCCCCAAGAGGAGGTAGAGCTAAACCAACCAGCCAATACCAATCGTAGCGTCGTCGAATCTGTAGGTACAATTCCCGATCAGTTTTTTGAGAGGCTGGGCTTAACCATGCCTCGATGGCTGTTTTGGATGATGACGGTTGTTATCGGCATTACTTTATCTGGATTGCTGGTTGCAACGTTAGCGCTGTGGACTCCGTTATGGAGCAATCTAGATCGAACAGATGACGATTTAGGAACTGCTAACAAAGACGAGCAAAAAGTCCCATTACCTGGTGAGTTATGGAGCAAACTCTCCCAGTACAAGCTTTCACGACCCATGAATATCTTAATTATGGGGATTGAACCAGTCAGCGGTACTGTGGATGGTTCGCCAGAAAGCTTTGCTGGTAAAAGCGACTCCATGCTGCTAGTAAGGCTCAATCCTAGCGAAAAATCTGTACGGGTGCTTTCGATTCCTAGAGATACAATGATCGCCATCCCAGAAAAGGGAGAAAAGGGATTAACTAAAGTATCTGATGCCAATGCCCAAGGCGGCCCAGTCTTGGCAGCACGGGTAGTTAGCCGCACCTTAAATAATGCTCCAATCGATCGCTATATTCGTATTTCTACCAGCGGTTTACGCCAGTTAGTCGATCAATTAGGCGGTGTAGAAGTCTTTGTCCCCAAATCAATGGAATATAAAGACTCCAGCAGCCGACTGTCGATTAATTTAGTCAGTGGCTGGCAAACCCTCAACGGCGAACAAGCAGAACAGTTTGCTCGGTTCCGCGAACCAGGTTTGGGAGATCTGCCGAGAGTACAGCGTCAACAAGCACTCATAGCAGCACTGCTGCAACGCCTCAATAGTCCCACCCTCCTACCAAGGTTGCCTCAATTAACTCGCCTGATGCGAAAATATTTTGACACCAACCTGAAAATGGAAGAAATGATGGCGTTGGTGAACTTCGGTCTGAATATAGATCGAGATAACTTCCAAATGACCGTTTTACCTGGGACGTTTAGCCGCTTTAGCAAAGACCCTGATAGCTATTGGCTGAACATGACCGGACAACAAAGCCTGTTGAATGATTATGTTGGGGTAAATGTACCTGGTCTCAAGCCAGATACACGGCGGGTTCCTAACCTCAAAATTGCTATTCAAAATGCCTCCAATCAACCTCAGCTAAGTGAAAAAGTTATTGCTTATCTTAAACAGAAAGGCTTTACTAATATTTACAAAGTGCCCGATTGGCCAGATACTCAACGTCAAACTCAGATTGTTGTCCAAAAAGGCAACCGCCGAGTTGGGACTGATTTGCAACAAATCTTAGGATTAGGTCAAATCGAGGTGGCGGCCATTGGTGATTTAGAATCCGATCTCACAATTCGCATTGGTAAAGATTGGAAATAGTCATTGGTCATTGTTAACTATCAAAGGACAGATGACAAACGGCAAAGTCTGAGCAGAGGAAACCTCCGTTCAGACTTTGTAATATAATGCCTGCCTAATTGCTTACCATGACAGCCGTTTTCATCGTCTTGAACCACAATACAATCTTTTGTAGGGGCGTACAGTTAGCTGTACGTCCCTATTAATTAGGGTTTGCTGAAAATCTTTGCGTCCTCACCTCGCCCAAATAAGAAGCCTTTTACAAGGCATGATATTAAGAGAGGACAAAGCGCAAAATCTGAGTGTCGGCTTCCGGCGAACAGACGGCAGTTCCTTTAAGCGGGGGAACCCCGCCAACGGACTGCCTCAACTTTGTAAGAGAGAACAAATAATTAAAGTTATGAAAAAGATTTTATTCCGCTTTTGGGGTTTGATAGCGATTTTGCTACTAGCATGTATGTGGATAATACTTAATCCCAAACCGGCTTTTGCTCAGCTAAATACAATCAACTATAACAATATAAATTTAGAAAATCGTGACTTTTCCCATGCTGACTTAGCGGGTGTAACTTTTGTTTCAGCAGAAATGCGAGGGACAAATTTTCAAGGTACGAATTTAACCAACGCAATTATGACTAAAGGAGTTTTATTAAAAGCAAATTTGGAAGGCGCGAACCTGACTGGCGCTTTAGTCGATCGCGCGACTATGGATGGTGCTAACCTGAAAAATGCCATATTTACAGAAGCAACTTTAACCCGCAGCCGCTTTTATGATGCTGATGTCACTGGCGCTGATTTTAGCGATGCTTTAATTGACCGCTATCAAGTCTCGCTATTGTGTGAAAGAGCCGATGGTGTAAATCCAGTTACAGGTGTGTCAACGCGGGATAGTTTGGGCTGTAATTAATGAAGGCAGGAGGCCGTTTTTGTAACGAGGATTTATACGCCGTTCCAAAAACTTTGGACAAAGTACGGTTTTAGACCGGATTGTTTCGATAAATAATTTCAGTTTTGAACTGCAAAATAGAAAATTTTGCCTCACAAATGGAAGATAAACCTACTTGATTAGGCTATAGATTTTTTTGTACTTGCTCAGAATTCATGAGCAAACACAAAATAAACTTAAAGCAACGTGAGTTCGACGGATAGAAAAGCCCAAAAAGCCCACTAGAGAGGAATTTGCTTAACTGGGCAGGTGAAGTGCGATCGCTACGATAGATGGAGAACGGATAAAAAAGTCACAAAAAAAGACCGAGACTAAGAATATCTAACAAAAATAAGGGTCTCGGCTATGTCTACCATTGTATCGCGCCTCGACATCACACAAATTTTCTGCGATGTAGATGATTTCTGTCAGCAATGGGAAAACCTCTGGCAGCAAGTACCACAATTGCCATCGACAGCAGGAGAACAACGCAGCACTTCTCGGATGCACTTATCAGAAGTCATGACCATAGTCATCGCATTTCATGGCAGTGGATATAAGACTTTCAAGGAATTCTATACTCTGCATGTGCTTGCAAGTTGGCGCGAAGCATTTCCGCATTTGGTCAGCTACACTCGGTTTGTAGAATTGATGCCTTGGTGCTTAATGCTATTATGTTGCTTTTTACATACACGCACAGGAGAAATGACAGGGATCAGCTTTATCGATTCCACTCCGATAAATGTTTGTCATAACTGTCGGGCGCATTCTCACAAGGTATTTAAAGGATTAGTAAAATGGGGCAAAAATTCTGTAGGCTGGCACTTTGGATTTAAACTGCATTTGATTATTAATGATTGTGGAGAATTACTCGCATTTTCACTAACTCCAGCCAATGTAGATGACCGAAAACCAGTCCCAGACATGACTAAAGACTTGATTGGTAACGCCAGTTGCTTCAAGTCGGCAGAGCCGCCCAACGCACTGGCTCAACTTTTTGGTGATAGAGGATACATCTCTCAAAAATTATTTGAACAGTTATATGAGCGAGGGTTGGAATTAATTACAAAATCTAAGAAGAAAATGAAAAATCGTTTGGTAAAACTAATTGATAAAATTCTGTTACGCAAACGAGCAGTAATTGAGTCAGTCAATGACCACCTCAAAAATATATGTCAAATTGAACACTCTCGGCATCGTAGCCCATTTAACTTTTTAGTTAATTTGATGGCAGGGCTAACCGCTTATACATATTTACCCAAAAAACCATCTATTGACATTTACCCAAAAGACTTACCTACACTGCCTCCTGCTATTTTTTAGTTCTGTCGAACTCACGTTAAAGTTTAAAGGAAAAATATAAAATTTGTAAGATTACCGTAATTTTATTTTCCAGTATTTTTTTATTTTGAGGTATTAATTATACTATTTATAATCCTCTATTCATCAAATAATCAAACATTAAAAATCAGAGGAAATACTGTTATCAAAAACTAACATTTTTTTCTCTATGGTGCTCAATTAGACTATAAATTTTATTTTGAATTTACAATTCTAAATATTGAAATAGAGACGTAGCACTGCTACGTCTCTACATTTTTTTCACCAGATGGCTAATTTATATGGGCGATGGTAACACCACTCCCGCCATCTGATTGTTCTGCGGCTTCGTGGCTACTAACTCTCGGATGCTGGTGTAAAAAGGCGTGGACGCCTTGTCGCAATTTCCCAGTACCGTGTCCGTGAATAATCCATATTGGGCCTGTAGCTTCGGAGATGGCTTTGTCGAGAATCAATTCGGCATCAGCTACCCGTTTACCACGCAAATCAACTGTATTTCGTGAAGTGCGAATTGCTGGCACATTTTGCGGTGGTGGTGTAACTGCGGCTGGGGCTGGTTTGGGTTTGACGACTGGTTCGGCTTTTTGACCATCTAAAGATTCTACGTCTTCCAACTTTACAGTCATTTTCATTAGCCCAAACCGAACGCTTAACTCTCCATCTGCATCGGGTGCGGTTAACACTTCCGCTGTCTGCCCTAATTTAGGAACGCGGATGCGATCGCCTACTTTGGGCATAAACCCAGGTTTTGCTTTCAGTGGGGCTACTGGCTGATATTGCTTGGCAATTTGATTTAAGGCGTTAGTCGCTTGTTGGGCGTCTTGGGCTGTGGGCGTACCTTGTTGCAAACGGCGGATGACTTGGGCAATTTCATTTTTTGCTTGGGCGATCGCTTGTTGCACTGCTAGTTCCTGAGAAGCCCGCAAAGCGCTTTCTCTTTCTTCCAAGGCGGTAGCTTTGGCAGATACTTCTTTATATAAACGTTCGGCTTGCTGCAACAATTTTTGAGCTTCCGCAGCTTTGGTTTCCTGGCGACGGCGTTGGGCTTCTAACCCAGCAATTACCTGATTAACTTCGTCTGTTGCTTCTCCGACTTGAGTTTTCGCCTGTTCGACTACTTCTGCTTTTAATCCCAAGCGCAGCGCAATTGTTAAGGCATTAGAACGCCCAGGTATACCCCACAGCAGACGGTAAGTAGGCGAGAGAGTAGCTTCATCAAATTCTACAGAGGCATTTTCAAAGCGTTCATCCTCATATTTCAAGGCTTTGAGTTCGCCAAAGTGAGTGGTGGCGATGGTTAGTTGGGCGTGGTTAGCGAGATATTGCAACAAGGCGATCGCTAAAGCGCTTCCTTCAGCTGGATCTGTACCAGCGCCGACTTCATCGAGTAAAACTAGGGATTGGGGATTGGAGAGTGGCTGAGTAGGAGAGGTGGAGTTGTGAGGTGGTGGGGCGGTGGCTGTAGTTTCGTCCATCTCCCCATCTCCCCATCTCCCCATCTCCCGATCGCCAGTCCCCAGTCCCCAGTCGCCATTCCCCAATGCTTCTAAAATCCGACTAATCCGCCGGATATGCCCGGAGAATGTAGATAAACTTTGCTGTAAAGATTGTTCGTCACCAATATCTGCCAGCACTTTGTCAAACCAAGGAATTTCTACTGGTTCGCGGGCGGGGACAAATAAACCCACTTTGGCCATTAATGCTGCTAACCCTAAAGTTTTTAAGGTTACAGTTTTACCGCCTGTATTCGGCCCGGTAATTGTCACTACCCGAATGTAGGGACTGATAAGTAAATCTACGGGAACAACTGCTTGCCCTTGTTCGTGCTGTTGTTGCCACACTAACAAAGGATGCCGCAAGTTCCGCAAAGTAATCATTTCATTATCTTGCGGCTGGATGAATCGCGGGGGATTGGCTCCTAACCAGTAACTATACCGAGATCTAGCGGTCGCTAAATCCAATGTGGTGACAATTGCCAACAACCTTTCCAAATCTGGTTTGACTGCGGCTACTTGTTCTGTCAAAGCACGGCGAATTGCTTCTTCTTCGGCTTGCTCTCTTCTAATGATTTGCCGCAGTTGGTTGCCTAGAGGGACGATGGAATTCGGTTCGATGTATAAGGTCGCACCACTAGTAGAGGTGTCGTGAACGATACCGGGAATGGCGTCTTTCTGGGGTGCTTTAACGGGAATAACATAGCGATCGCCTCGTTGGGTAATAATCTGTTCCTGAACTGCCCCAGATTTTGCCTGTATGATATTTTGCAGCTTTTGGGTAATTTGCGTGCGTACTCGCCGCAAGTCTGTGCGAATTTCGCCGAGTTTTTGACTGGCGCGAGCGGTTACTTGGCCGCGTTCGTCGATACAGCGGTGAATTTCCTGTTCTAGCTCTGGATAAGTCCGCAAATCGGCAACTAGCTCGGTCAGTATTGGCAAATCTTCCTGATTGTCAATGACGCGGCGCAAATTTCTGGCACCAGCCAGAGTAGTGGCGATCGCTAAGAGTTCATCTCCTGCCAAAATGCCGCTGCGTTCTGCCCGTTCTAGGGAATCGCCAATATCTTGAATTCCCTCAAATGACAATCCTGTAGTTAACCGACTTTCCAGTTGATAGATTTCTTTAGTTTGCTCTAACAATCGTTCGCTTTCTGCCTGAAAATCAGGTATTTTCAGTTGACGCGCGGCTATAACCCCCAATTTAGTTGCCGCAAAGGTCGAGAGGTGCTGGCACAGACGATGCCATTCTAATAATTCTAAGGTTTCAGATTGGATCAAGGTTTCAACGTCTAATCTGAAATTATCGTAACAATTCTAGCCCCTTGATGGGTAAACCTTAAAGGATAAAATCCAGATGTTTACTGATGCTCGAGACGCTCTTGAGAAATAATTCCTCAGTTATTAGCTATGCAATAACTTTCTCACGCAAAGACGCAAAGACGCCAAGATTTAGGTTGGCGGCTTTGCGTCTAATGCAGGAAATCATTTTTAGATTTACTTCCAGTTCCTTCAATTACTTTTGACGAAGGCAGGAGGCAGAGGGCAGGAGGCCGTTTTTGTAACGAGGATTTATACCCCGTTCCAAAAACTTTGGACGAAGTACGGTTTTAGACCCGATTGTTTCGATAGTTTAAAACTGCCCGCGTCAGAGTGTCTCCTTGTGTCCGCGTCAGCCTTAACTATAAGTGTTGATACGAACTTGATATTACTTGTTAGGCTGAGGAGTTAAGCGCAGATAAGGTTTAACTTCCTGATAGCCTTTGGGGAATTTTTCTTTGAGAACTTCCGGGTCTTTGAGTGAGGGGACAATTACAACATCCTCTCCATCTTTCCAGTCAGCTGGTGTAGCCACGCTGTAGTTATCAGTCAATTGCAGAGAATCAATCACCCGCAAAAGTTCGTCAAAGTTGCGTCCGGTGCTGGGGGGATATGTGAAACTCAGACGGAGTTTTTTATTGGGGTCAATTACGAAAACCGATCGCACCGTTACAGCTGCGTTGGCATTTGGGTGGATCATATCGTAAAGGTCAGAAACCTTGCGATCGGCATCTGCCAAAATTGGGTAGTTAAGAGTCGTACTTTGAGTTTCTTCGATATCTCCTATCCAGCCTTTGTGTGATTCAACATCATCAACGCTAAGGGCGAGTGCTTTCACATTGCGCTTGTCAAATTCTGGTTTGAGCTTGGCTACTGTGCCGAGTTCTGTTGTACAAACAGGTGTAAAGTCAGCGGGATGAGAGAACAGCACAACCCAGCTGTCACCTGCCCATTCGTAAAAATCGATGTCCCCGTGTGTTGAGGCTTGTTTAAAGTTGGGTACTGTATCACCTAAATGGAGAGCCATGTGAGATTCCCTGTAGTTAGAAAAGCATACGTATTCTACATACGTATTCTACTTTGTCATCATGACACAAAACTCCCATTGCCCAATCGGGCTTTAGCGGTTTGAAACAAAATTTTAGGTTGTCAACAGTCTTATATAAAGGGGACTGGGGAATGGGGACTGGTGACTGGGGAGATGAGAAGATGGGGAGATAGAGAGATGGGGAGTTAAGAGTGAGGAGTTAAGACCAGGGTGCTGAGTTAGGAATTTTACCTTCGGTCTGTTGGTCTCTTCCCCAGTCCCTAGTCCCTAGTCACCAGTCCCTTTCCCTAACGATGATAGTAATATTTTTAACTGTCGGTGTTATCCTCAGCACAGCTGCAAGTTTTATTTTTGGAGTTCCTTGGTTGACACCGATTTTGGGTGCTGCTGTACCCTATCCCATATTCTTTTTACAAGTGCGTCGTCAACAATATAAAAATGCTTTTTGGTGGATGTTGTTCTGGGCAGTATTGCAGAGTATTGCAGTAATTGTAGCAACAGCTATCGCACCAGAAACGGCAGCAAAAGTTATTCTGCGTGGAGAATCATATACTACCGAAATGCTGCATTGGATTCGCACGGGAGAGGGTATGGAAGGAAAACTGAGTTTGTTTTTACCAAACCATTTATTGCACTACGGAATTTTTTGTGTTCTCTGCGTTGTTACTTTGAGTAGTGCGGCATTGATTTTCGGCACTTGGATGCTGAATTATATGAATTTTTATTTTGCCCAATTGCTAAAACTGAGTGCTAAACCTTGGTTAGCAGCTATTTTAGGATGGTATCCTTGGTCAATTTTGCGGATAATCGGGTTTATTGCAACTGGGGTGGCTTTAGCTGCATTAGGATTAAATCTATTAACTCGCATCAGAGGCGAAGTCCCTAAATCTGCATTTCCTAAAACTTATATGTTAATTGGGATTGGTTTTGTAATTGCGGATATTGTTGTCAAAGCAGTTCTAGCACCTATTTGGCAAAAACTGCTGTTGTCTGCGTTGGGTTAAATTAACTGCTTCGCCAGAATTTTTTGATAGGCTTGGATTGTCTGCTTGGCGATCGCATCCCAGCTAAAATTTACATCAGCATATTTGTGGGCGTTTAATCCCCGTCGTTGGCGTTCTGCGGGATTATCCAAAGCTACTTTGAGTAAATCTATCAATACCTCGACTTCTGTTGTACCTATCCAACCCGATTCACTATCACGTATTTGTTGCCAAATATGCACTTGGTCGGAAATGATTACAGGTATTCCTGCTAGCATTGCTTCAGCTACAGCAATGCCAAAATTTTCATAGTAAGAAGGTAAGACAAATAGATCGGCAGCTTGTAGTAAATTAGCTTTTAATTCACCAGTCACAAAGCCAGTAATTGTGGCGTGCGATCGTAATGGCGAATTTTGGATTTCAGATTTTATTTTTTCTTCGTAATCTGGATCTTGAGGATTTGTCCCAGCTAAAACAAAATGAAACTTATAACCAATCCCCAACAATTTTTCTAACGCCGGAATTAACAAATTTAAACCCTTTTTTGGGTCAATCCGTGACATAAATAGCACCAAGGGTATATCGCCAGGAATATTGTATTGCTGACGCACAATATCTCTACCTTCTTTTAGTATTTCCCCTTGTTTTTTCACACCCAAAGGAATCACCAAACCTGGCGTTGATACTCCAAATCGTTCTGATATTTTAGCTTCTTGCTCGCTAGTAAAATGAATTGCCGCCGCACTAACTAAATTTTGACGTTCTATAATTGCAGTATAAATCTGTTTTAATTGCTTTTTTTTGCGTAAATCAGCCGGGTCAAGAGTTCCCAAGGGACGTAAAATATAAGGTAGTTTTTGCTGGCGACACACAACAGCAGCAGCACTACTTATAGGCGAAAATAAAGCATGAATATGTGCAACGTCAAACTCCCACGCATGACGTTTTAGCCACTTTAGTAAATCTAGAGAAAACTTGTAGCGACGAAATGGCGCACAACGAAAGTAAATGATTTCATAACCATCTTGTTTAATTGGACGATTTAAAGGCACATCCAGAGGAATTTGACCTGTATCGCCATTACTATCAGTTGTGAGAATTGTAACTTCTACCCCCTCTTGTACCAATGCTGGAGCTAATCCCAGTACCATTTGACTAGGGCCGCCATAAATTAGAGAAATAGAGGGAACAATTTGTAATATTTTCATTTTTTTGTCATTAGTTATTAGTCATTAGTCATTAGTCATTAGCCCTTTGTTAGTTAACAATAACCAATAACCAATGCCCCATGCCCTATGCCCTATGCCCCATGCCCAACTCTTGATAAAATTCTAATTGCTGTTTAGCTAAAGCCTTATTAGTATATTTAACCATTGCTTTTTGATAACCCATTTCCCCAAGAGTATGAGCAAAATATGGTTTATCCATTAATTGACCTAAGCAATTTGCCAGGGCTTCACTATCTCCTTCAGGGAAAATTAAACCAGCATCACCAATTACATGAGGAATTTCACCAGAATCAGAACCAATCACAGGCACTTGACAAGCCATTGCTTCAATTAGCACGTGACCAAATTGTTCTTTCCAGCCAACAGAAGTTAAGGTTTTAAACTTATAAGTTGTTTCTGAAGGGAGTACTAAAGTACTCATTAAATTGATGTAGTTTGCAACTTCGTTATGGGGAACACTTTCTACTATAATTAATCGTTCTAAAATATTGTTCTCTGTGGCTATTTTGATTAATTCAGCTTTTAATTCACCACGCCCTAATAAAAGGAATTTCCAAGGTTTATCTTTTAAACTAACTAATGCTTTTAAAAGCGTTAGTAAACCCTTCTCTGGAACAAATCGCCCTACAAAGCCCACTACAAAATCTTCTTTTTTAATACCGAAATTAGCTGCTAGATTTGATTGAGGTTTGGGAGTAAATAGAGTTTCATCTACGCCCAATTGCGGCATGACTTTAATTGGCCCCTGATATCCCCGTTGCCGCAAAATTTCAGCACCATCCTGATTGCCAGAAATAATACCGTGGCTGTTATCAAGGTTATATTTTTCTAATAACGCAATTGGTAACTTTAGTTGATATGGTAAATTCCACCAAGTAAAAAACACATTTTTTGCCTTGAGATTTAATAATTTATTTAAGGCAATCATCTGAGTATAAGCCAGTCCCCTAGACCCTTGTTCTACGTGAATAATTTGGGGACGGAATTGTTTTAATAAAGATATCAGATCGATACCAAAGGTCAAAAGTCCCTGATGATTTTGGCTGAAGTTAGAAACCGGAACTATTTTAAATGAGCCTTCATCGCGGTATTCTGTTTCAATGATTTTGTTTTGTACGCCGCCAGGATTCCACCGTTTTGGAACTACAACTGTTACTTCAATGTCAGATTGTAGTTGAGATAAAGCGCGTAATTTTTCACAGTTAAGGTCTACGATATAAGTATGACTAGCAACTAAAATTTTCATTATTTGTAATTAATAATTTTTTCTTCAGAGACGCGATTAATCGTGTCTCTACTGCTAACTCCTAACTAAATTTGTCTATCCAAACGCGTGTAAATTTGGCCATCATTCCATATTGATTGGATGACAGTACTTAAGGCTTTGAAAAAACCTAAAATATAAAAAATACCGCGAGTGAGAATTTTCACGAGGGAACCACTTTTGTGGCAAGGTGGGCGTCCGAGGACGTGACAATCAAATAAACGGGCGTAGAGGCGCAAAGCTTGAGTAACAGTGAGGTTTTTCAGCCCCATTAAAAAATGATTGTGGTAAAAGGTGAGTTGATATTTGAGCGATCGCATACTAATATCGTGACAACCACCAGTCTCTTCACCTAAATGCACTAAATGAGCTTCTGGGTCGTACCAAATCTTATATCCTGTCTGTCGCACTCGCAAACAAAAATCCGATTCTTCCCGTACAGCACTACCGCGAAATCTCTCATCAAAACTCAGTCCGTGCTTAGTAAAAATTTCACGGCGAAAAGACATATTGCAACCCCTGGCTGTTAGTACTTGCTGGGGTTTGGTGGTATGTACTAAATCAATATGATACCAAGCAATTCCTGGATCCATAGCTTCGGGAGGCAGATATTCAATCTCTAAATCTCCTCCAGAATCACCCAATTTCATCCTGTCAAATACCCGCCCAGCAACAGCACCGACTTCTGGATTTTGTAAATAATTTTTTGCATGGGCAAATAACAATCCAGGTGGTAGCTGAACATCATCATCAATAAATAATATTATTTCACCAGATGAGCGCCGGACAGCATAATTTCGCGCCCCTGGTAAACTCGCCCAATCTAACCGCAACCATTGAATTTTACCTGCCCCCGCCATTTCTTCTAAGTAAGCTTGAATTTCTGGTTGATGTTTTGCGGTTTGATCTACCACTAAAACTTCAAAATTTGGATAGTCCTGTTTCAGGACATCTACAATACTATCTCGTAGCGGTTCTTCTCGACCATACGTCGGGATAACTACGGTAATTAAAGGCCAATTATTCATAATTTTTATTCAGTAATTTAAGTATTTTAATAGTTATTTTTCATTGTGAGTGAGGAGTGAGAAGTTAAGAATTATGCTCTTATTTTTCTTGCCTCCTCATCTCACGATTGATTTTAGGCTCCTGCTGCTGTATATAAGTTATCGAATAACTCATTTTGCTTTTCAGAATTATGCAAAATTTGTGCTTGAGCTAATGCTCCTGCACTTAAAAATTCATAATGTTCTCGTTTGTCGCTTCTATCAATAAATTGCATGATTTGTTGTAATGCTTGGTCTGCTAAGTAGTTATATGTACTATCCAGAACTTCCCAATATTCATTAGTTTTAGTCTTTTCTCCATGCACCCAATCAGCCCAGTGTCTAATATCGTTAATTGGTAATTCTAAAATATAGCCATTTTCGTTATGGCGAACAAATTCTGGTAAAGCGCATACATTTGTTGTAATTACCGGAGTCGCAACAGAAAATCCTTCGATGATACTAAAGCCATAAGTATCATGTAATGTAGGCATTAATTGAAAATGACTTTGGGATAGTAATTCAATAACTTTATCGTTAGGAAGACTTTTATGGAAGACAACGTTATTTAAATTCAATAATTTCAAATCTTCTAAATATTTGCTAGTATCCGGAAAATCTGTCGGTACTCCTGAACCATGTCCTAGTCCCGATATTATATGAATAGTTACAGGTAAACCTAATTCTTCAGCTTTCTTTGCCAGCCTTAAAGCAACAATGCCACCTTTTCTAGCAATGTGGTATCCTACAAAAATAAGCTGTAAATTTTCGTCTGATTGATAAGTTTTAGATTTCTCAACTCTGGTAACAAAATTTGGATGAATGACATCCAATTTATTAACTAATTTTTCTTCTATTTCCCAGCCCTTTATCCGATTGACAAACCTCAATTTTGCATAATCTGACATGGCTATCAGTTTTTGACAATTATTGAGGGCTAAACGATTATTTAATAATTCATAAATTATTTCTTCTCGTTTATTTTGAGGATTTCTATATAAAACACGATGGTCTTCAAATGTGAGAAACCAAGGTTTATTTGTATATAAAACTCTATTGAAAGAATGAACAGCGTGATATTTTTCCCATAAAGGTTGCCAAGCGAAAAAGCTTCCCAAAGGATACCAAATTTTTTCTATAGAATATCTGCCTGTAGGAAATGATTTGAGGTGGATTAATTTATGCCTAGAATTACGTGGTAGATTAGGAATTCTAATGTGATTATTACCGCATACGATAACTGTTGACATTTTTGTTTGATTTAAATTGTTTTGAGACGTTTTTTCTTGGTTTTTTGCTCGGGATTGGCATCTTCTATTGCTTGTTTTTCCAATTCTGGCAATTTAAAAAGAACTCCAGCAAAAAACCAATAATAGACAGCAACAGGATCTACATCCAAAGGATAGTAGTAGGTGTTATAGCTAATAAACAATATAAACACCCATAAAGCTGCTCCGTAACTGCGGAAATTACGGTTTTTTATCGAACGATAGGTTTTGAAGGCAATAATCGTTAAAGTTGTGACTAAAGCCAAAAATGCTAATACTCCAACAATCCCAATTTCATAAAGTAATTTGGGGTAGTAAGTTTCTACTAGCTTAGTTTCACCCATTGTACGAGCTGAGTTAGTTGCCCTACCTAAGCCACTTCCTAGCGGCCCGTCTACGTTTTTCCAGTTTTCTTCAAATTGCTGGACGATAAAATCTTGGGGTGGTGAAGCTTCCCAACGACTGGTAAAACTAGCGGTTCTCTCTTGGACTACAGCAGGGTTAGTCACCATTGCTATTCCCAAAATCACAGCCAGTCCTACTCCTATAGGAATAAACCGTTTCAGGTTGCCAATTTGACCAGTTAACAATAGCAAAATTCCAAAGCAGGTTGGTACTAAAGCTAAAGCAATTCTTTGTCCAGAGATCACAGCATTAATAAATACTGAACCTAAAGCACCTAAACTAATTAATCGCCACATTATTGAAGGGTCGGTGAAGCCAGTAGCAAAGGTAAAAAAGGTGCTAGAAATTAAAAACCATGCCCATTGCCAAGGAGCAACGAATGTTCCTGGTAAGCGAATAACTCCTTCTTCAGGGCTATATAGTAGCGCTCCACCAAAATAACATCGGGCTTCTAGTGATGTGACAAATAGAGCATTTCCTTCCAGACCTCTAGTGCCTTTACATATACCAGTGAATAGTAAAAAGTATTGAACAAACCCCAGAATGCAGCAAATTAGTATGAGGGAAACTTGGAGGCGGGATAAAAGTAAAAAATCCCGTTTATCGCGAATTAAATAGTAAGCACAAGCAATCAAAGGTACATAACCTAAAAGTACTTTCAGTCCCAGAATTCCCATACCTAAAGGTATTTCTTTGGGTGCTTTTTGAAAAAGTCCTACACTCGGCGGGTTAAACTGTTGTCCGCCATTGACAAACAACAGCGTTAATATACAACAACCCAAAACAATATAAAGTGGAGTTTTAATTCCTGGAGGAATAATTAATGGTAGCCCTTGTTTGCGGCAAGTCTGCCAAAGTCCGATAAACGCTGGAACGTAAAAAGCATCTTTAGCTAATTGCAGTACGGGACTATTTCCTAAGTAGTAAGTGATAGTACCGCCAGCAGGTACGTAAATGATGAAGGCATATAAAGCCTGACGTGGGTATTTGTAAGCAAGAGCCATGACAATTACGCCCAAAACACCAGGAACTGCTGCTTTAATTCCAGCTACGAAAAAAAGCACAATACCTAAGAAGACACCGCCAGAGGTGGCGGTGGTGAGTAAGCTGATGAGTTCTTTACGCGCTTGGGCTGCTTTGCGCTTTTGGGCTAACTGTTCTTTGAGGCTAAGGGTAGGAGTTTCGTTTTTAGCCTGCTTTTTCGATTTTTTAGACGATCGCGATTTTGAATTATTTTTCGCCATACTAATGCTGTAGCCTATCAGACTCAAGGAGTCTATTATAGTTGACAAATTTCTTTAGACTGCTGTAAGTCGTACAATCCAAATTCATCTCTAATTGATTGATTTAATAATTTCCGATTAAAAATGCTAAATCTCAGCCTTTTTGCATTATCAAAAAGATTTTCTCCTGTCTCCAGGATATAAACTGCACCCAAAAATGGCAATGATTTAATAGCTTTGCCTTGATTTTTTAAAATATCTCTAACTTTGGCATGACCTATATAATATTTATAGTATCCGTAGCCACGATTATATTCTGCGGTCTCTGGCAAATCGTTCAAATCATATCGAATAATATTACAAGTACCGCACATTTTATAAAAATTGCTTCTTTTGAGATATATATAGTTACTGCCTTCCTGATATTTATAACCTTTATTGATAAACCAGCCATTAGAATCTGGGTGTTGTTGAACAAATTTTGCTAAGTTTTTACTCACACAATCATCAGCATCTACTGCCATAGTGTGAGTAGGAGAAAATCCCCGAGCATACATCAATCCTTTTAATAATTTTCGCCCTTTATCTGTGTCTCCTTTAGCTACAGGATTAGTTTCGTTTGGAGGGTAAAAATTAACTGTAATATATGTAATTTGGGGATGAGTAAATTCTATTTTCGGCTTTTCGTGGCAAACAACAATAACGTGAAAATTAGGCGAGGTTTGATTGCAAACTGATTTAAGGCATCTTTCAAATAACTGTGTAACGCGTTCCCAGGAATTTGAGGCTTGTGCGCTCTTGAGTGGAATAACAAAAACAAGCACTACATTCTCTCAGGATAAATAGCTAATAATCTCGAAGCAAATGATAACACATTCAGACTAACGTCAAGAGTAATTATTAGACCTGCCTTGAAAATAGGGAGTAGGGAATGGGGAGTAGGGAATAGGGAAAATAAATTTTCATTGTTCCTTGTGAGCGCAACTCGTGGAGTAAGAGTGCAAAAGTCTTTTTGCACTCTTGGGGCAAAGGGATGCATGTAAAAGGGAAAGGGTTTTTTCTTATCCCTTTCCCCTTTTCCCGAATTCTACAAGTCTATTGTGATGCCGTGAATTTTTTTTACAGAAGTAATTAGCAGACACTATGTAAAAATCTCACAGCTTCTACAAATTAACCAGCCTTGGTTATCTGTAGAAGCTGCAATGAAAATTGGCATTTTTATCGGCCAATATAAGTAGAACGGCTGGAAAAAACCAAACTATGTAAAGAGAAATGAAATAGACTTAAGCTCTCTTTCTTGATTCCTTTTGTCTTCTACCTTCTGTCTTATCCCAACAATAAATATTCACACCGACCGACTTATTACCTAACTTAGTCCATTAGATGTTGTTGGACTTTTGAGACTAATTCATTTGTCCAGTGGTTGGCAAGTTCGGCATCGGCGGCTTCTACCATAACTCTAATTACTGGTTCTGTACCAGAAGCGCGAACTAAGATTCTACCAGAATCACCCATTGCAGCTTCGGCAAGAGCGATCGCTTTTTGCACGGGTTGGCAATCTTTCCATCCTAAACGGCGATCGCGGTCTACAACGCGCACGTTCCGCAATAATTGAGGATAGGTCTGGAAGCTTTGGTCTACTAATTCTGCTAGAGAAACACCTGTTTCTTTAACTAAAGCTGCTAAATGCAAGGCTGTTAATAAGCCATCTCCAGTTACGGCATAATGACGGCAAAGTATGTGACCTGATTGTTCGCCGCCTAGCATTCCCCCAGTCCGCAGCATTTCGGCTTGCACGTATTGGTCGCCGACTGCGGTGCGAATCAATTTACCACCATTGTCTTTCCAGGCTTTCTCGAAGCCCAAGTTAGCCATGACTGTGGAAACAATCAAGTTGTCTGGGAGTTGTTGCTTTTGTTGGAGGTGGCGTCCCCAGAGGTAGAGTATGTAATCGCCGTTAACTTGTCTGCCTGTATTATCTACTGCTAAGACGCGATCGGCGTCGCCATCAAAGGCAAAGCCGACATCGGCGTTGTGTTCTTGTACGGTGG
Organism: Nostoc sp. DedSLP01; assembly: GCA_034530875.2. Classification (GTDB taxonomy): domain Bacteria; phylum Cyanobacteriota; class Cyanobacteriia; order Cyanobacteriales; family Nostocaceae; genus Nostoc. The sequence goes on from JAVRCJ020000004.1 coordinate 75,964, forward strand.
CTGCGAGAATATCTAGGTGAGTGGAACCGCAATTGACGTTAATGCGATCGCCATCTGCTTCGTTATGCAAGCAAATTACCTCTGCACCCATCTGTGTAAATACTGTTGGTGCTAATCCTACTGCTGCTCCCCATGCCAAGTCTAAAACAATCTTCATGCCTTCAAGATTGAAGTCCCCGTCCCAGGGTTTCTTCAATGCGTCGCCGTAATGGTCGATTAATTCTAAACGCGAGTAATGCCGTCCGCAACTACTGTGAGTAGCAGCAGTTGATATCTTGCCACGCAGCCCCGCTTCAATTTCTGCTTGCAATAATTGGGGTAACTTGCCACCATTAGCACCAAAAATCTTAATGCCGTTGTCTTCTGGGGGGTTGTGACTTGCAGAAATCATCACTCCACCTATGGCATCACTGATACTCGTGAGATAGGCAACGCAAGGAGTGGGACATAATCCCAAATACCAAACCTCTAAACCCGCTGCTGTTAATCCCGCACTCAAAGCCATTGCCAGCATATCGCTGGAGTTTCTAGAGTCCTGTCCGAGAATTACTGGCCCCATACCAGTAGCATGGTTACGTAAAACAATACCCGCCCAAAAACCAATTTGCAATGCTAAGGGCGCACTCAGTAATTCTCCCACTCGTCCGCGAATACCATCCGTGCCAAATAACGGATTTGCTGGTAGTGGTAGTAAATTCAGTGCAAAACTGCTCTCAATTACTTTACCTAATCCATTAGCTTCGGAAGCAGAATTTCCAGCGATGCCCGATGTCCGAGTTACAGATGAAACCATAGTTTAAACACTCCACACAACAAAATGAAAAATAGCATTTGAGACTGAATTCAGCAATTTCGAGATTCTTTATTATTTTGAGAAATTTATTCTAGATAAACTCAATTTTACGTAAAAATACTTAAAATATTGTTATCATATTTTAAATCTTTCATGAAGCCAGTATTTGTTTTTACGTTATAAGTAAAGTTTACTTATTGTAGCTAATTCTTGCTTTTATGCCCTCTATCTTAATCTTGACTCTTTTCTCTATAAGTTCACAAATAAAACATTTACGTAAAGTTGAGTGATAAATATTGCTTTAATGATGTTATCGATTTTCTAGCCAATCTGAGAATCAAAGCAAAATTGAGCAGATCGAAACAAAAAATCAAAATACTCGCAATATAAAGTTTTCGTCCTGGGTGAATTTATTGTGTAAACAACTACAAAGTAGTAAAGCTTAAAAAATTTTAATATAAATTCTCATCAAATAGTTTTAAGGTAACGTTTTAATGGCCTTTTTAGCCGTTCGTCAATTAAAACTCCGGCAGTTGACTTTTTAAAGTTGAGATATTTAGTATGAGCAGCAATTTAGCAACCAAATTACGTGTAGGCACTAAGAAAGCTCACACGATGGCAGAAAATGTAGGTTTTGTCAAGTGCTTTTTAAAAGGAGTAGTCGAGAAAAACTCTTACCGGAAACTAGTTGCTAACTTCTACTTCATCTACTCAGCGATGGAAGAGGAGATGGAAAAGCATCGCCAGCATCCGATAGTTTCTAAAATTTATTTTCCCCAGTTAAACCGCAAGCATACCCTAGAGCAAGATCTAAGTTATTACTTTGGTGCGAATTGGAGAGAGCAAATCAAACTATCTCCCGCAGGTGAAGCTTACGTGCAGCGGATTCGGGAAATATCTGCAACAGAACCAGAATTGTTAATCGCCCATTCATATACTCGTTATCTGGGTGACTTATCCGGGGGACAAATTCTCAAAGGCATTGCTGTAACGGCAATGAATTTGTCTGACGGGCAAGGTACTGCTTTCTATGAATTTGCAGATATCCCTGATGAAAAGGCATTTAAAGCCAAATATCGCAAGGGTTTGGATGAATTACCTCTAGACGATGCTACAGCCGATCGCATTGTTGATGAAGCTAACGCCGCCTTTGGTATGAACATGAAGATGTTCCAAGAATTAGAAGGTAATTTGATCAAAGCGATCGGTGTAATGCTGTACAACACCCTCACACGCCGTCGTACACGCGGTAGTACCGAACTCGCTACTGCTGAGTAATCGGTGGAAAATAGTGACAGTTGCCTGGAAGTGAATTTATAATTCAAGAGAAATTTCCACCCCAGATATTCAGTAAGTCCTGAGTACAAAATGCGGAGTGTGGAGTGTGGAGTCATTATTCCAGACACCTTGGTGAAAAATAATTCATAAGTGTTTCTGGGGAAAAATCGATGCTTGCGGCCAGCCCGCTTTGCATCTGTGCCAAAAACCTGCAAAATATTTAGGGGCGATCGCCCTGTGAATGCTTTTTATTAGTGAGAGCAAGCATAGGGAGATTGCCCCTCAATTATTAGGAGCTTCCGATAAGGGAATTCCAACTAAAAAAATATACAATCACCAGGGGTAGCAGAGGGAGCAGAGGGAGCAGAGGGAGCAGGGGAGGAAGATTTCAGATGATATTTACTCTCACCCATTGAATAATTTATTTTCTGGAAGTCCCTAAAAAAGTACCCATCAGTTAAAAGCAGGGGGCAGGGGAGACAAGCGGACAAGGAGAAGAGAATAAGTTAACTCTTCACTGCTCACTTAGTACTCACCAAATCCGCTTTTATAATTCTCTCTTCTCCCCCTGCCCCCCTGCCCCCTGCCCCTCCGCCCCATCCTCAGAAGCGTAAAGAAAGTAGTGGCGTACAGTCGATTACTGGCATTACCTGAAACACCCCTGAAAACAAAAAAACCCGCCGTAGCGGGGTACACAACAAAACTATGAACAATGAAAACTTGATTTAGTTGGAATATTTCATCTCTGCTTCTAGTTGACGAATCAATTGTTCGTCGCCTTTTGCTCTGGCTACTTGCAAGCGATGTTCTAGGCTTCTTTGAATATTTTCTCTATGAGCTTCTCGTGCTTTCCTGGCAGCCTGTAATCTACCTTGATTCATAGAAATTACCTCTTTAATTTCTGGCTTTATGTTTTGTATTCCTAACATAACATATATTCTGTAGCAACAGCTACAGAAATTTATGAGTTTATGTATACTTTAGTCAAATGATGTTTGGGAACCGTATGAGTCAACAAGCATTGGTGACTTTACTGAGCGATTTTGGCGATCGCGATGTCTATGTCGGCGTCATGAAAGGAGTCATAGCGCAAATCAACTCTCAAATCTCAATGGTTGATTTGACGCACGACATTCCGCCCCAAGACATAACCGCAGCGCGGTTTTCGCTGATGAATGCTTATCTTTATTTTCCAGTCGGGACAGTGCATGTAGCAGTGGTAGATCCTGGTGTGGGCAGTAAGCGACGGGCGATCGCAGTAGAATTTGCTCAAGGGTTTCTTGTGGGGCCAGATAATGGCATTTTCAGCGGAGTATTAAGTGAGAGTCCGGCGATTGTAGCTGTGGAGCTTACAAATCTTAACTATTGGAGAACTCCTCTACCAAGCAAGACTTTTCACGGTAGGGATATTTTTGCACCAGTGGCGGCTCATCTGGCTAGTGGCGTACCTCTAAGACAGTTAGGACAAGAAATCGATCCAGCCAGTTTAGTCAAGTTGGATATTGGGGAGTGCAAGCAAACAACAACTGGCGTGGTAGGTTGCATTCAATATATTGATGGCTTTGGCAACTTAGTCAGCAACATTCTAGGAAGTTACGTCCAGGGTAAAACCTGGTGCGTGCAAGCTGCTGGATTGAGGATACCAGGATGTGAAACTTATAGTAATGTCAACGTGGGAGAAGCGTTAGCTTTGGTTGGCAGTCACGGCTGGGTAGAAATTGCCATCAATAGCGGCAATGCTCGCTCACAATTACAGCTTAATTTAGGAGATACGCTACAAGTCTTGTTTCTCTGACAAAACCAGAACTATTGTTGAGTGTTGACTGTTAACAGCGACCAGTGTACCCTTGTTGGTTAAAATCTTTAAACCAACTGGTTTTCATGAGTTAACAACCAACACATCCTAAATTCAAAAATCTCATTATTCATATATCCTAGAGCATACTTTTAGAAATACTCACATTAAATTCGCCTCATTGCCCATAATAATAAAAGTAACCATTCAGCAATTTACTGTACTACTTCACTAAGCAATCATTACTATATCTTTCGCTATGACTACGCAAATACTACCTGCACCAGAAGTTTATCAAGGTCAGTTTGGGGAATTTACAATCACTTCAAACGATCGCACTGGGGTGATTATCTACCGTACTGGGTTAATGATAGCTGCACTCAGCTTTGCTGTCGGTAGCGCTCTGGTTTTATTCAACAATAACCCGACTGTTATCAGTCTATTAACACCTCTATATGCTTGTTTTATTTTAGGTCTCGGTGTAAGTTTATTTACAATTCATATCTACATGATAGTATTACACCGAATGCTGCAAGTTTTTTGGGCGATCGGTACTATTGCATCTACTGTTTTGGCGCTATCTAGTAGCGAACCTTTGGCTGTTACTATTTATAATCAGCCTCTTACTTTGTTTGGAGTTGGTTTTATCTTCGTAGCTCTGACAGGTATTTATTTTAAAGAAGCGTTTTGTTTCAATCGCTTGGAAACAAAAGTATTAACTCCGATAGTACCGCTACTATTGTTAGGGCATTTAGTAGGAATTTTCACAATTCAGTGGGAAAGTATTTTATTAGGAATTTGGGCAACATTGTTTTTGGTATTTGCTTTGCGAAAAACAGTGCAACGAATTCCTGATGATATTGGCGATAAGTCTGTATTTGCTTACTTAAAACAACAGCGCCTGTCCAAAGCTTAATGCAGACAAAAAATCGTCGGCGTCAAAAATTTCCAAAAGTCAAACTAATAAAACGCCAAGAAATGTGGACACTTACGGCTGCGGGGTGGGCGATTGCAATCGCTGTGATTGCTTATTTAATATTTTTGAGTATTACTCATGTACACTCATATCTCGCCGTAACTTCCCCCATCAAATCAGCAGAAATATTAGTTGTTGAAGGATGGTTACCAGATTATGCTATAGAAGAAGCGTTAATTGAATTTCAAAAAGGTTCTTACCGTCAAATAATTACTACCGGAGGTAGTTTAGGAAAAGGCAGTTATCTGACTGGATATAATAGTTTTGCAGAAGTGACAGCAGCAACCTTGAATAAACTCGGTTTAGAAGCAGAAAAAGTAGTGGCTGTTCCCACACCTTTTGTCATTAAGGATCGTAGTTATGCATCTGCTGTCGAGTTTTATCGCTGGCTATCGAATTCCAATTTAAAAGTCCAATCAATTAATCTTTTTTCTTTGGACGTTCATACCCGTAGGAGTTGGTTAATCTTCAAAAACATTCTCAATCCTGATATTGAAGTTGGCGCGATCGCTGCTAAAACTCAAGATTACGATCCAAAAAAGTGGTGGCGTTCTAGCCAAGGCGTGCGGACAGTTCTTGATGAAACAATTGCTTATCTTTATGCCCGATTTTTGAGTTTGAGAGATTAAAAGTTGTCATAATTCAAAATAGTCTACGCACCGCTACGCTAAAACGAGTCAGAATTCAGAATTCTGAATTTACATCTTAATCCCCGGCTTCTTGAAGAAGTCGGGACTCTTGCAAGCTTTTTAAATTAATCAAATACATCGGTAGTCTGTCAAAACAAGTTTACACGCTTAGGTAACTAAATTTACGCACTGCTGTACTACAAATAAATTCTGACTTGTGAAGTTATTTTTTGCCGACTTCTGGGAACTCTATGAATACGGTTCAGTAATTCACGCAGCGTTGACTAGAAAAATAGCTGATTTTATAAGTAGCAAATCACACTGGTCATGCGTGCCGTTTTCATCCGTATTGTAAAAATTGTTTAGAGTTTTGAGGATCGGCTGATGGATAAATCTATTATTCAGTTGGTTGACGAATTACCAGCTGACAATATCACTGTCAAAGTTTTAAAGGCTCTTGATTACGTAGCACCAGGTGAATGGAATAATGTGGTGGGGTTTGACAATAATATCCGCGCCATCACTGGAGAAAGCGATGCTAAGGTAATTCAGAAAATCCGCGATCGCGCTGTTGCTTTATATCACGATCCTCAAAATGGCTACCAGGCTGCAATCAAAGTTTATCAAATAATTGATAAAGCAGATACAGCTATGGCGACAGCAGCTTTAGCTAATAAAGTTGGTGAAAAAATTGGCTTTCTGTCTTTTTTAAGCAACATTACTCCTAAAGCCGACGTCACTCAATCGATTGATTTAGCACTGAAAATTGCTGTTGAAATCATCGCCTTCTGCAAAGTCAATGGTATTCCTCAACCCAATCCTCAAGAGTTTGCCAATTCTCTTGCTAACAACTATCAAAATGCATCTCTAATGCGGATGGTTGCTTTAGTTTGTTTAGATGGAATTTTGCCCTTAGGCCCAGATTTTCTAGGGAAAATTCACTCAGTAATTAGTGGCGCTGATACTAGTGCAATAGCTCAAAATCCTGTTTTCTTAGCTGTCAATAGTTCTCTACCAGGTAATAGCCCCACTGATAAACTTGGTTTTATTAATCAAAGTTTCAACTCCGTACAAGGGTGGATGAATAGCTTAGTATCTAAAACAGGCATCACCCCACAATCAATTTCTAGTCATTTGGGTAATTTTATTCAGATTGCTGATGATAACTTAGATTTTGTAGCAGCATTTTTAGACCAAACTACAAATTACTACGAACATACCGGAATTCAAACAGTTGCTCGCAGTGTAATTTTGCAAGCATATAATTTAGTTAAAGAGGAAATTAAACAAGAGGCACAAAAGCAGATTCAAGATGTTTCATCTGCTGCAAAGTCAAATATAAAATCAGATAATACTCAGTATGCAGTCAGCAATACAGTAGAAATCTGGGATGAGGATGAAGAAGATTGGTATCAAGGAACAATTGAAAAAATCCAAGATGACCAATTCTATATTCATTACCTTGGTTATGGTTCATCTTATGATGAATGGATAGGTGAAGATGATATTCGGACTCGCGATCTTCGCTCTGCTGATGACAATGGACATGCAGTTGGTCAAAAGGTAAAATGTTGGGATGAAGACCAAGAAGCTTGGTATTCTGCTACCATTCAACAAGTCCAAGGTCACCAATACTTCCTTCGCTACATCGGTTATGACTCATCTTATGATGAGTGGGTTGATAACGATGAAATTCGCTAACTGTTGAGTGATTGCGGGGCGATAATGCCCCGTATTAACAAACAGTATTTTTCGCAATTCATCATTGACAAATAATTTCCTAAATTACAATTCCTCTTGAGACAAAAATGGCTCAAATGAGTGGTAAGCCTCATAATTACGAAAATGTCTTGCGTATAAATCTAGACCATTACTAGCTGAATCAAAGTCATCATACAATACTGAATTCACATCTATCACTTGTTTCAAAGACCAGGTAATAGTTTCTCCTTCTTCATTTTTGTAGCTTACTTCTTGTTTTTTCCCATAAGTTACAGCTTTTTCTTTAGCTTTCTCTAAAGAAGTAGCTTTTATAAGTACAAAGCATTCTTGGTACAACGGTTGATAATTCAGTGCATCGGAGGATGATTCATACAAAATGACAGCAATATAGAAAGATTCTTTCTTATCTACACTTTGGGATTTCATTTAAAATTCTTTAGGGCTACTTCTTGAATCTACCATCATTCAATAATTTTGAGACGCGATAAATCGCCGTCTCTACAAGTCTTTTGGTCTTATCTGAACCCTATTGGATTTTATCTGACTTTGAAAAATTACAAATTACGAATTACGAATTACGAATTACGAATTATCTTTATACTTGCGCTACGATATCCCCTATTGCCTTTGTGCAATGTAGGTGAGGAGTAGTCAGGAAAAACACGAATATGATACAAGAACTCAGTACACAAGCTACAGATAATCTAGTTACGATCGCCACTCAATTCGCCCGACTGGGGAAGGTTACAGCTACCAAACCATTTGGCAGTGGTAATATCAATGACACATTTCTGGTAACTCTAGATTCTTCAGAACAACAGTATTTTGTTCTACAACGCATCAATACTCAGGTATTTCGCCAGCCAAAGCTGATTATGCAGAACATGTGTACCTTTACCGAACATGTTCGCAAAAAGCTACAATCTACTCCTTTAAATCGTCGCTGGGAAGTACCGCAAGTACTACTGACTCAAGACGAACAAAACCACTGGCGAGATGCTAATGGTTCCTTTTGGCGGGCGATTAGCTTTATTGAAGATTCACAATCCTTTGATACCATGCACGATCGCTTTCATGCACAAGAAATCGGTTATGCCTTGGGCATGTTCCACAATCTGATCGGCGATTTACCACCACAAAAACTCGCTGATACCCTCGAAGGATTCCATATTACGCCGCTTTATCTCCAGCATTACGATGAAGTTTTAGCAAAAACCAAAGTACGTAAAACGCCTGAGGTTAATTATTGCTTGCAATTTGTTAGCGATCGCCGTAACTTTGCACACATCCTAGAAAACGCCAAAACACAAGGCATTATACCGCTGCGTCTGATGCACGGCGATCCAAAAATTAATAATGTCATGTTCGACACAGCTACCCAGCAAGCCGTCAGCGTCATCGACCTCGACACCGTAAAACCCGGATTGGTACATTACGATATCGGCGATTGTCTGCGTTCTGGTTGCAATCCAGTTGGAGAAGAAACCGAAAATTGGGACAGCGTTTATTTCGACACCGATTTGTGCGAGGCAATTTTAGCAGGTTATCTTGGTGTAGCAAAAGCCTTCCTTACGGAAAATGATTATAACTATATCTACGATGCAATTCGTTTGATTGCTTTTGAATTAGGATTGAGATTTTTTGCTGACTATTTAGCAGGAAATGTCTATTTTAAAGTGAAGCATCCAGAACATAATTTAGCAAGAGCGATCGTTCAGTTTAAACTCACTGAAAGTATCGAATCTCAAGAAACGCAGGTTCGCAAAATTATCAAAGATATTAAATGAATAACCAAATATTTTCTTTGCAACATTTTGCTTCCCAGGAATCCCCAGCTAATTTACAAATTACAGGCAATATCAGCCGCAATTTTAATCAACTTAGCATCTGTTATAGCCTTACAGGTAACTTAGAAGAAATTGCGATCGCCCCACCATCAAACACACCATCGCGCAAAAATCAACTGTGGGAAGATACTTGCTTTGAGTTTTTCCTGGGCATCAAAAATTCTCAACAGTATTGGGAATTCAACCTCTCACCTGCTGGGCATTGGAACGTCTATCATTTTGATGGATACCGTCAAGGAATGCGAGAAGAAACAGGGTTAACAACACTGCCGTTTAAAGTTGACAATCACGCCGATAAATTCGTACTTACTTTGAATATGGATTTAGAGAAAATCATTTCGCCAGAACAAATAATAGAAGCTGCGATTACGACAGTTATTAAATCTAAAGATGGTGGCGTTACTTATTGGGCATTAACTCATCGAGGTGCAAAGCCAGATTTTCATTTACGAGATAGTTTTATTCTTGAATTGTAATATTACCAATACAAAGACGCGATAAATCGCCGTCTCTACAAAGGATTGATTGTAATAATGTCTGATAATTCTCCGTTTCTAAATTCTGAGGAACTACAGCAATGGCATCAAGGGATAAAAGATGCAAACCGTAATAATATTTACTGCCATTGTCGTACTTGCGGTTATGAATGGATAGATTCAGCATTTGATGTTACTTGTCAAAAATGCAGTAGTAAGAATGTAGAAAGTATTTCATCTTGGCAATTTCCAGATGATTAAATGAGAACGTTTATAAATATGCAACAAAATTGGTCGCAAGAAATTTATATCAAAGCCTTAGATAAAGCAGCACAGGCACATCACGGTCAGAAAATGCCAGGTTCAGAAATACCTTATATTGTTCACTTAAGTTGTGTGAGCATGGAAGTAATTGCTGCTTTAAATATAGAAAAAGAACGCGACGGAAACCTAGCAATTCAATGTGCTATTTTGCACGACGTAATTGAAGATACTGCAACAACATTTGAGGAAATCAAAACTGAATTTGGTGAAGCGATCGCTAACGGAGTACTTGCACTAACTAAAGATAATTCCCTAGAAAAATATCTGCAAATGACAGATAGTTTACGAAGAATAAAAAAGCAACCGCCAGAAATCTGGATGGTAAAGCTAGCTGATAGAATTACCAACCTCCAAGCACCGCCATATTATTGGAATCAAGAAAAAATTATTAAATATCGAGAAGAAGCAATCCAAATTTATGAAACCTTAAAAGATGCAAGTCCCTTCCTTGCATCACGCTTGACTAACAAAATCGAAGACTACAAAGCCTTTATTAAATAATCAATCTATGCAAAATTACCCGTCACATTCTTCTCTCTCAATTCTCCTCTCCGCGCCTCTGCGTCTCTGCGTGAGCTAAATCTTATCCACAAAATAAATTACTAGAGATAAAATGATGGAATTACTAGAACTAATTTTAATCTTAGCCACAGTAGTTGGCGTTGCAGATGCAAATACAATTTCAGTTAAAGATGATGCAGGACAACCAATCACTGTAAAACTAGCCTGTATCAATACGCCCAAAACAACTAGCCAGCCATCAAAGTTAGCCGCAACGCAAAGGTTAAAACAACTGCTTCCGCCTCAAAGCCCTGTGGTGATTAGAAATACAGAACAACTAAACAATGGTCGCACCATTGGCGAAGTATATGTAGATAATCGTTCAATTAATCTGCTTTTAGTACAAGAAGGTAATGCTGTAGTTGACCGAGACTCTTTATCCAACTGTTACGAAACCAAAACCCAATATTTAATTGCCGAAGCCAATGCTAAAAATAAACATTTAGGATTGTGGCAACAATCAAATAAAAATATAAATCAATCAAAAACATCTACTTTGCGAGGGAAATTAGTTTATGAAGAAATTCCTCCTGTGATGTCAACTAGAGCTTATGAAGGTAACGAGTTTTTTCTAATTACTAATTCTCCTAATCAAAATCGTTTAGTACTGCGTCCATCCGTTCAAGTTTCTCATTCTCAATTGCGATCGCTTAATAATAAAGAAGTTGAAATAACAGCGGTGTATGTTGAAGGAACTCGCCCTTCATCTACTAAAAATGCTTGTCCGATTGAGCTTAACGGGCAATGTATGCCCCAAGGTCAGGGTTATCAAGTTTTGTCTATAGTGCAGTTGAAATAGGAATTGGAAATTAGAATTCAGTAAAAACGGTGCCTTAGGACTAACATCCATAACGCACCCTACTAAAGTGCGATCGCACTTCAGAAAATACTTCTAATAACAGATGACTTCCTAATTGGGAAAGAGATAATTAATAGTTCGTAATTCGTAATTAAACAGATACAAGCCCCTTGATTCATTAATGAAAACATAAAAACCCTCTATATCATTAATTTCAAGCTCCCGACTTCAGTCGTAGGTTAGAAATTACGAATTACGAATTACGAATTACGAATTATTCTCACTGGGAGATTATTTGATGAAAACTAGAAAGCTAGGCAAACAAGGGTTAGAAGTTTCAACTATTGGACTTGGTTGTATGGGAATGTCCGAGTTCTATAGCGGTCGTGACGAACAAGAAGCGATCGCCACAATTCATCGAGCATTAGAACTCGGAGTTAATTTTCTCGATACAGCAGATATGTACGGGCCTTTTACTAACGAACAATTAGTAGGCAGAGCAATTAAAGACCGCCGCGATAAAGTAGTGTTGGCAACCAAGTTTGGTAATGTCCGCACTGAAGATGGTGGCTGGAAAGGCATTAGTGGCAAACCAGAATACGTCCGTCAAGCTTGCGATGCTTCCCTAAAACGCCTGGGAATTGATGTCATTGACCTTTATTATCAACATCGGGTAGATCCAACCGTACCCATTGAAGATACTGTCGGCGCAATGGCAGAGTTAGTTCAGCAAGGAAAAGTGCGTTATTTAGGACTTTCTGAAGCTGCTCCTGCTACAATTCGACGAGCGCAAGCAGTTCACCCGATTACAGCACTGCAAACAGAATACTCTCTTTGGAGTCGAGAACCAGAGGATGAAATTTTACCTACAGTGCGGGAATTAGGAATTGGATTTGTTCCTTATAGCCCATTAGGAAGAGGATTTTTATCAGGTGCAATTACTAGCCCTGACGATCTTCCAGCTGATGATTATCGAAGAAATTCTCCCCGCTTTCAAGGTGAGAATTTCTATAAAAACCTGCAATTAGTCGAGCAAGTCAAAGAAATTGCCAGCGAAAAAGGAGTAACTGCTAGTCAGCTTGCACTAGCATGGCTTTTGGCTCAAGGAGAAGATATTGTGCCAATTCCTGGTACAAAACGCCGTAAATATTTAGAGGAGAACATTGCAGCTACGGAAATTACTTTCACTCAAGAAGAGTTGAATCGAATTGAAGCAGTTGCACCCAAAAATGTTGCAGCAGGCGATCGCTATCCTGACATGAGTAGTGTTAACCGTTAGTATGGTCAGTTAAGCTAATAATCATTCAAATAGCATCCCCGCCTCTTTCTGAGGCTAAGGATTATGCAACTTAAAGGCGGATTAGCTTTACTATAGCTGCCGCCAGTTACTTTACCTCGAAAAACTATGTACTGGTAAAGGTTATAAAACTTCGTCTTAGTCTACGGCGTCAAACTTAACATCAAAACCACATTGTTTCAATCTTTAACAGATGATTCGTAAATAAATGAGTTGATTTCTAAGGCACTATTTAGAGATGATGGTGAGGCTTAGAGAACGAAAAAATGTCTAATTATCCTACTATTGAGATTAAACAGGCAATCCTAGAAGATGCTTCTAAAGTTTTGCCACTCCTGACTCAGTTTTTCACAGATGAAGGATTTGACGCAGTTGTTGAAAGGCTACCCACAGCTCTAAATGCAATGCTCAAAGATCCTGGCAGTGCTATTTTTGTTGCTAGTCATGGATTAGAAGTAATAGGTGTAGCAACTGTAACCACAACATCTGTTGGACTAGAATTTTCTCGGTATGCAGAGTTAGAGGATCTCTACGTTTTACCTCAAGCACGACAACAAAGAGTAGGTCAAGCACTTATTGATAGTGTTAAGCAGTGGTGTTATCAAAATGGGTGCAGTGTTTTATCAGTTGTAGTTACACAAGAAGACCAAGCAAATCATAACTTAATCGGCTACTACCAGAAACACGGTTTTCAAAAAAGTGAACGATTTACTCTCTTTTACTACTTCAGCTCTACTCAAGTGTAATGTTAGCTCTAATTCGTAAACAGCAATCAAAATATGTTTCAATCCCTCATACCAATTTTCTATGAAGATGCGCCTAATTATTTTGGAATGTAGCGAATTAACCTCAGCGTCCCTTTGCGCTAACCTCAGCGTACCTTTGCGTTGAAAATATTTGGCGCAGCCCCATAAAGAAACGGTATCATAGGCATTTTACAGCGAATTGCAATCTCAATAAGCCCTCACCTGCTGTTAGGAAATCCCAGCCGTGCGTTTCAATCCCTAATAGGGATTTTAGTTAATTGCAATTTCTAATAAACTATTTGTAAGTTTAGTTAATAGGTTTCAATCCCTAATAGGGATTTTAGTTAATTGCAATTCTATCAATAACTCCTGTCTTCCTATGGTGTAATGTTTCAATCCCTAATAGGGATTTTAGTTAATTGCAATGACTAATACAGAAGTCCCCTGAGTCTTCAGGGCGTTTCAATCCCTAATAGGGATTTTAGTTAATTGCAATAATAGTGGCGTACCAATTGAAACGTTGGAGCACAAAGTTTCAATCCCTAATAGGGATTTTAGTTAATTGCAATTTCAGGCTTATCCAGGAAATAAGCCAGTAATTAAATCGACTGTTTCAATCCCTAATAGGGATTTTAGTTAATTGCAATGTTACGATCCGTTTTGGGATGAAATCGAAACTGCTCCAGGTTTCAATCCCTAATAGGGATTTTAGTTAATTGCAATAAGCCTAAAAGGTGCGTAATCGCTCTCTCACAGGTTTCAATCCCTAATAGGGATTTTAGTTAATTGCAATTCCCGTCAATGTACAAACAGGTATTGATAATGCGTTTCAATCCCTAATAGGGATTTTAGTTAATTGCAATTACCCTTACCCTATCTATGTTATATGAATATAGTTTCAATCCCTAATAGGGATTTTAGTTAATTGCAATTTCATTTTTGAGAGCCTTAGTAAGTAATAAAGTTGTTTCAATCCCTAATAGGGATTTTAGTTAATTGCAATGATGTTAGTAGCATCAATCAACTAGAGGTAATTTCGTTTCAATCCCTAATAGGGATTTTAGTTAATTGCAATTAATCCCCGAAATTTGCTGAATCACTTTTAAGGGGTTTCAATCCCTAATAGGGATTTTAGTTAATTGCAATTAAAAACGCGATTCGATTGTAAATGCATATTAAGTTTCAATCCCTAATAGGGATTTTAGTTAATTGCAATTTCTGGTTCTGTGGAAACAGAAGTTACATTTGTTTGAGTTTTGTTTCAATCCCTAATAGGGATTTTAGTTAATTGCAATATTTTACTTCTACATCAAGGAACTGCTCGATCGTGTTTCAATCCCTAATAGGGATTTTAGTTAATTGCAATCCAAGCTTCACCTACGGTCAGGAATATTATCTCTGGTTTCAATCCCTAATAGGGATTTTAGTTAATTGCAATCCTTGCCCCCCGGTAGCTGCTCTAAAAGGTAAACACCATGTTTCAATCCCTAATAGGGATTTTAGTTAATTGCAATTCCGGAGAGAGGGGCGGGAGGGTGAGGGTGAGGAAAGTTTCAATCCCTAATAGGGATTTTAGTTAATTGCAATTACCAGTACCAGCAATGGGGTCGGTAATGGTCGGGTTTCAATCCCTAATAGGGATTTTAGTTAATTGCAATTTGATTAGTGAGTTTTTCAGATTCTTGACAACGTTTCAATCCCTAATAGGGATTTTAGTTAATTGCAATCTGGCAGTAGCAATGGTGCTTGTCCCACCTATACATTTTTCGTTTCAATCCCTAATAGGGATTTTAGTTAATTGCAATAATATATTTTTTTTAACCAACTCCTGAAAGTGTCGTTTCAATCCCTAATAGGGATTTTAGTTAATTGCAATTTACGAGTCTTGGCTGCATTAGAGTACTCGGCATGTTTCAATCCCTAATAGGGATTTTAGTTAATTGCAATAATTCCTTAACAATACTCCTCGCAAGTGGAAAGAGTTTCAATCCCTAATAGGGATTTTAGTTAATTGCAATGTTACGTCATTCGCGAAGAGGTCATGGAATACGTTTCAATCCCTAATAGGGATTTTAGTTAATTGCAATCGCCGACACACGAAAGGCTTGCTGTATTTAGTTTTCAAGGTGCAGTTGCGCGGATGGAAGAATCATAACACAGAAAATAGTAGTAACACCAAAAGCAAATCGCTGAAACTCAGTCTCCATAAGGTGCGCGGATGGTTCCAAATCCCTATAGCCCTCAAAACCTTATAAATATTGAGATGCAGCGATTTTTTGCTTGTTTCGATTTTCTACAGCTACCCATCCGCGCATTTGGGAACGAAATTAGGCTAATTGCTCAGGACTACCAGCATTAAAATAAGCGATCGCCTAGCATTTACACACCTGCATTCAGATTAATTTACCAAATCCGGAAACACCTCTTGCACGGCAGGATGCACTAAATGATGATTCTGCACGTTTACACCTTTAGCTAAGGCTGGATTAACTTCCAATGCCTTAATTCCCAAGTTCGCTAACTGCACGACATAAGGTAATGTACTGTTATTGAGTGCCTGAGTTGCCGTCCAAGGTACTGCTCCTGGCATATTGGGAACGCCATAATGCACCACACCCTCTTCGATATATACCGGATTTGTGTGAGATGTAGCATGTAAGGTTTCTACGCAACCACCTTGGTCAACAGCAACATCAACTATTACCGAACCAGGATGCATTTGTTTGACCAATTCGCGGGATACTAATATTGGTGCTCTGCGTCCCAGTACTAAAACTGCACCTACGAGTAAGTCGGCTTCTTTGACAGCGGCTTCAATATGAGCAGAATTACTGTAAAGCAATTCGACTCTAGAACCAAATAAAGTTTCTAAATAAGATAATCGCTCCACACTAACATCTAAAATCTGCACGCTAGCACCCATACCCACGGCAATTTTAGCTGCTTCTGTGCCGACAACACCGCCACCGAGAATTACGACTTTACCTGGTTTAACTCCAGGTACGCCACCCAAAAGCACACCTCTACCGCCTTGCTGACGTTCTAGAAATCTCGCTCCAAATTGTACTGCAAGCCGACCGGCAATAACGCTCATAGGAGTGAGCAAAGGTAGCCTGTTAGCGCCTGGTTGTTCTACAGTTTCGTAGGCGATCGCACAAGTGCCACAATCAATTAAATGCTCTGTGAGTTTGCGATCGGCTGCTAAGTGTAAATAAGTAAATAATATTTGTCCTTTCTGCAAAAAAGTATACTCAGAGGACAGCGGTTCTTTGACTTTGACAACCAATTCCCGATTCCAAGCTGCTTCTGCTGTGGGGACAATCTCTGCTCCAGCACTGATATAATCATCATCTGTGAATCCAGCACCATTACCTGCTTTCGTCTGGACGAAGATGCTGTGACCATTTTCCCGCAGCACCCGCACGCTAGAAGGACTTAAACCTACTCGAAATTCTAGATCCTTAGTTTCCTTGGGAACGCCGATTTCCATATACCGCCTCTGAATAATTTTTTTTGTTTAATAACTGTAGCCGGCTAATTTCAAGCTTGCTACTTTCATATTGGGGATAGCTGTATTAAAAATAGCTATTCTCTATTTTTTGCCAGTCAATTTCATCTGAGTACCTGCAAACTCTGACGCTTGACTATTGCTTGAGTATCCATACAATATATAAAGAATAATAACAATTTTTCAAAAGAAGGATTGTAGTGTATACCTCACTTCTAGTAAGTTTTGGTTGAATTTCTCAAATCGTCTTGAGATTCAAGCACTGCGATCGCTCATCAGCTGGCAAAATGGGCTAAAAGTTAAGGAAAGAAAAAGAAATTAATCGCTTTAACTTCGATCTCAAATCTGGTTAAAAACTTATTCTTAACATCTCTTTGACTAAGAGCGTCAGCCTTAGCGATGGGTGGTTAGCCGTAAGATGATATGACCCTTTGCCCGACTCAAACCACCAAGTTTATTCTCAACTCCCGTTTGCCAAAAAGAGGTTTCTAAAAAATGACACAACCACAACCAACAATTACACCTAAATTAGATCAGCCTAAGTTTGGATTTAACGAATATGCCGAACGCTTAAACGGTCGGGCTGCAATGATTGGCTTCGCTTTGATGTTAGCGATCGAATACGTCACCAATCAAGGCGTACTCTCATGGCTGGGTCTGAAATAATACCAGCAACAAGCACGCAGATTGTAAGCTACTATTTAGAAGAGTTTCAACCAGCTGGAACAACCAGTTGGTTTTGACTTTAGCAATAGATAGTGCAGTACTTCGCCCTCAACACTTTCATTAGATTTAGTTATAAATTATTTCTGTAAAATATAGCCAAGAGAGGAATAAAAATACGTATTAGCGATTAGAATATCCGAAACTTGCAATTATGGAGATGTAATAAGGTTAATAACTACACTTCCTCCCCTACTAAAGAAAGTCATAATTAAATTAGTTTATGCCTTGAATGACAAAGGCAAAATTTGGGTGAGGTATTCTTAGGTCAAGAAGATATACAAAAGGTTAATTGGAACCAACTAAGCTGTGATGAATGCTGTATTACCTCGTTTTTTGAAGTCAACCTACCGGAAAGAACCACTGATCGCTATATTGATTACGATGGGTCTGGTAGATGCCCTAATCGGCGGATTGGATGATAGCTGGTCGTTGTTTGCTTTTGGTTTGGGAACAGCAGGGATAGCACTAGGCTTAAAGCTGTGGCGTATCCAGCAGCGTCGTCCCATACCAGAGGAACCTATAGTACAACATTACCTGCCTTCTCGTTCTTCTAACGCGCCTTTACCAATGTTAAGCGTTTCCAAGAAAAAACCACCTCTTTAAAGAGTGCTGAGTAGAGAGGTGATTAACATTAGTGTCAACTTAACATCAAAGCGAAGTCTGATAAGCATTTCAAAATTTTTCGATCTAGTACCTAGATTTTCGATCCCCCCTAACCCCCCTTGAAAAGGGGGGAACTAGAATCGGATGCCCCCTTTGTAAGGGGGTTGGGGGATCTAAAACCACGGTAGATTGAGTGTTTGAGCTTAAGTTGACACTAATGCGCAATTAATTGCGTCTGTACAAGAGTTATGAGTTATAACTAGTAATTCATAACTCTAGAAAATTTATTTCTATATGTTTTTTTATACCTACTCAAAAAGTGAGGCAAAAGAGTGAGGAGTCAGGGAAGAGGTAGGGGTAACTTTCGTCGTCTGTATATTATCCTGACATTTATGGCAGTCGTTGCCCTTCCAGTAGTTACCTGGGAAGGGTTTTATAGTAATCAGGCGAATGCTGTCATTGAATTCGCACCAAACTCCGAAACTACGAATAAATTTGCGAATTTTCAGGTACTCTACACCCTCAAAGGACACACCGGAACCGTTAAATCCCTAGCCTTCAGTCCAGATAATAGAGTACTTGTCAGTGGAGGTGCAGAAAACGAGGGTATAATTCGCCTGTGGAATCCAGCAAACGGCAGAAAGTTGGGGAATATTAGCAAAGCACACAAAAGCTCTGTAGAATCTTTAGTAATTTCACCAGATGGTCAAACCCTCGCCAGTTGTAGTAATGACAACACGATTAACCTCTGGAATCTGAAAAATTTTAAATTTACTCGCTCTTTTGTCGGACATACCAGTAACGTATTATCTTTAGCGATCTCTCCTGATAGTAAAGTTTTAATTAGTGGTGCCTTGGATGGAATTCGCTTGTGGGATTTACTACAGCAACGCCCGCTTGGGGCTTTAGTACGCTTTAATAATTTGATTTACACTGTGGCTATTAGTCCTGATGGGCAAACCCTGGCTAGTGGCGACAATAAAGGTAGGATCAAGCTGTGGAATTTAAGTACTGGTAAATTAATCAGCGAATCAGTAGCTCATACTAATGCTGTTACTGCTGTCACCTTTACACCGAACGGAGAAACATTAATTAGTGCTAGCCGCGATCGCACCATTAAAGTGTGGAATGTTAATACTGGAGAATTACTCCGCACTCTTACAGGACATAATAACTGGGTAAATGCGATCGCCATTAATCCAGACGGACAAACCCTTGCAAGTGCTGGCAGAGATGGTATTAAATTGTGGAATATCGCTTCAGGTGAGTTGATAAATACGCTCATCGGACATAAAGACTGGGTAAGTGCGATCGCTTTTAATCCAACTGGAAAAATACTAGCCAGTGGTGGATTTGACGGAAAAATCAAGATTTGGGGAATTCCAGTAAAACGCAAGTAGCTTAAGAAGGCAGAAGGACGAAGGCAGGAGGCAGGAGGTAATCCCCACAAATAAATTTAGGGGATTTAATAAGGACACAGTATTTCTGTCTTAGGCAACGGGAAAATTCCATAATTCAAATGAGTGAGTAATATCAAGTTTGGATGATTAGTTATCATTGCATTTGTCGCATTACCCCTCCCCAACCCTGACGCCACTTGCTTCAAGTCGGCAGAGCCGCCCAACGCAGTGGCTCCCCTTGGCAAGGGGAGGGTGCGCGGTAGCGCGGGTGGGGTGTTTCGGGATTTATAAGTGATTAAGCGAACTTGATATAAATGCTACCTTTGCACCTTGCATCCGAAAGCAACTGACAAAGATTTATCTCAGGAGGCATTGAAACTTTGTGGTTCGCACTATCTAGTTTCAGAAATTTTCTTTTTGCAGAGATAAATAATAGTGCTTTCAACCCAATATTTGCTCGGGTTTCAAGTAATCTAAAGATTACTAAATATCCCCCAAGATTTTGAGTCTACTTCAGTAGACTCGATCTATTAGCCAGAGAATTTATTCTCTGGCGGGTGAGGAAGCCAACACCAAAGCTATTTCTAGCTTAAGTTGACACGTATGCACAGCTAGCTGTGAGCTAAATTCATTACAGGAACTTAAAATTTAACAATGAAAATTTAAAAATATCTGCGAATAAATACAAAATCTGTATCACAGGATTCTAATTTAGGTAACGTTCGGAGTTACAATCCCACAATTGCATGAAATTGTGGTTAAAGCTACAAAAATTGTCACAACAACGAACTGATACCGTCTTTCCAGCCTCCGTCTTCCGACTAGACAGTGGCTTAACGTTTATTCATCAAGAAATTCCCACTACTCCTGTAGTTGTGGCGGATGTTTGGGTGCGCGCTGGGGCAACCCGAGAGCCAGAACCGTGGTTCGGTATGGCGCACTTTTTAGAACACATGATTTTTAAAGGTACGGCAACACTACCCCCTGGAATGTTCGACCAAAACGTTGAAAACCAAGGTGGCGTTAGTAACGCGGCAACAAGCTATGATTACGCTCATTATTCAGTAACTACAGCTGCGCCTTATCTGCAAGATACTTTGCCGCACTTGGGAGAACTACTAGTGAATGCGGCAATTCCAGAAGATGAATTTAGCCGGGAACGAGACGTAGTATTAGAGGAAATCCGTTCGTGCAATGACGATTCTGACTGGATAGGATTCCAAGCTTTAATTAGTAGCATCTATGAGCATCATCCTTACGGACGCTCAGTGCTGGGTACCGAGCAAGAACTAATGCAGCACTCGCCAGAAGCAATGCGTTGTTTTCACCGTGCCCACTACCAGCCGGAAAACATGACAGTAGTGATTGCGGGAGGTATAGCTCAAGAGCAAGCTTTAGACTTAGTAAATCGTTCATTTACTGATTTTGCCGAACCTGCTCATTGCCCGCAGTTTGAAAAAGTGGCAAGCCCAATAATAACAGAAATTCGTCGTCAAGAACTGTATTTACCACGGATAGAGCAAGCGCGATTATTAATGGCGTGGCTCGTACCAGGAGTAGAAGAAATTCATACTGCTTATGGCTTAGATTTATTATCAGTGTTATTAGCAGAAGGTCGAACTTCGCGTTTAGTACGCAATTTACGCGAAGATTTGCAATTAGTACAGGGAATTTGTAGTAATTTTTCTCTGCAACGAGAATCGAGTTTATTTACAATTACTGCTTGGTTGGAACCAGAAAATGTCGAAAAAGTTGAGTCCTTGATTTGCGATTGTTTAGATAAGTTACAAACTCAGGAAATTAGTCAACAAGAACTCGGCCGTTCCCGCAGGCTACTATGTAATGAGTATGCCTTTTCTACCGAAACGCCAAATCAACTCACAGGGCTTTATGGATATTACAATACAATTGCCCAAGCCGAATTAGCTGTGACATACCCCCAAGAAATTCAATCTTTTGATGCCCAAGAACTGCAAAAATTAGCTCAACAGTATCTCTCCCCGCAAAATTATGCGGTTACTGTACTTAGACCATGTTAGGTATGGGGTATGGGGGATAAAGGGCAGGGGAAAAGGGCAAAGGGGAAGATTCCTCCTTTACCCTTTTCCCTACCCCAAGGGTTTTGACTAATGACTAAGGACTAATGACAAATGACAACCTTGCTGCAAAAATCGCCTATCTATCGCACTGTATTAAATAATGGCATTGTCGTGTTAGTGGCAGAAAACCCGGCTGCGGATATTATTGCAGCGCGGATTTTTGTGCGTGCTGGTAGTTGTCACGAAAGCCAAGAACAAGCAGGGTTGGCACATTTGTTATCAGCAGTAATGACGAAGGGATGCGATGGACTTTCTAGCTTGGAAATTGCTGAAAAAGTTGAGTCTGTCGGGGCGAGTTTGAGTGCAGATGCGGGCACTGATTATTTTTTACTATCTTTCAAGACGGTAACATCGGATTTTGCAGAAATATTAACATTGGCAGGGTTGATGTTGCGATCGCCAACTTTCCCAGAAGTCCAAGTGGAACTAGAACGGCGTCTAGCATTACAAGATATTCGTTCGCAAAAAGAGCAACCCTTCACTGTCGCCTTTGAACAAATGCGGCAGGCAATGTACCAAAATCATCCATATTCGATGTCGATATTGGGAGATGAAACAACTATGAGCCGCTTAACTCGTGCGGACTTAGTGGACTATCATCAAACTTATTTCCGTCCAGATAATTTGGTAATTAGTATTGCCGGCCGAGTCACACCCACAGATGCAGTAGCATTGGTAAGAGAAGTTTTTGGTGATTGGCAAATTCCACCACAAGCACTCCCAGTTCTCAATTTACCTGAGATTAAAGTCGAACCCCAGGTAAAGCTGAAGCCACAACAAACTCAACAATCAATTGTCATGCTGGGCTATTTGGGCGCATCGGTGAGTTCTCCTGACTACGCCCCATTGAAGTTGCTGTGTACCTACTTGGGAAATGGGCTTTCTAGCCGCTTGTTTGTGGAATTGCGCGAAAAGCGAGGTTTAGCTTACGAAGTATCTGCTTTTTACTCAACCAGGCTATACCCAGCTTCGTTTGTGGTTTACATGGGTACAGCACCAGAGAATACCAGCATAGCCATAGAAGGACTGCGCACAGAAGTAGATTTATTATCTAGCACAGAAGTATCCCCAAGCGCCCTGCAAGCTGCTAAAAACAAGATTCTGGGGCAATATGCTTTGGGCAAACAAACAAACGGACAAATTGCTCAAATATACGGTTGGTATGAGATTTTGGGCTTAGGAATTGATTTTGATACTAAGTTCCAAGAACTAATCGCTGCTGTAGATGCCAAAGACGCCATCGCGGTAGCTTCCAAGTATTTACAGGAACCTTACGTGTCTTTAGTTGGTCAAGAAGCAGCAATTAATGGAGCGATCGCAAAAGGTATATAATCTGCACAGGCGTAATACCAATTCACTAAAATTTTGAAACAGATTCAAATCCAGAAGCCTTTGTCAAATATGGATTTCTTAATTTTGAATTTTGTTAGCGCAGCGTTAGCGAGTTTACGAGCGTCATTTTGAATTGGTATAACCTGCTGGATACATCGCTGTCTGTAGCAGCTGTTTTTTAGACCAAGCGGCTGTACCATTAGCATCAGAATATTTTGGAAGTAAATCTATGCAAAACAGCCTGACAGCAAGTATTTTGAGTTACTTAAAATTACTAGATCCAACTGTAAATCACTCTAGATTAAAAAAACCGCAAAAGAGTTCGCAGACACAGCAATCTAAGTCTTTATCAGCAATTAAAATACTACTGTTCTCCACTACACCTGTAGCAATTGCTTTCTCTGCCCTAGTATCAATTGCAGCCCCACAAAAAATAGCCCAAGTAAATCCCGGAGATAGTATCAACCGTCCTACCTTAACAGTTGGTAGCCAAGGCGAACGCGTATCCGAACTTCAGGCAGCTTTGAAACTTTTGGGTTTTTATTCTGGTTTAGTAGATGGTATATACAGTGAAAATACAGCCAGTGCCGTTTCCCAATTTAAACAAGCAGCTGGCTTAAATCCAGATGGCATCGTTGACGCGGCAACTTGGCAACGGCTTTTTCCTAAGGAACCTGGTGTAGCATCAACGGTTCCTTCATCCGGACAAGGATTTAACTCAGCTACAAATTTTCCTGTTCCAACCCAGGCTAGCAATATCACCCAAGTTGCAAATCCCAAGCCTAACCCACCAAGACAAGCTGTAACGCAAGTTCCTACCAAACCCAACCCGCCAAAAAAATCTACAACTCAAAATACTACACAGGCCAAGCCACCAAAAAAAGCCACAACACAAGCTAGCGGCAGTCCCGAACCTAGACCTGCTAAACCGGGACAAGCTCAGAAAACACCAAAACGTACTACATCAAATACTAGAAATCAGCCAACCACACGCAGCAGGCAAACTACTAAAACTGAGTCAAATACCAGTACTCAGCGAACCCCTGGCATTCAATACACCTCAGAAGGATTCCCAATTTTACGCTTAGGTTTACGTGGTTCGGAAGTTGTGAAGTTGCAACAACAACTCAAAAAGCTTGGTTACTTAAAAGGCGATGTAGATGGAGACTTTGGCCCCACAACTGAGGAAGCTGTGAAAGCTTTACAAAAACGCTACGGTTTAGAAGCTGATGGCGTGGCTGGCGGGGCTACTTGGGAAATTCTTTCGCGGCGTTAGGGAGTTCTAAATCATCAATTACTCAACTGTTGGGAGGTGAGGGAGTAAATACTTCCTTGTCCTCCTTGTTCGTGCATTAGCACAAATAATAAGTCTTTAACCGTAAATGTTATTAGTTGACTTAGGTACATCGTGCAATACGATAAAGATATTGGGATTAAAAGTATTTCTCTATGCCAGCAGATGAATTGACAAAAGCAGCGATCGCTAACCTTATTGAAATACAAAATCTAAAATGGTATTAGACTGTTTTTGCACTGCCAAAACAAGGCGACTACTTGAGGAGTTCAGTACAACAACATCTAATCCTGTTACATATCGCAATGAACAAAAGTGAAATTAATTAAACTTAAGGTTAATTCTTCTAAAAAAGCTTATGCGACACTTTTTATTCACTTGGCTCGGTACTGCCGTGGCATTATTAATTACTGCTAATATCGTTCCGGGATTTTCCATTAAGAGTTTTGTGGCGGCCTTGCTAGCTGCTATTATTATTGGTCTAGTTAACGCATTTATTAGACCGATTTTACGGATTTTAACCTTTCCGATCACCTTGCTTACTTTTGGTTTATTCACATTAGTGATTAATGCCTTAACCCTTTGGTTAGCGAGTGCTCTAACTCCTGGTTCTGGTTTTGAGATTGAGGGATTTATACCTGCTTTCTTTGGTTCAATTGTGCTAGCAATTGTTTCTAGCATAATTAACTATTTTTTGAGAGTTGTTGAATAGAAAAATTAATAGAATTTGCAGCTTGGGCAACAGCTAGCGTTACGGCTCCTAGTTGCCCTTTTAATTGGAAAATTTGTTTGGGAACTAAGAATTTTACTCCTAATTCTTCTGTACCTATGAAGAGAGAATCAGTTAACAATGGTTTAATTTGAGTAGCTGCAAGTATCGCCGCTGCTTCTGCTATGCTGGGCGTACCTACTGTTTGGTCGCTAATGATGCTAGGGTTAGAAACCGAGACACAGCGAAGAACTTCTCTAGAAAAAAACTTGAGGGGCAAATTTCGTAAATTGCAAAATTCTACCAAGCCAACTTCCGAGGCTTTAGTATCGATGGTAGCAATACCCGCGATCGCATTTTGAGAAAGTTGATTTTCTCGAAACACTTGCTCAATTGCTAAATCGATTAACTGCGATGAAGTTCCTCGTTTACAACCAATTCCTACCCATAAAATCTGTTGCCCTTGGTGCATTTGCTAATTCAGTTTGTGTTTTTACTCCAAAAGCCAACCAAATAAATCTCCCACCGTCAGGTGCAACTCACTTGCAAAATCTGGTACAGGAATTAAAGCTTCTAACTCATCCAACATAACTGGCTGTTTATTGCGTATGTACACAAACACCGTTTGTTCTTCTGGGTCAATCAGCCAGCCCATTTGTGTTTCGTAATTCAGGCAATGTAAAATATTTTTTGTAACTTTGGTTTGTTTTTGGTCTGGTGATAGAATTTCGATAGTCCAATCCGTAGCCGCTTGGAAAACATTCGCAACTTGGCCATTTTCATCGCGAGGAATTTTCTCCCGAGTAAATACCGCCACATCTGGGACAATCGATCTGCCACCAAATGTACACCGCAGTTCTGGAAAAGCACGAGCGATTTTCTTGGGCTTCAGGCTTAAGTTAATGGTGCTAACCATTTCACCTTGAATTATACTGTGCTTTCCCTGTGGCATAGGTTTTTGAATAATTTGACCATCAATGTATTCACTAGCAGGTTTTGTTTCTGGTAGCATCAGAAACTCTTCTAAAGTTATATTTTTTGATGGTGTTCTTACCATTTACGAACCTCCAACAAAATACTATTTTACAAGTCTATCAATACCCATCTAATAATTGTAAATACGCAAAGGACGCACAAGAAAAATTAGCTTCAGTTAAACTTTTATTACTGTGCTTACCTTTGCGTCTATAAAAACAGATTACATTCTTTCCAATACCTGAATTCCTAACAAAGACAATCCTAACTTCAGTGTTCTAGCAGTCAAATCACACAGAATCAACCTAGATGTTCGCTGTGGTTCTTCGGCATCCAGTACCCGAACTCCTCGATCGCGATCGTAAAACTGATTGAATTTTTTACTCAGTTCGTACAAATATTCGCACAAACGATGAGGCAATAAATCTTGCTCTAGAGTATTAATAACTTCATCGAGTTGCAGTAAATATTTTGCCAAGGTTAATTCGGTTTCATGCTCTAAAACAACGGCATGATTTCCTAATTCTTGAAAGTTAATATTACCCTTACGGCTAATGCCTTGAATCCGGGCATAAGCATATAGCATATAGGGCGCAGTATTACCTTTAAGATCCAGCATTTTATCGTAGCTGAAAATGTAGTTACTAGTGCGGTTTTGGCTTAAATCTGCATACTTAACTGCACTAAGTCCAACTACCTTGGCAACTTCATTAATGAATTCTTCAGTTTCTTGGCGTCCTTCTTCTTGTAATCTAGCTATTAAGTCTGCATGGGCACGAGCGATCGCTTCATCTAACAAATCCCGTAACCGTACGCTGTCCCCAAAACGAGTTTTGATTCTTTTACCATCTTCTCCTAACACCAACCCAAAAGGCACATGCACTAATTCCACATCATCGGGAATCCATCCCGCTTTGCGTGCCACTTGGAAAAATTGGGCAAAATGGTTTGCTTGTCCAGCATCCGTTACATAAATTAACCGCTTTCCTTCATCCTGCTGAATCCGGTAACGGACAGATGCTAAATCTGTAGTGGCGTAGTTATAACCGCCATCTGATTTCTGCACAATTAAAGGTAAAGGTTCGCCCTCTCTATTTGTAAAGCCTTCCAGAAAAACGCATTTTGCCCCTTGATTTTCTACCAGCAAGCCAGATTTTTCTAAATCTTCCACTACTGTTGGTAGTAAAGGGTTATAGAAAGATTCTCCGCGTTCGATTAACTTAACATCCAACAGATCGTAAATTACTTGAAACTCCCGCCGTGACTGTTCGCACAGCAACTTCCACGCGTGGAGTGTATCTTCGGCACCTGCTTGTAACCTAACAACTTCTTGGCGTGCTGTTTCTTGAAAAGCTTCATCTGCATCAAACCGCTGTTTGGCTTGGCGGTAAAAAGTAACTAAATCGCCGATATCTAAAGCATTAGCAGTAGTCAGGGCTTGGGGGTGGGCTTCCCGCAGATAGGCGATTAACATGCCAAATTGCGTACCCCAATCACCTACGTGATTTAAGCGTAGGACATCGTGTCCTTGAAATTCGAGAACGCGGGCGATCGCATCGCCTATGATTGTAGAACGCAAGTGTCCGACGTGCATTTCTTTAGCAATATTCGGACTGGAAAAATCCACAATTTCCCGCTGTGGAGTTTTCGCAGTTGGAATTCCTAGTCTGGGATCTGCTTGAATAGCGTTCAGTTGTGCTTCTAGGTATGCTGTTTTCAGTTTCAGATTGATAAATCCCGGCCCCGCGATTTCTGGCGGTTCGCAGATTTGGGATATATCTAATTTCTCAACTATGGCAGATGCAATTAATCTTGGTTGCTTGCCTAACTTTTTACTCAGGGATAAAGCCACATTTGCCTGATAATCACCAAATTTAGGATTACTAGCAGGAACCAAAATCGGATCTATTCCAGCGAAGTCAGCGCCAAAAGCCGCAACTATTGCCTGCTCAAACTGAACTTTTAGTTTTTCTTGTGTAGGGTTCATATATAAATTTTATCTGCGAGAAGGGATGTAGCCTTGGAAAAGCTTGATTATTTCACTCTAAAGTATATTCATCAAGTTCAAGCAAGGAATGTCCTGCCAAAGCACAACCCTGTAAATTGTCTCCTATCCTTGGCATAACTTCCAGATTGTGACGCTACCTCAGCTAGAGAACTGGTATTTGATTGCATAAAAAAATTTCTTTTGCCGCTTCCCTAGTCTGCACGCACGTATGGCGCTTATCTTGGGCTTCGTGCAACACGCTGTAGGAATTTAAAAATTCAAACTGATAACTATATTAACGTAAGTACGCAAATTGATTGTGTTTGTATAGCTGCAAATTCGATTTGCCAAGGCTGAATTTGATACCTGTGAGACTACTAACCTACAGACTTGCCTTGTTTCAATGAAAATCGCTAGAGATTTATGTTTTAACCTTTAACTCTGAAAATTCCACATCTGATTTTCATAAAAAATATAAATTTTTCATGAGTTTTTAATTATATATAAGTTTAAATGCTCGGTGTTAATAACAGCGTAACGTCCGAGGTTTAATAGTTTTTTTCAGTAAAAATACTTTATTTGAAGAGTTATTTGAATATACGAAAAAATAGGAGAAATAAGATTGACTTCCTAAAAACATAACTGTTAAAAGTAAGAAACAGCGAAAGAGAGATAAGTGCTCAAAAGAGTATTATCTAAATTGTTTTCCCCATTAATGACTCTGAATATGAAACATACTTTTCTCACAGCTTTAATTGCTGCTACAGCTACTTTTACCGGATTAGTATCTAAAGTTGAAACTGCATCTGCTGCTGGTTTTAATTGGAATGACTCTTGGACTCAGCCAACAGTACTGAATAAGTCTCAAACTGGCTTTAATGACACTCCTTTCCAACAATTTGTTCAAGCAGAAAGTGTTGCTTTACCAAATAGCGGGCAATTTAAATTAGACCCAACTAAATTAAACCTAAAATACGACCACAATGTTTCTGTTTACTTTATCAATGAAGGCGCTGGTTATAGAAACCAGCTAGCCTTTGAAGCCACAGGAACTACTAATAAGTCTGGGCTGCTTTTTAATGATATTTCTTGTGAAGGAAACGGGTGTGTTGGCGGTTGGGGTGGTAACGCACTCAAATTCGGTGATGGGGTCAATATTGGTAATGTTACCGCAGGTACTCAACTTGACTTGTGGTTAAGAGCTGATGGTCTCAACCGTGGTAACTCTGCCAATATTTTTGGTACGGATACTGCCTCAAACGCTGACGGACTACAGCACGCAGTTGCTTATGCCTACAACAATTACATCTTACTGGCATTCGAGGATTTATACGGTGATTTACATGCTTCCGGCATAGATTCTGCAACTGGTAAATGGAACGAAGGTTCCGACCGTGACTTTAATGATGTTATCGTCGTTCTTGATGTCGGTGAAGCAAACGTTAAATCACTAATTGGTGCTACCGTTCCCGAGCCATCTGTTACTATGTCAATGTTTGCAGTGGGAGCAGTTAGTATGTTGAGTTTGCGCCGTCGCCGTCGGATGCGCGCTATTGACTAAAAAATTTTAGTAGCTTTTTTAAGTTTAGGTGCTTTTACTTTTTACTTCTCTTGGAAAATAACAAACGATCGCTAGCATTTCACCCGTATAATTATACGGGTGAATTTATCTATTTAGTATCTTCTACATACCGCGATCGCGTTCTAAATCTTCAATTACTTTTTGCAAATACCACTCATCTGACATCCCCGGATAATAATCCTGTTTCTGTTCGATTAATCTTTCGGCGATTTCCCAATATCCCCCCACCATTCGCAAAAGTCGCTGACGTAGTAAGTTATAATTTTGTTTTTTGGGCTCTGGAGTAAATTTTTGAATTTGTTCTAGGTTATTTAAGACTTGTTGATAATTTCCCCAGTCTTCTTGTTCGCAAAAAATACTCGCCGCACGTTGATAATTCTCCACAGCATTTTGCATTTCTTCGATGCAAGAATAGGCGATGCCGCGATTGTAGTAGGCTTGAGCATCATTAGGATTAATTTGTAATGCTTGGGTGTAATCTTGAATCGCACCGAGATAGTTGCCCATTGCTCGATAAGCATTACCTCTGGCAATATAAACTAAGGGATCTTCAGGTTGCATCTGGAGTGCTTGATTGAGATCTGCGATCGCTCCTTGATGATCTCCCAATACAGAACGTGCTTTGCCGCGATTGCGATAGACAATGGCATCGTCAAAATTTAGTTTCAATGCTTGATTAAAATCTGCGATCGCTTCTCGATAATTCCCCATTTTACAGCGGACAACGCCACGACAGCAGTAGGCTTGGGCATCTTGAGGATCGGCTTTCAATATCCAGTTCAAATCTGCAAGCGCCTCTTGGGTATCTCCTTTTTCAGCCTTTTCTAATAATTGGGCGAAATATTCTTTTGTAGATAAAATCGGCGCGTTTGTAGAAGCCGATGGCTGTACGCTAGGCAATTCTTGGGGTTGTAGCTGTTTAATTTGTTCCAGGCACAGGCGACAATTCTCTTTGTCTTGCTGGTCTAGATATAAACTAGCGGCTCTTTTAAAGTTAGCGATCGCATCTTCAATATAACCCTGTTTGCGCCGGACTATTCCCCGCAGCTGATAAGCAGCAGCATAATTGGCATTGAAACGAATAGCGCGTTCAACATCATCCAACGCACCGGGCAAATTTTTCAGCGCCAGCCTTGCTAATGCACGACAATAATATGCTTCTACACATTCAGGATTCAGCTTCAGTGCTTCAGTATAATCTGAGACAGCCTTTAAGATTACTCCTGAGTCGTAGTAGGCTAAACCCCGTTGCAAATAAGCTTCGGTAAAATAAGGGGTTAATTGTAAAGCATGGCTAAATTCCTCAATTGCGCCAGCGTAGTCTTTTCGTTTAGCCTTTTCCAATCCCCTATTGTAAAATTCATCATTCATAGCGTTTGTTTGGTTAATTTAGTTAATTAAATTCCAATAGGCTTGCTTTTTAGCCTCACTTTGCTATTCACCATTGATATTCTAAGTATTCAACATAGTTTTGCTAGATTTCGTAATTTTATGTGAAATAAAATAGACAGACATCTGTATTTTTCCCAAAATCTACCTAGAGATATTTTCTATTTAGAAGCTATTGCAATTAAGCTGACAAAGAAACGCATAGCTTTTCTATATTTTGCTATATGGTAGATATTTATATTGTTGACCTATTTGTAATTGGTCTACTGTTACTAACGGTCACCTTAGGCTCTGGTTGGATTTCTCGATTACCTCTTTCTTTTGCGATTATCTATCTAATTGTTGGTATTGTGTTAGGGCCTTATGGCTTTGGACTGATTCAACTGCGTCGAGATGAAGTCTTCAACGCTGAATTGCTAGAAAAGGTTACAGAATTAGTAGTAATTATTTCTGTGTTTAGCTGCGGTTTAAGGATTGTTCGTCCTCTGAGGCTAGAAGTTTGGGGAATTACAGCCAGATTAATCGGATTTTTAATGCCAATTTCAATTTTTGCCTTAGCTGGTGTAGGTAAATTCTTTTTAGGTATGAATTGGGGAGAAGCAATTTTATTAGGAGCAATTCTCGCCCCAACGGATCCTGTATTAGCTTCCGAAGTTCAATTGACTGATGTTAGGGATAAAGATGAGTTACGTTTTGGCTTAACTTCTGAGGGTGGGTTGAATGATGCTTTAGCTTTTCCCTTTGTTTATTTTGGGATTTATGCTCTCAAAAATGACAATTGGGGCGACTGGTTTAAACAGTGGGTTTTAGTTGATTTAATTTGGGCGATCGCAGCTGGTATTGTAATGGGATTTGTTGTCGCTAAAGCAGTAGTTTGGTTAGATCAAAAAATTCAAAAACGCCGTCAGGTTGACGAATTAATGGAAGATTTTGTGGCGATCGCTACAATTTTGTTAACTTATTCTTTGACAGAAATTGTTAATGGTTATGGGTTTTTAGCAGTATTTGTTGCTGGGTTAGTCGTTCAGCGCAGTTACAGAAATCCTGATAAACCATTAGAACAATTAGAATTTATCGAGCGAATGGAAAAGCTCTTAGAAATTGGGACAATTTTGTTACTGGGGTCGATATTATTAGTCAAGCCCATGTTAACCTACGCGGCTCAATCTTTGTTAGTGATATTTTTGTTATTTGTTATTATCCGACCTTTAGGAGTTTGGATTAGTACAATCGGAAAACGTCCTATATATTCTCACCGTCGCACCTTAAATCCAGGGACGCGTTTGTTATTCGGTTGGTTTGGGATTCGCGGTGTTGGTTCTTTATACTATCTTGCTTATGCTTTTGGTAAAGGCTTAGAAGGCCAAGTTGCAGAACAAATTTCCTGGATAACTTACACTACTATTGTAGTTTCTGTGATTGTACATGGAATTAGTGCAACTCCTTTAATGAAGTGGTATGAAGACCGGATTGCCAAGTATGCAAAACCTAGCCCTCCTGATACAATTGATGAGTTTGAGTAAAAATAAATTAGAATTCATAATTGAATAAATAAAGTAGGAGCGCACAGCTGTGCATTGGTGTCAACTTAAGCTCAAACTCTTGCTCCACAATCGTTTTACCCCACCCCCAACCCCTCCCCTTGCCAAGGGGAGGGGAGGTTTTGCGTCAGCAAAGCCGGGGTGGGGTAACGCGGATCTTGATAGTAAGTGAGTAAAACTCGCTCATCAAGTTTTCATCAGTGTTTCACCTGAAGTTGACAGCAATGCACAGCTGTAAAGCCCCTACAACGATTTAATTTTTAAAGGTGGTATTCGATTTAATTGAAAACCAATATAGAAACAATGAAGAGACAAAAAACACTAATATAAATTCTTATTGTCTCTCACTTTTTCTACTATTTTTACTTACCTGTCACCTTTTCAACTATCTCTCCAGCTTTATCAATTAAATTAGGTTCAGAATTTCCTTCAGCTTTCAAATTCCTTTCGTAAGCCTTCTCTAGAGTTCCAAGATTTTGAGAATCTTTCACTGCTTGTTCGTAAGCTTCTTGTCGTGATTCTTCTTGCACGCCAACGCCTGGATCGTATTCGTTAGCACGATTAATTTTTTCTTCTGAAGTTGGTTTATATTCTGGAGGTATTAGCTTTAATTCTTCAAGAGTAGTTGCATAACTAGCTTGCTGAATGAAAATGAACGAACCAGATAAGCTAATGAAAATCATTAAGCTAACAATCAAGAAGCTTGAACGTAAAGCTTTTTTCAAAGTTAATAGAATTTTTGGCATGGTAAACTCTCCTAATTTAGCGATTTTTTACTTTAAGCCTTGGTTATGTCTGTATAATATAGACTCCATATTTCAGGCTCAAAGGCATCCTAATTGTTTAGATAAAGTTTTCCTTCTACCGCGAGATATATTAATTTTATTTATAACCAATTGTGATGAATTTTAATTCCTCGGTTTTGCATCGTATATTCAAATAAATCTGTTGGTAAAGCTTCTTCTACAGGATAAACTCCTGGTTTCTTGAGTTTACCTTCTAGCAATAATTGGGCAATACTTCCAGTCCCACAACCAGATGCAACTGCTGTATTGTCATGTACTAAATTTGAACAATAAACGGCTGTTTTACCATTTTTTTGTCCTGTAACTTCCGAACGAACTGCGACGCCAATACCACTAAAAGTATCGGTGAAATCTGTCATCGTATGGCTGACATGAGAGAGAAATTCAATCGCAGAACGGCGCTGCATTAACCATTTAGGGAAAATATGTGCTGCAATCCAAGTGAGGTGATTGTAAAAATCCGGTACAGAACCAAATTTAGTAATTACAGTTTTTACTGATGGAAATGCATGAGGCAAGGTAAAGGTTTCTGGCATATCAAACCAGTAAACTCCAGTGGCTTTATAAGGAGGTAGAAATTCAATTGTTTCTCTTTCGCTATAAGGCTTGACTATCTCCCATTTGCCATTTATCCAAGCTTCAAAAGGATGTTGCAATCCTAAAAAAGTTGTTCGCATGACTGTAATGCCAGCACCACCAGACCCAGAAACTAAATAACTTAAATGAATCTTTTCTGGTTTATCAAATTGTTCGATGTCCTGACGTACCATGCTGTTAGAAATGCCAGGAAAAATACCAGTATTAATAATCGCTGTCACTCCAGCAGCAGCAGCTTGTTCGTGATAATTGAGAGCTTTACTAGTATAAGAACGGTGGTCGCTGACATCTAGATAGTTAACGCCTTGAGCAATACACGTTTCAAGAACATTAGTATCTCGATAATGAAACGGCCCGGCACAGTGGATGACTAAATTAGAATTGGCGATCGCTTCTCTTAACTTATCAACTTCTGCTAAATCTAATATTAAAAACTCTATTTGCCCTCCTGAAGATAAGCTAGCGCTTTTCTCAGTTTCGGCAGAACGTCCAGTAATTGTAATTTGTGCTTGCGTATAGTTAGCTAGATCTTGAGCAACACTGCTACCAATGCGCCCCCGTCCGCCAAGGATTAAAACTCTGTCTGTCATTACTCCAGGATTAGCAACATTAACTTTATTTCATCAGTTTTCTGTGCTGTTTGTCATCAGTTATAAGTCTGATTTATATTAGTTGATGAAATTATTGCTAGAGATAGTTTATGGAGTAGGACTTCTGTGCGTTAATATATTTGCGCTTCAATTTGTCTGACTACCGTTAGCGCCGAATAACTCACCCCTGCGGTACCTTCGCCGGGATGGGTAGAGTCGCCGACTAACCACAGATTTTGGATTGGTGTACGATTGGCAAAACCAAAGGGGCCAAAAGTGGGGATTCTTTGACCGATACCGCCAACTATACCGCGATCGCGTCCTGTGTAATCTGCAAAGGTGCGCGGCGTTGCGGCTTCTACGTGAATAATCGTTTCTGGTTTGAGATAAAAGTATTCGGCAAGACGGGCGATCGCTTGTTGGGTATACTTTTGTTTTAATCCTGGATAATCTTGAGTTTTCCACCACGGTGTGGGATCGACAAATGATGAAGCGATAATTGTCGCTTTACCTTCCGGGGCGCGACCATCTCCAGGATGACTCACGGAAACAAATAAGGAATTATTCTCGCCGATGGGGCCATTGGCATCATACATAAATTGCAGATGTGGCGGACATTCCAGAGGAATAGCACTCGCGTCTACACCCAAATACACCACAAACGCGCCCGATGCTTGGGGTAGTTTTTTAACTCTATTTTTATAACCAGATGGTGCTTTTTCTCCTAATAATTGCACCAAGTTTTGTACGGTGACGTTGCTAACTATATGGTCGGCTGCTTCTGTCCAAACTTCGCCGGTTTTCTGATTTCTGATAACTACACCAGTAGCTTTACCATTTTCTACTTTAATTTGTTCGACGGTGTGGCGCATTAATAATTTGCCGCCATCTCGTTTTAAGCATTCTACCAAGCGATCGCTTAATACTTGCATACTACCTTGGAGATGAAATAATCCTTGGGGCAGTTGCGATACACTCAAGGCTGTGGCAGCGTAAAGTAATGCTGTTTCCTCTGCATTTACTTGGGAATACAACTTTAGTTGCAAATCTAAAAACGTTCTCAGGCGTCGGTCATTTTCCAGTCCGCATAACCTTAAAGCATCTCCCACCGTCGAAAAAGTGAAGGGTACGGTAATTAATGTATTGGGACGTAGTGCTTGCGTTAGCTGCCATAAATCCCATAAATTCCGCGGTGGTAGCACTGGGTCGCGTCCTTGAAATTCCCAACTGGCATTAAATAAAGTTGCCATTAATTGCCAGAATGGTTCGCTACCAGGAAACTGCTTTTGTCGTTCCTCCCGCCATTTCTCTGGGTCGCGCCAAACGTTAATCGGCGTACTTTCTCCAGGTAAATACACCGCACAAGCAGGATCGCATGGTGTAGCTTCTGGTAAATCTATTTCTAATTCTGAGAAAATCCGGTGATGAATTCCTCCCGGTTCCAAACCTGCTACTTGGGTTGCACCGACATCAAAGGTAAATCCTTGGCGTTTAAATGTAGATGCACAGCCTCCTGGTACGATCGCTCCATCTAAGATTAAAACGCTATAACCTCTATGGGCTAATAATGCCGCAGCAGTCAGTCCACCGATTCCCGCACCAATGACGAGGACACGAGATTTAGTTTTCTCAACAGAAATCTTGGACATTGATACTTATTCTTTATAATTCTTAACATTACTACTTATAATATTACAGCGTTTTTCATCTATTTGGACTTGAATTACATATCCGCCTTGCAATGCGATCGCATCGGCTTGCAATTTAATTGCATCGACCTGCAATTTAATTGCATCGACCTGCAATACGATTGCATCGACCTGCAATACGATTGCATCGGCTTGCAATGCGATTGCATCGACCTGCAATGCGATTGCATCGACATGCAATACGATTACATCGACCTGCAATGCGATTGCATCGACATGCAATTTGATTGGGGTCTTGTCATTGCAGAAGAAATGCAACCAACTGTGGACTTATCTTTGTGGTAGATAGGTATACTCAACAAATAATCGCTATCCAACAAGATCGCTCACTTTTATCTGCTCTCTGAAAATTACGTTACTCCCCTACGCAGTACTTTATTAGCAGCCAGATTTGATGCGATAATTAGATGCTGAGAGCGAGCAAGATTGAAGTCTTGCCCACTCTGCTCGGCTTGCCCCATTTTTAGTCTGAGATTCGGCTCCATGTGGGAGCGATTAACTGTCCAGCCAATCCTCCTTGTTTACCAACCGCAAAAACTTCGGTTGCTAGGAGTATTTTTGATTTTCTCTCAGTTTCGGAGATTATGAAATTATATGTGACCGTGCCGGTAGAGAACGGGATGGTAGCAACACCTGTACCATTTGTTGCCACTGAATAAGTTCCATTCACCACTGGAACATCGTTAATAATTCTAGAACAATTAGGGATTGGATTTTTACACGGTAAGTTCGCTATGATGTCCACCGTAAGTTTACCGTTTCCGTCAAACTTTATCGGGCCTAAGCTGGCAACATCACTACTGTTGTTGGTATAGGCATAATTCCCTTGAAGACTGGCTTTTGTGAAAGTCGCATTGCCATAGGCCATAGCAGACTGGGCAGTGTATATACCCACTACGACTAGAATTACTGCCAGTACCTTGAAAATATTCCTTATTTGAAGAAATTTATTTTGCATTTTTCTTGCTTGTTCCTAAAGATTTTCAACAAATCACATTTTCTAGCAGCCAGCCAAACTATTTCTTTAGACTGACTTTATCGGTCTAATACTCCTAATTTGGATGATTAGACAGAAATTTCGCACTCTAACATCCCCTAAACGGGGGATTAGACTGTGATTTGTCGAAACACTACCACTATTAAGTGAATTAAACTGCAAAATTCCGTATTTCTTCCAATTGACATGACTGGATAATATACGCCAAATAATCAGTTGTATACGTATGTTGAACTGTCAGTTCGCTCAATGATGAAGTAGAAAATCATGATTATGAGCATCCAGTGCTACTAATGCATTTACTAGAATTGAAAAGTGCGTAATCTTTCATCGTCACCAAAGATCGCCAAAATCTGACAAGAACGGTATTAACTTGCAAACATTAGCCAGTCACTGCCAGAGTAATGGTATAAATACCTGAAAACTCCTGTAAGTCGTAGATAAGATAAAGGAGTAATATAGCTCCTCCCACACAAGTAGCAATGACCTCAACCTTGGACAAATTTTCTCGCCTGAATGCTCCAAACCTGCATAAATTGCCCAATGGTTTGACGATTGTAGCCGAACAGATGCCAGTTGATGCCGTGAACCTCAGCTTATGGATAAAAGTTGGTTCAGCTGTAGAATCTGATGCTATTAATGGCATGGCTCACTTTTTAGAACACATGATTTTTAAAGGAACAGAAAAACTGGCTAGCGGCGAATTTGAACGTCGAATTGAAGAACGCGGTGCTGTGACTAATGCTGCTACTAGCCAAGACTATACTCATTACCATATAACTACTGCGCCTAAAGATTTTGCTGAGCTTGCTCCATTACAAATAGATGTAGTATGTAATGCGAGTATTCCTGACGAAGCCTTTGAACGCGAACGATTAGTAGTTCTCGAAGAAATTAAACGTTCGGAAGATAATCCCCGCCGCCGTACTTATAGAAGGGCGATGGAAACAGCATTCGACCGATTACCCTATCGCCGTCCGGTATTGGGGCCGGAAGAAGTAATCGCCGGACTTCAACCCCAGCAAATGCGGGATTTCCACGCTAGTTGGTATCAACCAGAGTCAATTACTGCTGTAGCTGTGGGTAATTTGCCAGTAGAAGAATTAATTGCAACTGTTACCGAAAGCTTTACGCAAGTTGTTAAAACTCCCCACTCCCCATTGCGTACAGATGCGATGAATGGCGTCTCTACAAATTTAGCACTGATTCCTGAGGCACCATTTACAGAAATAGTCCGTCGGGAATTTATTGATGAAACCCTGCAACAAGCAAGGTTAGTGATGCTTTGGCGGGTTCCAGGAATAATTGAGCTAGAACAAACTTATGGGCTGGATGTTTTAGCAGCAATTTTGGCACACGGACGAACATCAAGACTGGTGAGAGATTTACGAGAAGAACGGGAATTAGTTTCTTCAATTTCAGCCAGCAACATTAGTCATCAGTTGCAGGGAACATTTTATATTTCAGCTAAATGTGCAGTGGAGAATTTAGCAGAAGTAGAAAGTGCGATCGCCCAACACATCCGCAGGTTACAAACAGAGTTAGTCACAGAATCAGAAATTGCCCGCGTGCGTCAGCGAGTAGCTAACAGATTTATCTTTGGTAACGAAACACCAAGCGATCGCGCCGGATTATATGGCTATTATCAATCTTTAGTGGGAGATTTAGAACCTGGATTTAGCTACCCAGCGAAAATTCACAATCAAGATGCTGCTGACTTAATCCAAGCAGCCAAAGACTATCTTTCTCCAGATGCTTATGGTGTAGTTATATTAAAGCCGTAAATTGGGGAGTGGGGAGTAGGGAGTAGGGAATAGGGTATTAAGAGTGCTGGGTTAAGAGTTAAAAATTATTATTCTTCTCCTACTCGCCCTAATTCTCCCACTCCCCAATCCCCAGTCCCCACTCCCCATTCTCCCTAACCATGTGGAATCAAATCGACGCGCATATTAGCAAAGTAACAGGTGAAAAATTTCAAAGTCAGCAACGGCGATCGGTTGGTGGCGGATGCATCAACCAAGGTTATGCTGTTTTTAATGGTGAAATAACGTATTTCGTTAAGATTAACCAAGCTTCGCAAGTGGCAATGTTTGAGGCTGAGGCGCTGGGTTTAGAGGAAATGCTACTAACAACTAGTATTCGCGTTCCTAAACCTATTTGCTGGGGTGTAGCCGATAATTCCGGTTATATTGTCCTGGAATGGTTGGAAATGGGAAGCGGTAACAGCAAATCATGGGAAGAGATGGGACGCAAGTTAGCGGCAATGCATAAAGCTAGCAGCGATCGAGGTTTTGGTTGGAAAATTAATAATACTATTGGTTCCACGCCTCAAATCAATACTTGGACAGCAGACTGGGTGGAATTTTATGTTAAACATCGCCTGGGTTATCAATTTCAATTAGCAAGGCGGCGCGGAGGTAATTTTCCTCAACAAGATAAGTTGTTAGCTGCAATTCCCGAATTGTTGGCAAACCATCAAGTGCAACCTGCTTTGGTACATGGCGATTTATGGGGCGGAAATGCTGGGTGTACTGTGTCGGGAGAACCTGTGATATTCGATCCAGCGACTTATTTTGGCGATCGCGAAGTCGATATTGCCATGACAGAATTATTTGGTGGTTTCCCAGCAGCATTTTACAAAGGTTATAACGAAGTATTTCCTTTAGATGCTGGTTACGAGCAGAGAAAAATACTTTATAACCTGTATCACATTTTGAATCACTTCAATTTATTTGGTGGAGGTTATGCTTCTCAAGCCAACCGCACGATTGAGCAAATCTTGCGATGAATAAAACTTAGAGGTTATAAAAAATAAATACATATTTATAAGTATTATTTTGCCTAGATTTACTGTGAAATACTATCAACAGCAAGCTAACGCATTTCCTAGCGAGTACCTAAATAATTTGTGGGGAGAAATCCAAGCTTGTCCTTACTTTGCTATCAACAACCTCAACCGCGATTTTGTTGCTACTAAAGGATTTTCGGTAGTATTTCAGCGTTGTGCATTAGCAACGGTAGAACAACAGTTTCCCTACTTCAAGCCTTATTTAGATTTGGCTCTACAACCAAATTGTAATGCTTTTTATCTCAATCCTTTACAGTTAAAAGAAGGCTCTCGCGTCGATCCGCATATCGATCGCTCTTTACGTTCTTATTCTAAAACCATTGAACCGCCTATGCTTGTGAGCGTGCTTTACGTGCGAGTCCCTGCCAATATGGAAGGAGGAGAATTAGTATTGCGATCGCACAAACGCCAACTCGGACAAATTAAGCCGCAGATTAATACTTTACTTTACTTTCAAGGAGATTTAACCCATTCTGTTAACGCAGTCAAAACTCCTGGCGATCGCCTCAGCTTAGTTTGCGAACAGTACAGTTTAAGTGAAGCTGAACTCCAAGAAATTCCCCAGTTTACTATAGAGTCTAGAAAAACTCAGTCTACAACTAAAAAAAGAAAGTCCTATTAAAGTAGAAGGCAAAAAGCAAGAGGTAATTAATTCCTACCTATTGCGTATTGCCTCTGTAAATTTGTAGTTTATGCAAACTATAACTGGTGTATTTTAACCGCGATCGCTACCTAAACTAACCAAACTGCGTAAGCGTCCATTTTGAGAAAACTT
The DNA here is from genome assembly GCA_034530875.2 of Nostoc sp. DedSLP01. GTDB lineage: Bacteria > Cyanobacteriota > Cyanobacteriia > Cyanobacteriales > Nostocaceae > Nostoc. The sequence continues at coordinate 116,674 of JAVRCJ020000004.1, forward strand.
TTCTTTTATAATTTGTTGATAAACTGCTTCATAGCCATCAACCATTTGTTTAATGCTGAAACGGTTTTCTACATATTGCCGACAAGCATAACGGTCTAACTCTGTTACTTTGTCAATCGCACTGATACATTCTTCGATATTATTGCAAAGGAAACCTGTTTTACCGTGAGAAATTACCTCTTGGGTAGATCCCAATTTCATCGCAATTACAGGTGTACCGGAAGCCATTGATTCAACCATCACTAAACCAAACGGTTCGCGCCAAGTGATGGGCAATAAAGTTGCAACAGCACCTCCCATGAGGGCATTTTTTTGAACATGGTTCGCTTCACCTAAATACTGAATTTGCTCGCCATCAATATGCGGTTTGATTATTGTTTCAAAATATTCGACATCAACAACATCAACCTTCCCCGCCATTTTTAAACGCCAACCACTTTGTTTGGCAATTTCTATAGCTAAGTGTACTCCCTTCTCTGGCGATATTCGACTTAAAAATACCAGATAGGGCGGTTCTTCTGGTTGTGGGTGAAACTCATAAGTGTTGACATCGATGCCGTTGTAGACTGTTGCTACATAGTTCAGCCCTAATCTTGGTTCTCGTTGGGCATCGGAAATACTGATGTATGGTTGGTTTTTACTAAAACTGTACAGCTTTTCGTTATCAGAGGTAAAAATACCATGCAACGTATGAACCGTGGGAGTTTTGACTAGATTTGCATAAGGTAGCGCCCCACACCCGATATGAGAATGAATAATATCAAACTCTTCTGCTCGTTCGTAGACCGAAGCTAGTTCCAGCATTTCGTAAATGCTGTAATCTTTAATAGTGCGATCGTTTCTTAGGGCATGGGGACAAACTGACACTAGTTTTGCCAAAGTAATAGAATCTCCCGACGCGAACAAAGTTACTTCATGTCCGCGTCGCACTAGTTCATCAGTTAGCAACCCCACTACTAACTCTATGCCACCATAAGCTGGAGGCGGTACTCTCTCCAATAATGGAGCTACTTGAGCAATTCGCATTATAAACCTCCTGAATAATAAGACTTTAATAACAAGTATTTTCTTTGTGTTTGCGTAGTGCTGATACTTGATTGACTTTACCTAAGAAGTCACTTCAGTTACTAAGCTTATTAACAATCGCATCAAAATTTTATGCTTTTGCTTGGATATTTTTTGTCTATCTTAGTAAATAAACTAACCTGCCCATAGGTGTAAATTGATTCTAATTGATGAGCCTGGTAAAATTTTTATTTGGTCAGATTTTTTTATCAAATTTATTACCTCTAACTTGCCTAAATCTAAGCTATTAGCCGATATTAAGCTCAATAAAATGCATGATATTTGCTAAGTATCTGATTTACAGATATTTCATAAAATATAAAGTACATACTTAAATAAAAAGCGTTTTTTTAGACTCTAAAGTAGAATATGTTGTACCCAAGGGATAGATTTTCCTAAAGTTATATTTTCAATTTCTAGCGGTTGCTGCATAGATAAGGTAGATAAAAAATAAAAATATTCAACTTTGATTGTCGCTAGGCGAGACACGCGCCTGTAATCAAGGGCGTCAGGATGTTTGCACGACAAGTAGTAATTTCTTAGTAATCGCTTAGTTAAGCTGTTCTACGTTTTAGTTGCATAATTAAGGCGGGCTTTTCGGCCCACCCCACAAGAGTTTGATTTAATTTGATTATCGAAACAATCAAGTCTAAAACCGTACTTCGTCCAAAGTTTTTGGAATGAGGTATAAATCCTCGTTACAAAAACGCCCTCCTGCCTCCTGCCTTCGTTAAGCAATTAGATGTTTTTCAGCTTAGTACCGTTGCTAGCGATCGCTAAAAGTAAGACAATACCTCAAACATTGACGTTTTACATGAAGTATGCTACTTTGTATTTTCACCAATAAAAATCAACTATAAACGTGAATATTTTTACACATCTCAAAAAACCGCGTGTCACATGGCAGGCGGTTTTCTCACTGCTGATATTTATGTTTATGTACCTGCCTATAATGGTACTTGGCTTTTATAGCTTTAATCAGTCACCCTATAGTGCAACTTGGCAAGGATTTACCTGGGATTGGTATGAGAAGTTGTTCCGGGACGATCGCATTTTATCAGCTTTGGAAAATAGTTTGATAGTTGCTGGTTGTGCGGTGGGAATTTCAGCCGTCATCGGCACCTTAATGGCTGTGGGTTTAGCGCGTTATCAATTTCCTGGTAAAAATTTGTATCGCGGTATCGCTTATCTACCATTAATTATTCCCGATATTGCGATCGCAGTGGCAACCTTAGTATGTTTAGCAACATTTGCCATACCTTTGAGTTTGTGGACAATAGTTGCAGCACACGTAGTCTTTTGTCTTGCTTACGTCGGACTTGTGGTTTCTTCCAGACTGACGAATTTAGATCCCCACTTAGAAGAAGCAGCATTAGATTTAGGTGCTACACCAACCCAAGCATTTATCAAAGTATTATTACCTCAATTAATGCCTGGTATTATTGCTGGTTGTCTGTTAGCCTTTGTTCTCAGCTTAGATGATTTTTTGATTGCTAGTTTCACTGCTGGTAGCGGCCATAACACCTTGCCAATGGAAATTTTTAGCCGTATTAGAACAGGAGTCAAGCCAGATATTAATGCTTTGAGTATAGTCTTGATTACCGTATCAGCGATCGTTGCTTTTGTAGCCGAACTGCTTCGTATTTCTGGAGAAAGTAAAAGTTAAAATCAAACTCATAATTAGCAATAAAAATTATCCATAATTATTAAGTTACCAGCGAACTTTTTTCATCCCCAACAAAAGCTATATTGAAAAATAACCATGAATTTAGTATGTAATTTACACTAACGTCATAACACGCTATCTTAGCCAACCATACTGATATCTAAAATTCTGAATCCTGAATTTTATAAAGACCCGAGTAATCGCTTCTCTACTCCTAATATATTTAAATACATATAAAAAATTCCGTGTTCGTTTCTCTACATAACTGTTTTCAATAAGATGATATTGGGGCTAACTTTGGAGAAGATGCTACTTTCACATCGTTATGCAAATCTGCCAAAATCCCAATTGCTCAAATCCATTTAATTCTGATAGCAATAGATTTTGTATCAGTTGCGGACAAAGCAACTTTGGCAAACTTCTCAGAAACCGCTACCGCGTTTTGGGGCTATTAGGAGAAGGTGGGTTTAGCAGAACTTATGCCACAGAAGATGTAGATAGACTAAATGCCCCCTGCGTCATCAAGCAATTTTTCCCGCAATTTCAAGGAACGGCACAACGCACTAAAGCAGCCCAATTTTTCAAAGAAGAAGCTTTTCGGCTGTACGAACTGGGAGAAAATCATACCCAAATTCCCAGATTACTTGCTTATTTTGAGCAAGGTACTAGTTTGTACCTCGTACAAGAATTTATTCAAGGTAAAACCCTTTTACAAGAAGTTCAGCAACAAATTTATGGCGAACAAGAAATTTGGCAACTTTTAGCTGATTTGTTACCAGTTCTAGAATTTATTCATGCCAGTAACATTATTCATCGGGATATTAAACCAGAAAATATTATTCGCCGTGCCAGCGATGGTAAACCAGTATTAATTGACTTTGGTGGTGCTAAACAGGTAACACAAACTAGTTTTGGCAGACAAGCTACAGTAATTTATACAGTTGGTTATGCCCCAACCGAACAAATGGCTGGATTTGCTTGTCAGGCAAGCGATTTATATGCTTTGGGCGTAACTTGCGTGCGCCTTCTGACTCAATGTTTGCCTTTACAATATGTTTCCGGACAAATTAAAGATCCTATTTATGATGCCATGAATGCTAAGTGGCTGTGGCGCGAAAAATTACAAGAAAAAGGTATTACTATCAGCGACGAACTAGGAAAGATTTTAGAGAAATTACTCCAACATTTACCCAATGACAGGTATCAAACAGCAACAGAAGTTATTAAAGATTTGGAATTTACAAAATTAAACTTGGAACCTGTTGCGCTCAAAATGGTTTCCATTCCCAAACCCATATTATCGCTGCCACGACCAAAAATAATAGTACCATTACCGCCTTTAAAAACTTTTGAATTTGATGTCGTGACAGTAGACACAGGAAGTAGAGAAGTTAGCCGCGTTAGTCGTAGTGCAGAATTTTTTGCGGAAGAATTGGGTAAGTCTGTCAGCCTGGAAATGGTATCAATTCCTAGCGGTACGTATATGATGGGTTCGCCAGAGTTTGAAGGAGATGCTGACGAATGTCCTCAACGCCAAGTTACTGTAAAACCATTTTTTATGGGAAAATTTCCTGTAACTCAAGCACAGTGGAGAGTGGTAGCAGCTTTACCCAAAGTCAAACAAACCTTAAATCCTAATCCATCAAAATTCAAAGGTTTAGATAGACCAGTAGAAAATGTATCTTGGTACGAAGCTGTAGAATTTTGTCTCAGGCTATCAGAAAAAACTGGACGCGACTATCGTTTACCGAGTGAAGCTGAATGGGAATATGCTTGTCGTGCTGGAACTAAGACATCCTTTCACTTTGGCGAAACCATTACCAGTGATTTAGTTTGCTGTGCTGACGAACCAAAAAGCAAATTCCGCAAAGAAACAACAAACGTAGGCAGTTTTGAAGTAGCGAATGCTTTTGGATTGTACGATATGCACGGGCTAGTTTGGGAATGGTGCGCCGACCCGTGGCATAACAATTATCATGATGCGCCTGCCTATGCAAGTGTTTGGGAAGTCGGGGGTGATATGCATCGCCGGGTGTTACGCGGTGGTTCTTGGAATTTCAGCGCCGAACTTTGTCGCAGCGCCAGCCGTAGTTGGAATGAGTCAGACGGCGGGTTGAGGATTTGTGGCTTTCGGGTGGTATTTTCTAGCGAAGGAATACCGGAATATTAGCTTTTTTTCAACGCAAAGGTACGCAAAAGTAAACGCAAAGGTACGCGGAGGTTTTTTAGAGAATCATTAGGCGCATTTTCATAGAGAATTGGCATGAATTGGAAACTAAAGTTGAAAAACTGCTAATATTAATCAAAAATTGAAACTTTTAGAGGTGTAAATGAGTGAAATTCCTCTTTGTACTATAGTGATTTCATCCCAGCTGCCTCCAAATGAAATAGAGTCTTTAGAAACATCCCTGGAGATGAATTCAATCAAAGTGCAAAAGTCACCCAGTCGGATAATAGGTGCAGATGACATAGTTTTTGTGGCTACAGTTATTGGAGGGATAGCAGCAACAGCCAATTTGATAGAGTACAGTATCAAAGTCGCTAAGGCAATCAATAATTGGCGGCAAAAATTGCGAGAAAAAGGAACAGAACCAAAAGGCACGTTAGAACACCCAAAACGTCCCCCACTGGATTTAAGCACCGCTACTGATGAAGAAATAGAAGAATGGCTGTCTCAAAAGTAGCTAACAAAATTCCCCTTAGTCCAGGTTTAGAAAAAGTTACTAAACAAGATAATTCGTTCAGCAATCAAATTCTAATTTTGTTTTCAGCCCCTCTGTTGACTGAAGAGTTATCGCCAGTCGAAAATTTATCGATTCAGGAAGAAATTGATGCCATCGCTTTGGTGTTAGAGGATATATCTCACCCTATAGCAGTGGAAATAGTAGTTAAAGTAGCCACTTCACAGAATCTACAAGATGTGTTATCCCATCGTGTCAAACCACTGATTATTCATTTTATTGGTCATGGAATGAAAGATGGGGATAGTACAGCTTTGGTGTTAGAAGATGAAGTGGGGATTACTCGCTCTTTTAGTGAAGAAGAATTAGATATTGCTTTATCAAATCAAAAACAACCACCCTGTCAATTAGCATTATTGAACGCCTGTCATTCAGAAAAGTTAGCTCAAGCTTTTATCAAAGCGGAAGTGTCTCATGTCATTGCGGTTAACGCCGAAGATAGAATTCTAGATGTTGCAGCCCGATGTTTTTCTCGACGAGTGTATCAGGCACTATTCAATCAAGATTCTGTTGCGAATAGTTTTTTATTAAGTCGTAATGCAGTTAAACTTGATGATAAATTAAGAAAACTATTTAACTCTCAAACTTTTCAGCAAGGAGTTAATTTCGATGAAGCCTTCAAATTTCGATTGCTACCTCAAGCTTCTCATCATGAATCGCTGATTATAGAACCAACAGATTCTCACCAGGTTATCTATCCCCAATGGTCAAATACTAATATTCCCCGTTACGATCCAAACTTTGTAGGACGCAGACAAGAAATACATCAAGTAATTAAAGCACTAATAGAGTCCGATAAACGTTGTATTGCTCTACATGGGATGGGAGGAATCGGTAAAACTGCCTTAGCTTATGCTATTGGTCAGTGGTTACATGAACGCAACCGCTATAAGGATGGCGTTTGGTTTATTAGTTTGCGCGATACTGATTCTGTAGGAACGCTGATTACTAAAGTTAAACAGAGTCTCGAATTAAATAGTTTTGCTTTAGAGAAAGAGTTAAGAAATAGTCGAGTGTTGTTGATTCTTGATGATTTAGATAAATTGATTGAGAAAGAATCTGATGAACTCATTGAAGTTTTAAACTCACTTTTAGAACAGTGTCCTCATTTAAGGCTATTGTTGACTTCCCGCGATTCTCTTGTTAGGGATATTGTTTATTGCCATCAAGAAGAAGTTTGTAGCATGGGAGCATCAGAAACGAGAGAAATATTTAAAAAGTATGCGCCATCGCCAGCAGGATGGGGAGATAATGATTTGGCAGAAGATTTTAATCTTTTAGTACAGTTTCTTGATGGTTATCCTTTACCCATTAAACTCGCAGCATCTTATATGGCAGAAACTCAATGCACTCTTAAGATGCTGTGTGAAGACTTGGACATTGAACCACTGGAAGTTCTTCGTTCTTATTCTCCTGAAGCAAGAAAAGAAAGAAGTCTGCGGATAACATTAGAGCGTTCTTTTGAAATGTTATCGGTAGAAGGGCAAGATATATTTCCTTTGTTAGCTTTCTTTCCTAGTGGATTAAGTCGGGATTTGGCGAGGGCTGTTTGGGGTAGAAGCGGAAATAAGGCTGTAATAGAACTGTTTAAGTTTTCAATGGCAGAAAAGTCTTCTACTGCATCTGATTGGAGAGTAACTTTGCCCGAACCTGCTCGTACTTATGCAGAAAGTAAATTACAAAAAGGAAGACGAATTGACTATCTTGCTCCGCAAGTTATGGATTTTTATTGTGGTAATTTCTGCAACAAAGTTCTCCAGTTTTTTGACAATGGAGATAAGAATAAAGGACAGCAATTACTTCTGGAAGAAAACTCAAACTTAGTTTCATTTCTTCAATGGGGTTACGAGAATGAAATAAGTTCAGATAAAATCTGTCGCAGTGCAAGGATAACAGCTTCCTTAAGTCCTTATTGGCGATGGATTGAAGCGAATCAAGACCCTTTGGCTAGATTGGAATTGGCAATCAAGGCAGCCCAAAGAAATCAGGATCGAGTGGGAGAAGATTTAGTGAGCAATGCCATCGCTGCTTTTTCTTCTAGAGAAGTATTTAAAGATGTTCAATCTTGCGGACGAGAAAGTGATGCGTTAAACTCCTTTGAGTTTGAAACTGTCACCGTAAATCGTTGGGGCAAAATCATCGAACGAGAAACCAAGCAAGCCCAACACTTTAGCGAAGACCTGGGTGAAGGTATCACCTTAGAAATGGTCGTCATCCCCGGTAATACATTGATGATGGGTTCCCCAAAAGGGGAAGGATATCGCTCTGAAAAACCTCAGCATGAAGTGACAGTTCCATCCTTCTTCATGAGTAAGTATCCAGTCACCCAAGTACAATGGCGAGCCGTAGCAGCACTACCCCAAGTTAACCGCGACTTAGAACCAGAACCATCGCGGTTTAGAGGAGATAACCGACCAGTAGAGCAAGTTTCCTGGTACGATGCGGTGGAATTTTGCGATCGCCTCTCCCAACATATAGGCAAAAGCTACCGCCTGCCTAGTGAAGCGGAATGGGAATATGCTTGCCGTGCTGGTACTGATACACCGTTTCATTTTGGAGAAACCATTACTGCTGAGTTAGCAAATTATGATGCCAGCACAACTTTTGCTGACGAACCCGAAGGAGAATATCGAGGAATAACCACCCCAGTAGGAGAATTTCCGCCTAACACCTTTGGGTTATATGATATGCACGGAAATGTCTGGGAATGGTGTCTGGACGATTGGCACGATAACTATGAAGGAGCGCCAACAGATAGCAATCCTTGGTTTGATGATAATAATCTTTCTCAAAAAAAAGGAACAGCCGTGCTGCGGGGCGGTTCTTGGTTCAACTTTCCTAAGGACTGCCGTTTTGCGTCTCGCAGTCTCAACCTTAGGGCGGGGCGCGACGGCATCGACTTCAATATTGGTTTTCGTGTTGTCTGTGGGGTTACGGGGACTCTTAAGTAGCCCTTTATACTTTTTACCTTTTGCACTTTACACTTGTTCTTTTTTTCTTTTCTTTTGTCGCCATAAGGCGACTCGATTTTTTTAACATCTTTTGAAGTTAAAGTTGATGACGAACCAATACGGTTCGGTTAAGGTTTTTTCATGAAAATTTTAGATCCCAAAGAAGCGATAAATCGCCGTCTCTACAAAAATCAATCCTTTGTAGAGACGGCGATTTATCGCGTCTCTTGCCTTAACCGAACGGTATTGGATAACAAATCTCCTACAAGCAAAAGAAAACTTCTTCACAGAGAGTTAAGTTTTGAAATCCAAAATTGATATTTTTTGAAAAAATACCGGAAATCTACTTACAGTTTTGTAGAGTGCTGCCAATTCTACATAATTTACACCCGTTAAAACTTGGAAATTATCAATAAAAATTTTGGCAAGAGTAGTTGATATGTATAAAATTATACCTTAACATTAAAGCATGACAAAGGCGATCGCCCTTTCCGCCAAGATCGATGCGATCGCCTTTAGTCACCCCCCTACAGGAGATAGATACAATCATGACACAATTGCCAAAATCTGCCCAATCGAAGTTAGAGCAGTTCATAGGTGAAAATTTAGATACACCCACCCCCAAAGAATTTCCCCAACAGCGACTTTCTAAAAGAGAGCCAATTAAGCACACGCTGACGGGTTCATCCAAAGCTGTTATCAGTACAATTCACCATTTGCAAGTAATTGGCTACGCCAGTGTCGGAGACTGGAGTCCGCTGGTACCAACTGGTAAACCAGATGAGGTAATGAGCATTTTAATCCGTTACATTCTAATGCAATAACCCAAATGTAGAGACGTTGCAATGCAACGTCTCTACTATATTAATTATCTGCCTTTATGATTTCAGCGAGGTAACGCGATGGTCATCGAAGCTAAAAATCTTGCCTTACCAGATCATACTCAACTACCAGAGTCCGATGGTACTTTCGTGAAAAATTTCCAAGAACATCCTCAAAGTATTCTATTGACTGATTCTATCCTGCCACGATTACAAGAAATTCATCCTGACGGCTATTATTGTATCGGTCAAGACTCTGGTATTTACTGGCGGTTAACAGAACCACCAGAACGGGGTGCTGAGGCACCAGATTGGTTTTACGTACCTAATGTTCCACCAACTCTTGACGGTCAATTCCGACGTTCTTATGTTTTTTGGCAAGAATTGATTGCACCGATGATTGTTTTAGAATTTGTCTCAGGAGATGGAGAGGAAGAACGAGATAAAACCCCTTACAAAGGAAAATTTTGGATTTATGAAAATATTATCCGTCCTCCTTATTACGGCATTTATGAAGTTAAAAAATCATCGGTGGAAGTATATCAATTAGTGGCTAATCATTACGAAAAAATGGTTCCTAATAGTAGGGGACATTATCCAATTCCACCAATGGGTGTGGAATTAGGTATTTGGCAAGGTAACTTTGTATCAAACGAAGAAATACCTTGGTTGCGGTGGTGGGATGAACAAGGTAATCTACTGCTAACAGGAGATGAACGTGCCGAAGTTGAACGCCAACGCGCGGAAGCTGAACGCCAACGTGCAGAAGCTGAACGCCAACGTGCAGAAACGGTAGAGCAGGAAAATCAGCGGTTGCGGGAACGGTTACGTGCATTGGGTATCGATCCTGATGCGTTGAGTTAGCGAAAATGCCCTTACCAAATTTTAGATTTTAGATTTTGGATTGTTCATTGAAAAATTCAAATCTAAAAAAAGTCCAAAATCCTCATGTAGAGACGCGATTAATCGCGTCTTCAAAGAGCAACTATCTCGACGAATAATCCTTAACCCAAGCGTATTACAATATCATTTAAGCTGGTAATATATATAACAAACTGCTTGTAGTTCTCAATTATGCAAATCTGCCAAAATCCCAATTGCTCAAATCCTTTCAACCCTGATAGCAATAGATTTTGTATGAGTTGCGGACAAAATAACTTTGGCAACCTGCTGGGAAATCGCTACCGTGTTTTGCAACTCTTAGGCGAAGGTGGGTTTGGTAGAACTTACACAGCAGAAGATACAGGTAGATTTGATGATGTTTGTGTCATTAAACAATTTTTTCCCCAAGTACAAGGAACAGCAGCACTTTCTAAAGCAGCAGAATTATTCAAACAAGAAGCTAAGCGACTTTATGAATTGGGAGAAAATCACTCTCAAATTCCGAGATTGTTAGCTTATTTTGAACAAGGTTCGAGCTTGTATTTGGTGCAAGAATTTATTCGCGGGCAAACTCTGCTCAAAGAACTTCAGCAAAAAGCTTTTAGTGAAGAACAAATTCGGGAACTTTTAGCAGATTTATTACCAGTTCTGCAATTCATCCACGATCGCAACGTCATCCATCGAGATATTAAGCCAGAAAATATCATGCGAAGGGAGAGCGATCGCAAACTAATTCTAATAGATTTTGGCGGCGCCAAACAAGTAACACAAACTAGTTTAGCCAGACAAGCCACAGGAATTTACACCGTTGGTTATGCTCCTAGCGAACAAATGGCAGGATTCGCCACTCCTGTTAGCGATTTATATGCTTTGGGTGCAACTTGTGCCCGTCTTTTAACTCAAAGTCTGGCTGTGCAAGATACCTCTGGAAATCTCCATGACCGTCTTTATGATGCTTTTAACGCTCAGTGGATGTGGCGAGAACTTTTGCAAGAAAAAGGTGTTACTATCAGCGACGAGTTAGGGCAAATTTTAGATAAATTGCTCAAGCACTTGCCAAAGGAAAGATATCAATCAGCAGCAGAAGTTTTAGAAGATTTAAATTCTCCAAAAACCAAAATTCCAACAACAATTATTACAATTCCCCAACCGCAATTATTACCCGTTCAACCAAACACTACATCTCTACAAACTTTTGAATTTGATGTAGTTAAAGTAGACGCAACAGGGAAACAAATTAGTCGTCAACGCCATAGTGCAAACTTCTTTGTTGAAGACTTGGGAAATGGTGTAATTCTCGAAATGGTATCCATTCCTGGTGGTACTTTTATCATGGGTTCAGCAGAGAACGAGGGAAAGGCTAATGAACGTCCACAGCATCAAGTAAAAGTTTCTGCATTCTTTATGGGTAAATATGAAATTACCCAAGCGCAGTATGAAGCAATTATGGGCACTAACCCTTCTTACTTCCGCACCAATGACGCAAACCGACCTGTGGAAAGTGTGAGTTGGAATGATGCGGTAGAATTTTGTCAAAAGTTGAGTCAAAAGACAAGACGAACCTATCGTTTACCCAGCGAAGCAGAATGGGAATATGCGTGTCGTGCTGGAACCACTACACCATTTTATTTTGGTGAAACGATTACCGTAGATTTAGCAAACTACAACGGAAATTATACATACGCCTCTGCACCAAAAGGTGAATATCGCAAGCAAACAACACCAGTAGGAAGTTTTCCTGCTAACGCCTTTGGTTTATACGATATGCACGGGTTAGTCTGGGAATGGTGTCAAGATAACCAGCATCATAATTACCAGGGCGCACCCACTGATGGTAGTGCTTGGTTACAAACTGGTTTATTCTCTAATTTGTTATCTGATAGAGTGATGCGCGGTGGTTCTTGGGGCTTTCTTCCAGAAGGTTGTCGCAGCGCAAATCGTAAGTCCGATGGTGCTAATATCCGTTTCAACAGTATTGGTTTTCGTGTTGTCTTAGTTTCCGTGTGAGGGCTTCCTTTCACCAACATTCCCAGACTTAAATCTGACTGTTCAACAAGTATTTGAAGCAGTAGTATGAGAGTTTATAGCTAATATTAACAAAAAGACACGAGGAAAGGTTTAATGGATAGCGTTGTTCTCAATCTAAAAGCGATCGCTAATTTAAGCGATGATCAATTTTATCAATTGTGTCTTGATAATCACGATTTAAGCTTGGAAATGAATGCAGCAGGAGAATTAATCATTATGCCACCAGTCGGAGGAGAAAGCGGAAATCAAGAAGCTGGACTAATAACTGATTTAGAAATCTGGAATCGTCAAACGAAATTAGGCAAAGTTTTTAGTTCTTCAACTATTTTTATTCTGCCAAATGGTGCGAAACGTTCCCCTGATGCAGCTTGGGTGAAGTTGGAGAGATGGGAAGCTTTAACACCAGAACAGCGCAAAAAATTTCCGCCGCTTGTACCCGATTTTGTTATTGAACTGCGTTCTGAAACAGATAGGCTCCAACCCATCCAAGAGAAAATGCAAGAATATATCGAAAATGGTTTGCGTTTGGGATGGTTGATTAATCCTCAAGATGCAAATGTGGGAATTTACCGAATCAAAAAAGCTGTAGAAGTTGTGCAAATGCCAGCGGTTCTTTGTGGAGAAGATATCTTACCAGGATTTGAGTTGCAACTGTAACTAAAGAGATATTTGCACGTACATTCCTAACGAAATGCTTTTAACTTATAGCAAAATTTTATCGGCGATAGTTTCTAATAGCTTTTCGGAATACTAAAGTCCCGCCCATAACTTCTGGATCGGAATTTACTGGACTTTGAAATAAGGTAATCATAATCTTAGTTTTTGCTATTTTTTCATCCAGTATATCGTCTCTGAATTTTTTACTAATCAGTACCAAAAAAAGCGTTGTGTTTGCAGCACAACGCTTTTTCAAACTTATTGTTTAGTTTAACCTTGCAATTGATTAATTCGCTTTCGCAGTTCAGCCTCAAACTCTTCATCCGTAGTGCAAAGTACACCAGGACGTTCATTCAATCTGTCCATGTACTTGTGAAAGGCTTCCGTGTCTTGTGGATGAGTCCTGACGTAAGCAAGTAAATCCTTATCAGACATTTCATCAAAATTAATTTGAGTCACTTGATAAACACCTCCCCATTTGGAAAGATTTCTACTTCAATTGTGTCTCCAATTAATAGAAAAATTCGTTTGGTACGTTCGTCTAATCGAACTATGTTGATTGGCTGCATTAGATTACTTGCTGCTACGCATCTGCGGTAAAGCGCTCTTAACTGATTGATTTGGCGTTGGTTCCATATCCTGGCTGTTGATTTCGCATCTACCCTGCGGGAAACTTCGTATGAAATCGCAACAGATTAAACCAATCTCAAATCAGAATAATTGGCTAATACATCATCAGATGTCAGGGTATCACCTTCAGCTTGGGGAGTCCAAAGAACTTCAATTGCTAGAAGTTTATCGCTAGGGATACTACCAATTTGTCGCAAAGCTTGACGCAAATCATCAGCGCTGTTAACTGTTGGGATTTCAAATTTACCCAATGTCGCCGCTAGTAAGGTGACGATAATGTATTCGCCAGGGCCTTCGCTAATGAGACGGGTGGGGTTGTCGATTTCATCTGCTGGAGGTAAAGCTTCTTTAGCAAGTGCTGCTCTAAGTTGGTTGTTGACGTTAGTCAGAGTTTCTTCGCTAAATTTGCTGCGTTCTGCTAATGACAAGCGGTTGAACTGAGCTTCAGCTGAATTTAATCTCGCTTGTTGCGTACCACCACCTGCATATACCCAATACTCAGGATGGCGGAGTAAAGCTAGGCTAGCTTCTTGGATAACTTCTGCTCTCCCTTGTGGGGAATTGGTATCAGCAGTTTCAGCAATGTTGTTGAGTTCTTTTTGCAGATCGCGTGCTTGTGCTAATAAACCCACTTGCAAGCGAGTTACGGACACTGGAGAGTTGGTGCTGTAATCTGCTTCTTCTGTACCACCGCTAGAGGTACGACGGAAACTTTGTACTAAGAAATTAGCGATCGCTATGAAAATTAAAATACCAAATAGACCGCCGAATCCACCTCCAATTCCCCAAAAAGGAATTAAAAAGGGAAAACCAAAACCACCACCAGGATAATATCCGCCGCCGGGATAATATCCGCCTCCGCCTGGAGGTGCGTAGGTACGCGGCGTATAGGTGCGGCTAGAAGGTGCTCTAAATGAGCCACCGCCAATTCGTCCTCCGCTAGCAGCTAATGCTCCATCAGCGTGACTTAGAGCCAATGTTAACACCAGGCTGAGGGCTAAGAAGGTTTTTAGCAGCGGTTTGATGATTTGTTGTAATTTTTTACCCATAATACAATCGCTTCAAAAACGGAATTTTTTATGATTTCCCATTCGTTCTTGGGATTCTTGCCGTGTGTTACTAAACACTAGCCCGTAACAAACAACCTTTCTTTGTAGCATTCACGTTTTTCAGCTACACATTCACTGTACCGCGTAGGGTATGGGGTAGACAGCGATCGCAGGGGGGATTTCTCTACAGGAGAACCGTACCGGAAGATATGTTCGCCGGTTAGAGAAATGGCAATCGGGTAATTTTGCTAAGTCTTGGACTAGCACGTTCTGGCTACCGTTCTGGATTATATAGATGATTTGAGATTGTAGCGATCGTTTTGACTGATTTTTTTAATACTTGACACTCATTGATGACTGATGACTGTGAACCGTCAACTGTCAACCCCTAACTCCTTCAATCTAGCTTTCAGTAAAATTAACGGCTTTGGTTGTTGCCTCTAGTGTAATAGTAATATGCGATTGAGTTCTGCGAAGATTATTTTTTGGCAAATGAAAAATGCTGCTTGATTACATCTAGATGCGAACAGTTCCAATAATCAATATGGGAGACAATTAAACCGTCAGAGTTGAGAGTTAATTCACTCCAACCAGGGATAGAAATACGAGGCTTCCAAGGTAAAGGAGTATTCCAGCTGAGCGTCCACTTTGTTTTAATCGTGTCTCCTAAACGTTGAATATTATGTAAATCCATCTTAGGATTTAAAAACATAATTTTAATGAAATTAATCATTTGTTTGTAGAGTTGCAACCCGCGAAATCTAAAAACAGGGTCTCGAAAATAAACATCTGGATCGTAAAGGCTGTAAGTTTGATTTACAGGGAATCTTTGATAGTCTTCTTTGAGGATTTCAATGATGTCCATAAATTGCGAATTGTTTATTCTTCATTCCATAACCGTTCTAATTGACGCCGCCAAGCAGCTAGAGATTGTTCTTGTGCTTGTGCGCCTTGGTCGATTTCACCCATTACCCCTTCTGCATAAAAACGTTCTAAGTTTTGTATGGTGGATTCCAGAGATTGTCCTTGCAGTTTTGCTGCTTTGATAACTTGGCGAATGCGGGTTTCAACTAATCGGTTGAAGACATTATCTAAACCTGTTTCATGTAAAGATACCAGTCGAGCGATCGCTCTTTCAAAATCCGCTTTTACTAAACTGGTAACGTGATGGTGAAAGACTGCCCAAATTTGCCCATCATGCAAAGCATACCGTACTTCCTGAGTCTCATCAAAGTTAGCTGACAAAAACTCTGCTAAAAAAGATTGAGCTTCTTGTAATGGCGCAATTGGTAATAAAACTCGCAGCCAAGTATTATTTTTCGATAGCAGCACCAACAGTCGAAAAGTAGAAGTGTTTACTTGCCAAGTATCAGGTGCAATCGCACTAACATTTGTGCCAAATAATTCGGTTAATGTAGTTGTAAGTTCTTCAGGTGTCATACATCTTTGTTATATCTAGCCTCTAGATTAGCGCAAGAGGCGTATCACCTTATTCATTAAAATGCTTTGCTGCTTGCTGGACAACTTCCTGAGGTAAATCTAATAATTGAGCGATCGCTTCTAAGCTCAACCCAAACTCTATCATCCGAGGTATTGCTTCTAATTTACCTTGCTGCTTACCTGCTTCTAAGGCTTCTTGATAAACTTTAGTCTGCTTTAACTCATTTAAACCCAGCATTGCTTCAATCTCCTCGCGGCTCTTTTATAAAAAATAGTGTCAGTTTTCACTGTTATTTATCTTTTATAAATCAAAAAAACTGAACCAATCGGCCCGTAATTTTCTACATAGATTTTTTGGTTATAATACAATCCTGGAGACATACCTCCATCAAATAAAATTCCTTCTTGAATCTTCCCTAAACAGTTATTTTTAGCAATGCCTTCTAAGACATTATCAAACATATCTGGTAGTAATTCTTGATTAATTGAAGATATTTCAATCTCAGAATTAGCCTTTGCATCATTAACTAATAGTATGACATATCCTTGATTCGTGATAGCTGCCATAGAGCGATTAGTAGCACTTTTACAAGCAAACTCTCCCAAATCTTGACAAATATTTTTAAACTTACCCTGACGATAAAATCTGCCATTTCCTCCGACTAAGTTGTAATTGAGAATATTACTTGTTCTTCTACCCGCTTGCATAGTAGCTTGTCGTTGTGTAGGCGAACCTCCTGATATACCAAAGGAAGAACGTTTATTTTTAAATGCTCCTGAATATTCTACACCACGAGAAATATTTAAACCTTGTGGGCGATCGTCGGTATCTATATAGTCAGCATTGATTGCAGCAATGGGTAACTCTCCATTTAATTTAGCGTTATCGCCAACAATCAGGTCGCGAAACTGTTTTGCCACATATTCTTTCCGTAATTTTCCCTGACTATCTTTAGCGTAGAGTTTATGAGATAAACCAAGGTTAACTTTAAAATCTAATTCTGCTGATTTAGGATTAAAAATAATTACATGATTAATACCTTTGGAACTTTTCTGACCTTGATTATTAGTTTTAAAAAAATCAATACTGAATGTGGGACTTTGACCGGGACAAGTTTTAGCTGCTTTCGGGACTGAATTAGCTGTAATTTTTTGGCAACCTGATAACAAGGTTGCACTGGCGATCGCAATCAATAACAAAAATAAATTTTTAGACATAATCATATAAAAAACCCGCTACAGCATTACTATAGCGGGGAATAATTTAAAATTTCAGTCTGGAGTTAATTTGAGTACTAAAACTTAAGAGAACCATTCTAGAACAGCTTCTTCTTTGGTATTAGTATTCCGGGATGGTGTTTCACGATTGAATTTCATCTGAATTGAGCGAGTTTGTTCGCCATCAGCAGCCACAGCCACAATTGGATAGTCAATTAAACCATCTTGGAAGGACATCTGGAAGCGGAATGTACCATCTGGATTCAATTGAATTTGACGGCCGCCAATGGTAACAGTAGCATCGGGTTCGGTTGCACCGTAAACAATCAATTCAGCATCGGCTATCAACCAGAACTTGCGCGGACGCACTGGTACGGCGGAAGCGGAGAAGCCTACGCCCGACATTCCCACACCGGACATCGTTAAACCGGAAGTGGTGGGAACTGCCCACATACCCACACCAGAGGGGAAAATGTAGGAACTGATAGCTTGTTCGGGGCGTTGGTGCATGGAACCGAAGATAGAACCAGCAACGCGTTGTGCTTCGGCGGATTCCGCTAGGCCAAAGATTTGGTCGTAGATTGGGTTACCGCCATTTGCAGCGGCTGTTGCCACTTTCTTGGCAGGTGGCACCAGTTCGTACTGAGTTTTGCCACGCAAATCTTCTTCAAAGTTGACAGTGATAAAGACGTCTTCAATCCAGTCAGAAGGATAGACGGGAGGAATATGTACTCTCGCAGAACGAGCCAGTACTAACCAACGACCATCAGCAGCACGATAACCGATATCGATTACATAATCGCGATCGCTAACTGGGACTGGTAGATACCATTCTCTTGCTAGTTCATCAGCAGGATATTCTTGAATGCTGTGGGGGCTTTGAAAATCTATATTGATGTCGGTAACATCATAAATCCGCAGTGCCAGTTGTTGTCCGCCTTGGCGACGCAGTTCTTCTTTATGTTCATTGGGAACATCCCAGTAAGTGTAAGCCCATTGAGGATCGCGGGGTAAGAGTACAATCCGGCTTTCACCATAACCAGAAGGCAGATCTGGGAGTCCTTCATCAACATCAGCAAGAGATCCACCAGTTCGATCTTCCTGACCTAATTCAAACTTAGCTGCTTCCACGGTTTCCTGTGCCTCCAATGAACGAGATGGACTGAGCGAAATTTTGCTGCGCTGGACTTCTTGAATTGATGCCAGCAGTTGGGATTTACGCATTCGGCTATAGCGAGAGATGCTATATTCGCTGGCAACTTTACGTAATTGCCGTAAGGTCATCTCCTCTAGTGGCGGGCGTTCTTTTGCCATTAATATTTGGCCTCCAGTAGTTTATGCGGTAAATGATTTCGCCTGGTTAAAGAATGCGATATAAAATGTCATCCACTCCAGATGAATTTCTTATTCCTGACTCCTGGTTTTGCCCAGTTCTTAAGTTTTTTAGTTTGTTTTTAAATTGAAGTCGTTTCCTATCAATTCCTTTAGCTATGCCGAAATTAGCATTTCTTTGGGATCGGAGGAGTTGTATTTGTTAAGTCAATATTAACCACTAAGCATATCTAGGGATCAAGTAGTTTGAATACATTTTTTGCTTATTCAACGAATTTATCAGCACTTTTGGGATCGTATTGTGATGAAATCATGACAATTTCTGCCGCAAGACCTTTTTCAAGCACTAGTAATGTCAATTTTTCATGACAATACTTTCGATTTCGCCCAAACCCCAACCCACAAAGGACTTTGGAGTGGGGAGCAAGAAGTGTGTAAAATCACAAATAACCTCTGAGAAGGTATGTAAAAACTCAAAATTTAGACTTAGCACGACGCCTACCACTAAGTTTTGTGGCAGGTTATTAACCGCATAAATATATTAGTGTTGACTGATAAGTGTTTAAAAGATGCCCTCAAGCCTCTGAATTTTACTTATGGAAAATAAAGAACGATTAAAGTGAGGGTTAATTAGACTTGGGCAACTCAGTATGAGGCTTCTGGCAGAATTGGCTGATATTTAGAGTGGAGGATTGAAATTTTTCTGCAATCCCAAATAAATATCTCAAAAAATTAGCACAGTCATTGCTTAATTACAAAGAACAAACGACAAATGACTAACCTGATTTTGGTTGTAGACGACGATCGTTTAATGCGAGTGTATCTGTGTGAGCTATTGAAACAAGCAGGGTATCAGGTGGTAGAAGCGAGTAACGGTTTAGAGGCGATCGCTACGTATATTCGACTGCACCCAGATATAGTACTGTTAGACGCCATGATGCCAGTGATGGATGGATTTAGCTGCTGCACTCAACTGCAAGCACTCCCCAATGGCAAAGATACACCAGTGTTAATAATTAGTGCTTTAGACGATGGCGCATCTGTAGAAAAAGCTTTTGCTGCGGGTGCAACCGATTTTATTACCAAGCCAATTCAATGGCCGATATTACGTCATAGGTTGCGCCGTTATCTCGAAGCTCGTCGTGTAAAGCAGGAATTACAACAGCAAATTGCACAGTTACAACAACAGCAAGCGCAACTGGAAATAGCCTTAGATGGTGCTGGTACGAGCATTTGGAACTGGGATATGCTAACGAATAAAATTACTTACTCAGGTCATCTAGAAGCACTTTTTGGCTGGAAAAAAGGTACTTTCAACAACACTTATGATGCTTTTCTTAACCGCATTCATCGCCAAGACCGCGAGTTTGTGAAGCGATCGCATCAGCAGGCTATTGAAAATGGGGTATATGACATCGAATTTCGAGTTATTTTGCCTGATGGTAGCATTCGCTATTTAGCAAGCAAAGGTGTTGTCTGCCGCGATGCTGACTCTGCTGTTGTGGGAATGTCTGCAATCGACATAGACATCACCAAGCGCAAGCAAGCAGAGGAAATGCTAGGAATTTATGCTAACCAGCAAGCGATGGTGGCAGAACTCAGTCAAATAGCTCTTGCTGACATAGACTTGAATGCACTGATGAACTTATGTGTGAGTATCGTCGCTCAATGCCTAAAAGTTGAGTATTGTAAAGTTTTAGAACTAGTGCCAAATGGTAATGCTTTAGTGCTAAGGGCTGGAGTCGGCTGGCAACCTGGATTGGTAGGAAACGCTACCGTCAGCGCTTTGATGGATTCCCAAGCTGGCTATACGCTAATTTCTAACGGCCCTGTAGTTGTTGATGACCTGCGAACGGAAACACGGTTCAACAGGTCGCAGTTGCTACGCCAACATCAAGTAATCAGCGGCATCAGCGTAGTGATTCATGGCAAAGAGCGTCATTTTGGCGTTTTAGGCGCACACACAACCAGACACCAAACCTTCACTAAAGATGAAGTTGGTTTTCTCCAATCTGTTGCTAATATTCTAGCTGCTGCGATTGAGCGTCAACGAGGGGAAAACGCACCCAAAGAAAGCGAAGAACGTTGCCAGTTAGTAGTGCAGGCTAATAATGGTGGCATTTGGGACTGGGATCTGCAAAATAATCGAGTATTGCAATGTCAGAATATGCGATCTCAACTGTTCGCCCAGATTGCCCTGAAAATCCGTCAATCTTTACAAATCGATGAAATTCTGCGAACTAGTGTTACAGAGGTGCAAAAGCTACTGCTGGCCGATCGCGTGTTAATCTTGTGCCTACAGCCAAATAATTCTTTTCTGGCGATTCAAGAAGCAGTAGTTCCGGGTTTCCCTGCGATCCTCGGACAGGAAATTACTGACTGTTGCTTTAGCGACAATGGCATCCAGCATTACCGCCAAGGGCGAATTAGTTCAATTACAGATATCGCACAAACGGATATTGAAACTTGTCACGCCAAACTCCTGCAAAGATTTAGCATCAAAGCCAACCTTGTACTCCCGATTTTCTTGAAAAATCAACTCTGGGGACTATTAATTGTCCATCAGTGCGCCTATTCCCGCAAGTGGACTAGCTGGGAAATAGAACTTTTGCAACAGCTGGCAGATCAAATAGGCATTGCCTTGACTCACAGCCAAATTTTAGAACAAGAAACTCGCCAGCGCCAAGAACTCGCTCGTTCCAACCAACAATTGCAAGAATTTGCCTTTATCGCCTCCCACGATTTACAAGAGCCACTGCGTAAGATTAAAATTTTTGGCGATCGCTTGCAAGCGACCTGCGGCGATACATTAAGCGATGGGGGACGCGATCTTTTAGAACGGATGCAGAATACTGCCAACAGAATGCAGACATTGATTGAAGGCTTGTTGGCACTTTCACGAGTTACTACTACAGCACAGCCTTTTGTATCAGTAAATCTGTCAAAGATTGCCCAAGAGGTATTGTCTGATTTAGAAGTTTATATCCAGCAAACTGGGGCAAGTGTTGAAATTGGTGAGTTACCCACCATAAAAGCCGATCCTCTACAGATCCGTCAATTGCTACAAAATCTCATCGTTAACGCCCTCAAATTTCACCGTCCGCAAGTACGACCTATTATTAAAATCTATAGTCACGATTTGAATAATCAGGGAAATAATCACTCAACTAGTTCTGGCTTTTGTCAAATCGTCGTCGAAGATAATGGTATTGGTTTTGAAGAAAGAGATAGCGATCGCATTTTTAATCTTTTTCAACGTTTAGATAGTCCTGCTGAATACAACAAATACCAAGGTACTGGCATAGGTTTAGCTATCTGCCGGAAAATTACCGAGCGTCATCATGGAAAGATCGTAGCTGAAAGCAAACCTGGGCATGGATCGAAGTTTTTTGTCACATTAGCAGTTAATCCTCATCCCTAATTTTTCTTTCTGAATATAAATTAAGATAAAACTATAAAATTAACTTAATTGTAATATTGTGCTTTCTAATTTCGAGGAATTATCTATTCTACAAATTATCCTCGATATTAACGATGAATTAAATTACATTATTTCGCACTTAAGACAACTAATACAGTATGGTATTTGTCGTTAAACATCCCTTGCTGAGAATGAAAAAACAAGCTTCCATTCTTCAATAGATGCTTTGTATATTTAATTATTTTTGTCAATGTATGACTTGCCATTTGTGCTAAATTAATAATTTGATTTATAGTAATAAGCAAATGTTAAGGAGACAGTGCATGATGAAAGGTTAAACAGCAAACGTCACAATTTTAATGGCTGATAAGGATCGAGACTCTAGGAAAAGACTGAGTTGAAATTGTGCAACTGCCAGCAGCAGCAATGGGAAATAACTATGGACAACAGCCCCATCAAAGTTCTGTTCATTGATGATGACGAAGATGACTATATTTTGATTCGTTATTGGTTCAGTGAGTTCCAAGTAGCACAGTGCGATCTCCAATGGGTAAATCGTTATGAAACAGCCAGGAATGTCATGCAAAGCCAACAACATGACATTTATCTTGTAGATTACCGTTTGGGAGCGCACAATGGGCTAGAATTATTGCGTGAAGCAATTGCCAACGGCTGCTATTGTCCGATAATTTTACTCACTGGTCAGGGTGACAGGGAAATAGACCTAGAAGCGATGAAAGCTGGTGCAGCAGATTATCTGGAAAAAAGCCAATTAAATGCACCTTTGTTAGAGCGTTCTATTCGCTACGCCATCGAACGCAAACAAACAGAACAAAAAATTCGCGAACAAGCCGCTTTACTAGATGTTGCGACCGACGCAATTTTTGTGCGCGATTTAGACGATAAAATTCTATTTTGGAACAAAGCCGCCGAAAATTTATATGGTTGGAAAAAAGAGGAAGCAATTAATAAAAAGGCACGATTTCTTTGGCAAGAAAAACAATTGACTCAAGTTCAAGAGGCGCTCAGTATTTTGATGAAAAACAATTCTTGGGAAGGAGAGTTACAGCAAAAGACAAAATTAGGTCAAGAAATTGTCGTTGAAAGCCGTTGGACATTGGTGCGTGAATTCAATAAGCAAAGACAAACTATCCTCGTTGTTAACACTGATATTACACAAAAAAAGCAACTAGAAGCTCAATTTCTCCGCGCCCAGAGATTGGAAAGTATTGGCACATTAGCCAGCGGTATCGCTCACGATTTAAATAATGTTCTGGCACCGATTTTAATGACATCTCAACTTTTAGAAGCACAAGCTCAAGACAGGCGTTCTCTCCAACTACTACCAATCTTAACTGCTAATGCTAAACGAGGGGCAAACTTAGTCAAACAAGTATTATCGTTTGCTCGTGGGTTAGAAGGCGATCGCACTATCTTACAATTAAAGCATTTAATAATAGAAATTCAGCAAATTATTAAAGAAACTTTTCCTAAATCCATAGAAGTTTTTACCCAAATTCCCCAAAATCTTTGGATTGTATCTGGCGATGCTACTCAACTGCATCAAGTACTGATGAATCTGTGCGTTAACGCTCGTGATGCGATGCCTAATGGTGGAACTTTAATAATATCTGCCGAGAATCTTTTGATTGATGAAAATTTTACCAAAATGCATATTGATGCTAAGGTTGGTCACCACGTTGTAATTACTGTTGCAGATGAGGGAATTGGGATTCAACCAGAAATATTAGATCGGATATTTGAGCCATTTTTTACTACTAAAGAAGTTGGTAAGGGTACTGGTCTTGGGCTTTCGACAGTACTTGGCATTATTAAAAGCCACGGCGGTTTTATCAACGTCGATAGTGAAGTAGGAAAAGGCAGCCAATTTAACGTATATTTACCAGCCCAAGATGCAACGGAGACTATAGAAGACCAACAGCAAGAATTACCTCCAGGTCAAGGAGAATTAATTTTAATTGTAGATGACGAAGCAGCCATTCGAGATGTCACAAAAACATCTCTCGAAAGTCATAATTATAAAGCCATTACAGCGAGCGATGGCATAGAAGCTATAGCCTTATATGCAGAAAACCGAGAGCAAATATCTCTTGTATTAACTGATTTGCTCATGCCATCTATGGATGGGATAACTACCATCCGCACCCTGCAAAAAATTAATCCAGATGTGAAAATTATTGCTGTTAGCGGACTCAATTCAGCAGATAAAATAGATGCAGCTTATGGCATAGGTATCAAAGCGTTTTTGTCTAAACCCTATACAGCTAATCAATTATTACAAACTATTAGTACAGTTAAAAAAAGTTAGGATTGGTATGGGGCATTAGGCGTTCTTGAGATTCCCGAGTTCTTTAAGAAGTCAGGAATATTGTTGTTCGCTAAAAAATTAACTGATATCAAGTTCGCTTAATTACTTATAAATCCTGAAACACCCCACCCGCCTTACGGCACTCTCCCCTTAGCAAGGGGAGGGTTGGGGAGGGGTAACGCGAGGACTGCAATCATAACTAATCATCCGAATTTGATATGATTTATCAATCAACTAATTAATCGAGATTGAGAGTTATAATTTAGTAATTCCTAACTCCCCACTCTCCATGACCAAGGATGAAGTTTTAGCTACTAATACAGCTTTTTATCGAGCTTTTGAAAGAAAAGATATTGAAGCCATGAGTGCAATATGGTCGCAAGGAACTGGTAGTTTTTGCATTCATCCTGGAAGTAATGTCCTGCAAGGTTGGAAAGAGATTCGTACCTCTTGGGAGCAGATATTTAAAAACACCGCTTACATTGAAATTAATACAGATATAATTGCTACAGAATTTACCGATCGTATTGCTTATGTCGTGTTGAGAGAAAATGTGTTTCAAGTCGTAGGTTCGAGAAGACTTGAAGCACAATCAACCGCCACAAATGTATTTCAGCTTTTCGGTGGTAAGTGGTATTTAGTTCATCATCACGGGAGTCCGATTTTGCGGTGAGTGTGTGAGGGAGACGCGGGGAGATAGGGAGATGGGGAGGATGAGGGGGAGAGGAACTAGGGGAGATAGAGGAAGCAGGCAAAACTAATGACCAATGACTGATGACCAATGACCAATGACTAATTTCCCATTAACTCCACTGCATCTCGTCCATCGATATCTTGTAAATAAACTTTGACAATTTCTTCTTTAGCAGTAGGCAACTGCTTGCCAATAAAATCTGGGTGAATTGGTAACTCACGATGACCTCTGTCTACCAACACAGCTAAACGAATTACCTCTGGCCTTCCGTACTCATTTACAGCATTCAAAGCAGCGCGAATAGTCCGCCCTTTGAAAATCACATCATCCACGAGTACAACAGTTTTTCCAGTCAAGTCAAAAGGAATCTCGCTTTTGGCTGGAGTTCGCAAACCAATTTGGTCAAGGTCATCTCGATAAAATGTAATATCTAAAGCACCAACCGAAACCGCTACACCTTCGAGAGTTTCAATCTGACGCGCCAATAATTGTGCTAATAACGCGCCCCTAGTGTATATACCAAGAAGCACCAATTGCGACAAATCGCGCGACCTTTCGACAATTTGAGAGGCAAGGCGAGTCAAAGTACGACGAATTTCTTCTGATGAGAGGATTTCAACTACTTTTGCAGACATAGTTATTTTTGAGGGTGTGGGGAGGTGGGGAGATGGGGAGTGGGGAGATGAGGGGAATAACTGAATTAATGCCCCATGCCCCATGCCCTAATTAACAAGATAGCGATTGCTATTCCTAACCATAGTAAAAAACAATAGCGCGTCAGTTGCAAAGCTTTGTGAATAGATATTGGAGTAATCGGATAAATGGCATTTCCTAATAATGGTTTGTCTTTAGCTACCCCACGATACCAATTTGTACCGCCCATCTGGACGTCTAAAATAGCAGCATAAGCACACTCACTCCAGCCGGAATTCGGACTAGGATCTTTAATTGCATCCCGGCTACAAATTCGCCAAACATGCATCGGTTTACTCGATAATAATGCCAAAGTTATAATTGTTAAGCGACAAGGTAGCCAAGTCAAACAATCTTCCAACCGCGCACTAAACCATCCTAAATAAGTATAAGGTGCTTCCCGATAACCAACCATTGAATCAAGGGTACTGCTAGCTTTGTATGCTAAAGCTAAAGGAATTGACCCCACAACTGGGATAAAGCTACCAATAATTGCATAAAAAAGTGGAGCTATTACTCCATCAGTAGCATTTTCTGTAACTGTTTCTAAAACGGCTCGTAAAATTTCTGCTTCTGTGAGATTTTGTGTATCTCGACCAACATAATTACTTAAAATCTGACGCGCTTGTTCTAAGTCTCCTGCTGTTAAAGGTTGTAAAACAGCTACCGCTGCTGTTCGCAAACTTCTACCAGCAAAACAACTAGCTAAAAGAATACTTTCTAAAATAATTCCCAATAGCGGATGCACCCATCTAGCAATTTGAATCAGTAAAAAGCCGATAATACCGCTACCAGTTATCAGGATCGTAGCTAGCATAATCCCAGCTAGCCGCTGCGTTAAAGGATTGTGACACAATTGCAGAGAAAATTTAGTCAACCGAGAAATTACCCACCCCATAAATTGTACGGGATGAGGCCAACCCCAAGGATCGCCTATTAAGTAATCTAAAAGTGCAGCAATCATTAAAACAAGAGTAGATATCATTTATCGGAAGTCATTAGTCATTAGTCATTAGTCAACAATGCCCCATGCCCCATACCAATAGTTAATGACTAAACCACAAAACTAGCTTCTTGTCCAAGAGAAGCTTGCCAACTGCGAGCATCATAATAAAGGTCTGCCAGAGTAATACTATACAAAGCTTCTTTAAGCTTTTGATTGAGCCTTTGCCAAAGGGTAAATGTTACCCAATCTTCAGCTTGTATAGGTTGTGGAGTGTGATGCGGTAAATAAGTAATCGTCTCGCCGACTGCTTCTAAAATTTGTCCGATAGATATTTGTGCGGGTTCTCTGGCCAATTGGTATCCGCCGATGCTACCACGAATTGATTTCACTAACCCAGCACGGCGTATTTCTATTAGTAGTTTTTCGAGGTAAGGAGCTGGGATATCTTGGCGTTTAGCGATCGCTTTTACGGATACAGGACCATATTTTGGCTGTAAACTTAAATCTAGCAACGCTTTTACACTGTAATGTCCTTTGGTAGTTAGTTTCATTGTTGTTTGTAGTTTGTCCTTTGTCAGCATTCGTCTGTTACAAAGTTATGATGGCCGCAAACCTCTCTAAGAGACCATTTGCTTCCCGCAAGACACTTCATGGTTTCTCATTTATTTAGGTCAATGACTAACGACTAAGCCCAAAGTTACTATCGGAGGTTTCCTCGGATGAGAACTTTGTAACAGAGGACTAATAGACCTGCCTTGAAAATAGGGACTCTTTACTGGGGACTGGTGACTAGGAAAGAAATATTTTCATTGCTTTGTTGTAAATTGTGTTCGTGGAGTAAGAGTGCAAAACTATTTTTGCAACACGGTAAAGCCAAAAGGTTAAAGAGTAAGGGTTTTTTTCTTAACCTTTTCCCCTTTACCCCTTACGATTTTCTGCACTTGTGCAACAAGTCTAATGACCAAAGATCAGTTTTGCTTATCATTGGTGTAACTCAGTTATCATCTTCAGCAACAAGACAACCTTTTGATGGTTAGTTTAGAAAACTTAAACAAGTATAGTCTAGCAGTAATTCAAAAACTACATATATATAGTTATCAGCATTGCCAGCATTCTAAAAAATAAATTGTCTAGAAAATATTTGGTAATAACATAACAATTCTGGCTTTTAGTGTAATATACTTGGCTATGTTGAGATCAAAACTAAAGGATTATCTTCCTATTAGCTCAACCTCAGCTAAAATAAAATCGATTCCAACACTTCAAACATTCGTTTTCAACCTAAGTTGATGCCTAAACAGAAAAAAATAGAACCCCTAGTCGGCGAAGAATTGCTCAAAAAAGTCAAAGAACTAGAGAACGAGAGCAAAGAAGACAAAGCCAAAAAGTGCGGCTACTATACCGTTACCAAAAACGGTATAGAGCGTGTCAATATGATGAAGTTCTTAAATGCCCTAATCGATGCTGAAGGCATTCAGTTGGACAGTACACCCAGTATTAATGGGCGTGGTGGACGCAGTGCTAGCTATAGGATTAGCGTGCAATCCAATGGGAACTTGCTCATAGGTTCAGCTTACACAAAACAGATGAATCTCAAACCAGGAGATGAGTTTCTCATCACTTTAGGTAAAAAGCACATTCGTTTGAGACAAGTAGATCCAGAAGATAGAGAAGATGATGAAGCCTTAGAGGCTACGGCTTAATAATAGTCATTAGTCAATTGTCAATAGTCAATAGTCATTTGTGACTGAAGTTACGAGCTAAGGAAAACTTAGTTCATACTTCTCGTGCGTGTGATTTGTAAAAACCAATTGACCGATCGCCAACGACCAAATGACTAATGGCTAATGACTAATAACTATATCTGTTGTAGGTAAAACTGGTAAATAGTGACGCAGTGCTTTGCGCGTCACTGCTAAATTGCAGGTTAAGGCAATTTGCTCTTTTTCTAGTAAACCTAAAATGCGATCGGGTTTGTCTCGTGCTACCACTGGTAATTGATGCAAACCTCGAACACTCATGCGGTCTAAAGCTTCAGATAAAAGTTCATCTTGCCATGCATAGAGAATTTCAGTAGTACAAATGTCTATGAGGGTTTGATTGGATAATCGATCTGAAATTTCAGTTGGTGAATTTGAGTAACTTTGCCAAAGAGTAAGGGCGCGGTTAATATCTTCAAGAGAAAGGATACCAACTAATTGCTCTGCGCGATCGATTATTAAAGCACTACGGGTGCGATCGCGGATCATTTCCACAGCAGCTTCCAGAACACTCATAGTTGCAGGTAATTTTTTTGGGCAGGGATGCATTGCATCTTCTACCAAAATTTGTTGTAAAATTTCGGTTCGTTCATCTTTCAATTCCGAAAGACCAATTTGTTGTAGATTCGAGTTAGAGTTAAAAGTCGGTTTCATTCTTTCTACTAACCAAACGCTCAAACCGACAGCTGCCATCAACGGTAAAACAATCCGATAGTCCCGGGTTAATTCAAACAGCATTAAAA
This sequence comes from Nostoc sp. DedSLP01, assembly GCA_034530875.2. Lineage (GTDB taxonomy): Bacteria > Cyanobacteriota > Cyanobacteriia > Cyanobacteriales > Nostocaceae > Nostoc. The sequence continues at coordinate 145,740 of JAVRCJ020000004.1, forward strand.
TAGCCGTCAATGGTGCCCTAACACTTGCAGCCAACATTGCCGCCATTCCCACCATTGCATAAGCTGGAGGAGCTGCCATCAGGTCGCAAATTCCCGGGAATACTATAGCTAAAATTTTGGCGTAAGCCGAACCAAAAGAAGCACCGAGAAACATCGCAGGCGCAAACAAACCGCCAACAAAACCGCTACCAGCACTAATTGCTGTCATTAGTAGCTTCACTACCAACAGCACAACTAGCAGGTACAGTGAAAACTTGACATCCTGAAGCATTGCTTCCACAGTTTCATAACCAACCCCCAGAATTTGTGGGAACTGCAAAGCCGCCAAGCCAACAATGACACCGCCAATAATTGGATGAATTGGTTGGGGAATTTTGCCCAAAAACTGCAAGCCTGGAACCTTCCCAGCAAAGCAGGCTTTAGCCAAACGAATTGATTGAGTGTAAGTTAGAGAAATGGCGCTCGCTCCTAAACCCAACCCCAGATAAAGAGGTAATTCTAAAGGACTGCGGACTTGGTAAGCGGGTAAATCAAAAGCGGGTTGTGCCCCCAAACCAATTTGAGCAATTAAGGCTGCTACTACCGCCGCCAGCAGCACTACGCTGACAGCAGAAGTCGCAAAAGACGTAGCCCCCATTACCACCTCTAAGGCAAAAAATACTCCAGCGATGGGAGCATTAAATCCAGCTGCTAATCCAGCAGCAGCACCAGCGCCCAACAGTAAGCGTCGTCGTTCCTGAGATACATTAAGGATCACAGACAACAACATACCAAAATTTGCACCAATCTCTACACTTGGCCCCTCCGGTCCCAAAGAAGCACCGCTTCCTAAAGAAACAGACGCGGCTAACATTTTGGTAACTGGTCGTAGCGGCCGCCTAATTTCTGTTTCCTGAGAAGCGGCGATGAGAGATGAAAGCCCAGGGCCAAAGTCTTGAGTACGCCAGCGCATCAAGCCAACGATTAATCCGCCAACGGTAGGAACGCAAGCAAGAGTCCAAGCACCCCAAGCGCCAATCTGACCCATCAAATTTTCCAGCATTAAATGATGTATTAGCTGGATCAAATAGTGAAAGGTGACTACGCCCATACCAGTGCCACCGCCAATTAAGACGGCTAAAAATAGCACAACAGTTTCTGGGGATGGTTGAAAACGGTTTATTAAACGAGTTAAGCCAGCAGAAGGTGTGGGAAAGACAGGTTGTTCCGTTACCTTCCTCAGTTGAGTGGGAGGCAAGAAAGTCATTGAGAGGCGAGGTAAATGTAAGAAAAAATTTAAGTTTTTATCTGTTACTTCTCATTGTGAGCCATTATTTAGCAACCAGACAAGTAGACTTTATTTGCTTGATTTACAAACGCGTTAGCAAAAAATGTCACTATGCAAATTTTTTGTGGTGAGAACTGTTAAATGGGAGACAATTATTATTTGAGGGTCAGCAATGCTTACGCTTTTTGCTAACCTATCCTGAAGGGATACAACTGAGCGTCAAAGCTTTTGTGTCTAGAAACAACAGAGTTACAGTAAGCCACAAGCATCAATGAGAAGTCATTTTCACCTAAATCTAGCTATACTCGTGTTGCGACCATTGAGCCATCCTTGGTAGTAATAGAATCTATGTCTGATTTATCCCTGGTGTCAAATCATACCTAAGAATCAGATAAATACGACACAAGGGAACCAGGAGATAAAAAATAACAAACCTCCTCCCCTTTTGTTTGCCTACTTGTCCTCTTCGTTGACCCCAATTCAATAAATATAGCTATTCTTATAGAGCGAGTAAATGAATATACACACGTTTGATAATCATTATGTTACTTGCCCAATTTGTCAAAGAAACGCCACGCCCAAACCAATTAAAACGCGTATAGGTTTATTTTGTTGTCCCTATTGCCAAGAGAGGCTAGTAGTTTGTAAAAGCGGCCATTACGTGCGCGATCCATTTACTTGGAGACAAATAATGGTTTCTTCGTCGCTACGTCGTCAAAGCCGACCTTTGGCTAGGATTCTTAGAGATTTTGTCCTGCTTAAGCGTCCTATGGTGGCCTTTGCAGTGGGAAGTGCCATTTTTTTTAGTGCGATCGCTATTACTCAGGAAAGGACGAACCCCGATCGCCAAGTCTCTCCTACCGAGCAAATTCAAAGTCCAGGTGAAAAATCGCCTTAATATGGGTTTAATTGCGGCAATTTCTCAGATTTTACTTTAATATCTCTAATTTTGCAATCGATAATCTTAATCAGAAAGAGCGTTCTATTTTGACCAACAAATAGAACGCTCTTTTTCATATAGCTGTTGACATTATACCAATTCGCAATTAAAGAACTTAGATGCAACACGGCTTTCAAGGTTTACATTTGTATCAGATTTTTCGTGAAATAGTATTAGGGATTCGGACACCCAAATTTTAAAAAATTGCTTGTTCTGATACCGTCAGGACTTAGGCAGCGAGATTATTTGTTGAAGTCGGGAATAGGGCATAGGGGATTTTTTATTGCCCAATGCCCTGTTTAGCCCAATTTACAATCGATTTGTATCTTTCGTGACTAATTTCCATTCTTCAGTTTCGTCAATTAGCTTCATTGACTCTATTTGAAGATTATTGAAAGCAGATTTATGCAGCAGGAAGTAGGGTTGGACATTGTAGTGCCAATAATATTGGAGTTCGCCAACAGAAGCGGGAATAATGGTGCGATCGCTATAATAATCTAACGAGGGACGAGAGTAGGGAAAAGATGTGTAAATCTTCTTTGTAGCTGGATTAGCCCGGACGATCATCGCGGCTACTGGTTTAACTGGATAAGCTTCAGATAATTCCCAAACCCAGTAATTTGATTTCATTAACAGTAGTAGCGAAATATAACTTCCCCAGAATAAAATCTTCAGAAATTGATTGTCGCCTCGCTCTGCCAAAATAGCTGCTAAAGTCATTGTTAAAGCTACTGCTGCAAAAATCAGCTGTAGATCTGCTTTCGGTGTTGTGCCCCAACTAAAATAAATGCTACCCGCAGAAGCAACAACAGCTAAAATTGCCAAACCTGCCACCCAAGTCCGGGGATAAGATGATGCTAAAGGCAAATTTTCTGTTTCTGCTAACTGAATACCAAAAGCTAATGCCAAGCTGGGATAAATCGGGAATACATACCACGGGAGTTTAATAATCATCAAGGAAATTACTAGTAGATAAACGCCACTCCACGCTAGTACTAATTTTGCCCAGCTAAGGTTGCGATTTTCCCAAGTTAAACGTGCTGTTTGCGGTAAGAATAATAACCACGGCCATGTGTACTTAAAAAGTTCAATAATATAGTACCAAGGTGGTTCAAAACTTTTCTGTGCAAGGGTGTTAATTTGGCTTACGGATTGATTTAACAACCCGACTTGAGCAAAAGTGTAACCATAGTGAATTAGTTGGGCACCGTACCAACCAAGTACAGGTAAAATGCCAATAAAGATTGCTATCCAAAAATAGTAACAGGTGAGTAATCGTGGTGTATCCCAATATAAGAATACGATCGCGATCGCACCTAACAATAACCCCACCAGTCCTTGAGTTAGGCAAATTAACCCGAAACCGATACCAACACCAAGGCAATAACGCAAATCGCGGCGCGATCGCAATACGCACAACATCATCACCATCAAAAAACTCACTACCGCCCCATCTAACATTGCCAAGCGTCCATGACGCACCACGGGTAGCATTGTTAGATAAATTAAGGCGCTGTAAATAGCTGCATAACGCTGGCGGAATAGTTCTCGACCAATGCAATACAGTAAAGGTACTGAAGCTGAAGTAAAAATTGCTCCAGGAAGCCGCGTAGTGAATTCGTTTTCGCCTCCTAGAGAATAAGCCCAAGCAATTAGCAAATGGATTAAAGGCGGCTTGTTATAGTATGGTTCGCCTCTTAGCGTTGGGTAAAGCCAGCGCATTGAATCTGCTGGTGCTTGCCAAATTTCTCTAGCCACCTGTGCCACAGTGCCTTCATCCCAATCTCGCAGGGGCAACCCTCCAAGATTGACGCTAAACAGTAACACTGCTGCTAACAGCAACACAACAAGCCATACCCAATCAATCCAATTGCCAACTGTGCGATGCTGTTTTTCTAGATGACCCCAAATAAAGCTTCCTTCTTGCATATTCTCTGGTAATCATTTTATTTTCTGGTTTGATTACATAGAGACCAGAGCGAATCTCCAATGTTGTCACCCAGTAACAACGTCTGTTTTGAACTATTGCTAGTTTCCAAGATTAACTCAACTTTCTTGACTTAGAACTATTTGTCCGGGAAATTTATCTGAGTTATTTTATGACTTTTTTTGAGATAAATGATAAAAATAATACGTGTCAAAATTAATTCTCTCTTTGTTGATTAGTATATCAATAAATTTACTTTTTATGATATTTTATTCTAGTTTTTGTTACTACTAGTATGACAAAAATACAGATACTGTTGATTGTAAGAGTTTAAATATTACAAAATTTTAGTGAAATTGAATACAAAAATACTTAAAATCCAGCACTCAAAATTTAAAATCAATAAATACTCATACTTATCTAAGTAAGACATTCATAAAAATTCAATGTAGATGAATAAAGATAAATTTATGTAGGGTGTGTTATGCCGTAGGCTAACGCACCCTTTAATCGTTCAGCATCAGATACATGGTAGCAATAAACTCTACTAATTTATAAAAACCCCGATTAATCTTGTTTAGAAAGGGAATAGGAAACAAAAAATCCAGAATAAATAAGTAGAAGTATACTTACTTTTTCAAAAAACATAGGAGTATTATACCTACATAGCTACTGTCTAAAATATTAAAAAATAAAAATTACTTGCAAGTTGAAGTTTTGCTCTTGGCGAACAATTTCAATTTTTCTAATAAATTCGCGGAAATAAAATCGTCGCTCTGTTTCTGATAAATCCAACCAGAATTGAGGAATAGAAACAGCAACAGCAACAGAACGTAAATTAACTGGGGGAAGAATTGCTAATTTAGCTTCGAGTGCAGAAATTTCTGTACGGAGTTTATAAGCCCTTAACTTTGCTGTTTCGGTATCTAAAATTCCAGTTTCAACTAAATCGGGTAACTGAGCGAGTATTTCTTGCTGACGAGCGATCGCTTCACTTAAACTATTTTTGACTGCATCCAACTGTGGAAAATTCATTCCCGCTACAGCTAAGGGTAAGTCACGGCAAACTATTTCAATTGTCTGTTCTAAAACCTCTTGGTAAGCAATAGCCGGACACTTGGGGCGTCGCGGACAACTAACACAACGTAAATACAAATACTCTTTGTCTTGCTTGCGTTGAGTTACGCGAGTCACCGTTAGATGCGATTGACACTCGCCACAGACAACCAACCCAGCTAAAGAACGTGGCGCACTAGCAGTACGTGATGGTAAACGGCTGTTACGGCGTAAAAGTCGGTCAACCTGGGCAGCTTCTTCCTTGGAAATGATGGGAGTATGCGTATCGGAGATAATTTCACCGTTTTGGTAAGCTGTATTGCCGCGATAAACTGGATTAGTCAGCCAGCGTCGCCCAGTGGTAACAGAAATTTTTTTACCGTATTTTTTCGCCAAGTAGCGGACTGAACCCCGCAAAGAACCATAGAGTAAAAAATTCTCAAAAAAATCCTTGACTACTGGTGAGGTACTGCGGTCAATGATATATTTTCCCTTGCCTCTGCGGTAGCCGTAAGGAACTTTGCCTGGTGGCGGCGCAGCGTCGAGCCGATTGCGGGCGTGTCCTTGACGGATGCGACGACTGCGTTGTTCGCGTTGAATTGCATGTAGCAAACTCAGCAAGTCAGCCCGAAGAGGAGAATTTTCTGAAGTGTAGGGTTGTTCAGTAGCGATTACCATCACTCCCATTGCTTCGAGTTCATTCAGGCGATCGCTTACTTCTTCTACAGTATCCCCCAATTCTTCCAATCGACGCACTAATAGATAATCTACACCTTCAGTTTGGCAATCTCTGAGTAATTGTTGTAATTGCGTTCGCTTGCCTAAATCTTGATAAACTCGATCGACTTCCCATCCCCAATCATCTTTATTGAGAGAAGATTCTAGTAAAGGATCGGTGTAACAATAGGCAATAATTTTCATTCAGCATTGGGCATTGGGTATGGGGCATTGGACAGAGGCGCAAAAAAGAATGGAGTTTTTATATTTGTTGACGAGTATTAAAGGCTCATTAACGGAGTTCTGAGGTTCATTAATGAGTATCAAAGACTCATTAACGGAGTTCTGAGGTTCATTAATGAGTATTAAAGGCTCATTAACGGAGTTCTGAGGTTCATTAATGAGTATCAAAGACTCATTAACGGAGTTCTGAGGTTCATTAATGAGTATCAAAGACTCATTAATGGAGTTCTGAGGTTCATTAACGAGTATCAAAGGCTCATTAATGAGTCTGCTCTACACCAATTTGCTAAATTATAGCTACTTACCCTTCCCCAATACTTAATGCCCAATGCCCCATATCCAATGCCCTTTACTGCTGACTCAATTCAACAATATTGCCATCTGGGTCTTGAGTAAACAGGGCAGGGCGGCCTGAGGCACTGGGTTGGATGGGATAATTATGATTGAGTAGCTCTTGTTTGGCGGCATCCAAGTCAGCAACAGAGAAGGCGAAGTGGGGGTTACGTCCCCATTTTTCGTTTTGGTTTTGGGTGGGGACAGTTGGTGCAACTATGAGGTGAATTTGATAATTGCCGACTTGATACCATGCGCCAGCATATTTCAAAGAACGATCTATTTTGGATAGCCCCAACACTGTGCCATAAAAATGTTCAGAGCGTTCTAAATCAGTCACGAGAATTGCTGTATGAAGACTTTGGGTAATCTGCATGTTGGTAGTGCGATCGCGTTTATTTAAATTTTGGCCTAGTTTGCGACTTGCCGGAAGTAGGAAATAGGGGAGATGAGAAGGCAGGGGAAGCAGGGGAGAATAATTAATAACTAATAGACTTCTTGCATAAATCTTTTTTTATCTCACGCAAAGGCGCAAAGACGCAAAGAAAGGCGCAAGAATTAGGGCTTTTGCAAGAGGTCTAATGACTAATGACAAACAGATATACTACTTTGCAACTATGCTGGGTATCCACCAGCTTGAAAAATCTGTTGGGCAGTTAAATTAACCTATAGAGCAATCTTATCTTAGGAGTATATCAATATAACTATTTGACATTACTCTGGTAATTTCTCTAATTCCTCCCGTGCGATCGCCCCCCAATATTCATCCTTATACTCAACATATATCTCCAACGCTGTCTGCAAATTAACCCTCGCCTCTGGGTAATTTTCTTCTGCTTTTGCAAGCATTCCTAAAGCGTGGTAAGTGAGTGCTTGTGAATAGCGATCGCCAAATTCGATTTTAATTGCCAAAGCTTGTTGGTAATTGCGTCGTGCCTCCTCAAATTCCCGCAATGCTTGGGCAACTCTTCCCAACTCGTGATAGGTTCTAGCACAAGAATAGCGATCACCAAATTCGATTTTAATTGCCAAAGCTTGTTGGTAATTGCGCCGCGCCTCCTCAAATTCCCGCAAATATTGGGCAACTATTCCCAACTGGTGATAAGTGCCAGCTTGCTCATAGCGATCGCCAAATTCGATGTAGATAGCCAAAGCTTGTTGGTAATTGCGCCGCGCTTCCTCAAATTCCCGCAAATCTTGGGCAACCATTCCCAACTGGTGGTAGGTGCTAGCACAAGAATAGCGATTGCCTATTTCTTGCTCAATTTCTAGACACTGTTGATAGAAATTTGTTGCCTGTGTAAATTGTCTCAAGTCTAGATAAGCATTCCCCAATTTAAATAAAGCAGCAGTTTCGCCGCGAGGGTTCTGAAGTTGCTGTGAAATACTTAAAGATTTTTGATAATAAGCGATGGCTGTATCAAATTGCCTTTGCTGAGAATAAGAATCTCCTAATGTGTTGAGGACTTCAGCATGGAAAGTGGAATCTGGAAACTCACTAGCTATTTTTTCGGCTTCTTCTAAATATTCTCTCGCTTTGATAGGTTCTCTCTTACTCAGATAAGCAACTCCTAACTGATGCAAAATATTACTACAGTTGCGGAGGTTTTCTCCTATTGGATGATGTCCAGTAGGTTTATATTCCATTAGTAGGCGGTGTAATAAATCAATCCGTTCTTGCTTTTCTGGAGGTTCTAATCTATCTATAATTCTCTCAGTATTTTGAGCCTCATGAATCGCATTATCTTTGGTAATTTGAGGTGTATGAAACTGAAATATCCCGGATTGCCAAGCCCAAAAATCAGGAGCGAATTTCGCTAACCGAGTCAGGGCATAATCTGGCAGAATAAACAAAATTGGATGAGGAACAGTTCTTTTATAAGCATCTCGCACAAAGTTGAGGTCTTGTAAAACTGGCGGATAGTCTCCATAAACGCCAATAGACTTTTCTAAACCTTCGACGAGCAAGACTAATTTTTTGTTATCTTCTATCTCAATATTTGGTAATATCTTGACAATTTCATCTCTGAGGAATCGCAAATTTTCATCAGGAAATTTCAGATTCACAAACTGAATATTCTGACATTCAGGATTTGTTTTTAGCGCGTCAATTAATATTTCTGCATCTGGGGGAAAATTAATTTCTACAAAACCAATGGTAAACTTTTCTGCAAAGTCTATAAAAGTGAGTAATTTAGCAAATACCTCTTGATTAAGCGCAATAAACGCCCCGATTTCTGAGCTAGGGTTGTGCTGCGAGTGCTGATTCGATCGCTTTTTGGAAGAATTCATTTTGCTTCACCACTGGATTGGGGTAATTCCACCGTTTATCGCCGTTGTATTCCAAAACTGAAGTGTTAAACAGCATTAACTGACCGATATCATCTTTACTGACATTTTTGGTGATACAAACTTGAGCTAAAAACGGATAATGTTCATCAGGAATAAACCTTTCAAAACTAAATTGCTGTTGTTTCACAGCATAAATAACATCTTCGGCAAGAATTTTGGAACGTTTGCGAGTACTAGCACTTAGGCAAGCAGTCTGTATCATCTGCATTAATTGGCGAACATGTCCTCCACTGGCTTTTGCTAAATCTAACAATTCCTGGTGAGATTCAAATACAGCATCAATATCTACTCGCTTTCCAATAATGCTGGCTACCGCTTCTAGTCCGGTTTGATTGTAGTTTAAATGGCAGCGATCGCGTTCAAATTCATAAATATTCACCATTGGTACAATATGAGGACTACCATCAAACTGATTGAGGGGGTTTTTCGGGGAACAAAGCACAGAAATTGGCACTGTGTAAATTATCGTGCAATCTAGTTCTTGTAACTGAGCTGCATAGTCAAAAAATAAATGTTCTGCAATATTTGGTGGTACGCGATCCATGTTGTCAAAAATAATCAATAAACCTTTATATTGAGGGAATTTCCTTCTGAGTTTAACGTAGGCATCTCCTAATAAAAGGTTAATATCTGCCTTTAGGCGTGATAAATCTTTTTCTAAAGTTTGGCGAATAGTAGTTTTTTGCTTATCAGAGCCTTTTATTTGTGCCAGTAATTTGACCATTAATTTAGCAATAAATGGAGCTTCGGGTTTCAGAGTTGCTTCTCCCTGAATACTGACAGACCTTTCTACACTTTCTTCTGTTTCTTTGGTAATATCTTTAAACCAAGATTCAAAATTTTCTAAAAGTTGAGTATCAAATTTTAAACCTAATTTACGTAACTCAAACTCTACTTGTTTGATGACGATTAAATATAAATCTGTATAACGAGCATCATTAATATCTGTTTCTTCGTTAACTTCTAAATAAATTACGTGGTATTGTTGTTCCCATTGCTTTTGAATGCGTTTTAATTCTGTACTTTTGCCACAGCCGCGATGTCCGGTAAACAAAATTGTGCGGAAATCAGCGGGATTTTGAAAGTCTAAAATGTTACTAACTTCTTCAATTGCTGGAGTTTTGCGTACTGCTGATAAATCAACATAGTATCGCTCTATATCTTCACCCTCTAGCGGTTCAACATTACAAACTTGAAATGCATCTCTGAGAGTATTGGCACGCTGATGATTCATTGGGTTTTGACTAAGTTTATAGATACGACTTTCTTAAGTTTAAATTTTAGGCGATCGCTGCGCCACTTTAAATTTGATAAAAGTTTACTTTTTAAATTAGCAAAATTTCGTGTTTTTTTATACCTTAATAAAGGAAATGACAATTTTGCTCTGAGTTTTCTTACCCAACACTGGATTGCACAGGAGTGGTTTTCTTAAACTGGCGATCGTTTACAAAGCGTGCTATTAAACAAAATTCGCGATTATAATAAGCTTTCTACCTAGCTACCAGACATACATAATTTACTTCACACTTCTTAAAATCTGCTAAATAAATGCAAAATTATACTCACTTGTCAATCCTCTAAAAGAGAGAACAGGCTTTGGGTAATCTGTATATTGGTAGTGCGATCGCATTTATTTAATTAAATTTTGCGGGGAGTGGGAAGCAGGGGAGGCAGAGGAAGCAGAGGAGGCACAGGAGGATAACTAATAACTAATGACTAATGACTAATGACTAAATCAATAAATTAGTTAGTATTAGTAGGATTGAAGTGAAATATTTGGGATTGGACTATTTATTCTTAAATCCAAAGTTATAATCTTTTGTCAATACTCCAAAAGAAATATATGAATAATCTCAAGTTTATTTACTCTTAGCTACTCAAGCAATTGAGTCACAAAGTTCCTAATAATTGGCACTATGTAATTGTACGGTGTTAAAGTTAAAAATGATGCATTTGTCCGAGATGAAATCCCAGAAAAACACTGAGTATTAGCAAATTCTGTAAATCCTGGCTCTACAGCCTTCTGTAGCGCTCAAACATTTGCAGCAATAGCTAAAATAGCGATCGGTAGTGCTGAATTATTAATTGTTATTTCTGATTCCTGAGTAGCTAGTTATCAGTGAGATGATAATTTTATATAGTAATAATCTAAAGTCTTTTCTTTGTCTTTACTGAAATCTCTCGTTAAGATTCAGGAATCAAGAGCCAAAATTTAGAATGATTGGAAAATTAAGAGTGCTCTAGCTTACTGATTTTCTTCAAATTATTAGGCTTGGATATCAAAATTTTCTGAATTCTGGCTTGGAGAATTCACCAATTTTGAATTCTTATATCTTCTGTTTGCTCTAAATCCTCATTTTGCAACATCAGTCTCAAGTCTGTTTTCACACCACAATGAAAGACCAAGTATTAGACCGGATTTTTAATAAGCCTTCTTTCCCGCATAAATTTGAACGTTTGGAGTTGGATGATAATTTTTGCATTATAGATGCATCCGAACAAGTTCAAAGGTTTGCATATCGCCCTGAGGAGGCGATAGTAGGTAAAGATATCCGGCTAAGTTTTCCTGAGTTGAGTGGACTTGAAGATGTTTTAAAAGCTATTTTGTACGGTAAACAAGAACTGTTTGAATTACAAGGAATTAAACGAATTGCCGAGCAGAAATTTCATTTGTATATAGATATATATATTATTGGCGAACAATATGAAAAATTGCCAAATAAATTAATTATCTTGATTGAAGATGTTACCGATAGAATTATTTTAAAACAAAAGTTGGCACAGCAGACTAATGAAGCTAATCTGTTATCTCATGCTTTAACATCTTGTAAAAGTTACATGGAGCAAGTGATAGCTTCAATGGCAGATGCTTTTTTAGTAACTAATAATTTAGGCAAAATTATCAAAGTTAATCATACTGCTGAACAATTATTTGGTTTTAGTGAGGAAGAATTCATCGACCAACATATATCATTAATAATTGACGATCGCGTAGTCATAAAAGCAATTCATCAACATTTTGCTGCTCGACAAAGTTTTCAAAATTTAGAGATAATTTGTAGAACCAAAACTAGAGAAAAACGCTTGATTGCTTTTTCTTGCTCGGTGATTGCTAAAAAAACAAAAGGTCAAGCAGATATTGTTTATATTGGTCGAGATATTACCGATCGCCAGCGTCGAGAACAACGTACAAGTACGCAGTATGCTATCACCCGCATTTTATCCGAATCTCACACTATAAAGCAGGCAATTCCGCAAATTTTACAGTCGATTTGTGAAAACTTGGGATGGGATTTAGGCGAACTTTGGACGTCAAGTCAATATATCGGTAATTCGGTAAAGAGGCACACTGTTAATGCGGTATTAAGGTCTGTAGAAATTTGGTCGAGTCGAGTAGTTTCTGTTAGAGAATTTAAGGCGGTGACTTGGCAAACTACCTATACTGCTGGTGTAGGGTTACCTGGTGAAATTTGGATTAGCCGATCGGCCTTGTGGATTCAAGATATCACACAAGAAGAAGACAATAGGCGATCGCAAGCTGCTGCTGAAGCTGGATTGCACGCTGCTTTTGGGTTTCCCATCTTAGACGATAATGAAATCTTAGGGGTGATGGTTTTCTTTAGCCGAGAAATCCAACCAAAAGATACAGAACTCTTGCAAATGGTCGGTTCTATTGGCAGTCAAATCGCCCAATTTATCAAACGCAAACAAGCAGAAATTGCTCTTGTCGAAAGCGAACAAAGGTATCGAGATTTATTTGAAAATTCTAACGATTTGATTCAAGCTGTTAATGCCTACGGCCGTTTTTTGTATGTCAATCGTGCATGGCGAGAAACTTTTGGATACAGCGAAGCTGAACTTGCCAATTTGAATGTTTTTGATATCATACATCCTAAGTTTAGACAATATTGTTGGCAAAAGTTTTATCGGGTGCTTTGTGGAGAAAAGCTCGAACGAATCAAAGCCGCATTCATTAACAAAAACGGTGAGACAATCTTTTTGGAAGGTAACATTAACGGTAAATTTATCGAGGGCCATGCAGTTGCTACTCATGGGATTTTTCGCAATATTACCCGGAATTTAGCATTAGAAAAAGTACTGCAACATCAACAAGAACAAACCGAGCTTTTGTTGCTGAATGTTTTGCCGGGAGCAATCTCGAAACGTTTAAAAGAACAACCAATTAGCATTAACCAAGAATTTGCTGATGTTACAGTTTTATTTGCAGATATTGTCGGCTTGAGCCAAATAGCCGCTTCTATGAGTGCGATTTATTTGGTAAACTTACTGAATTTAATTTTTTCAGCTTTCGATCGCCTCACCGAACAATATAGTTTAGAAAAAATCAAAACTGTCGGCGATGCTTACATGGTAGTTGGCGGTTTGCCCGCGCAACGCCCAGATCATGCCCAAGCTATCGCTAAAATGGCATTGGATATGCAAACAGCGATCGCTTTATTTAATGCTGAGAATAACCAAGACTTTAGCATCCGCATCGGTATTCATAGCGGTTTCGTAATGCCAGGAATAATCAGTTTGAAAAAGTTTACTGATGAACTCTGCGGAGATACGCTAAACATCGCCATTCGCATGGAATCTCAAGGCATTCCAGGAAAAATTCAAGTTACAGAAAATACTTATAAACGCTTGTGTAATCAATTTTTGTTTGAAAAACGCGGCGAAATCGAAGTTAAAGGCAAAGGGAAAATAACGACTTATTGGTTGATTGGGAATAGGGAATAGGGCAAGCAGAGAGTGTGGGAGGTGTGGGGGGTGTGGGAGGTGTGGGAGGTGTGGGGGGTGTGGGAAGATGGGGAAGAAATCTTTCCCCCCTCTCTCCCTGCACTTCCCCATCTCGTCATTTCCTCGCTCTCTCCCCACACTCCCCACACTTCCCCATCTCCTCATTTCCCCCCTCTCTCCCCGCACTTCCCCATCTCGTCATTTCCCCCTCTCTCCCCACACTCCCCACACTTCCCCATCTCCCCACCTCCCCAACTCGCTACGTATTCGGAATCAATCTACCGCAAGGATAAGTTGCTGTTGGCTGCGAAGCATTTTCGGCTACGGCTGCTGGAATTCGATCTGATGATTGGCTTTTGGCTGCTAGATAATCTGTTTGCAGTTTTTCTAAAATCGCTTCTCGTCTGTCATACAAACGTTTTAAAGGACGAGGTTGGCACTTATTGAGGACGTATGCTGTTACTAGAGGTAAGGCGATCGTACTGTCGGTATAACAAACAATTGTGTTAGGTAACTCTTCTGGGTCAATCTTACCCCAGCTGACGGCTTCCGATGGCGTTGCCCCGGATAAACCACCTGTATCTGGACGAGCATCGGTAAATTGTACAAAGTAATCATGCCCGCGTTCTTCTAGCCCTAATACTTCGTGAATTTGCGGTTGTGTTTGTAGCAAAAAGTTTTTTGGACTGCCGCCACCAAGGATTATAGCCGCACTTTTCCCTTCTGATTCGCGGGCATTATAGGCGATCGCTGCTGTCTCATTAACGTCAATTGCAGGGTCTAAGACCAATTGCGAACCTTCCAAAGCCAAAGCTGCTACGTTCATCCCAATCGAGCTATCTCCAGGAGAAGAAGTATAAATTGGTACGCCATATTCATAAGCTGTAGCCAGCAAGCAAGAATTTTGTACGCCTAATTGCTTTTCTACTTCCCGGACATACTTACCTAATAAATGGTGAAACTCAGCAGTTCCCATACGTTTTTGGAAAGGTTCTGCTTGCAAAATCTTGCGGATAAAAGCATCGGTTTCTAACAGAACATCGTAGCCAAAGATAATGTCATAAATCCGGATTGTGCCTTGTTGACGCAGTTTCACATCATCCAAAAACGGATTACCAGCAAACAGTTCAAAACCCAGACCGTAATGCATATCATGGTAAAGATTTGCACCAGTGCTGATTATCCAGTCGATAAAGCCGTTGCGAATTAAGGGCGCAAGCGCTGAAACCCCAAATCCTGCCGGCGTCATCGCACCGGAAAGGCTAACTCCTACAGTAACACCTTCCGTCAGCACATCGCGGCTGAGTAGTTGGCAGATTTCCCGCAAACGTGCTGAGTTATAAGCAGTGAAGTAATTATCGATTAAATCTATTACACTGATATCATTTGATATAGGTGTAGGTGCGATTTTTTGGCCCAGCTGTTTAGACATTTTGGCACTCCCGAACAGTAAACACGCCGAATTTAATGGTATCTAGCTTTGAGCCAAAGTAACAGTAATACTATATAGCAAGGGACTGGGGACTGGGGATTGGGTGAAAAGTAGGGTCCGTTAGGACTGTCGTCCATAAGGCACCAAAAATTTCAGTGCGTGCAGTGCGTTAGCCTACTGATTCAGAGTTAGTTATTTTCAGCAGTTTGATATGCTTCCAGGAGCCTAGCATGATCGAGAGTAAATCCTACTTGCATAGCTATCTGGGCAAATAAATCAATTTCAGGCTGTTGCCAGTCACGGGGTGCAGAACACTGATGTGCAATTAACAAGCCAAATAGCTGCTCGTCTTTGATAATAGGTGCAACTAAATTTGCTTTGACAGCAAAGGATTCGAGCAAGTTAATGTGACAATCAAGTAAACCAGATTCATAAATGTTGTTGACTGCGACAACACGACCAGATTGGTACTTTTCGACATAGCTTTGAGTGAAGCAGGGGTCGTGGATTTTAGACCGCAAAACTTTGGGATAACCTGGAAGCACTGATTCGGCAATTATAATTCCAAACCAATTAGCGTAAAAGCTATAAATCAGTACTCTGTCAGTACTCAATGCTTTGCGAACTTCTTCTACGGTAGTTTTGAGAATATCCTCTTCTTTGAGCGATTGACGAATGCTGCGGGTAATATCCATTAGTAACTGACTTCGCCTACTTTCAGCCTCGATTCGTTGCAGCAGCCTAGCATGGTCGAGAGCAAATCCCACTTGTATGGCTATCTGAGCAAATAAATCAATTTCAGACTGTTGCCAATTACGGGGTCTGGAACACTGATGTGCGATTAACAAGCCAAATAGCTGTCGATCTTTAATGATGGGGGCGACTAAGTTTGCTTTGACAGCAAAGGTTTCGAGTAAGTCAATGTGGCAATCTGCCAAACCGACTTCATAAATATTATTTATCGCTAAAACGCGACCAGATTGATAGTCTTCGACGTAGCCTTGACCAAAGCACGGGTCTTCAATTTCAGCCCGCAAAACTTTCGGATAACCTGGAATCACTGATTCAGCAATTACAGTTCCAGACCAATGAGCATTAAAGCTATAAACCATCACTCGGTCTGTACTAAGTAGTTTGCGAACCTCTTCTACAGTACTTTTGAGGACATCCTCTTCGTTGAGTGATTGGCGAATGCTGCGGATTGTATCTGCTAGTAACTGACTTTGTACGCCTTCAGCCTCGATTCGTTGCACCAACCTAGCATGGTCGAGAGCATATCCTACTTGTATGGCTATCTGGGTAAAGAAATCAATTTCAGACTGTTGCCAATCACGCGGTCTAGAACAATGATGTGCAACTAACAAGCCAAATAGTTGCTCGTCTTTGATAATAGGTGCAACTAAATTTGCTTTCACCGCAAAAGATTCGAGCAAGTTAATGTGACAATCAGTCAAACCGGCTTGGTAAATGTTATTTGTAGCTTGAACGCGCCCAGCCTGATACTTGTCTACATAATCCTCAGCAAAACATGGGTCTCTAATTTCAGAGCGCAAAACTTTGGGATAACCTGGAACTACTGATTCCGCAATCACAGTTCCAGACCAGTCAGGATTAAAGCTGTAAACTATTACTCGGTCGGTACTTAGTGCTTTGCGAACTTCTTCTACAGTAGTTTTGATGACATCCTCTTCGTTGAGGGATTGGCGAATGCGGCGCGTAATTTCTATAAATATTTGGGCTTTATCTGCTTTAGTATCTACCTGTTGGAGAGTCTTGGCGTAGTCGAGGGCAAATCCCACTTGCGTGGCTATGTGAGCGAATAAATCAATTTCAGACTGCTGCCAAAGGCGAAGTCTGGAACACTGATGTCCAATCAATAAAGCGAATAACTGTTTGTCTTTGAAAATCGGTGCTACTAAATGAGATTTGACGCCAAATTGCTCGAGCAATTTAATATCATTTTCACTGAGATCCGTTTGATAAATATTATCAATAGCACGGGTAGAACCATTTTGATATTTTTCTATATACTCTGCCTCGAACCCAGAGTCCGAAACCGTAACTCCCAATAGTTTTGGTAACCCAGGTGCGACTGATTCTGTGATAAAGGTTCCATGAAAGTCGGAACTAAAGCAAAAGATAGTTACGCGATCTAAGCTTAAAGCTTTGCGGATTTCTTCTGAGGTAGTTTTAAGAACATCTTCTTGGTTGAATGATTCTCGAACCCAGCGAGTAATTTTGGTCGATAATTGGGAATAATCAGTTTCGCGTTCTTTCTCTTCTACTAAAACCGAAAGCAACTCTGTGAATAAATTGATGTTTCTTTCTAACATCACTAATTCATCTTGGTTAGCGATGTAAACTTGAGTAAAATCACTGTCTGGACGCAGCCTATTTTTGATAAAATTAGTAGTCACAGCAGCGTTTTTAATTCGAGTCGTAGCTCGATTGACTACAAAAGTTGCGATCGCACCTGCTAATACTGCTGTTACGCCCATACCAGCTAACAAGACTGAAAGCTCTCTGTGTAGATCCGCTTCAATTTCTGTGGGACTTTTTACATTCTCTTGTCGAATTTGCGGAATTTTCTTGGTAATTAAATTGCTTGCATAAAAGTAAGTAGCTGTCCCAATTGCAACTACAGGTAGAACACTAATGCTAAGTGCCCAAATTATTGCTCTAGTCTTTAAACTCCATTTTTGTTCCCAGAACTTTTGTTGATGATTGCGTCTTCCTTGGTTTTGAGAAAAAGACTTATTCATAAATGAAACCTGTATGCACTGCAATTGAAAATCTCAACTTAATCAGCTCAACACCATATTTTCAAAAAATCTGATTTTACAATAGCTAGGGTTGACGAGCATTTTGAGGTATTAACCCTCTACATCCTGTCCTATAAAGATTGGGTTTTTTGGGATCTTAAAAAAATCAGGTCTGAGTGACAGAATCGCTGTTTGTGCAATAGCGTTTGATTAAAAAAGAAAGTAAAAATAAATTCAATAACATTTTAGTCCGTTAGGGTGCGCCATTAGGAGTTTAGCATTGCTAACTGTTAGTAGACATTTAGGTGCTATTTTTGTAGTATTTTGTGACACATGTTACAAATAACATATTGTTTACATTTCCAGTCCTTATAGCAATTATCTATCAAATTGCTATGTATTGCAGTGAAAAATTATTAGGACTTATTCTCACAACAGTCAGCTGATTTTACGTTGTTAAAGAATGTTCATTGTTGAAGTATGACATTTGCGCTTTTACGTCGTCCCAGCATTCTGAATAATACAGTTAAAGCTTAATATTGCGAGAATTCAGCAGTTATCAATGTAAATTCTTGTAAAACTTTCATTTTATTTAATATTGCTTTAGTTATCTTCTCTGCTTCTTATATCGTAGTCGTATATACAGGATTATCTCAAAGCTCGATTTTTGTAATCTGCATTTGCGATCGCATTTTTGGCGTTTTGAAAATAGCAACTCGGGACTAGTGGAAGAAACTAGATTTTTGGCGGGAGTTAGTGGCTTGTCTGATAAGTAGCTCAGTGTTAAAAATCATCGTTACGATAAGGCAGGAGGCAGGGTGCAGCGGGCAAGAAGGAAGAGGATTACAGCTTGGTTTATTTTTCTTAAGGTAGTTTTGTTTTTTCCCACCGATTTACTTAACTGAGGAGTTAGGCACTGAAGCCTGAAAGCGTGATTCTATCGTTCTATCCTACGAATCGCTTTCTGTATGATGGGTTTGATGCCTATTGATAAAGAATTTATTGCAAATAATTAGCAATTATTTGGGAAGAATATTGCATTGTGGAAAAAAGTGCTATCAATTTACAATCAAAAGTATTTTGGCAAAAAATAATCAGTATTTAGCAGGAGTTTTTTGCAGAATTTTATCTAAACTTTATTTTTTAACTAAATTCAATAAGCAAAAGTTGCAATTAATCTATCAAAATGAAGTTTGGCTTTCTCAAAATGCTTAATTGCCTTCTGATTTCAGTAGATTCAGCAAGTAAAATCAGCTTTTGCTTTCTCATTTTGGTGTTTTCCGCAAACAAAATCAGCTTTTGCTTTCTCGTTTGGTTAGCTTAATGAAGATGCACCATATATTCTGAGTTTTAGTATCAGTGTTGTTGCAGCAGTATCAGAGTGGTGTCAAAATTTTCTGACATTTTTCAGAATAAAATTCTGGGTTTTTCAGGAACATTTTGAGGCTAATCAAAAACTACGGTATTTGCATCGGATTTAGATACAAAAGACAGAGTAATTTCAGAGTTTTAGCTGAAAAAGCTTGTCCAATAACAATTTTGGGTATTTTACGATTAGGCTCGCTACTTTCTGAATTTGGCAAAATAGACGCCGAAATGAAATTCCCACTTTTTTGTGTGCATATATGGTTTTTCGATTAATTTCGAGATTTTAATATGCATAATTTTCAGTTTACCTGGCGTAAATTAATTGTGTATAAAGCAGCAAACTAAACTGATACGTCTTATGAATAACAATATTTATAACTTAACAGCTACTCCAGCTACTATTGCAATTATTGGTGGTGGTTTTAGCGGTTCTTTGGTTGCAGCCAATCTTTTACGTCATGCAAATACACCACTATCTATTAAATTGATTGAACGAAATTCTGAAGTGGGGAAAGGAGTTGCTTACGGTACGCCAGTAGATTGTCATTTGCTGAATGTACCAGCTGGAAAGATGAGTGCATTTGCAGACGAACCAAATCACTTTCTCAACTGGCTGCACGGTAACGGACACGAACAGGTAACTGCATCTACTTTTGTGCCGCGCCAGGTTTACGGAGATTACGTGCAGGCGACTTTAAAAGCAGCACAAGTGAATGCAGCAGCTGATGTGCAGTTAGAAAGAATTGTAGATGAAGCGATCGCCATTGAAACAAAATCCTCTAGCACAATCGTATATCTGGGCAGCGGTAAGCGTTTGGATGTACAAAAGGCTGTGTTAGCTTTAGGAAATTTCCCGGCAATTGTGCCTCAACCAATTGCTAATTTAAACCAGCAATATCTTAAAGATGCTTGGTCGAGTAATGCGATCGCCGATTTAGATTCAGAAGATGCTATTCTCTTGGTGGGTACGGGCTTAACAATGGCGGATACCGTAGTTGCCTTACGCCAGCAAGGTTTTCAAGGAAAAATCCATGCTGTCTCGCGCCACGGATTAATGCCTTGTCGTCACAAATCAACAACGCCTTATCCCGCATTTATTGATGTCGAAACTGCACCAAAAACCGCACGAGGACTACTACATATAGTACGTCAAGAACTGCGATCGGCACTGAGTCAAGGGCAAGATTGGCGTGCAGTAATCGATGCCATTCGTCCAGTGACTCAACAACTGTGGCAAGCATTACCATTGACAGAACAAAAGCGATTTTTACGCCATGTCAAAGCTTATTGGGAAGTTCGCCGCCATCGCATAGCCGCAGAAATTGCTCAAGTACTTGATGCTGCAATGGAATCTGGCCAACTGATCCATTATGCAGGTCGAATTCAAAGCTGTCAGCAGTTGGAAAATGCAGTGAATGTCAAAATTTGCCAACGCGGGACGCACAAAAATATTGTTTTGCGAGTCAACCGAATTATAAACTGCACCGGTGCAAATTGCGATTACCGGAGATTACAACACCCATTGGTCGCCAGTTTGCAAGAACAGCGCTTGATTCGTGCTAATTCATTATCGATGGGAATCGACACAGCCGCCAATGGTGCGGTGATAGATGCAGATGGCAAAGCATCTGAAATGTTGTACACCTTAGGGACACCGCGCAAAGGCAATCTTTGGGAAACTACAGCCGTTCCAGAAATTAGGGTTCAAGCAGCAAGTTTGGCGCAGGAGTTACTGAAATCTCTCAATTCCTATGCTACTCCTGTGGAAGGAAATCTATCATTGACGTTGAGGAAACCTGTCATGCTATTTCGTCAACTGTTCGATAAAGAATCGAGTACCTATACTTACTTGATTGCTGACCTGGAAACTAAAACAGCCGTCTTAGTTGATTCTGTATTGGAACAAGTTGAACGCGATTTAAAAGTATTGCAACAATTAGATCTGACTTTACGTTACTGTCTGGAAACTCACATCCATGCCGACCACATCACAGGTACAGACAGACTCAGGTCGCTGACTGGTTGTTTAGCTATTGTGCCTGAGAATTCAGCGGCTGCTTGTGCAGACCGCTATATTGGCGATAATGATATTTTGCAATTGGGGAATGTACGGATTAGAGCGATCGCTACTCCCGGTCATACTAACAGCCATTTGGCATACTTAGTCAACGACACTCATCTATTAACTGGAGATGCCTTATTTATCCGGGGTTGCGGTCGTACCGACTTCCAAAACGGCGACCCAGGAGCATTATATGATGCCGTGACTCAAAAGCTATTTGCATTACCAGAAGACACCTTAGTATATCCCGGTCACGACTACCAAGGGCAGACAGCATCCACCATTGGCGAAGAAAAGCGCTGGAATCCTCGCTTTGCCGGACGCACCCGCAACGAGTTCATCGAACAAATGAACAACCTCAATCTACCCAAACCGAAAAAAATATCGGAAGCGGTACCTGCAAATCAACAGTGTGGCAAAGTTTTAGTTGCATTGGATTACCAAATTTGAAATTGCCATTTATCGTTAATTTCTGGAACCTTGCCATATTTTCCTAGTCAAGGAACGAGCCGATATGCATAAAAAGTGCAAAATAGTCTAAGAGTACTTTAAAGATTCTATTAATTCGGCTCTCCTGACCTCGATCGCATTTTACAAAACAACTCAGGAACTATTCAATTTTTTCTCACGTCTGGCTGTTATTACCCTTATCGTGTCTAATTTCTAGGCTTGCGATCGCTCCTGAAGAACCGCTTGTTATGGTTACAAGTGAAGGAGTATTAATTTTTGTATAGTTATATTTATTCATTTTTTTGGCACTTTTTCCCGTAATTACTCTATTCAGTTTTGTTTTAAGTAGTAGTTGCGTTAATTAATGTATCTAGAAATATGCAATTACTCAGAAATATTATTAGTTCTGTTAGTCAGCAATTTGCAAACAATGCTTCTGAAGAAAATAAACAGATTGATTGGTTTGATAAGCCAGAGATTGGTTTTCAACAAGGAAGCGTTTCTCGAGATAATATCTTTCAAAATGATTTCTACAAACCGACAGTAGAAATGTTAGAAGCGAAAAATTCTTGGCTATTAACCCAGTGGAGTGCAAGCGTAATTGCAGCATCAGAAAATGCAAATAAAGTAGCTGAAAGAGTATCTCAAAAAATTGATTATTTGGAACAAGAAATTGAAGTTTTAAGCAAGGAGAAATATGCAGCAGAAAGTGCTATACAACTTTTGCGAAAAGAGGAATACGAACAACAGCTTTCTCAAATAAAGCCCTACAAGAAACCTTTGTGGCATTGGCTGTTAGTATTTGGGCTTTCTTACTCACTTTTTTTAGGTCTGAATAAGCATTCTGATGTAGAGCTAAAACGTTTGAAGCCTGTTCAATATCCAATTGCAGCGTTAAATCTATCTGCTGCTGTGGGTATTACATTATCCATTAAAGCCACAATGTCATCTTTAGGAAAACGCAGTCAAAAATTTGATGTTGAATCCGGTTTTAACGATCTAAACTACCTTGGCACTTTTCCTTGGTGGTCGCTACTTCAAAAAGGTAACGGAGCCTTATGGCTTGGATTAGGCTTCATTACTTTAGAAACTTGTTTTGCTTTTCCCGGATTAATCAGTATTTTGCAAACAAGTTTAGCCAAGCAAGCTATCTATCAAGTAGCAACATTTGGAGCATCTGCTCTCTCTGCAACAGTCAATATTGCTCTTGCTTGGAGTACAGGATTAGAAGAGGCAATGCATATACACGTACAAGAATTAGAGGCACAGAAACTTAACGAACAGCTAAAAGAAATCCTCGACCCTAAAGAAGATTATAAAATCGCTACGAACAATGAGTTATATAGAAGAAAAATCGAAGCTGCCGATCGGAGAATAGAAGAACTGCAAGAAGAAATTAGAAAACAAGAAGAGTTCCGCGATCGAGCAGAAGAAAAAGCTCGGTTGGAGCACGAACGCTGGGGATATTTAATGAAACAATACATCGAAAAACCTGGACAATCTAGCCCTCATCAGTATAGTCAGAATAGCCAAATTCCTACAGCCTCCAATAATGGAAATAAAAAACTTCAAGTGCAGCAGCAAAATTAAGTGTAATTTATAGGACTCCTACTTGATTTTTCAAAAAAATCATTACACTTTTTCTCTGTTAAGAGTTTCTTCTCTCTACAACTGATTCTCCGAACAAAATCGAATTACTATAGCCATGAGATTTGTCGCTTAATAACATTTACTTAACTTGAGATATCGATAAATCAAAAGTTTTGAAATGCACATTCTTATTAGACGACAATTCTATTACAAAAGACATCTGAAGAATATTTCTATAGTGTCTATTCTAACAAATATTCTTGACTCCTTTACCAAATACTTTCAGGAATTAGTGCCTAACTACAATTACTAAGAGGTTAAGTATGAATCGCAAGTCTGTTTTGAAAAAACAAAATTCTACTAATGACAAAAACATGATGATGAAGTTAGGTATTACAGGTAGTGCAATGACTACAGCATTGGTTGCTTTCATTGGATTTAGTAAAATACCTTCAACGCCAACCAAACCTGATGCACAAGTTTATATTGCTTATCAACTTAACAACGAGAAAGCAGTAACCTTTGTAACAGACATCAACGATAAATTTTCTCGCACTAACTCAGAATATCCGACGAATGTCGATATTTTGAAAGGTGGGCGGGTATCTAATATTTATGGCGTGTCTTCAGAAGGGTCTATTCGAGATATTGAAAAAGATTTGCATGTCACGCCTTCTGACGAACGAGCATTGATTCAAGCACTCAATCGAATTAAAGGCTTGATTAATGAAAAGCAGAAATTACATGCATTTATTGTTACTGAAGGAAGCGACGATAAGTCAACCTTGAAAAAAATTCAGAACATTGCTGAAGAAATAGCGAACAAAAAACCTCAAAATTTTTATATCTATCTTCTGGGGCTGAAGCCAGAGTTGAAAATCGAGTTTTCGGATGCTTTTCATGCAATAAAAGAAATTGTCAGCTCATGCCCTAATACTCAGTACGAGCAGTGTTCCTCCTTGGTTGAAAAAATAGAGGAATAACTACATTATTTTTGGTTAATTAGTTTGAAGTTAGTAGAAAATCAAATGATAATTAATCCCCTCAGAATTACCACACAGTAGTTTGAGGGACTTATCTTAAGTTTGCATGATTCGTCAGCTTTATCCCGTAAAGAAGCATACAAGCGATCGCTAATACCGCTGTATAAAAAATAAGCAATTCTATTCTGAAACGCTTGCAAATCATCCATATTAGATTGTATATAATTCTTTTTTAGTATAAAAATATATACATACAATTTTTGATAATACCAATAAAAAGTTTGATTTTCCTTGTCTCTAACGATAGATATATTTTATTAACTAATAGTTTAGATTTGTAACAGATTACACAGAACTAGGTAGAACACATGGCTAACATAATCGACACCGCTGTTAATGCTGGTTCTTTCAAGACCTTAGTTGCAGCAATCCAAGCAGCTAATTTAGTAGATACTCTGCAAGGCGATGGCCCATTCACTGTCTTTGCACCTACAGATGAAGCGTTTAACAAGCTTCCAGCCGGTACAGTAGATAGTTTACTTCAAGACATTCCCCAACTCACGAAAATCTTGACCTATCATGTTGTCCCAGGTAAAGTACTGGCTGCTGATGTGGTTAAACTGGATACAGCTACAACAGTTGAAGGTTCAGATGTGAAAATTAACGCTTCTAATGGCAGCGTTAAAATAAATGATGCAACAGTTGCAACCCCGGATGTTAATGCTGATAACGGTGTCATCCACGTTATTGACACAGTTTTAATTCCTGCATAAGCAAATGTGAAAATAGCAAATGCTATTTGTGGGGTGTTGACTATTTATAGTCTTTCTCCATAACTGTTTGAACCTTTTTTAGCAAACATTAGCTATCAATAAATCCATCTAGATAGTATCTAGATGGATTTGTTGTTTGAATGAGTACAATCAAATTTTTAGTTTTGCCAAACCCAAATAACGGATACCTTCGGGGGAAATATCAAAACGGCAAGGTAATACTTCTAAACCAAGAGCGATCGCTTGCCGTAATAACTTACCATATACAGGGTCAGTGCGATCGCCAGGTGAAAACTCAGTACAATCGCTGCGATTGATAAAATAAAACATCACCGCACGAGTTAAAGGTAACAGTGCCATTAATTCTCGCAAGTGCCTTTGTCCTCTAGTAGTTTCCGTATCGGGAAATAAAGCTAATCTCCCGTCACAGAAAGTTGTATTTTTCACTTCTAAATAAATAGGGCGTTCTTCATCACTTCCCGTCAAGAAAAAATCCACTCGACTTTTATTATCTAGCCCATAAACCACCTCGGTTTTTATGAGATTATATTCGCCCAATTCTGGAAAAAGACGTTGCGCCAAAGCTAACTTTACCACCCGATTGGGCAAAGCTGTATTCACACCCACCCAAGTCGGGTCGTTGTCATGTACCTGAATTAGTTCTAAAGTGTAAGCCAATTTCCGGTTTGGGTTATCACTTTTAGAAAGCTGTACCGCACTTAGGGGAGTCGAAACTCCAGTCATCGGTCCTGTATTTGGACAGTGTGCTGTCACTATCTCGCCAGAAGTTAATTGAACATCTACAAAAAACCGCTTGTAGCGTTTTAGCAGAATACCCGGATATAAAGGCGGGTAACGGTAAAGCCAATCAATCATTATTAAACAGGGAGTGGGGAGTAGGGAGTGGGGAACTCTCTATTTTCAAAGCAAATCTAAATATACGTCGATTCTTGATTCGTTACCTCACAAGAGCAAATCTTTTCACTAGGTATTTCCCCATCATCGTATAGAAATCATATTTGAGGGCGTGAAAAAACTCGCCCTCACATCTAATAGCTTGATTTCCTACTCCCTCCACAAGTAGTCTCACAAAGAAGATAGAATCGCTATATCATGTATTGTCAATTTTTGTAGTCAAATTTACGACAGTTTAATAAAAAGTAGCATATACTAAGTGTCATAACCCTCCCATAAATAAAAAATCCGGGAGAAATTCAACGTGCAAGGAGGTAAATCCTATGCAAAAACTACGGGGATCAACGGAATTAGAATACGCTTTTCTGTTCACTTTGAGAAAAGTTAATTCAATTAATGTAGAAGGTTTCAAGCCATTTTTTAGGGATATGCCTATCGATCCTTACATCAAAGGTAACTATCGTTCCCGAAGATTATCTCGGTTCATAGTTGCTGAGGATCGGTTAATTAAATTACCCCACGGCTACCTCTTCCAAAGCAAAGACTACAATCCACTATTGGGCGATATCAAAAGACACTTTGCAGAATTAGAAGATGGACTTATTGAACTTGATATTTTTAGAGATCTTGTTTTAGCATTTCACGATTCTTGTAAACTTCATCCGGAAGCGGAAATTGGAGTTCATCAAATTAGAACTATTTGTTCGCCAGATAATTTAGGTAATCCTGCGCCTGAAGGTATCCATAGAGATGGTACTGATTTTATTGGTATTTTTGCAGTAGATAGAGATAATATTCAAGGTGGAGAAACACATTTATATACTGATAAAAAAGAAAAGCCTGTATTTAGTAAAATTCTCAATTCGGGAGAACTTTTATTAGTCAACGATCGCGATTTTTTCCACTTCACTACTCCCATCAAACCGGAAATTGAGGCTCAGGGAAGTAGGGATGTTTTTGTGCTAACTTCTCCTAGCTTACTTACTGACTAAATTTAGTATCAAATGATTTACAATTAGGAGAAAAATAATCCTAGTTAATTTGTGAAAACTTTCAGCATTCATATCCCCGCCTTCTTTAAGAAGTCGGGGATATAATTTTTCAATAGAACTAATCGGAGTGTTTATTATGAAACTGCCAGAAAGTCCCCAAACTCCAAAACTTATACAACTGCTTCAGTGGATTTTTAATCCTTTTAAACTGATGGAAACATCTGCAAAGGCGTATGGTGAATGTTTTTCGCTCAACCTGACTGGTAATAGCCAAATTGTATTATTTAGTAATCCGCAAGCCATTCAGCAGATTTTTACAGCTCCACTTGAGCAATTAGACGCAAAAGGTTCGGCACAACTTTTAAAATCTTTATTGGGTGACAACTCGTTAATCTTGCTATCTGGTGCGCCTCACCAACGCCAGCGGCGATTATTGACTCCACCTTTTCATGGCGATCGTATGAAAGCCTACGGTCAAATTATTACTAATATCACTCATGAAGTCATCAGTAAATGGAAAATTGGCGAACCTTTTTCTATCCGTAACTCTATGCAAGAAATCTCCTTGAGAGTAATTCTCCAAGCTGTATTTGGTCTACATCAGGGAGAACGTTTCGCAAAATTGCAGGAACTATTAAGTGCCGTCCTAGAGTTATCTGGTTCCCCCTTGCGTGCTTCCATAACATTTTTCCCCATACTCCAAGTAGATTTAGGTAACTGGAGTCCTTGGGGAAAATATTTGCGCCAAGTGCAGCAAATTGACAAAATTCTCTACAGCGAGATTCAAGAACGCAGAGATAACCCCGATGCTTCTCGTAGCGATATTCTCTCCTTGATGATGTCGGCGCGTGATGTCAATGGCGAACCAATGACTGATGTCGAGTTACGCGATGAATTAATGACTTTGTTAGTCGCCGGTCACGAAACCACCGCTTCAGCTTTGACATGGGCAATGTATTGGATTCACCATTTGCCAGAAGTCCGAGAAAAGTTGCTAACTGAGTTAGATAATGTTAACGAGAATGCTGATGGAAATGAAATTTCTCGCTTACCTTATTTAACAGCGGTATGCCAAGAAACACTCCGCATTTACCCAATTGTCATGCTTACTATTCCGCGGATAGTCAAAACACCGATAGAAATTATGGGCTATCAATTGCAACCGGGGACATTGCTAACGGGTTCTATATATTTAATGCATCACCGTGAAGATTTATATCCAGAACCAAATCAGTTTAAGCCTGAGCGATTTTTACAACGCCAGTATTCACAATATGAATATTTACCTTTTGGTGGTGGCAATCGTACCTGTATTGGTATGGCGTTTGCCATGTTTGAAATGAAGCTGGTATTAGCAACGATGTTATCACAAATGAATTTAGCACTAGTTGATAATTATCCAGTTAAACCGAAGCGTCGCGGCGTAACTGTAGGCCCTTCTGGCGGTAAATGGTTAATCGCAACCGGTCAGCGACAAAAGGTGAAAACTCCTGTGGGGGTATAATTCGTAATTCGTAATTCGTAATTCGTAATGGACTACGCGCCGCTACGCTAACGTAATTAAGAAATTGGGATTTTATTTAGAAGCGATCGCATAAGATAATTCTAGAAAGTGCGATCGCTTTTTGAGTATTTAAGCATTTGCGCCCAGAACAGAAGAGTCATAGTGCTGTAGCAAATCTTCTGGGTCATCATAAATTACCAGCGCTTGGGATAGTTGTTCGTCGTTAAAGCCACCGCAGCGCAAAGCAATTACACCTACCCCTGCTTTGCCAGCAGACTCAATATCGTAGGGGGAATCTCCTAGCATTACTACTTTATCGGGTGTCATTTGTCCTTTCTGCAAAGCGGCTTGTACAATGTCAGGAGCAGGTTTAGAAGCTTCGGCATCATCGGATGTAGTGACTTCCGATAGCAAATCATCTACTTGGGCAATTTTGAGCATAATTTCGAGTTCTTCAGAACTGGCTGAACTACCAACAACCAAACGCAATCCTGATTTTTGCATTTTTAATATTAAGTTTCTGCTACCATTGGCAGGGGTAATTTGCGGTATATATTTATCAAATAATAATTGTTTGCGAAACTTAGCGATCGCTTTACCAGTTCCTTCTTCACCATTTAATTCTGGTACTACTTTGGGAATAAGTTGATCTCCACCCATACCCATAAGCGGTCTAACTTTTTCAAATGGCACATCCAAGTCATAAGCTGCAAATGCCTCTACCCAGGAATTTGCATGAACATCATTACTTATAACCAACGTGCCATCAATATCTAAAATCACTCCTTCTAATGCCATGAAAAACCTCGCCTGACGTTTGATTTCTATAGCTGATGATGGCATGGCAAAAAATTTACTTCATCGTCCCATAAGAAGAGAAGGAGGTTAGAGAAAAGATGGCGATCGCATGAGATACTTTTAAAAAGTACGTAGACACAAAGCAGCTTGTCGCAAAACTTTGTAATATTAAATACCTTCCTTGATTAATCGACTGCGATCGCTGAAACAAATGAATTTTAAACTAGCTTTGATTTTTCCATTCTTTATAAGCTGCTAGCCAGTTCAAGGATTGTTTAGGCCCTAATTGTTTTTGTATATCCTCTGCTGAGTTATAAGGACGTTTGGATTCTATTTTTTTTGCGTATTTTTCTCCTATTCCACGAATTTTAGTAAGAGGAGATTTTGGATTATTCAAAAACTCTACAAAATTTTTTATATCTTCTGAATCAATTACTTTTTCGTTTAATTTTGTTTGTAAAGCAAATTGTTCAAGAAACTTTTCGACTTCTTGTTTTTTATAAGCTATCAGAAATACCCATATTTCTTCTAAACCGCTCTTTATAGCTGATTCATATATCGCTAAACCTGTCACTAGACAAAATTGATCTTCTTCATCTGACAAAGAAACAATGGGAAGCGCTAGATTGTACTTCAAATTTTTTAAGCTCTGGCTGACTTTAGATAATTCTTTTTGATCGAAATTATTTAATTCAATTTTTGGTGCTTTTATTTGACTTAAAAAAATTTTTCCTGGGCCAGTCTCAAGATTTTTATACATTATTTAATTTCCCCTTCTACTTTCATCCTGATCGATTCTGTTAATAATTTCTTCTGTTAACTGTGATAATTGTTCAACAGCCTCCTTTTCACTACTCGTTCTCTTAGACTCAGACTTTTGTTCCACAAAAACTCGCAGAGGTAGTCTCTTTTCTGAAGCATCAGGAAAGCTTTTTGTTCTTTTAATTTCTGGCAATAACTTTGTGCCTAATTGTGCTCTTTCTAGTAGCTGTTTAGCAAAATTGTTAATTTTTATTTTACTAGCAGATGCTTTACCCTTACCGCGTGATGGCTCTGTCATCATAGGTACGATACCTAAAACTCTGGCTTGTTGTCCCTCCATTTCTTCATGAACACCTCTCTCAATTTCCCTAACTACAGAGCTAACACCATAAACTGAAAAATACTCTAATTGAGTAGGTATAATCAAGTAACGAGCAGCATATAAACCATTTAGTGTAGCTGGAGTAATATTTGGAGACGTATCCAATATTACATAATCATATTCATTATCAAACTTTTTTAACGCTTTTTTTAGAAGCATTGCAACATTTCCCATTCTGCCAACACGAGAGGTTAACCTGTCTACTTCTTCCGTACTTCTATAGCTACTAGGAATAACATCTATCCTAACATTAGAAGTAGATGAATTTAGATACTTATTAAATGGTGATATATCTTGTATATAATCTTGATATTTAAAATTTTGAGAATAGATATCAGCACTCAAAAAATCTATAATTTCTTTTCTATATTTAAATTCTTCTAATATTTTATTAAATTCATTTAAGCTTTTAGCTTTATCAAGCTCGTCAGCTTTATTCACTCCTAAGTATAAGCTACTATTTCCTTGATCATCTAAGTCTATTAGAAGAACTTTATTTCCTAACCTTGCTATTTCGTAGGCAAGATTGACAGATAGAGTTGTTTTACCCACCCCACCCTTAGATGTGTGAATTGCAATGGTACGCATTTAGTTTTTATATCTTAAAATTTAACTCGTTTTTTCAAGTTATAAATATATAATATTTATATTATTTTAATAATAAACTATTAATTCATGCCCATCAAGTAAAGATTATATCAAATTTATGTAAATTTTACTTAAAATCAATAACTTTTTGTATAAGCTCTTTACCAATTCGTAATATATGTCCTTCCCAATCAAATACTTCAATATCATAAAATAGACTTGAACCTTCAAGTTTAATACTAACAAAATAAGGTTGTACTGTTTTGTTTGCAACACCATTAATATACTGTTTTTGTCCAATAGGCTTTGCATTAATCTCGCGCAGCATACGAATAGGTACAAATGTCTTTTCATCTGTAAGCCGAATAAAACCTTTTCCAAAAGCTACCTTATCAGAAGAATTATCACAAGCTTTTATCTCAACTGGAATGCTATCAGTATGCTTTATTAATGAAATAAAAAGATTGTTGTTACTTTTATTTTGATTGCGAATAAATTTTATCAAATAATCATGAATAAGTTGATAACGATTACTAGGTCTTTCATAAATTAAAAATAGCAAGCCTGAACCTACTAAAATATTTAAAACAAAATCTATTTTTTCCGTTGTTTCATCAGACAGTGAGACTAAATCATCTCTAGTTCTCAAGGGTCTGGTACTATTTGCATCTGTTAATAGATACAATATTTTTCAGGCAGTATCTTTATTTTTATATCCACAATCTGCAATCACTGCCTCAAGTGATTTCTCAACTAATTTTAGTTTAGGATTATCACCAAGGTTTATGTATTTTTTTAGAGTAATAATTTTATCTGCTTGCAGCTGCATACCAACAATTTGTAATTCAATTGGACGAACTTCTCCCAAATCACATGCTAAATCCTCTACTAATTGTTCAATCAATGCAGGCTCTAAGTAAAATCGAGAACGTTTTGTTAAATTTTCTACCACAGCTTTAGCATCAGCTGGTGAAAAATTACCTAAGTTATAGCGAATATTTTTATCGAGAATATTATTATTAATTGTAGTTAAATTATACAAACGGTCTAATTCTAATAAATAATGTAAATAATCTTCTCGCAAAGACAGAATTACTTTAACAAAAGGAATATCTAGGCAAACTCGCAAAAATTCATAAAAAGCTCGTCTTTGACCTTGCTCTGTATAAACAAAGAAAAACTCCTCGAACTGGTCAAAGATTAAAACCGTCAAAAAATTTCTGTCGGCATTTTTCCGTAATTGTTCTAAAATAGCTGCCGAAGAATCAAGATTAACAGATAATTGATTACCTCTAAGTTCCTTAAAAGCCTTAGCTAAACTCTGCCCTAACATTCCTACCCAATCTGTATAAACTCGCAACAAAATAGGTAAAGCATCTCGTTCGCCAATAGCTTGTTGTTGCAGCGCCGGAATTAACCCACCTTGTAAAATTGAACTTTTCCCCACTCCTGACTGACCATGAATTACAGTTAATTTATGTTCAGTCCCGCTAATTCTTTCTCGCAATCGCTTAACATCCTGCTTACGACCAGAAGCAGCAATTTCTTGAGCAATGGTTTCTGGATTTTCAGCTTGCAACTGTGCAGAATTAATTGCCTGTCGCTGGGGATTAAGATAAGATGCACCAACAAAAGCGCGGAAACCATACTGTTGTTCTATTTGTAGTTGCTCTTGCTTAATATTAAAAGCAGCTAGATATTCACCTTGCTCAAAGTAAAGTAAGCGTAACCTCTCTAATATAGATATATATAATTGTGGGTTGTACTGATGATTACTTTCATTTTTCGCACCTTCTAAATTAGAAATTGCTGCTTCAACTTCACCTAAACCTTGTTGCGATTTGGCTAAAATAAACCGATATAAAGCAAATTGATGTGATTGCAAATTAGGTATCTCAGCTAATATTTGCAATGCTTGTTCTGCAAGTTGATTAGCTTCATACCACTGTGACTGCTCTAAGCCAACCTCTGCTAAAAAACCATAATCTTGAGCTAATTGCAACGATGTGCCATACTTTTGATGTAGCGGCAGAGATTTATCAATCAAGCTTTGTAACTCTTTCCATGCTTGTAAACGTTGAAGTACTTCGCCCAATTTGGAAATATGTTTTGCAACTAAATCCCAACGTTGTGCTTGCTCAAAAATATCAATAGCTTGCTGTAGATTACTTTTTGAATCTTGCCAATAGCGTTGATTTTCTGCTTGATTTTTTTCAGCTTGACGATTATAAGCTAAAGCAATATTAACGAGTAAAATACCTTGTCGTTCTAAATAATTATTTTGCTGCCAAAAACCCAAACTGATTTGATAATGTTCTAAAGCAGAATCTATATGGGCATGTAAATAATTATTTAAACCAAGCACAAATTCTAAACTTGCTTCTAGTTCTGGTTCTAATACTTCTTCACGGCTTTGCAAATCCTGACGAGCAGTTTCTAGTTCCTGGTAGATTTGAGGATTAGGTGTTACATCACTAGTGAAGATATCATCAGTTTTTTGCTTGATAAATTTGACTAATTCATACGTAGGATTTTCAAATTCAATGACAGTTGCCCAATTCTCAAAATCAGTCGCTAAACGAATAAATTTTTGCAGAAGAGAATCATTAACCCACAACAATATGGGAAACGGAAAGTTTTTTCTAAATTCCTCTCGTACTTGGTTAGCTGAAGTCAAAACTGTATCGATATTTTTAACCGACTCCAAACCAAAAACCATCAATGCAGGTGGCTGTTCGTTTCCCAATTGTTGGCGTATATTTGTGTAAAGCGTTTTAACTGATGCCGATAAAGTAATTTCGTGTATTCTTACAGGAGAGATTTGGTGTAGCTTTTGCACCATACGCTGGCGTAAATCAGCATAATTACAGCGCAATAAAATCAGCGAAAATTCTCCCTGAGAAAGGGTAATTGTTCGCACAATAGTTTGCAATGAACGCTCATTGTTAACGGCTAAATTTTCCGATTCGTGCTGATTACTCATAACATCAATTATTTAGTCGTTTGTCGGTGTGTGTAGGGCACCACAGCTGTGCATTGGTGTCAACTTAAGCCCTGGCGAATAGAATTCGCGGCTACACAGCTTTTGTCCGGATGGTGCACGGACTAACAGAAAATCAAGGTCTTGAAACCCACGCAGGTGGGTTTTGTTTGTGTAGACGCGGTTTCTAACTGCCCGTTTTGCTTATAACCCGAATTCTTTAGTTTCAACCAAAATCGGATTGATATCAAACCAAGAACCGTCTTCATTACGGTATTCAAATACAAACATACTGCGAAGCAAAAGTTCGTATCTTTCATGACCTCTTAAGCTTTTCTCTCGCGCTACTTCGCGCAATACTTCCCATTCATCAGGTGTAATTCCTAAAGTAAACTCGTTGCGGCGTTGTTTAATGACTCTATTTACGCACTCTTGTGATATTGGTGGGTCTTCTTGTTGAAGACAGCGATACAATAACATCAGCAAATTTCGTAAATGACCGCCGCTAACTAAGCACAGCCTTTCTAAAGTTTTAGGGTTATCAAAAACTTCGGTAATTAAATGCTGGCTTTGTTCCCAACTGACGCCAGGAAAAGCCCTAGCCATGACCATTTGTTGCAGTAGTGTAATACCTTGGGAAAATTGCGAACCATCCTGTAATTGCACGGGAACCATCGGCAAAACCTTGGGGTCTACGCCAAAGCGATTTGTTAATCTGCCTAAAGCATTGGAAAAAATCAACACCAAGGGAATAGTATAAACAACGTGACAATTTAGTTGATTTAACTGTTCGCCGCGTTCTACAAACAGATATTCTGGTTGATAATAACCGGAAGGTTTTAAAGAATTATCAATTCGGTCAAGATTATCAACAATTACCACCAATCCTTTTTTGCCTTGCTGCTTGAGTTTTTCTCTCGCAGGCTTGAGTAATTCTTTGTTGATTGATTCTAAAATGCCATTGGTGCGGGGTTCTAAATATTGTCGCAACTGGCCGCGAAGTTTGGGACTATCTTTAGTTTTGGCAGTAATTTTGGCAATACCCACAGACAATTCCGCCTCAACGCCAATATCTAATGGTGTTTGCAAAAATTCAGAAACTTCATGAAACAGATTTTTAAAGTATCCTGGTTTCAGGTTAATTTTGATTGCTTCCAGACTTTGACTGACTTCACGAGCTACTGCCAATAAAATATCTGTAACGTCAATATCAGCCATATCCAAGCTTTGGCTAGACTCAAAATAAACCGTATGAAAGCCCTGCTGTTCTAACTCTGCCTTTAACCGCAGTAATTCAGTAGACTTACCACAGCCGATATGTCCGGTAAATAATTGACAGGTAGGTTCTTCCGGCGAAAGGCGAGTAATAGTCCGCCCAAGTTCCTCGATAATTCTGGCGCCACGTACTTTGGAAAAATCAATATAATACTGCCTATCTTCCGGTTTGCTCGTTACCAGAGTCTTGGCAGGGTTGCAAGCCTGAAAAAACCTGACTAAATCTAGTTTCATCACCAATTACCCGATATCAGCTTGGCACTCTTGCCCATTTCAGTGATTATACAGAGTACAAAGCTGCTATTTCGGATAATTGGCGTCACAATTCCCAATGTGTTTGGTTAAGGCACCAGACGCGATAAATCGGCGTCTCAATCAAAATATTTTATTTATCAACTAATCATATTCTCTAAAGCAGTTTGCAAATCTTTAGTTAATTGGCTCGTAGCTTGCTTAGTAGCTTGGCGTAGTTTACCGCCGTAGGCATCGCCTTGACATTTTTCCCAACGTTCGGTAACCGAAATAGGCTCTCCTACAGTAATTTTTGCCCGTCGCAAACCTAACCTTGGTCGTCCCGGCAATGTTGTATCTTTAATTCGAGAAAGCATATCAAAAATCAGCAAAGTTGTTTCCGCAAACTTTTCTGCTGTCGGTTTTTCTTTAATATAATTAGCCGTAACTGCAACGAAACTTTCTACTATCCGCATGTGTCGCATTCGCAAATCTGCTTCTTGGGCAATCCAGTCTGCCAAACCGCGTTTGAAAGGTGATAAATTATTAATATCTAGCAAATCTTCGCGGTAAATGTAATTCCAGCCAGCTTCTTCTAAACGCCGACATCGGTCAATGAAACTTCCTTGTGGCTGAACTGCAAAATATTGCTCGGCAACTGCTAAAGATTTATCTAGTAGGCGATGCAGTCTGTAAATTAATACTTCATTGGGACTCGCAGATTCATCAATTGAGACAGTTTTCGGAATGTCTTGATGATAGAAACGACGATAAAACTCTTCCATTTCTGTAATTAAATATTCACCAAGACGATAAATCCGTTGATAGTAAATTTCTTCGCGATCGCCTTGAGTAATTTCCATTACAGGTAAACCACTATCAGCTTCTAATTTGCTCAATAACCAATCCAATTTTGACCAAGGTGGTTGGTCATAAGAATACTGAATGGCGATCGGCAAAATTAAAACTGTCTCGGAACGGTTGGCTTTTTGTAAATCCTCTACACACCAAAACCCCATTTGGGAAACACCAGGTTCCAATGGGCTAACAATGCCACTATGACCGTTAGTACCGCCTTCTGGTGCCACTGCGATCGGCATTTTACCATTAGCAAACAAGTCCCGCGCTGTTTGAATCGCTTGGCGATCTAATCTCCTACCGCGATGAACCGGCACACCCCCCAACCGTGAAAACAACAAACCTAGCCAGTCTCCAGCCCAAACCGTCATACCCCGGTCATAAATAAAATAGCTGTGAACGAGTTGTTGCAGCTGGATGTTTTTTTGACGCGCAACCTGCGGCACAATATAGGAAAGCAAATACAGCATACAGAGGGGATCTTCCACTTCTGGGTGGCGAAACGCCAACAAAAAGCGAATTTTTCCAGCTTGGAATTGTTGATAAAGTTCAGCCAATACCTCAACATTCTCAGCTTCAATTCCGACAATACCAGCTGGCAGCCAAGGTCGAGTTCGGAATCGTAGCACTATTGGCAGTAACCATCGAAAAATGTACAGTATCGATGGGTTAAACCGTTGAGGAATAAATTTCAGCGGTGGTTGAGTAGACTGAATCGATTTAGGCAAGTCGCTTTCTAGATTGTATTTTTGGCGATTGTACAATATCTAAGCTAACAGCGATTTAGAGCAATCCGATCGCTGTTATGAAAATTACTATTTAAAGGTATTGCTGAATTGTGGTTTGAATACGCATGTAGAGACGTTGCAATGCAACGTCTCTACAAAATTGTGGTGTAATACACAATATTTTTTATACATAAAATCAGCAATACCTCTTTAAAGGTGGAATTTTAAATTCACTGATGCTGATGGCAAAGTTTGTAATGTCTGCATTGCCCATTAAAGCAACTGTTAGACTCTGGCGTAACAGTGGAGGTTAGCGGACTCGAACCGCTGACATCCTGCTTGCAAAGCAGGCGCTCTACCAACTGAGCTAAACCCCCGTAAAATTAAAATAGCAGGTAATTTTGTTTGCTCTCGTTATTGTAACTTATATCGTTCAATTACTAAAGGGATGAAGCCAGAAAATATCCAAGTCGTCGCAACACTCTACAAATTCGTTAAATTGCCAGATTTTGCCGAAAAACGAGAACCTCTCTTATCTTACTGCCAAGCCCAAGGCATCAAAGGAACTATTTTGCTGGCGGAAGAAGGAATTAACGGTACAATTGCAGGTTCGCGTCAAGCAATTGATTCTGTTCTCTGGTTTGTGCGTTCTGACCCTCGTCTAGCTGACCTAGAACATAAAGAATCTTATACCCAAACTCCACCTTTTGAGCGTATGAAGGTGCGGTTGAAGCAAGAAATTGTCACTTTAGGGTTGCCGGAAATTGACCCAAACGAACGAGTCGGGACTTATGTCAGTCCCCAGGAATGGAACGATCTGATTTCTGACCCAGAAGTAACTGTGATTGACACGCGGAATGATTATGAGGTGAGTATTGGCACTTTCCAAGGAGCAGAAAATCCACAAACTGAGTCATTCCGGGAATTTCCCGATTATGTACGCCAGCACCTCGACCCAGAAAAACACAAAAAAGTCGCTCTGTTTTGTACCGGCGGCATTCGCTGCGAAAAAGCCTCATCGTTTATGCTTGCCCAAGGCTTTGCAGAAGTCTACCATCTCAAAGGCGGCATTCTCAAATATTTGGAGGAAATTCCAGCCCAAGAAAGTTTCTGGCAAGGTGAATGTTTTGTCTTTGACGAACGCGTAGCCGTCAGTCACGGGTTAGAGTCAGGAAGTTATGAGTTATGCCTGTGTTGCGGGCATCCAATTTCCGAAGAAGATAAACTCTCTCCCAAATACGAGCAAGGCATCTCCTGCGATCGTTGTTTCGATCGCTTAACCGATGAAAAAAGAGCGCGTCAACAAGAAAAATGGCGACATTACCAAAGCCAAATTGCTCATAAAAATAAAGACGCTAGCTAATAAATTAGCAAACAGCAAGTACTGAGTTAGGAGTTAGGAATTTTCCCCAAAAAGCTCTTCCCTTCTGCCCTCTGCCCTCTGCCTCCTGCCTTCTGCCTCCTGCCTTCTGCCTCCTGCCTCCTCTGCCCCTCCGCCCCCTTGCCCCACTAAACTATTAGGTATTCTCAATCTGGCATAATCGCCGCTTAGTTGAACCTTTGATGGTGGTTTGTGTAGCATTACACAGCATCTATGAACTGCGGTTTGGTACTCTCGCCATTGCTTACGAATTGCTTTACTTCCAGCATCATCACCTAAGTCTGAAAATCTTAGCCCTGCGCGAATCAGCCAAGTTTCTACGTCTGTTGTTTCACCAACAATTTCCGGAATGGGATTAATATTATCCATGAGTTATATCTGATACAAGCATTAAAAATTTCTAGTTTTACTGTAAGAGAAACTATCAATAATAACCAATACTTTTTTTTTTCAAAATCATAAATATAAATGATTAATAAAAAGATTCAGGTCTGAGTGTAGACACTCAGACCTGATACCAATTCAAAATTCAAAATTAATAAATCTTTATTTGACGAGGCTTTCTGGATTTAGATCTGTTTCAAACTTTTAGTGAATTGGTATGAGAGGATAAATTACTAGGACTTACGCACTCAGATCCCCCAACCCCCTTAAAAAGGGGAGCCACTGCATTGGGCGGGTTCCCCGACTTGTAGCAAGTGGCGTGGCTTTAGAAGTTCCCCCCAATTTATCGGGGGGTAGTGGGGGGATCTAGGTTTCAGGCTTCAGTGCGTAAGTTCTAATTACGATCGCTCTTATTCAAATATCATCAGCAATAGCTGATTCGGCAGCTATTGCGATCGTTAGAAGCGATAGCCCAATCCTGCTTGGAAACTGACAGCATCAGCATCACTATTTCTGTAGGCGTCAATGCCCCATTTCGTATCACCGTAGGCGATGACGTTGTTGGTAACTTGCGATTCAACACCAAGGGTAACTACAGGCGCATTCTCGTTACCCAATGGGCTATTTTGACCTTGGTCAGTTACGAAAGAATAACCGCCACCCAAGTAAACGTTAGTGTTTTTCGCAATGGGTGCATCGTAAGTTACTATGGGCATAATGGCAGCAGCATCACCGCCATACAACACAGAACCCCGCACTGAAAAAGGTGTTTGAGGAACAACGTAACGTCCTTGAACGTTCCCGCCAACTTGCGAGCCATCGTTTCCTTGTCCGCCACTAGTTGCACCAACCGCAATACCAGCACCTATATAATTAGCGTTAGTACCTGCTGTTTGAGCAGAAGCAATCCCACCTGAAAGAATAATGGAAGCAACAGCGAGGACAGAGGCAGTTAATTTTGTTAATTTCATAAGATTCTGCTTACTAGATTTAGGTAAATTCAATATTCTCTAGTACTAGAATCTCTTTTTTTACAAAATGTAACCTCCCACACTCGGTTCACCTTACTGGTTGAATCGTTTTTCACCCAGTAAGGTGATACGAATCTCGCTTGAGAATTCAACTCTCGCGTACTATTTTTTCAAAAAGCGTTGGCGCAGACGAACCACAAAAGTATTTACCTCTGGTATTTTCATCCATGAAGCGATCGCCGCAAATACCCCAATTCCCACGCAGCCAGATAGGCACAACTCCAACAGCAGAATCAGGAAACCTGTTTTACCTAAAAATTGTTGAGAAGCAACCAAAGTGCCATAGCTGGCTCCACCAGCTACTACACTAGCAGCAGTTAGACCGATAATCGGTAAACTCCACTCGCGCCAAGGTAAACCATTGAGTTTGCGATCGAGTAACCACAACAGCATCAATACTGAGCCGCAATTTACACCCACTGTTGCTAACACCAAACCGGGAGCGCCAAAGGGTTTAACGAAAAACCAATCTAGTAGAGCGTTTAGCAAGATATTAAAAGTACTGACGCGAAAAGGTGTCTGTCCATCTCCTAAAGCATAAAAAACTCGCACCAAGACATCACGCGCTAAATAAACAAACATCCCAATTCCATAAGCTACTAGCAACGATGAAACTAGTTGTGTGGCTTCCGGCTTGAAAGCACCGCGCTCGTATACTACCCGAACAATGGGTACAGATAGCGCCACCATCAAAGCTCCTAGCGGTAGCATAGTGAAGGCAGTAAGTAGAAGTCCTTGGCGAATGCGTAATTTTAAATCGTGCCAATTTTCGGGGCCAGCAAGTTTGGCAAATATTGGTAATAAAGGCAGCAAAATGATATTTGAAATAATTCCTAAAGGAGTTTGTACTAACAGATTTGCATAGTTAAATCCTGCCGCCGCACCAGGGATGGGACTAGCAAAATATAGGTCAGTAGCGACATTAATTGGCATCATTCCCGAGGAAATTGTTGCCGGGGTCATAATTTTGATTACTTCTTGGACGCCAGGAGCTTTAAAATCAAACCGCAGGCGTAATGTACCTAGTCCTAATCGCCATTGAACAACTAGCTGCACCAACCACTGGAGAACTGCCCCTGCTAAGGTTCCCCAAGCTAAGACCATACCACCAATGAAGGCATACTCTGGCTTGATAATGTCCTTACCTAGTTGCAAAGCCAAGATACCAAGACCAGCAACAACGGTAATGCTTGATAATAAAGGACTAATTGAAAGCAACCAATATTGATTAGCGGCATTGAGAGTACCGAAGCCAATACCAATTAATCCCGAAAATAAAGCCATTGGTGCCATAATGCGGATTTGTTGAATAGCGATCGCTCTGGTTGTGGGATCCAAGCCATGACCGACTAAATCAACAATCTCATCTGCCAAGAAAATTTGCGCAACTGTTACCAATAACAGCAATCCACCCACCAGGGTTGTTACCGTTTCCACCAAGGAAGCAGCTTCTTGTTGCTTGCGCTTGGCTAAAACACTGACAACTGCACTGTGTAATGGGCCATTCACACCACCTAGTAATATCAATAGAAAGCCAGGGATAATATAAGCGTAACTGTAGGCAGTGGCAGCCGCGCCAACACCAAATGCAGCAGCGATCGCTTGTTGGCGAACTAAACCAAAGACTTTACTAATTAATGTAGCAATGGCAACAATGCCAGCAATTCCAGCGAAAGAACGAGAGGGTTTTTGGTCTTGTTGTGTCACGAAGAATACCTGAATACTCTTTGAGAAGTGTATATCTCAAAACATTTAACCTGAATTTTAAAGTCTGTCAGGCAAATTTTGATAAGTCAGTCATTAGTCTAACGGCAATCGGTCGAATGCGTAGACACTGCATCGCCATGTCACCAAATGGATGCACTACAAAGCAATCTGGAAAAATTACAAGCATATTTCATCAAACAAATAAAAGTCACTGTCAGCCTACAGACCTGTGCGTGCGTTGAAAAACGCTATGATTTGACGCCAAAGCGTATTTAGACATTCCAATAAATTAGCTACCAATCAACCATAAAGCTGTTACGCGTTTTTTTAATTGCGCTCTGAATAATAAAAGCTATTATTTTGCTTTACAAACTGCGATCGCCAATGAGCAATTATTGTAAAGACTTGGATTAGTCGCGTCTCTATGACCGACGATCGATGGCTTGATAACCGATTGTTGACAAGTTGTGAAGATAGGTCAAGAACGGGGAACTATAACAGTAACTATCTTCATTTACAAGAATCGGAGACTTCAAAAATAAGTTAGTCAGATTAAAGAGCTTGATAGCGTTCAACCAGACGAAGTTTAGCATCAACAATTTTGTAGAAAAATCTCTAAAATCAATAGCGATGGAACTCAATTCAGCTTTAACAGAAAATCAACTTCTATTGTCAAGCGCTCAACTTCAAGAGCAACTAGAAAAACAAAAGGCTCTGGCGAGTGTGATTGTAAGAATTCGGGAGTCTCTTGAGTTAAAGACGATTTTTCAAACTACAGTTACAGAAGTGCGTCAGTTGCTCAATGCCGATCGAGTAGGAGTCTTCCAATTCGATCCTGAAAAAGATTGGGAAGGAGAATTTGTTTCTGAGGATGTTGCAGCTGGTTGGACTTCAGCAATGGCAGTTAAAGTTTACGACCACTGCTTTGGAGAACATTTTGCTGTTAGTTATCAACAAGGAAAAGTCCAAGCAGTTGCTGATATTTATGATGCACAACTCAGTGATTGTCATAGAGAAATTTTACGTCAATTTCAGATTCGCGCTAACCTCATTGTTCCCTTATTACGAGAGAAGAAATTATGGGGACTACTTTGCATTCATCAATGCAGTGAGGCTCGGAATTGGAAAGAATCAGAAATTGAATTTATTCGCCAAATTGCTGACCATTTAACAGTTGCCATTCAACAAGTCAAGCATCTCCATGAAGTCGAATTACAAGCGACAAAGTTAGCTCAAGCAGCCCAACGCGATCGAGTAATTGCTCAGCTTGTTGATACAATTCGTTCGCCCTTGGATCTTGACACTATCTTTAAAACCACAACTGAAGAAATACGCAAACTGCTGCAAGCCGACCGAGTTGCGATTTTTTGTTTCCATGCTGATTGGAGCGGTAGCTTTGTCGCTGAATCATTTGGACAAGAGTGGACTCCCTTAGTTGGTATTCAAGGAGCGATCGCTGATACTTATTTACAGCAAACTCAAGGCGGACGCTACCTTAAAAATGAGACATTTTCAGTCGATAATATTTATCAAGCAGGATTAACAGATTGCCATGTCACTTTGTTAGAGCAATTTCAAGCAAAAGCCTTTACAACTGCCCCAATTCTTCAAGGAGAAAAACTCTGGGGAATTATTGCTGCTTATCAAAATG
Organism: Nostoc sp. DedSLP01; assembly: GCA_034530875.2. Taxonomy (GTDB): domain Bacteria; phylum Cyanobacteriota; class Cyanobacteriia; order Cyanobacteriales; family Nostocaceae; genus Nostoc. The sequence goes on from JAVRCJ020000004.1 coordinate 188,905, forward strand.
CCTCACCTAGACAATGGCAATCCTATGAAGTCGAATCGCTCACCAAAATTGGCAGACAAATTGGTGTCATCCTGCGACATCACGAGTTGTTAGCACAAGCTCAATATCAAGCAGAACAGCAAAAAACATTAACCAGCGTCATTACTCGTATTCGTAAATCGCTGGATTTAGACACAATCTTTCAAACTTCTGTCACTGAAGTCCGGCAAATGCTACAAACAGACAGAGTAGCAGTCTTTCGTTTTGACCCTCAAAAAGACTGGGAAGGAGAATTTATTTCTGAGGATGTTGTCAGTGGATGGGACTCAGTAATCGCTGCAAAAGTATACGACCACTGCTTTGGCGAAAAGTTTGCTATTAATTACCAACAAGGTCGCGTACAAGCAGTAGCAGATATTCATGAAGCGGGATTAAGTGAATGTCATGTAGTAATTCTCGACAAATTTCAAGTGCGTGCTAATTTGGTTGTTCCTTTATTGAAGCAAGGCGAATTATGGGGATTATTGTGCGTTCATCAATGCAGCAATCCTCGAACTTGGCAGCCTTCAGAAATTGAATTTGTCAGCCAAATTGCAGAAAATTTAGGGGTTGCTTTACAACATAACAAACTCTTACATGAAGCTCGATATCAAGCAGAGCAACAAAAGATATTAACTAGCGTGATTGCTCGAATTCGTGAATCTTTAGATTTAGATACTATTTTTCAAACTTCTGTTACCGAAATGCGGCAACTACTCAAAGCAGAGCGAGTAGGGGTGTTCCGTTTTAATTCTCAAAAAGACTGGGAAGGAGAATTTATTTATGAAGATGTAGCTGATGGTTGGAGTTCGGCAATAGCAGAAAATGTTTACGACCACTGTTTTAGCGAATATTTTGCACCGCTTTATGCCCAAGGTCGAGTAAATGCGATCGCTGATATTTATCAACACGATTTCCAAAACTGTTACATAGAAATTCTAGAAAGATTTCAAGTGCGTGCAAATATGGTTGCTCCGCTTTTGAAAGAAGGCGAGCTTTGGGGATTGCTATGCGTTCACCAATGTAATGCCCCTCGTCAATGGCAACAGTCAGAAATCGAATTTGCAGCTCAAATTGCCGAACAATTAGGAGTAGCATTAAAACAAGATTCCTATCTCAAACAAGTTCAAATGCAAGCTGTTCAGTTAGCAGAAGCTACCGAACGAGAAAAAGCAATGGAACGGCAAGAATTATTAGCTGCTACTATTGATAAAATACGTCAATCCCTTGATATTCAAACTATTTTTAAAACAACTACCCAAGCTGTGCGAGAGTTGCTGGAGGTAGAGCGAATTGCAATTTATCGCTTTAACTCAGATTGGAGTGGTAAATTTGTTGCAGATTCCTTCAAAGATGGTTGGAAACCTGTTGTCAAAACTCAACCATTGATTATCCAAACCTTTGAAGATACAGATGATGATAATGAACTTCCACGCAACGAAACTTTCGTTCCCATTCGTCAAGGCGAAAAATTATGGGGGTTGTTAGTTGCTTATCAAAATTCTCAACCGCGTTATTGGAAAGAAGAAGAAATTAATCTCTTAGCTCAAGTGGGAGTGCAATTAGGAATTGCAATTCAGCAAGCAGAATTACTCGAGCAAACTAAACGTCAAACTTCAGAACTCACTCAAGCTCTGCAAGAATTAAAACAAACTCAAAGCCGATTGATTCAGGGTGAGAAAATGGCTGGTTTAGGACAATTGCTAGCCGGAGTTGCTCATGAAATCAACAACCCGATTAATTTCATTTTTGGCAATCTTATACATTTAAAGGAATATACTCAAGAACTGTTGAATGTTGTAAAACTTTATCGGGAGGTTCCAGATGTGCAAAAGAAAATTGAAAAGACGGATTTAGATTTTATTATCGAAGATTTGCCGAAAACAGTTGACTCGATGCAGGTAGGAGCCGAACGAATTTATGAAATTGTGCTATCGCTGCGAAACTTCTCTCGTACAGATGAGGCAGAATTGAGAGCTGTAGACGTTCATGAAGGATTAAATGGTACTTTGCTGATTTTAGGGAGTAGACTGAAAAATAATAGCGATCGCCCAGCTATTGAAATTGTTAAAGAATATAGTACCTTGCCTTTACTTGAATGCTATCCCGCACAATTAAATCAGGTATTTATGAATCTTCTGAGTAACAGTATTGATGCATTGGAGGAGAAATTTAAAACTATACAGCAAAAATATTTAGAATTAGGAGAAAAATCTCCCAAAATTCCCTTAACTATTTGGATTAGTACCCAAATAGTGAACGATCGAGTTCAAATTAGAATAGCTGATAATGGTCTAGGTATGCCAGAGGAAGTGCGATCGCACATTTTCGATCCATTTTTCACTACAAAAGAACCAGGTAAAGGTACAGGCTTAGGATTGTCTATCAGCTATCAAATTGTGGTTGAAAAACATCATGGTGAAATAAAATGTTTGTCTAAAGCAGGAGAAGGAACAGAATTTTTAATTAAAATTCCTACTGTTAATTAAAGTTCGCTCTTTCGGTAAACTTGCAAACGCAAATTATCAAAACAGAATACATACGCTACTTCGCCAAAATTCAGTATGAATTGGAGTGCGACTGGCGGATAGCCAAGCTAAGCCGTGTCCGCCTCAATGGCCAATTGATATAGCAAGAAGCAGGAGGCAGGAGGTAAAAGTATTACTATTCCTGGTATTCGAGCTTTTAAAATGTCCTAACATATCTGGCTACGGCTATATTTCTGCCATATCCAAACTAACCCCAAGCTTCTTTTCAAGACTATCAAACAGGGTAGGCATACTCCTACGGAGAAGCAAGCTACGCGATAGCGTCTCTGAAACAGAAGGCATCGCTCCCAAAGTCATTAGTCATTGGGAGCGCTGACTGTTGACTGCTGACTGAGGAGTTATTATTCTCTCCCTACCTCCCTATTTCCCCACTCCCCCTTGATGTTCGCATTTAAAACCTCGATTCTGCCAATCTGCCATATCTACTTCATTAAGTTTGATAATGTTTGAGCATTCTGGTTGAATAACTTGACTTAGGATCGCCCAAAATAAACTGCGCGTTAAATCGAGTCCAGTTTTGAGCCAAGATTCACGATTACCAGGAACGCCCAACTCTTGAACTATTTCTGGCTCTACCCAAATACCATGAGCGCCCAAAAGAATCTGCGCCATCCATTTAGCCCTTGGTAAATGAGTAGGCGAAGTAATAACTTTTACCTTGTGTACGCCCCATTTACGCAGTAAGGGAATACTATAATAAAAATTTTCAAAGGTAGAATTTGCACACTTCTCTAACCAAACGTTGTCTAAGCTTGCGAATTCCCGTTGAAAAATTGACCGTATACAAGGATCTGGGGAACCATGAGAAATTAAAATCGGGATTTGCGGATATTGTTTTGCCTGTTGGACAACATAAGTTTCTCGACGTATACTGCCACCAAGCACAAAAAATGTGCCAACTGGCTGCGAAGAAGCAAAAACTAAGGTTATAGTAGTAAAAATCAACCAGATACCTAAAACAAAGTACAATCCAGCAGTTAGTTTTTGTAACAATTGCAACATTTTAACCAAAGTTTTTTTAATGGAAATTAATGGTTTGATAATAAATTTATGTTTCATGAGTGAATATCAAAAGAGCCGATTCGATCGCTGCCTCACACCACTACAATTGAGTGTTTCAAGTGCTATCTTATAAAAGTAATCTAACTTACAAATATGACGGCGATTGAAGTGTCACATCGCCAGTATAGCCTTCCGGAGAAGGCAAACAAACTCAGAAATGGTTATTGATAACTAATGCAGTATTTTTGGCATAATTACAATGCTAAAAGATTGAAAAAGCATAGCTGAGTTAGGGGTATAAAAACTTAAAAATTTTTAGAAAGCCTGATTGCTAAACTGTCAACAACACAATTATTCCAGATAATATACATGAACCAATCTGCGAAAAGTTACTCGCCGTTCCAATTAGCTTTGATTGGTGGAGCGATCGCTACGACTGCTACCATGTCTGTGTTCGGTTCCGCTTGGACTCGCGGTGTACGTGCAGCCCTCAGTCTACAAGACAGCCCGAAAGCGATAGTTGACCAAGTTTGGCAACTGGTGAATCATGAATATGTTGATAGCAAATTTAATCAACAAGATTGGCAAGCAACCAGGCAAAGCTTGTTGAATAAAGACTATTCCTCCCGCGAAGAAGCTTATGCTGCTATCCGCGAGGCATTACAAAGCTTGGGAGATCCTTACACTCGATTCATGGATCCCCAACAGTTTGAAGCCTTGACTAACCAAACCTCTGGTGAAGTCTCCGGGATTGGCGTTCGTATGGAAGTCAACGAAAAAACTCAGCGTCTAACTGTGGTCGAAGCCATAGAAAATTCTCCAGCACTGAAAGCTGGAATCAAAGCAGGCGACGAAATTTTGGCTATCGACGGCAAAGCCACTCTCAAAATGAAAGTGGATGACGCCTCCAAGTTGATTCGCGGCAAAGCCGGCACTCCCATCAGCCTACGGTTGAAACGCGCAGGACAAAATCCCTTTGAACTCAAGCTGACCAGAGCAAACATTGAAGTGCCAACGGTACGTTATACCCTCAGGCAAGAAGGAAACCGACGCATAGGCTATATCCGTTTGCGAGAATTTAGCGCCCACGCCGCCGATCAAATGCAACGAGCTATCCGCGATTTGAACACTAAGAAAGTTGATTCTTACGTGTTAGATTTACGGGGAAACCCCGGTGGTTTGTTACAAGCCAGCATTGAAATTGCTCGCATGTGGTACGATAATGGCGGCATTGTCAAGACTGTAGACCGTGTAGGAAGCACCGAGGAAACCAAAGCCAATCACACCGCCTTAACAAATCGTCCTTTAGCAGTATTGGTAGATGGTAATTCTGCTAGTGCTAGCGAGATCCTCACAGGCGCACTCAAGGACAATAAGCGGGCGGTAGTTGTTGGCGGTCAAACCTTTGGCAAAGCCCTAGTGCAATCAGTTCACGAACTGGCCGATGGTTCTGGCTTGGCAGTTACCATTGCTCACTACTACACGCCTTTAGGAACTGATATTAACCATAAAGGAATTACACCAGATATCAAGCTAGACTTGACAGAGGCACAAGAGCGTCAGTTGGCTTCTAATCCAGATTTAATCGGAACTAAGAGCGATCCACAATATGCCCGCGCGATCGCAATTTTATCAGGTAGCAACTTTGCTCAACCCCCATTAAATCAAAGTAACCAACCGATGAGCATCCGGGCTGGCGACCTGAAGTTTTAAGTTGAACAGAAGTCAGAATTTAGAATTTAGAATTCAGAATTCAGAATTCAGAATTCAGAATGAATAAAAGCCTTTATTTCTGATAACTTAGCAAAGTGTCTTTGCCTTTGCTTCTGGATTCTGACTCCTGAATTCTGAATTCTAATCTTGATTGGGAATACTAATTAGTAGTTCCATCTGCAAAATCTTAAATTTATGAATTATCAGCCAGTTGATGCAACCACCGCCACCAAATTTTTGCCAATGGTATCGGTGGTTGTTCCTATTTATAATGGTGAGGCAGATTTACCAGATTTGCTCAATTGCCTATTGTCTCAAACTTATCCCAAAGACCGAGTAGAGTATTTACTCGTAGATAATAACAGCAGCGATCGCACTCTTAACTTTCTCAAAACAGCTGCTGAAAATAGCCCAATTACAATTCGCCCCTTGAGCGAAAATGAAATTCAAAGCTCCTACGCAGCTCGTAATACCGGAATTCGCAAAGCCGTAGGCGAAATTATAGTTTTTACAGATGCAGATTGCCGTCCCCAACCCCAATGGCTAGATGCATTAATAGAGCCTTTTGTCAATTTAGAAGTGATAATTGTTGCCGGGGAGATTTTGGCACTACCAGGCAAAACTTTGTTAGAACAACACGCAGACCGTGAGGAAACGCTGTCGCAAAAACACACCCTCGGTCATGCCTTTCGTCCTTACGGACAAACCGCTAATTTGGCAATTCGCCGCATCGCTTTAGAAAAAGCAGGATTATTCCGTCCGTATCTGACCACTGGTGGCGATGCAGACATTTGCTGGCGAATTTTGGGCGAAAACATCGGGCGTTTGGAATTTGCCCCAAATGCCATCGTCCAGCACCGCCACCGGATTACGCTTTTGGAACTGCAAAGTCAATGGCGGCGTTATGGACGTTCCAATCGCTATTTACACGAACTGTATGGTGTAGATTTAATGCGAGATATCGCGCTTGGTGAATGCGGTTATCGTTTGGCGCGTTGGTTATTAAAAGAAATACCAAAAGATATTATCAAGGCGATCGCAGGTAAAGCAACCCTTGTAGATTTAGTAAATACTCCTATTGGTTTATTTACAGCGAGGGCACGTACAACTGGACAAAGAGAGGCCAAACTGCCAGAGAAAGCCAAGATAATTGCCAGGCTCTAACAACACTAGAAAGCTTGTTCGGTGGGTATTTATAGTCTTTCACACTACTAGATACCAAACGCTCTGGTCGCTCTAAAACTAATAACTTAAAATGTTATTTTACAAATAATTTTGATTTGTTAAATGTATCTTAAGAGGTATTTGAAAAAATACGTAAAGTTAATATAATTTACTTCATTAATATTTAACTAATATATAAAGCAAATTCTGCTAAATTTGTTTGTACATTTCTCGACCCTTGCAACTAACCGCTGATCGGCTGCTTAACAAAAGGTGTAGAATTTGCTTTCATTTATAGTTTTCCGATTTGAGCCGCATGAACGTAGATGGGTTTAGTCAACACATAGAAAAATTGCGCTCACAAATACAGGAACTACTGCAACAAAGTGCAACTAAGCCCAACTCAGAACAAGAAATAATAATAGAAGCTTTCGAGGAACTCCATACCACAGTGGAAGAACTATTAACGCTTTCTGAGGAGTTAGAGGTCACACGAGCAGCACTAGACAAAGAACGCCAGCGTTACCGAGATTTGTTTGAGTTCGCTCCAGATGGTTATTTGGTAACTAACACCACAGGAACAATCCAAGAAGCCAACCATGCAGCAGCAACCTTGCTTAATGTCCGCCAACAGTATCTAGTAGGTAAACCATTAATTATTTTTATTGCTCAGCAAGACCGCCAGTTCTTTAGCTCTCAAATAAACAATTTACAAAAGCAACTCAACTGGGAAATTAACCTACAGCCACGATCGGGAAAGCCCGTTCCTGTTAGCGTTAGAGTGTCTGGGGTATATAACGAAAAAGCAAAACAAATCGGTTGGCGCTGGGTACTATGCAACATTACCGAACGCAAACAAGCTCAAGAAATGTTGCACCAAGCTTACGAGCAGTTAGAAATACGCGTGGCAGAACGGACAGCAGAATTGGTAAAAGCAAATCAAAAATTGCTGACTGAAATTACAGAGCGCAAACGAGCCGAGTCACAGCTGCTCCACCTTGCATATCACGATGCATTAACGGGTTTGCCAAATCGTGCTGCATTTATTAATCGCTTAAAACATGCGATTAATTATTCCAAAAGGCATTCAGATTATTTATTTGCTGTACTATTTATCGATATAGATCGATTTAAAGTTATCAATGACAGTCTCGGACACCAGAAAGGAGACCAATTTTTGCTTGCCATTGCAGGTAGACTCGAAGTATGTGTACGCTCCATAGACACAGCAGCACGGCTTGGGGGAGACGAATTTACAATCCTGTTAGAGGGAATTCAAGATGTTTCAGACGCCATCAAAGTTGCTGAGCGCATCGAACAAGAACTGAAATTACCCTTTGAGCTTGACGGACAAGAAATCTTCACAACAGCAAGTATTGGTATCGCCTTAAGTTCAACAGTAGATTATCAACGACCAGAAGACGTGCTAAGAGATGCTGACAGCGCAATGTACCGAGCTAAGATGCTCGGCAGAGCGCGTTACGAACTATTCAACTCGATTATGTATGCTCATGCTCTGGCAAAATTACAGTTAGAGACAGATTTGCGCCGAGCAATTGAGCGCCTTGAATTGCAGGTTTATTATCAACCAATTGTTTCCCTAGCTAGTGGTTCTATTTTAGGTTTTGAAGCTTTGTTGCGCTGGGAGCATCCAGAGCGCGGTCTGCTATATCCAGGAGATTTTATTTCCCTAGCCGAAGAAACTGGGCTAATTTCCTCCATTGGCAAGTGGGTGTTGCATGAAGCCTGTAGCCAAATGCAAACTTGGCGCGCGTCCTATCCTTATAACTTGCTCAAAAAAATTAGTGTCAATCTCTCGCTCAAGCAATTTTATCAGCGAGATTTAATTGAAGAGATTAGGCAAATATTAGAATCTACTGGTCTGGATGCTGAGAGTTTAGTATTAGATATTACTGAAAATCTAATTGTGGAAAATGGCGATCGCGCAACTGCTGCACTCCTAGAACTTCGGGAAATGGGCATTGAGTTATCAATTGATGACTTTGGTACAGGCTGCTCTTCATTAAGTCGTCTTTATAACTTTCCAATTAGTCTGTTGAAGATAGACCGTTCTTTTATCAGTTCCATTAACGGTAATAGTAGAGATTTAGAAATTATTGAAATACTTGTGACCTTGGCACATAAACTAGGTGTGGATGTGCTTGCTAAAGGAATAGAAACAAAAGAGCAACTAGCACTTCTGAGAAACTTGAACTGTGAATACGGACAAGGACATTTTTTCGCAGTTCCATTAAACCGTTCAGCGGCAGAGGTATTAATTAAGGCAAATCCTCAGTGGTAAAGTTTTTTGCAAGGTTTTTGAGCCGTTTAAAATCTTCTGAGGTGCTAGAGATCGAATCAGATTGCTCAATGCTTGTCAACTTTCGCTAAATTGGAACAAGGTGAGCTTAAGGAAATTTTCAATGTCAGCACAACTGCTACTGGTGGATGATGAACCAGGAATACGGGAAGCGGTGAAAGACTATTTGCAAGAGAGTGGTTTCAACGTTCAAATCGCCAGTAACGCCGTTGAGGGTTGGGAATTGATGCAGGTCAATACACCCGATCTAGTCATTTCCGATGTTATGATGCCTCAGGTGGACGGCTATCAGTTCCTCAAACAACTGCGAGAAGACCCTCGTTTCCAAGCACTCCCCGTAGTATTTTTAACTGCTAAAGGCATGACAGGCGATCGCATTCAAGGCTATCAAGCTGGTGTTGATGCTTATCTTCCGAAACCCTTTGACCCAGATGAGCTAGTTGCCATAGTCGAAAATTTGCTGGCCCGTCGCATCGCTAAAGCTCAAGCTACAGCAGATGACCTTGAAACCCCTGATATTGCTGAACTAGCCAATCAGATTGCTCAAATCAAGGCATTGTTAACTCAAAGAAATGCCATTTCCCAATCGCCAGCTCCTTTCAAAATTGATTTGACCCCCAGAGAACAAAGTGTTTTAAACTTAGTTGCCGAAGGGCTAATGAACAAAGAAATTGCCCGTCGTCTGGAAACTAGCGTCCGTAACGTAGAAAAATATGTCAGCCGCTTGTTTAGTAAAACCGGTACTAATAGCCGTACAGAGTTAGTTCGTTTTGCTTTAGAACACGGTCTTGCTAAATAAGTATTAGCATCGGGCATTGGGGCATTGGGGAAGCAGTGATGGGTACTTCCTGCCTCCTGCCTCAAAACCCGTAACTTTGCACCTCATGTAAATGAAAACTGCTGTAATTACTTCAGCAAATCAAAACACTTATACCATTTCACCAAAATCCCGATCCAACTTACTCCATCTGCTTCCTCTGCCTCCCTTGTTTATCTGACGCCACATCTGTAAAGACACAGAGTTTTGTTTTTCGCTTAATCTTTTGATATCAACTTCGGTAAAATGCACCCGGCTAAATTTGCTTTGAGTTCTACCAGTAACCTTTGCTACAAAGTTTTTAATCAAAGAAACTGTTCCTGGGACTTTGTGCTGCTAAATAAGACTTTCACAAAGCAGAAATCAAAATAATTTTATGAATTCTACTTACTGCTTAGTTTTTATTGCAACCAGGGTATGAGATTGCTATTTGGTTTGATACCTAATTTTGGTTTTTTTACTACTTAAATTACACCTTTAAATTGGTGGATTTTCAGCAGCATTACGCAAGCGCATTAGCTGGCGTCGCATTTGAGGTGAGGCTTTGAACTCTGAGACTTCCTGTGCTTTAACAGACGCTTGTAGCGTCTCCAGAAAATCGTCAGAACCCTCGGTTAAAGCATCGAGTAATACCTGTAAGAGTTGCTCGCGATCGCCCAATAGACTCTTTTCCTCAATCAAGCGAAATTTAAGATGTATTTCGCACTCATAAACACCTACTTCGAGATTATTGATTTGGCGTGGTAATGCTTTGGAGTTCATACGCTATTGAGATTCCTTTACTTGGTAGTCATGAAGGTAAGGAGGTAGATGTCCAGCAAAAGTTCTTTATATCTTTTTTCAATCCAAAGTGCTTGAATTAAGAATTTTTCTTCATCAAACACCTTTGTATTTCATTTCACTCTCCTGTGTTTTGCTTTCAAGCTGAATTTTCAGTGTATAGATTTTGATGTTACTGTGCCAGATGTAGCTTATGTTAAGCCATAACTATTATTCAGTTTTTAAGATTCTACACAATAAAGTTTCTGTAAGAAGTTGTCCGAGCTTTTTAAAGCTTTTTACATCAATTTTATGAGAACGTCAATAACAGTTTGAGTTGTTACTTGATTTTTGGTGTTATTACGTAAGTAAAAGCGCTGGTTTTTTTTCCTTTTCTTAATCCCAGACCTGAGTGTAGCGCTATTCCGTAAAATTACTAGATGTACGTTTTTTTCAAGAGCAAATTTGAGGAGAAATTAAGTTGCATAGTTATTAAGGTAAAAATTTTTGTTCCCGAACAAAAATGTACACAGATCAAATTATCCCAATCAAATACGCGCTCCTAGTGTCTTCTAGGCTTAATAAATACAAAAACCTTAGCAGTAGACAACGATACCATACTGTCGAGACAATGTTTGTCTACCCTAAATAAAAATACCCGGTCAATAATCCTGGTGTGAAAATTATAAGTCTACTGACAGTACTAAGAAATAACTGCAACTTCAACTACTAATACTAGTCAAACCAGTAATCAGTACAAACAATATTTTTACTGAAGTCAATTCAATCTACTCTTTTTGAAACTACCTGAAAGCTTGGAGATGAAAGCTTGTAAATTTCAGAGCATTCAAGCATGAATATAACGTTTACAATATTTTCAGTGTAATTCACCCAAATCTTACACCTTTTTATGGATAACCCGATGCTGCTCAAGTCCACAACTCGGCATATCCGCATTTTTGCGGCTGAAATTGACCGGGATGGCGAACTAGTTCCTAGCGATCAAGTCTTAACGTTAGATATTGACCCAGATAATGAATTTAACTGGAATGAAGATGCGCTGCAAAAGGTTTATCGAAAATTTGATGAACTTGTAGAAGCATCTAGCGGTGCAGACCTGACAGACTATAACTTACGCCGTGTCGGGTCAGACTTGGAGCATTATTTGCGATCGCTCCTACAAAAAGGCGAAATCAGCTACAATCTCTCCGGCCGTGTTACCAATTACAGCATGGGAATTCCCCAAGTTGCGATTGACGACAAGCAATAAGGTAGAGAATTAGGGCATTGGGGATGGGGCATTGGGATTGGAGTGTGGGAAGTGTGGGGGGAAAGAGAATTTATGCTTCTCCCTCCTCTTTTTGCTCGCACACCTCCCTCTCCTCCCACATCTCCCTACCTCTCCATCGCCCCATTTCTCAGCTACTTTTGGCAAAAGTGTATCGGCTATCTTAATTCTTAATTAAAGTTAATTATTGCTATCCTACTTATAAAGTATATAAATACCAAGACAATCGGCATATTAAACATGAACTAATTCAGCAAAATTAAATAGCACAGTTATGCTTGGGTTATGCTTTGGTGACACCCTTGGAATTAGTTGCTTTGGCGATGGAGAGTCCCAGAGCAATAGAAGCTATGATGGGGCTGTAGGGTTAACTTGGGAGCGTATTCTTTAGATAAGTTAAGTAGTATTAGCACCTGTTGATAACCGCCAGCTAAAATCATCATCTAAAGCCTGTATATATCAAGTTGAAGAAACAAGAGCGGTCTAGATTGTCCCTACTAATGCTGTTAAAGAAATTGCCAATCTCCGATCGGTGGGAAAACTATGGAAAATGATGCGGCAACGCTCTACTGTCCAAATGAAAATTGTCAGGCTGCTAATCCCCTGACTCATAAGTTTTGCCAACGATGTTCCACGCCCCTACCGAAAAACTACCTCTGGGCTGTGGTGGATAGCCAGAGTTTGGGTACGCCTGGAAAAATATTAGCCGATCGCTATTTAATCCTTGATAAATTCGTTCTATTAGATACGAAGCCTGGTTTCTTAACTCTAACGCCGGAATTAGATAATTTACAAATTCCCAGAGCCTATCTCAGGCTGATTCCCTACCGCTTACACGTACCGCAAGTATATGGAGTCCTTTCTTTACCCGATAAATCCTCGGTACGCGACATATTACTTTTAGAAAAACCGCCACTATTGTTCGATGAGAAAACCCAACAAGTACATGTAGGTAGCGAGTTGACAGCTGCTTGGGGCGATGTGACATCGATGCGGCAACTCAATTGGTTGTGGCAGATAGCTCATTTGTGGCAACCTCTGGCAAGTGAAGGTGTCGTTTCTAGCTTACTAGACTCATCTGTGTTACGGGTAGAAGGCTCCTTAGTCCGTTTGTTGGAATTGCGCTTCGACGATGGTGCAACACCAGAATTGCCCGAATTAGGTAAGTTCTGGCAGCAGCTAATCGCTAATGCCAAGCCAGCTATAGCAGAATTTGTCGATCGCATTAGCGCGTCTTTAATCCAAGGAGAAATCCACTCAACCGAACAATTAATTGCAGCTTTAGATCGGGGACTAGCACAACTAGGGCGATCGCAAACACCCACAATCAAAATTATCACCAAAACCGATACCGGGCCTAGCCGCCAACGTAACGAAGACGCCTGTAGCCCACCCAGTGGCACTTTGGTGAGCAAACCACCCCAGCCTACAGCCTTAGCAATTGTCTGTGATGGCATCGGCGGACACGAGGGCGGTAACGTGGCATCAAATTTAGCCATTGAAACAATCCAACAGCAGGTACAGCAGCTCACCAAAGTTCCCTACGACCACATAGACCCCTCACTGCTACTGAATGACTTAGAAAAAGCAGTGGCAATGGCTAACGACAAAATTAGCCAGCGCAATGACAGCGAAAATCGCCACGGGCGTCAGCGTATGGGCACAACTTTAGTTATGGCATTGCCTGTCGCCCACGAAATGTATATTACCCACGTCGGCGATAGTCGTGCCTACTGGATTACACGCCAAGGCTGCTATCAAGTTACCCTTGATGATGATGTCGCTTCTCGGGAAGTGCGCCTGGGTTATGCCATTTACCGCGACGCCGTGCAACAAAGTTCCGCTGGTTCCCTCGTGCAAGCCTTGGGAATGGGGCCTAGCAATTCATTGCATCCCACATCTGCACGATTTATGCTCGATGAAGATGCAGTTTTTCTCCTGACATCCGATGGTTTGAGCGATTTCGATCGCATAGAGGAGTACTGGGAAACAGAAATTTTGCCGATTTTGCTTGGGGAAGCAAACATTACTAATGTTGCAGATAGATTAGTAGAAATTGCCAATACAAAGAACGGACACGATAATGTCACCGTCGCTTTAGTACACTATCAAGTCCAATATTGGGAACCAGAAATCGTCATTCAAGCAGTTATCCCAGAAAGTTACTCGCCAAAAACTGTTGATTTGTCATCCAGAGCAACAAATACGGCAGTTTTAAATAGCCCAAACCAGAAAACTCAAGTAATTGAAGACACTCAGCCTTCCAAAACTTCCCACCAATTACCTCTACAGTGGATAGTCCCGTTACTATTTGTTCTGGCAGCAGGTACTGTGGGATTATTCGTCAAATATTTGCGATCGCAACCAGGTCTTCCAATTTTATCTTCCCATTCCACGCCAACTCAAAACCCTACTATTACACCCACGCAGCCACAGAGAACCCTAACTAATCTTGCTCCTGGCTGGGTGATTCAAACCACCAAGGAAATACCCTTAGAAAACAACCAACCGCTTCCTGCTAAAACTTTTTTAGAAGCGATCGACACTCAACCAAATCCCAAACCTACATCTGGGGATTTTTCTGTACTGATGCGAGTCTGTAACAATAAACCTACATCGGCTCCAGGAGCCTCCCCAGTACCACCCACATCAAAACCTGGATCTAAACCAAGCGAACAAGTATCGATTAAATTTTCCCAACTCAAGAATTCTGGAGTCTCTGTTTTGCCATCAGACGCACCAAATCCTTGTAAAACTGTTACCCAACCATCAGTTACTCCAGCAGCTGATACCAGTTCAACTTAGTCAAATAATCGATAAACTAGTAAAAACCTGGAATAATGATCGGGTAACAACCAGAGTGAAAAACTCACAAGGTAAAAAAGTAAAAATTTTTATCTTCGAGAATTGTTATGAATCAAAAATTCAGGAGTCAGGAACAGCTAGTGCAGTCTTTGGGAGTCAGTAAGTTCAGGGTTTATGCCATACCAGCTAACTGGTGTGTCTCCCCAGTTGAAGCAACTGGCGTTTAGAATTCAAAATGAATTCTCTACCACTGGTGGATGTAGCTTGCTTCGAGCTAGGAGTATAAAAACGGTGAAATACAACACAAATCTATAGTCGTGGGTTCCAATCCCCCACTAATTGATTCCGAATTCTCAATTCTTCTGCATTTAAAATTATTTTGTTTTTAGCTTTTAGTGTTATGAATCCATGCCATCCCTGAATTTGGCGATCGCCCGTCTCTTAAACACTGGCACTGACAACTTCGCCATTTGGGTGGTCAAGGCTCCCTATCCCAGTGGCTATGTTTTACGTGACTGCGTGTGGCCTGTTGAACTCACTCAAGTGTGTCAAGAATGGAAGCAAATGTTTGGTGGCGATAGTCGTTTAAATCTCCCCCCAAACTCAACATCTCAAAATACAAAGCCATTGCCCCTTGAAGCTATTTCATCCCCTTCAGGTCAGACCACTGGGCCTTACAGCAGTCGTCTGATGCAATACTTGGGAATGAGTTTATGGCGTTGGGTATTTGATGGCCCGATTCTCGGTAGTCTAGAACGCAGCCGCGGGATTGCTATGGGTCAGCATACACGCTTGCGCTTTCGTCTGGAAATTCGCGACCCAGATCTGATCGATCTACCTTGGGAAATTATGCAGCGCGAACCCGGTCAATCGGCGATGTCTCTTTCCCAAGATTTGCTATTTAGTCGTACTAGCAGCGAAGTTGACCCGTTACCGTATTTACGTACTGACCAAGCTTTAAGCATTCTATTGGTTTTGGGTCACGATGAAAACCTACAACTAGAACAAGAAGCGCTGATTTTACAAGAAACTTTTATAGATACGCCAGCGGATAACAATTCGCAAAAATATGCCCCTTGCATCGTGAAGAAACTCTTGCAACCAACTCCAGAGGAGTTGATTCAAGAATTAGAAACTAAAGCATACAATGTTTTCTTTTATGCTGGACACGGTTTGCCAGACCCAGACGGTGGGTTATTGTTTTTGCGACCGGGTATGACGCTCAATGGTATAGAATTAGCCCAAGCATTGAACCGTACAGGTGTGAAGTTAGCAGTTTTCAACGCTTGTTGGGGAGCGCGATCGGCACGGAGTAACAATAATCAAGCCATACCTGCCAGCAGTTTGGCAGAAGTATTAATTAGGCATGGCGTACCAGCAGTTTTAGGGATGCGCGATGAAATCGCCGACCACGAAAGCCACAGTTTTATTCAAGCCTTTGCTGAAGCTTTGCGACTGTATAAACCAATTGATGAAGCTGTTACCCAAGCGAGAAAAGAACTGTTAACACTATACAGATTTAATCAACCTGTTTGGACTTTGCCTGTTCTTTACCTACATCCAGATTTTAATGGCGAACTGATCAAGAATCTTGATGAAGGAGTTACGGAATTACCAGATACAGCAATTCCTGATGTCAGTTCTGCCGTTCCTAGTGCTTGTTTGCGATCGCTCTCTTCAAAAGGTAAAACTTGGTTATTGCGTTATGGTGTCACTCGCATCGGTCGCACTAAAGAGAATGATATTGTCATTCCCGAACCGTCTGTTTCTAAACGCCACGCTGAAATCTTCTGCCGTAATACCTTGACTGATGCTACACTGGTGCGAACTTATTATTTACAAGATTTTTCTACCTACGGAACAACCTGGTTTTTAGGGCCTAATGGTTGGCAACAAATCCTCCGCGAGGAAGTCCCCTTGAAATCAGGAATGCAGCTAAAGTTTGGAAGTATTAGAGGTGAGGTCTGGGAGTTTATTATTGAAGACTCCTAGAGAGCCTATTACATCAATAAATTTTGTTTAATCGTCAGCGTTTAAAATCTTTTTTTACTCTAGAGAAAATCAACTTTTTTGCGGAAATCTCCTCTCGGCAATTGTAGCTGTCAATACCACTAAATAATCGTGAGGCAAAAAAATGGCTAATAAAATTAACGGTTCAGACACTTTCTCTTCTTTAGAATCCCAAGTAGATTTAGAATTATTAGAAGCTTTACTAGAACCAGAGGATGCTACTTATCCTTGGGATCCCACGAATGAAGAATCAGAAGCTTATTTTCAAGAATTAGAACAACAGTTTGGCATCTCAGATTTAATTGATGAAGATCTCACAAGGCGATCGCAAGATTTTTACAGCCATCTCGACACGCTTTGGTCTGGCGTTTACCATAGCGAGACTCATTCTCAGAATCTTCAACAATCTCTAGTCCTGAATCTTCAAGAAATATTGCGCGATACTTTTTATACTTGCGTTCCCAAGGCATTGCTGAATGATATCGCTGCCAAAGCAGCTGAGATATTCTCTTCTCGTCAGTTAAGGGGCGAGCAACTCGTTGAGTGCGTTCAATCGGTACTACCAACTTGGGCAGCAGAGGATCTTTTAGTATTAGCTCGTCCTTATGCTTTTGCTATGCGAAGCAGCGAGTCGCATAATCCAACATCTGTGATGAGTAATTTGAATAATAGCGAGTGGACAAATTTATCTGAGATAGAGCAAGCAAAGATTAGCTTGGCGATCGCTTACTACGCTTTGACTCAACTCGAAAAATACAAATCTGAATCGTAACTTCCTATTTCTACTTTTTTAGAATAATTATATTTTTCAGACAGGTAAGTTTATCTGCTAGTATTGTGTTGCTTTTGAAACACCTACCAATTTTGAGTTTGTTAACTATAACAATACTGAAGTAGGATAAGAATAGGCTAATTTGAAAATTAGACCATCTATCCCAAGATATACATATTTAATAACGATTCAAAATTGGGAATTGGGCATTAGCGATTATTCTTATCGCTCGCTCCCTCATCCCCCGCATTTCTTATCTAGGGCCAAGAAATCGAGTAGCAAAATTTTGCGATCGCGTGGGTGAAAGTGCCCGTGCTTTAAGAATTGCTGCCATCAAAAAGGCATAAGATAACACTCCAACAACAACTAACAGCAGGGCATTAATCGATCCGGTAGCATTCCAAAGAGCGTGCAGTGCAGAGGCACTCAGATAACCAATAGAAAGAATTTGCCAGCTTCTAGTGGGCTTGAGAACAGCCAAACCGATAAAATAGCCTAAATAGCCGCTGTAAGCCATGTGTCCTGCTACAGAGCCTAAAATTCGCGGAATTAACAGTTGTAATCCCGCCAGTTGACCGGCTGCACCGATACCCACTTGCTGCGTGACATTTTGGGTGATATCCGGCACATATTGACCGAGAGTTTCTAATAAAGTAAAGCCCACAGCAGAAGCCGTTCCCAAGAGGATACCATCTAGAGGTTCCCAAACGCCTATGCGTTCCCGCCAAGGTGAAGACAACATTCTGCCAATGGCAAAAGCTCCCAGTATGGGTAAAGCTTTAAGTAATTCTTCCATCAACCCAGCACCAAAAAACATCCGCACCAGTAACTCTGTGAAGGTAGTGGAGTCTTGGGGCGAGGGTAAGTTTCCGGGTAATAAACCCCGAAATACAAAGATAAAGAAATCTAACAGCGGACTCAGCAATATCAGCATCGTACCCATTGCTGTAGCCATTAGCACCCACCAGGGCTTTTGTTTGCCGCAAAGTTGATACACAAAATAATAGGCAGCGAAAGCGATGTAACAAGCGACAATCACTTGATTAGCCTGTGGACGACCGACTGTAGCAAACATCAGCACTACGAAAATTACAGTCAGTATTCCCGGTACGAGGTAAGCTTTGCGAGTTAAATCTTTACCAGTGGAAATAATCGGAAAAAGCTGAGTGAAGCTAACAGAATCAGGCTGTTTTAATTGGGTGTGGTTGTGGTAATTCGTTGCCGACGGTAGCGGTTTTAGCTGGTTAACAGTCGTTACTGGGGCTTGGGTGGTCAACTCATACTCAAAAACGTATTGCGGTCCGTCAGAACCTAAAGAAATGCGATCGCCTGGGTGCAATTCTTGACATTCATACAAACGTTGTCCATTTAAATAAGTGCCATTAGCGCTATTAAGATCGCAAAGCACCCAGCTAAATTTGCTATCTGGAGATAAAGACAGGGGACGAACCACCGCATGACGACGAGATACCATTCGGTACATCATGGCATCCAAGACAAGTTGGCAGCTGGGGTCGCGTCCAATTACTATCTCTTTACTGGGGGACAGCGAGAAGCGAGATTCCGCTTCTACACTTGCTCCGTTACCAGACACTAGCCGCAGAAATGCATTATGTCTTGCGTTTTTGCCTGTCATTGATAAGAAGTGCGTTTCTAAACTAATTCTTAAAATAATTTGGTAGCCGGACTAACCTTAGCCACATCAACAGCAGCATTGCTAAATCCACTATAGCTTCACTGACTGGGAATAAATTTAAATTTCTTGATGCAAAATTTCAAATTTTTTCACTCATCTAAATGTTAATAAGTATTTCATCCGTTGTCGCTTTCTCGAAACTTGGTTGTTAAGCACATCAATTCAGGTTTTATCGGTTATCTACTTTTGACATCCTAGCTGTAAATTACATCTACGGCAATGTATTAAAAAAGTAGTTTTTATTGCATTTAGTTTGATTAACAAAATATATAATTGTCATCGGTTTATTATGAGTTATTTTTATTACTAGTATTGCTGTGTAGAAGCCAAAACAATCGTATTCTCAGCTTTTGCACCATTTTCAATAGTCTCTTTATTTCTCCAGTACTGTACTAGTAATTGACCAATACACTGCCTTGAAAATAGGGAGTAGGGAATGGGGAGTGGAGAATAGGGAAAAGAAATTTTCATTGTTCCTTGTGAGCGCAACTCATGGAGTAAGAGTGCAAAACTCTTTTTGTAAGAGGGGGCAAAGGGATGTATGTAAAAGGGAAAGGGTTTTTTCTTATCCCTTTCCCCTTTCCCCCTTACCCTTTTCCCGACTTCTGCAAGAAGTCTAATCTGTTTTGGGGTTGGAAAGTAGGGATTAAGGAATAGTGAAAGAAGCTGCCCCAAAGATTGAATTAAGAGATTTTTGGCATCGGACTTTGATGGGATTGCATCAAAAAAACTCAGTAAATTTCTATCCGTTGTTGTCTATTCCCTGTTCCCTACTTACACGAGTAAGTTAGCCAAATCAAAACGGACTGTTAGATATTCTATTTAAACAACTTTAGCTAGTTCTGGGTGTTCAATCTTAGTTCCAAGTACTTTGAGAAATTCTGCCAGCCAACGGGGATGAGCAGGCCAAGCTGGTGCTGTTACTAAATTACCGTCAACTATAGCCTCATCAACAGGGATATCGATATAAATACCTCCAGCACTACTGATATCTGGGCCACAAGCAGGATAGCCAGTGCATCTTTTGCCTTGTAACACATTAGCAGCTGCCAATAACTGCAAGCCGTGACAGACAGCAGCGATTGGTTTATTTGCTTGGGCAAAGTGACGGGTAATTTCTAGTACCTGTTGATTCAAACGAATATATTCTGGTGCCCGTCCTCCAGGAATTACTAGGGCATCGTAAGTTTCGGCTTTGATTTCTGCAAAGGTAGCATTTAAAGTGAAATTGTGACCTGGTTTTTCGCTATAGGTTTGGTCTCCTTCAAAGTCATGAACTGCTGTTCGCACCTTGTCGCCAGCTTTTTTATTGGGGCAAACTGCATGGACAGTGTGTCCCACCATTTGCAACGCCTGGAAAGGAACCATAACCTCATAGTCTTCTACATAGTCCCCAACCAGCATTAAAAGTTTCTTTGCAGCCATATTTTTGCTACCCTCAGTTATTGTTTATTTGCTATTGGGCATTTGCAAAGGACAAATGACAGTCTTAAAGTCTAAATGTCCAATTTAGACGCACATCAGCTAGTACGCTTATACGCAAATTTACCGATATTACAGCATTAATTATGCTGTAATGCACCATCTCGAGGCTGCGAGTTAACAAAGTTTAACGCATCCTTAGATGTTATTTGCTAGTTAAGAAAAAGCAATAGAAACCATTGCCTAGTGTCTATTACTAGCCTCAACTATAATAATTAGCAATTGAGCTTAATTAAAATAAATCAAATTCTGCGATCGCTTTGGGAAAGTTTTTGTTTTCATGCCCTGGGCGACTGAGTTTAATCAAGGCAAAACGCTGTAACGGTCTTAAAGCTGCCCATTTTTGTTGGGTCAGAACCACTCCGATTTCTTGCGCTTTTTCCTGGACAGTAGGCGGTATGGTATCAGAGTCAAGCCATGCCGGATGGGGTTCTATAGGCAATTTGCCAGCTGCTGTGCCCGTGCGTTGTAAAATCAACTCTTGGATATATTCGCGGTAAGACTGAATTTCGGTTTCTGTAGTGCATGGTAATTCGACTAAAGCTTGACGCTCTGCTGTGGTCATTTGATTCCAATCAGACAATTTTAGCTTAATACCACAGGTATCTAATTTGCAACGCACCTGCATAGGAATGCAACGCAGGGAATCAACAAAATCTGCTTCAAATTCAAAAAATTCTGCCATAATAAAGTATTCAAAATTAGCTGATGAGAATGTTGGTTGAGTAACGTAAAATTTCTGAATCGGGGTGACAAATACTGAGTATAAAATCCAGTAAATTTAATATAAATTAACTACACAATGGTAAACAAGATGTCCACTCTACAAGATTTTTCATATTAAGATGCGTACTTTATTCCTGAGAAAGTTCTATTTTTTTAATATTCTCTAGGCTGCAATGTTACTCAGGAAATAATTTTGAACTTATAATTGTTTTTGGGAAAAGATTAAAGGTTTTTCTTCGCCTTTTACCCCGAACATATTAGTATTGCCAAAATTTGTTATATCTGTTGTTTAAAGTTTTTACTTGTAAGTACTAAAACGAATTATTAAATAACTAACTGACAAAGCAAGAATAGCAGTACCTAGACCCATTATATCAATACCTTCAACTTTTTCTAAATCAAGGATAATAATTTTTCTAGCGACAGCAATTAAAGATGTAGCAATAACTAATTCCACCTGAAAAACATGTTTTTGCAAATAGGCTGTGATGTTTTCTAGGATTTCTAAAGCAATTAAAATATTCAAAAATAAACCGAAAATTTGATATAGTGTTGTGCTAAACTTCCCGTAAGGATCTGTAAATAATTCTTTGAAAATAAAGACTGATAAATCGGCGATCGCTACTAAAATTATAACTACCATAAAAAGAGATAAAATTTTAGAAACCAGCACTTCTACATTTTCAATCGCGTGCATGAAGTTTTGGTCTTTGGCAGTTCCTAAAATTACCTTCAGTAGCCTTTTCATATCCTGCACCCAAGTATAAAATAAAATCCCATAGAGAAATCTAGAGGATTAACGATCGTTACTTAATCGATGCTTTGTAAGTTGTTTATTTCCTAAATTGAAATCAAGGCTTTTAAAGTTTTTTGTTCGTCCAAATTTTATCTCTTTAAAGATAGTAGTTGGAAACAGCCAAGAAGAGAGAAACAGAAAAATTAATAATAACTATTGACTATTGCTGATTACCAATTTTTGGTTGAGAGTTATAGTTAGCAGCTTACCTTTGTGAGGATTGGAGTTGATAATTTTTGACTGTAGGTTCCAGAAAAATGGGTATCAATTGTACTGCACAGGCTTTTAATTCTGGTTGCAGGGAATCGGGGCAAGATTCGGGATGGGTGAGGGCGTTAGCTTCGGCATTATCTGCCCAGAGCGAACCCCAGTGCATGGGGACAAAAACTGTACCGGGTGCGATCGCTTTTGTTACTTTAGCAGGAAATTTAGCTTGGCCGCGAAGCGATCGCACTTCTACATACTGATTATCTACAATACCCAACCGAGCAGCATCGCGGGGATGAATTTCGATAAAAGGTTCGGGATGCATTTTGCAAATTTTTTCAATTCGCCCGGTGCGCGTCTGGGTGTGCCAATGGCCGTAAAGTCTTCCAGTAGTTAACACAAAGGGATAATCAGGGTTTGGTGGTTCTGCCAAACCTTTGGAGTAATACGCGCCAAATCGAGCGCGTCCGTCAGGAGTGTGGAAGCGTAAATCGGTGTAAAGGCGTTTGGAGGGAGTAGGGAGTAGAGAGTGGGGAGTAGGGGAAGAATCCCCATTCACTATTCCCCATTCCCCACTCCCCTGTTTTGGATGAGGCCATTGAGTCGGGCCTTGTGCTTTTAATTGGGCGTGAGAGATACCCGTCATGTTGCAGGGGCGATTTTTAGTTAGTTGGGCGAACTCGGCGTAAACTTCAGCGGAGTTAGCAAAGGCAAACTCTTTGGTAAAACCGAGACGGCGACCGACTTCGGCGAAGATTTCCCAATCTGGTTTCGCTTCTCTTGGCGGTTGGCGGAAGGCTTGACATAGAGTTACCATGCGTTCCGAGTTGGTCATAACGCCAGTTTTTTCACCCCATTGGGCTGCTGGCAGGAGAACGTGAGCGTAGGCAGAAGTTTCTGTGGGATAATAAGCGTCTTGGTAGATGGTAAAAGGCGATCGCAACAACGCTTTTTTTGTCCGTTCTAAATCTGGCATACTCACAGCCGGATTAGTAGCAGCAATCCAAAGTACCCCTACAGCATTATTTTCTAGCCCAGTAATCATGTCCCAAGCAGTCAAACCGGGATGGGGCGAAATTTGTTCTGGCTTAAGTCCCCAAAACTCCTCAACTTCTGCACGATGCTGGGGATTTTTTACTAGCCGATAACCCGGTAATAAATGCGCCAAACCCCCGGCTTCCCTTCCCCCCATTGCATTTGGCTGACCGGTGAGGGAAAAAGGGCCGGCTCCGGGTTTACCAATTTGTCCGGTCATTAGGTGTAGGTTGATGATGGTTCTCACCTTAGCCGTTCCTTCTGAGGATTGGTTGACACCCATCGACCACAACGACAATACCCGCTTTGATTGACCCCAATATCGAGCTGCTGTTTCTAAATCATCAATACTGATACCACATTGACGAGCTACGACTTCTGGTGGGTAGTGGCGAATTACCTCAGCATAAGCAGGAAAATTACTGGTACAGTCATCTACGAACATCGTATTAACGTAGTTCCAGCGCATCAATAAATGGGCGATACCGTTTAACAAGTCGATATCTGTACCCGGACGAATCGCTAAATGTAAATCTGCGGCTTCTGCGGTTGGCGTGCGCCGGGGATCGACCACAACCATTTTGACTTTGCGATTCTTTTTGTGATACTTTGCCAGTTTGTTGAAGGCGATCGGATGACATTCAGCGGCATTGGTACCAATTAAAAATGCACAGTCGGTTAGCTCCAAGTCTTCGTAACAGCAAGGAGGGCCGTCTGAGCCAAAGCTTTGAATGTACCCAGCCACAGCACTAGACATACATAAACGGGAGTTGGCATCAAAATTATTAGTACCCAAACACCCTTTCATGAATTTCTGGGCTATGTAATAATCTTCGGTTTGAAACTGACCAGAACCATACATACATATAGCTTCTGGCCCTTGGGTGAAACGCACGGTTTGAATGCGCTTGACGATGAGATCGAAAGCTTCATCCCAACTAACACGACGAAACTCTTGGTCTAAAGAGTCTCGCACCATTGGGTAATGTAATCTATTTTTATCTAAAGATTCGGCGATGGTTGCACCTTTGACGCAAACCATACCCTGACTGGATGGATGAGCTTTATCACCTCGCACCCGCCAAATTGGATTTCCTTGGTTATCTCGATTGGTTGCTTTGCCAAGTTCTGCTGGAGGGGAAACTTCTAATCCGCAACCGACACCACAGTAAGGACAGAGGGTTTTGGTAAATTCAGTCATGGTAGTTGTATGGGAATAAGTTCACGCAGAGGAGCCACTGCGCCCTTGCGGTTCCCCGACTTGTACCGCTAACGCGGAACCCGAAGGGTAGCAAGTGGCGTCACGCAGAGTCGCAGAGAAGAGATAAAGAGAGTTTTATTCTTACTCTCTGTGTCTCTGTCTTGAAAAGTTCAGATCGCCGGAAACCGGCGCTCCGACTTTTCGCTGCGACTCTGCGTGATATTTATTCTTCAGTTAAGAAGACAGTAGCGGGGGTTTGTGATATTTCAGTGTCATCAGTAGCAAAGGAATTCTTCGGTTCTTTGAGGAAGAAGGCACACATAAAAGCACAAATTATCGCAGCTAAACCCATTGTGCTAAATAATGTGGGAGCGTCAGTTAAGCTAAAAATTGTCAGGTAAACTACACCGCCAAAATTACCGTAAGCTCCGACGTTACCGGCAATTTGTCCGGTGGCTTCTTTTTTAATTAAGGGTACGATGCTGTAGGTTGCACCGCAGCCAGCTTGGGCAAAGTAAGCGGCAAACATTGTAGCTGCGATCGCCAATGGAATCGGCCAGTTACTATTAATAAAATGTGCCATCAAGTAGCCAACACCAATACCTGCACTGATAATTGTCATTGTCCACTTACGCGAACCGAATTTATCAGAAATTAAGCCACCGCTAGGACGAGAAACTAAATTCAGAAACGGATAAGTAGCGGCAATCATCCCAGCAACAACGTGTTCTAGACCAAAGGTTTTCTCAAAAAATGCTGGCAACATCGAAACCGCAGCAAGTTCTGAACCAAAGTTAGTTACGTAAGTAAATTCGAGTAATGCTATTTGACCAAAATGAAAACGTTCGGCTGGTGCGTAAGTTTTCTTACCAATTAAAAGTTCGCGGTTGACTTGCCAAGCTTTGTAACTTTGATAAATAAATAATCCTGCTAATAATAACCAAGCCAGATACATTTGGCTCAAAGTTAAAAAGTGAATGTTCTTTTGTTCTAAGCGCCAAGCTAATAAACCGAGAGCGAAAACTAAACCAAAATTGGAGACAATCATCGCCCAGAAGCTTTTAATACTGGTTACTTCTAAAGCACCATTTTTCTTAGGTTTTTTGTAGATTTTACCAGTGGGCGTATCTTGGACGCTGTTGTAATAGATTACGCCGTAGATAGCTGCAACAATTCCTGTAAAAGCGATCGCAAATCGCCAATTAGAAGCGCCACCAGCCAAAAAGCTTGTAGAAACTGCAATTATCGGTAAGGCAAACTCAGCACCAAAAGCCCCAAAGTTACCCCAACCACCATAAATACCTTGGGCAATTCCCATCTCCTTGGCCTGGAACCATTCCGCCACCATCCGAATACCGACGACAAATCCAGAACCAACAATTCCCATCAACAAACGACTGATGACTAATTGATTGAAATCTTGCGCGAACGCTGTCGCCAAACAAGGAACAGCCGCAAATACTAGCAGCATTGAATAGGTAATTCTAGGGCCAAAACGATCCAAAAGCATCCCGATAATTAACCGTGCCGGAATTGTCAAAGCTAGGTTACAGATGCCTAAAGTTTTGACTTGTTCGGGTGCTAAATCTAATTGTTTGCCAATAGTTGTAGCGAAGGGAGCAAAGTTAAACCAACAGACAAAGGTGAGAAAAAAAGCAAACCAAGTCTGATGTAAGATGCGATAGCGATCGCTGAATGAAAATAGATTTTTAAGCATTCTAATTCTTGAAGAGGTAGGAAGGTAGAGAAAGAGTAGAGAGTGGGGAGAGAATAATAAATCCTCAGTCAACAGTCACTACTCCTACTCGTCAATGCGAGCAAATAGACGATAGAGGAAGTTTAGGCCGTAGTTACGTAGGTTGTAGTATTCTGGGTCTTCCATGATGCGGTGACGGTTGTAGGGACAGGAGAAGGGAATATCTAGGATTTCACCGGTGTGGGCGGCTGAGCCATTACTCATCACAACTCTGTCGGCGCAAAAAAGTGCTTCATCAATGTCATGAGTTTTGGAATACCATCATTCGGTCGGAACCTGGTTCGATGATGGGTTTGTCTTGCAGCATAAAGACACCATCGGTAGGAGTATTAAACGCAGAAACCATATTCAGGAGTGTTGATTTGCCACAACCAGAGTGACTGATGATGCAAACAAATTCGCCCTCACGCACTTTCAAATCAACTCCATCGAGTATGGTGTAAGTCCTCAGTCACTAATTACTAACTGCTAAGGCTTCTTGTTTGAGTTTTGCCCCAAACTTTTGGATCAGTAAATCTTGCAATATTGGCTGTAAATCTTCACAGGGTATGCCTTTAATAATGCAAGTTCCGAGATGGGCATCTTTGCCAACTTTGCCACCCATATATATGTCAACGCCTTCGAGGGTTTTGCCATTTTTACGAGTTTTAGTTCCCATTAAGCCGATGTCTGCAACTTGAGGCTGTCCGCAGGAGTTGGGGCAACCAGTCCAGTGAATTCGCACGGGATGCGGGAAGGTTAAATCTTCTTCTAAGGCTTTAATCATCGCCAAGGCGCGGTTTTTGGTTTCGATGAGGGCAAAGTTGCAAAATTGTGCGCCCGTGCAAGATACTAGCGATCGCGTCAATAAACCTGGATTAATCGAAAACCTTTCTAGCAACGGTTCTGCTAAAAATGTGGCTAATCTCGATTCAGGAACGTTGGGGATCGCAATGTTTTGCTCGATTGTTAACCGGATTTCGCCACTACCGTAAACTTCCGCTAGACGAGCAATTTCAAACATATCATCGGCATACAACCGACCGACAGGAATGTGCAACCCTACATAATTCAATCCTGGTTGTTTTTGTTTGTATACCCCTATATGGTCGCGTTTTTCCCAGTCAATCTCGTCTTTTGGCGCTGCGGGTAATAATGATTTACCCAAGCGATTTTCTACTTCTAGGCGAAACTTTTCTAAACCCCATTCATCAATTAGCCACATCAGACGGGATTTTTGCCGATTAGCACGCGAACCACAATCGCGGAAAACTTCTAAAACGGCTCTACATACAGCTACCACATCTTCCGGAGCCACCCAAGCATTCAGAGGAATTGCCGCCTCACAACGTTTGGCAGAGAAAAAGCCACCAACGATGATGTTAAATCCGAATACTTTTTGGTCGGAATGGATAGAGGAGAAATTTTGCTCCCCTGCTCCCCTGCTCCCCTGCTCCCCTGCCTCTTTAAATGCTGGCACAAATGCCAAATCATTAATCTCGGCGTGAACTGAATTGTCTCTGCCACCGGCGATCGCAATATTAAATTTCCGTGGTAGATTGCTAAACTCTGGGTTCCCTTGGCCATTGTTGGTGAGCATATCTTGAATTTGCTGTACCAACTCTCGCGTGTCGTACAATTCATCTGCGTCTAACCCCGCTACAGCATCGCCTGTGATGTTGCGGACGTTATCCATCCCTGACTGGACGCTGGTTAAGCCAACTGCGTGAAATCTATCAAAAATATCTGGTAAATCTCCAATTCTGATGCCGCGCAATTGAATATTCTGTCTCGTGGTAATGTCAGCACTACCCTCATCACCGTAACGCTGTACCACTTGGGCTAAAACACGCATCTGAGTGCTGGTGAGAATACCGTTAGGCATCCGCATCCGCATCATAAACTTACCTGGAGTGACTGGACGAAAAAATACACCCACCCATTTAAGTCGATGATCTCGGTCTGTTTCGTCCATTGCTTCCCAACCCAAGGCGGCAAATTTTTCGATCTCACCCTTAACGGCGAGTCCATCTTTTTCTGCCTTGAATTTCTCGAACTTGTTGAGATTGACGGTGGTAGTTGCTGTATCTGTCATGAAGCTGGCTCTCGTTGCAAGTTACAAATAAACGTGACAATTTGTGTACCCAGTACAAATCAACCCGTAGTCCTATTAGGTGTATGTCTACGAGGGTTAGAGATGAAAACTTAATATCTAGTTAGGGCTGATTATTTATATTTCCGAGCGCTTGACGCGAAACTTAAAATCCGTGGTTAGTTGAGGATAATTTGTCGCCATTTACATTTTGGGAATTTGTCAAGGAGTTTTGGTTGCTGTTCATGTAACAATTTCGATACTCACTAAGTTAAGGTCAGATTTATGTTAAAATCGTATAAATTGTTACGGTTTTTGAGTAAAAATGCATAAAAAACATGGTTCCTATGCATTTTTTGCATCACTATCGCCCACTAAATAACACAAAACTCGGGGATCGCAGGTATTTGGTATAACTCCAGGGATTTTTAATTACGATGTAGCAATCGTAATAGGGCGGATTGAGACAAAAATATTTTACAAATCATTCAAGGCTGCTATAGTTCAATTCGGAATCGAAAATCTCAAATTGATTGGCAGATGCGAGCTAAAACTTCAAGATTATTTCAGCAGCTATGAAACGTCGTGATTTTATTAATTGGGTAGGTTTGGGTTGGATAGCGAGTTCTCTACCTATAGCGATCGCAGCTTGTTCTTCCCAGACAAATTCAGCATCAGCCGATTGGCAAGCGGTAGGGACATCGGCAGAATTAGATAAAACAGGTCAATTGCTAGCGAAAAATTCACCTGCTGGGCCTGTATTAGTAGTCGGCACATCTAAATCTGAAAATTTGACCGCTGTCAACCCTACTTGTTCTCATGCAGGTTGTACGGTTGGATGGAAAGCTGAAGAGAGAAAATTCGTCTGTCCCTGTCATGGTTCGCAATATGGGGCTGACGGTAAAGTAATAAAAGGCCCAGCAACAGAAGGGCTAAAAACCTATACCGCCAAAATAGAAGGTAATTCAGTTGTAGTCAAGCCAAGTTAGAGGGATTGAGGATTGGGGAGATGGGGAGATGGGAGGTGTGGGAAGTGTGGGAGGTGTGGGAAGTGTGGGAGGTGTGGGAGGAGAGGGGGGTGTGGGAAGCATAAATTCTCTTTCTTCCTTGACTTCCCCACTCCCTATCTCCCCATCTCCCCAAACCTCCCACACCTCCCCATCTCCCTATCTCCCCATCTCCCCACACCTCCCCATCTCCCCACACCTCCCCATTCACCTTTACCATCGTGAACAACATCAACCAGCTTTTGGTGCAAGCCCAGACAGCATATAATGCAGCTGATTGGTCATCGCTAATTCAATATTTACAAGAATTAATTTTAGGGGCTAATTCTCAGCATCCAGAGATAGTTAAAAATCGAGAATATCTGCTCTCGTTATCGCTTTCAATATTAGAGATGGGCGATTTTCAGCAACGCTGGGAAATAACCAAGGTTTTAATTAACTTGGGAAATATTGCCATCCCGCCACTAATTGAAATATTAAAAGATGAAGATGCAGAAGAAGAATTACGCTGGTATGCGGCGCGAACTTTAGGGGAATTCCAGCACCCAGATGCCATCGCGCCTTTGGTGGAATTGTTGAAAACTGATGAGGATGAAGAACTCAAAGCAATCGCAGCTACAGCATTGGGGCAAATGGGTAATGTTGCGATTACTTCACTAACTAAACTTTTAGCAGATGAAGATACACGACTTTTGGCAGTGCGATCGCTTTGTTGTATTTCGCAACCAGAAATTATTGCACCATTGTTGAGTGTGGTGCAAGATTCCCAAGCAGAAATTCGTGCTGCTGCAATTGAAGCGTTGGCGAGTTTTCACGACGAAGGCATACCCTCAGTGTTGTTAAACGCTTTAGACGATGTAGCGGCCACAGTTAGACGTGCAGCAGTGGTTGGTTTAGGTTTTCGTCCGGACTTGTGCCAAGCATTAGATTTAGTCACAATATTACAACCTAAGTTGTATGACATCAACCTTGATGTTTGTCGTACAGCAGTCGTTACTCTTTCTCGTATGGGTAGTGATAACGCTGCCAAATACTTATTTGATTTGTTGATTTCACCTCAAACACCGCTAACACTGCAATTAGAAACTATTCGCGCTTTAGGTTGGATGGAAATACCATCGAGTTTGGAATATTTACAAATAGGATTTCATCAAAGTACATTACCATCTGTGTGGGAAGAAATTGTTACAGTTTTAGGGCGAGTGCAAAAGCCCCAGCTAACTACACTAGCTACAGAAATATTACTAAAAGTGCTGGAATCGCAACATCCAGCAATAAAAATTGCCAATATTAAAAGTCCGATCGCTTTATCTTTAGGACAGTTAGGAAAGATCCAGGCAATTGAACCATTGGTCTTGCTGTTAGCTGATTCTAATGCATCGGTAAGACTACATGCGATCGCAGCACTAAAAAATCTGGATAAAGAACTTGTACGCCAACAATTGCAAAAGTTAGCAAATAACGCTGGACTAACACCAGATTTGCGAGAAGAAATTGCGATCGCTTTAGCACAATGGTAAATTGCCTTTAACGCACCCACATCTATAAGGCGTGAGTGCGTCAATAATTAACTATCGATTATCTATGGCTGGAGAAAAATTATTATTTCGGTTGGCCTTTTTCTAAAGCCTTTTCTACTAGGTCATCGCTAACATCAGCGACACCCTCAGTCTTAGCATTTCCAACTTCCTTAGCTAACTCTGCATAATCATCAGGATTACCAGTTGAGTCGATTTGTTGTGTTTTTATTTCTCTTGCTTCAGGGACTTTTTGTTTGGAAGCAGTTGATGCTTCGGCTGCTGCTGCACCTTGACCTGTGCGGTCAACATCACTGACGCTGAATTTTTGTGCGGCTGCATAATCAGCTTCCAAATCCACCGCTGGCGCTTTTTCTTCACCAGTAGCGATATTTTCAGCAGCTAATTGAGCATCATGGGTGGGAGCTTCATTAACATTGGGTTTTATTTCATCTGGCATAATTAAAACCTTAGGTAAAATTTTATTGCTGCGGCAATCATAGCAGGAGAATTCGCTACTCTCTTGCCTCCTTCCGAGAGACTTTTACCTCTATTAAAAGATAGATTAATGCTGGATTTGACAAATAATTTAACTCTTTCTCTTGATAGTAGAATCTTATTCTCAAACTTTGATAACTCTTAGTTTGGCCTGTTAAAAAAATTCTGTTTGGAGAGAAATTATGACTACAAGTTACGATAAAAATATTTCTCAAGCTCAAAGCAATGAAACTCAAAATGTGGTAGACGCGTTTAACGCCTTAGATACCGACGCTAAATTAGCTTGGTTCTATTTGGTTTATAAAAAAATGGGTGATTCCATTACGCCAGCGGCTCCCGCTGCTACTGACCCGGAATTAGCACCAAAATTGTTAGGAGAATATTTTGATTTATCAGATAACGAGCAATTAGAAATCATGCGGGATATCGTTAACCGCAAAGATACAGAATATTCCCGTGCTTATGGCGCAATTAAAGAAAACAATCAATTGTTAGTTTGGTATGCTTGGGCAGTAGAAATGGGGAAAAAAGTGGTTGGGTTCCCAGGTAATTATCAAGCAAGCAAACCAATTAACGATCTACTTTCTCAAATTGAAGGACTAGATTTTGAAGAGCAAATTTCGGTGTTCCGAACAATAGCTGGTGAATTGGGTTACACCGATGTCAAACCAATTGAAACACAAGCACAAACTGGTAAAACAGCAAGTTTGTAAGCTCATCACATCTCTAAAAGGGATTTCATTTCGCTGTTGACTGTTGATTGTTAACCCTCAACAGTCAACAGCTTAATCACGACATTGCTAGCTGAGTTAAGTCCGATGGAGTTAAGTTAGAGTTTACTACCTGACCGTCACGGAACCAAACGATGCGCTGGGTTTGACGCGCTACTTCTGGTTCGTGGGTTACCATAACAACGGTGATTCCAGTGGCATTGAGTTCGCTAAAAATGTCTAATACTTCTTGGGTTGTGCGCGAATCAAGTGCGCCGGTAGGTTCATCGGCTAGGAGTACTACGGGACGGTTGACAATGGCACGAGCGATCGCTACTCTTTGTTGTTGTCCCCCAGATAGTTGAGTTGGTTTATTGTTGAGGCGATTTCCTAAACCGACTCGTATCAATGCTTCTTTGGCGCGATCGCTTCTTTCTTTTGGATTCACATTAGCATACACCATTGGCAGCATCACATTTTCTAATGCTGTAAGTTGGGGCAATAAATGGAATTGTTGAAACACAAACCCCAGCTTTTTATTGCGGATATGTGCCAAGGATTTATCATCCATTTGCGCCACATCAATATTATCTAAGTAATAATGTCCGCCTGTAGGTCGGTCTAGACAGCCGATAATATTCATGGCTGTGGATTTCCCAGAACCAGAAGGCCCCATAATTGAACAATATTCGCCTTCGTTAATAATTAAATTTACATCATTGAGTGCTTTGACTTCGGTTTCGCCAATGCCATAGACTTTAAATATATTTTCTAAACGAATAATAGCTGATTTCGGTACGGGATTAGGAACTAGAGAATCGGTAATTGAAATAGTCTTTGCCATAAGGATTTGGTTATTAGTTTGGTAGAGAGGCGATGATTCTCTTCCAAGAAGCTGCTCTTTAAGAGTCTACGCATCTTTAGAAAAGTTCCGTTATTTCTCAATTTACTTCTTATCTCTAGGATAATATTGATACTTAGTTATCAGCCAACCTATGTCAAAAAAAATGTAGTATACTCCGCTTTGATTTAGAGAACTTCTTTCTGTAGGAAGAGAACAGGGAACAGGAAATTACCGAGTACAGGTGTAGTAATATCAATTTTAAAAAGAAAATGCGATAAATAGATCGTCTGTAGACAGGCAGTGAATCGCATCTTTACCAAAGAAGTTGTTGCGATCGTTAATTGGACGTTCCTCAATTGCAGTATGAATAAAGATGTAGAGACGTTGCATTGCAACGTCTCTACAAAGATTTTGATATCATGCACAATCGTTTCAATAGATAAAATCAGCAATGCTGTTAATTGAATTGGTATGATTTTTTTTGAAACGGCAAAAGTTACGTAAACTCAGCACTTTTGCGATCGCCAGACTCTAGATACTAAAAATATGATTTTAAAAGGCATATTTTACCCAAAACATGTATTCAAAAGTACAATGTTTTGGGTAAATTTTTCGTTTTATTCGACGCTAGATACTTTTTTACACTAGGCAAAGTATAAGTTTTTACATTAATGTTTTTGGAAAGCAGCTAATTGAGCGATTAAATGGTCAAAATAAGGAGTAAGAGTTTCTTGGTGGTTGCCTTGGCAGCGTTTCAAACTAGCAGCTTTGATACTTTTTAAACCTAGAATCATAGCATCCAAAGGAACTTGTAATTCTTGATAAACCAAATTCATATAGTGGAGTCCTGTGGGGCTAGTATATTCAGCGTGGCCGCCTGCAATACCATAAGTAATGCAGCGGAGAAAATGCCAGAAATCTCGCCAGCAAGCTTGGGCGCGTTCGGGGGGATAAAGGTCTCCTCCTGGCTCGATAATTTCAGGGTAAGTTAGCAAAACCTGTTCTCTAGCTTCATCAACGATTTCACCTGCACGATCGCGTAACAATTGAGCAACAGGAATCAAGGCACAATGATTGGGTGCTAAAGTTTGGATTTCTACTAAATCTTCGTCGCTCAGATAGCGCAAATTATCATCCGCAGCTTGGAAAATAGCGATCGCAGCTTGAGGATGGGACTGTTGCCACTGAGCAAAGCTCATAATTCTAGCTTTGGCTATTAATTGCTTAACAGTTTCGGTTAGTTGAGTCATAAGCGTAGGGGATTGGGTACTGGGGATTGGGGAGGTGGGGATTGGGGAGATGGGGAGATGGGGAGATGGGGGCATAAATTCTCTTTCTCCCCACACTCCCCACACTTCCCAATCTCCCCATTTCCTGTAATCTTCCCAAATGCAGTCGCTATTTTTTGACGTTTGTAAAATAAAGTAAAGAATAACCCTAAAAAATACACTTATGGAAATCGATAAAATTAAAGCTGAATTGGAGAATCCAGATTTTCAGTATCGTTTGAAAGCGATCGCTGCACTCAAGGAGTATGAATCAGAAGTTGCTGTTCCTCTACTAACTAGTAAATTGCATGATTCAGAATTTTTGGTGCGTTCCTTTGTGGCCAGAGGTTTGGGCAAGCAACAATCAGCCGAATCTTTTGCTGCCTTGATACAAATTATGAAATTCGACGATACTCCCAACGTGCGAGCTGAGGCGGCAAATTCTTTATCGTTATTTGGTAGAGTGGCAGTTTCTCATCTAGTTCTGACATTTTATCAGGATGACCACTGGCTAGTACGACGTACCATACTAGCAGCGATCGCTGATATGAATTGTACAGAAGAATTATTTGATATCTGCGTTCAGGGTTTAAAAGACGAAGATTTCACAGTTCAGGAAACTTCTGTTGATGCATTAGGCTTACTGGCTAACTCTAGCTTACATACTCAAGCATTATCTCAAATACTAAGCTTGGTCGATGATGAATCTTGGCGGATGCGAGTGCGAGTTGCTTATGCTCTCCAACGATTTGACGAGCCGCAAGCCAAAGCAGTCCTAAATCAACTCAGACAAGATAGCGATCGCCGAGTTGTGGGAGCTGCCTTAGAAGGCTTATTGCCTCAATAGCAAA
Source organism: Nostoc sp. DedSLP01 (assembly GCA_034530875.2). Lineage (GTDB taxonomy): Bacteria > Cyanobacteriota > Cyanobacteriia > Cyanobacteriales > Nostocaceae > Nostoc. Next base: position 223,787 of record JAVRCJ020000004.1, read on the forward strand.
GTGAGCTTATTGAGCATTATTGTGACTAACCTGAATCATGCGATCGCACTTAACTCAGTTACACTAAATGCTTTATTTTATCTGAAATTTGAGGGAAATATCCGGACAATTTGCCAAAATCTAGAATAAAATATCAACTTTTTCGAGTCCGGGAGACGTATGTGACTGATATACCAACAGGCCAAATGACTTGGCGATTACCAGGTTCCTCAGACTGTGCATTATACCTGCGGCATAATGCTTCCGAACCTTGGCGATCGTATAAAGAGTTTCCACAATATGTTCTACCCGATCCGCCCGGTTTTTCAGAAGGATACGCTACATTTTTAGCCCTTCTCAAAAAGAAGTGGCAAGCTGTATGAGACAGCCAGAATAGGCGTTGCAGAACAGGGGGATGAATTTAGGCAGGCTCTTGAAGCAGTGCTTTGCGTATTTTCCCACGCCACTTGCTACGCTACCCCGCGGTAACCGCGAGTCCGCGAGCGTCATTGGTGAATTTTGAATTGGTATCACTCCTGTTCAGCTACTTAAACTTTCACGGGTTGTTTTGCGGGTGTAGGCGTTCCAAACATCGAGTTCTGATGCTGGACGGCTGTTAAGCATGGCTTTGGTTGCTTCTGTCAAACCTTGGGCAAGAGTGAAATCTGCCCCAGCAATACTTTGAAGATAGTCCATCTCTGCGTTACTGAGGTCGCTTGCTCGCAAATCTGTACCGCGCAAATCGGCTCCAGTTAACCGAGCATTGCGCAAGCAAGCCCCTGTTAAATAGGCTTTACTCAAGTCAGCACCGCTTAAAGCCGCACCTTGTAAATTAGCTCCAGTCAAGTCAGCGCCGCTGAGGTAGGCTCCCCGCAGATTAGCTCCTTGCAAATCTGCATTGCGTAAAAAAGCTGTATTGAGAAAAGCACCATTCAGACTAGCACCCGGCCCCACTGCTCCTGAAGTCTTGTAGTTATATCCTTCAGGCCATTTTGTCTGTGCATCATAACGCGCTACTTGGAATTTAGCTCCCTCCAAATTTGCACCACTGAGATTTGCTTGTTGGAGGTCTGCACGGTTTAAATAAGCTCCCTGCAAATTCGCTCCACTCAAATCAGCACCCCGCAGGTTAGCACCTCGCAAGTCGGCTCCACTGAGATTTGCATTACTCAAGACCATTTGGCTGAGGTCGGCTCCTAGTAGCTTGGCTTGACTCAAGTTAGCTTGTCTTAAATCAACTCCCCGTAAATTGAATTCGTTCAAGTCTAATTTTTCTAGAGGAAGCCCTGCTTTGAGGGCTGTTAAGATTTCTGGAGTCGGACTGGGGCGTTCTCTAGTCAGAAATTGAATTTCAGTATTTGTCATTAGGCGATGGAAGTAGAAGTTTTTGAGTTATTCTACACTTTAGCTAAATTGGGTATTCATCTCATTACTCAGACTCAAACAAAATACATGTAGGGGTCGGAAATAATTAGCGATACAGAAGATTTTGCGCAGGTATTGTTTTAAAAAACGGGGTTTGAAAATACATGCATATAATTGCACCTTTGTCAATGATTGACTTCTTTCGTAAGAGCGAAGGCACATGGTTTACAGAGCGTTCCGTTCATCACTTTGACTCAGCCGCAGATGAGTCGGGTGAGTCGAATTTGATTGTTACAGTCATCGAAAAAGACGATCCTAAAATTCAAGAAGTCTGTAAAGTCCAGGGAATAGATCCTGCTAAAGCAACTGGGGGTGCTAGCTTTGCATGGCAAGCTAACCTAGACACGAGGCCGCCAAACACCGACCATGCCGCCATTTTGGTTGACATTCCCGACGATGAAACCGGGCGTTCTGGGAAATTAATCCGCAACCAAGGCTATGTTGAGAGCATTCCTGTTGTCAGCCGATATCGATTTGCTGATGATGGGCTGCTAACGATTAACACTGATTATGACAATAACCAGGGACAAGAACGCTGTTGGTTTGTAACGGATGATTTTCGTGTCAGAGTTAGTACCGTGCGAATGATGAACGGAGTTAACCTGATGACTTATTGTTCTGAGCGTCGTTGTGTTTCCCAACAAGTTCTAGAGGAAATGCTCGCTCGCAATCATGCTAGGGCATAGGGAGTAGGGAATAGGAAATAAGGAATGGGGACTGGGTAAACTTTACAATTACCAATTGCCAATCCCTAATCCCTAATCCCCACTCACCACTCCCTACTCCCCATTCCCCATTAAGGAATGTTGCTTTGTTTCTAAGAAATGAGACGTGCACGATCCACATCCTTTATTTTCATGCAAGGGTTAATGAGTCATGCTGTATGTATAAGCCTTTCCTGGAATTTTTAGAAAAAGAGCTATTTGAACGGTTTGATTTACAAAGTAGGGACATTCCCCCTGGTTTGGAATTCAAAGTTAGCGATCGCGGCAGAAACCCAGCAACCATCCGCAGTTGGTGTCACCAATGTCAACAGTTGCGAAAAATTCGCTATACCTACATCGATGCTGGGGAGAGCGCCCAAATTTTCAACAGCGTGATTTATCCCAATTATCATTACGATTTACCTTTGTTAGGGATTGATTTTTTATCCTTTGGTAAAATTAAAAACCTAATTGTCCTTGACTTTCAGCCATTGTTTCAAGACGAAGATTATCAGAAAAAATACATACTTCCGCTTAAATCTCTACATGACAAATATCCAGATTTGTCGCAAAACTTAGAAATGAAGTTTTACGATGCTAACCAGTATTTTTCTAAGTACCTATTATTTGCTAAAACAGATGCTCAAACAGTAGCAACACGAGTTTTTGCAGCGTTCCAGGATTATTTAAACTTGTATTGGCAAATATTAGCTGATACTCAACCGCTTGCAGATCCCGAAGATATCCAGCGGATTGTCAAAGCTCAAAAAGATTATGACCAATATAGTGCAGACCGCGATCCCGCATCTGGTCTATTTAGCAGCTACTTTGGTCATGAATGGGCAGAGCGTTTTCTGCATGAATTCTTATTTGAAGATGCTGTGCCTTTAGCAGTTAGTAAACGGTAAGGGCAGAGGGGCAGAGGTCTATGGCAGGAACCCCTTACGCGGGACGGGGGGCAGAGGGGAAAATTTCTAACTCCTAACTCAGCACTCCTAATTCCCAGTCCCTAATCCCTAGTCCCCAGTCCCCAGTCCCCAATCTTTATATATCAAATGACACTTTATCAGCCATTTCTCGATTATGCGATCGCCTATATGCGATCGCGTTTAGATTTACAACCATATCCGATTCCTGAAGGATTTGAATCTAAGGTTGCTACCGTAGGTAAAGGCAAGAACCAACAAGAGGTTCTGACCACTAGTTATGCTTTTCAAACTACAAAACTACGGCAAATTCGAGCAGCACACGTACAAGGTGGTAATTCCCTCCAAGTACTGAATTTTGTGATTTTTCCACACCTGAACTATGACCTACCCTTCTTCGGGGCAGATTTGGTGACGTTACCAGGAGGACACCTCATCGCCTTGGATATGCAGCCGCTATTCCGAGATGACTCAGCATATCAAGCAAAGTATACCCAGCCAATTCTGCCTATTTTCCACGCTCATCAGCAGCACCTAACTTGGGGAGGTGATTTTCCAGAAGAAGCACGACCCTTCTTTTCTCCTGCTTTTTTGTGGACTCGTCCCCAAGAAACTGTCGTGGTGGAAACCCAAGTATTTGCTGCTTTTAAAGACTATCTCAAAGCTTATCTCGATTTTGTAGAGCAAGCACAACCTGTAACTGATTTTGAAAGCTTGGCAAATATCGAACAAGCACAACTACGATACCTACGATATCGAGCCGAAAAAGACCCTGCACGCGGCATGTTCAAGCGTTTCTATGGCGATGAGTGGACTGAGGAGTACATTCATGGCTTTTTATTTGATTTAGAGAGAAAATTAGCGATCGCATAAGTAAATCCACACCAATAAAAAGAACTTCAGCAAATTAATTTATCGATGAAGATTGCCCTCTTCCACGCTGCCTGAAGTTGTAACAGTGACACAATTCTCTAGTTAGGAGAGTGGCGTAAATAAGCTTGAGTTAAGATTTTTTAATAAATAGATGTTAAAGACGCAATAAATAGTTGTTTCCACAAAAGATTGATAATTGTAGAGACAGCGATTTATCGCGTCTTTTGCCTTAACCTAACCCTATTGCAAGCGTCCAACCGTTTGCCACGCGTTATGAATGAAACATCGTTAATTTAATCCCTTTACCGTTGCCTGTGTTTATTAAAAGCACTATTCCATGGGGGAATCGTATTTATACTTAGACAAATGTTTATGTTAAGTTAAATTAACAAAAAGACAAGGTAACATAATAATTTTTAATAAAACAAAAGGCATCATCATAGTATAAAAATAATTTGAAAGGCAAAATAACAGTACAAGGTTGATGGGGTGCTGAATCTAGCGGATTTTCTGGTCTCTCATATTAAGATGAAGTTTTGTAACAAAAGTTTTAATCCGAAACCCTAGAGATCGTAGACTTATACCTTGGATGTCCGTTATGAACCTTTCGTAAATGGTCAAGCGGTCTGACATCAAAAAGAAGGCTGAACCATTCAGTTTCGATCAAATAATTCTTAACCAAGCCAATTAGGAGTTTAACGCAATGGTTTTAGATGCATTTGCAAAAGTAGTTTCCCAAGCCGATACACGTGGGGAATATCTCACCGATGCACAATTGGATGCTTTGAGCGAACTAGTCAAAGATGGTAACAAGCGTGCAGATGCTGTTAACCGCATTACCAGCAATGCGTCTGCTATTGTTGCTGCTGCGGTACGCGACCTGTGGGCAGAACAACCCCAATTGATCGCTCCTGGCGGAAATGCTTACACCAGCCGTCGCGCTGCTGCTTGTATCCGCGACTTGGACATCATCCTGCGCTATGTTACTTATGCAATCTTTGCTGGTGACTCTAGCGTATTAGACGATCGCGCTCTCAATGGTTTGCGCGAAACCTACTTGGCATTGGGAACTCCTGGAGCTTCCGTTGCAGTTGGAATTCAAAAGCTCAAAGATGCTTCTCTGAAGATTGTTAACGATCCAAATGGCATCACCAGAGGAGATTGCAGTGCATTAGCAGCTGAAATCGCTAGCTACTTCGATCGCGCTGCTGCTGCTGTTGCCTAATCTAGGCACTGTTGCTCTTGAGTGAAATAATTGTCCGCAAGACAAAACAGAATTTCAACAAAAAAGTTTGTTAAAGGGAAGTACCAAAAATGACAAAAACACCTCTAACCGAAGCAATTTCAGCAGCTGACTCTCAAGGCCGTTACCTCAGCAGCACCGAACTTCAAGTAGCTTTTGGTCGTTTTCGCCAAGCGCCAGCTAGCTTGCAAGCAGCAAAATCCCTGAGCGCTAATGCGTCTCGCTTGACTGAAGGTGCAGCTCAAGCTGTATACAACAAATTCCCTTACACCACACAACAACAAGGCCCCAACTTTGCACACGACCAACGTGGTAAAGCTAAGTGTGTGCGTGATGTCGGCTACTACTTGCGGATTATCACCTACGCTTTAGTTGTTGGTGGCACAGGTCCCTTGGATGATTTCTTGATTTCCGGCTTAGCTGAAATCAACAAAACCTTCGACCTGTCTCCTAGCTGGTACATTGAAGCTCTCAAGTACATCAAAGCTAACCACGGTCTCAGCGGCGACCCAGCTGTTGAAGCCAACTCCTACATCGACTACGTAATCAATACTCTGAGCTAGAGTGTTTCTTTAGCCCGGAGAGGAAATCAGCTCTTATGACAAAGAAGTTCTATGAGTTGCTTACCTCTCCGGGCAGTTTTATTTTCAAAAGACTGTTAACTGTTAAAAGATTAGAAAAATCCTTTCTAAAAAGTTTTCAGTTTTGTAGTTAAAACTGAGGAGGTTAAGGATGGTAGCTTTGGGACAAGCGGCAAGGCTGGGAATTGAACCATTTGAAAACTCAGGAGTAATAGAACTACGTCCTGATAGAACAGAAACAGACATAGCAGTAGCGATTCGTGCAGCTTACCGCCAAGTTTTAGGTAATGCATACCTACTAGAAGGCGAGCGTTTGGAAAGTGCTGAATCATTGCTACGGCAGGGTACAATTTCAGTCCGGGGTTTTGTATTGGCTATTGCTCAATCGGAACTCTATCGGGAGAAATTTTTCTACTCCAACTCACAAACTCGGTTTATCGAGTTGAATTATAAGCATTTATTAGGTCGCGCCCCAGAAGATGAGTCAGAAATTTCGTACCATGTTGAGTTATACAACTCAGAGGGTTACGAAGCTGAAATTAATTCTTATATTGACTCATCAGAATATCAAGAAAACTTTGGCGAAAATATTGTCCCCTACTACAGAGGTTTTAAAAGCCAAGTAGGGAAGAAAAATGTTGGCTACGGCCGGCTATTTCAACTGTATCGGGGTTATGCGAATAGCGATCGCGCTCAAGGACAAAAACAAGGAAAGCTAACCTGGGAAATAGCTAAGAATCTAGCTTCACCTATCTATCCAGTATCTTCTGGAGCCTTAACTGGTCTTTCTACAGGGGATCGTGGAGAAGCATATCGCATTAGATTCCTACAAGCAGCTTCTCCCAATTCAGCTGTAGTACGGCGGGGTACTGCCGAGTTGATAGTTCCCTACGAGCAACTTTCCAGTAAATTGCAGCAGCTAAATCGCAAAGGTAGTAAAGTGATTAGCATCAAAGCTGTGTAAGTAAAGAATAGAGTTAGAGGAATAAATATAGAGGCGATTAATCGCATCTATACCGGAGTATGTAAAAGGCTCCAGAGATAGGGAGAAAAGAGCAGAAGCAAAAAACTTTTCTCTCTTATTCCCTCGTGCGCCACTCTCGGGGAAGCTAAAGCCACATCTTCTTTATTCTCTAGTCTCTATTATTTGCTTTCCTGGCTAATACCAATTACCTATTACTCAAGGAGAATTTTCAAGATGACGATTACAACAGCAGCATCCCGGCTGGGAGCAGAACCTTTTATTGGTAGCGCCCCTGTGGAATTGCGTCCAAATGCGACTAAAGAAGATATAGAAAGAGTAATTTCTGCCGTCTATCGTCAGTTGTTGGGCAACGATTATATATTGGCAGCTGACCGCCTCATCAGTGCCGAATCGATTTTGCGCGATGGCAAAATCACCGTGCAAGAGTTTGTGCGTCAAGTAGCTAAATCAGAACTCTACAAAAAGAAATTTTTCTACGACAACTTCCAAACTCGCGTCATTGAACTCAACTATAAACATTTGTTGGGTCGTGCGCCTTACGATGAGTCTGACGTAGTTTATCACTTAGATTTGTACCAAAATCAAGGCTACGATGCTGACATTGATTCATATATAGATTCGCCAGAGTATCAAGCCAACTTTGGGGAAAATATAGTACCTTATTATCGCGGTTTTGAAACTCAAACAGGGCAAAAAACCGTGGGATTTAGCCGTATATTCCAACTTTATCGCGGCTATGCAAGTAGCGATCGCTCCCAACTCAAAGGCAAATCTTCTCGTTTGGCTAGCGAATTAGGCCGCAATGCTGCATCTGCTGTAATTGCTCCCTCCGGCGGTCCCTCAGGCTTTGCTTATGTTGCTCCCGCCAAAGGCGTTACCCCCAACAGTACTTTCGGTGGTGCAGGAACTTTTGGTAAACAAGGCAGACTCTACCGCGTTGAAGTAGCAGCTGTTTTTGGAGCTGGATATCCTAAGACTCGCCGCGTGAATCAAGCTGTAATCATACCTTATGAAGAACTATCTAGCTACTTCCAAAGAGTAGTAAAACAAGGTGGTAAAATCGCCAGCGTCACACCACTTTAAAGTCATTGGTTATTAGTCATTGGTCATTAGTCATTGGTTGTTTTTAAGCAACAAACGATAAAACAGAAATGGCAAATGACTAATAAAAACTTGGAATGAATTTTGAGGTGATTTATGGTCGGACAATTAACTGCTAGTAGTACCAGTAATCGTTACTTCCGCTATGAAGTAGTTGGTTTACGTCAAAATGAAGAAACTGATAAAACCAACTATCCAATTCGTTCTAGTGGCAGTGTATTTTTCACTGTGGCTGAGAATCGGATGAATCAAGAAATGCAGCGGATTACTCGTTTGGGTGGCAGAATAGTTAACATTCAGCCATTGAGTTTTGAGTCGAAAACAGATAGCTAAGAGAGTAAATCTTCCTTCTGATGAATTCTAATCCGCAGAAAATTGAAGATTTATCTCCTCCAGGGGACTCACCTGGAGGCGAGCAACTAACTGTAGAACAAGCGATCGCAAATCTCCAAAGTGCAGATTTGGGCTTGCGATTTTATGCTGCTTGGTGGTTGGGTCGGTTTCGCATATCCGAACCAGCTGCGGTGACACTACTGATTCAAGCTTTAGAGGATGAAGCCGATAGAACGCCAGAAGGCGGATATCCTTTGCGGCGCAACGCAGCTAGAGCTTTGGGAAAAATCGGCGATCGCCAAGCAGTAATGCCCTTAATTGCTTGTTTAAGCTGTTCGGATTTTTATGTCCGGGAAGCAGCAGCACAATCTTTAGATATGCTAGGCGATAGAGTTTGTATTCCTGGACTGATGGAGCTACTAAAAGCGGGTTTGCAGGGAGAACAACTAAAATCGCAGCAGCCAGATTTATCCCAACCTTACGACGCCATATTAGAAGCCTTGGGAAGCTTGCGGGCTACTGAATCGATTCCTTTTGTCAAACCATTTTTAGAGCATCCCATAGAACTGGTGCAATATGCTGCCGCACGAGCTATGTATCAGTTAACCCAAGAACCAGTTTATGCAGAACGCCTGGTAAAAGCTTTGAAGGGTGACAAATTGCAATTGCGTCGAGCTGTACTATCAGACTTGGGAGCAACTGGCTATCTACCCGCAGCTGAGGCCATAGCCGAGACTCTAGCAGAAAATAGCCTCAAACTAATCTCCCTTAAAGGATTGCTAGAACATCAAGTCAATAACACAGCAAATAGCACCTTATCACCAGGTGCGATAAAAGTGATGAATTTGATGGACTCGTTATTGTAGTCATAATTCCTTAGCGTGCAGTTGCGATTAATACTTAAATATTAAAGATTAATCGTGCATCAACCCCTAGCTCTAATTTTGTAATTAGGGCTAGGGGGTTTATACATCATGCAACTACGGATAACTTAAGCTACAATTGGCTGACCTATGATGACTCGTGAAATGATTATGGATAACAGCGAACTTGCCAAGATATTGATTCGTGCTGTAGAAGAAGCAGATTCATCAGATCGCTTGTTAGATGCAGTTCAAGAATTAGCAGCAGCTCGGATAGAGGAATCTGTTCCGACTTTAATTGCAGCTTTGGGCTACAATAATCCGGGGGCGGCGGTAGCGGCAGTAGATGGATTAATTGCGATCGGAGAACCCGCAGTTGCACCGCTATTAGAACTGATTGATGATTACAACTATGGGGCTAGAGCCTGGGCAGTTCGTGCCTTAGCGGGAATTGGGGATTTACGGGCATTGGACACTTTGTTAGAGGCAGCAAAAACCGATTTTTCCTTAAGCGTGCGACGCGCAGCAGCTAGGGGATTAGGCACATTGCGCTGGTATCAGCTACCATCTGAAAAACTCGAATCTGTTCAAACTCAGGTAATAGATGCGCTAGTATTAATTTCTCAAGATCCAGAGTGGGTGGTGCGCTATGCAGCAGTTACAAGTTTAGAAACCCTAGCAATCGCAATCGCAACTACTTTACCTGACCAAGCCTCACGCATTAAAGAGCAACTTCAGCAAATCTTTGATACAGATGCAGATCTCGGAGTTCGTACCCGTGTCAAGTTTGCCCAGCAAAAAATTCAGCAGCCACAGCATCAACAAGTATTTGCACTTAAAACAAAACAAGAAGAAACTGAAGTGCCTCATCGTGGAGGAGGCAGACGCTAATAATTTCTGACCTTGCCAATTTCAATTGTCTAGAATACAAATCTGTGGTCAGTGTTTATTAAAAGTTTCAGGCGTTGCTGATTTCATGTATGAAAACGATTATGCATGATCTCAAAATCCTTGTAGAGACGTTGCAATGCAACGTCTCTACGTATGTATTCATATCCCAATTCAGCAACGCCAAAATTTCCAGTTTCATATTCTAGAAAAATACTGAATTTCCTGTTGAATATTGCTGCGGGCAAATGGTTCGGCAAACTCCAACATTAAAGGCGTAAAGTAGATATGCGGGCGCTGCAAAAATCCTTCTAAAAACTGCCGTCGCCCCGCGATATATTCAGCTTCTGGCACCCAGGCATATTCTTGGCGAATGGCATTGGAATATTGTGGATAATCAAGTGGATTAATCGCTAAAATCGCTAAATCTGCGTCAATGAGGACTTGGCTATCACAATCATTCGCCACTGCTTGGTGATTTTTAGTGTCCAGAATCAAGTGGCTGACGGTAGTTATAGTACTTTCTGGAATGACCAAATGACTTAGTAATTCAAAAGCACAGTCTGCACTTTTTTCTTCATTATCTCGAGCTTTAGTGTCATACACGACATCATGAAACCAGCCAGCAAGTAAAACAGCAGGTAAGTTGTTTGTGTAGCCTTGTAAAATCTGGACTGTGCTGAGGACATGATGAATGTGTTCGAGTGTATGGTAATAGCGATCGCTTGTAGAGTAAGCTGCAACCAAGTGATTAAAGACCTTATCAGCCGCTACTTGGTCAACGCCAAAAGGTTCGAGTGTGCGTTGCCAATTAGAAAATAAGATACGCGTGAGGTTTTCTGTAGACATAGCGTTAGTATCCTCACTCCTGGTATGACTGAGCTAAACTCTTGTGCTGCAACATCTGTCCAATCGAGTTAAAAATAGATCAACAAAAGGATAACACTTCTAAGTGGTTGATAGGGCGTGGGGCATCGGCCATTGGGTATGGGAAAGGGAAAAGGAGGGATCTTTCGTTTACCCCTTACCCTTTGCCCCTTACCCCTTGCCCCATGCCCTATGCCCTATGCCCCAATATAATTAAAGCGTCAAAATAGAAGACACAGGTTTGATAAAAAACCTTGCCTTAATTCAGGAGCTTATTATCAGTGGTATTACAAGTACAAACAAGCACCTACGAAGCTAAAACCCAAGAAATTGCAAAACAACTTCTAGCAGCTACCCAAGAAAATCGTTCGTTTTTTGCTTCCTTGCGAGATCAAATGCGTTGGGATGATAAATTACTAGCTTGGGCAATGAGTAATCCTGGGCTGCGGGTGCAATTATTTCGGTTTATAGATACGCTACCTGCTTTGCACAGTAAGTCAGAAATCGCTTCGCATTTACAAGAATATTTAGGCGATGAATCTGTAGAATTACCGTCAGCTTTGAAGGGACTCTTAAACTTTGCTAACCCCGATTCTGTACCGGGACAAGTTGCTGCGACAACCGTTGCAACAGCAGTTGAAACTCTCGCTCATAAATATATTGCTGGGGAAAATATTAAACAAGTCATCAAAACAGTTGAACGACTGCGAAAAGAAAAAATGGCTTTCACCATTGATTTACTTGGTGAAGCAGTAATTACTGAAGCGGAAGCGCAATCTTATCTAGAACGCTATCTAGAATTAATGCAACAATTGGTAGAGGCATCGAAGAATTGGCCAGCTATCCCAGCTATTGATGAGGCTGATGGCGAACCGCTACCAAAAGTGCAGGTTTCTGTTAAGTTAACGGCGTTTTATTCGCAATTTGACCCATTAGATGCTAAAGGTAGTGAAGAGAGAGTAAGCGATCGCATCCGCATTCTTTTACGTCGTGCTAAAGAATTAGGCGCAGCTGTGCATTTTGATATGGAACAGTATGCCTATAAGGACATAACTCTGAATATCTTGAAAAAGCTGTTACTGGAAGAAGAGTTTAGGCAACGCACAGATATTGGTATCACAATCCAAGCATATCTGCGTGATAGTGAGGAAGATGTTAAAAGCGTAATTTCTTGGCTAAAACAGCGCGGTTATCCTCTAACAATTCGTTTGGTCAAAGGCGCATATTGGGATCAAGAAACTATTAAGGCAGCCCAGAAGCACTGGCCGCAGCCAGTTTACAATGATAAAGTGGCAACTGATGCTAACTTTGAAGCCATCACTCAGTTATTGCTGGAAAATCATCAATATGTGTATTCTGCCATTGGTAGCCATAATGTGCGATCGCACGCTCGTGCTATAGCGATAGCTGAAAGTTTGAATGTCCCTCGCCGTCGGTTTGAGTTGCAAGTCCTCTACGGTATGGGTGATAAAGTTGCCAAGGCGTTGGTTGATAGGGGTTACCGGGTGAGAGTTTACTGTCCTTACGGGGAATTGTTACCTGGAATGGCGTATTTGATTCGGCGGTTGTTGGAAAATACGGCTAATAGTTCTTTTTTACGGCAGAATTTGGAGAATAGACCGATTGAGGAATTGTTGGCTGCGCCTGTTGTTGATGATTCTCACGCAGAGGCGCTGAGGCGCAGAGAGGAAAACGGAGGTTTTGTTGGGGCAGCGGATACGGATTATGCTGAGGAGGAGGGGAGAAGGAAGGCGACCAAAGCTTTTGAGAGGGTGCGTCAGCAGTTGGGGAGGAGTTATTTGCCCCTGATTAATGGGGAGTATGTTAAGACGGCGGAATTTGTTGATTCTCTTAATCCTTCTAATTTTAGTGAGGTAGTTGGGAAAGTCGGGTTAATTAGCGTCGAACAAGCCGAACAGGCGATGCAAGCTGCGAAGGCGGCGTTTCCTGGATGGCGGAAAACACCTGTTGAGGAACGCGCTAAGATTCTGCGAAAAGCGGCTGATTTGATGGAGGAACGCCGCGCTGAACTTGCAGCTTGGATGGTTTTGGAAGTTGGAAAACCTGTTAAGGAAGCTGATGGAGAGGTTTCGGAAGCGATAGATTTTTGTCGTTACTATGCTGATGAGATGGAACGATTAGATAAAGGTGTGATTTATGACATACCTGGTGAAACTAACCGTTATATTTACCAGCCACGAGGAATTGCTGTGGTGATTTCTCCTTGGAATTTTCCGTTGGCGATCGCTTGCGGTATGACTGTTGCAGCCTTGATAACAGGGAATTGTACTCTTCTAAAACCTGCGGAAACATCTTCTGTAATTGCTGCCAAACTCGCAGAAATCTTGATTGATGCTGGTTTTCCTAAAGGTGTATTTCAATACGTACCAGGTAAGGGTTCCCAAGTCGGCGCTTATTTGGTAAATCATCCAGATACTCATGTAATTGCTTTTACTGGTTCCCAAGAAGTAGGGTGCAGAATTTACGCAGATGCGGCAACGCTAAAACCCGGACAAAAGCACATGAAGCGAGTAATTGCAGAAATGGGCGGTAAGAATGCAATTATTGTGGATGAGAGTGCTGATTTAGACCAAGCAGTTGTCGGCGTAGTGCAGTCAGCATTTGGTTATAGCGGACAAAAATGTTCTGCTTGTTCGCGGGTAATTGTACTGCAACCAATTTATGAAACCTTTGTGCAGCGGTTGGTGGAAGCAACAAAATCTCTGAACATTGGGGAAGCAGAGTTACCTAGTACGCAAGTCGGGCCAGTAATTGATGCCAATGCCCGCGATCGCATCCGCGAGTATATTGAAAAGGGTAAGGCAGAAGCAAAATTAGCCTTGGAGTTACCAGCACCGGAACATGGATATTTTATCGGGCCTGTGATTTTTAGTGAAGTCTCGCCAGATGCAGTAATTTCTCAGCAAGAAATTTTTGGGCCTGTGCTGGCGGTAATTCGAGTAAAAAATTTCCCAGAAGCCTTAACAGTCGCCAACGGGACTAACTTCGCGTTGACTGGAGGTCTTTATTCTCGAACACCTTCCCACATTCAACAAGCACAGACAGAATTTGAAGTCGGGAATTTGTACATCAACCGCACCATCACAGGTGCTATAGTTGCACGCCAACCCTTTGGTGGGTTCAAACTCTCGGGAGTGGGTTCTAAAGCCGGAGGCCCTGATTACCTATTGCAATTTTTGGAACCACGCGCAGTTACAGAAAATATTCAGCGCCAAGGTTTTGCACCAATTGATGGAGTTGATTAAAGTATAGAATTAGGTGGGGAAACCCACCTTTTTTAAAATGTTATAACTCGAGGGAGTTTGATGAGTAATTTAGTAATCAAAGTTGCTAAAATACCTGAGGATTTTCCAGCGATCGCTGCAATTAGAAAATCAGTTTTTCAGGACGAACAAGGGGTAGATGACGCCTTAGAGTTTGATGGCAACGATGAAATATCTGACCATTTAATAGCTTATTTAGATGATAAACCTGTGGGTACTACCAGAATTAGATATTTAGATGACCAAACTGCTAAAATAGAAAGACTTGCTGTCTTATCTAGATTTAGAGGTCAAGGTATTGGTAAGAAAATCACAGAAAATGCACTCTTGTTTCTAGCTAGTAAAAATATTCGAGAAGTTGTAATTCATGCTCAAGATTATGTCAAAAGTTTATATCAAAAATTGGGCTTTGTAGAAGAAGGAGAAATATTTGAAGAAGTTGGTATTCCCCATGTAAAAATGAGGAAACCTTTGCAGTTACCATAATTTAAAATTTGCCGATCCAATTAAATTATAAAAACTATTTTTATTAAAAAATAAAATGCGAGATGGCTATAATATCATCTCACATTTACCAAATTTATTATTATTCTCTGCTTATAATAATGAAGCACTCATTACTATTAAGCAGTTACATAAAAATTGTTATTGCTTAGTGAGACTCCACCATATAGTTGTGCGAATTTTACCTGAGTAAACGCACCTCCCCTACCATCTTGGTCAAAGTACAATGCACCTGTAGCGTCATCATAGATAATTCGCTGAGTGGTAGTGGTTGCAGATGTTCCAAGGGTGAACTGATTAGCTGCAAGCCAACCTGTTGATAACCCACCACCAAAACCAGCAGCCGATACCTGAATCAACTCATTAGTAGCGTTGAAGTCATAAATACTATCAACGCCATCATAGAAGCTATTAAAGCCAAAGCGATCGCCACCATTTCCTCCATAAAGCGTATCATTACCATTTCCTCCATAGAGGGTATCATTACCGTTGCCACCCTTGAGAGTGTTATTACCAGATGCGCCAGAGGCAGACAAGATATCACTGCCATTGCCCCCATCAAGTAAATTATTGCCTGTTGAAGTGTCAACATTTAAAGTATCGTTCCCAGCACCACCCTTGAGGGTGTTATTGCCTAAAGCCGTGCAATAATAATCTGTTTCACCTAAGTCTTTGTAGAAGCCAGAAGCAGAGAGATAATCATTGCCATCGCCCCCATCAAGTAGATTATTGCCTGTTGAAGCGTCAACATTTAAGGTATCGTTACCAGCACCACCGTTGAGACTGTTGTAGCCAGAAGCACCGTAATCATTGTTGGACAAGTAAGAACTGTCAGAGGCAGAGAGATAATCATTATCATCTCCACCAAATAGTAGGTTATTCCCTTTGGACGAGTCAACATCTAACGTATCGTTACCACCACCACCGTATAAGGTGTCATTGCCTTGAGATATATATATTCTTGCTCTTGAAACAAAGCCAGAGGCAGAAAGATAATCATTGCCATCGTCCCCAAAAAGTAGGTGATTCTCTTTGGAAAAGTTAACATTTAACGTATCGTTACCAGCACCACCTTTGAGAGTGTTATTCCCTGAGATACTATCGGGATCGGGACTAAAATCAGCATTGGCCGTGAGGTAATCATTGCCATCGTCCCCAACCAGTAGATTATTGCCTGTAGAATAGTTAACATTTAAGGTATCCTCACCAGCACCACCCTTGAGGGTGTTATTGCCTAAGGTAAAATAAGCTTCTAGAGAATCATTGCCATCGCCCCCAAACAGTAGATTATTGCCTGTAGAATCGTTAACATTTAAGGTATCGTCACCAGCACCACCGTTGAGAGTATTCTTTCCAGAAGCGTTATAGTTGTAGAAGTACCTAGAGGCACTTAGGGAATCATTGCCATCGCCCCCAAATAGTAGGTTATCAGCTGTTGAACCGTCAACATTTAAGGTATCGTTACCAGTGTCACCGTTGAGGATGTTATTCCCCTCGCTATCAACGAGATAATCATTCCCTGCATTGCCAATGAGAGTATCATTGCCTACGCCACCACGTAGCAGGTCGTTACCACCCTTGCCAGCGATGCGGTCATTACCGCCTTGACCATTAATCACATCATCTGAGTTGTCAAAGCCAATGACATAGTTATTCAAGTCGTTAAAGAAAGTGACTGTGTTTTTGCGGGATAGGCTTTGTTGAGTGGAGTTAGCATTGACGACATCAAAGCTGTCAGTAATGCTGGTTTGTCCATTAAACAAGATATTGCCTACTGTAGATAGGTTATCTAGGTTTTCCAGGCTAAAATTTTGCAGGATGACTTTGGAATTAGACCATCCTTCAAAGGTAATTTCTAGATTTTTACCATTCTGTCTCAGGAGTAGATTTCGAGGAATCAAGCTTTCCTCAACAAATTTGATGGTATCAACTTCGGCAATGACTGCTGCTGAGGGATTTGAGCTTTTACCTACGCCACCAAAATTTGTGATGGTATCAGTGCTGCCATAGAAGTTGTAAACAAATGTATCCTTGCCACCGCCACCAGTCAGAGTATCGTCGCCTCCATTGCCTGTGATGGTATCGTTACCTGCTTTGCCGTTAATTGTGTCGGCGCTGTTAGTTCCCAGTAGGGTATCGTTACCCTTGGTTCCAATGATATTTGCCATAACTTTTTTCTGTCCAATCGATTTTTTCAGTAACTTCAGTTCTCAATCCGCTGTTGAGGCTGTTTTAGAGCACAATGAACTGACCGAGAACTGAAGCTTTCGGCATAGTTATCTCACCTTTGAGAGTTTGCAATTTTTCTCAAAGATTTACTTTGTTGAATAGCTTGTAAGTAAGACTTATCCAACTAGAGCATTTTTCATTTCAATGAGGTACATAACTCTAGCCTCTCTTCCCCGCCAATATCCACTTTGCTCAATTGGAGAAATGCTGTATCTACGACTATCTAAGTCTTAAGCACTGTCAAATTACTGAGTATGTGAATTCACAAAAATAGGCCGTTTCAAGATTTTATCGACTGTGTTTGATTGAGTAGCTATTGCTAAAAAATCATCGACAAATCAACTTTGAATGCTTGAAATCCACACTTCATATTTGTTTTTTTGCCAGTGCATAAGTCTTCTATTTTGAAAATAGGGAATAGCTTACAGGGGATAGGCAAAGGTATTTTTCTGCTCTCATTGTGAGCCATTGCCCCTAATTATTGAGCTTGAAAATAGGAAACATCTATAAATAACATGATAATTACTAGATACTAATTATTTTCTGAGATGTCTATATTTCAAGATAAATCTTTGCATAATCTTCACATTTTTGTCGAAAAAATGTATATAAAACTATTGTAATTTTTGTAATCTTTATATTTTTAGATGATTGCACCGATGCAGGGTTACAGTATACCTTAAGGATGAAGAATATCGAGCGGTCGCTAGGTATGATTTTACACTACCCTTTATGGTTAAAAATATAAATGCGATCGCCAATTATTTAAATTGGTGTTTGACTCATGTCTAAATCATCCTCCTTATCCTCCAAATACATCTGATTTGGTAGAAATAAAGTAAACTTGCTACCTTTTCCCAAAGTCGATGTAACCGTCACATCTCCACCGTGCAAACGTGCTAATTTGCGTGTCAAAGCTAAACCCAAACCCGTGCCTTCGTACTTGCGATTTAACCGACTGTCAAGCTGCTTAAACGGTTCAAATAGAAATTGAAATTGACTTGAATCAATACCAATCCCTGTATCTGAAACTATAAATTTCATCCCTTGCGGAACTTTTTTGACTACCAGCGATACCTCACCCGCTGGGGTGAATTTAACGGCATTGCTGAGCAGGTTAAGTAGCATTTGCTTGATACGCCGTTCATCGGCAATGCAAATATCCGCTTTGGGATCGATTTCACATCTGATTTGCAATCCCTTTTCTAAGGCGCGATCGCGTACTGTTGATATGGCATAATTACATATCTCTGAAACTGACAAAGGTAAAAGCAATAATTCTTCTTTGCCTGCTTCCACCTTAGATAAATCTAAAATATCGTTAATTACTGCTAGTAATTGTTCGCCACTACTATATATACAATTGATATATTCCTTCTGTTTTTCATTGAGAGAGCCAACTATTTCTTGTTGTAGTAATTGCGATAAACCCATAACCGCATTTAGAGGCGTCCGCAATTCATGGCTCATGGTTGCTAAAAATTCACTTTTGGCTCGACTGGCTGCTTCTGCTGCTTCTTGAGAAGCGCGTAGCTTCAACTCTGTTTGCTTGCGTTCGGTAATGTCCTCAATCATCGCTAAAAAAAACTCAGGTTTACCGTTGCTATCCCGAATCGCAGAAACCGAAATATGAGTCCAAATTAAGCTACCATCTTGATGCAGGCAACGTCTTTCCATCTCAATGCGATTTTTTTCAGCCGGTTGCTCTTTAATTTCAACCTTTGAAGTTTTCTTGGAATTTGTGCTGCTTCCTGACACCAATTGTTTATAAATTTCTAAATCGCCTTTTTGCGTGTAAATGTAATTTGTAAAACGTTTGCCATGTAACTCTTCTCGGCTATATCCCAAAATCTCACACAATGCGGCATTAGTATCGACTATTTGCGCTTTCATATCTATCAGCGTAATCCCGATAGAAGAACACTCAAAAACGGCTCTAAATCGCGCTTCACTCTGTCGCAATGCTTCCTGTGCAGCATTCCGCTGACTCGCTTCTATAGCCAAGCTCACGAAATCTGCAATTGAACCAGCAAAAGTTTCTTCTTCTAACGTCCATTGGCGACCTTCGCCTACGTGTTCGTGGCAGACTACGCCTACTAAACGACCTTCTAACCAAATCGGTGCGTCCAGCAGAGATGTGATGCCAAGAATATAAAGATAAGACTCCGATAATTCTTTAGTTCTAATATCGTTTATAGCATCATTTACAGCAATACTACGTTCCTGTTCTAAAGCCTGAAAATAAGCAGGATAATTAGTTTTCAAAATAGAGTTACCAGAGGTATGCTCCTTGGTCTTTACATCGTATAAATCGATGCATTCCATTTTTGAGCGCTCTTGATTATATAACCACACTCCAACTCGCTCAACTAATAGCGTCTGAGCCGCAGTTTCTGTGATTTCTCTTAAAGCTGCATTTAGATTTCCTTGCTGGAATGTCTTGCTCCTTGCCAGCTGCACCAAGCTCTGGCTTTGTTTTCGCCGAGTATCTTCTTTGCTTTGTAAACCCTCTTGGGCTTCGTTATACTCTGTAATATTTCTCGCCGTGACCACCTGCATTAGTTGTCCTCAAGAAGAAATAATTTGGTCTCGCAGTTCTACGTAAAAAGTAGAACTATCTTTGTATAACTACAATTACTTTGTATGATTTTTCATAACCGGAAAGTATATTTGTCTTAATCAAATTTTTTTATTTTGGAATGACGAGTTCCAAACTAGAATTTGCCAATCACTTCTTTAAGTTTGTATCAGTCATTTTGCCCCAATCGATGGTAATTGGCATTTAAAATCATTTAACTATCAAGTAGTATAGTATTTTTAAAAGTTAGCTTGTACAGCCAATGTAATTATTACATCACTTAATTCTCCGAATTGCTACTTTGATACTAAAGGATACCCTTCCTTAAATTTAGATTCTTAATTAGTCATTACTAGCAGAATACCCTTGAATTCGCCTACAGAAAGATATCTAATGACTCAAATTTTGCCAAAATTAAGTTAGTGATAGCTGTTACAAAGGTAGAGACATGATAGATACTAATTTAAGAATTGTTTCTCTAATTCCGGGTGGAACAGAGATTTTAGCCGCATTAGGATTGGTTGATGCTATTGTAGGGCGATCGCACGAATGTGATTATCCCCCAGAAATCCAAGATCGCCCCATTTGTACCCAAGCACGCTTAAACTCGAATGCTTCTAGCAGCCAAATTCACGATGAAGTGAACAATTTGCTGCAATCTGCTCTTAGTATCTATCAAATTAAAACAGATGTTTTAGAAAAGTTACAGCCTACCCACATTCTCACGCAAGACCAGTGTGATGTCTGTGCTGTCAGCTTTCACGAAGTCGAAAAAGCAGTTGCTACTCTTGTTGAGAGTCAACCGCAGATTATTTCTTTACAACCCAATATTCTCAGGGATATTTGTGATGACATTGAACGAGTAGCCAATACTTTCGGCGTAGACTCGCTCAAAGTATTAGAAAATTTAGAAGCTCGCATTAAAATTTGCGAACAAAAAATTCAAGGACTTGCTTTAAATGAACTGCCCACTGTAGCTTGCATTGAGTGGATAGATCCTTTGATGACAGCGGCAAATTGGATTCCGGAATTAGTCAACTTGGCAGGAGGGCAATCTCTATTTAGTGTCGCCGGTCAGCCTTCTCCTCAGTTACCCTGGGAAACACTATTGGCAAGTAATCCAGATATAATTGTTTTTATGCCTTGCGGTTTCGATCTAAATCGCACGCGCCAAGAAGCCCAGCTGTTAACTCAACTTCCAGAATGGGAAAAACTGCACGCCACCCAAACTGGTAGAATCTATATCACTGATGGCAATTCTTACTTCAATCGTCCAGGGCCGCGATTAGTAGATTCTTTAGAAATTTTGGCAGAAATTATACATCCAGAAATTTTTGAATACGGCTACAAAGGAACTGGTTGGCAACCCTTGTAAAGAATTCAGGAGTCAGGAGTCAGGAGTCAGAAGTCAGTATTAATTATTAATTTGTGTGTCAGTAAGTGATTTGGTTTAAAAACTTGACGCTTTACGATTCGCGAATAGATAGCTTTAAGGCTCCCATCAAATCATAGGTTTGGTGATTCTAAATAGCACGTCTTAATTTCCCACCAAGAATGATTCTGAATTCTGATTTCTGATTTCTTGTTCAAGGTGTTTGTTCAGAATCAGATGATGCTTCATTGTTAAATAACAATAGGCGTGCGGCGAGAATGGCAAATCCCACAGCAGCGATCGCTTTCATGAAGCGTGCGGGTAATAATTCTGCTACTGCTCCTCCTGCTAATGCTCCCAATAAGCTTGTCAATATTAATGCTGCTGCTGTGCCAAAAAATACAGCCCGCGGAGATTGGCAACGCCCTGAAAGTGCGATCGCTGCTAGCTGACTTTTATCACCTAATTCTGATAAAAAAACTGTTATAAAACTTAATCCAAGAAGATGCCAATCCATATTTTTAAGAGGGAGAGATAAGGGGCACAGAAGCAGAGGGGGCAGAGGGGCAGGGGAAAACTAATGACTAATGACCAACAAATACATCCCAAAATAACATTAGAGAAATCAACAACAACATCACGCCTGCTGATTTTTCTACAGTTTTCGGGCTGAGTCGGTTGGCTATCCAACTACCTAAAAGTACGCCTAATAAACTGGTGCTTATCAGGGCGGCCGCAGAGCCGATAAATACTATCCAGGGTGAATGAGATTCCGCACTCATTAATAGTGTCGATAGCTGAGTCTTATCTCCAATTTCTGCTAAAAAGATGGTGATAAAGGTTGTCCCAAAAACTACTAGCGCTGATTCCCGTTTTTGAGGACTCTTAGCAACTACAGGCTGAACTGGCTGAGTAATCGTAGCAGTTAAGTTCAAATCAGTGCTATCTTTCAGTTCTAGCTCGATCTCAGATGAAGATATGGCAGAAACGCCTAAAGGTGCAGAGTCTAGTTTCACAGGCAATAGTTTTGTTTCTAGGTTGTTTTCATATTTCTATCATATTCTCAGATTGTTGTAATAAATTGCAACTCCACATAAAAAAAAGCCGATCGAAGTGTCAAAGCCCGACAGCTTTATCGAAGCGTAGTATCTCTAAACTGCGATCGCCGTATACTCCTTCTATTTGCTGACGACAGCAGTCAATGGCAAAATCATTGAGTTCTTCTGGTTCAATCCCATACATGTCTTCAAAGATTTCTGACTCCACGCGGCAGAAGCGCGGACGGTTGGTGTAGATACGGCACTCCCGCGTAGCATGGTCAAAATTAATGCACCATCCTCCTTCACCTACCATACTGAGATAAAGTTCTAGTTCTGGCGGTGAGAGATACTCATCCAAATCTGGACGCTCTGCGGGATCGAGATGACAGCAGGCTCCACATTGCTTTACACATTGCCAATTTGACATATAGGGTTAGGGATTGGAATTGGTGATTGGGCATTGGCCAAACACAGCATTGGTATTGAGTATTATAAAGTACTATTTTTAATCTTATTCCCCAGTCCCTAGTCCCCAATCCGCGATACCTCACATTTTATGTTTTTTCTTGTAATTTTGTTAAGTAAATTAAATCCTGCTGCCCGCGGCCAGATATGATCGATCGCGGGTTTCCTAACTAAGTTATTGAATTTTTTAAACAGTTAGCAGGAGAAGAGAAAAAATGTTTGACGCTGTGGGTGATTTATTTAACGCTTTTACCAGCATCAATTGGGAAGTTATTTTCCAATTACTGTCCGTAGCGCTAATCGTGATTGCTGGGCCAGCGGTAATCTTTGTGCTGGCATTTCGTAACGGTAACCTTTAAGAGTTCACAGTGCTGAGTGCTGAGTGCTGAGTACAAGAAAATTTGGGAATTTAAAACGCATAACTCAAAACTTAAAACTCAGAACTCATAACTCAGCACTAGGTACTGATAATGCTTGAAGGGCTGCCTGGATAATACCCTCATACTGTGGTTGAGAAATATCAACTTCTTTAGCGTCTTGACGATTAGTACCAAGCAAACCATTTAGTTTTCCTGGTTGCATAGCTAAGACTTTGCCTTCAGGATTTTTAATTCTTAATTCTGCTGCCAAGCCATTTTTATAGAAACCACAAGTATACTGTCGCTGCTTGTATTCAAAAGTGGTGCTTGAAGAGGTAGGCGGCGAAACAAATAATTTCTCCAGCACAATTGGTAATCTCGCACCAACTAACTCTAACTCGATGCTGGTGTTACCGTTAAAGTGATTCTCTCGCAGTTTATAAGCAACATCAACTCGTGATGGTAGACGGAAGTAATCGCGCCAACGCCAAGCGATCGCTTTAATTTTATACTGTTGACCGTTAACAGTTTGACCAAGTGTCAGTTTAATGTGACCCTTGCCAACGATTTGTTGTTCGACTATTTGCACGTTAGGCGTCCAGAAGATGGGATCGGGATTGTCGATACCGCAAGGATGGAGAGCGTTAAGCTGTTGATAAAGCTGCCGGTCGATTTGATTTAGGTTGACTTCGGCATCAATTTTCAGCAGAGGTTTGAGATGTTGTGGTTCAAGACAATTATTGGCAAATTCAATCAAACGCGATCGCAACGCCTGTAAATTTTCTGCTGATAAAGAAAATCCACCGGCTGCTTTATGTCCGCCAAATTTGCCTAGTAAAT
This sequence comes from Nostoc sp. DedSLP01, assembly GCA_034530875.2. GTDB lineage: Bacteria > Cyanobacteriota > Cyanobacteriia > Cyanobacteriales > Nostocaceae > Nostoc. The sequence goes on from JAVRCJ020000004.1 coordinate 247,226, forward strand.
CGTGACAAGCTTCTAAAGCTGCAAACACGTTAAACTCTGGAATTCCTCGTGCGGAACCGCGTATGTGTTGTTCATCTTCATAAGTACCAATGAACACAGGCACGCCGTAGCGTTCCACCAAACGAGAAGCGACAATACCGATAACGCCGTGATGCCAATTGGGTTGCACAACAACTAATACACGGTCTTGCTGTAGAGACATAATATAGTGCGTTTCGACAACAGCGATCGCTTCTTGTTCAATTTGCTCGCACATCTGCTGGCGACTAACATTTATTTGTTCGCACTGCATTGCTCTTTCCAGCGCCACCCCCATATCATCTGTAGTTAGCAGTTCAATCACAGTCTGGGGGTTACCTATCCGACCAATGGCATTAATTCGCGGCCCTAAACGAAAGCCGATATCCTCAGGCTTCAAGGATTTTGAATTTTGGATTTTGGATTTTGGATTAGCAATTTTCTCCCCTGCTCCTTCATCTTCCCTCGCCTGGACTCCAGCTACTTGAATTAATGCCTGAACTCCAGCTAAGTTTGATTTCGGTAAATGCTGTAAACCGCGTTTTACCCAGCGGCGATTGACGCCAGTTAAGGGAGCTAAATCTGCGATCGTTCCCAGTGTAAAGAGTGCTAGCATCGGTTTAATTAAGCCTTTGGTTTCACCTAGCTGTTGTGCTAGAGACACTGCCAAAATATAGGCAACACCAACACCAGCAACACCCCGATAAGGTGAGGATTCTGCTATGAGTTTGGGGTTGAGGATAGCATTTGCTGGCGGTAGTTTTTGAGGAATGTCGTGGTGGTCGGTGATAATAACTGCAAGACCGAGTTCTCTAGCTCTAGCTACTGGGTCAAATGCAGAGATGCCATTGTCTACAGTGAGAATTAACCCTACACCTTCGCTATGAAATTCTTCAACTATACGTTTATTAATACCGTAGCCTTCGTGCATCCGGCTGGGAATAGCATAATCTACTTGTGCGCCTAAAGTGCGGAGACTACGCAAAAGTAAAGCAGTACTAGTCATGCCATCAGCATCGTAGTCACCACAAATAGCAATTTTTGTTTGAGAGGCGATCGCATTTTGCAATAACTCCACGCTAATCGCCAAATCTGGAAATTCCTCCAAGGGTGAAGGTAAAACTAAAGACTCTGGTTCTAAAAATTCTCTTGCTGCTTGTGGCGTTTCGATACCGCGATTAATTAACAGCTGGCTGATGATGGGTGAAAGATTAGTCTCAATCGCTAGCTTTTGAGCTACTTGAGTTTGTTGCGGATAAATCTGCCAACGCTGATTGGGTAGGGATCTGGTTTGTTTTAACGATTCAGTTAAAGGTCGGTCTGACACAATTAAATCTTAGAAGTTTCCATTCTGATAATAGCGATGCCTGCGGCGCGCTACGCCTACGCCTCTATCGCTTTTACCAAAACCCATCTTCGGCACAATGCCCAAAAATTTTACAATTCTTATAAGTATTTTTACTCTAGTATTTTTATAACTTTAATCTACCAAACTTTACAAAAAGCAGAAAATAGTATCTATCTTAGGTTTGATTATTAAGACTGACTTTAATATTATTTATAATTTTATCTTTTTTAGCGTCATAAAACGAGAAAAATAACATCTATCTTGAGTCTAATTGTGAAAATTTTATTTTTATTTTATTTTTATTACAACAATGTTAAAAGTTTTTATGTAACTAAACAATTATATTGAAAACGCAACTTAGTTAAGAACTAGGTGCGAAATACGTTACATAACTTAATTTTTTTTAAATGCATCTAGATTGCTATTGCTTGAAATAGTAATTGTTGCACTGATAGCAGGTAACAGGGAACAGGGAACAGACTTGAATATCTCTTTGTGTCTGGGTTTTACAGTCATCTAGCTTATTGCTTGAACTGCTATGTATGCAGTTTGCAAGTAAATAAAGTGCAGAACGTAGAACTCAAAGTCATATATTTACAGTGCTTTACTTCTGAGTGTTGACTCGGAAAATTGTGCTGTAAATAGAGGCTTGTATCAAGAAAAAATCCTTTGCAAACAACAAATCCAGGGTTTAAAAACTAATGATGAATAAGAGTAATAACCAGTCTAATTCTAGGACTCATGTTGCACCTAAACTAGAAGCATCTTTGATTAGAACCTTTCTTCAAGAATCAGAAGGAAATTGGTCTTCTGAACGACGCTATTATGCCTTACCGAATGGCAAAGTTAAGGAAATAAAAAAAACAGTCGCGATGCGGTTTCTAGAAGGAGGAAGCCCGGAATTAGCTGAACTAGCAAAACTGCACGAATTGGATGAAAATGCTGTAATGAGTTGTGGTTCTTACGTCGAGTGGAACAGTGTAGATACAACAACAGGTGAAGAAGGTTCTAAACGTTGGACAGTGCTTGGTTCCTTAGGAACAACTATGTATTTTGGTCGTAATTTTCCGATACCTAAGCTAGTAGTGGCTGAATATTATTTTCGAGATCCCAAAACCATATATTTGTGGACGCATGAAAACGGCGCTCTTTTCGAGGAAGAATTAAAAATGGTTGGTAGAAATTATCGTACCCGACAAACTGTTATTTCTCGTGGTGGCGTGCAACAGATGATTGCTCAATATATGGAAAAGCTGATTGCATAACTTATCAGCTTTCTGGGATTTAGGGTTTATTTTTAGTATTTTGGAGTTTTTAGTTATGAGTTATGAAAGTAAAATTTGTTTCATAACTCATCATTTCTAAAGCACGTTGATTCTACCATCATCCATAATATACAAGGAGCGATCGCCAGGAGAACGCCAAGTTGGACGCAGTTCCAGCCGCAGCGTGCCAAAGTCGGGTTTTGAGACAATTGCTTGTAATGACAAACCCGTTTCGCTCCAAAATATTAAAGATGTATTCGGCTCTGTACCTTCTATTTGTTCTAAATTTAATTTCTGTCCTGGACTCAAAGATATTGCATCAGTCGCGGAGGGTTTTTGGACTTTAATTAAATTCGGCGTGCTATTTACAACTTGAACTCGGATGTGTTGTCCCGGAGTAAACTGAATTGGACGGGAACCACATTTAGAGGCACATGTTCCAGCTAATGTACTAGTGGGGTTATTAATAGATGCCGTGAGAACGGTAACTGCAATTAAAGCAAAAGACAGAGGCTTAAACATGATACACAGTATAAGTACTTAACTAAAATTTTACTCTTAGTTAAGTACTCTAAGCCTCAGCATATTTTCCAGAATTACAGCAGAACTCACAATTCAGGAGTCAGAATTGATATCAGTCGTCAGAATTCAGTTGGATATTCTGTATGGCTGGTGTCTACTAATTGATTTTGATCCCTCAATTGTGAATTCTGAATTCTTATTTTTAACCAAAACGTCCGCTGATATAGTCCTCCGCTTCTCTAGTTTGAGGAGAATTAAACATTTGCAGCGTAGGACTGAACTCGACTAATTTTCCGCGGCGTTTGCCATGTTCGTCAATTTCTGTATTGAAGAACGCGGTGAAATCTGCAACTCTAGAAGCTTGCTGCATGTTGTGAGTCACCATAACGATAGTATATTGCTCCTTGAGTTCTAAGCACAATTCTTCTACTTGACGGCTAGAAATCGGGTCGAGAGCAGAGCATGGTTCATCCATTAATAATACATCTGGCTTCATAGCGATCGCTCTGGCAATACAAAGCCGTTGCTGTTGTCCGCCAGATAATGCAGTACCCTTTTCTTTGAGTTTGTCTTTGACTTCATCCCAGATAGCGGCGCGTCTGAGGGAATTTTCTACCAATTCATCGATATTACCTTTATAACCGTTAGAACGCGGGCCAAAAGCAATATTTTCGTATATTGACTTGGGGAAAGGATTCGGTCTTTGAAAAACCATTCCCACTTGACGGCGTAATTTTACAGAATTAATATTGGGGTCGTAAATATTGCGATCGCGATAATTCAATCTACCTTCTACCTTCGCTCCAGGGATTAAATCATTCATTCTATTGAAGCAACGCAGTAAGGTACTTTTACCGCATCCTGAAGGGCCAATAAAAGCAATAATTTGTTTTTCTGGAATCTTCAAATAGACATCTAAAAGTGCCAGGAATCCGCCATAGTATACTTTTACTCCTTCAGCATTAAATACTGTATTTGTTTGTTCTAGTGTGGCGCTATCTCGTTGATTTCTGCTATTGCTATAGGTCATTTTGTGTATCTCCAAATCCTCAAAAAAATTAGCCAATTAGCTTTCAATTATCTTTATCAATGCTGAATTATTACCATTTATTTAATGTGTAGAGAAGCGTTGTCTGATATAAATTGCCACACCATTTAACGCTAAAATCAACAATAACAACGCAATAATTGTGGCTGCTGCTGCATCAGCAAAACCTGGTTCCGGACGAGTAATATAACTGTAAATTTGAATGGGTAATGCCATAAACCTTTGAAACAAACCAGGATCGAAGGTGAGAAAACCCACAGCACCTACAACAATTAGAGAAGCTGCATCACCAATAGCACGGGATACAGAAATAATTACTCCAGTCAAAATACCAGGAATTGCATAGGGTATGACATGACTGCTAATAGTTCGCCATTTGGTTACGCCTAAGCCATAAGAAGCATTTCGCAAGGAATCTGGGACAGCGCGAATTGCTTCTCTAGCCGTCACAATGATTACTGGTAAAGACAATAAAGATAAAGTCAATGCACCAGAAATCAAAGCGGGGCCAAATCCCAGCAAATAATTGAAAACTCCTAAACCCAGCAATCCATAAACTATAGAAGGTACACCCGCTAGATTGCTAATGTTAATTTCAATAATTGCTGTCCACCAAGCTTTAGGTGCGTATTCTTCGAGATATAAAGCTGCTCCCACACCAACTGGAACAGTTACTAAAATAACAAGTATTCCTAAAAGAATACTACTAATAATAGCAGGACGAATGCCACCTTGGTCGGGGAAACGAGAAGGCGTTTCTGTAAGAAAGCCAGGTGATAAAAATCTGCCTAATCCATCTCGGAGAATATCAAAAAGTAACAATGCTAGGATAAATAAACCAACAAGTAATCCTAATAAAAAAATGAATTCAAATATCTTTCCTAGCGTTTCTCTCTTCTCAACATTGTCAGTAAATTCTGCTGCCGAATCCCAAGACTCATCTCTTTGATAACTTGTAGCCATGCTTATTACTCGTATTTTTCTTTAAAGCGATTAGCAATCCAATAACTAACAATATTTAAAATTAGTGTAATTACAAACAACACAGCGCCCACAGCATATAATGTGTTGAAATTGAGACTGCCACGCGGACTGTCTCCACCAGAAATTTGTGCCATGTAAGCTGTCATTGTTTCTATTGATTCTGCAAAATTAATCGTCAGTTTGGGTTGTTGTCCAGCAGCAATTAGTACTGTCATTGTTTCACCAACCGCACGAGAAATACCCAAAATAATTGAAGCGATAATTCCAGAAAGTGCTGCTGGGAGGACTACTTTAAAGATGGTTTCCAGTTTAGTGATACCAATGGCATAAGCTCCTTCTCTTAAAGAACGTGGAACAGATCGAATCGCATCTAAGCTAATAGAACCAACTGTAGGAGTAATCATTACGCCCATCATTAATCCGGCACTTAAGGCGTTGAAGATTTCTAAAGGGATCAAATTTCGGAGTAATGGCGTCACGAATAATAATGCAAAATATCCATAGACTACCGTTGGCACTCCTGCTAACAGTTCTACTGCCGGACGTAAAATTGCTGCTACTTTCGGTTGAGCATATTCACTCAAATAAATGGCGGAGGACAAGCCTAAAGGAATAGCCACTGCCATAGCGATCGCAGTAGTCAACAAAGTACCATTAATCAAAGGCCAGATACCAAAATGTTTCTCTGCAAATAGAGGCGTCCACTTAGTATCGAGAAAGAATTGAGCAAAGGAAACTTCTTTAAAAAAAGCAAATGTCTCCTGAAAGATAATTACGACAATACCAAAGGTAGTCAAAACCGAAACTAAAGCACAAGCAAATAAAATCGCCGCCACAATTTTTTCTGAGATATCTTCAGATGCATTTTTCTCTAGTGACTGTCTAGATAATAAATAAGGATCTTCTTGAAAATTCTGATTTGCCATAAATAGTAGTTTATTTAAATAAACTTTGTAATCGGTTCGCCAGGTTTGGCTTTTTTAAATTTTGTCCCAGTTTCACCCCTATTAAATTTTTCTTTGGTTTTGATATATGCTTCATCAGGTAATGCAACATAACCAACGCTATCTACCCATTTCCAAGAATTGTCTAGATAAAAATCTACAAATTCTTTCACTGCTGGTTTAGTATCTAAGGATTTTTTACTCACATAGATAAATAGAGGTCGAGATAAAGGTGTGTAGATATTTTTAATCACATTATCCACAGGAACTGGTTTTTGACATTTTCCTAAAGGACTTTCTACACCAACTAAATTCAGTTTTTCTTGGTTTTGAATGTAGTAAGATATACCCACATAGCCTAATGAAAATTCATCTCCTGATACACCTTGTACCAGCAAATTTTGATTGTGGCTGGGAGTGTAGTCTGTACGGCCGTTCTTAGCTTTGCCAGTCACAGCTTGAGTCATATAATCAAACGTCCCAGTATCAGAAGCCGGAGCATACAGCTTAAGTTTTTGATTAGGAAATTTGGGATTTACTTGATTCCAACTTAATATTTTGCTGTCTGATTTAGCACTCCAAATCTTGTCTAATTCTTTAATAGTTAGACATTTAGCAAAGTTATTTTTACGATTGGCAATCACGGCAATGCCATCCAAAGCTATAGGCAATTCAACAAAGTCAATATTCTTACTTTGACATTTCTTAATTTCTTCATCTCTAATGGTACGAGAAGCACCAGCTATATCAATATCACCATTACAAAATTTACTGAAACCGCCACCAGTACCACTTGAGGCTACACTCACTTTAGCTTCGGGTTTGCTTTTGCCATATTCTTCTGCAACTGCTAAAGAAATAGGAAAACCTACAGCGGCACCATCAATACTTACTTGACTTTTCAATTCTTGTCCGCTGTTACAAGCACTAAGACTACCGACAAGAAGCGTTATAGAAGTTAGCAAGAGGCTATTTTTGAATCGGTGACGAAAGGTCATAAATTATCAATTGAGGTAAAGTAACACAAGATGCCTGATAGTGTTTATCTATTTGCATCTAGAAAATACTGCACTAAAAACTAATACTTATGCTTTTTTGCCAGCTACAGCTTTATCAAAAATCGCGCCATCTCCAAAAAACTTTTTCTCGATATTATCCCAGCCGCCTAAATCTTGAGACGTAAATAATGTATCTACTTGCGGATATTCAGATAATACTTCTTGGGAAACAATGGGGTTAACAGGACGATACTGTAATTTAGCAAATTCTCGTTGAGCTTCTGTTGAATAAAGGTAATCAACAAATGCTTGTGCAACTTTTCTTGTCCCGTGCTTATCAACGTTTTTATCAACTACAGCTACAGGATTATCAATAGAAATATTGAGTTTTGGTACTACATAAGGGAGTTTTTTTCCAGCCTTTTCTGCCAAAATTACCTCATTTTCGTAGGTAATTAAGACGTCTCCTTGACCTTTTTGGAAAAACAAATCGCTAGCTTCACGAGCATCTTTTGCTAGTGGAGGAGTGTTTTTATAGACTTTGGTGACATAATCTAATGCTGTTGTTTCGTCACCTCCGGCTTGAGTCACCGAACCCCATAAAGCTAAGAATTCCCAAATAGCAATACCAGAGGTTTTTGGGTTAGCTGCAATCAGTGTCACCCCATCTTTTGTTAAGTCTTGCCAAGTATAGATATTTTTGGGATTACCTTCGCGAGTGACGATAGTAGCAACAGATCTGCTGACGATACCATTTCTAGGAGATTTGATTTCCCAACCTGGTTTAATTAAACCTGCTTGTTGAATTTTATTTACATCCAGAGGAAGCGCTAAATGTACGATATCTGCTTCTTGAGAACCGTCAATAACAGCAGCAGTTTGAGCGCCAGAACCTCCATAACTTTGTTCAAATATGATGTTTTGGTTGTGTTCTTGCTTCCACTTTTCGACAAATTTTGGAATTATTTGGTCGTGAGCTGCTTTAGTAACGGAAAAAGAAACCAGCCTCAGCTTGAGATCGGCATTATTAGCGGAACTGCTTCCCGAACAGGAGGCAACCAACATGCTCAAAACAGCACCTATGAGTAACAAACTTGCGAAACTCTGGATAGTACGTCCATTCAGCCAATTTCTAATTCGGCGTTGGTACGAAAATTTCATAAGTTCCAAAGTTTTCTTGCGAGAATTCTGCATTACTTGAGCTAGGTATTTCCCTATTTCTGTCCGTTGTTGCGGCTTGCTCATTCAAATCACCCCTAAAACTACGGTATTTCTAGACAGATACCGTAAAAAGAATTATAGGGTATATACAACAATAATTTTCATCTAGCTTTAATTTTTTTTAATGTAGCTATAGGTATTTTTAGATAGGTACGCCCTAAAGCTACAGGAATGCTCAAAGGATGTTTGTGTTGTGTGTCTGAGCAAGAGAAGGAAATTTAACAAATAGAGCAAAGACTAGTAAAGATACTCATCACAGTACGCTGACACAACTTAGATATTAGCATTTAAAGACATAGCTAGCTGTAAATTAACTTGACGCCGATCGCTCGTAATAATTATTGATTTGCTTTTTGTTCGCTAGCTTGCTCTACTCGCTGCCACAGTTCGCGGTCTTCTCGATAAATGCTTAATGCTGCCATCGCATCTTTTGCATCGATGTCTTTTCCTTGAGCCACTAGTGAAATGAGAAAATCTAAACCTTGATTTTGTCGCAGCATCGCAATTGCTAATAACAATGTGCGGCGAAATTCTACCTTTCTTGTTTGCTGCCAACAACTTTTGAGTAACTCGAATGCTGGCTCTAATCGAGATTCGCCCAACGCTAATGCTGCTAATTCACAGATTCGATCTTCTGGGTGAAAAAGAAAACTAGCAACTAAAGCTAGTGAATCGGTGGGAGCTAGTTGTAACAAAGCCGTGAAACATTCCTCCATTACCTGTGGTGCTTTATCGCCAATGCGGGTTTTCAAACGCAGCAGAGGTACGCCTTGGGGATTTCCTGTATAAGCGATCGCTTTTGCAGCAGCGACCCTTGCTTCTGGTTTGGGATCGGCTAGGAGATCGGCTAATTCGTTCATTACATTTGAGTAGTTCATTCTCACCAGACCCAAAGCGCATATCCCGCGAAGATGAGCAGCAGTATCTTCTTGACCTCCCCATACTGGCTCCATCTGCACGTGTCGAATACCTTGGAGAAAAAGTTTTTCATCGCTGTATTCCAAGCGATACAGTGTTTGTGCTATTTCCTTCTTAGCAAGACAATTTTGGTCTACTTGGGTGGGTTTGACCATCATGCGAGCAAAAGCTTCTACAAGATCGGCAATCAGCGCAGTAATATTAGATTCACCAACTATCTTGGCTGCTTGGGCAACAGCCATAGAATGTTTACTCTTGAGGACTTGGCGTAAAATTGCGATCGCTTCCTCGCTAGTGGGTTGCTCTCGAATTTGGGCAAGAATAGATAAAGTTTCTTCTAGCTTTCGTGATTTTGGCATATATTATCCCACTTCCAAAAGCTCTGTTTTGATAACCTTACACCTATAACAGCAACTGCCAATAATTTGCAGCTTGTGTCAGATTCATTGATAAAAGCTGAGGATTTCCCAAATCTAAAACATCTTCAGGATTTGTTGGCACAATTTCCAGACATTTGATAATTTCTTGAGCGATCGCTCTTGCTAATGGTGGCGGAACTGCATTTCCTACCTGCCTTGCACCATGCCATTTAGTAATATGAAAACGAAACCAATCGGGAAACCCATGTAATCTTGCCATTTCCCTGACTGTAATGCAGCGAGGCTGACTATAATGAATCGGCCTTGGTGAAGTATGTGCGCCGTGAGCAGCATCAGTTCCGGCTCTTAAAGTGTTGGCTATGCCCTCTTTTGCCAGTTTGAAAAAGTGAGAAATAGGTTCTTTTTTTCCCTCTTCTGTAGCGAGAAATCTAGCCCTTGAAATCTGTGAATGATTAGTTCTCATACTAGAAGTCAAAACAGAAGGATTCCAATTTCTCCTATAGCCAAAATACCAGCTTTTATCATCTAAACATCTCATTTCTTGTGCGTAGCTGCTGGGATTTTTCCACTTTTGTGTTTCTACCCAATCGTTAAATAATAACTCTTCAAAATCTTCTACTTCTGGTAAATCTCCAAGGGCATCCCAACAAGTAGGAGTAGGAAAAATAGAACTAGCTAATTTAGTAGATGGAGTAGGATATTGAGGCAAGACAAAACCTTTCTTTGCACCAATGATAAATAATCTTTCTCGCCTTTGTGGTACTCCATAATCAGCAGCATTCAAAACTTTCCACGGTAAACGGATTTGATAGCCATTTTTGCTGAAAGTTTTAATTAGTTCAGACAAAAAACGTTTATGTTTCCCTACTGTTAAACCTTTAACGTTTTCAAATACAAAATAAAAAGGTTCTAATTCTAAGACAATTCTAATAAAATCTTTGACTAAAAAATTTCTGGGGTCGTCTAATGCTCTGCGGCCTATATAAGAATAACCTTGACAAGGCGAACCAGAAATTATAGTTTCAATATTTTGGTTGCCAATTCCAGTCCTTTCCCGAATTTCTTTGCCTGTTAATTCAGTTATCGAACAAGGTAATACAACACAATGGGGGAAATTAAATTTATGAACGACTGCATGAACTGGATCGATTTCAACAGCAGCTTTCACATCAAAACCAGCTTGTTCAAATCCTAAACTTAGCCCTCCTGCACCAGCAAATAAATCTATTACTATTGGTCTTTTTAGCTGCTGTTTCATTTTTTCTTCTGGGCATAGGGCATTGGGCAAGCAGGAGGTGTGGGAGGATAGGGAAGAAATCTTTCCCCCCACACTCCCCACACTTCCCCATCTTCTCATCTCCCCCCTAGTCCCCACACTCCCCTATTACCTCATCTCCCCATCTCCCCACTCCCTATTCCCTATTCCCTGGTAACATTGCTAAAATTTCTTGAGCAGCCCGATCGCAAACGCCAATTTCTCCCAAATTTTGCTGCATTTCTTGATAATCCGCCAAAGTTTGCTGTTTTCGGCTGATATTAAGTAATAGTTCCATTGCTGCTTGAATAATATTCTCTGCTGTAGCTTGTTCTTGTAAAAATTCTGGCACAATTTCCTTCATCACTACCAAATTGGGTGGCGATGCAAAAGTTATGGAACCTTTGAGGAATTTACGAGCTATCCAAGCAGTCACGGGATTTAGGCGATAAACTACAACTTGCGGCACGTTTAACAAGGCAAGTTCTAAGTTGACGGTACCAGATTTGGTAATGGCTAGATCGGCAGCAGCAAAAACTTCTTTTTGTTGACCTGATAAAACTGTAGCCTGCAAACCATAACTTTGAATTGCCTCTTCAATTGGCTGTCTGTAGATTTCCAGAGAGAGGGGAATCCAAAAATGAACTTCGGGTAATTTAGCTTGAATCGTTTGGGCAGCTTCAAAAATGATTGGTAAAAGATATTTTAATTCTTGGCGGCGAGAGGCGGGGAGAAGAGCGATCGCAATTTGTTCTGGCGAAATCCCCAGCGTTGCACGCGCAGCTTGACGACTGGGAGCATCTTGCATCCGGTCAACTAAAGGATGCCCCACCCAACTAACTTTTGCCCCTTGCTCGCTATAATAACGGGCTTCTTCTGGAAAAATTGCTAAGAGTTTGTCTGTGAAACCAACAATTCGGTTAGTGTTACGCAAATTCAACGACCAAGCCCATTCTTGAGGAGCAATGTAATATACCACAGGCACTTGTGGTAGATTTTTTTGCATAAATGTGCCGATCCCCAGATTTGGACTCATGTAGTCAATTAATATTACCAAGTCTGGTGGATTTTGTTTTAGAGAAGCGATCGCCCTTCGTTGCACCTGGAGAGTCGGCAAAATATAAGGCAGCCCTTCCAAAATACCCATTGAGCCAATACTACTAGTATTGCCCAGCAGAGTTGCTCCAGCCTCCTGCATTTTTTCGCCACCCAGCGCCAAAATCTCTAATTCCAACCGCATCTCTACAGCTTGACGCTTCAGTGCTGTAATTAGCAGCGACCCTTGCAAATCGCCAGATACTTCGCCAGTGCTGATAAATATCCGCATTTGATAATTCAAGTTTTAAAAGTCAGGAGTTAGAAGTTCGGAGTGAGGAATTAAAAGTGAGGAGTTAGAAGTTGAGAGTGAGGAGTTAATAGTTAAAAAATTTAATTTATCAACTTAATATTTCATAACTCCTAACTCATAACTCCTAACTCCTAACTTCTAACTCACGATTCATCACTTGCGCCTTTTTTTGTCTTCCCAGGAATCAACCCGCGTCTTCCTGGCATCTGAGAAAGTAGCAGGAAGCGGCGGAGATGTTGTAACTCTTCACTATCCCCTAATAATTCCAGTTGTTCCAAGGCATTCTTAAAGGACAGACCAGAACGGTAGAGAATGCGGAAGGCTTTTTTGAGCATTTGTAAATCTGCTGCGTCCATACCAGACCGTTTAAGCCCCACAAGATTAAGAGTTCGTACCCGCGCCGGATTTCCCTCGACCAGCATAAATGGCGGTACATCCCGGTCAATACGTGCCATACCGCCTACCATTGCCTGTTTGCCGATATGCACAAATTGATGCACGCCTAAGACCCCACTCAGCCTAGCGCGCGACTCTATATGTACGTGGCCTGCCAACGCCACAGAGTTAGCAATTACTACCTGGTCTTCAATTACACAGTTATGAGCTACATGAGCGTAAGCCATAAGCAAGTTACCATCACCAATCACTGTCGCTTCACCAGCACCAGTAGCCCGGTTAATGGTCACGTACTCGCGAATCAAGTTGTTATCACCAATTTTGACCCAGGTTGGTTCCCCTACAAACTTGAGATCCTGGGGTTCCATACCGATAGCTGCTCCAGTAAAAATCTGATTTCGCGCCCCAATTTCACAAGGCCCCTCTAGCACTGCATGAGCGCCAATAATTGTTTCAGGGCCGACTTTGACATGCGCTCCAATCACAGCATAGGCACCGACTTGCACTGTATGGTGGAGTTCCGATTTGGGATGAACTACAGCAGTTGGATGAATAAGCGTTTTCAAGGGTAGAATCTCCAGAACTGTCTTAATAAGCCAGCGCCAACGGTGGTTTTTCAGGCAGTGCCTTGCTCTGTGTAAAGAGTTCTAGCGGCTGCTGTTCCATTGAAGCGACTGGCGTTGCTGAACTTGAGTGTTTCAGCGAACGAAAGTGTCGGGCAAAGCAAGTTGAGTGTGAGGGCGGCGAAAATCAAGAAATAATAAGATGCTGTTGTGGATTTTTTTTGAAACTGTTATCCTGATCGGGATTCAGTAGGGCAGTTCACGGCTGTAGCCCTGACCACGAAAGCAAACTTTTAGTTAACTAAGGAAAACATCAATTCGCCTTCACAAGCGAGTTGACCGTCAACTTCGGCAATACCTTGCATTTTACCGAAACGACGTTGTTTTACCCATAACAGTTCCACTGTCATTACTAGTCGATCGCCCGGTACGACTTGCCGACGAAAGCGGACTTTATCGATACCAGCAAAAACGAACAGTCCACCTTCAACCTGAGACATTTGAGTTAAGACAATGCCTCCGACTTGTGCCATTGCTTCCACAATTAGCACTCCTGGCATCAGCGGGCGTTCGGGGAAATGACCTTGGAAACAGGGTTCGTTAATTGTGACATTTTTAATGCCAACAGCTTTTTGACCTGGGACGTAATCAGTAATTTTGTCTACCAGTAAAAATGGGTAGCGGTGGGGTAGGAGTTGCTGAATTTCTTCAGATGTGAAAGTTGTTTTAATCTCATTTGTGTCTTGTTGTTCGGTAGATACAGGTGTAGTGCGATCGCTGCTATTCACTTGAGTAAGGATTGACATTAGCGGTGTAGTTGATTTTTAATCTGGTAATTGAGTAAGCGTAGATTGAAATCGTTATCAATCTAGGATTTTTAGCTTTCAGAACCAATCCAAACTCTAAAACCCTAAATCTAAAATTTTCTTGGCCAGTTGAATGTGTAAATTGTGGCTGGCTTTATACGCTAAGAAATGAGCAACAGGAAAATTTCCTAGTAAACTCAAATCTCCCACTAAATCCAAAATTTTATGACGGACTGGCTCATTTGCAAATCTTAATGGTGGATTTAGCCACCCTTGCGGCCCGCAAACTAGTGCATTATCCAAACTACCACCTTTAATTAACCCTGTTGTTTGTAAGTGTTCTATTTGATGCAGTAATCCAAAAGTACGAGCTGGAGCAATTTCTGCTGCAAAGCTAGCAGAAGCATCTTCTAGATTACCCGTTAGCGACCAACTATGCCATTGGTTGCCAATTGCAGGCACGTCAAAATCGATACCATAACTAAAGCGGGTTTCCGGTGCTGGGATAGCACATACACAGGCATCTTCTTGATAAACGCATATTGGCTCTTTAATAACCAAGGGTTCGCGGTTCTCTAGTTGTGGTACTAAGCCAACCTGGGCAATATTCGCTGTCCACTCCTTTGCCGAACCGTCCAAAAGTGGAACTTCCGGCCCGTTAATTTCAATGCGGGCGTTATCTACGCCCATAGCCGAAAGTGCTGCCAATAAATGTTCTACTGTGCGAACATATACCTCACCCTTACCCAATTGGGTTGAGAGAACAGTGCGATCGACTGCCGCAACTTGGGCTGGAATTATTGGCATATCCGGTAAATCTACCCTGACAAAGTAGCGTCCACTACTGGTTTCAGCTGGTAGTATCCGCACTTGTGTAGTTACACCGCTATGCAATCCCACTCCAGTTTGCGTAATTTGCCCCGCTAGAGTGTGCTGTTGCATAGGCGAAAACTCAATATATTTCGTTGAGTATCGTTCATAGTTAGTCTGTTTTGGTAAAACCCCTGATATTCGTTCGCAAATGTCATTTATCCCTTTATCGGAACAGTATTGAGGCAAACGCCAAAATTAGCAAGCTAATCCGAAAAAATTATGAGCTAAGAGTGAAGAGTGAGGAATTAAAACTCATAACTCCTAACTTGTAACTCCTAACTACCTAGAATCTTTCGCCAATACCGAAATTAATCCGACTATCACCATCATCATTGATACCGTAGTCAATGCGAATTGGCCCTAAGGGAGACTGGACGCGAACGCCGAGGCCATAACCGTAGCCAGTGCCGTTTTTGTTCAGTATTTCCGCGGGTCTGGTAGTAGTTCCCAAGTCACTACCAATGTCAAAAAATAGTGCGCCGCTAACTACTGAAAAAACTGGAAACCGATACTCAACTGACGCTTGCACGTAACTGCGTCCGCTACTTAATGCTCCTTCTTCATAACCCCGAACCGAGTTGCTACCGCCAATGGTAAAGGCTTCGTAAGGGGGCAAGTCACCAAGGACTGTTCCTGCTTGGAGATTAAATGCTAGGGTTTGTGCCCCTTTACTGAGGCGAATCAACTGTACGGGGAAATATTGACTGTAGCTACCCCGTAATCTGGTAAGTAAAATATTACCCGATCCTATGGGTACAGACTGATCGATCCCGAAGCGGAGATAAGAACCGCTAGTGGGTTGGAGGGGATTATTACGAAGATCCCGCTGTACCCCCAGTTGTAAAAGTAAGAGATCGTCTTGACCTGTATCCGACTCAGTTAATGGAGTGGTGACTAACTGTTTGCCAGGAAGAAGATTTCCATTATCGTCAGTGATACGGTTTCCATTCTCGTCGATAGGCTGTTCGTCTTCATTGAAGAGTGCCGCATCTCTTCTCTGGTTGCCATCACCATCTTCACTGGTAACTCGTTGATACTGTAAACCTGCTGAGGCAGTCCACACTGAACTCTTGTAGGGATTGGCGGATAGGGGACGGGTAAAAGTGACGCCACCACCTAAACGGACGATACGGGGACGATCCTGAGCATCTGTATCTACTATGGGATTATCTGGATTAAACGTTCTAAGATCCCGATCTTGGCCATCAAAAATCAGCGAAATGGAACTGCGGCGGAAAAGGTTCGTTGTATAGGAAGTCCGGTAAGGATCTCCAGCAATCCAAGGGTCGGTAAATCGCACGTCAAACAGCAGTTCCCTTTCTCCCACCTGTACTTCTGCTCCCAGTTTTTGATTTCTGCCATTCAGGTTTTGCTGTTGATAGCTAACTGTACCAAAAAGTCCGCTAGCAGAACTAATCCCTGCCCCAGCAGCAATGGAACCGCTGCTGCGTTCGGCTACATTTACTACTACATCCACTTTGCTGGGGTCGGTACCAGGGTCGAGGGAGACATTCACATCCTCAAACAGCCCCAGCCCATACACGCGCTGTAGGTCTTTTTGGACTGTATTGCGGTTGAATACTTGTCCTGGCTTTAATTCCAATTCTCGCGTAATGATGTATTCTTGGGTGCGTCCGCGAATTGGTTGTCCTTTTTCGTCTGTTTCCTGACCATCTTTGTTGCGGAACCGGACTCGAATGTTTTCTACTACCCCTTCTGCTACCTGCAAGGTAACTACTCCGTTTTCAGAGACTTGGGGCGCTCCAATGACGTTGGCTAGTACGTAACCTTGGTCTTGATACCGCTTGTTTAACTGCTTGATTCCTTCTTGTAGATCGCGGAGGTTGAGGATTTTACCATACTGTTCGCGGAATACTTCATCTACAGTGTTAGCTGGTAGTACCGAGGGAACACCAGTACCAGGATTAGCTTGGATTTCTACCTTGGTCAAAACGGGGTTGGGCTGCACGACAAAACTGACCCGTACTCCCAAGGGCGTATCTTCTGGCGATGCTTGAACGTTGGAAAAGAAGCCAGTACCAAAGATGGCGTTAATATCTTCTTGCAGTTGGCTGCGGGTTGTGGTTCTTCCTGGCTGGGTACGAATGACTCTGTAAACTTGTTCTTCGAGTTCTGGTGCTAATTGCCCAGTCTGGGATCTAACCACTACTTCCGATACGAGTACCCGGGGATCGGTACTTTCTGGGGCTGCGCCTGGTTGTGTATTTTGCGGAGTACTACCTGGGGCTGCGCCTGGTTGTGTATTTTGTGGAGTACTTTCTGGGGCTGCGCCTGGTTGTGTATTTTGCGGAGTACTACCTGGGAATGGGGCTGGTGTTCGTTGTTGACTATCTGGAAATGGAATGTCGGGAGTAGAGGATGGCTGTTGAGTATCTTCGGGAGTTGTAGGTTGTACGGGTTCTGTTGCAGGGGCGGTATTCTCGGGGACTGGGGTGGTTTCAGGAGTTGGCGAAGGCGTTGGTTGTTGAATATCTGGGGCTGGAATCTCTAGGGCAGGGGATGGCTGTTGAGTGAGGTTGCTGTTATTTTGAGACCTTTGTACGGTTGCTGCCATTGTGGAGGTTGGTACTATCGTCTCTGGTATGGCGATCGCCTTTGTTTTTTTACCAGGGAAAACTGCGACAACACGGGACTGGAGGTGTTGTGCCTCTGGAACCCCTGTGAGATTAAGTTGAGATTCTAAATGACTAGAGTTAACCTGAGCAGTGTCTTTTTCTGGCTGTTGATTGGTTTCTAGTGTCAAAACTTCTGTTGTTTGTTTTGCACTGTCCGCGGTTTGGGCATTTGCACTCAGTGAGCCGCCCAAAGGCACTGCAATTGCTACTGCTGTCAGCAATACGGGAGATAAACGCATTTTACTTATGATTCCTCTTCACAACCACACACACCATCACAAATTAGTCATTAGCCAGTGATTTTTAGTTTTTCACAAAGGACAAATGACAATCCATACGACTTTAATTAATTTTTCCCCATTCCTATTTAATTATTACTCTCTACTACTTTTAGTACTCGCTGTAAAACCTCCTGGTAAGCATCCTCTACATTTCCTAAGTCTCGGCGAAAGCGGTCTTTGTCCATTACTCGACGTTCTGAGTCTTGTTCTGTACTATCCCACAAACGGCAGGTGTCGGGGCTAATTTCATCTGCCAAGAGCAACTGCTGTTGTGAGTCCAAACCAAATTCTAGTTTGAAGTCTACTAGAGTAATGCCGCAGCGCTGCCAAAAGTCAATGAGAAATTCATTGATTTGCAATGCAAGATGTGTAATTGCATCCACTTGTTCCGGCGTAGCTAGTTCTAGCAGGTACAGGCGATCGCGTGTTAACAAAGGATCTCCTAATGGATCGTTTTTGTAATAAAACTCTACCAAAGGCTGTTTCAGAATTGTACCCACTGGTAACCCTGTTTGCTGAGACAGACTCCCAGCAGCAATATTTCTCACCACTACTTCCAAGGGTATAATCTTTACTGCTCTTACCCGCATCTGGTTAGGAGCAGGGCTATCAATAAAGTGAGTCTTGATCCCATTTGCCTCTAACTGTTTAAAAAGCTGGCTGGAAATACTGCAATTAATATTTCCTTTTCCTTG
Organism: Nostoc sp. DedSLP01; assembly: GCA_034530875.2. Taxonomy (GTDB): domain Bacteria; phylum Cyanobacteriota; class Cyanobacteriia; order Cyanobacteriales; family Nostocaceae; genus Nostoc. Next base: position 265,725 of record JAVRCJ020000004.1, read on the forward strand.
AATACTCCCACGCTTTTGCGCGTTAAAGGCTGTGGCATCATCCTTAAAATCAGCCAATAAGATTTGTGGATCGTCCGTTTTGTAGAGAACTTTCGCTTTTCCTTCGTATACCTTGGAATTAACAGACATAGTAGCTGGTAAAGTTTTAAACGATGGACAATTTTTGTCCTTTAAGGCTTAACCATTTTATCTTTAGTTACCAACCATTAGCTATTGGCGATCGCCGATTGGCAACTCAAGGCTAAAGGTTGAGAGTTAGTAGTTTGACAATACACCTTTAGCGAGTTTAAAACCACCAAATCTGTCGTGAGAGAGAAAATAATATTTTCTATTGGAGGAAAAATCTCATATCCAAAATTGAATAATTCCCTAGCCGTGGGACTGGATAGTAGCACAATACGCTTCGGTTAAAGGCTTTATCTGTTCAGATAGGCAGAGGAGGCTGTGCGCCCTTGGTGGTTCCCACGCCACTTGCTACCCTGCGGGAACGCTTGCAGCGAACAAGCCGGGAAACCCCTCCAACGCAGTGGCTCCCCGTTGTAGCAACTGCCGTGGAGCAGAGGAGACAGGGGGGAGAAATAAAGCTTAACTCAACGGTATTGGATAGTAGTCTATAAAAGTAAAAATCGTTCTAGGAATCTAGTTTTTGGATCGATGGCTAGCGATCGCAAGTCTATTACTCAAAATTTACAATTAGAGCTCTAACTTTTAGCAGAAGCCAGTTGAAATTACTAATGGTAGGTTGTTCATACGTAATTGATTTAAGTGAGTTGTAATTATTTTTGCAAAAATAAAGTTGAGTAGTATATTTTAATACTTGAAGAATAAGAATTTTTAGCGAAGTAAATTACAATCGAAATTTCATAAATTAAGATGAAATAAATTGGTAATTGAGGAAAAATTAAAGATTCTCTCTAGTCACTTGAGTAGGAACTTTCTTTGTAAGGTTGCCAGTGAAAGTGTTTCAGGATTTATCCTCTAGTTTCAATATCTGAATCGACCAATTCCCCCATCATTCAGTTGCAAATGGAGTTCAATGATTCAGTTTCCCTAGCCTGGTAAAAGTAGAGATTGGGGTAACTAATGATTCAGGTTGCAAGATTTAAAAAGGAGAACTTATATAAATGGAGAGAAAAATAGTGAATAAGGATGATTTTCTCTATCCTCGCGGCCGCTACTACGGTCAAGTAAAGCCAGAAAACTTAGTTTTTAATGCTAATCTACAGGAATTTGCCCAAAAGGTAAGTTATATTTGCAACTTAGAAACAGGTGGAAAACTCCCTCCGGGTGAAGCTTACGACCAAATAAAGGACTTATGGAAACAGTTAAAGCGCTCAAAAAAAGAACTCAGAATTGGGGAAGATCCATTTCAGGGTAACGAGGAGATTGAAGATTGAAGCAAAGATGCACTAAATAACTAACGACCGATGACTAATGACTAATGGCTACTTAGCCAGCATTGTCCAAGTACCATCCCAAGATTCTGGAGGTGGTGTTTGTAAGTACTTACAACTACGTTCTAGATGCATATTTACAGCTTGGTCTTGAGGTTCGATCCGTTTAGCAGTTTCAAAACAAGCGATCGCCTGCGAGAAATTACGCGATAAATAAGCTGAACGTCCAGTATGATAATGAAATAAAAACTCTTGGGTGTTAGCATCCAAAGGAATACTGCGATCGCCAATTAGCTCGTAGATATTCACTGCCTGGTGTTTACCTTTGACTCGAATTTTATCTAACTGGCGCACCCAAATGCGATCGCTGCAAAGCTGGTAAGTAAATTCACTTAAAAGAATATCACAACCATATTCCTTAGTAACTCCTTCCAGGCGCGAACTTAAATTTACGCCGTCTCCAATAACGGTGTAATCCATACGCTTGCGAGAACCAATATTACCTGAAACTACTTCCCCAGAACTAATACCAATACCAATACGTATTTCTGGCTGTGCTTCGATAATTCGCCGCTGGTTAAATTCCTCTAAGCGTTGTCGCATATCCAACGCTGATTGTATGGCCCTCCAAGCATGATTTTCTGTAAGTGGTAGGGGCGCACCGAATACTGCCATTAAAGCATCACCGATAAATTTATCGAGTGTGCCTTCATAGTTAAAAACTGCCTCTACCATTGTTTCAAAATACTGATTCAGCAGCGACACCACTTCCGCCGCGCCGAGATTTTCTGTAAGTGTTGTGTAGCCGCGGATATCAGAAAATAAGATGGTGACTTCTTTACGTTCGCTGACCATTAAACCATCTTCCCCCAAAGCCATAACTTGTTCGACTACATGGGGCGTCAGGTAGCGCGACATGGTAGTTTTCATGCGTTTTTCCTGACTGATGTCTTCCAAAACCACTAAACCACCACGGACGCCACCTTCTGGGTTAGTCAGGGGATTAACAGTAAGATTGATACTGCGTTCTAATATTTGCACGCGATCGGATGTGAGAAACTGAGATTTGGGAGTTAAGGGGTGATTCCAAGGAATAAAAACATCGGGATCGTGGCGATCGCGCACTGCTAAACTTAAGTACTGAGTTTTGGATGCCGAACCCTGAGTAAAAATCAAGACTGGACACGGGATAAACGCCCCGCTATCGCTAACAGCATTCACAACTTGATACAAGCCCACAATCAAACTTTGTTCTGGCACATAATGTTTAGCTCCAGTTGTTAAACTATCCTCCAGCCGCATTTGCAGATTTTCAATCGGCACAACTTCCCAAACTCGGCGTCCAATCAAATTTTGTTCCCACAAAAGCTTGTTGCTTTTGGTATTCGCATCTCCTATGGGACAACCCAATAACTCCAAGGCAGCATCATTAATTGTGACTATTTTTCCTGCCATATCTGTAGAAATTACTGCATCAGAGAGACTTTGTAAAATGTCTTTTTGATACTGTTTTTCTAGTAGCACATTTTCAAACAGCCGAGCATTTTCCAAAGCAATTCCTGCCTGGATATTAAAAGCCCGCATAAACTCTTCATCAGAAGCAGTAAAGCTGCTTTGTTGCTTATTAATTAATTGCGTTACTCCAATTAATTCATTTGCAGAATTAAAAACTGGCAAACACAAAATATTGCGAGTTACATATCCAGTTCTTCGATCTGTAGTTGGGTCAAAGCGGGGGTCTTTGTAAGCATCAGGAATATTTAGAGCTTTACCAGTAGAAGCAACATAGCCAGCAATACCACGATTAGCCGGAATCCTAATTTCGATTAAATCTGTCCCATCTGCTGCCGCGACTTTCGTCCAGAGTTCGCTCATCTCTTTACGATATAAAAACAGCGTGCTGCGGTCTGCTTGCATTAGAATTCGAGCTTGTTCCATGACTATTTGCAAGGTCGCTTCTAAGTCCAGACTTTGCCCTAGAGTTTGAGTTGCCCGCAGCAAAGCCGTTGCTCCTCTTTGATTGCGGGCAGCTACATAAAAAGATTGACAGCTTTCGAGAATAATTCCAATAGAAGCAGCAAAATTGCGAAAACGTTCTTCATCTTCAAAATTAAATGGAATATCGCCAGTTTTATTAGCTAGTTGTACTACAGCCACAGTTTGGTTTTTGCTACTAATGACTGGCATACATAAAATATTACGAATCTTATAGCCCATTTGTTTTTCCAATTCAGGGCTAAATAGGGGATGAGTAGAAGTTTCAGATATATTTAAATATTGACCAGTACTAGCAACATGACCGGGAATACCCACTGTAATTGGAGTACGAATTTCTAAAAACTTTTGAGTATTATCTTGGGGAACTTTTGACCAAAGTTGACCTTTGTCATGGTCAACTAAAAAAATAGCTGTATGTTCTGCTTGGAGGATTTGACCAATTTTGAGCGTAATTGCTTCTAGAACTTTTTCCAACATAGTTTCTAGAGCTTCATTATTAATTAGTTCAATGGCTCTGAGAAATTGTTGAAATTCAGCTGTTATAAAGTCGAGTAAGCAAACAAATTCATTAACAGATAAATCTTTAACGCGACGTAATAAGGCGTGAGTACGATTAACTTGAGTGAGTTCAGTTAATGTAGCCAAGACGCTGCCAGAGTTAGGGAGTGTCATGGGAATTTTGGTTACCAGAGATTGGGGACTGGGGACTGGGGGCTGGGGATTAGGGAATAGGTATTAGACTTGTTGCAGAAGTCGGGAAAAGGGGGAAAGGTTTGCTATTTTCCCTTTTCCCACCTTTTACAAAAGTGCTTTTTGCAAAAGGTCTATTTGAGATTAGGGAGTAGGAACTGAATTCTACCTTATACCCAATTCCGAGTCCCCAGTCCCCAGTCCCCTATTGTTGAGAAAATACGACTTTTTGATAGTAATCTTGTAGCTGGGAAGTAGCAGCTGCCCAACCCCATCTTTCTGCTTCTTTACGAGCGTTTTGACGGATGATGTCTCGTTGTTGTTTCTGTTCTAAGAGGCGGACAGTAGCGGACAAGGCGTCTTGAATATCTGCTTTTGGGTCAAAAAGATATCCATTTACCCCATCTGTCACAATATCGGGAATTCCTCCAGAACGCGCTGCTACCACGGGACAGCCGGCTGCCATTGCTTCTAGCAATACCAAGCCCAGTGTTTCTGTTCGGGAGGGAAAAATAAAGGCGTCAGCACTAGCAAAGGCAGAACCTAACGCTTGCCCCATGAGATACCCAACGAAATTAGTGTTTGTGCCAGCAAAGTGTTTTTCTAGTGCTTGGCGGTGGGGGCCATCGCCAACTAATGCTAATCTGGCTTCGGGAATTGCTTCTAAAATTGGTTTGATGCGCTCAATTTCTTTTTCAGCGGAAAGACGTCCAACGTAAAGTAGTAGAGGGCTTTCTGGATGATTTTGCGATAGACGCGATCGCATCTCTACACTAGCTAAATCGGGATGAAATAATTCTGTATCCACCCCACGCTGCCATAAATCTACTCGTTCAATACCGTGTGCTGACAGTTCCTCCATCATCGCTGTAGAGGTACACAGATTCAAAGCTGCTTGATTGTGACCGGCTTTAAGCAGTTCCCAAAGCAGCCCTTCTAACATCCCCAAGCCATAATGCTGGAGATACTGGGGCAGATGGGTATGATAAGACGCTACCAGGGGTATTTTGAGCATTTTGCTGTAAAATATGCCAGCTAAACCCAAAACTGCTGGATTCACGACATGAATAATATCTGGCTGAAACTCTTCTAAGGCGTCACCAATGGCTGGGCGAGGAAGCGCCATTTTTAGTTCTGGATACAATGGCAGAGGAAAGCCAGTAACGCCGTAAACTTTAGCGCCTTTGTGTTCTGTAATGCCTCCATCAGGGGCAACCACCAGCACTTGATTGCCATTACGTTGTAGATGGTCAACGGTGTGGCGCAGGCGCGTTACAATGCCGTCAACCTTGGGCAAAAAGGTTTCGGTGAATAGAGCAATTCTCATATAAAACTATTCAGTCCAGGCAGATAATCCCAGCTTTTCTTGCGTTTTGGTATCAAAGACAGAGTAAACTGTCTCCCGTGGTGTAATCAATTCTTCACAGCCAGATTTAATGTTTTGCCGCTGCTTTTGTACAAAGTCTGAGATATCCTCAATGTCCACAATCCAATCTTTGGCGTAAGCAACTAGCACTTGAGAGCGTAACCCTAACTGAATAGCGCGTCGCTCTAATTTCGCTCCTGATGGATGATGGTCTGGATCCCATTGCGAGCGCACTTGTGAGTCCTTTAGCGCTGTTTCCCACGTACTTCTGTGGGGATAAAGTTCTGGAATAAAGCTAGAATGAACAGCCACCCTTAAAATTTCATCAAAAGCCAAACGCTTAATCCAAATAGCTAGCACTACCTCTTGTCCAGTTTTTGTACCCCATCCAGAACGATACATCATCCAGAGGAAGTTAGGTTTAATCCAACTCATACGCTCAAAATTGAATTCACCACCAAAATAACCATAAATGGCGGCGAACTCACCAATCACTGGGCGATATGCTTGATAAACAACAATTGACTGGTCGTCATATTGCGCTAAAATATGGCGACCAGTTTTCGGCCAGCGACTCACTTGAGTTAAATAGGGTTCTGTTATCAGCTGCACCGGAGTTTAAGCTAACTTCTGTGCCAAGAGACTTTGGGTAGAATTTGTTTTTTATCAACTCGTTTCTGATACTTGATTGCAAAGTTTAACAAAGAATCAAGTAAAGAATCAGAGAGAAAATGAGGCTGTAAACCTAAATCCAGCAATTTGGTGTTTTTAGCGTTGAAGTAATGTTCTTCTTTCTCGACTCTGGGATTATCTAAGTTATTGATTTCTACATTCAATCCCATTGCATTCCCAGCTTTTTTCACCATTAATGCCAAATCGCCGACGCTGAATTGCTCGGTAAATTGGTTAAATACGCGGAATTCACCAGCTTGGGCAGGGTTAGCGATCGCTAATTCCACACATCTGACTGTATCTCGAATATCCAAAAATCCGCGAGTTTGTCCGCCTTTGCCATAAACAGTAAGCGGATGTCCAATCGCTGCTTGAATACAAAAACGGTTTAGTGCTGTGCCAAACACGCCATCATAATCGAGCCGATTAATTAATAATTCGTCCATTCCCGTTTCTTCGGTTAAGACGCCGTAAACCACACCCTGATTTAAATCTGTTGCCCGCAATCCCCAAATCCGGCAAGCAAAGTGGATGTTATGACTATCATGGACTTTGCTTAAATGGTACATTGAACCAGGCTGCTTAGGATAAGGTAGGGTATCCTTGCGCCCATTATGTTCAATCGTGATGTAGCCTTCTTCGATGTCGATGTTGGGCGTACCGTATTCACCCATCGTTCCCAACTTCACCAAATGACAATCTGGGAAATCTTCCTGCATCGCATACAGTAAGTTCAACGTACCAACTACGTTATTGATTTGGGTGAGAACTGCATGTTCGCGGTCAATCATCGAAAATGGAGCCGAGCGCTGTTCGCCAAAATGCACAATGGCATTTGGCTGAAATTGATGTAATGCTTTACTGAGAAACTCGTAATTATTAATATCGCCAACGAACAGGTCGATAGATTTACCAGTCAAATCTTGCCAGCGCTGGAGGCGTTGCTGAATTGGTGCGATCGGCGTGAGAGTTTCAACACCGAGTTCATTATCCCAGTGCCGCCGCACCAAACTATCTAAAATTCCAACTTCATAACCTCGATTGGAAAGGTAAAGAGCAGTTGCCCAACCGCAATACCCGTCGCCACCAATAACCAGGACTTTCATTTTCACCAGTTTTTACTCGCTGATAGCTAAATCTATCAGGTTTCTGTCCCCTGTTAATCATCATTCTGAAAGAGATGTCGATTTTCGGCATGGGACATTGGGCATTGGGAAAGGGTAAGGGGGAAGGGGTAAGGGGGAAAGGGGAAACGGGAAAGATTAAATTTATTCCTTTTACCTTTAACCTTTTCCCCTGCTCCCTGCTCCCTGCTCCCTGCCCCCTGCCCCATCTCCCCATACCCTGCTTGCCCATAATTCAAGACTTGGGAATCCGATACTGCTGGGCAATGTAATAAAACAAACGGTAGTATTTTGAAAATTCTTGGCTGTTGCTTCGTCCTTGGAAGTAGTATTTAACTTGATTTTGAGTTAGTGTCAGCGTCATTGAAGTTGTCTGGCGATCGCTTTCTACAACTAGCACGCCAGATATTCCTTGAGCAGTCTCAAAGTTGGGTTGTATCTTTTTCACTGGCTCTCGCTCTTGGTCAAGCGAATTTAATAGCTGTTGGCTTGCCCAGCCCCGAATTTCTGCTGACTTGTTTTGATCTGAAATAAAGGTAATGCCATCATTATTTTCTGGCGCTCTCAAGGAACTCCAATTACTGGGATATGGAAACTCAAAACTATAGCGAGAATTGCTATAAGTTCTCCAAGCGATCGCTTCGGCGTTAAAATCAGTCGCACTACAACCCCACACGATTGTCAACAGGGCTATGACCCTGCTAAAGCTGGTGGCAAACGGATAAATTTTTTGCCCCAAACTACAAGTTTTACGAGCAGTAACCATTTACATTACGTATTTCGCCAAAGTCACTGATTTTATACAAATACCAGAAACTCAAATCGATACCTTCGCTAATTTACAGGTTATTGTTCCCAAATTAAGAAACTGCACCATAAAAGCTCTCATCAGAAATTCAATACTCTTTCAGAATATTTACTATTCTCTTTTTAGTTCTCAGTAGAGAAGCTTATAGAAGGTGCTTTATCACACAAATTATGTACAGCGCATCTCCGCTATCTGAGCCAACTTTGGAGCTTGTTCACATCCAAACCAACACATCTTTGCAATTTCCAGCAAATCTTTCTGTAATTTGTATCGGTAAGCCAAACGACCAACAACCACCAGATATTGATGTTTCTGGTTTACCAGATTCGGATGTGGCATCTCGTATCCATGCCAAAATTTGGCGAAATAGAGATGAATACCATATCACCGATGTGGGCAGTTCTAATGGTACGTATGTTAACGGCGCAAAACTTCAACCTCAAGTTTTTTGTCCGCTGCATCCAGGAGACAAAGTTTCCCTTGGGCAGGGAGATAAAATAACCTTCATGTTTAGGGTGCGGCAGCACTCTGTATCTACCACACAAAACTCTGCCCCAACAAAAATTACAGCACCAACTATCAGTAACGCAGAGGACGAGCGAATAATCCTTGTTAGCAAGCTTATTGGATTAGGGCTAATCCTCGCAGGCATTACATTTTTAAGTACAAGTATTTATGTCAGCGTCTACTTACGCAGCACACCTGGGATTTTCCTTTGTATTGGAGGCGTAGTAGCTCTCAATTGGGGCGGGCGCGATAATCGGAAACTGGGATGGGTGCTAATTGGCATAGGAATCGCTCTATTTATCGCTAGCGGTGTTGTCATCGGCTCAGTGTCACTCTTTTCAATGCTAGTGTCATTCGCCGCAATTTCTTGTGGATATCAGTTGTTCGCAACTGGCAAGGTATTCAACTTTAATCCACTGACACTCCAATTAATTAAAAAATAAGCAAGTCACAGAATCTTTGCTCGATCGCTAATTCCCATTATCGAAAAAATCTCGGTATGGCTAGCGTTCGGCAGTATTCGAGCGGCAAAATGTAAATAAATGTAACGATATAGCCGTCAAAACGTTTTGCTGTCTTGACAAAGAATAGAAGAACCGATAACTTGATATACATACCCGGGTAAGACCGTTAAAGAGTTATATGCAAACGCAAACTAAGCAAAAGGTCACTTTGTATTTATCGCCAGAGTTGCACAGGAAACTGAAGATTCGTTCAGCAATCGATTGCCAAGCAATGTCAGAGATCGCAGAACGCGCCCTCATTTTTTATCTGTCTAATTCTGAATTAGTTGATGAAGTCGAAGCTTCATCTTATGGGCGGACTCATAGAGTTTATTCCTGCCCAACTTGTAATAGCTCACTAGTCTTACGCGATGGGGAACTAGTTACCTTGGGCAATCAACCAGGAGTAATCGGTCAAGAACATCTTTCTATTGATGAAATTAATGAAGATGAAACCCATCCTAAGGGTGAGGAAGAGTTGGTTCCTTGCTAGATAGGAATGATGAATGAACAATTCATCATTCGGTTGCCTTTACTAAAAGCAATGTCTCTACTGTCTCTATTAGGTCTCAAGTAGGTCGATGTATGAAAGAAGAGCTCAATATTTTAATTCAAGCTCAATACCCTTTAATCTACCTTGTGACCTCCGAGGAAGAACGGGCTGAGCAAGCAATTTCCACTACTGCCCAGATGTTGAAGCCTCAGCGCCGAGTATTTGTTTGGACAGTAACGCACGGCATTGTTGAGTACGGTCAACCCCGGAATGTCACCCAGCATAATACCGTATCTCCAGAGGCGGCGATTGAGTGGATTATCCGGCAAAAAGAACCTAGTATATTTATTCTTAAAGATCTACATCCATTTATTGATGCGCCTGCAACCACAAGATCGTTACGCGATGCGATCGCCAGCTTCAAAGGTACCCAAAAGAACATCATTTTGATGTCCCCAATGCAGCAAGTACCAATAGAACTGGAAAAAGAAGTTGTAGTTCTCGACTTTCGCTTGCCAGATATGGCTGAGTTGAATAAAGTATTAACTTATCACTTAGATCAACATCGTGGGCGGCGGTTAACAACCGAGGCTAGAGAAAAACTTCTTAGAGCAGCTTTGGGTTTAACCAAAGATGAAGCAGAAAAAGTCTATCGAAAGGCGCAGGTAACTACAGGGCGCTTGACAGAAGATGAAGTAGATATCGTTTTATCTGAGAAAAAGCAACTGATTCGGCGCAATGGTATCTTAGAGTACATTGAAGAAGATGAAACCATTGATGCTGTAGGTGGGTTAGAGGAGCTAAAAAAATGGCTCAAGCAGCGTTCTAACGCTTTCACAGAAAGAGCGAGAGAATATGGTTTGCCTCAACCAAAAGGGATGTTAATTTTGGGGGTTCCTGGTTGTGGTAAGTCATTAATAGCTAAAACTACTTCTCGCCTGTGGGGTTTACCACTGTTGCGGTTGGATATGGGGCGAGTCTATGACGGCTCAATGGTGGGAAGAAGTGAAGCAAACTTGCGTAACGCCCTAAAAACAGCAGAATCTATATCCCCAGCAATTTTGTTTATCGATGAATTAGATAAATCCTTTGCTGGTAGTGCAGGCTCCTCCGATTCTGATGGGGGGACTTCAAGTAGAATTTTTGGTTCTTTCCTCACATGGATGCAAGATAAAAAATCTCCAGTGTTTGTGATGGCAACCGCTAACAGAGTAGAACGGTTACCTGGAGAATTTTTGAGGAAAGGACGCTTTGATGAAATCTTCTTTGTGGATTTGCCAACTCCAGAAGAACGTCAAGATATATATAAGATTCACCTCACCAAGCGTCGGGAAGACATCTCTCGATTTGACCTCGAGCAATTAGCTAAGATGTCCGATGGCTTTTCTGGGGCAGAAATTGAACAAGCGATCGTTGCGGCGATGTATGAAGCTTTCGCCCAAGATCGGGAGTTCACACAACTAGATATTATTGCTGCGCTGAAGGCAACATTGCCGCTGTCTCGAACGATGCAAGAACAAGTAACGGCTCTGAGAGATTGGGCCAGACAGCGAGCGCGTCCCGCAGCATCCTCCGTTGCTGAATATCAGCGAATGGAGTTTTAAAAGCTTTCCTCTGCCATCCCAGGGGGAAAGGCTAGCTTTAAGGCTAGCAGTTATGAAAAAAGCCGCCTCCTGCTAAGTGCGGCTTCGTCCAAAACAAACCGTTGTCGTATTTCTCAATCTTCTCATTGGAGGAAACCCAAATGTCTCACTTTAGCACCCTGCGTACCAAGATCACCGATGCCGAAATCCTCAAAGCTTCCTTGCGCGACCTCGGTATCAGCGTAAAAACTGAAGCTGATGTACGTGGTTATAACGGTCAGCGCGTTCGTTCCGATATCGTTGCCGTATTGGAAGGCGAATATGACCTCGGCTGGTCTCGCAACAGCGATGGTTCTTTTGACCTAATTGCTGACCTGTGGGGCGTTGCTAAGAAGCACAACCAAACCGAGTTGATCAACTCCATTAACCAAAAATATGCTGTTAACAAGACCTTGGCTGAAGTAAAACAGCGCGGTCTACAAAACGCCAATGTGAAGTTGGTATTACAATAACCATTTCTCTGCGCGTTCCCAAAGCTGCACGGGTTAACCAGGCATTAGCGGTTAGCCCGCTTTTTTTTAGGGACTGGGATTTATTTCTCAGCCCCTAATTTTTTAACTCTAATTGGCATCCACCGACTGAAGTTTAAGCAAAATTATATAGTTTCTACTAACAAGGGACAAAAAGTTACAAAAAAACACCGAGACTTAAAATTTCAAAGAAAAACTATGTCTCGGCTATGTCTCACATTCTATCTCGGCTCGAAATCGGAAAAATTTTCACCTGAGATAGATTCTGCAATTAATGGGAATTTAAATTAGGTTGAGCTACTTACAACAGGGCAATAGAGGTTTGTTGACAACTTCTTTAATGTCTACAGAATTTAACAAATCTTCCCAATATTTTTGGACTTCGGGATCGTTAGGGCGTTGGCTGCGTAAGTTAGCTATAGTTCTTAGAGAGTCTTCCCAAAATCCAGCGGTGGCATACAAAACTGCACGTTCCAAGTCTGTGTTTGTTTGTTTGAGTTCCAGTGCTAGATTTTCATCTTGCGATCGCACTATTTTACCTTCTATATACGAATCTTTATCCCGGTTGCGAAGATCGCAAATCATTGAAAAAGTCCAACTATATTCTTTTCCTATTTGCAGAGATGATTTATCAGCAGGTACAGTTACACGAACAATACCATTTTGTCCCACAGGCTTAAAAGTTTGCTTATACAATGGGTCAATACTCTCATCATCCTGCAAAACAAATTCTAGTGCTTCTACTTTTGTAGACGTTTGAGGAATATAGAAATAAAATGTAGGATGTTCTGCTGTAGTTAGTTGAGCTTCCTTATCTGTTGGTATCAGAGGAATGATAGATTGTCCCGTTTCAAAACAACTGCCTCGCGTTCCTGCCGATCTCACTCTACCAGGTATACCTGGAACGAAGGCAATACGATTTCTGTTATTACCACGTTGAATATAACCTGTAACATTTCTAATTGCAGTAGTAGCATATTTATCTCCAGGACGTAGGCGTTCTGCTTGTCGAAAATATCCTAAAGCTTTTCGATAATTTCTGCGTTTGGTTTCACTATAACCAAGTCGCATATATTGGGTATAAGCAGCTCTAGCTTGTGCGAGTTGGTAAACCGACTCACTTGCCAATACCTGAGTTCTAGTAAAAGGTTCTAACGGGAGAAATGCTAAAGTAGCAAACAGCCAAATTACCCAAAATTTATATTTCTTCATAATCTATATCCAATTGTAGGATGCGGCTTGGTCTTGTATAAGACAAGAGCTTAAGTCTGAAAGTAACAAGAGTTTATCTCAACTACTTTGTGTTCAAAACCAAGCAGCTTTGTGAATCAATTCTTAGATTTTAAATTGCTAATAATTCAGAATCCAGAAGTTAAAATTAATAAAATTTCAAGACTCAAGCTGAATAATATGAATAAAAGTAAGAAGCGAGAGTTCCTTTATTATTTTTAATAAATTATAGATTCTCACTTACGAATAGTTACGTTATCTTTACTTAACGATGTTATTAAACACCGCAGATATGTTTCAATTAACTGAGCAATAAGCTGCACATACCAAACCTGACTTTTCACAGGAAGTCCTCAAACCCTCGTTAAGGCTGGGGGTAGGGTGTAGAGAAAACAAGAAAGCCTGACTACACCCTATACCCCACACCCTCTGACTTTTCCACATACCGTGAAAAGTCAGATACCAAACCTATCATCCGGGATTACGAGTAAATGGGGTTAAATAGGCTAAGCTGCTGAGTACGGCGATCGCTCGACTCCGAACAGCTAAGTAGCATTTTTAATAATTATCCTGAGGAAAATACTGTCGGCAAGGCATTACTTCATAATTGCAAACTAGATAAAGTTGGAGTGTAGCAAATCAATATAATCAATTGGAATTTGAAGATTATATATGAATTATTTTGGCAAAATTCCCTTAGCTTGGTTGCAACTGACTCGCTATAAGCTGCGGCTTTTGGTAGCGATTATCGGAATTGCATTTGCAGCAATTTTGATATTTATGCAATTGGCTTTTTTAGATTGCCTCTACGAGAGTCAAACAGCCCTACACAGTCGGCTAGTGGCTGATTTGATTTTAATTAACCCTGAAATGAAAACTTTAGCTAACACCGCAGATTTTTCTCGGCAATATTTATATCGCACGCTCAATTTTAGCGAAGTTGACTCTGTTAACTACGTGTATTACGGAAAAAATTCTTTTCAATATGGCAATCTCAGGGGCAGCAAAGGAATTATTATCTTAGGCATTAACCCAGATAATTGCCCCTTTAAAATTGCCAATTTCGATCGAGTTGCTCATTTGTTGAGGGCTAGGGGTGTGATTTTATTCGATCGCAACTCTGATTTCAAAGAATATGGTAACATTGTCAACGATTTGGCAACCGCAAAATCAATTACAGCAGAAATAGCGAATCGGCAAGTTTGGATTAGTGGTTTAGTAGATTTTGCTGGTGCTTCCTTTGCCGATGATGGTAATATAATTACCAGCACTACAACGTTTAATTATTTGTTACCCGGACGTTCGGCAAATAATATTACAATCGGGTTGGTAAAGCTTAAAACTGGTGTTAATCGAAAAGCGATCGCCAAACAAATCAGCACTCAACTTCCTGCTAGTGTTAGGGTAATGACACAGCAAGAATTTATTGATTATGAAAAGCATTATTGGGCTACCAGCGCTCCCATTGGATTTGTATTTAGTACTGGAGTCGCCGTTGGATTTCTGGTAGGAGTAATAATTGTTTATCAAATTCTATATGGAGAAGTCTCAGATCATTTACCAGATTACGCCGTTCTTAAAGCCAGAGGCTATAAACATCGTTATTTTTTAAATGTTTTATTTCAGGAAGCACTCATCTTAGCAGTATTAGGTTATATTCCTGGATTGATAGTTTCTCTGGGATTCTATGAAATCGTCAAAGAGGCTACTGCTTTACCGATGCACATGACATTTCCTAGAGCATCATTAGTACTTTTACTAACAATTTTTATGTGCTTTATATCCGGGAGTATTACGATGAATAAATTAAAAGATGCCAATCCAGCAGATTTGTTTTGAAATTGGGCATAGGGCATTATGAAGAATTAATAACTAATGACTAATAACTAATGAATAATGACCAAACAATTATTTCTATTGAAAATCTCAATTACTTTTTTGGAGAGGGCGAACTCCAAAAACAAGTTTTATCTGATATTAATCTAGAAGTTAAAGCTAAAGAATTTGTAATTTTAACTGGCCCTTCCGGTTCGGGAAAAAGTACATTACTCAGTTTAATTGGTTGCCTGCGTTCTGCTCAAAAAGGAAGTCTCAAGATTTTGGGACAGGAACTAAATGGTGCTACCAGAGAGCAATTAGTCCGAATGCGGCGGAATTTTGGTTATATTACCCAATCAAGTAATTTGTTGGATTTTTTAACAGTTCAGCAGAATATTCAGATGTCATTGGAATTGCAACCAGATTTCTCACCTAAAGAAGCCCGTGTCAAAACAGTAGCAATACTAGAGGCTGTTGGATTAGCCCAGAAACTTGATGCTTATCCAGCAAATCTTTCTGGGGGACAGAAGCAACGAGTCGCCATAGCCAGTGCTTTGGTAACTCAACCCAAGTTGGTACTCGCTGATGAACCTACAGCATCTTTAGATAAGACATCAGGACGTAATGTAGTATCATTAATGCATCGTTTAGCCAAAGAACACAACAGTGCTGTTCTCATGGTTACTCATGATAATCGCATACTCGATTTGGCAGATCGGATTGTTAACGTTGAAGATGGCAAGTTGGGTTTAGCTTTAAATCAAGAACTTTCGCTGGTGTTACCTGGTTTTGATGAAGGCTTGCTACAAAAAGCAGGCACTAAACCAACAGTTTTGACTTATCAATCAGAAGAAATAATTGTTCGCCAAGGTGACCCAGCCACTAAATTCTATATTCTTTTAGAAGGAGAAGTAGATATTTTCCAAGAATCGCCTCACGAACCGCCTCGTTTGATAAATCATCTCAGTCGTGGGAGTTATTTTGGCGAAGTGGGTTTGCTTCTAGACGGTAAACGTTCAGCAACAGTAAGCGTTGCTAAAGATTCAGAAGTCAAAGTCATGGTAATTGAGGAAGAACTTTTCCGGCTTTTCCTTGGTAACTCTGAATTAACCAAAGCTGATATTGCGCGTCGCTTGCATCACCGTGTGATGACAAGTCATCTCTCAAACGCACTACCCAATGTCGAACCATCGGAGATTGTAGCAGTTGCATCCCAAGCAAAGGCAATTAGATATGGAGCCAATTCTATTATTGTTAAAGAAGGTCAAGTAGCTGAAAAATTCTATCTCATATTACAAGGAGAAGTTGAAGTATTAGCGAGTGAACTGACATCATCTATCCTCAAAACAGGGGATTATTTTGGTAATCCACAGTTGGTCAATGGTGAAAGTTATCCCTTTACAATTCGAGCCGGAAATACTGAGGTAGAATTGATGATAATCGAACGAGAAAGTTTCTGTAATTTGATTTTTAAATCAAATACAAATCAAGAAACTGTTGCTTCCGTACTTCGTCAACGATTGATGAATTTTTGAGTTTTATTAATTAGAATCTTGAATAAAAAATCCTGTGGTAGTGAAAAGCATTAGCAAACCCAAAAACAAAGAAACTAAAAACGATAACAGTGTATTTTCTAATTTTCTAAAACAAGCTACAACTATAAAGATAAACAAGAAACCATTAAAAAACAGAATTCTTAGCCTATGCCATTTTAGTACCCTTCCTTTTAGGGCTATTAAATTCTCTGATATAATAGCCCAATCATCAACTATAAAAAATAGTCCCCATGAGGTTACTTTTAGTTCTAGTAGAGATTTAGATAAAAAAACAAAAATCCAAAGTAATAAAATAATAAAAACATAAATCGCATTCTGGCATAATATAAGCAGAGTAATACTCGTATCATCCATTAGGGATTTTATATTTTGCAAATCAGGGTAATTATCAGTTAATTTTTTATGAATATCTAAAAATTTATCTTCTGTAAGATTATAAAGACTTCTAAAAAAATTGAAAGATAATAATATGCTTGTAAGCCTTAAACCTAAAGTTCCTTGCGATATTTCTTTTGTGTAAAACTCTAAAGTAAAAAATTTTTGTAATAGTAAGTTACATACAAGATATACCAATAAAAAACACGAAAAACACATTCATATACTAATAGTTGGTAAAGCAATAGCTCCTGCCACAAAAGTCTCTGAATCTTTAAAAAAATTTGAACGATATCTAATCAGCATTACCAAAAAAAAGATTATACCACCTACGAAACTTATCTTTTTACAAATCTCAAGTCCTAGTAAGTAACTATTTTCTGCCATAGCGCTTTAATTTAAATAATCAATTATTCTTCAGTACATATTTGCATAATCTTTCAATAACTAATCAGAAAATTTATTTAGAAATATAAAATATAACAAAAGTCTTTAGTTTATAAACTAAATTCATCATTTTTTCAATCTCAATGAAATTTTATTTTCTTTTAGAAAACTAAAAACTTTTGTGATAGTTTCTATTGCCACGGTTTCTACACTCACCGCTACCCACCCACTTTGCTCCACTTTATAAACCAATATTTGTGACTGAAATTTGCCTTAGTAAGAACTGAAAACTAGATTATTACGTTTATGCTTTATATTCTTAGCTCCAAGCAAACTACATCCGCTAGTCACACAGAATTTAATTTCTTTTTTTGGTGACTAATGCCAATATTGCTGTTTTGTTAACCACTTCTGACCGCTGAATTCTGACTCCTGAATTATTATCAAATTTGAATCGATGCTCTTACCTGTAGCTTATTTAATTTTTTCACTCGATCGCTATCATTAGGCTCGAGACGAATTTTGATTTTTACTATTCTTACATCTGCTCTGGCAGAGGGGTCATCATTAATGATTCCTGGCTTTTCAATTTGCAATCCAATGCGATCGACAATTCCTTTAATTTCGCCAGTGAATCCGCCATACTCGCTGACAATGGTTGCAGGTTGATTTACTTTAATGTACTTAATATCGCTTTCGTAAACTTCAGCCATTACATACATTTGTTGTGTTTGGCCAATATCAACAATGCCATTACTGCCGACAACTTCACCAATTTTGGCGTTGACACTTAAAATTTGCCCTGCTACTGGTGCTTGGACGTATGTACTTTCCATATCAACTTTTGCTTTTCGCAATTGAGACAAGGACTCATCAAACTCTGCTTTGGCTACGAGGATATCCGTTGGCTTCACATTTTTGAGGCTTTCCAGAGTTGCTTGAGACTCTTTGACGCGTTCTTTACCTGTACTAACTTGTTCGTTGAGGTTTGCTATTGCTTCGTGGAACTTTTGTTTCTCAATCTCTAATTGCAAACGTTTGGTTTCGGTATCAGCTTTAGAAACAGCGCCTTGTTGGGACAGAACTTTATATCGTTGATAATCATTTTCGGCTTTGCGTACTTCTATTAGCTGACGGGCAATAACTGTTTTCTGAACCTTTATGCCTTCAAGTAATTGAGCTTTCATTTCTGCAACTTTTTGACGTTGGGCTTCAATTTGACCAACCTCTTCACCAGCCTGCACCTGAACTAAACGCGATCGCGCTACAATCGCTTTTGCCTTAGCATTTTCTACAGCCGCTTGCTGCTGATTAAAGTTGTCCATAATCGCAATGATTTGGCCTGCTTTAACCACATCGCCTTCTTTGACGCGCAGTTGCGCCAAACGCTGGTTGGAGGACGGAGCAGACAAATGAATGATATCTCCTTGAGGTTCCAAGCGCCCCAAAGCTGTTATATGAGTTATGGCTTGTTGATTACTGGAGATTTCTTGTAGATTGCTTTCGTTGGTGCTGAAATATCTACGTGAATTCAGGGCTAAAATAGTACAAACACCAACAACACCAGTGCATAAAATCAAACCGATCGCTTTCATTTTCAGTATATAATTTAGCTTTCGTAGATACTTATTTTGCCCATTATCTTTACGAGTTAAATAATGTTCAGGGGAAAATCTCAGTTTTAGCGATCGCTACTGCAATTCAAAAAATATTGACAATACATCAAAAATTCAATATGGAGCAGCTAAATATCATAGTGGAACCATATTTTGCAAGGAAATTTTATAATTCTTAATTATTTTTAATTAGTTCTTTTTAAGTGTCTTAAGTGTCTGCTAATTACTAGCTTAACTATCTTAAGTGTCTTAAATGTCTTAAGTGTCTGCTAACTACTAGCTTAACTGTCTTAAATGTCTACTTTATTTTATCTTATTGGCTATTGCATTTTATTTATAAAACTGAGATTATTTTAAGGTTTCCCTCACGATTTTAATATTAACTAAAGTAAGCAATTTCATAAAAACAGATAGAAGATATTTTATTTTTAGTAATTCATCATACATGAAAATTCAAAGTTATCAAATCAAAAAGATGGCGAATAATTTGATTCAATTTTGGGGAGGTGTCAGAGCGATCGCTGAGCCTTACTGGTATCCCCCAGAGTTATGGGGAAGTGCATTTTCTGCATACGTTTGAGAATCAGGGTGATGCTTACTAAACAGCAAAGGAAACTAATTACTTATAAAAAGATTAGGATTTATGAACGAACTTATAAACTACCTATTCTTAAAAGCAGCAGATTAAAAGTCGTTCAACAAAAAATTAAAGAGCGCCGAAGATTAATTAAAGAAGGCATTTGCTATTATCAATTTTGGGGAATAATTAAATTTAAAAAAGTAATTAGTCAAGATAAAATCTTCCAAGAAAGTCAATTATTAATAAAAGATTATACTTATCTAATTGATTTTTTGGATAAGTATAAGGAGAGTTATCAAAAATTTTTACTAAAACTGACTGATGATTTAAAAAAGCTATTTATTCAAAAATACTTAGAAATAAAAAGCTTAGACCGTGAAAGACAAGTACTCGAAATTAAAAATTCTCAAAATCCTCAAATCCTCGACGAATTAAAACACGAAAAGCAAGAAAATTTTAAAGCGCTTTTATTGCTAAGTAATGCTTGCTTTTTGATGTTAGAAAAAATAAAATTACTTAGCGAGGGACTGAAAACATTAGCAGAAGATACTAAAAATCAAAAACAAATTGTCCAGCAAGTAGCTAAAGATTTACAAGTTTATCAAGAAATTCATGAATATCAAATTAAAGCCCAAAAAGTTCGCCAAGAAATAGTAGAAATTGCCGAAACTGCAATTAATTTTGAAAATTATTTACAAGATTATTTTAATCCCTTTCAATCATTAATAGATGAAGTAGTAAAAGTAGATGAGGACTTTTACTCAACTGTTGGAGATATTAAAAATTTAGTAGATAATATTTTAAAATCTGAGTCTAATGTCTTAATCCCTAAAGAAACTGATGGCATTTCTGAAACTTTTTTAGATTTCATGGTATCAAGCTATGAAAAAAAGGAAAGATTAAAAGATGCGTTTATTCAATGTAAGTTATTAGATTGGCAAAATAATAATTTGGACTTAGATAATAGTCACTTTTCTTTAGGTAAGGAAATTGATTCAATATCTAATTATATCTCCAAGCAACTTTTCGAGCAAAGAAAAAATATAGACATACCTGAAACAAGTTTTGTTTCTATAACGCCTATTGCTGCCGTTGAAAAAACCGAATTAATCGCACCAACTAATCAAGATGCTACACTAATTCAAGAATCTGAAAACAATATTGATTATACCAAACTGCGCAATTTGCTCAGCCAATATCAGTGGAAAGAAGCTGACATTGAAACCACTAAATTAATACTAAAAATCTTAGGTAAAAGTTATTGGGATGAAGTTTATCAACAAGATATAGAGAACTTTTCTTGTAAAGACCTCCAGATGATTAATCAACTCTGGCAAGAATACAGTCATGGTTATTTCGGCTTTAGCGTTCAGCAAAGTATTTGGAGCGAAATAGGGGGTCAAGTAGATTATGAAACAGAAAAAAGACTTGGCGATCGCCTTGGCTGGCGAAAAGAGGGAAAATGGTTAGACTACGAGCAACTCACTTTTGAATTATCTCCTACCACACCGATAGGACATCTACCAGTGCAATGGTTACACTACCATCAAGACACATTTAATTTATATCCATCATCTACCGAACGCCTTTCAATGGCAGCATGGCGCGTTCAATCTTGGTTAATTTGGCAAATGCACTTATTCTTATCTCGTGTCAAAATCTGTAACGAGACTTGCTTATGTGTTAAGAAGAAATCTATTTGGCATAAACAAAATTACAGTAATAAATAATTAGAAAAAATTATGAGTAATACTGAACTTTCTGACATAGATATAGAAATTTTATTTTATGGCAAATGGCGCTTGAATACGTCTTGGGAAAAAGTCACTATTACATTTAAAGATGATATGACTTACGAGCAAAGCAAAGTTAAAACATTTTTTTTCCATAAACCTTTAGAACTGCTAACAGGTAACAAATTTACTGGTGTATGGTATGTAAATGACAGAAGATTGTATTTAAATCTTAAAGCTATTCCTGATTCCTTTTTTAATTTACAGATACCGCTAGTATTTAAGATTTCTATCGGAGATGTAGTAGCTAGTTTAGGTTCTGTATTTATAACAGAAAAATATGAAGTCGTTGAAATTGATAGTTCTAAATTTACGCTCAAGAATCAAGAAGAATCAGTTTTTGGCACAAAAATAAGAGGTTTTTATGCACCTAATATGCCAAACTATAGTATTCCTAAATGATTCGTGAAATTTCTGATTGAGGTAGGGAGTAGGGAATTCGGCTTTTCAATGTGTAGGTTGTTTTTTCACCAAATCAAGGCTTCTTTCCCATTTCCTACTCCCTGCCTATCGCGCTTGCGCTGCGCTTCGCGCACCACACAAATAATTTTCAGTAATCAAACCTGATTACTATATATTAGTTAAACACCAACAGGAGTAGGTGCAACAAACTTAGTATATCGCTCGATGTAAAATTCATCGGGACTAGCGATCGCTTTTACAGAATCACGCTCTTTGAGAGCTTGCTCCCATTGTCTCAGACGCCTAAATTCAGTTGGTAGAGCAAAGCTACGATAATGTTTAAGCGCACCCCAGCGTTCAAACCACGGGAAAAACGTAAAATCAACCAAACTGACGGATTTACCAAACCAGTAAGGGCCTTCTCCAGATAGTTTTCCTAAACCTTCATTTTCAATAAATTCCAAATGTTTGTATATTTCCTGCTTCGCTTGTTCTTGTTTTTGAACATCAGAACTTCGTAGCAGGTCATAAAAAGCAGAAACAAATCTGGTATTAGCAAAATCTATCCAAATACGAGCTTGCGCCTTAGCAATAAGATTGCTGGGTAACAGAGGTGGATTAGGAAACACCTCATCTAGATATTCGTTAATAATTGCTGACTCCCAAACTCGCTCATTATTATGAACGAGCGCCGGAACTTTGCCATAAGGCGAAATATTCCTAAAGCCTTCTGGTGGATTATCTAAATCAATCTCAATTAAATCGAAATCAATGCCTTTCTCTTGAAGTACCAAGCGGGTACGGTGAGCATAAGGGCAAACAACTGCACTGTATAGTTTGATTTCAGCCATTTTAAGTTCCTTTATCAATTAGGACTTATCGAGCATTATTAAGAATTGAATTTTTATCCAACGCCTCAAATTTTAGAGAGCAATCTCTATTAATAAACAACCTCCAGCATAAGTTTATTCTAACTCTCCATCCTTAATAGTGCTGAGTTCGGAAACTCACTATTCTCAAAATCCTCCTTTTTAGGGAGGATAATGACGGATCTACAATGATTTTGTTTTTGCACGCAAATGTGCGTACACGTAGCCTTTTTTTAGGAACAGTAAATTTTAAATTAGCTGTATTAATTTATGCTTTATTATTCAGTTATTCTAACTATATAAACGATCGAAGTATTGCTGTAATCAGCATTGATATGCTAAGTAAAATAAAGTACATTGTAATGATAATAAATTTTATTTTTTATGAATTTTGTTACCAGCAAAAACTTTTTCAGTAAATTGCTATAAAATATACTAATAAGAAATACAGAGCAAAGCGGATTAATTCTCTGTCAGCAATAATTTTTTCCTATAAAGGAGCGCATTATGGAATATCTCGCTTATTCTCACATGTTTAATGCTCGGGAAGAGGCATCTAAAAATACCGAACATAATCTTGCTAAATCTGCATTTAATTGGCAAAAACCTCTAAAATCTTCTATAGCTATTACTAAAAAAGACGCATCTCCAAAAAGTAAATATAATCTGCTCAAAGATAAATTTAATTGGAAAAAACTTATTAAATCATCAGCTTGGTTAACTTTCGCTGGCGTTGGTGTATTATTAATTGCTCTCAGCCAAATGCAAATAACTTTGGCAGCGTATGTCAGAACTAACGGCAGTTGTCTGCGTATTCGTACAGGCCCAAGCGCGAACTATTCATCTGTAGATTGTGTAAGAAATGGAGCGCCACTTCCAGCAATTGAAGGGTATGAAAACGGTTTTGCTAGGCTTTCTACAGGGAGATATGTTTTTGCTCGATGGGTGGCTAATAAACCTAGCATTCCGAACACCAGTAGACCTGGTGGTGTTGGCGGTTCGTTCACTCTGACTCCTGGTTCTAGAGGTCAGCTTGTTAGAGACGTTCAAACAGCTTTAGGTAATCTGAGAATCGATGGAATTTACGGCCCGGAAACTGTTCGCCAAGTACGAAACTTCCAAGCAAGTAAAGGTCTACTTGTAGATGGTATCGTCGGCCCCGAAACGCGATCGGCTCTGGGGATTTAATAAGAAAGGTAAACCAAGCTAGAATCCTCTTCCCTGCTGCCTAGCCTGCGGCATCGCTGGCGCGTACTGCCTCCTGCCTTGCGATAACGCAATACGGTTCAGTTAAGGTTAAAAACTAAAACTAGCGTAGGTTGGGTTGAGGAACGAAACCCAACATTATCAAAGCTTTGTTGGGTTGAGCCTAAGCGTTACCCAACAAAGCTGTTCTTCTTAACTGAATCCTATTGTGCCATAACGATGATTTTTAACACTGAGCTACTTACTATGGCTGCGGCGGTCTAGCTATTACTGCCCATACTCGATGATGAACTTTCAGAATTGGTGTGGAATATTTTTCTTCAAGTAATACTGCTAATTCTCGGTCAAATATTTCTACTTTTTCTGGTGTTAAGCTTGCTCCCACGCCCGCACTAGCACGAATTCGTCCCCGCCAATCTTCATGTGAATAGGGCGCAAATACATCGTAAGAAAATGTGCGGATATCTCGAAATCCGACTTCTCCAATATCTTGTAACCACTCGGGATGCAATCCATTACCACCAGCCATATTCCAAGCCGGATTGTGAGTTTTTATGAGTTGTTCTGTGGCTTCAACGACGTTACCTTTTAAAGGTATCCAATCAAAATGAGCGATCGCAATTAAACCATTCTTTCTCAATATCCTGATAATTTCCTTGACAGCACGCGGACGGTCAAACCAATGCCAACACTGTCCGGCGGTGACGACATCAGCACTTGCATCTGGTAAGCCAGTATTTTCAGCAGTTGCAACTCGATAATCTACTTTGATTTGGGCAGCTTCGCTTAACTGTCTGGCTTGTTCTAGAAGTGAAACTGATGGGTCGATGCCAATTACATAAGCACCTCTATCTGCAAAACCCCGCGCTAGCGTTCCTGTTCCCGTCCCCAGGTCAACAATGTTTTGCCCCGGTAAACCTATACCATATTCAGAAAGTCTGTTAAATAATGAACTGGGAAAGCCAGCGCGGTGTTTTGCATAATCGACAGCAGTTGCACCAAAATCAATTTTCATACGTTCAAAACTATTCTGTAACAATTGCTTTGGCTAGAAGTTTTCTACCCACGGGCGTAGTTCCACTTCCCATGTCCAAGCACTGCGGGGTTGGCGGAGGATATTGAGATAAGTTTGGGCGATCGCATCTGGATCGAGAGTACTATCAGTATTATCTACTGGATCTGGGCGGTCTGCTGAACGAATTACACCATCAATAATGAAATGTGCCACATGAATATTCTTTGGTGCAAGTTCCTTAGCAATACTCTGAGCTAAACCCCGCAGTGCAAATTTACCCATTGCAAAGGGAGCAGCTTGAGGAAAAGCCTTAACGCTGGCTGTGGCTCCAGTAAAGAAGATTGCCCCACCCCCCTGCGCTAACATCCTTTTGGCAGCAGCTTGGGCAACTAGAAAGCCTCCGTATGCAGTCACTTCTAGAGTTTTTGCCACACCAACGGGATCTAACTCAACCAAAGACCCCCGCACGCGATAACTAGGGTTATAAATTACGATATTTGGCAAACCTAGCTGATTTTCAACATTAATAAATAACTGTTCGACTTCATCTGGTTTTGAAGCGTCAGCGGCAAAACTAACCGCCGCAATTTCAGTAGTTAGCTGGTTGAGTTTTTCTGTTTGACGAGCTGCTAAAGCGACGCTGATTCCCTCTTTGGCAAATAACCGGGCTAAAGAGGCACTTAGTCCGCTACCTGCTCCGACTATCAATGCTGTTGTTGCCATAATTTCAAGTTTCCTGTTTTAATAGCTGTGAATTGCCCCTAGTAGGGCTTTGACCAATCCGCAGTACGCAAACTGCGGCAATTAAGCATAGAAGGCCAGATAAAATAAACGCTTGCAAATAACTACCCGTCTGCGTTCTTAAGGCTCCGGCTCCTAATGCTGCCGTGGCTGCACCGATTTGATGTCCTGCTACAATCCAGCCAAACATGACGCCGACATTTTCTTTACCGAAGGCATTGGCGACAAGACGTACTGTAGGCGGTACAGTGGCAATCCAATCAAGTCCATAGAAGACGGCGAAGGCAGAAAGCCCATAAAAAGAAAAATTGAAACTGAAGGGTAAGAAAATCAAAGACAAACCCCGAAGCCCGTAGTACCAGCATAATAAGTAGCGATTATTCCAACGGTCAGATAGCCAGCCGGAAATAGTTGTCCCCAGAAAATCAAATAGACCCATGATTGCTAAAAGACTTGCTGCCTTGACTTCTGGGATACCATTATCGATACAAGCGGGAATTAGATGAGTGCCAATCAAGCCATTTGTGCTTGCGCCGCAGATAAAAAAGCTACCAAATAACAGCCAAAAGTCGCGGTTACCCATTCCCAGCCAAAGGGCACTGAAGGTAGAGGCGATGGAATTTGTTTTCGGCTGGATTGCTTCCCCAGTTTCGCTCTTGTCGCCAAAGGGTCGCAAACCGACTTCTGCCGGCCGATCGCGCATAAAAATTGCGATCGCTGGAATAATTAAAACTGCCGCACCAGTGAGAACTAAAGCCGCAGTTCGCCAGCCAAAGCGATCGGCAATGGAAGCTAGTATCGGTAAAAACACCAGTTGTCCGGTAGCTGTACTCGCAGTCAAGATACCAAGAACCAAACCCCGTCTTTCAAAAAACCAGCGATTGACAACAATTGCCCCCAAAACGAGGGCGATAACTCCGCTACCACAACCGACAACTATGCCCCACAACAATACTAGCTGCCAGGGCGCTGACATGAAAGTAGTTAAACCGACACCAATCGCGATCGCACCCAGCGCACACACCATCATCCGCCGAATGCCGATTTGTTCCATGAGTGTGGCAGCAAAAGGGCCGATTAGTCCGTAAAGTACCAAGTTCAGCGATATCGCCAAAGATATAGTAGCTCTACTCCAACCGAATTCTTGTTCGAGAGGTACGATAAAAACTCCGGGAGCAGAGCGAATTCCAGCAGCCACCAGCAAGGCGAGGAATGTTAAACCTGCCGCAATCCATGCATAGTGGAATGAACGACGCGCTAGGAAGGAGGGTAGGGACATGGTTGGGGATTGGGGAGATAGAGGAGACAGGGAGATGGGGAGATGGACAGGCAGGGGAGCAGGGAGTAGAGGAGAGAATAATAACTCCTAACTCTTGTACAGACAAGGGTTAATCGGATCTCTCCTTACTCATCAGCACTCCCAATCCCCAGTCACCAGTCCCCAGTCCCCATTTACAAAAGATTAATCCTGATATGGGTTACCGATTCTGTCTACAGAAACGTTGTAGGAAAATGGCAAACGACCGGGATTTAAACGTGGTTCTGCTGCGTAGCCGACGGGAACTAAAACAGCGATCGCTAAATGTGGATCTTCCGCTGCACCAATCACTTCTTTGACTTTCTCTTCAATCCAACCGTTCATAAAACAAGTGGACAACCCCAAACTTTCTGCTGCTAATACCAAATGGGTAGCAGCAATGATCGCATCTTTAATGGCATATTCGCGTTTCTTGTCGCCCAATCCACCTTGGAATTGTGGGATGGCGTTTCTAAAGTAGTCTACGGTCTGTTCATTCCATGCCCCAGTCTTTTGTGCCTGCTCCAGAATTGGGGTTAAGTCTTGTTCGCCTGCGTTGGGATTGGCAGCAAACACAAAGGTTACAGGTGCTTGAACAATTTGCTGCTGATTCCAAGCTGCTGCTGAGAGCGCGGCCTTTTGGGCTTCATCTTGCACAAGAATAATTTGCCAGTCTTGGATATTAAAACTGCTGGGCGCTGCCACAGTTAACTCTACCAATTGTTTGAGCAGTTCTGGAGCGATGGGGTCTGGTTTAAAAGTTTTGATCGAACGACGTTGAGCGATCGCAGTTGGTACATCTAAAGCTTGGATTTGCGCGATTGTACTCATGGGATTGTCCTGATAGTTAAAGTTATGAAAGGTTTGTGGATTTTACTCTGCATAGAGTAATTCAGCAGCATTAGAGAAGGGTGAGTATAATGTGTTCTTCTCTAATTCGCATCTATATTAACTGGGTTAGATATGTGTTCGTCGATAATGCGCGATTGTCCCCTGCTCCCCGATCCCTGCCCGCTAAATGATAAGTCTTCAACCGGACACGATATGACATCTCAGAGTGCGAAAACTGAGTTTTAATTATTCAGATGAAAAAAATTAGGCGTTGGCTACCTGTTCGCTGGGAGTTGTCCAAAATGGATAGTCTGTATATCCGTGTTCGCCGCCTCCATAAAAGGTGGCTTGATTTGCTTCGTTTAGTGGCGCATTCAAAGCGAAGCGTCGAGGTAAATCAGGATTTGAGATAAATAACGTGCCAAAGGCAACTAAATCGGCTGTTTTGTTGGCGATTACAGCATCGGCTTTTTCACGAGTATAACCACCATTGACGATGAGTGTATTTGTAAAGCGATCGCGTATGTGACTAGTGGGTACAACAATCGCGCCATGTCTGATATCTGCATCTAATGCCTCAAAAATATGCAGATATCCCAAATTAAACTGATTCAAAGCACCAGCCGCATAACCAAATGTTTCCACTGGATTGGAGTCACGCATATCGTTAAAAGTTCCACTGGGAGATAAACGTACCCCTACTCGATGAGAATCCCACACACTAGTTACCGCCTCTGTCACTTCAAACAAAAATCGAGTCCGATTTTCAATGGAACCACCATATTTATCTGTGCGCTGATTTGTACCATCCCGCAGAAACTGATCTATTAAATAACCATTAGCTGCATGAATTTCTACGCCATCAAACCCAGCTGCCAGGGCATTTGCAGCTGCTTGACGATACTGTTCGACTATCTGGGGTATTTCTGAAGTTTCTAAAGCACGGGGAGTCACAAAGGGTTTAGGCCCCTCAAAAGTTGAGGCTTCACCTCTAGCAGCAATAGCAGAAGGAGCCACAGGTAAAGCTCCATCGGGTTGTAAGTCGGGGTGAGAAATCCTGCCTACATGCCATAATTGCAGAAAAATTCTCCCTCCTTCATGATGTACAGCATCGGTGACTAACTTCCAACCTTCCACTTGCTCTGGTGAATGAATCCCAGGCGTACCGGGATAGCCTTGTCCTTCTGGACTGACCTGTGTTGCTTCAGAAATAATCAGTCCAGCCGAAGCACGTTGGGCATAGTAGGTAGCATTGAGTTGATATGGTACATTTCCCTCACCCGCCCTATTCCGAGTTAACGGCGCCATCACTATCCGGTTCGGTAGTTCCAGATTCCCTAATTGATAAGGTGAAAATAAGTTAATATCGATACCCATTGGTTATATCTCCAAATTGTCATTTGTTATTAGTGATTTGCCAAACAGGGTATGGGGCAGAAGTTATTTAATTTTGAATTTTGAATTTTGAATTTTGAATTGATTTGTCTCCCCATGCCCCACTCTCGCACATTAAACAATCGACCGAATAACACCACCGTCTACCCGCAAAGCTGCACCATTGGTTGCTGACGCCAGGGGGCTGGATAGGTAAACGACCATCGCCGCTACTTCTTCATTTGTTGCAAAGCGTTTAATTAGGGAAGTTGGACGTACATTTTGGAAAAATTCCGCCTCAACTTGGGCTGGACTAACACTACGTTCCTGCGCTAGGTTGGAAATAAAATCTTCAACACCTTCGGAACGGGTTGGCCCTGGTAAGACCGAGTTCACGGTGACTCCAGTACCAACTGTCATTTCTGCTAGACCCCGCGCAATGGCAAGCTGGGCTGTCTTAGTTGTGCCGTAGTGAATCATTTCCACAGGAATCTGAATAGCAGATTCACTGGAGATAAAAATTATCCGCCCCCAATTTTGGTCTAGCTGCTTTTGCAAATATTGCCGACTCAAACGAACTCCACTGAGTACGTTTACCTCAAATATTTTTAACCAGTCTTCATCAGTAATCTCAAAGAAGGTTTTTGGCTCATAGATACCTAGATTGTTAATTAGGATATCAACATGACGAACTTCTTGAAAAAGTTGTTCGACTCCTGCTTTTGTAGCTGTGTCAGCAACAACGCCAGAAACTTTCGCTTCAGGTACACTTTGCTGAATTTTAGCGATCGCCTGTGCTACTCTTTGCTCAGACCGACCGTTAACAACTACTGCTGCACCCTCTTGAGCTAGCGCTTGGGCTATGGCAAAACCAATACCTGCGGTTGAGCCAGTTACCAATGCGGATTTACCATGCAATTTCAAGTCCATTTGGCTCTTTTCCCGTTAATTTACTTTGGGATTAGGGACTGGTGACTGGTGACTGGTGACTAGGGACTGGGAGTTCTGAGTGCTGAATTATGAGTTATGAGTGATTCTCCTCTGCCCCCTGCTCCCCTGCTTCCCCATCTCCCCAGTCCCCAGATCTAAAGATGCTGTGCTAAGGTCTTATTCAAGGTAGTCTTGGGAACTGCCCCTACCACAGTATCGACTTGCCGACCTTGTTTAAAAACCATTAGCGTTGGAATGCTGCGAATTCCATAATGGCTGGCTACAGTAGGATTTTGATCTGTGTTTAGCTTGACTACTTTTACCTGTCCTTCATATTCAGCAGCAACTTCATCTACAACCGGAGCCACCATCCGACAAGGGCCGCACCACGGTGCCCAAAAGTCCACTAAGACTGGAATTGCACTTTCCAAGACTTCTTGCTTGAATGTGGCTTCTGTGACATTTGTAATGGATGACATAAATTGCCTTCCTGATTAATTCTATTATTCGATAATATCGAATTATAAAAATATATGCCACTTGATGGGATAATGCAAGCATGAGATTCCTTTATCATCCAGATAGAAAAAATATTTCCTTACCCGGAGTGTTATATGCATTGGGCGACCCAGTGCGGTTAGAGATTGTCCGGCTCTTAGCTAGTGAGGGAGAACAGTGCTGTGCGAGGTTTGATTTTGCGATCGCCAAGTCTACTATGTCCAATCACTTTAAAATTTTACGCGAATCGGGGATAGTATTTACACGTAAAGAAGGAACACAGCACATTAATATACTGCGGCGTGAAGATTTAGAGATGCTGTTTCCAGGTTTGTTGGATGCGGTGTTGAAAGCAGCTCAACCATTCTCTGCTGACGCTGTAAATACTACGCAAACAGCCTCAACTAAAGCTCATAAATAAACTTGCAACCATGATTTATAGCCTCTGGCAAGTTCCTGAATAAAATTGAGTTCTTCAGCCTCAAGATTATTAAATAGATTGCGATATTGCCAACCACGCTCGTAACGACTCAGCATTTGTTCTGGAGTAAACCGATATACGTCAGTGGTTTGCCAACAGATTGACTCCAGAAAAGGCAACTTTTTGGGAACAATCAGAGGATTATTTTCTGGCTTTGCGGTTGCCATAACTGTTTTTATCAACTACTTTTGGCTTGCTTTAATTTTACGGATAAACTCTTCCTTTCCAACTGCCACCGCGTCCTTGCCAGTGACGGATTGCAGAATCTAGAGTCATCAAAGTATAGAGAAAAGCGATCGCAGGTAAACTAAAAGCTAACCAAAAAGAACATTTATAAAAGCGAATTGTTGGATAGTAAGCCCAGGTCATTAATAACCAAGAGAATAAAGCTGTAAATAAGATTGCCCAATTACCCCAAATTACACCCAAAATCACACCGAGAGGTGGAACTAAATAAATTAAGCTCATCCCTACCAAAGTTCCCAATAGTAATAATGGAGAATAATTCAGTTGCGTATAGGCAGTACGAGCAACCATATCCCAAATTGTCGCCAGGGAATTATAAGGACGCAAACTCCGAGTTAAAGTACTCAATCCCAACCAGATACGCCCTGTACTGGTGATTGGCGATTGGGGATTGGGTATTGGGGATTGGAAAAACTCTTTCCTAGTCCCCAGTCTCCAGTCCCCAGTCCCTCTCTTAACCGCCCCAGCCAAGGCACAATCATCAATTAAAGCTTGGCGAATCGTTTGAATACCCCCAATTCGCTCTAAAGCTGCTCGACGAATTAGAATCGAGCCTCCAGCAGCAGCGGCTATGGGATGCTTGGGATTATTCACCCAGCGGAAAGGATAGAGTTTTTGGAAGAAAAAGACGAAAGCGGGAATCAATAATTTTTCCCAAAAGCTTTCACACCTGAGCCGCACCATTACAGAAACCAAGTCTAAATTTTCCTGCTCGGCTTTAGCAATCAGTCGCTGGAGATTACTAACATCATGTTGGATATCTGCGTCGGTGAGGAAATAATAGTCAGGTGCTAATAAACTCGCGCTATTTATACCTTGCTCAACTGCCCATAGTTTCCCCGACCAACCGGGAGGTAGCGATTCTCCAGAAATAATATGCAATTGCTGGGATTTACCTAAGGCGTAGGCGACTCCTTCGGCAAAGTTTGCTGTACCGTCCGTGCTCCGGTCGTCTACTAAAAACACGTCCAAAGAACCAGGATAATCTTGGAGTAAGAGCGATCGCAAGCTGATTGGTAACAACTCAGCTTCGTTACGCGCAGGCACCACCGCACAAATCACAGGTAAAGACGTTGTATACAATGTCTCCACCTCTAATTGCTGGTCTAGCCGCCAAAAATGCCCCCAAAAACACAGTAATCCTAACCAAATTGTTAAGGATAAAAGCATCAATCCTAATACAATTACACCCATGACCTATTGCAAATTGTCAGTGACTCAGACACAATACTATGTCTCTTGATAGAGAAAAATAATTTTTTTCCGTGTACTGCCGTTATTTATAACTAGGTTGAGTGTTGAGGTTGAACGGTTTTCATGCAAACACAAGACAGGGTAAAAGTCAAGCAAGTCGCCCAAGCGATCGCGGCTAGCCAAGAGTATCTGCTTTCAATTCAAAATCCGGCAGGTTATTGGTGGGCTGAGTTGGAATCTAATGTCACCATCACCGCTGAAGTCGTACTGTTACATAAGATTTGGGGAACAGACAAAGCAAGACCTTTGCACAAAGTTGCAGCCTACCTGCGTCAAGAACAACGGGAACATGGTGGCTGGGAGCTTTTCTATGGCGATGGCGGAGAACTTAGCACCTCAGTTGAAGCTTACATGGCGCTGAGACTGCTGGGTGTACCAGCAACCGACCCGGCACTAGTTCGGGCGCGAAAATTTATTCTCGAACGCGGTGGCATCAGCAAAACTCGCATTTTTACTAAGTTGCACCTAGCTTTGATTGGCTGTTACAACTGGCGCGGCATTCCCTCGTTACCACCTTGGATAATGCTGTTGCCCGAAGCTTTCCCGGTGAATATTTACGAGATGTCTAGTTGGGCGCGTTCCAGCACTGTACCGCTGTTGATTGTATGCGATCGCAAACCGATTTTTGCCACCGACTCAGCTATCAACCTAGATGAACTATACGTTGAAGGTGTGGATCGAGTCCAATGGCAATTACCCAAAAATAACGACTGGACAGATTTATTCCTCACCCTCGATGATGGCTTCAAGTTGGCAGAACGCTTAAATTTAGTACCCTTCCGCGAAGAAGGCATCAAAGCCGCCGAAAAGTGGATTTTAGAACGACAAGAAGTCACAGGCGACTGGGGCGGAATTATTCCGGCGATGTTGAATTCCATGTTGGCTTTGCGCTGTCTCGATTATGACCGAAGCGACCCCATTGTAGAACGAGGGTTGCAAGCAATTGATAACTTTGCCATTGAAACAGACGACTGTTATCGAATACAGCCTTGTATTTCACCCATCTGGGATACAGCTTGGGCGATACGCGCTTTGGTAGATTCTGGTTTTGCACCAGACCATCCGGCTGTGGTACGTGCTGGTGAATGGTTGCTGCAAAAGCAAATTTTGGATTATGGAGATTGGGCTGTTAAAAATCACCAAGGAAAACCAGGGGCTTGGGCGTTTGAATTTGACAATCGCTTTTATCCCGATGTCGATGACTCGGCTGTGGTGGTGATGGCGCTACATCAAGCAAAACTGCCCAATGAAAAACTCAAACAAGCCGCGATCGCTCGTGCCTTAAAATGGATTGCATCAATGCAGTGTAAACCAGGCGGTTGGGCTGCTTTTGATGTAGACAACGACCAAGATTGGCTCAACTCCATCCCCTATGGAGATTTAAAAGCCATGATTGACCCAAACACCGCAGATGTTACCGCCAGAGTTCTAGAAATGCTCGGTGCTTGTAATTTGTCAATTGAGCCGCACAACCTAGAACGGGCGCTGAGTTATCTTTTGAACGAACAAGAAACAGAAGGCTGTTGGTTTGGTCGTTGGGGTGTAAACTACATCTACGGTACTAGTGGCGTCCTTTCTGCTCTAGCGTTGATTGACCCTCAAAAGTATAAAGTTAATATCCAACGGGGAGCAGCTTGGCTGTTAGGATGTCAAAATCCAGATGGTGGTTGGGGCGAAACTTGCCGCAGCTATGACGATCCTAATCTCAAGGGAAAAGGAAATAGTACAGCATCTCAAACTGCTTGGGCTTTAATTGGCTTGTTGGCAGCAGGTGAAGCAACTGGGAAATTAGCCCTAGAAGCTATCGAACGCGGAATTAACTACCTTGTGACTACTCAAAAACCTGATGGTACTTGGTTTGAAGCAGACTTTACAGGTACTGGCTTCCCTTGCCATTTTTATCTCAAGTATCACATGTATCAACAATACTTTCCTTTAATTGCGCTAGGTCGCTATCAAGCAGCGATTACAAAAGGTTAATTGGATGCAACATACTCTTAAGGATCGCAAATAAATAATTGAGTATTGGGGATTGCGTATTAGAAAATACTTCTACTTTCCAATCCCTAATCTTTTATCTTATTTCAGCAGAAGCGATAATTACTTGATGATTAAAACACTCTGTGTAAGAACGCCAGATTTTTTGATAATTATTAAAATGAATTTACGGTAAATTCTGTTAGTAATGTATCGAGTAAAAGATGGATGTTGTATCATATTTGCAGTAGAAAATGAGTCTGCAACCTTGGAGCGATCGCTAATATCAAATCCCTTCAAATCTCAGCCACATTGCTTTTGCGCTCAAAATTTTTATTCACCATAGTAAATTATAGTAATTTATTTATACTTTAGCGTTGACCCAAAATGTAATTTAGTCTTACAATAAGAAACAATTAAATTAATTTGCACAGTCAAAACTTTGACTTTACTGAATATTTTTCTATTAATCTAAAAGATTGCAGTTGTAGATAGAACAATCTAAAAAAATAGAATATTAGCGTAAAAAGCACATATTTAAACCGGCCATAAGACAGATTAAATAAGATATAATTACTTTTAATATATAGAATACCAAACAAAGGGCGTTACGACTCGAAGGTGCAACTAACGCAAGGACATAAATAATCACAGAGTAAAAATTTTAGTTTTTACTCTGTGTTTAATATAGCAATCCTATTTGATTTGTAAAACTACTCGTAGAGGCAGAGAGTAGGGAATAGGGAATGGGGAGTAGATTTATTTGTAACTCATTTAGGATTGCTATAAATTGCTAAATTTCTGCGCCCGGTCTTGGTTCGGCACCAAATGGTGCAACATAATCACGGAAAAGAGTAATCTGTTGCTCAAAAGGTAATCCCTGAATTCTGGTAAACAGCGCTTGAGCTTCTGAGGGAAGTTGATAATCATCAGGTACAGAAATCACAGTACCATTTGCCATACCTTGAGCTAGTAGATACCAGAAAAGTAGCTTGGTGGTGTCGCCTAAAGAACCATATTCACGAGAAATTTGGGTATCAGCTTTGTTAATCAAATCGCGTTGAACTTGTAATTGCTGTTCCTTAGATAATTCCTTGACTTGATTAAACAAACCTTCAGCAATACCTGAAGAGGCGGTGCTAGCACCAGGGGCGGCTGGAGTAATTGAGTGACCTATTTCTTTATAGATAAACCAAAACAAAGCCAACTGTAGATCTACATCTAAGTTTTGCCAAGCTTCTACGTGTTGGCGAATATTTGGATCGCTAGTTTGTGTTGTCATTGTTAACTCCAATTGCAATTAATTCTGTGTTATTTGCAACGTTAACAAATGTACATTTGGACTTTTACCTTACTGAAGACAGATGTATCTAAATCACAAAGAAGAAGAATTTACAAAGAAAACATAAATTGGCTAAAGTGTAGTCCTGCATAAGAAAGATTAGAAATTAAGACTTAGATTTAGATACCTGGCTTTTTCAATAAGGACTGACAAATAAAAAAATATCCAATTAACTCTTGTGGGGTGGGCGTCTCGCCATTAGTGTCAAGTGGGTTAAACTCAACACCCTTGGTTGAGAATAGCCATGACTAAGCCACGCAAAAAATAAGGAAATTCAGACTTTCGACATTAGGTAACTTGCCCAGGCCCAAGAAGCCAAGAGATAGACTCACGGTTGATAAAGCTATTTAATCTTGTCACGCCAGTAGCCTAACGCGCCTAAATTGTTAACTGAGTTTTTTAAGTAACAAAAAATTTACTATTGAGACTAAATTAAACCACAACTCCTTCCAATTCCTCATCTGTCAACTCATACAATTGACGCAACTTATCTAACTTCTCATTATCAGCTTGCCAGAAACCGCGCCCATGCGCTTCTAACATTCTGCCTACAATATTGCGGAAAGCTTCAGGATTTGCTTTGCGTAATTTCTCGGACATTTCTGCATCTAAAGCATAAGTATCAGCTGCTTGATCGTAAACCCAATTATCGGTAAAATCGGCAGTACCACCCCAACCAATTAACGCCGTCATCCGTTGGGAAATTTCAAATGCACCACCCGAACCTTGATTCGCCATTGCTTCGGCCCATTTGGGATTTACTAATTTGCTGCGATATTCAATTCTGAGTAAATCATCTAAATTGCGGGGTGTGGTATCTTTCGAGAAACTTTCTACAAAACTGGTTGTAACTTTCTTACCGCGTTGTTTTTCTGCTGCTTTTTTCAAACCGCCGGTATTAGCGTAATATTCTTGAATATCGGTTAAACCATATTCTACAGAATCGATTTCTTGTACAATGCGATCGCTTGTTTTCAATAACGTATTCAAAACTTCCGGTCTAGCTTGACCTTTATCGTTTCTACCATAGCTAAAAACATTCCGACTTTGCCAAGTATTACCTAATTCTTCGCCAGATTCCCAGTTTCCATCAACGACTTTATCATTAACCAAAGAACCAAAATCACCCGCAGGATTAGAAAACAATCTCGCCGATGCATTTTCTATACCTTGGGCTTTCAAAAGTAAAGCGTGTTTTCTAATAAAATTTTGTTCCTCTGGTTCATCAATATCAGCCGCCCGTTGAAACAAATCATCCAACAATTCGATAATATTCACAAAACTATCGCGGAAAATTCCAGATAAATTTCCCAACACATCAATGCGAGGATGTCCAACCTCTGCCAAAGGTTTTAATTCATAACGAACAATTCGCCCCGTTCCTTCTTTAACAGGTTCAGCACCTACTAATTCCAAAAGAATCCCCAAAGATTCACCTTTAGTTTTAATTGCATCCAATCCCCATAACATCACCGCCACAGTTTCCGGATATTTACCATGTTCTTCCAAATGCTGGGCGATAATTTTTTGAGCAATTTCTCGTCCCCGTTCGTAAGCCCCAGGTGAAGGCATTCGATAAGGATCTAAAGCATGAATATTTCTCCCAGTTGGTAACACGCCAACCCCATCCCGCAACAAATCACCACCAGGCGCAGGCGGAATATATTCCCCATTTAATCCTCTTAATAAATTAGTTAACTCATCCGTAGATTGCATCAACAAATCTTTGATTAATCTTGCCTCTTCTTCTCTTTCTTCTTCACGTCTTGGCGTTGCTTCGCCAAAATAAGCTTCTAAATACGAAGCTAATTTTTCTTCATTCGGCTGTTCTCCTAATGTATGTAAACCTGAAGAAAATAAACGATTTTCTAAAACTTGTAAATATTCATATAACTCGACTAAGTAATGTTCAAATGCATGGCTACTAAACATCCGAATATTTTCAGGAGTGAACGAAATACCCAACTTTTTCGCATCTTCAAACGGGCAATCTGCATCTAAACCAGTATCCACAATTTTTTTACAAATAATTTCCTTCAGGGCATAATTTTTTTGCGGATCTTCTCGATATTCTGAGATTAAATCTCGCAATGCCATTAATTCCTTATACAAACCCGCACGTCCATAAGGCGGTACGTTATGAGAAATCAATACACCATAACCGCGGCGTTTTGCCAAAATCGATTCCGAAGGATTATTCGCCGCATATATATAGAGATTAGGCAAATCTGCTAACAGAATATCCGACCAAGAATAACCAGTATTACCTAAAGGGGAACCAGGCAACCATTCCACCGTACCATGCATTCCAAAGTGAACTATGGCATCAGCTTGAAACTCATTTTGCAACCATTTATAGTAAGCAGCATATTGGGGATGTGGCGTTAAATCGCGTTCAAACATTAAACGCATGGGGTCGCCTTGTATTCCCAAAGGTGGTTGTACGCCTATCCACACATTGCCTGATTGTACACCACCAATTTGAAATTCATCGCCATAGGTTTTAATACCAGTTCCCGTGAGAGATTTCCATTGTTTTTCGATGCGAGATGTTCGCAGATATCCCAGCCATTTTTCTAATGTGCGGACGTTGACGGATACGGGAATATTATTTTGGTCATTTAAAGATTCATCTGCTTCTTTCACCCAGCGAATCAATTCTTCCCCATCTTCTGGTAAATCTCCGAGTGTGTAACCTTGGTCTTTGAGTGCAGAAAGAAATTTTAAAAGACTACGTGGAACATTTAAAAGTGCAGCCGTGCCTACAGCACCGTAACCTGGAGGGAAGCCATATAAAATAACCGCAATCTTCCGTTCCGATGCAGGTTTTTGCCGCAAAGCCACCCAGCTTTTGACTCTACCAATTAATCGCTGTACCCGTTCGGGAACCAGATAAATATTTTCGCCGACTAAACCGCCGAGGGGAACGGTATCAATTGCGCCATCAAGTTCCGGTAACGCATACAATACGACACTTTGCAAGCCACCGACACCTTGACGCGTCCAAGAGTAAATATCTTGAATTAATAATGGTGCTGCAACAATATAAGGTACGTTCTTCGCACTAAGGATGCGCTTTGCTACTTCTACCTGGCGTCCTGCTTCCATTGAACCAGCCGGGCCGCCCACTAAAGGAAAACCAATTGTAGAAACGATCGCATCTACTTTCACTGCTTCAGTTGAAAGTGAGGGAGTCTCAATATTACCTAATTTTCGTTGCTGAATTTCGTAGTCAGTCGTCATCCAATCTCGTACCGCCACGTGTCCTTCCACGCCGTTGATGAAAATCGGCACAGGAATTAACCCAGCTGATTCAAAACAACGAATCAGTTGCGGAATATAAGGTTGTTTAGTAATTACGTGTTTGCGGTAAAGTAAAATTCCGATAGTTGGGGAGTGGGGAGTGGGGAGTGGGGAGTCGGAAATTTTCCCTATTCCCTTGTTCTGATACCATTCCAAATATTCACGCGGCGATACAAAAAACCCTGAATAATCGGGATGGAGTAAACCCATATTCGGCGTTTCTACTGGCGGGGGAATATCGCCGACTTTCAAACCTAAGTATTTTTCTGCCAGCGTCCAGAATAATGAAGCTACGTTTTCTGAACCGCCAGCATTCCAGTAACCATAGATAATTAACCAGTTGCGTAAGTCTTGGGCTTTTTGTACTGGTACGTATTTCAGGAGTTTCGGGCCAATTTTTAAGAAGCTGATGTAACCTGCGAGTTTGTCTTCTTCCCGTCCGTTGCTGAATTTGTCGAGGATGAATTTAACTGGTTTGGGCATTCCTTTGGGTTTATCGCCAATAGCAAAATCACCCAACTTGGTTAAACTCATCAATTCCAAGGCTGACTCAAACACCAAGCGAATCGGAATTTGGGCAATGCGATCGCGCAACCACACAACTTGGTCATAATCAAATAGTAAGCTGCCGAAAAACACATCCGCGCCATTGAGTGCTGCTTCTACTTCTTGGCGTTTGCTTGTAAGATCGCGATCGCTAAACACTCGAATATCCAACTCCGGACAGCGAGAGTTAGCCAAAAAAGCCGCTTTTCTGTACAAGTCAGCGTTGAATGATTCAAACCCAGCAATCAAGACGATGCGTTTCATGCCCGTAAGCTACGAAATATTTCTTTACTTAAATTTTAAACGCGGTTTCAGTCTGATTGTGAAATATCTACCAATAGGTTCGATAGGTTCAAGCTAGTATAATTTTAAAGGTATAAAATTTATTGCGTATTTCTTCAGGCTATAAAGAATTATCGAAACAATCGGGTCTAAAACCTTAGCTTTTAAGACGAAAAATTTTTGGAATAGGGTATAAATCCTCTTTACAAAAACGGCCTCCTGCCCCCTGCCCCCTGCCTCCTGCCTTCGTTAAGTGTTAAGCTACTCAGGGTTAACACGAAGGTAAGGATAGAGTTTGTGAAAGATTTACAGCTTTATCAGCCGACGTTTACATTAGGCGATGCTTTTAACTTTGGCATTGGACTAGGTAGATTTGTCATGGTTTTCTACTTATACTAAGCGTTATTATCGGAATAATGGGGATAATTGCTGCATTGCAATTTATTGCAAAAATCACTAGCTGATTCTCGATTTTGATAAATTATGACGGTTGTGTTTTTTTTGTAACAATATATCTTGTTTCGGCAAAATTGACGGCAAAAAATTTGTTGTTTAGGATAGCACAAAAATTTATTTGTCTGTCAGTTTACTTATCGTTTCAAGAATGAAATCATTACCGAAAATTAGTTTAAAAAAAACTATTAGCAAAATTTTGTTTATATAATTTTAAAAGTTTGCAACTAGTATAAAAATCAGTCAATTGAGGATGGAATCATGAAATTCGGAATTGATAGCGGTCACAATTGCCCACCAGACACGGGAGCTAGAGGAATTAAGGTTGAAGATAATTTAACTTTAGATGTCGGCAATAGAGTTATAAGTAAGTTAAGAGCTTTAGGGCATGAAGTTGTTGTATGTAAACCAAGTAGCGCGAGTACAGTACGTGACTCGCTATCAAAAAGATGTGCTACAGCTAATGCGAGTAGAGTAGATATTTATGTGTCAATTCATTTTAATTCTTTTAACTCGCAAGCTAATGGCACAGAAGTATTTGCAACTAGCGAAGCAGGAAGAAAAATCGCTAAACCTGTATTAGATGAAATCGTCAAGTTGGGATTTTTCAATCGCGGTGTTAAGAGTGGCTCCCACTTGTTTGTTCTGAAAAATACAGATATGCCAGCGATTTTGGTAGAAGGTTGCTTTGTAGATTCGGCAAAAGATATGAATCTTTTTAATGCCGAAGCAATGGCAAATGCGATCGTCAAAGGCTTAACTGGTAAAGTGCCAAGTAACCCAGTTCCCCCAGTACCAGACGAAGAAGAAAATGTAGATGATACTATTAAGAGGCTGCAACAAGCTCTAAATCGATTAAAAATAACTGATGCAAATGGTAAAGCATTAGTAGAAGATGGTATAAGCGGGGGTAATACAAAATCTGCCACACAAAAATTCCAGAATATTATCGGAGTGCAGCCGACTGGAATTGCTGACAAAACTACATGGAATGCCATCAATGTAATTTTGGCAAAACGAATTATCCGACTAAACCATGCTGGTGGTGAAGTTGTCAGATACTTGCAATACCGTATGGGTCTTGAAATTGATGGCGTTTACGGGCCGCAAACCGAAGCTGCGATCGAGAATTTTCAAAGACAAAACGGTTTAGATGCTGATGGGATTGTTGGGCCTGCTAGTTGGCAGAAATTAATTGGTTAGACTAAAGCTGTTTGAAGTGTAAAGTATGAAGGATGAAGGTAGCAGACAGAAGGCTATCAATGAAAAAGAATTGAAGAATTCAGAAGTCAGAATGGGCTACGCCCCGCTACGCTAACAGGAGTGAGAATGCAATTCTAGGGGAATTCAGACCCGCCACTCTCTTACAAAGTTCCGATCCGAGGAAGCCTCAGCTCGGACTTTGCGCTAATTGAAGACCACCAAATTGAAAATTTGGTGGGGGTCTTAAACCCCTGC
This sequence comes from Nostoc sp. DedSLP01, assembly GCA_034530875.2. Classification (GTDB taxonomy): domain Bacteria; phylum Cyanobacteriota; class Cyanobacteriia; order Cyanobacteriales; family Nostocaceae; genus Nostoc. Next base: position 307,253 of record JAVRCJ020000004.1, read on the forward strand.
AATTCATGCACCAGTCGCACTCAAGTAAATTCTGAATTCTGACTCCTGACTTCTGAATTCTGTTTGATAAAACTTGATGTTTTGTAGCTCATTCTTCATACTTCATACTTCAGCTTTTAGCAGAATTAGCCGCGATTTCGTTCTAGCAGTATCATCATCATCAAACTTAATAAAATTTGCTGTTCTTCGCGATCGCTAACTCGATCCACAGCTTTAATGGTAAATTTTCTAGAGAGGAAAGCGGGAATTTTTTCCAAACGCATTACAACCGTACCATCATCTCGGCTGACCAAGTAGACTGGATTAAAAACATAACCAGTAAACATACCCACAATCGGAATTTCTGCGAAGAGGGCATCAGCAATTTTCACCCATGGATTTTTCTCTTGGATGTTCAAAGTAGTCGTCTCGCCATCAAAAATGTCATAACGCGCACGCCAAAGAGATTTTAATCCGCGTCGTTTTACCGAACCAATATAAGTACCGTTGCTATCGGTAAAATCATAGCGTGCCGAAAAGTCAATAATCCGATCTGCTTTGATGTAGTATAGGGGACGAGTTTGCTCGCGATCGGCAAAGATTGTAATTGCTTCTTTGAACTTGAAGAGTTTCTGTTTAACATAAAAAGCCAAATTCCCTTGAGCATCAGCAACAGATATTTGTGGCGCTAATGCCCAGAATTTAAAGGTGAGTTCCAAAGGATACTGCATATTTTTGGGCAAAACTAGGAAATTGCCATCCTATTAATCCCAATTCTAGAGAAAAAGTAACATTAAGCTTGGCGAGTAAAACTAGGGTGTGGGGTGTGGGGTGTAGGGTGTAGGGAAAATTCTTCTTCACTACTTCCTAAACTGAAGCGCGTCCACACATAAACATTGTGAATTGCAAATTGGTATTAAATAACCAGGGCGTAGGAAGCAACCTATGGTGCTGACAGAAATTTGTTCAACTTTACAAGTTTTGCGCTTGAAAGTATCAAGCGGACTCGATCGTAGGCAATTTCCTATCGCTCTGGTGCTGTTTTGGCGGTGAAGTTTCGCCAAAAGTATAAAAAGTAAAGGGCTTTCCAAGCCTATAACACTTTTTTCAAATTTATTGTATAATGGCACACATTTTTACCAATAGAAAAACCTCCCTAAGTGGGAGGCTCAAAATTTAGCGGAGACAACTTGTAAACTTACAGGAGAACTACAGCGATCGCTCCTCCGAATGCAGAGAAAATGGCGGAGACCAGTGCTGTGGCAAATAGCCACCAGGCTGCTGTAGCTGCTGCTTTACGGGTTTCTTCTGCTTGCCGCTGTGCTTGATGTTTTACTTCTTCGAGGCGGCGTTGGGCTTCTTGCTGGATGCGTTCTGCACGTTGCAATACTGTGTTGCGTGCCCGTTCGATTTGGTCAACGATCCGGTTGGCATCCTCTTGGGATATGTCCTCACGAGAACTTAGGATTGCTACTAGTGTATCGCGGTCAAAGGAAGCTAGGCGATCGCGCAAGGCTTCAAACCCTGCTTGGGGATCTTCAAAAAAGACGCGGACATCGCGTTTAATACTATCATAGTTCAATTCTGGGCGATCTAGGGAATTGAGATAGTTACGGATACGGGCAAAAACTCCTTCAATTGCATCTTGAATGCCGCGTTGAATGCTTCGTACTTGTTCTACAAATTGATCTCTAACGGAGATCATGTTATCGGCAATCCGCGCTGCTTCATCATCGGTGATATCTTCGCGGATTTTTAGCAGGGCGATGATGGTAGAACGGTCAAAATGAGCTAGGCGATCGCTTAAACTTTCCACTCCGACTCGCGGATCGTGTAACAGTAGTTGCAAGTCGCGCTTAATACCTTCTGGATTGAGTTCTTCTTTACCAGTTTGCCGCAAATACTCTTCCAGATAAGCTTTGAATGTGTCTACTCTTTGCTGGGTGCGGGTAGCTAAACGACGAGGCGCACGTACAATGTTGCGAATCGAGGTTTGCATGGAATCAATGACTTGATTAACTTGTTCTTCACTCAAGTCTTGACGTTGGCTGAGTAGTTTTACCAATGTATCCCGGTCTAATTGAGACAAGCGATAGCGCAGCGCTCTAGCTCCCTCTTGGGGATTGTCAAACAATCTGTTCAAATCCCGCTGAATACCTTCTGGATTCAGTTCTTGTTTGCCTGTGTTCCGCAGGTAATCTGCAATGGTGGTAGTAACTGAATCGTATTGCTCTTTTGCTTTGTCTGCTAAAGCTTGGGGCGTGTGGCGCATACCATGCCAGGACTCTTCAACGGCATTGATAGCTTGATTAACTTGAGTTTCACTCAAATCTTCCCGCTGACTCAACAACTGTACCAATGTATCGCGGTCAAAGCGAGACAACCGCGCCCGAATCGCAGCAATTCCAGCTTGGGGGTCGTCTAGTAACTTTTTGAGGTCGGCGCGGATGGCATCAGGATTGAGTTCTGATTTGCCAGTGTTACGCAGATATGATTCGACATTCAACCACAGAGTTTCTGCTTGATATTGCGCTTGTTCTGCTAGACCTTTGGATTCAAATAAAGCGCGATCGCGTTGTCTTTCCAACTCGTCCAAAATGCTTTCGACTTCATAGAGCTGGATATCGCTGCGTTCGAGCAATATCTGCCGCATTTCGGCACGTTCGATGTGCGCCAGCCGCAACGTCAGGGTTTCATAATCTACATCTGCGTCTTGCAACAGTGGTTTGAAATCTCGTTCGATACCTTCTGCTGTCAAATCGGATTTGGGAGTAACCAGCAGGTAACTTTCAACTCGGCGTTGTAAATCTTGGACGATTTCTCTTTCTTCTTCAGCTGTGACTATTACCAGCACGTCTTTACGCACTGTTTCTAATCTGTCTGCAATGCGCTGAATTTGACTTTGGGTAAGCAGTCCCCGCTGTTGCAAAATATTAACGAAATCGTTACGGGATAGACGTTCTAGTTCTCGGCGGACTGTACCAGGATCGGCTGCTTGGTCGTAGATAACATTGGTAAATTCCTGAGCAATTCTTTCTTGGCTGAGTTGCCAAGCATAAGTATTGAGCAGGTAATTTTCGATATCAGCGCGAATCGGGCTGTAGGGTTGGGATGGTGTGGGCAAACCTAGCTTATCTGCTTGTTCGGTAACCTTGTCTTTAGCTGTGGTGAGGCTACCTAAGATTTTTTCCACATCCAAATCGGATAAATCAGCCCGTCCCAACACGATACCGGTTAAAGCAGAGATTCCTTGCTGGAGTGTGCTTTGAATCGGGCCGGGTGCGGCTTTTTCGTTAGCTTGTTTGGAACTACGGGTTTCTGAAACTAACCGATCCAACTTGGCATTGAGTTCGTCTGTCTTGGTTTGTCCGGGTGGTAGCGATTTGAGATAATCGATTAATTCGCCCAAACGGTCTGGGGTGGGTGCTTGCTGGCTAACTACTTGTTGCCAAACTTTATATAAAGTATCAGAGATGCGTTCAACATCTCTTTTAGAAAGGTCGGTACGGCTGCTGACTAATTCGATAAACTTTTGGCGATCGATGTTGCGGAGATCTGGACTATCAGCGATCGCTTTTACTTGCGGATCGTTGAGTAAATTTTCAAAATCCCTGCGAATTTTCGATATATCCAATTCTGGCGGACGCAGCCTGTCTAAATAATCCTCAATGTTTTCCCGAATACTTACTGGGTCGATGGCGCTTCCGAGTTCCCGGCGTACAGCAGCGGCGGCGGCTTCAGCTGTGGCTACAACTTGGTTATTAACAGCTTTTGCCCCTAGTGCGGCGGTAGCAGTCCCCATAATTGCTTGAAAGCCAGAGGTTGCCGTATTCACAACCGAACCAATTAAGGAACCGACGGTGGTGGAACTTACCCAAACCAAAAGCAAAAAGTAAGCACCCCAAATCACCAAACCGAGAATTGCCCCTAACCTTGGGTCTAAAATCACAAGGCTCAATTTAACGGCCAAGAAACAGGCAATTAACAAAGCAATGGTGACAGTGACTAACGTCCAAATCCCTACTGCCGTACCAACCTTGCGAATAGTACCGCCAAAACTTCCGGCTTCGCCATCACCTGAATCCGAGTCAGATGAACGTCCCAGGTAGGAAATACCCGCTGCAACTGAGAGATTAGTAAGAACTAATTGAAAAGCAAAGGCTAAAATTACGCCGGAGACTAAAGCCACAAAAAAACGCGGCCCCGAAGGCGTAATCACTGAGGGATCTATTGAATTATTTGCTGAAATCTGTACTAACCACAGTGGTGGTTTGTAGAGTCCCAGCATGATTTCCGTACTTTGAAACATCGTATTTCCTTGTCTTAGTGTTTAATTTTTGGGGGATAAAGAATTTCCAAAAGAAGTAACTCTTAGTATTTATCTGTGTATCTATGGCAATACCTAACTCTTTAGATCAGAATCGTAGAATTTAGGTGTAAAAAGCATCTCTCCAAAGATTGAAGAGTCTATCCAGCGGAAGATATAAATTTTATTCTGTTTTGAAATAAATATTATCCACTTTAATAATTGCTATTAACATATATAGCTTTATTTTTGAAAATTTGGATTATTTTTTTTGCATTATTTTTTGATTGAATTATGGTTTACTGACAAATACAAAGCTTTAGTTTAAATACCTATATTTTTCACTACCTCCAGGGTGATTTGTTTCCAACAATACGCTATTAACCATCGTCCAGAAGAAGTGCTTGTAGTTTGTGCCTAGAGGCAGAAACCAATTTAGTTACAAATAGTTACATTAGAGTTAACAAATGAATAATTGAGGGCAAACAAATGACAACTAACTATTGTATAAACTCGCCAATAATTGGAACGGGATAGAATGCAATTCGTCAGTTGTAGTTTCTTTGTTACCAATAACAAATGACCGATGGCTAATAAAAGTCTTAACTAAATAATGTGCAACCTGAAATGCGCATTAAAGACTTAAAAATCAGTTCAATTTGAGAGGAAAAAACAATGGAAACTCGTGAAACTCGTCCTTCTACCGATTTACCAACTGTAGCTAATGCATACAACGGCCGCGATCGCAATGAATTTCTCTTTGGCTGGACTCCCCAAACCGAAATTTGGAATGGTCGTTTTGCAATGATTGGCTTTCTTGCTTATTTACTTTGGGATTTAGCCGGTTTTAGCGTGCTGCGCGACGTACTGCGGATAATTGGCTACTAACGCTTCAATACTCAAAAACCTATTAAATTTTGGAGAAAAAAATGGCAACTCAAGAAACTCGTCCTTCTACTGATTTACCAGTCGTTGCACCAGAATATAACGGTGTAGACCGCAATGCTTTCTTATTTGGCTGGACTCCCCAAGCTGAAATTTGGAACGGTCGCTTGGCGATGATTGGCTTTCTTGCTTATTTGCTTTGGGATTTAGCTGGTTATAGCTTTGTCCGCGATGTATTGCACATCGTTGGATACTAAAGATTGGTAAACAAGATTTGCCTTTTTTAAAGATGTAGCTAAATGGGGATAAAAACCCCTCGTTTACCTACAAAATGACTGGTAGAGACGTTGCACTGCAACGTCTCTACATGCGTTTGTATGGGTTCTCAATTCTGTTACAGCAAAAACCGAATTAAGACATAAAAAGCCGAAGTTACTAACTGCAATAACATCACTGGGATACCGTAGTGTAAAAAAGTTTTAAACGATATTCGGCGTCCGTGTTGCTCGGAAATACCAGCAGCTACGATATTAGATGATGCTCCTACTAGTGTGCCATTACCTCCTAAAGTTGCACCAAACATCATGGCATAAAATAGCGGTAATACTTCAGTTGGAAACTGTCCTTGAAAGTCTTGCGCTAAAACTTCTGCGGGTGCTAAACCAACAGTGACAAGATACTGTTTGAGTAAAGGCACCATCGCTACTACTAAAGGAATATTGGGTACGACGCTTGATAGTATCCCTACAACAAATAATAAAACTAGCGAACCGAGAATAATATTTTTTCCTAAAATAACTGCTAATATTCCTGATAAACTATCGATCACCCCTGTTTTTTCTAACCCTCCGATGAGTATGAAAATACTCATAAAAAATATTAATGTACTCCAATCTACGTCTCGTAAAATATTATTCACTGAGTCAATTTTGCTGTGGTGAGATAAAAGCAAAGCTAATGCTGCTCCTAACAAAGCTACGGCAGCAGGAGAAACGGGAACTGGTAGAGATTCTCCAATTACAAAAAAGATTAGTACGAATAATACAATAACCGCACCTATGCTTAAAACTCGGGGACGATCGATTTGGGGATGTGGCAGATCTTCAAGATTATCTATTTTTGTATTCCAAATTTTACGGAACAAAAATGGTAGCGTGGCAACTACTGTGGCAACGGCAATTACTCCTCCTAAACTCAATTTAAATAAATAGTCTGTAAAAGTAATATTTATTGCATCACCAACAATAAATGTCGCTGGGTCGCCCACTAAAGTTAGCAGCCCGGCACTATTAGCAATAAAGACCATTAGAATTAATAAAGGTACGAAATTTATGCCAATTTCTTGCGCGATTGGCGGAATCAGAGGTGCCAATAACATAACTGTTGTCGCATTCGGCAAAACAGCACAAATTGGTGTCACAAGAGCCACAATACCGAGTAATAAACGCTTGCCTTGTCCTTTGGCAAGGATGACTATTTGAGTTGCTAAATATTCAAATATTTTTGTAGGCTCAAAAGCCCGTACTAGCACCATAACTCCAAAAAATAAGCCGAGTGTTCCATGACTATTGCCGATGTAACCCACAGCTTGTTGCAAGGTCATGACGTTACAAAAAACTAATAACAATGCTCCCAATAAAGCAGCGATGGTGAGATGTACCCATTCTGTCATCACTAAAATGATGACGCCGATAAATGTAACCACACTAAGAATCGCTTGCCAGTTTTCCACACTTAACTCCCAAAGTTGAATTGATTGGATATTAGCGAAAAAAGCCACCTAAATCTAGGTGACTTATCTAAGATGAGAATTTAATAAAAATTATTGAAATTCTGAATAGCGATTATTCATCAATACAGCTAGGAATACCCAAAACGGCGCAGGGAAAATCAGATTCTAGTGCTTCAATCATCGGATGATTGAGAGATTGACAGCCAACAAATAGGATATCCGCAGCTTCTAATTCCACGACTTTTCTCAGTTCTGTGGAAATGGAACCAAATCGCAAATGAGATTTGAAAGAACCTTGCCATTCTTCAGCCAAACTTCGCGCTTGCCAAAGAATTCTATCTGCCTCTTGTAAGGGAGTGGTGGGTGTCTCGAATTTGGGGTGAGTTAAAACAAGTGTGGCAGATTTTGAGATTTCACTAAGTTCGCATTCCAATAAAGGCTGTGGTATGGGAAAATTTAAGATATTTGGATACTGGTTGCTTTGATTGTCTTCTAACACATAAACAGCTTGGACTGTAACTTCTGTATTGGTGGCTAAACGCGTTTGGTGTGCAATCCAAAAAGCAATATCCAATGCTGTATGGCTGTGAGGAGAACCATTATATGCAACAATTAAGTTAACTGAATTTGATGCGGCAGATTGTTCCAAAAATGAGTTTTTTGGTTCTGGCAATAATACCATTTGCTCAATTAAATCATCTCGACCGATCGCACTTTGCAAACGTGCTAACATTGGCTTAATTTTCACAGCTTTACTTCTCCAAATAAAATTTACTAGGAATGAGAAGCAGGGCAACCAATTTTGGATTTTGTCATTAATCCTCTGTCTCTTGTCCTTTGTAAATTACTAAGGACTAATGACCAATGACTAATAACTAAAATTGAAAATCGGTAGAGGAAACCCCAATGATAACTGTATTACAGCCAAGTGTTGGGGGTTCCTTCCATTGCCTACGGAGTTAGCTGACGGGCTAAGACTGGAAGGTGTCTCTCTCTTGGGAGTACTGACTACTGAGTGCTGAGTTAATATTAATAATTACTAACTCCTAACTCTTAACTCCTAACTTTGTATGAGATTAGCCCCACAATATGGTTCCTCCGTTCCAAATCCAGCTTTCATAAATTTGAATTAGGCTACCCACTCAAAAAGAATGATAATCTACTTTACTCGTTTTGGGTGAAATATCGATCTAGGAAGTTGAGGGCGTGGTTGCGGAGTTCAAAATATTCTTTTGAGTTGCGCATGGCAGCGCGATCGCGTGGATGCTCAAAAGGAACTTCTAATACTTCACCAATAGTAGCAGCCGGCCCGTTGGTCATTAACACGATGCGATCGGACATGTAAATTGCTTCGTCTACATCGTGGGTAATCATCATCACTGCTTGGCGATGATTTTCCCAAATATCTAATACTTGCCGCTGCAATTTACCACGAGTTAGCGCATCTAACGCTCCAAAAGGTTCATCCATTAATAACATTTTGGGACGAATTGCTAAAGCTCTAGCAATACCTACCCGTTGTTTCATACCTCCAGAAAGTTCGTCAGGATACTTATCAGCCGCCGCCGTTAAGTTTACCATCGCCAAGTGTTCGTTTACAATGCTAATTTTTTCAGATCTATTAGCATTTTTTAACACTTCATCTACAGCTAAACGGATATTTTCTCGCACTGTTAACCAAGGTAATAATGCGTAATTTTGAAACACCATCATTCGCTCTGCACCAGGTTTACGGATTTCTTTTCCGTCTAAACGGACTGAGCCAGAAGTTGCTTTTTCTAAACCCCCGATAATCTTCAGTAGGGTTGATTTTCCACAGCCAGAGTGACCAATTACAGAAATATATTCATCTTCACCAATCGTTAAATTCACTCCATCTAAAACAACAAAATTGTCTTTATCTGGTGTCGGATAAGACTTAACTAAATTTTCAATTTCCAGAAATCCAGGACGGGATATAACTTGGTTTTGGGTATCAATAGGTAATGAGGTATATTCCATCATCAAATGCTCCAACAATAATTTAGTCACGGTGAATATTTGAACCTAGTATTTACAGCAGATTTCAAGGATAGTGAAGCACACCATCTATGTTTAGTAGCTAGGTCGAGAGCTAATTGTGAATTCTGAATTCTGCTGTTAAGACATGAAAAAACGAGTTGGAGCATTCGCCCTGATAGCAAAACTATTCAGATAGCCCACTGGATCGCTGGGATCGAAGCCTTTCTTATCTATAAATACTTCTGGTGCTTCGACTTTGTAATCATCCTTAGGACATTTAATGCCCATTTCGCTTGCTATCTCGCGATATAAATCTGTTCTCCAACCTTTTTCGGCTAGTTTTTCAGCATCTTTAGGAAATGCTTTAATTTGTCCCCATCTTGCTGCTTGAGTCATCAGCCAAATGCTTCTAGATCTCCATAAAAATGTTGAATGTTCTCCTGGCTGTTTGGGAATGTTATCTGGAATATCAAAGAAAATTGTGGTGTCAGCGGCTTGAATTGTGCGGTCTTTGCCATCAAATCCGCCATAGTTGTAGTTCCCAACAATTGCCGGGGCAGTAAACTTGGCAATTGGAGCCTTTTTATTTTTCGGTCTTGCACCTGTGAAGGAACGGTCTGTTATCAGTTCGGCAACTTCTTGGCGATTTTCCGGTTTGCTGCAATACTGGCAAGCTTCAATCATGGCTTTGACCAAGGAACGATAGGTTTTGGGATAGTTCTCGATGAAAGATTCCATTACCCCTAAAAGTCGGTCTGGGTGTCCCAGCCAGACTTCTTTGCCTTGGGCGAAGGTAAAGCCGATGTTTTCGTTTCCTGTAATTGCTCTTGTGTTCCAGGGTTCTGCAACCATGTAAGCTTGCATGGCGCCAATTCGCACGTTTGTTACCATCTGGGGCGGGGAAACAATGATGATGCGAAATTCTTTGAGAGGATCGACACCAGCAGCGGCAGATATGTAACGAACAAAGTATTCGTAAATGGCGGAACTGAGAACAACTGCCCAAACTTTATTTTCTACTGGCTGACTATCGAAGTAGCCTCGAAAATCTTTGCCGAAGGCTTCTAGGGCGCCATCGCCGTATTTTTCTTGGTATTCGTACCAGGGACGCAACCCATAATCCCACATGGCTTTGTTCATGGTCATGGCGTTACCGTGGCGGTGGATGGTCATGGCTGCACACATAGGGGCGTGGCGTGCGCCTTCGGCACCAATTCTGGCGTTGGTAACGGCACCAGATACTACGGGTGCAGCATCCAAGCGACCAAAAATTACGCCGTCGCGGGACGTGGCCCAACTGGCTTCGCGGTTGAGTGTGACGTTTAAACCATATTTGCGAAAGAAGCCTTTTTTCCAGGCGATCGCAAATGGCGCACAATCATTTACGGGAACGTATCCAACGGTAAGATCGGGTTTTTCTAATTCGCTGGATTTAACTATCGGTTGGACGGCTAAGGCTTCTTCTGTTAATCCTTTGGCGGATCTATCTCCTGAAACTGCACAGGAAGAGAGGGCTATTGTGGCTGTGGTTGCTCCTACTCCTTTAATAAAGTCTCGTCGAGTGTAGTTGCGATCGACCATTTTTTGACTCCATTGATAGCTCAATTTTGGATTTGGTTGAATCCAAAATTTAAATTTGCTGATTAATTGCTCGCGCACAGACGCTCCAGGCGCAGAGTTTGCAAAACAATTGAAAGTAGATTTCAAGTTCTGACTTCTGACTTCTGAATTCTGACTCCTGTTAGCGTAGCGGGGCGTAGCCCATTCTGAATTCTGAATTCTGACTTGTGTTGTAATTAATTGGCAGATGTGGGGCGGCGAGTTACTATTTCTTGAATTTTACCGACGATGTAATCAAGAATTAAGCCGGTTAAGCCAATTACTAATACGGCTAGAAAAACTGAACTGAGGTTTAAGCGACTCCATTCATCCCAAACGAAAAAGCCGATACCAATACCACCTGTGAGCATTTCTACGGCGACGATTACCAGCCAAGCTATGCCTAAACTAATTCGCAAACCTGTGAAAATATAGGGCAAACTTGCAGGCCAAATAATTTTGAAAATCTGCCGCCAACGTGGCATTTCTAATACTTGTGCCACGTTTAAATAATCTTTGGGAACGCTAGAAACTCCTAAGGCGGTATTAATAATTGTCGGCCATAAGGAAGTGATAAAGATAACAAAAATGGCTGAAGGATCTGCCAAGTTGAAAATAGCTAAAGCAATGGGCAACCAAGCTAAAGGCGATACGGGTTTAAAAATTTGAATGATGGGATTGAGGGCTAACATTGCCGGTCTCGACATCCCAATCAGAAAACCTAGAGGTATGGCTACTAACGCACCTAACAAAAAGCCCAATATTACCCGCCGCAGACTTGCTAGCAATAACCAACCAATTCCTAAGTTACCAGGGCCGCGTTGGTAGAAGGGATTTAAGATGTAGTCGAGATTCGCTGATAGTGCTTCTGGTGGGGTAGGCATTAATTCGTGGTTGGCAAGTGCAACAATCCACCACAACACGATTATTCCTAAAAAACCCAAAACAGGTAGAAAGACGACATCTTTAGTGATGACTGGTTTTGTTTTTTTCCAAGCGGCTTGTCCAGCGATCGCCGCGATCGCTGCTAAATTTAATTGAAAGATCATTTTCAACCTCAACAGGGTTAAACGCAGGTACAAAAAACCGAGCAGTACCAGCCTTGGACACTGATGAGATCGGAACATTACAAAAATGCCGTCTCTTCAGTCTCCTCTCAATGCCTACGAAGTTAGCTGACGGGCTAGGGCTGAGAGATGCCCTTCTTAAGAAAGTTCTGAGTTGGGAGTGAGGAGTGAAGAGTTAATTAAAAACTCATAACTCATAACTCTGAACTCCTAACTTTCTCCAAGATACGCCCCATAATTTGGTTCCTCCGTTCCAGCTTCACACACTACGATGTGCTGGATTAGGCTGACTTACTCTAATAGATACGAAATTACCCACAATATAACATTGCTTGGATGACTATAACATTAATGCTCAGTAAAGTCATCTATCTTCTGACGAACATTGTTTATTTAAATACTTAAATCAAGCATTTACCCTGGCTTTTGCGTAATTAAGAAATCTTATGCATTTGATAATTTTAGTTAAATCGCCAGTAAAACAGATAAACAGTAAGGAAAATAGTAATCGCTCAATCAAGCAACAAGATTATTAAGTGCAAATTCGTCTTCATACAGATGACAGATTTTATACTCGTAAAAATTTTCAATCGGAAGTGCGATCGAGGGATACCTACCGCCTAAGCGTATAAAACGATAGATAAAATCTATCACTTTTGATAGGTGAATTTTATAAATTATTGAGTTAAGCCTCGCTCCAGTCGCTAAACTAGTTGGATATAGAAATTTGCTCATCTATCTCACTGTTGAATTTAACATAATGGATTTTAGTCAATTTCTGGCTGAAAAAACTGATATCATCCTAGATAAGTGGGTAACAGCAGTTCGCAAAGACCAACGGATTGAAAGTGCTGATGACTTATCCTATACAGCAATCAAAAATCATATTCCTAATGTTTTGAAAGCAATGGTAACGGTACTTTCAAAATCTGAGGATAATGATATTCAGTCAATAATCGTTGCTAGTTTTGAACACGGAGCAATTCGAGCCGAACAAGGTTTCGACCCAACAGAAATTGCTAGAGAATATCATCTTTTAAGAACAGTAATATTTGATGCTATTCAGCCAGATTTACTTAAAGGAACACCGGCAGAGATAATTCGCTCTATGCGTTTGATTGACGCTATTGTAGATGAAGCGATCGCTCGATGTTTCAAAAGTTATGTTGAAGAACGTTTGCGAGAACTGAGGCATTTACAAATATCATTAACGCTGCACAATCAGGAACTCACACGCTTAATTAGCGCTAATCAAGAGTATATTTCCCAACTAGCCCACGAATTAAAACATCCGCTAACTTCCATTATTGGCTACTCAGATTTGTTTCTCCGCCAACAGCGCAAAAATTCTCAGATAAAAGACAATTATACCAATTTAGAACATATTGAGCGAGTGCTACGCAACGGTAGGCAATTACTCCACCTAATTAATGATGTCTTGGAACTTTCGCGGTATGATGCGGGACAAATAAAACTCCAATTAGCACCAACTAACGTGCCAGAACTCATTAATAATGTGTGTGAAATGTTGGAACCTTTAGCTGCGGAGAAACAATTACAAATTACAGTAGATTGTGATGGACTTCCCGAAGAAGTAATTACAGATTCTTTTCAATTGCAACAAGTTATCACAAATCTTATTAGTAATGCAATTCGTTATACAGAGTCCGGGACTATTATTGTAATGTGCCAGGTGATGGAGAAGCAAAAATGGGCGATCGCAGTTTCCGACACTGGAATTGGCATTGCACCGGAAGACCAAGCCCAGATATTTGAACCTTATTTTCGCGTTAGTGCTAGCGATCGTCCTTACCTTCCTGATAGTACAGGATTAGGACTAGCAATAGTTTCCCGCTTAGTGAAATTATTACAAGGTGAAATTAGCTTAGTTTCTGAAGTGGGAGTTGGTTCAACTTTTACTGTAGTATTTCCATTGGAAGTCCAGATGTGAGAAATTTCAGGAAATAGCGTACCCGTTCTCACTTGTACCTTCCAATTAATTTCTACACCAAACCTTGCTTTTTCAACTTAGCTAATGCATCTTCAGCAGCAGCTTTTTCAGCCTCTTTTTTATTACGTCCTTTACCTTCGCCATAAATTTTTTCGCCTACAAGTACTTTGGCTACGAACTCGGGCGCGTGAGACAAACCGCCTGTTTGAACTGTGACATATTTAGGAGGACTTTGGGTAACATTGCGTTGTACCCATTCTTGAAAGCGATTTTTTGAATCTACATTAGATCGAGAAACAACTATTTGTTCGGGTACAGAATCAAACAGCGGTTCTATAATTGCGCGAACTGCTTTGATATCTGAATTGTTGTCTAAATAATAAGCACCAAGAACAGCTTCAAATGTACTGCTAAGTAAATTGGGATTTTGGTAGCCTCCATCTAGAATTGCGCCTCTTCCTAATCGCATTCTTAAGTCTAAACCTACCTCAATAGCAAACTTTGCCAGCTGCTTTTCATCTACCAATGCAGAACGCCGACGCGTTAATTCATCTTCTCCCTTTTCTGGATGACGGCGATAGAGATATTCACCACTTAAGAAATTCAGCAAAGCATCACCGAGGAATTCTAGGCGTTCGTTATGTTCGCCTTCTCCTGGGTTTTCATGAACATAAGAACGGTGAGTTAGCGCGCGGCGTAGAAGTTTTTCATCACGGAATGTTAGAATTTTGTGCATTTTTAAGTTTTATCTTGTTGCAAAAATAGATGAGTAGAAACTTGTCAAAGTGTAATTGTATTCAAACATCAAAAAACCGCAAATAGCGGTTTTGGTAATACCCAGTTTTTAATCAACTGGGTTTTTAAAAGCTATTTTAGGCAGCTAGTTTGTTAAATTTAATCAAAAATAATTCCTGACCTTGCCTTTGGACTTTCCCATCGTTTACAGCAGCATTAACAAACTGACTAAAATTTTTAAATTTTTTGCCATCAGGTTTATGTATTGAGGAAACTCCCCGATATTCAGGGAATAGATTACTCATCAAGTTGTTAATGTAGCCTAATCCTGTACGCTTTTTTTGATCTAACGCATTATTAATAGCTTTGGTCAGGTATTCTATAGCATCATTGTAATGAATCTCAGATTTGACAGTATTAGTTTGAGGCTGAGTCTTATTGCTAACTAATTGAGGCAATTCATCTATAAAATGAAATTCATCAGCACAGTCTTTCAACTTTTGTTTTACATTACCTCGTTGTGCAAAAATGATGACATTTTTTTGCTTGTCTTGGAGAAATTTAACTGGATTTACAAAGTCTCCATCTCCTGAGACAAGAATAATTATATCTGGAGACTGATTATTATATACGTCATCAATTAAGTCAGATTTAAGTTGATTGTCTGCACTGTTCTTTAAAGAGCAAGTAACATCCTCACATTTAAAACCAATTTTTTGGAGATTCTTTATTACACAAGCGTGGTTCTGAAATAATGAATTATAGTAGACTTTTCTACTAATTAAACTACCTCTAGCATTAGCAAAAGTCAGCAATAAATCTGCTAATTCTTGGCTTAAATAGACATTTTCAGAATCGCAATAAATACCAATTTTTGGTTGCTGATGAGTCTCTTTCATTGTAATGTGTCCAATTTGGATTTGGTGAACTGGACAGCATCAACATCACATATCTAGTAGCAACATAGCCTTACGTCAGGAATCGATACTAAAAAATACATTCCCTTTCATGAAGCTACAACTTCGACATTTGTTTAGTTTCAGTCTGAGTGTGATAATTTCTAGTTGGCTGCGCTACATCGGGTCATCCAGTTTGCTGAATATTTTTCCCAATATTAGATTTGTCACCTTCAAGTGAATCAAAGTATTTGACCTAGATATCAAGCTGAATACTCAGCAAATAGGATGATCCGATGTAAGGCAGACAACTAGAAGTTATCACATTGAGACAACAACTAACATTTGCACTTTGGAGTTTTGCTTTAGAATGCGCTTATTTATACTGTCTAAATAGAGAATTACATAACTAATCTGCAATGTCAATATGACAATTTATGAAGATTCGTAAAAGCGATCGCCTCAAATAACCCTACTTAAAACCCTAGATACCCGACTTCTTTAAGAAGTCGGGTATCTTAAGTGTATCCGAACAGCGATCGCAGCAAAGTTATCGAATTAAATAAACTGAATTTTTCTAAATTCAATTAACTGGAATAACAGAAAAAATTACGAGTTACCAGTATAGTAATTGCTTTTTCTGCGGCAAGAGACAATCGTTGGGATTGGGGACTAGTATTTTTACTCAGTATTTGATGAGAAAGCTTTCTCTTGGGACTTCCAGAGAATAAATTAATCAATGTTATTTAAATGATATTCTTCTTTGTGCCCTCTGCTCCCTGCACCCTGTCTACACAGCGATTGATTATTTCTTTAATGGGAAGTCCCCTGTAGCCTGCGGGAATACTTTGGCGAACTGGCTTCTGCGTTCTGCCTTCTTCAACTATAATGTTAATCTGCAAAGCTACCAGATATGTTTTAAGTGGTCTGGAAGGTACTTTTAGTCTGTTTAGGGGACTGGATCTATGATTAAGCCTGGTTTATTGGTACAGTCCCAGAATAACTATTTGGGTATAGGGAAAGTTATCGAAATATCTGAGACTAATGCGATCGTGGAGTATTTCTGCTCTATGGCGCAACGTCTGGAAAAAACGTTGCCTTTAAGTTCGCTGTCTCAAGTGAGGCTTGAACCCCAAGCGCGATGCTATATTAAATCCCAAAATCAAGATAAATGGCTCGTTGGCAGAGTTTTCGCCTGGGATGAAGATACAGAAGAATATCAAGTTGATTTGCCTGATAAGAAAACTGCAATCGTTACGGAAGATGAAATTTACGTCCGTTGTAATTTACCGAACACAGACCCGATTGAAACTCTGGCCATGAAGGGTCACGAAACGCCGTACTTCCACGATAAAAGATTGGCTTTTGTGAAATCTTTGATTCAGCAACGTGCTGTCAGTCGCGGAATGACTGGACTGATTTCGGCAAATATTAATCTTTATCCCCATCAAGTAGAAGTTGTGCGGCGGGTACTGGAAGACCCAATTCAGCGCTACATTTTAGCAGACGAGGTGGGACTGGGAAAAACCATTGAGGCGGGTGCAATTCTGCGCCAATTTCTGTTAGATGAACCGAAAAAAGGTGCGGTGATTATAGTTCCTAAATATTTGCTGCAACAATGGCGGACTGAGTTAGAAAATAAGTTTTATATTTCTTATTTTCCCAAACGAGTTGTAGTAATAGCAGTTGAAGATATTCATAAAGTTAATCTTAGAGCTAAAATAGGCTGTCTAATCTTAGATGAAGCTCATCATATTGCAGCAATGGCAACCTCTAGAGATGCAGCAGTGCGCCAGCGTTTTGAGACTTGCAAAGAATTAGCTCATAAAAGCGATCGCTTACTTTTATTATCCGCCACTCCAGTGGTAAATCACGAGCGAGATTTCCTCGCAATGTTGCATTTACTCGACCCCACAACTTATAGACTTGATGACTTAGCAGGTTTTCGCGCTAAAGTTGAAAGCCGCCAGCAAATTGGTAAAGTTCTCCTGGCTTTGCAAGAAGACACCAAGCCTGCTGTCTTGAAAAAGAATTTACAGGAATTACGCAGTCTGTTTCCGGACGATAAATATTTACTCAAGTTAGTAGAGGATTTAGAAAAATCTTCCGAACAAAATCAAATCATCCAAGCAATTCGCACCCACATCAGCGATACTTATCGACTGCACCGACGAATGCTTCGCAACCGTCGCGCTGCGGTGGAAGATGTGATATTTGACCGTAATTTTACACCAAAAGAAGAATACGATTTAGATGAGCGATCGCTCGATATTCACGAACTCATCAATCAATGGCGGACTGTTGCTCCTCGCGAACAAGAATATCAACGAATTTTTCTCTTGTTCTTCCTTGCTTCTGGTACATGCTTAGGTATTTTAGAACAAGTAATTGCAGCTCGGTTAAATGGCAGACCTCATGTTAAACTCACTCAGGAGTTTAAAGAAGATGATATTCGCTTATTAACTACAACTCCGAAATTTTCAGGCGAAGAAGAAATTTTAGAGTCCTTAGTCAAGATTGTTCGTCAACCTGTAGAAGACGGAGAACGCAAAGAAAGCTTAAGAACAATACTGCTAAATCAGCTAGGTACTTATTTCAAAATTCCGCCAAACGTCCGCAGAAATCAAAAAGAATTTCTCACTAGGATACAGCAGAGAATCAAGAGACCAATTGCGACGGATATTTTCCCTAAATTTATTATCTTTACTAACTTTGTCCAAAGTTGTACCGAAATTGTGCGCTATTTATCTGATACCTTTGGTGTCGATGCAGTAGTCAGCCATCAATTTGGAGAATCACCGGATAAAGTTGAAGAAGGTTTAAATAAATTCAAAAACAATCCTCACTGCTTTATTTTAGTATGCGATCGCTCTGGAGAAGAAGGACGCAATCTCCAGTTTGCTGACTGGTTAATTCATTTCGATTTGCCTTGGTCGCCGAATCAATTAGAACAAAGAATTGGCAGACTCGACCGCATTGGTAGCAAAATTGGCATCCAATCTAGTGTATTGATTGGCCCTTATTTAGAAGATAGTCCCCTCAATGCTTGGTATCAAGTTTTGAAAGATGGATTTGGAATTTTTCAGCAATCAATTGCTAGTTTCCAGTTTTATGTAGACGAGAAACTACCAGAATTAGAAGCAGCTTTGTTTGAATCTGGTGCTGCGGGACTGCTGCAAACGGTTGAGCCAATCAAAGAACAAATCCAAGCCGAAATCGTCAAAATTAGCGAACAAAATGCCTTAGATGAAATTGACGCTAGCGATGAAATTGCCACCGAGTATTTTCAAGAATTAGACAATTATGATGCTCGGCATTTAGACATGAAACGAGCAATTGAAGGCTGGATTTGTGATGCCTTGGGTTTCAAATCAATTACTCACCCAGATTTACCAGAAATTAAACGCTATCAACCGATAACGCGGACATTAGTGCCAGTAAATGAGTTAAAAACCCGTTTTGCTGACAGTAATTTAGACCAATTTGGTACTTATAACCGCAGGATCGCCAACCAAAATACTGGTGTTAAACTCTTGCGAGTTGGGGAAGGATTTGTCGAAGCGTTATTGAACTATATAGATTCGGATGACCGGGGTCAAGCCTTTGCTTTGTGGCGTACTGATGCGTCTTGGGATGCCAAAGAAGGTAAAGAATGGTTCGGTTTTCAATACAATTATATAGTCGAAACAAATTTAAAACTTGCCAAACAAGTTTTAATTAATTACAAACTCGATAATTCCCAATACAAAATTTTGCAGCGACGTGTAGATGCTTTGTTTCCACCAATTATGGAAACTATCTATGTTGACGGTCGCAAAGAGCCAATATCTGTTGTTGAAAATCCAGGATTGTTAAATATTTTGCAACGTTCGTATAAAGATAAAAACAACAATCAACAACGAGATTACAATCTCGCAAAAGAACGCTTAGAAATTATTGACGATTTTGTTGAGCCTAGTAAATGGCAAAACTTTTGTTATGAAGTACGTAACGCTTCTTTAGCATTACTTACTAACCGTCCTGATTTTCAGGAATTGTGCGAAAAATACGCTAAAGTTGCCGAGAAGAAATTAGGCAATAGAGTAGAACAATTACGCCTGCTGCTAAATCAGCAAAGTTGGGATAAAACACTAGCTGAAGAACTTGAAATAGAAACTGCTATAAGTGCGGCAGTTTTAGAGGGAATTCGCCAGCCAAAAATCAAACTTGATTCTGTCGGTTTCATTATTGTATCCGGGCGATCGCTTGGATAATTTCAGCGATAGACTATGGGAGTGTGGCACATTTTTTCGTGTTGGCTGTTAAGTACAACTTAGCTGCAAGCTTGCTCAAGATATAGGTAAGAAGCGCAAGTCTTAATGACCCATTTCAGCTTTGAATTGGGTCATCTGGTGGTGGGTGTCGTCCAATTTCTCTATCAGCAGCACGAATATTAATTATTCTGGGTCGGTTGAATGCTAATTCTGTGATTGTGGCGCGTCCTGTTGGAGTCAAACCGATAATCAATAGTGTATCTGTTGACCAAATAAAGTGTTCTTGCCAGCTATCAGTGCGAGGATTAAATAAAGGTACTTCTGATAACGACTGTTCATCAAAGGCTTTAAGTTTATCTGATTTTTGACGATTGCAATGAAAACAAGCCAAAGCTAAATTATCAATTGAATTACCACCACCTTTGGTAAGAGGAATTACGTGGTCTACAGTGAAGAAAACATATTGCCATTGTTCCGATGCATGACAATATTCGCACAAAAACTTAGCTCGTTGTCGTACTTGATTTTGAGTAGCTTCACTAATGTAACGCTTCACAGACAAACTTCTACTTTTCTATAATTCAATACAGTTCAGATAAGCCTATTTTTTCTTTCTTTGCCTTGTTTCCTGTTACCTGTTAAGAGTTTCCTTACCTCCACAGACGAAGTTTCTTAACACCAAGCGTATTGTTCTATCATTCACTTTGGTTTTGAGTGAGCGATGCATTTCTGATCGTCCTATTTACAAAACTCAGATAATCGTCTAATTCTTCATATTCATCTAATTCTTTTTCTTCCTCTGAACTAAGTGCAGATTCTTTTTGTTTAATTAATAATGCTTCAATTCGCCCTTGTACTAAACTCGAAGCTCGAAAGATTGGTACTCCTTCTACTAGCTCGATGCGAACAGCACCATCTAATGGTAAACTGTTAGGTAAGTGTGACAATTTCATTGGTAAATTAGTTATTATAGTATCTATCTTAAAATATACATGCTCATTTAATTAAAGAAAATTTTATTAATTTAAAACTTTCAATTCCTAATAGGGTTTAGATTAAATTTCAAGAGTTGTACCACTAATCGCCGCGATTCCTGAACTAGCTGGTTTCAATCCCTAATAGGGATTAGATGAAATTTCAAGGCTGCCTTGCCTTTGCGCTTTTCAGGCGGTAAAGATAAACGAGTTTCAATCCCTAATAGGGATTAGATGAAATTTCAAGCTCTCAAGCCACTATTTGAAATTCACCACCAAAAAAATTCTGTTTCAATCCCTAATAGGGATTAGATGAAATTTCAAGGGAACAGATCATAAAAGCCAAAAAAGTATATTACGTTTCAATCCCTAATAGGGATTAGATGAAATTTCAAGTGTATAAGCAATTCCAGGATATCTCTACTATCGTTGTTTCAATCCCTAATAGGGATTAGATGAAATTTCAAGAGCTACATTTCCTGGGGTATTTGAGAGTACGTGTTTAAATAGTTTCAATCCCTAATAGGGATTAGATGAAATTTCAAGCTCTAGTTTGTTTTTTGCTTCCTTCTGGTATTCGTTTCAATCCCTAATAGGGATTAGATGAAATTTCAAGATTACAAGAAGAAGGATTGCTTAATGAAGGTAAAGGTTTCAATCCCTAATAGGGATTAGATGAAATTTCAAGCACCCTGCTTTGATTTGCGATGCTTCTACGGGTTCGTTTCAATCCCTAATAGGGATTAGATGAAATTTCAAGGAGTTGATGAAGAAGCTTTAGTACAAGCGATCGCTGTTTCAATCCCTAATAGGGATTAGATGAAATTTCAAGTCTAAAATCGAATTCATGGTATCCTCGAATCCACAGTTTCAATCCCTAATAGGGATTAGATGAAATTTCAAGTTGAGCCACCAAGAGGTAATCAGGGATGCCGATGGGTTTCAATCCCTAATAGGGATTAGATGAAATTTCAAGGATATTTTACAAAAGATGGAATTAGAAGTTACTTCTGTTTCAATCCCTAATAGGGATTAAATGAAATTTCAAGTTTGGCAGTTGTACCTAGTAGAGCTTATAGTCTCGTTTCAATCCCTAATAGGGATTAGATGAAATTTCAAGCTGATGGCTCTAGGGTTCCAGGTCAGCAATGCCCCCATCGTTTCAATCCCTAATAGGGATTAGATGAAATTTCAAGTCTGATATTTAAGCGGCACGCTCCCAAACTTTGGGAGTTTCAATCCCTAATAGGGATTAGATGAAATTTCAAGCTCAGCGCTACCGGGTGCAAAATTGTTAGGGCGCGGGTTTATTTGTTTCAATCCCTAATAGGGATTAGATGAAATTTCAAGTCAACGAACTACGCACTAATCTCGGTCAACCATCCGTTTCAATCCCTAATAGGGATTAGATGAAATTTCAAGGGAAGCCATCGTAGACACCGCCGGTAAGGTAAACGAAGTGTTTCAATCCCTAATAGGGATTAGATGAAATTTCAAGTCAAGCGCGGAAGGCTTTCTTGATAGCCGAATGCAAGGGCGTGTTTCAATCCCTAATAGGGATTAGATGAAATTTCAAGTTAAGTTTCTTGAGTTGCTTATCGAATTCCTCTTTGTTTCAATCCCTAATAGGGATTAGATGAAATTTCAAGTTAGTGGTTAAGGGGCTTCTGATTATTTAATAGTTTCAATCCCTAATAGGGATTAGATGAAATTTCAAGACACAGCCTAACTATCACTGCTTAGTATCGGTGTTGGTTTCAATCCCTAATAGGGATTAGATGAAATTTCAAGTAACGGCTAAACTCTTTTGAAAGGTTATCAGCTTTGGTTTCAATCCCTAATAGGGATTAGATGAAATTTCAAGGTTATTGGTTTTATCTTAGGAGTTTTATAGTGAAGTTTCAATCCCTAATAGGGATTAGATGAAATTTCAAGGCGGCTTCCTAAACAACAAAATCGCTACTATCTGATTCAGTTTCAATCCCTAATAGGGATTAGATGAAATTTCAAGGGCATCTGGTAATAACTCTCTTGATGCGATTAATGTTTCAATCCCTAATAGGGATTAGATGAAATTTCAAGTTTCGGGCATTACAAGCTTGGATGTCTTGCAACGTGTTTCAATCCCTAATAGGGATTAGATGAAATTTCAAGTTTTCCGTGTATGTCGTACCATCCCAGCGCACAGCGTTTCAATCCCTAATAGGGATTAGATGAAATTTCAAGCTCGGGATGTAGTGAGTGATTCAATAGCGTTGAGAAGTTTCAATCCCTAATAGGGATTAGATGAAATTTCAAGCTCCAGTGGAAGCCAATCGGGCTGTTGCGGATTTGTTTCAATCCCTAATAGGGATTAGATGAAATTTCAAGCTCGGGATGTAGTGAGTGATTCAATAGCGTTGAGAAGTTTCAATCCCTAATAGGGATTAGATGAAATTTCAAGTGCGGGAGCCTAGAACACTCTCTGTATTTGGTTTTCAAGGTTCTGTTGCGCGGATGGAGTAATCATAACATGGAGAATTGAGATTGAGTATTAACAAAATAGCCAAAACCCAGGCTGTGTAAGGTGCGCGGATACTTTGAAAACGATTTGTCCTAAAACTCTTGCTCCAGGGGAATTTGAAGCTTCTTTGCCCAAATCTGATTTTTAACACCTACCCATCCGCGCATTTGGCAAGAAAAATAGAATTGTCGGAAACTGCTACAACACTTATACGTACTACTTTACCGCGATTTTGCTGATTTCATTATTCTTTTAGGCGATCGCTTGTGTAGTTTCAATGATATGATGTCAGATTAAATAGCCTTAGTAACGTAACTAATCCCGCCCTCTCTCAGGGGTGGGGTTTTTTAGAATCATAAATCATTCGAGCTAGTACGCATCATCCTTCCTAAATCTCAAGCAATGCAACCACGCAACATTTATGGCAGTGGTATGAGCTTACAGGAAAAATGCAAGTAGGTTGAGGAAAGAAACTGCTCGTCAAACCGTTACACCAAGAGACTTTCAAGCCTGTTCCTTGCTCTAAACTCAATTATTTTTTTGATTTTGCTAAAAAATAAGTAAATATTAGTACCTATCATACCGAATATCGATTATAAAACTAATTGACCATCAACAAAGCCCAAAATGAAACGTTCAAATCGCGTTGCTTGGATGGGAGCGATCGCACTTGCAGCGATCGTTTTACTGACTTTGCTAGCAGCTCCTAATGGTACTAAAATTAACGCTGGCTCTACTTATAACCGCGCTCCTAATGGCTATGGTGCTTGGTATGCTTTCATGGAACAGCAAGGAGTTTCTATCAAGCGCTGGCAAAAACCTTTTAGTGAAATTCAGTCACAGAATACCCCAGTTACTTTTCTACAAATCGGTAGCGACCTTAGAGATCCAAGGCTCGACATTGACGAAATTGATTGGATAGAAAAAGGAAACACTTTGGTAATTTTAGGTGCTAAGGGGCGAGTTACAGAAGCAGACTTTAGCACTGTGCAAAAATCCCCCCAAGGCGATATTAAAATTGATACCAGTCGGCGAAATAAAAACATTAACCAAAAGGAAATTGAATTAGGCGATCGCTTTGGTGCTATTGTCTGGCAAGAAGAATACAAGCAAGGCAAGGCAATTTTTTCTACTACTCCTTATTTAGCTGCCAACGCCTACCAAGATAATTTAAGTAACTTTAAGTATTTAGCCGATTTAGTCAAGCAAAAAGGTAACACAATAGTTGTCGATGAATACATCCACGGCTATAAAGATGCTGATGTCAGGCAGAAGGAAAGGGAAGGAGATTTATCTAGTTTTTTTGCTAAAACTCCTTTATATCCAATATTTATTCAAGTAAGTATCCTCATCTTGGCGCTGATTTGGGCACAGAATCGCCGTTTTGGTAAACCAGTAACTTTAGAGACGCCAGTTGCAGACAACAGCGAAGCATACATCCAAGCTTTAGCATTAGTCTTGCAGAAAGCTGATACCACCGACTTTGTAATTGAGATGGTAGGCAAACAAGAACAATTACAACTGCAAAAAGCCTTAGGATTAGGACAAATACCGCTAGAACACCAAGCTTTACTCAATATCTGGAAAGAAAAAACAGGCGCAAGCACCGCAGAACTAGATGCAGTATTAAAGCTACAATCGCGCAAACAACCCACGAGCGAACAAGAGCTGTTAAGCTGGTTGGGGAAATGGCGAAACATTAGATTAATTCGTAATTCGTAATTCGTAATTCGTAATTAATGACAATTGAGAAATGGTAAACAACAAACGACAAATTAAAAATTAATATTATGAGCGAAACGCATTCTATTTTAATTAAGCTTGGTCAAAGTTTGAACCAAGTAGTTGTAGGACAATCCAGCTTGATACAACAACTTTTAGTGGGGCTGTTAGCTGGGGGGCATATAATTTTAGAAGGAGTACCGGGAACTGGTAAAACTCTGTTAGTAAAAGTATTAGCACAGTTAATTCAAGGGGATTTTCGCCGCATTCAATTAACGCCAGATGTTTTACCATCAGATATTACTGGTACAAATATTTTTGACTTAAATAGTCGGAATTTCACTTTAAAAAAAGGGCCAATTTTTACCGAAGTGCTGTTAGCAGACGAAATCAATCGTACTCCTCCGAAAACACAAGCGGCGCTGCTAGAAGCAATGGAAGAAATGCAGGTAACATTGGACGGTGAAAGTTTACCTTTGCCTGAGTTATTTTGGACGATCGCCACCCAAAACCCCCTAGAATTTGAGGGGACTTATCCTTTACCAGAGGCACAATTAGACAGGTTTTTATTTAAGCTAATAGTAGATTATCCCGACCAAGCTGCGGAAAAACAAATGTTGCTCAATCGTCAAGCGGGATTTGCAGCACGGCGTTCGGACATTAGCCGTTTGGAACCAGTAGCGACAGTAGCCGATATTTTACGAGCGCGGCAAGCTGTTAAAGAAGTTAAAGTATCAGAAGCGATCGTTGATTATTTGTTAGCGTTGGTGAGAGCATCGCGTCAATACCCCGATTTAACTTTGGGTGCATCGCCTCGCGCCGCTGGTGCTTGGTTGCAGACATCTCAAGCCTTAGCCTGGTTAACCGGCAGAGATTTTGTTACACCAGATGATGTCAAAGCAGTTGCATCGCCACTGCTGCGTCATCGACTGATTTTGAAACCAGAAGCGATGTTGGATGGTTTACAAATAGATGCGGTAATTGCGTCGGTGATTAATCAGGTGCCAGTTCCAAGGTGATAAGTGGGTATGTGAAAATATTGGCGTTGCTGATTGAGAATATGGATTTAGCTCACGCAGAGGCGCAGAGTAGCAGAGAGTAAGAGTTGATTGAAATTCAGCAATGCCAAAATATTTAACAGCGAACAGGTATCGGCGATCGCTTTCAACTTGAGCGATATATTTTTACTCATCTAAACGCAGTGCGATCGCCTTCAAAAATTCCTCAAACTCTGATTCGCTGTGAATATCAGGAGTTAAAGTATTCATGTCTTTGAGGGTGTTGGCAAGCCGTGGTAAGTATTGGCGAATTTCTGTGTACAGGTCAATATCCTCTCGAAAGCCGTCTAGGTTTGCTGCGGATACCTTTTTTAACGCAGTATCTAATTCCTGAACTTTGTTTTCCCAATATTCGACATATTTAAGCCTATCAATAGCGTCATAAATTTGGGCATCTCGTAAAACAATAGGGAAGATGCGATCGCCAAACTCTCCATTTTTAGCAATTTGGACTAACTCAAACAAGCAATTGGGCGACTTTAAATACTTGTCGCTAATTACAGCAATAACACATTTACCGCGTCCGATTCGTTCCATGAAGGCTTTGATTAGTCCTTTGTAGCCCAAATCACGTTTATCGCGGATAATTTTGATTCCTTTGCCCTGCAAAGTCTCATCCAATTTATTGACAAATTGCTCGCTTTCTCCACCCCAACCATAAGAAAGAAAAATTTCCTTCTCGAATTCTGGTGTAGATGGACGAATTACTAGACAATTTTCTTCTCGATCTTGTTCACGCTGTCGTTCCTGTCGTTGTTCTTTAAGTTCGATGCCATCAAGTAGTTGTGCAGGATTCAATGGTTCTGTTAAACCTGGGGGAATGATAGGTAAGTTCTTCTCTTCATAAACGAGTAAGTTTTCGTAGTCCACAACAATATTAGGGTGTCCTGGAATCGGTACTTTCTCTTCTGGTATTAAGCCTTTAATAGTTTGGTGGATGGCATAAAACTGAGAACGGATCATTGCTAGCAATTCTCGGCGAGTGGAGGGTGAGCCGCTGATGGTGATAAAGATTTTGCGGTCTTCCCGATCGCTTTTGACAAGTGCCCGATTACCACGGTGTTTAAGAACAATGCCGCTACGCCACCAAGTCTGGCGATCGCTCTGGTGGTGCATCCTTACAATAAAGCGGGAGATAATACTGTTGGGGAGGACGCTGTAATGATACTGAAATGCCAAACCACTTTCCCAGTCGCCTGTGGCAGGTTCTTCTTTAGGCAACAAGTCCGGGATGAGGTAGCGATCGCCATTGCCATCCTCTAGGGGAAAGCAAAGTTCAAACTTCCGCATCATATCCACGATGAATAGTGGCTTATTGCCAGGATAGCGGGAGTTATTCAGAATCCGATTAAGTTGAGTGCGATCCAGAATACCCCGAAATTCAGTCATCAGCCGATTGTCGTTGAGGATCTTGTAAACTCCGTTCGTCACCCATTCTGGGTTTAAAACTCCCATTTCTCCCAAACGCGGATCGTCCCGGAAATTGAGAACGATACCAAGTTGATGCAAAAGTTCAATCAGTGTAGCTTGACTTAATGCATCACTGACCTGCTCCTCCTGTGATAGGCTTTCGTATTCACTATAGGGAATGTAGTCTTGTTCCATTTGTTCCAACCGGGTTTTGACCTGAAACCAGCTTTGGGGTAATGGGTCGTGGATGTGATCTAAGTTGGCAATTTGGTTAGTAATAGCTAACTGCAATTGCTCTATACCTTCCCCGGTCTGGCAGGATATAGACATGATGCCTTTAATAGCAGGGTATTTCTGGCGCAGACCGCGCTGGTCAATATCGAGGGGATGTTGGTCAATTTTGTTGCCAACGATCAAGATAGGGGAATCGTTGCTAAAACTCTGAATAATCTTGAGCCAGTATTCTAGTTTGTTTTGCAGTTCATCTACGCGAGAATCAAGCACTAGCAGATAAAGGCTGCGTTTAGTAAGAAAGAACTGGTGGGTGGCGTGCATAATTTCTTGTCCACCAAAGTCCCACACGTTGAGCCGGATTAATTGCTTGTTGGCGGTAATATGCCAATTTCTGATATTGATTCCTTCGGTCTTGCGTTCGTGGGGATTGTAGTAGTTATCGATTAGCCGTTTAACAAGAGAGGTTTTACCAACACTACCCTGACCAACTAATAGCATTTTGGCTTCATTGAGAGGCTTTTTCTGTTCTTTCTGAAGTTGGAAAAAATAGTTAAGAATCGTAGATGGGTTGCCAGGATTTCTGCGTAGATCCGCCGCTCCTAAAATTTCAGGTGGAATAGGAAGTTTATTACCTCTTAGGTCTAATCTTTTAAGCTTAGTAAGTTGCCAAATTTCTTTAGGTAGTGTGTCTAAAAGATTGTTGCGAAGGTTTAATCTGCTTAGTTCAAAAAGCTGCTCAATCCCATCAGGCAGCATTTTTATTCGTCCATCACGTAGGTCAAGTAGAGTCAAGTTGGTGAGTTCCCATGTTTCTACAGGCAAAGTTTCTAGTCTACTATTACTAAGCTTGAGTTCTTGTAATTTAGTAAGTTGACCAATCTCTGGTGGCAGAGTGCTCAGTTGATTACTGCTGAGGTCGAGGAATTGCAAGTTGGTGAGTTGGCCGAATTCCGGTGGCAGAGTGCTCAGTTGGTTACTGCTGAGGTAGAGCGATCGCAAGTTGGTGAGTTGGACAATTTCCCCTAGCAGAGTGCTCAGTTGATTACTGCTGAGGTCGAGGATTCCCAGGTTGGGGAGTTGACCAAATTCCGGTGGCAGAGTGCTCAGTTGATTACTGCTGAGGTAGAGCGATCGCAAGTTGGTGAGTTGGACAATTTCCCCTAGCAGAGTGCTCAGTTGATTACTGCGGAGGTCGAGGATTCCCAGGTTGGGGAGTTGACCAAATTCCGGTGGCAGAGTGCTCAGTTGATTACTGCGGAGGTAGAGGAATTGCAGGTTGGTGAGTTGACCAAATTCCGGTGGCAGAGTGCTCAGTTGATTACTGCTGAGGTCGAGCCATCGCAGGTTGGTGAGTTTTCCAATTTCTGCTGGCAGCATTGTTAAACCTTGGTCAGAAAGGTCTAATTTTGTCACGTTGTCTGTGGCAGCTTGTTCAATAATTTGCAGCAGTTCTTCGTTAGTCATTTGGGGTTTTACAGAGGTGATGCCTGACGATGAGTTGCTGCTTGGACGCGCAGCAGAGAAATTGAGTTAATTAATAATGTAGCCTGTATCAAGGATTGCATTGAGGGAATGTGCGTTAGCGTAGCTCGTCGTAGACATCGCCTTTTGTTGATGATGCGATGCCTGCGGCGGACTATGCCAACGCCACAAACTTTGTAACCACCTTATAGTAGTTGTGAAAATATAAAAAGTACTTAGTCGTTATCTTCAACTGGATATGAGCGCAGCAGATTTATTCCCAACCTTGCACAAGCTATCTCGTGCAGATAAACTCAAGGTCATGCAGTTTTTAGTTCAAGAACTAGCGACTGAAGAAGAAGCATTGTCCTTACAGCCAGGAGTCACTCATTATGTGTGGTCTCCGTATAATTCCCATGAAGCTGCTAACAAACTAACTGCACTGCTAGAAGAAGACAAACGGGTAAACGATGCTTAATTCCCAAAGATTTTTCTTCGTTAAAAGTCGTGTAATTTATCCTAAACAGCAAAGTCATACACTGGCGTTTCAAGAATACGAACGGGCTGCTGTTGGTTGTAAATAATCTGCTGCAACCGTTCTACTGTAGACGGAGAGAAAAATTGTTCTCCTGTCTCTGGATTCACCCGTGCAGGTACATTTTCAATTAAGTAAAATTTGCCATTCATCTCTAGGGTGTAAGTTACTGTTTGTTCTACTAGTGTTTCATTCGAGTTACTGCTCATCGTTGCTTCTCCTTCGCGTAAAGTCATTGTTCCAGAGGTTGGAGTCAGGCTCATGCGATCGCCAGAAACTTTATAACCACTTTCTAGTAGTTGTGAAATCTAACCGTCTATTTTGCTACAGAACATACCGGAGTAACTAAGACATGTTCGTTAGTTACTCCAAAACATACCGGAGTAACTAAAATATGTTCGTTAGTTACTCCAGAACATGCCGGAGTAACTAAAATATGTTCGTTAGTTACTCCAGAACATGCCGGACTAACTAAAACATGTTCGTTAGTTACTCCAGGACATGCCGGAGTAACTAAAACATGTTAATTGATAAGTTAAGAACAATTTTTGTGAAAAAAAACTCTAGTTTACTTATTGTTTAGTACTTTTGTATAATTAAAAAAATAATTTATTCAATTAAACTTTAGTTTTACTTATCTAAAAACAAGAATTAGTAACTAAAATATTTTATGTATAAGTTTAGCTTAAATTGTATTAACTCTAGCTTCTTCTGAACTTATCAAAGGATGAGTTTTTGTAACTCATCTCCTGAAAATGCTGAATTGATGCAGCGCAGGAAGCTTTGTAATGTTATTTGTTTTAGTGCGTTAGCGTAGCTTACCGTAGGTATCGCTATTTTAGTAAAAGCGATCGCATTGGTAATATTAATATTTCATCAGCAATCATGAAACACCTTGAAGGTAAAGTGGCATTAGTCACAGGTGCAACGCGGGGAATCGGTCGGGGAATTGCCATTGGCCTCGGTGAAGCAGGTGCAACTGTCTACGTTACTGGTCGCAGTTTAAACAATTCATATTCTAATGATGATATTTCTGGGACTCTTATCGAAACGCGATCGGCTGTTGAGCAAGCCGGTGGTGTATGCATTCCCGTCCAAGTAGACCACAGCGACGATGAGCAGGTGCGTTTGCTCTTTCAACGCATCGAAGACGAGCAAAATGGACGACTTGATTTGCTGGTAAATAATGCTTACTCAGGAGTCAGGGCGTTAAAAAACGCTTACGGACGTCCTTTTTGGGATAGCGAGCCGAGTCTTTGGGATGCTAGCAACAATGTCGGGCTTCGCAGTCACTATGTCGCGAGTATTTTTGCTGCCCGACTGATGACTAAGCGTCAATCTGGACTAATTTGCACCATTTCTTCCTGGGGCAGTATGTCCTATATATTTAATACAGCTTATGGTGTTGGAAAAACAGCCTGCGATCGCCTCGCCGCTGATATGGCTGTGGAACTCAAGCCCTATAACGTCGCTTCGGTTTCAATTTGGCCGGGTATTGTTGGGACTGAGCTTTTTTCCAGTTTTGCTTCTGAAGCCAATCAAACAAATGCAACTGAGCAGATAAGCTCGCTTTTTAGTGACCGTTATAACTGGGAAACTCCGTTATTTACCGGACGAGCGATCGCTAAACTGGCTGCCGATCCAAATATCATGAGTCGTACAGGACGCTTGCAAATTGTTGCCGAACTCGCTAACCAGTATAGAATTGTAGATGAAAATGGCGTTAGTCCTGCGTCGTTACGCTCTCTACGTTTTGTGCTGCCGGCTGCATTGCCCGTACTGAGAAAATATTCACGGCTCATACCCGATCTTAAAGTGCCGTGGTCGCTGCTATTATTAAATGCTCTGAGTTCGCCTAAAGTTTAATGGGCATTTGGTGAAATTAATTCTGCGTTATCCCAAACCCTTGTAGAGACGTAGCATTGCTACGTCTCTACTACATTGATTTTCACTGAATGCTCAACATTGCCCAAAACAAACTATCCTAAAATATATAAAAATTTATATTGTCTATTTAATAAACTTTAATAGTTCTTTTAAAACTGGTGCAAGAAGATTTTCGGCTAATAGTTGATTTAGTTTCAGTTTTGGCGGTTGCAGCGTGTGGCGGACTGTTAGCAGCACTTTTGCGGCAGCCAGTGCTGTTGGGTTATCTCATTGGCGGCATGATTGTCGGCCCGGCTGGGCTGGGAGTGATTAAAGAAGTTATTCAAGTAGAGACTCTAGCACAGTTCGGGGTGGCGTTTTTATTGTTCGCTTTGGGTGTAGAATTTTCCTTTGCGGAACTCAAGAAAGTAAAAGCGATCGCTCTGGGTGGCGGTGGACTCCAAATTGCTTTAACGATTTTAGTCACCGTTATGGTATGCGGGTTAACTGGTGCTTGGGGAACGTTACCAGCTAAGGGCATGTTTCTAGGCTGTATTCTCTCATTGTCTTCGACGGCAGTTGTCCTTAAGTCGTTGATGGAGCGCAATGAAACAGAAACGCCCCACGGACAAGTGATGTTGGGTATTTTGGTTGTTCAGGATTTGGCGTTGGGATTGATGCTAGCAGTCTTACCAGCCCTCAACCAACCCGCAGAAACTATTGGCATCGCCATACTAACAGCGCTGGGGTCGATTGCTTTATTTGCCGCCGGCGCAATAGCAGCGGGGATTTGGCTGATACCGCCTTTGTTGCAACTGTTAGCGCGTACTGAAAGCAAAGAGCTATTTTTATTGGGCGTTGTCGCTTTATGTTTGGGCATAGCCTTGCTGACAGAGCATTTGGGGCTATCCATTGAAATGGGGGCGTTTGTCGCGGGGTTGATGATTTCTGAGGTGGAATACGCCGACCAAACCCTGACTTACGTGGAACCATTGCGAGATATTTTTGCCAGTTTGTTTTTCGCTGCCATTGGGATGTTAATCGATCCGGTGTTTTTGTGGAAAAACCTGGAATTGATTTTAGTGCTGGTGGCAATAGTTTTCATCGGTAAGTTTCTCATTGTCACCCCCTTAGTAAAACTGTTTCGCTACCCGTTGAAAACAGCCATAATTGCAGGTTTGGGACTAGCGCAAATTGGGGAATTTTCCTTTGTTCTCGCCAGCGAAGGGCAAGCCTTGGGGCTGGTGTCCCGACGAATATATTTACTGATTTTGGGAACCACAGCAGTCACTCTCGTACTGACACCATTTGTCTTGCGGTTAGTGCCATTTTTATTTAGCTTCGCAGAATCAATGCCCTGGTTGAAACCCTACTTAGCAGACGACCAGCCACGGGATATGTCAGAAGATTTACCATCAAAAGACCATATAGTGGTTTGCGGTTACGGGCGAGTAGGTAAAAATTTAGTGAAGTTATTGCAACAACACGACCTACCTGTGATAGTAATTGACCAATCAGAAAGTAGAATTCAGCAATTGCGCGAAGCTGGTGTATCTTATGTTTATGGCAATTGTGTGAGTTTACATGTTCTGGAAACTGCCGGAGTGAATCATGCTAAAGGAATGGCGATCGCACTTCCTGACCCCATGAGTACGCGTCTGTGCTTGAAACGTGCTTTGGAATTGTATCCAGAATTAGATTTAGTTGTCCGCGCTACCCACAATAGAGATATTGAAGTGCTGTATCAACTCGGCGCCAGAGAAGTTGTGCAACCAGAGTTTGAAGCTAGCTTAGAAATGGTCACTTATCTATTAACTGGCTTAGGCTTTTCCCCAGCTGTTGTGCAACGGGAAATGCAGCAAATTCGCAACGATCATTATTTAGAATTGCGGCCGGAACGTTCTGCGACTGAAGTTGCCCAGGATTTGCGCCAAGCAACCCGCGATTTAAATCAGCGCTGGTATCCTCTACCATCGAACTCGCCGTTAATTGGCATGACTATAGAAGAAGCCGATATGCGTTACTTAACAGGAACAAGTTTGATGGCAATTCGCCGCGCCAACGGCGATGAAATTGATTATCCCAGTAATCAGACTCGTTTGGAAGAAGGCGATCGCTTGTTAGTAGTGGGAGCAGATGAAGAACTCGCAGCTTTAGCAGAATTCGCCAAAGGACAAGCAACTGTTCCCGGAGAAAATAGTGCTTGTCAATGGGTGAGTGTCAACGCTGATTCTCCAATATCAAGTAAAACTCTTGCAGATTTGGATATTACCAAAAAATACAGCGTACAAGTACAGGCAATCCGGCGCGATGGCAAATTTATCCGCTATCCCGAAGGCAGCATAGATTTGCGAATCGGCGACCAAGTATTATTGTGCGGTAACTTAGCAGGTTTGAGCCAATTAGAACAGTTATTTGGCATCACCAATTCCGCAACCCTTTCTGTCCCAGTGGTGAAAGCTACTGAAGCCGAAGCCCTCAAAGACTATTTGCCTGCCGATACTATGAAAGATTGAGGAACTCCAATTCAAGAGGCAGGAGATAGAAGGCAGGGGAGGCAGGGGAGGAAAAATTCGCTTGTGGTTTTCGTTCTCAAAGTTGAATAAATTAACGTGAATTCGACGGTTTATATAGTGTCCGTATAATTAGCCAAATAAACAACCTCTCCCTGGTTTTACTACCTAAAACCGTCCCTCTCCGATTCGGAGAGGGACAGACTTGAACACTAGTTCAAGACAGGGAGAGGTTCGTCGAACTCACGTTAATTTAATTTCTGTAATTCCCCAAAAATAAAAATTCAGAATTCCAAATTCTGACTCCTGAATTCTGAATTCTGAATTCTCTCCTATATCAATGAAAATTAGAATTGTGGCGGATTAAATTCATAAATTCCTGGCGAGTTAGCCGATCTTCTGCAAAAACACCGCGCATCGCACTAGTAACAGTCCAAGAACCGGGTTTTTGTACGCCGCGCATTACCATACACATGTGGGTTGCTTCTATCACCACTGCAACCCCTTGGGGTTTGAGTAATCCTTGCAATGCATCGGCAATTTGTACCGTCAGACGTTCTTGCACTTGTAAACGCCGTGCATACATTTCACAAATACGAGCAATCTTTGATAGTCCTATGACTTTACCATTAGGAATGTAAGCAACATGGGCCCGGCCGATAATTGGCAGAATATGATGTTCGCAGGAACTGAAAATATCAATGTCCCGAACCAAAACCATTTCGTTGGCATCTTCTGTAAAGACTGCTCCATTTAAGAGTTCATCCAAAGACTCATGATATCCTTTGGTGAGAAACTGTAACGCTTTCATCACTCTTTTCGGAGTATCTTTTAGTCCTTCACGGTCTGGGTCTTCTCCTAATCCAATCAGCAAAGTACGTACAGCCTGCATCATTTGGGCTTCTGTAACAGTCTGCTGTGGTTCAGTTGCTATAGATGACAGTTTGCGATCGGCTGAACTTAGCTCGGGACGAATTGATAAAACCATTTTGTCAGTTGTGTGGGAATGTTTAGCAAATCAGTTCTTTGTCAGATGTTTATTGTCATCGACTCCTGACTCGTAAAAAATTTTAACATACGTTTATATTTCTTAATCAAGCAAAATATCTTGTCGATAACAAAATCAGGACTTACGCGACTTTTGCAGACTCAAAAACTAAGATTGTCTTGTTTTACGTTCATTGAGAGGGTGTGAAACAGAAAAAGTTGTGTTTGCTGTAGGTCTTATGTCTTTGGATCGAACTCAAACTGTTGAAATTTGCAATATAATAATAGTGATTTTTAGTCAATATCTGATCGCCCGAAATTAGGAAAATATTTTTGGCGATCGCTTTTAATTTTCTCTAACAAAATCAAAAGATTTGCTCGATAGCAGCACTAAATTTTTGCAATGCGATCGAGCCATAATTAGTTCTACAAATGCAAATCCAGCCGTTCCAGAGTAAGAAATATAAGCAAGTAATTCTTACTAAGTTATTTTGATAAATTTTGACAAATATTTAATGCTGTATGCCCCAGTCCTAATACTGAAGTTTTAGTTTAAATTTTTTCAAAATAGCCGTAATCAATCATTAACTATTGTTACAGCTGCTGGCTGCTCTTTTCGGCGCACCTGCGGCTGATTTAGTTACAATCTCAGTTACAAGGTGACTATGGACAAGAAGATTCTCAACCCTCTGAATCTTCTCTCAGTACAAGTGAGGGCAGTGGCGACAGTGGAGGCACATAAGGAACTTCCTTCACAAGTGGGGAAAAAAGCAAAGGGGAAAGAGAAGATCCTCCCTTTCCCCTTATTAGGTTAAACTTCTGACTATTTAATAGACTTCTTGCTCTTATTCGGGAAAAGGGTAAGGGGGAAAGGGTAAAGGGATAAGAAAAAACCCTTTCCCTTTTACATGCATCCCTTTGCCCCAAGAGTGCAAAAAGAGTTTTGCACTCTTACTTCATGAGTTGCGCTCACAAGGAACAATGAAAATTTCTTTTCCTTATTCCCTACTTCCCATTCCCTACTCCCTATTTTCAAGCTAGATCTAATAATGAGTGCCGGTTTTGCGATGGTTGATGGCAGTAACAGCATCAGGCTTGAGTAACTTACCTTCATCAACAGTTGCATAGACAACCCAGTGATCGCCACATTCCAGACGTTGCTTAACCGAGCATTCTAGATATGCTGATGCGTCGGTGAGAACGGTACAGCCGTTATCTGCAACTGCTGTGTTGAAGTTAGCAAATCTATCTTCCCCAGGGGCAAAAGATTTACGGAAATGCTTCATGTAATCTTGATGGTTGCCTTCGGGTAGGATATTCAAGGCAAATTTACCGCCAGGATACATTAAAGATTCGATCGCTCGATCTTTGGCGATCGCTACTGTAAGTCCTGGTGGATTAAAGGTAGCTTGAGAAACCCAAGCGCCTAACATCCCAGTAGATACTTCTCCCTGCTTGGCTGTCAGCACGCAAACGGAACCAACAATTCGACCCACAGCTTGTTCCACTGGAGTTGCAGCTTGTTGGGGTACGCGCACTTTTTTCGCCTTTTTCAATGCTTGGGCAAAATCTGTGCCTACTTCTTCACAGAATTTGAGAGTTACATCATCAGGTTTAAATTTCACCTTCAGAGTCTCAAATCCCAAACGATATCCCGCATCGCGGAGTTTACCTTCAATTAAATCGAATGCTTCGCCACTCCAACCATAGGAACCAAACACTCCAGCCAGTTTGCTGTTATCACCGCTAGATAACACAATACCTAAAGCAGTATGAATGGGAGTCGGTGCATGGCCGCCGATGGTGGGAGAACCGATGATGAAACCATCTGATTCTTGTAAGTTGATGCGAATTTCATCGGGGGTAGCAAATTCGCAGTTAATCGATTTGACTGCAACTCCGCCTTTGGTCAGTCCTAAAGCGATCGCTTGTGCTAAAGTTGCGGTATTTCCGTAAGCTGAAGCATAAAGTAAAGCCACGGAAATTTCGCGATCGCTTTGAGAACGGCTCCATTCTCCATAAGCTTTGGTCAGTTCGATTAAACCGGTACGTACTAAAGGCCCGTGACCCACAGCATACATTCTCACCTGCAAATCTGATATTTTCTCCAAAGCCGCTTGCACGTGGGCAGCTTGGGGAGCCATCAGGCAGTTAAAGTAGTAACGCTGGTCTTCTTTAAGCGCTTCAGAATTATCATCAAACGCCTCATCACCACAGATATGAGTGGCAAATAACTTATCTGTGTAGAGAATTTGGGTTTGCTGGTCGTAGGTACAAAGTTTTTCCGGCCAGCGTGGACTGGGAGTCGGAAGGAACTTCAAAACATGACCTTTCCCTAAATCCAGAGTTTCTTTCCCCCGCATCACCAAGACTTGTAAATCCCGGTCTAGGAAAGCAGCACGCAAATTGTTAGCACCAGGAAGAGAACAAACAAAAGTTACCTGTGGTGCCAGTTCTAAAATTGCTTTGAGAGTTGCAACTCGGTTGGGATTAAAGTGACCCAAGATTATATAATCCAAACGTGTCAAATCTAAAGTCTGCCGCAACGCCTCTAAATAAATTTCGGTAAAACTTTCTGGCGGTGGATCGATGAGTGCAGTTTTATCAGCTTCAATTAAATAGCAATTGGAGGTAGTACCTCTTTCAAGTGCATATTCAATTTCAAACCGCAGACGCGACCAACTACGTGCCCTGAGAGCTTTGGTATTTGTAGCAATTGGTAAAACTTGTACGTCGCGTGGCTTGGAATCGATCATAGGTGTTGAGTGAGGTAGGGGAACAGGGAATGGGGAATGGGGAATGGGGAATTGGGAATTGGCAATGGGGAATTGGGTGGGAAGATTTTTTTAATCTCCCTCATCTCCCCCTACTCCCCACTCCCTACTCCCTACTCCCTATTCCCTAGTAATAATTTCCAACTTTGCGATGACGAACGGCGGTCAGTCCGTCGGCCTTGGAGACACGACCCTCTTGGACGGTGCAGTATAGAATCCAGTGGTCGCTGCATTCCATGCTGCTCTGTACTTCACATTCCATGTATGCTAGGGCATCAGTCAGAATTGGGGAGCCGTTTTTGGCGGTTTGAGTTTTCACCCCTGCAAATCTGTCAGCACCAGGATGCAAGCGTTTGAGGAAGTGCTTTTTCAGTTCTTGATAATTGCCTTCTTCCAATACGTTGAGGACGAAGCGATCGCCTACTTGCATTAAGGAGTCTATGGCGCGGTCTTTGGCGACGGCGATTGTAAATCCTAGTGGTTGCAAGCTCGCTTGTGTCACCCAAGAAGCTAGCATAGCACTGCTGACATCACCTTTTTTGGCGGTCACAATATACAGTCCGTTGCTAATCCGACCGAGTGCTTTTTCGAGGTTGACATCAAGGGATTTGATTTGCTTGATGTTGCGATCGCGCACTAGCAATTGTCCCAAGTCTGTACCCGCTTCTTCACATAATTGGAATGTGGATGCAGTAGGAGTTTCTTTAATCCGAATGGCGGGGAAGGCTTCTTTTACACCCGAGTCGATAAACTTTCTCCGCAGTGTATCGATGGGTTCGTCGTCTCCACCGTAGGATTCAAATAGCCCAACTACTTGCTTGTTTTTGGCTACAGCTAACAGAGAACTAATGCTGGCTTGGGCGGCTGCATCGGTGCTGGGTGGCATACCAATAATGATGCCAGAGGCTCTACCTGCTAGTTCTTGGATTTCTTGGCTTTGGGCAGTATTAAGATCCAGAACTTCCACACCAACGCCGGTTTTCTGGATTCCTTCGGCAATTGTGTGGGCAAGGCGATCGCTATGTCCGTAACCTGAGACAAAGAACAAGCCAACTGTTGTTTCTGCTTTAGCTTGTCTGTGGCTCCAAGTTTCGTAGCATCCAGTTAGAACATCTAAATGATGATGTAATAAAGGCCCGTGACCGTTGGCGATAATATCGATTTTCCCTAGTTCGCCCATTCTCTTCATAGCATTCAAGAGAGAACGAGCGTTAGGCCCCATCAAGCAGTCGTAGTAAAATCTAAAGTCAGCTTCGATCGCTTCTAAATCTTCGTCAAAGGTGCGATCGTCGCAAAAGTGCATCCCAAAAGCATCGCAGGTATAAATAATTTGGGTTTTGCGATCGTAGCTAAAGATTGTGTCCGGCCAGTGGAGGTTCGGCGCACTCACGAATTCGATTTCGTGTCCTTTACCGATATCTATGCGATCGCCACTTTTGACAATCCGTTTAGAAAATGGATCGTGGACTAAACCTTCTAAAAATTGCAACGCAACTTTAGAAGCTAAAACAGTGGCTCTCGGCGCTAACTGAAGCACATCTTCCACTAAGCCGCTATGGTCTGGCTCTGTGTGACTAACAATTATGTAATCGATTGTCTTGGGATTAACAAGACTTTTTAAGGTGTCTAAATACAGCTGGCGAAACTTCTGGTGAGAAGTATCAATCAAAACTGTTTGTTCGCCCCTAATTAGATATGAATTGTAGGTTGTACCATTTTGCAGTCCGAATTCGATATCGAAGCGATCGCGATCCCAATCAAGAGAGCGAATCGCCGTTGTATTAGGGGCAATTTCTACAGTTTGTATAGTTAGCCGATGTTGAACGTTCTCTGCGATCGCTACCATTATTCGTCTCCGAGCGCAAATTATCAGATTATTCTGTCCCCATTATCCTTATAATTTTTTTTTTAAGTTGTAATGAATATTAGTTTTTGGAATTTTTAACTTGTATTAATTATTGCTGTTTATGGGCATTTTTTTTAACTCAAAAAATACACTAACTATTAATTTATCCATAAAAAATACTGAGTATTATATTTTGCTTTTTTAGTAAGCTCTAATTACAAAATACCACATACATAATATTTTGTGGACAGACAATCTGAAAAAATTACAAAGTTATTGCCAACCTATAATTACGTTATTAAGCTATTTCTCTTTGAAGTTGCACAGTCGCTTCCTTAGTTTGTTGACTGATGACGGTTAACTGTCAACCATCATCAGTTAACAACCAATATGAGAAAATATGCAATTTAAATGTGTGACAGCTTATAATTTTCTGGAAAAATATATATAAATATTCAAGATATATTCAAAAACAAAAATTTATTCTGTTATGCACAATATTAGGCAATAGTAAATTCTCATTTATTATTTCTGAGGTAATAGATTAAATAAGATTTTCCTTCATAATAAATTTTATCTATTTAAGTTATATGAAATCTCTCTTTAAATTGACCCTCATCCAAGGTAAACTTTCTTGGTATATCCTCAGATTATAAGTCTAATATTATTTTTTTTGAAATAAATAGGTAAGAAAAGTAAGAAAGGTAAGAAAAGTAAGAAAGGTAGAAATGAGACAAAAAATTGATTATAAAATATGTATGACAGGACATAATGGCTGATTTGCAGTACTTTCAGCAATCGATATCAAATATTTTTTATCTCAAGTAAGAATCTTATTACATAAAATGTGAATTTTATGTAAACTATAAAAAACAGATATTTTTTAGGAGATGGTCAAAGTTGATTTTCTTAGGGCAGTCAAAGAAAAAACTGGGATTGTATATCTTTGTTTTGTTCGCCTTAGCTGAAAATAACAAAGAGATACTTTTTAAAGTTTTCATAAATGCTTAGACAAATGCGAAGATATCAAAAATTTTAATGATACAGTTTCTTGTGTTAAGCATTAGGTAGAAACCAGGGTAACACCAATAAATTATTAACCTTGTAGCTATCAGCCTCGGCATATAGCTATGGAATAAAAAAAACGATACAGGGTAGACCTGTATTTATTGACATACCTACTAAATCGTCACAAAAAAATCCCAACTTTAAAAATGTTCTCCAGCCAAAATTTTATGCGTACAACCATCGGACTAAACTGTTGCATACTTAATACTCACTATTTTCTCACTCGGGCATTATTTTAGATGTATGCCTTAGCAAATGTAGAAGTCAAATCGAACAAAAAATTGCCAAAAAATGACTGCGTAAAAGGTTATTATTTATGGGATGCAGGTTGAAAATTTTTCTAACTCAAGAAGAAAAACTGACTCTAGAAGAGCTAAGAAAAGCAAAAGATGTTCCTCAACGTACTAAGGATCGTGCCCAAGTTTTACTGTTGAATGCTCGCGGTTTAAAAAATGAGCAAATTGCTAAAGGTTTAAACTGGGCGATTTCAACAGTACGTCAAACCCTTCATCGTTGGGAAAAGTCAGGGTTAGCAGGCTTGTGGGATGCACCTGGTCGGGGAGGAAAACCCCGATATTCCGAATCAGATTTGATTTACTTAGAATATTGCTTGGCTCAAGAAGCAAAGGCTTATAATTCTAGAGAGTTAGCACAAAAACTCGCATCTGAACGTCAAGTAAATTTAAGTGCAGATCGACTACGGCGGGTACTTAAAAAAAGGCAAAGAACGTTTGGAGATGTAGCCAAACAACTCCAGAAGCAGAATAGTTAAAAATAAGAATTTAGAATGGGTTACACCCCGCCGCGATCTAAATTAACAATTCTAATCAACATTGCAAAATTTAGCCCACCAAACAACTTGTCAAAATTTGCAAGATAGTTGGGTAGCGATCGCAGATCTTGACTAGAACCACACTAACAGTCAATCTGAAGAGGCGATCGCCCAGTTGTTTGCCGAACCAATTTTCTCCCATCAGCCAATTATCTAATACTAACCTCCAGTCTGGCCGAGCGAGCGTTTTAAAATCAGACACCAAAAACCAAAATCCACCTTGATATCAAATTATCAGGTGGATTTCTTAGTCATTATTTAGTGGATCCGAGCAGAGTCGAACTGCTGTCCAAATTGGGTATTGACTCCCCGCTCATTCACAGGTTTAGCCTATCTGACCCTCAAGGCGGGAATCGTTCATTATCCCGAACGTAGGATGCTCTGATTTAATCTTAGCCAGCAAGCCAACCAGAGAACGCTTGCTAGAGCATCCGTTGGGGTTTGTCCCTAGCCCTTAACGGAGTCGGACTAAAGACGCTCGAACCTGTAAGAGGTGTTTTAGGCTGCTACTAGAGCTTCCCGACGAGCAAATTTTACGATGTTATTCGCATTTACTTTTGTTTTGAGCCTTTGATTTCCGAGAGATGACTCACTCTCGACCTGAATCACAGAGCAGCGTTCGCCAACCTGTCGAAACCGTGACGGACCCATGCGCTATACATACATTATAGTTTTCTGTCAGCGAAATGTGTCACAAGATGACAAAGAAATATTAAACTCTCATTAACCCGCATCGCTCAAAGAATTGAAGTCTATCGACGGGACAATGCTCAGTGCTAGTAGATGATGCGATCGCATCGCCATTGCTGCCTAACTTTGCCTGTGAAGTAGCACGTCTTTTTGTGTCACGAGGTTAATTGATTTCGCAGTTGCTTGCGATTCGTGAATATATTTTGAATTGCTATACTTGTACAATAAACTGTACAATAGCGAAGCAAATGAAAGTTGTATCTTTTAGCGAAGCGAGAAATAACCTCAAGGCTGTTTTAGACCGAGTGGTGGAAGATGCCGACTATACCATCATCACTAGACGGGATGCAGAGGATGCCGTAGTGATGTCACTAGAGTTATTTAATAGTTTGCTGGAGACTGTTCATTTACTCAAGTCCCCCGCTAACGCCACCCATTTGGAGCGTTCTATTGCTCAGTTCAAGCAAGGGAATGTGGTGGAGCGAAATTTATTGGATGACTAGAAAGTTAGCATGGACGGATGAGGCTTGGAACGATTATTTATATTGGCAAGGGCAAGACAAGAAAACGTTAAAACGAATTAACAAGCTCATCGAGGCAACAATCCGACTACCGTTTGAGGGAATGGGCAAGCCAGAAGCCTTGAGCGAAAATCTAGCTGGATTTTGGTCGCGGCGAATTGATGATACGAATCGGTTAGTTTATGCAGTGGATGATGAGTATTTAACGATTATTGCTTGTCGATATCACTATTCTGATTGACACCCTACTTAATCTTTAACTATGACTAAACCAAAAATTCTCCAAGAAGAGCGTGAATATACTTTTCGCTCTTATTTTGAAATGACGTATCCACCAGAGGAAATTTTAGCAGAGCTAGGCTATAAATTAATTCGCTCAAGATTATCATTACCCAAAACTCAAAAAACTCTTGACCGCTTGTCAGATTTGCAAGAACGGATAGAAAGAACATTAACACGACGTGAGTTCGATGAAACTAAAAAATCGCAGGAGGCAGAGCAAGTAAATCTTTTGGGTAAATGTCAATGCCAGGTTTTTTGGGTAAATAGGTGTAGGCGGCTAAACCGGCTATCAAGTTGACCAAAAAGTTAAATGGACTACGATGACGAGAGTGCTCGATTTGACATATATTTTTCAGATGGTCGTTAACCGATTCAATTACAGCCCGTTTGCGTAATAGAATCTTGTCAATCAGTTTTATCAAACGATTTTTCATTTTCTTCTTAGATTTTGTAACTAACTGCAATCCTCGCTCATATAACTCCTCAAATAATTTTTGAGAAATGTATCCTCTGTCACCAAATAGTTTACCAATTAAGCCCTTAGTCATATCTGGAACTGGTTTTCGGTCATCGACATTGGCGGGAGTTAACGAAAATGCCAATAGTTCTCCACAATCATTAATAATCAAATGTAGTTTAAAACCAAAGTGCCAGCCCACAGAATTTTTGCCCCATTTGACTAACCCTTGAAATACTTTATGAGAATGCGCCCTTGCATTGTGGCAAACATTTATCGGTGTAGAATCGATAAAACTAATTCCTGTAATTTCTCCTGTGCGAGTATGTAAAAAACAACATAGCAACATCAAGCACCAAGGCATTAATTCCACAAATCTCGTATAGCTGACTAAACTGGGAAACGCCTTTCCCCAACCTGGTAATACCTGTAGTGTATAAAATTCTTTAAATGTTCTATAACCACTTCCATGAAACGCTATGACTATTGTCATCACTTCCGATAGCTGCATCCTTGATTTACTGCGCCTTTCTCCTGTTATCGATGGCAATTGCGGCACTTGCTGCCACCAGCTTTCCCATTGATTACAGAAGTCATCTATGTCACAGAAAATTTGCGTAATATCAAGCCGAGATACAATGGTAGACATCGCCGAGACCTTGATTTTTCTTAGATATTTTTAGTCTCGGCATTTTTTGTCACTTTTTTACCGATTCTCAATCTATCGTAGCGATCGCCTGAACGATTCACTGTTGACCAAATTCATACATAGCAAGCTTTTTGCACCTTCCTATCCGTCGAACTCACGTTCCATTAGTGTCAGCATTGATTGTTGCGCCAATGGAAGTTTTTTATTAAAGACAGGTTTGATATCAAATTTGGCTTTGCTGAATGAAGAGTGTGATTTTGGGTGTTGCATAATTGCGAGATGATTTTGGAATTTGCATCAACTATAATCCCCGTCTCTTTATGTCTTTCCATCCCCGCGTCAGCCTCAATCATCCGCTTATTCAGCAACGCCTGATTTTGCTTACCTTTTCACTTTCCATCCTTGCGATTTCTCTAGACCTACTATTGACATTGCACAGGAGATGACCTCAATTTATCTCCGTATTATGCAACGCCTCAGATTTAATGTTATACCAATTTCAACAAACAAAGCGACAAATATGCAGAGCAAGGCTATATATCTGTGTGCTTCATAAATAATCGATGTGTCACAAAAATTGTTGGAAT
Source organism: Nostoc sp. DedSLP01 (assembly GCA_034530875.2). Classification (GTDB taxonomy): domain Bacteria; phylum Cyanobacteriota; class Cyanobacteriia; order Cyanobacteriales; family Nostocaceae; genus Nostoc. The sequence goes on from JAVRCJ020000004.1 coordinate 351,626, forward strand.
TGGTATTAAAATTTAGAAGTTTATTATCTAACTTACTGTAAAAATGTAGCTAAAATCATGTTTTTAGCTAGCTGAATTTGAGTCTATTACCGTATGAGAAACTCCAAAGTAATTTATTGGGTTACCTTACGGTAGTCTGTCGTTTGGCAGCCTGCCTTAAACACAAGTTTTTACAATCATTGAACTCTCCTATGCCGCCTCCTAACCCGCAAATTGAGGCATTTTGGGATTTAGCTTAGGTATTTTTATGCAAATAATAAATAAAGACTTTTTAAAGATTAAAAATCAGATAATTTACTGTTACCGTAACCATGTTATATATCAGCTATTGTCTCAGCGCTTTTTGCTTGGTTAAAAAGGACTAAACTGAATTTTCCAAAAGCTATGTCTATATCTCAACAATACAATTCTAAGCTACTGCAAAAGTGGTCTTATTTTCTAGGAATTCTAATTCTATTAGTAATTTTTGCAATTTATAGCCATTCTATTTTCTCAGACAAACTATTTTTAGGAGAAGGGGATAAGGGAGGACGTTTTTCCATAGCGATGCAGTTCGTTCACGAACCAAGTAAAGCTTTAGATCTAAAATATTGGGTTTCAGCCTGGCCGCCAGTTCCATTTATAATTCAGTCTTTTATTGTCCGATTGGTTCTCTTTTTAGGAGTTTCCGACATTAGTATCAGTATTCATGCTGTCGAATTAACTAGCGTTGCTTTTGTTTTACTAGGTTTCTTTTTCATTGGTAGGTCTGTGGCTGTACAAACTAATGAAATGACAGGGCTTTTAGCTTTTTTAATGTCTTTTTGCACGCCTTCAATCTTGAACTTAGCCCATACTCCTATGGCTGAAGCATACGCTTTTTTCTTTATTATTTTTGGTATTTATAATGTATTTTATTATGTAAAATCAAATAAAAGTTTTATATGGATAATAATTTCAATTTTGTCTTTCACTCTAGCATATTTTTGTAGAACAGAAAGTTTATTTTTTGCAATAATTGCTGGAGTTTTTCTTCTAGCACATAAAAGATGGAAATCAGGTTTATTGCTTATTATTACAACGATATTAGTAGCAGTTACTCAAATATTAGGAGCTAAATTTTTAATAGAAGGAACACATCTTTATGACAGAGAGTTATGGGGAGGAAAAGGATTTGATAGAGTAATATATGCTAAAACACTGTTTGTTTATTTTTTAAATGCCAGCAAAAAAGTTATTGTTTTCTCTTTAATTTGGATTCTTCCTTTAACTTATTTAAAGTTAAAACAGCGTCAATCTGTAAAGGGTAATGAGTTTAGCAAAAAGAAAGAAAATCTGAAAACTTATATTATTAACCTTTACAATACATTTTGCTTCTGGTTAGTAAATTATCCTATTGCTATCTGGTCAATCTTCTTCCTGGTTGGATTAACTCTACCAATTCTTCTAGCTCTACAAGGCGCAATCGATCCATTATCGCGATATTTATACTTAGCAAATATTTTTATAACTACTGCGATCGCTCTCATGATTGCTCAAACTGTTGAGACTTTCTCAGTAATTAATAAAAGACTAGCAAAATACTTGGTTATTGCAAATCTTACACTGGTAATTATATTCTCCAGTACGTTTAGTCTAGCTTATGCAAGCGGTAGTGTAAAAAATCAAAAGATGCCATTAGAAATTAAGGAAGTTATTACTTTTATCTCTCAAAATAAACTTCCAAAATCTAGAGTAGTATTTGATTTTTTAGAGTGGCAAGAATATGGTATGGCTGCGTATTTATTAGATCCTCAGCTAGAAAAAACTCCTACACAGTTCTCACTTGTCTGGACTGCTTTCCCGCGAGAAGTGGATTCTGAGATTACATCATTATTACCCAAAAAATTCCAAGTTCCTGCCCCTCAATCAATAGTTGAAGGAAGAACTGCTATCTTTCATGCCTATATATATGCTAAGAAGCCTAGCTATTTTGTAATTGCAAATGAGAGTTTGTACAAAAAGATAGAAAATTACCCGAGAATCAAACGTGCAGTAGGATTTGGCAGAAACTATATCCAAAAATATTTAACCGCAAAAGACCAAACCAAATCAACATTTGAGTTTCAGTCTCCATATATTCTCCCAGAAAATAAAATCACCTTGAATAAGGTCTATGAAAATGAATCGTATATTATTCTTAAACCTTAGAGCTGATTCGTAAAGAAAATCTTAAGGGTACTCAACTCATTAATAGGTCTGAGTTTCAGCGAACAAGTGCTGTATTGAGTTAAATTACTGAAACCCTTATTGAATAAGTACTTTACTTGAGTTTACAAATTAGCTCTTAGCTGCCGATGTAGATTTTTGCAAAGTTAAACTTGACTGCTATTAGGAATGCGGTTTGATTTGGATAATTTACTTGTGTAGACAGGGAGTAGGGAATAGGCAGAAGCTTTGTCTGGATGTACTGATTTTTTCCACGCAATCAAATGTGAGTCCTAATATACATGGAGTATTAATGGTCTTGGATCGTGTATCTTGACGATCGGTTGCCAGTTTCATGCTTTGGGTAAAGCTTCCTGCATCTGTTAGCTTTTAGCACTACGATCGCAGTATTATGCTCTCAGGAATGCTAACTGTTGACTGATTTCAAATCCTCTTTGTCAGAAGTGACCAAACCATGAAAAAGCTGATTAACAAGCCAGAAGACTTTGTACGCGAAAGTCTAGAAGGTATGGCAGTCGCTCATGCTGACTTAATTAAAGTCAACTATGACCCTGCTTTTGTCTATCGAGCCGATGCACCTGTAAAAGGAAAGGTAGCAATTATTTCTGGTGGAGGTAGCGGTCACGAACCGATGCACGCTGGCTTTGTGGGTAGAGGAATGCTGGATGCAGCATGTCCTGGAGAAGTTTTCACTTCACCTACCCCCGACCAAATGCTAGAAGCAGCCAAGCAAGTAGACGGAGGAGCTGGTATTCTTTATATCGTCAAAAATTACAGTGGCGATGTGATGAACTTTGAAATGGCGACGGAGTTAGCCCGTGCTGAGGGCATCCGAGTGCAAAATATTTTGATTGATGATGATGTGGCAGTCAAGGACAGCCTGTACACTCAAGGGCGTCGGGGTGTAGGAACAACGGTACTGGCAGAAAAAATTTGTGGTGCAGCAGCCGAAGAAGGGTATGATTTAGCACAATTAGCAAATTTATGTCGTCGGGTAAATTTGCATGGGCGGAGTATAGGAATTGCTCTAACATCTTGTACAACCCCAGCTAAAGGAACGCCGACTTTTGAATTGGACGATCGCCAAATTGAATTAGGTATCGGTATTCACGGTGAACCAGGAACAGAACGCACAACAATAAGATCAGTAGATGAGATTACCGAAATATTGACGCGATCGCTTATTGAAGATGCAGCATATACTCGCACAGTGCGCGAGTGGGATGAAGACAAGGGAGAATGGGTTGATGTGGAACTGATAGACCCACCCCTTGTAAAAGGCGATCGCTTGTTAGCTTTTGTTAATGGTATGGGTGGCACTCCGCTTTCCGAACTGTATCTTGTTTACCGCAAACTCGCCGAAATCTGCCAAAACCAAGGATTGCAGATTGTACGAAACTTAATTGGCTCTTATATTACATCTTTGGAAATGCAAGGTTGTTCCATTACCCTCCTGAAGTTAGATGATGAAATCATCAAGTTATGGGACGCACCAGTAAAAACCCCGAGTTGGCGCTGGGGAATTTGATAATTACGAATTACGAATTATTTTGATATGGTGACTCAAGCGCAGATATTACAATGGTTGCAGGCATTTGCATCGGAAATCGAGCAGAATAAAACATATTTAACAGAATTAGATGCAGCAATTGGAGATGCTGACCACGGGATAAATATGGATCGTGGGTTTAAAAAAGCGATCGCTCAGTTACCAACTCTTGCAGACAAAGACATTGGCAGCATTCTCAAAACCGTTAGCATGACTTTGATTTCTTCTATTGGCGGTGCCAGCGGCCCTCTCTACGGTACTTGGTTTTTGCGAGCCAGTACAGCAGTAGGTACTAAGCAAGAATTAACAGAACAAGATTTGTTAGAGCTATTGCAAGCGGGTTTAGACGGAGTGGTGCAACGTGGCAAAACTCAACTAGGGGATAAGACAATGGTAGATGTGCTATCTCCGGCTGTGGAAGCTTTTCGGCAAGCTGTAGGAGAAAATCAGAGTACTGTAGAAGCCATGCAACAGGCTGTAGCAGCTGCCGAAAAAGGGTTACAGGAAACAATACCAATGCAGGCGAAAAAAGGACGCGCTAGTTATTTGGGAGAAAGGAGTGTTGGACATCAAGACCCAGGAGGAACTTCTGCTTATTTGATGTTGAAGAGTTTGTTAGGGGTGTTGGAAAGTTCCGGGGAATAACCATCTGATTGAGATGACATCTTTTGAGTCGAATGAAATGAATGCTGTTGAAGTGGATAATGTCAGGTTTGAAACTGTAATCTCGGAGTAAATGTTGGTTGTGCTAATCCAAAAAATTAGTACATAAATAACAGTTAATTAATCATGGCAGTGTAAGGCAACAGCCAAATATTTTGAATAATATAGTTTTATTTGTTGAACTTTTTGTTCCCACTTTATTTGGTTTTCGCTAGATGCTATTTCTGAATTCAAATGTTTAACAAAGGCTTCTAATCCAGCCTCCATACCTAACTCATGCCATTGACCATCTGGAGTAATAATTGCATAAGGGACTACTGAAGGAATTTGATTAACTCGACACGGGTAAAAGATAGGTTCTGTTGACTCAAAACTTTCTTGTTCTATAAATGTGTACCAATCCCATTTACCTTGAAGATTGTAAGTTGATATTTTATATTCTCCCTTTTCGTCTACACCGTCTATCATTTCTTCAAACCATTCCAAATTCATTTTCGCTAACTTTTCTAAATCATTGCTCTTGACTTCCCAAGATGCTGCTAATTTGTCAATTTCTTGCTGGTTTAAACTTTTTAAGTAGTTTATTTCTTGTTGTAATTCTTCTGGGCTTAAATATTCTTTATAGGGATCAACCTCTAAATAGGAGTAGTAAGGATACATAAGTTCCTTAATTTTCACTTCAATATTACTTATATCTGGAGGAACTATAACTAAAGCATTAAAGTGAGCCATATTATTTCATAAGCATTGGAGAATCGATATCTAAAAGCCAATTTTCATCAATAAATTCCAGATTTTCATTGTAAACAAGAACTAACTCACCAATCTTTTGAGTTTGATTATTCAGTGCTTGTGTGGCATCATTAGTAGAAACTAGGAGAAAAAACTTTAGTTGTAAAAAGCGTTGTTTATGAGTAACGCCAATAGAACTGCTGACTAATTCTGCATCTAAGCCACGAGGTAAAGTAATTGTTTCATAATATTCATCTTGCTCGTCCCAGTAGCCAGATACTTTATACTCACATTGTTCCAAATGTTCTTGAACAAGTATATTGCTATCTAAATTTTCTAATATTTCAGTTAAATCTTGCCATACTTGATGATTTTTCAATTCTAGCCTTGTCATAGTTATGTGGATTTAATGTTCTGTTACCAAACCAGGAAAGTGTAATATACCATCAATGAATTTTGCATGAAATCGGCGTTCACCACCTTTACCTAAGACTTTAGATTTCAAATCATACCCTAATTCTTGGGAAGTCACTAATCCAACATTACCGCGAGGCGCAACTTGTCCTTTCTCAATGGCTTTTAAATGTTTTCCTTGACGATCGTATTTTAATCCTAGCTTTATTTGTTCGCTTGCAAATGAAACTAGCAGGCCACTAATTGAAAGATATATAGTATCAGGTTGAATATCTGCCCAATTATCTGGTAAAGCTTCCATTAAATTACTGATACAGTAAAAGCACCATTTATTTAAGTTAAGTAAGTCAAATAAGTAACTAGCTTACTCAATGTTAATCTCTTCAAATGCTTGCTATAAAAAAATTTTCAGAATTTCTGATTTCTTTTGACCAGCATACTTAGCGAGGTTAATGGGACTTCAAAAATTTATTATCAATAAGCATAAAGCCTTACAGAGCAAGGAAAACAGTAGATATCAACTAAAAATATCAACTTATTCTATCGACAACTGATATATTCTGAATACGCCATTTAGTTCCGTATCGGACTAAATCGTATCGGACTCGCAAATTATCGTTAGCAGAACTTTTAAATTGACCATTTTCATATAACTGTGTAGCTTCTTTTACCGTAGCTTCCACAGCGGCGCGATCGACAAATAAATCAATTTTTTCTACAGATTCAATCTTCAGACTATGCTCGTATTTGCGATAGCGGTTATCTATCTTATTTTGTTGAGCAATCAGCCGCCATTGAGACAAGGCTGAACCAGTTAAAATCTGGTCTAAAGTATTAATTTGATGATTAGGGCCTAAAGCTGCGGCTTTGGTAGAAAGCCAAGTTTGAATTACTTCTTCAGCCGTTGCACTTGTTAAAGCGCCTTCTGGTAATTGTGGTTTCTTGTTTGGGTCAGGGATAAATACTGGTGGTTCGTTTATCTGCACAAACAACTGTAAATCAGGCTTAGATTGTGGAGGAAAAAATATATTTTTTATCCATCCAAAAGCTGTTGTAGCTAACACCCAGAAAACTAATATCGCTACTAGGGAAATAAACACTCTCCACACGAGCCGCGTTTTCCCTTCTATAGTGTTAGCAAAAGTTCGCCGCCGCCGACGAGGACGAGGACGATTATCGGGTATGCGTTCTCGGCTAACAGGTTGAGTTGGTTTTCTGCGTCTACGCTGTTGGTTTTGATTGGGTGAATTAGTCCTACCCGAACCATTCCAATGCTGATTATTACTTCTAGTCATGCGTTCAGCAGTCGGAAGGTTTGCAGAAGTTACTTCTGGTTTGACAGGTTCAGATAAATTCCAACTTGGTGGTGCAGAATTTGAATATTCGGGTCTTTGTTTTATTGGTGTTGTTGGTAAATCTGGTTCTGGTGTGGGAGTGCGATCGAATTGTCGAACAGTTCCAGTTGAATTGTTAGGAAAACGCGGATTATTTGTTTGTGGTTGTTGAAAAAGCTGGGGATTGACTACACCAGATTCATTAGTTGTTTGAGCATCGTTTGGCAATGCTTCTAAATAACCTTGCACCTGTGGGTTAGCAAAGTACTCTTTGAGGGAAGCTGGCTGGTTTGCTAAATCCCGAAAATGGGGAAATACCTCGTGTTGCAACCACTGTTCTGTATACAAACATAACCCTGGTAACAAATCTGGAGAGTCTTGAGATTTTTCGCGAATAAAGACTAAAGCTTCGTATTCCTGACTAAGTTCTAAAACACGAGTTGCTTCTTCAGTTTGTCCCAAGAGTAATGCACATAGCGATTGTTCTAAATGTACATCTTGGCGATTGCCCAGACGCGCTAGCATCTGCTTTGCCTGACGAATTAAAGCCGGTTGTCGTTGAGCAAATCCTCTGGCTATCAAAGCATAAACAGCCAAGTAAATGGCGACAGCAGAAGGACGTTTACTTTCGGCTTCAAATAACTTGTGTTGTTCTGCGACTGTTAAGTAGTTACGTATTTGCTGGATAAAACGTAGAAAATCATCTATGTTTAAACCAGAGCGATCGCTATTCGTGCCATCAATACCGCCACGATCCTCTAAAAGATTTTGTAATAATTCTAGTCCCTGACGCCGTTCGGCAGTCTTTTCTAAAGGTAGTGCCAGTAGCTCTAAAATTCGATACGGTCGCAGTTTGTAAAGATCCGCCTGAATTTCTGCTTGGACGCTGGCAAATAAACCTTCGCGTACTAGCAATTCCTCACCAGTTTCTAAGGATATAGCGGCATTTTCGTAGTGACCTTGCTGCCACTGTTCGCGTCCTAATTCTAAACAAGCAAGGGCAACAGTGAGAACGACATCTGGACGTTCCGTACTTTCGGGGATTTCTTCCTCTGCTAGATTATTACCTTTGCTGTTACCTGAAGCTGCGTTTTTATTCACTAGGTACGGACGACCTAGTTTCAGCACGAGTTCGTATTCCCCTAACTCTTGCAAAATCAACAAAGCACCAACTAATTCGTCTTGGTCAACATCGATGCCCAAATTTTGGGCTTCAACGCTCCTTTTTTGGCTTTCTTTGGGATTTTCTGCTGTTAGCGTGCCGGCAGCAACGTTATCAGGGTCATAAGCATGAGAAAGATAAAGGTGATCGTAAGTACTGCGTTGTTTTGGATCTGATAAAACCACGTAAGCTTCTTCTATAAGTTGTTTGCGAGAAGAAATTGCTGCTTGAGAATACTCACGTCTGGGCAATTGTACAATGCGATCGCTGTATGCTTGCCGCAATTGTTCCTCACTTGCCGCTAACGGTAGTCCTAAAATTCGGTAGTAATCTAGCGGAATTCGCACAGCCCACTTCCCCTGCACCGCGATCGACATAATTCACCTAGAGCGTTCCAGGCCAGTAAAACCGTGCCATTATAATACCGTATAGAACCTACTCTACAAGTGTATATTGCAACTACTTGTTTTGTAACTTCCCGAAAAGTTGAGTCACATTCTAGTATTAATTTTTTCCCTTCGCCTAGAAAGCTTCAGGTTTTTGTCTTAATTCTTAGTATTTTTGGTTTAACACGATCTTCGATACAATAAACCACAACTACCGCTATTGTCACGGTCTCAATGTTGTGGTTACAGAAATCTATAGATTTCTTCGGGACTTTCCTCAGTATGCAGTTAGTAAACTAGCATTTTTGGAGGTTTGACCCTGATAACAGGAGACAAAAATGATATCATAATCTACCTTTAATTACAATTACCCATTTAGGGATAGAAACTTTTGCCTCATTTTTTTTAAATTGTTAATGGATATGCAGAAATCAGTCTGGCTTGATTGGTAGTCTATCAAGAATTATGGGGAGTAGGGAGTAGGGAGTGGTGAGTTAGGAGTTATTCTCGTCCCCTTGTCCTCTTGTTTCCCTCATCTCCCCCACTCCCCATTCCCCATTCCCTATTCCCTAAATTCCTTTTTTGGTGCATAAATAAGATTTGATTGTTGACTCTTGCAAACGCTAACCTATTTATTGGCTCAGACGTTATCAGACCAACTTATTTAAGACCGTAACTTTAAGTTGTACAACAGGGATACTCAAAAATAATGGTTCAAGAACGGACTTTACCCACATTTAATGCTGCCACTACCCGCATCACGAAAGAAGAAGGGTTACGGTTATATGAAGACATGGTATTAGGGCGCTTATTTGAAGATAAGTGCGCTGAAATGTATTATCGGGGCAAAATGTTCGGTTTTGTCCATTTGTACAACGGTCAAGAAGCTGTTTCCACTGGCGTTATCCAGGCGATGCGACCGGGTGAAGATTACGTTTGCAGTACGTACCGCGACCACGTTCACGCCTTGAGTGCGGGAGTACCAGCAAGAGAAGTCATGGCAGAGTTATTTGGCAAAGCCACAGGTTGCAGCAAAGGGCGCGGTGGTTCCATGCACATGTTTTCTGCCGAACATCGCTTGCTAGGCGGCTATGCGTTTGTGGCAGAAGGAATTCCTGTAGCAGCTGGAGCCGCTTTTCAAACCAAATACCGCCGGGAAGTGCTAAAAGACGAAACTGCCGACCAAGTGACAGCTTGCTTTTTTGGCGACGGTGCAGCCAATAACGGTCAGTTTTTCGAGACGTTAAACATGGCGGCTCTCTGGAAACTGCCGATTCTGTTTGTGGTAGAAAATAATAAGTGGGCAATTGGTATGGCTCACGATCGCGCAACTTCCCAGCCAGAGATTTACAAAAAAGCCAGCGTATTTAACATGGCGGGCGTGGAAGTAGACGGTATGGACGTGTTGGCTGTCCATGCTGTTGCCCAGGAAGCCGTAGCCCGCGCCCGTGCTGGAGAAGGCCCGACATTAATTGAAGCCCTTACCTACCGTTTCCGCGGTCACTCCTTAGCAGACCCTGACGAACTCCGTAGCAAAGCCGAGAAAGAATTTTGGTTTGCCCGCGACCCAATTAAGAAGTTAGCAGCTTATTTGCTAGAGCAAAACCTGGCCAGTGAGGAAGAAATCAAAGGCATCGACCGTAAAATTCAAGAACTAATCGACGAAGCAGTGAAATTCGCCGAAAGTAGCCCCGAACCAGACCCAAGCGAATTGTATCGTTTCGTTTTTGCAGAAGACGAGTAATTTTTGGGGGAGTAGGGAGTAGGGAATAGGGAATAGGGACTGAGTAGAGACGCGATTAACCCTTGTCTTTACAAGAGTTAAGAGTTATTCTCCCCACTCTCCACTCCCTACTCCCCACTCCCTACTCCCCACCCCCCATTAGGACTAAAACCTGTGTTTACCATTGCAGTTCAACAGCAACAGTACAAAACTTACGTTCTTTCAGATGAAACCGCTGGTTCTCAACTGGAAGTTGTCCCAGAACGCGGTGGTATTATTACCCGTTGGCGGATACAGGGACAAGAAATTTTCTATTTGGACGCCGAACGTTTTGCTAATCCAGATTTAAGCGTCAGGGGTGGAAATCCGATTTTATTTCCTATCTGTGGCAATTTACCGGATAACGTTTACACCCACGACGGGAAACAATACACTCTCAAACAACATGGTTTTGCTCGTGATTTACCTTGGCAAGTCACCGACCAAGTAACTGAAGATAAAGTTAGCCTCACCCTCGTTCTCAAAAGCAACGAGCAAACCCGTGCTGTTTATCCTTTTGACTTTCAGGTAACTTTCACTTACGAACTCCAAGGTAATACCTTAGAAATTCACCAGCAGTATCAAAATCTTTCAGCCGCATCATTGCCCTTTTCTTGTGGTTTTCACCCGTATTTTCTGACGCATGATAAAAGCGGGCTAGAGTTTGAAATTCCCTCTCAGGAGTATCAAGACCAGAAAACCAAAGAAATTCACCCCTTCAACGGCAATTTTGACTTCAACCAGGATGAAATTGATGTTGCCTTTAAGCAGCTATCTAGTAAATCAGCTAGTGTTACAGACAATAACCGCAAGTTCAAGCTGACTCTAGATTATGGCGATGAATACCCCATTTTGGTATTTTGGACGCTCAAGGGCAAAGACTTCTACTGTCTAGAACCGTGGAGCGCTCCTCGCAACTCTTTAAACACTGGCGAACATCTAACCATTTTAGATCCAGGGGGCAGCTACACAGCATCTGTACGCTTGAGAGCAAATTTTTTCTGAACCCCTTTACAAATCTATAGATGTTCGTGCTATGATGGCAAAGTTGCGAATTGAACGCAAGGGTCGCTAACTCAACGGTAGAGTACTCGGCTTTTAACCGATTAGTTCCGGGTTCGAATCCCGGGCGACCCATAAATGAGAATTCAGGAGTCAGAATTCAGAATTAGACTGTATATCTTGGATTGAGGGTTGCTAAGAGATATGTCGCTCAATCCAATCTCCATTGAATATTAATTGGTAAATACGGTTTTGGACTTTGAGAGAACCTTGTTGCTTAATAATTAGTCCTGATAAGAGCAATTCTTTTTCTTCTGGACTATCAACTGAAAGTAGTTCTCCTTGGTGTAAAATTTGTCGGTAAAGCTCTAGGAGTTGGTTAACTTGTAAATCGCTATTGAGAATGCGATCGCGAATAGTTCTTAAATGCTCCGGCTCATCCTGGGATTCCCAATTTTCTATTACATTAGTCTGTACCAAATTTTCTATCCATTCGGCTTCAGCGTTGGCCAGAATCACAGATGAAGAGTTACGAATGAGCTTGCAGAGCTTTTGAGTGAGAAAAGGCTGTCCGTTAGTCCAGTGTAGTACTTCTCTGATGACTTTACGAATAGCGATCGCGTCGCTCACTTTCTCTTTTAATCCTTCGCCTAAAGGATAAACTTCATCTTCTTTAAAACCCTCTAGTTGAATTGATTGACCAATATTAAATGGCGTTCGCTTGTGGTCTGAGATTAAATCTGACGGAGTTGCTACGCCAAAGAAAGCAAAAGTTAAACGCCGATATTCTACGTTGATACTACGCTGGTTATAACAGAAGCGTACCAAAGCAAAAAAGTCATTAACAGAGAAGTTTAAACCTAAGACGCTATCAATCTCATCGACAAAAATATAAATTTTTTCACTCTGAATTTGTTTGAGTAAAATATTTTCAATAAATTGACTCAACTTCTGATTTGGTGACAAATCTTTGTACTCATTCCACCAAACTGGAAGATTTACCTTATCTAACAAATCAAAACTCTGCCATAATTCCACTGCTAACCCCAAATACCATTGAGCAGGAGTAATGTTGTCGCTACCAATGCGGGTTAAATCAATTGCCGTACAACTAAATCCTTCTTGCTGGAGATGGTGCATCATGCGTACCATCAAGCTTGATTTACCCATCTGTCTGGCATTTAGTATATAACAAAAATTACTATGCCTGAGCGCTTGATAAAAGTGACGGTCTGCGGAACGCACTACATAAGTGGGAGCATCCATTGGCAAACTACCACCAATTTGATAATCATAGCTTGAGAGTTGTTCTGAGCTTTTAAGTAAGTCGTTTTCAAATCTCAGTTTTTCTTGAGTAATTTTAAGTTCTTCTAGTGTTTTTAACAGTTCTTGATTTCGTTCTTCAACTTTTTGTTCTAAAGTGCGGTTGTAGTCTTCTAATTGTTCGTATAAACGGGAATTTTCAATAGAAATGGCAGCTTGACCAGAAAGTATTTTTAATATCTCAATGCGCTCTGGAGTAAATGCGTGTGTGATTAAATTATTTTCTAAATATAAAATGCCGCTTAATTTGCCTTGATGAAGTAGAGGAATGCAAAGAATTGATTTTGGTTGTACAACAGTAATGTAAGAATCGGTGATAAATTGCCCCTCATGTTCTGCATCATCTAAAACCACATTTTCCTGGCTATGGGCAACATAGTTAACAATTGCAGTTGGAACAAGAGGTAAATGGCGAACAGTATCTAGAGTATCTATGGCGATAGATTGTAAAACGGTAACATTATCATCATCCATCGCTCCTTCAGCTTCAATAACCCAATTTCCTGCCTTCTCAAGAATCAAAAAACCTTTTTGAGCGCCTGCATTTTCTATGCAGATTTTCATTAGTTTTTTTAGCAATTTTTCAATAGTGATTTCACTAGCTATGGTTTGTGACGCTTTGACAACAGTTATTAAATCAAGTTTTTTACTATCATTGTTACTTGTAGAGATAGTAGTACTAATCTTATTATCTGTTGGGCTATTGATATTTACTAATAAATGGGGATATTCAGCTTCGAGATTTTTAACTTTCGCTATCGCTCCCCATTGCACATAACAATAGTGAGCATTTTTGAGGTAAAATTGGCCAATTTCTTCTCTACCAGTTACCAGATAAAATTCGCCTGCACGCTCGTAAGCTATGGCTTCTTCGTGAATGAATTGATATTTTTTAGCGCCTTGAATCGCTTGTTCGTAAAGTTCTTCAGCCTGCCAATTTTGTCCTAGCGATCGCGCTTTTTCTGCTTCGACTAAAGCGTATTTATGTTGAAAGTTTTCTAGACATTCTTTAGCCCATTTTTTCAGATAATTTTGATTTATTTTAACTTGTTTGATTGCTGATATTTGTTGTCTTTTAGAAGAATTTTTATAACCAGCAAGCAAAGCGAGGGAAGAATAAAAAATATAATGTGGTAAAGTTATGTGCGAACTGATATTTTCAACATATTCTCCAGCTTTAATTCCGTGTTGATAAGCTAGCTTGAAGTCTTTAAAAATATAAAAATTAATTAAATTTGTAAAATGATTAATGAATAATAACCAAGTATTGAGATTAACGAAATCATTGTTTTGTTCAACTGTATTATCAATATCTAATGAATTGTTTATGAAATTAATTATCATCTGGCGGCATTTTTTAGCATAAAAGGTAGAATGCTCTTGCTTTACCTTTTCCATTAATTGAATAAAATTAGTAAAATTATTTTCAACCTCTTCGAGAGGATATCCACCAAAAAACCTGATTAAGCAATAACTAACACAGGCAAAGAAAGCATATTCATAATCGCCAACATCAATTCCTGTTTGAAAAGCATCTAGTAAATTTTCTTGTGCAGTGGTATCCCGAATCAAATGATTCCAATGCCATATAAAGCCATAATAATCATGCATCACTAAGGCTTTTAGTTTAATAAGATTAAATTTTTCTACTAAATTAATAGAGAGTTGACCAAATTGATATCCTAATTGAATATTTCTATCTATATTAAGTCTTTTCATTCCCTTACATATAAATGTTCCGTAAAGAGAATAAGGGGAAGGCGCATAAGGAGAATTCCCATATTGAATGCAAAGATTAACTTGTATTAATACAGCCTCAAGATATAACAAAAAATTTGTCACTATTGTAGAAGTCATAATTTGCTGCAATATTGACATAGCTGCAAGCTTATATGGATCGGTCATTTGAGGATGATTCAAAAGAGCCTGAACCGAAGTTTTTTTTAAAAAAGACTTTAAAAATTCCTGTTCTTCGATAATTTTATTTAATATTTCATTAGGATGTTGAGCAATATTTAGTCCTAGTTCTGCTAAAGCTTTAACTGCAATATCTATTGCTATTTCTTCCTGAAGTTTAGCATTATGCAAAAGAATTTTTGTTTGATATATTCTGACTTTATCAAGAACAGTTTTAGCCTGTTGTAGAACAATAACAGACAACTCTTCGGCTTGTTCGTATTTGACATTTAAGTAAAGAGCTTCTATGGTTTCTGTATAGAGTTCTAAGGTTAGCCTATAATGAGACTTCCAGCTATTTTTACCCAATAATTTCAGCCCAGTTTCTAAATATCTGAGAGATGCTTCATAGGCTGTTGATGCTTTTGCTCTTTTTCCAGCTTCAAGATTTAATTTAGCAATTTCGTTTCTTTGTAACTGTTTAGTAATTAATTCGGTTCCTTCATTGAGTTGATTAACAATTTTAAAAATATTTTCCTTTATTTGATGTTCTGTAAAATTTTCTAGTAGCAAGTAACCAATTTGTAAATGTACCTTTTTTCTCTCTGCTTCTGGAATTAGAGAATAGGCAGCTTGCTGAAGGCGATCGTGTAAAAATTTATATGGGATTAATTCTGGATATTTGGGAATAAAAGCATCAGCTATTTTAGAAGAATCGCCCGCTATTTCATCTTGATTCCAAAGTAGAGGCATCTTATAATTATTATTCAGTGGTACAATCAAACCTTCCTGTACTGCTGGATGAAGTTCTTGAGATGTCAAAGCTTGAGATTTATTATTGACAATTGAGAGAAAATCTAAATTAAATTGGTTTCCAATACAAGCAGCTAATCTGATAACTTTCTGTGTTTGACTATCTAGTTTGGCAATTTTATTAATCATTAAATCAATAACATTGTCAGTTATTTGGATTTTTTGAATTTGTTCTAAATTCCACTGCCAACAACCTATATTTTTATCAAATATCAATAACTTCTCTTGATAAAGTGACTGGAGTAATTGAGTTAAGAAAAAAGGATTGCCTTGAGTTTTAGCAGTTAGTAACTCTGCTAGAGGCTTTGACTTTGATTCTGAAGATTTTATGGTATTAGCAATGAGTTCGTTAATGTCTTTGATTTCTAGAGGTTTAAGCTCAATGTGATTTACTGGCGTACCAGCCTTTTTTATTTGCTCTATAGTTTGGATTAATGGATGAGTAACGCTAACTTCATTATCTCGGTAAGCTCCTATAATCAATAGAGTTAGGTTTTCAGGAGCAGACATCAATACTTCAAGCAACTTCAAAGATGATAAATCTGCCCACTGTAAATCATCTAAAAAGATAACTAAGGGATGTTCTTTTTTGCTAAAGACGCTAATAAATCTTTGAAATAATAAGTTGAACCGATTTTGAGCTTGAGTAGCTTCTATATGTTCAACTAATGGCTGTTTACCAATTATTTGTTCTACTTCTGGAATAATATCAATTATTACTTGGCCATTAGTTCCCAAAGCTGTTAAAATTTCTTCTTTCCAGGTTTGTAGTGCAGATTCAGATTCACTTAATATCTGCCGTATTAAGCTTTGAAAAGCTTGACTGATTGCTGAATATGGAATATTCCGCCTTAGTTGGTCGAATTTACCGCTGATAAAGTTTCCATGTTGGTGTAGTATAGGTCTTTGAATTTCATTGACTAAAGCAGACTTGCCAATACCTGAGTAACCAGAAACCAGCATCATCTCGGTTGTGCCTTGGCTAACTCTATCAAAGGTATTTAATAGTTGATTTGCTTCCTGATGTCGTCCATAAAGTTTTTCGGAAATGTGGAATTTATCAGAAATATCCTCGCTACCTAAAGAAAAGTCTTGAATTTTTCCTGAAGTTTGTAACTGAGAAAGACAGTTTTCTAAATCAACCTTTAATCCTCTAACACTTTGATATCGTTCCTCTTGAATTTTGACTAATAATTTCATCACAATATTAGAAACCATTAAAGGAATTGAGGGAATCCGCTTGTGAGGTGCATCAGGTTGTTGTGCAATATGGCAATAAACTAACTCCATTGGGTCAGTTGTTGCAAAAGGTAACTGATTCGTTAATAGTTGATAGAATGTGACACCCAAAGAATAAAAATCAGTGCGATAATCTATTCCTCGGTTCATTCTACCAGTTTGCTCTGGAGCGATGTAAGCCAAAGTTCCTTCTATTTGATTTAGATTGCGAATTGTCTGATTTTCTCTAGATAAACGAGTAGAAATACCAAAATCAATAATCTTTAGCTGCCCAGTTTTTGGGTTGTAGACAATATTCGAGGGGTTAATATCTTTGTGAATAATATTGGCATTGTGAATAGCAGCCAAACTCTCAGTTATTTTCAGGGCAATAGTTAGAAACTCTTCTAAGATAAACTGCCGTTCTGAGATTAAAATTTTTAATGAGCTACCGCCAAAATCCTCCAAAAACATCACTAAACTATTCTGATATCGCTCTAAGCTATATGCTTTAATAATTCCATCAGCATTAATTGAGCGCGTAATTTCATATTCTTGCTTATAACGGTTGAGTTCTGAGGAATTAGGATAGTTTTCTTTGAGAATCTTCAAGATAATCGGTTGGTTATCTGGCTTGAGGATACCTCGATAGACTAATGAATTATCACTTTCATAAATTTGTTCGAGAATCTGATAGTTTTTAATTGCATTCATGATTGGTAAATATTGTTTTGAAAATAAAGATTGAAGAGTGGAGAGCAGGGAACTATTCTGAATACTCAATTGTCAAGATAATTTAAACATTCTCAGACTTAATTTTTTGGTAAATCTCGGTTACTGTTGTTGTTATCACTTGGAGATTATTGCTAGAAGAACTGAAAAAAAACTGTGATTTCCACATATCACAGTTTTGACAAGCTGAACGATTAGATAACTGATTGAGTATTAAATCACCTCTAAGCTTCTGAAATAGATTTCCAGACCAAATTTCTTGTAAACTTTGTTGATTGTAATCTCCTAAGCTTTCGATACTGCTATCAAAACCAAGCCGAAATAGGGTTTCAATACAGTAGTAGATTCTACCATCTGGTAAAACAGCCATTTCTGTAAACGGAAATAGACAAGGCCAACGTCCTTCAGCTTTATTAATGTAATATTGAAGTGAATTCTGTATTGTATTGTTAGTATTTTTTAAACGCATATTCGTTTCTTGATATTGAGCTAAATTAACGATTAGTACACCATCAGCTTTAGCTAACCAACGTTCTTTAAATTTTTGTTCTTCTCCGGGAGTAACATTTTGATTGCGGACAAAACATGTTCTTAATTCACAAGAAATACCCAAGCGATCGCGCATTCTCATAAAATTCAAAATATTAGATTCAACTGTATTAAGATTACCTCCTCTAATTCTTAAGTATGTCTCTTGTTCGGCAGCATCAACGCTAACATCAAGACTAGTTAATCCGGCTTCTAATAAAGCTTTAGCCTTACTTTCATCTAGTAATTGACCGTTAGTGGTTATATGAAATTTGGGAACTCCAAATTGCCTACAAAGTTTAATAAAATCAACAAGGTTGGGATGAAGGATTGGTTCTTCAACACTACCAACAGTAATTGTAACTCTTGCTTCTCCACATTCTTTTGCTAACTTTGCCATCATTTCCCAAGACATCATCTTCTTTTCTTTGAAGAAGTTTGTTGTATGTGTTGGCTTTAGCAAAGGACTGTGATAAGGGCACATCACACATTTGAGATTGCAGCTATTCCCAAGAATTGCCCTCAAATACAATGGTTTCACAGCTGTTCCATAGTAGTCAGCAAAATAATGTATTTGCTCGTCAATATCAATTTGGGAAATAAAGGTGAATGGTATTAGTCCCGAAAAATTAACTTGGTTTTTAGTTTCTAGTCTCCACAATGGCTGTTTTAAACTATTACTTAACTCTTGGCGATATAAATACGCGAGAGTGGGATATGGGGGTAAACCTAATTCTGCTAAAATCGACAGGTTAGGTTTAAAAGCAACTGGCCTGTTTGCAGATTTAGCTGTTGCTATAAGTCTTTTTATACTTGTTGGATGTAACGGAATGCCATGAGGTGGTATCTCTAGCACCATATCTGGCATTTCCCAGTCAACTTGAGTTTGCTTTGGTAAAAGTTTTTGAGTATCTTTGATAATCATTATTAGATTTATCGTGAAAATAGGGAGTGGGGAGTAGAGGAAACCTTTTTTATGTTTAGTTGTGGGATTTTCTGGTGATTCAGCGTCTTGAAAATAGGGGCTAGAGACTGTGAAAAAAAATTTTTCATGCCCTATAGCAAGCCTAAATCATTTGTGAAAAGGTAGATCCCCAACTTCTTTGAGAAGTCGGGGATCTGTCCATCGCAAATTTGAACGAAATCAAAAATTTTGTAGGTTAGATTCAGGAATAAAATCCAACATTTTCAAGTATTTTTTTGGGTTTCACTTCGTTTAATCTAACCTAAAATTATTCTTAACTCTCAGTTATGAACTTGAGCATTAAGTAGTAGTCACTGGAATAAATGGGACAGAAGGATAAACGTCTTCGTTCTTGTCATCCTTTATCCAATCTTCCAACTGCTTTTTAGTAACTGTTGCTTCTCCCAATTCTGGGCGAGGAGGAAAAGAAACGTAATATCTAAAAGCAAAAGGGGTTTCTAGATCGGGATCGCGAAGCTCACCAATAAAGGAACTTGGATCGATATGAAACTCATAATAAGGACTAATGATATCTTTCTCATCTCCAAGTTCAACACTATTAAACATAGGAGAAAGATATTTGTCTGGATTTTTAATCCGTTTTTCCCCAAAGACAGCTACTAGTAATTCTGCTGCTTCATCGGAGTTTGGTTTACCATCATTAAGCCATTTTCTAGGATCGGCTCTGAACAACTTCTTTAAATTTGTGTCACATTTGTTGTGAGTTTTATTTCCAAGTCTTTTTAAAAGTTCTTCGACACTCAACTTTGTTTCATCTACCATAAAATATGTCTTTAATTTTTGTGCATTTTTCATTTTCTCTGCTTTTGATTCTTCATCTGCCCATCGCCATATATAAGCAATAATTTGAGAAAGTTGTTTGCCTTGTCGCCAGACACGTAATGGTCTTACATCCTGTGTCATGAGTATTGCCTCCTTGATGATTCAAACACTATCGTTACTGTTCTTTATTTGGTTCCTGTTTGCTTCAGCTGTATAAACGAGCAGAATTGTCCCAAAAAATCTTTTCCACTGCTTCTTTAGAGATATGTTTGCTAAAGTTTTTGATACTTTAGCCACCACTTTTAAAACATCCTCTCATCAATTAGCAAATTTATACCAATACTCTATGAAAATACACATGATAAAATTCCTATATCTTGTCCGAAATAAAGGGTTTTATTCTATGCAAACTCATAAAATATTAGGATAAAGACATTATTCTTTTTCTAAGTACAACTTAGGGGTATATAAGGATAGGGGAGTGATTTGGTGAAGAATTATCTCGAAATAAAGCATTGAGAAAACCTTTTGGAAAAACTACTCCAAGAGAAGGTAAATAGGAGGCAATATTTTTATAATTAATATCCTCCTTTTCTGGCATATCACCTATTAAATTTTTTTGTGTTTTATCGTCAATCAAATATTTTTTAAATTCTCCTCTTTTTTGAGTTATTATTGTTGTCTCTATATATTTACCTTCAGTTCTCTTTTGACGAGGAGCAACTAAGAGAATCTGATAATATGTATCATCCTCATACCACTGTCCTGGTTGTAGTGGATCTGTAACTGTCAAGTTTGTTGCCATGATAATATGTCCTCTTATTGAGTGTTAACAAAGTTGGAAATTTGTCAAGCCAAACCGTAAAAATTGTGAGGATTATCCCAAACAATTTTTTGCACTACTTTTTGAGATAATTGGGCTTCAAGCTCTAGAACTGTTTTCACAATGTTCGGTTGATGATCCATGTGAGGGTAATCGGAGCCGAAGATTAAGTTATCGGCACCAATATATTCGATAATTTGAGGTAAGTAGGGTTCAGTGGGTGCGATCGCAATAAAGCACTGACGCTGAAAATACTTTGAGGGCTTCATTTTGACATTATCTTTAACCTCCCAATATAAGTTCTCGTACTCTTCATCTAGTCGCCATAGCCAGTAAGGTAACCAACCACAACCAGACTCTAAAAAACCTACTTTTAAGCGGGGATGACGCTCTAAAACACCCCCTTCAATGAGGGCTAAAAGTGCCATCATTTGTTCCATCGGATGAGAGCAGGCGTGGAGAGCAAAACGAGTATTAAATCGTTCTACTCCTGTGGTTAGTAACCGACTATGAGTTCCTTCATGAATTCCTACCGCCATTCCCATTTGTTCGCATTCTTTCCAAAATGGCTCATAAGCAGGGTGACTCAATATTCTTCCTTTAACTGGGTTGGGACGTAAGAACACAGCCTTCCAACCAAACTCAGCTATGCGATGCAATTCTGTCACCATTTCTTCGGGTGCATGAAAATTAATCGCTCCTACACCTCTTAATTTATCTGGAGCATAGCTACAAAATTCTTCATATAACCAAGTGTTGTAAGCACGAGTAAAAGCTCCTGCAACTTCCGGCGCCATGTCATCAATTGCCCAAAGCCATAACCCATAAGTTGGATAAATAAATGCAATATCAACTCCCATCTCTATCATTGCTTGAATGTGAGATTGAGCGTCATAACGCCTGAAATAAGCATTAGGGTGAGCCTGCATCATTTGCTGATTTCCTTCGCGGCGAACTTGTTGGGAAATCTTTTGAACAATCTCTTCTCCTTGAATTTTCATATCTGCGGCAGGAGCAAAGTGCTTAAATTGTGGTTCTAAATATTTAGGCCACAAAGATGGAGGCTCAATAACATGGGAATCAGCATCAATAATTTGATATCCTTTAAGCATAGAAAAATCTATTTTATTGGAATGAATTTTATATTTGAGATTTTGGATTAAATAATCTCAAGATTATAAGCTTAAGATGGCGTAAAATTACTAGTTTGAAATATGAAATTTTATGTTGACTACAATCTAAAGTTTCTTTCTCAGAACCAATACTTAAGAAAGCATAAAAGCTATGGTAGATGGCATGATTTCAATAGACCTCTTGCATGAATATTAATAAACCCCCCTTAATCCCAGGGCTGTTTCATTCCATTTCAAATAGAATTTGTCAAGATGTTTAGCCAGAAAATTGTAAGTAAGGGTGACGATGAAATGAACATTTAAGCACTTAAATATCAGTACAATAGTTCATTTTCTCGGCACGCTGGTAACAAAATAACCAATTTTTAATTGCTAGAACCCTTGATTTTTAAAGCTCTTTGGGGAATGAAACAGCCCTGTCCTTAATCCCCCCTTGTAAAGGGGGGAAATTGACTAAGTTTACTCCCTCCCCTTTACAAGGGGAGGGGTGGGGTTTTGAGGATTCATGTAAGAGGTCTAATCTAAAATACCAAACTTCAAATATTTGAATGTAACAATCACATCCACATGGGAAAAGGATTAAGTTGATTTTCTGTTAACGGCTCTTTCAACCATCCCATTTTTACAGGAACGTCATACAATCTTCCGGAACCTAAACGCTTCCATAGATGGCGCATTCCTGGAATTATCACTTTAGCTACCCTCAGACCAATATCAGGACGAGTCTGGTCTAAAACGAGCATTTCTACACCATTTTTTTCAACGATTTGTTGACATAGTTTGACATCTTCTAGCAAATCGTCACTGGCAAATTGGGGATAATCTGTATAGACTTTGGCTGTAATTTTGTTATCGGGAATGAGGTAAGGTTGATTGGCTAAAGTTGCTGTTTTCCACCAATCTATTGCTAGGCGATCGCCAGATGTAGGATATTGAGTACTACCATCATCTTTTGTAAATAAAAGATTAGGTAGAATTTGGTTAACTTCAGTCAAAGCTCGACTCAGAGCAATTTTGGCATCAAAATGAGTTCCATAACCTAATATAATATCTTCTACCTCTCGATTAATTCTCCGAGTAATGGCAGCAAAAGTAGGAATATTAAAATCACTAGTTATATCCAAAACCCATAGTTCTCTACCAATGCTGTGGTAATACTGTTTGAGGGTGAGAAAATAGGGTTCGTTGAAACTGTCTAAATCTATCTGGGGTTTTTGCAGTCGATTATACCACCACAAAGCTACAGAATCACGTTCTACTAATTCCATAAACCCTTGAAGAATAGCTTCTTCAAAAGTATTACCCGCTGCACATCCATTGGAATCTGCCCAACAATCAGGTGGCAAAGATGCAGGATAGCCATAATAACAATAAGCTGTTGGCAGATATTTAAATTCTTGCTGAGTTAATGACCACACTGGCGTCCAGTCTATTTCTTTTTCTACATCAAAAGGTTCTGGAACTTTTTGAAACCAGCCCTGACATTCAACATTCCATTGTTCTCGATTTTCGTATTGTTGTTGACTGAAGTTCATACAAGCATTGGGATGAATCGCTTTGTCTTTCAGTTGTCGATAACTGGCTTTTTTTCTGATTTCATCTCCTTGAAAAACTCCAGAATATCGCTCAATAGCTTCACAAAAACCGCTTGCTTGGGCTTGGATGTCAGTTCTACCTTTTCCCGAACTTCTACCTCCAATATTTTGACGGAGGCCATTTAGGTCATCAAAAATACTCAAAAAGTGATGCTTGGCAATATAAGTATGGGTTAATGGATTTCCTGGTATTTTAGTCAGTTCTCGAACAACACCTGTAATCGGACTAATTAAATGTTGATATTTTCTCAGCGTTTCTTCTGGCGAACAAGAACGGTGTCCTCCATCTGCAATAAATTTTTTTTGGCTGTGTTCTAAAACAATAGGTAAAGGTTTGCTTCTCAACCTATTAGCTATTTGTCCACAGCTAGAACATTGAGGACGCTTGACGAAAACATGATTTTGGGTTTGTAAAGTGAGGGTATCGTAGGTAATTATAGTTTCTGCTAAACGTTTATTTTCTCCTTGAACAATCCATTTGAATACTTCTGTAGCTGCTATTCCTAAAGCGGTTTGTACTGTAGATGCTAAAAACCCTAAAGGAGGAGATAAGGGAGTAGAAATGTTTTTATGTCTTTGAATAAATGCTGGAATCGGTCTATTATCTTGTAAGCGACATGCTAAACATTCCCAGCAAGCAGTTTTTTTTCCGTCAAATATTGGCCCTATCCAAACGATTGTTCCCAAAGGGTTGACTAACATCCAAGGAGATTCAGACTCTAACGCTTGTTGATTGAATTCATTTAAATTTGGGTGGAGATAGTCGTCAGTTAAAACTATTGTCAAATCTCCTGCGTCGGCCACTTGAATTTCTAGAGATTTGAGAATGGCAATAAAATCCTCGGTGTGAAGGGAACCGAGAGTTTTTACTGCTACTCTAGCCGATCGCAATTTTTGATAAGCTTTGCTAGGACTGATATTCAGATGATTGCAGAAAATAGCAAATTGCGATAGCACTTCCTCTTCTTGTTCTAAAATATAGCCCTGTTTTTCCATTTGGAATAAAGCAGATTGCGCTTTAATACTAATATCTAGAACATTTTGAAAAAAGGAATTACGGTCTGGAAACGATTTTGCGTCTGGTAGTAGTTCTAATTGAATTTTTTCGATAATTTCGTCAACATCGTGATGCCCGTCGATTAAAGATGCTAGTAAATAATAAATGCGATCGCTCAACAAAACTGCATCTCTTTCCGATAATAAAAATACTTGTTCCGGTTGGACTGTTTCAACACTGTAGCAATGCTTAAAAAGCGGCTGATTGAGCATATCATTGTTTTTTTATAAAAACCAATAAAATTAACCTTTGAATTTACCAAAAGCAATTAAATACTAAACTAATTGTTAAGTATCATTTGTCTTTTTTCATCTACAGAAAACCTTTGAAAGTATTGCCGATATAATTGAGAGCTAGCTATTGCTTTATTGTTATCTAACTTAATCAGCCCCATACTGTTTAACTTGTAAGCAATAATGGGTTCTAATGATATGGGTTCGTTAGCATTCATCACGTTGTTAAGAGCGATCGCTAATTCTGGTTGTTCTTGTAAGATTGGTAAATGCCGCTGCAAGTAATTAGCATAAATTCCAGTAGATGTAGGAGCAGTTTCTAGTAATTGTGCTAAAGTTTTCTTCTGAGAACTGAGGTCATAAAGTGCAATGTGTATTAGCGCTGGATGTCCTCCAACTACTGCCATTAGTTGCTTTGCTTCTTTACCATCAGACCACTCCAGACCGTAACGTTGGGCTAATTCCTGCACCTGGTCTAAATTAAAGTCAGGTAACTGAATTGGTAACCCAACATTGAAAGGAGACTGCTGGAGTTGTAAAGGAACATAAATTTCTGTTGAATGCACCACAACTAAGCGTAGCTTTTGCCAAATTTTGCATCTTTTTGCTTCTTCAAACCACGAACGCAATAGAGGAAAAAAATCTTTTGCTACTTGCGGATGCTCAAAGATATAGTTGACTTCATCTAATGCTAAAATCAGAGAAGTATTAATTTGGTTTAGTACATAATTTCGTAAATAAAAAGTCGAACTGAGTTTACTACCAAAATCTTTATTCCAATAGTCATCTAGTTTTTGTTCCATTTGCAGCTGTTGAGTGATATTGGCACATAACCACCGCAAAAATAGATTCGCATCACTGAGAATTGTCTGGTCAACTTGCTCAAAGTTCAAACTAACCGTGCGGTATTCCATGCGTTCTGCATAATCTAAAATCCTCAACATTAGTGAAGTTTTACCCATTTCTCTGGGAGCTTTAATCCGTAATAATGCCCCTGGTTTTGTAATCTCTTGATAAACTGATTTCTGAATATTAGAATGTTCAATGTAAAACGGAGAGTTAAGAGGAACTGAACCACTAGGATAGCAAGGAAACGCATCTTGCTCTATACCAGAAGCAAACTGTGGAGAGTTTGGTTGAATTGGCTTTGCTGGTGACGTAGTTTGTTCTGCTATATAAGATTTCAGCACTAGACGGCAATTTTTTTTGTTAATGCGTCTGCCGAACAGTAAAGAAAGTTTTTGATACAATCGTGGAGCAACAATATTGGTAATGTAGCCGCAGCTATATCTTTGTTCTTGAGCTATTTCATCATAGGTCTTGTTTTCAGATATACCCTGTAAAACTAAAATTTCTGTGGAATGGAGAGGGTCTTGTTTGATTTCCACTAGCTTGCGATTAAGAATATCGAGGGTTAAATCTATTGACATAAAATTTTAAATATCACTTTCTTTATCGAAAAGCTAATTAGGAAACTCTATACTCTCAATCTAGACGCCCTCCAGAAGGTTTACACACTTGTTTTTGTAGAAAATAAAATATTAATCTGAAAAACTCGCCTCTCAGATAGGGAAAATACTTTTTAAAAAATATTTTAGAGGATATGACTTTTGCTACTATCAAAATAATCTACAAACTGAAGTTGTTAGATTTCGGATTTTTTCCAGATAAGTTCGCTAAGGTTAAGATGCTCCCAATTTGCACGCTTTTATTTATTCTTGATAATACCTTTTTTTATCACTTATTATTTTTTATATGGTTAAATTAACAAAATTTAACTTAACTATAGACTAATTTGATAAGTTTTTTTATAAAAAATCTCTCAGTTTTAATTAGAAAGGCTTTGATTCATTTTCTAATTAATAAAACTTATAAAGTTTGATATACTCAGGATTTTAAAGATTTTTATTTATTTAGATAATAAGAGTAATTTCTGATAGGCGTTTAATCTCAGGTTTTTTTGAATACTTCTAGTCAGGACAGATACTCAAATACACTTGATGCTATCAGCCAAAGGTCTTGAATGATAAGTAATTAAGGGAACTTAATATCAGAATCAGCCTCTAGATTTTTTTATAACTGTTGCCTGTTGCCTGTTCCCTACCTCGAAGAGGTTTGGTAATTTTAGAAGCAGCTAGCGTTTAAGCGATCGCTCAAAATTATATATTCATCCAGAAAGAAGCAATAGCAAGGGTTTTGGTGATTCCCAGCATCTAACCAACATATTGGATATGAGGTTAAGCAAAAGTATATGAAATCTATATGAGATTTATAGGTTTCATTTTCTGAAACAAACAACTAAATTGAAAATAGTGAAATCCAAGCTTGTAAAGTAACTTAATTTACTCAGTATTAGCGTTGATGGCTCAACGCTGAGTGTGATGGATATTTCAGAGAATTATCCCTGAAATTACACAAATATATTAATTAATATCAGGTTAATTTAACCTATGAAAAATACTTCTAAAAGCCTCCAACAGCTAAGGGAGACAAGTTTACATACACCCGATCCGCTGGGGAATTGTAACATCAACGTCGAAGGTTTTTTAGAAGAAGCGATCGCTGCTACAAAACCAGCACCTCAATGCGATATCCACGACAGGTTACGCCTACAAACAGAATTTTGGTACTTGTGGCAGCAATATCAAGATTACAATTACAACCGCTGTCTCCAGTGGATGGGAGGTAACACTAATGACGCTGAAGACTCCCTCAGTCGAGCAATGCTCAAAGCTTGGAAGAAATGGCCAGACTATGCCGGGAAAATCAAAAATCCTAAAGCTTGGTTAACCCGACTGATTCATAACCTTTGCATGGATATACATCGAAAGCGCAAGCGAAGCGAGCAGGGAATTGAAAACATTGAAGAGATTAAAGTTGCAGATAATCAAATACTCACTTCTAGCGTCGAATCTCCTGAATCAGATATTTGCCGTCGTGAAATGAAGGCATATCTCCACCATACAATCGTTGCCTTGCCTCCCAGACTACGCGATGCTTTTATCCTACGCTACTGCCACCAGAAGTCCTACAGACACATTGCTAAACAACTAGTTATTTCTGAAGAGAACGTTTACAAACGAGTTCAACAAGCACGAAGAATTCTCAAAAAGCAGTTGAACAAGTATTTAGCGGGGGAAGATGATACTTCTTTCAATTGCCGATACTCCTGGAAATGGGCGATCGCATCAGCAAAAGAGTCTAAATCTGATGAAACAGCCATCTCTGATTCGGAAGTGGCGATGGCTTCTCTGCGAGACGCTCCGCGTAGCTTGCTTCTCCATAGGAGTACGCCTGCCGCAGGCATCGCAACCCCAAGCATTGTTAACCAAATCAATTATAAAGTAACTGCCCTATGTTTAAAAACCCTGCCACACTCTTGGTACAGTTCTCTCAACCCTCTGGGGTGGAGATGAATGCTTGCTTACTCTTAGATGAAAAACCAACTAGACAAGACCAAAAACTCAAAACACTAAGTAAGTACATGCAACAGTATCCCCAAGGATGGAAAAAACGACTGGAATTAGCTGAGTTATTTTATGGAATGGGGCGATGGGAGCAGGCTGTTGACAAGTATCGCCAAGTCATTGAACGGCAACCCCAATTGATTGACGTGCGCTTGCAACTGGCGAAAATCTTGCAGCTGATGGGACGAGACGCAGAGGCTATAGAGGTTTATCAGAATGCTTTGCCCTTGTCGGGCAATCAAGCGACTCGGCACCATATAAGTGGATTAATTGAAGCTTGTAAAGGTAACATTCAACGAGCAATTAAAGCTCTTGAGTCTGCTGCTTCCTTAGAACCTGACAAAGCGGTTCATTGGCTGGCTTTGGGACAGGCGCAGATGGCAATAGAGAACACTGTTGCAGCTTTGCAAGCCTTTGAGGCAGTCTTGTCACTCAACCCAAATGATATTGTTGCTTTGATTCTTAGCTATGACGCCCTGATGGCCGTGGGGAACTTTCAGGCAGCTAGGCAAAAATTGAATAGAGTTATAGAATTAGCCCCCGATGATTTCCAGGTACTCCAACGACAGTTGGATGAGCGTTGCCGGATGAGATTGGTGTCTGGCGAACAAGGCAAGCAGACTAAAAAGATAATTAGCTCTGCTGTGCAACAAGCTCCAAATGCACCTGAATTCCACAAAATCCTGGCATATTATCACATTTTCCGCGGAGATTGGGCCCAAGGAGTAGGAGTGTTAGCACAGTTTACTCAGAAACACCCGAATAATCCTAGCGGTTGGTATTACTATGGACGGTGCTTGGCCGACACAGGTGAAAACGAAGCGGCGGCTGAAGCAATTTTGCAAGCTTATCACCTGTATCCCCATGATTGTGAAATCTACCGAGCATTGTGTGAAATTTTGCCTGCTGCTGGCAGATTAAATGAACTGCGTCCCTTAGTAGACGAGATGCTTGAGCGTTTTCCCGAACGCTGGAGTGTTTGGGCGACGGTGGGGCGAGTGCTGGTAGAAAGCTTTAAAAATATCGAACGCGGATGCAAAGTTTCTCTTCGTGGAACGCAACTGCAACCTCAGTTACCTGATGCTTGGTTTTGTCATGGACGGGTATTGGCACTGGCAGGAAAACACCGAGACGCGGTAGAAGCCTTAGTGCAAGGATGGCAGTTCTTCCCAGAAAAAGAGGATTATTTACAATCTTTACCTGGGTTAGTTTGGCTGGGTGAGAGTTATCGAATGCTAGGTAATAATGTAGCTAGCCGGCGGTATTGGCAACAAGCTTGCCTGCAAGCTGAAGAATTGATGGAATTTGACCCAGCTATAGCTTATTACTGGCAAGGCAGAGCCTTAGAACTATTGGGAAATGAGTTAGGAGCGATAGAGGCTTATCGAAATGCTCTGAGTCAGCAGTTGCTTTACCCTGCTCATGGGGAGGTTAAAGAGGCTCTCAAATGGTTACAAGGTATGCTACGAAACGGCTTTCGTGCTTGAAGCTGGTTCGATATCATGTCCATTGTTTCGACTTTAGTCTAGTATCTAGGCTCAAACAGAGCGATCGCTCTTTAATAAACTATATTTTTAAACCTCCATCATTCAATTTGTTTGAACGCGAGCGGCAATTTCAACAACAGACAAGCGATCGGATTTCATTTTCTGTAAAATGCCGTCAAAATCAGCGGTTGTTTCCAGATATTTTAGGAATATGTTGGTGTAAGCTGCATCATAAACAGTTAGAGTCGCATCTTTAAAAATCAGTTCGTCTTTTTTGGGTTGTTGAGTCAGGGTTGAAAATTGTCCTTGATGATTCCAGATGACTGCCAACAATTTTTCTTTTTCAAAAATTCGATATCCTTTGGTTAAAGTCTTCGGCAAATCCAGATAATCAAACGAGCGGATATCGTAATCATGTTGAATGAGCAAATTAATAAACCCATCAAAACTGCTAGATTGTCTCAGTAAACTCCCCATTTCATTTTCATACCGGGAATCCATTGCTTGGGCATTCAGGAAAGGATGTTGCAGTGGTCCCCCTGGAGCAGGACTGGCACTGGAAATTAATACTCCAGGTTTATCTTCGGCTAACAGTACTAATCGAGTTTGTTTGTATACAGCAAAGTGACGAATTTCTCGCTGCGAAATGCTTCCAGCTTGAGATTGAATATTGTTCATGGTGCTGATGCCTTTCGTAAGACTGAAATAGCTATATCGACCGGCTTGTAGATATTTATTGTATTGAAAGAAAAAGATGAAAAGTACTGCTAAAAGTCCAATCGGGATGACTTTGGTTTTTGGGAGGCGAATGCTATGGATTGGCATTGGGTATACTGCCTCCTGCGTACATTCTCTCTAAGAGAGCGAAAACAGTTGGTTCATGGGTTTGTACCCAAGCTTTTCCATTGTGGCGTGGATCTCCGGTGTTTGGATCGCTTCCAGTATTGGTTCCTAAGTATGCGTTACTAAGTTGTGCGAAGAATTCATGGTCAGTTTGAGAGGCATAACACCCTTCTCGACCATCAACCCATTGATTTGTATCCGTGGGACTTGCCGTGGCTAGGGCTTTTCTTGCATTGTAAGCATCGGTAATAACCTGGCGATCGGCACTTGTTAAAGAGTTATCATGCAGCCCATGAGCAAATTCATGGCTGGTCGTAGAATAGCCTGTTGCATAAGTTCCAGAAACAGGATGACCTCCAAAGGTCGCTGTACAATTTCCACCGAGTAGATTTTCTTCCGTTACGGCCACATAATTGCCATGACCAACACCTCGAACCTTTTCCCACGGTCTGCCGTCAAATGTTGTTGTTCCAGCTAGGTCGGCAAATTGCGCCACATCGGTCAATAATTTATTTCTGGGGATAATTACTACTTGCATATTGCCATTAATGGTGTTTCTGGCAATAGCTTTATTATTCAACTGGACGGTCAGAATTCGCAACGCTTCATTACGGGCGTTAACTCGATCTACAACTGTCGAGGGTGTAATTAATATTAAATTCGCAGCCAATTGTGCAAATTCAGCGTCGGTCATCAGCTTTTGCAGGACATCTATTAGATCGCTGTTGCGTCGCAACTGTGTGATTTGAGCCTCATCCAGACCACCTAAAGCTGTGAAAATATCTCCAGAGCCAATAATATTTGCTAGTGCTGCACCTCCAATGCCTTCTGCCAACAACCATGCAAGCTTGGTGTTGAGGTCAAAATTCAGATCGACCAATGCATCAACCATAGTCTTGTCAGTACAGACTTTAACAAAGAAATTCTTCCAAGCCTCAGTTTTGAGCGCATCGCGTTCGGGTTGGGGAGCTGTTGTAATCCAGGGTTGAATTGTCACATAATCCAGTTCTAATCTGGTAATGGTCATTTCGGCATCCAGCCAAGTCAATTTGGTTTGTAAATCAAACCCCAAATCATTCAACGCTGTGACCATTGTTTGATTGGTACAAACCTTGACAAAGAAATTCTTCCAGGCATCAGTTTTCAGGGCGTCTTTTTGAGGTTGGGGAGCCGATGTAATCCACGGTTGAATCGTTGTGTAGCTTAATTCCCAACTCGTAATTGTCATTTCGGCATCCAACCAAGTCAATTTGGTTTGTAAATCAAACCCCAAATCATTCAAGGCTGTAACCATTGTTTCATTCGTACAAACCTTGACAAAGAAATTCTTCCAAGTGTCGGTTTTGAGAGCATCCCTATCAGTCTGTGAAGCTGCTGTAATCCAGGGTTGAATCGTGGCATAATTGAGTTCTAAACTTGTGATAGTCATTTCCGCTTGCAGCCAAGTCAATTTGGTTTGCAAGTCAAAGCCCAAGTCATTCAAGGCTGTGACCATTGTTTGATTGGTACAGACATTGACAAAAAAATTCTTCCAATAATTGATTTTTAAGGCATCCTTTTCAGCTTGAGGAGCAGCAGTAATCCAAGGTTGAATTGTGGAATAATCTAGTTGCCGACTGCCGAAGGTCGTTGCTGCTTCCAACCATTCAAGTTTGGTACTTAAAGGCGGATTCAAATGATTTAGGGCTTGTACCATTTCGCTGACATTTAATGCTGATGCCATTCGACTTCGATACCCTCCAGCAATGACGGTGGCTTTTTCTGGATTCGTCAATTGCCCACACAGTTGAATTACTTCCTCTTCTGGTACGTTAAAACGATCTAGCATTTCGTTGAGGCGTTCGAGATTGTTACCCCCTTCATCACGCTGAATCTGTGGGGTTTGTGAGTTAGTTAAGGTTTCTAATATTGCCTCTGATTGCGGTTTGGTTTGTAGTTGCGGGCTTGGTGCTGACATTGATATAACTTGATTAGCAATCATGTCCGCTTGTTGCTCATATTTATCCCCCACTTCTCCTACGCTCAGCTTTGCTTGGGGACGGCGCAAGGATATGCGACTAATGTCATGGGTAATTGACTTTTCGGTTAAGGCTTGTTGTTCTAATAATTGCTCTTGAGTCGGCTCTAATTCTTGCGTCTGAATTGATACTTCAGTTGCCGATTGCATCAAATTATTTGTTGCTAAATCGAACCCCCGCAATGGATTTGCTAGTGTCGGAGTTGTAGGTGAGACAAGCGATGGATTGGAAAATTTTGATGCGGCTGTTTTCTTGCGTCCAAACGTCGGTTCGCTCATCTCTCCCTCCATTAATAGCTGAGACAGAGCATTGTTTTTTACTGGAATTTTATAGTTGTTTGGGCAGCGATCGCTATGGACTTTAGTATAAATTTATCGGAATTGCCAGCGATCGCACAACACACAATAAATTTCGCCAATTTCGGTAGGATAAGCATAAGCTAATCGCAAACACCACTGTCATGGTAAAAACACCTCCACAACATCCGACAATTCCTTTGTTAGAAAATGGCGACAAACTCACCCGTTATGAATTTGAACGGCGCTACAACGCGATGCCTAACTTGAAAAAAGCTGAATTGATTGAGGGAATTGTCTATATCATGCCTGCTGCTTTGCGTTTTAGAAGTCACGGCCAACCGCACGCTTGGATTCTCACATGGCTAGGTACTTATGAAGCCACTACACCTGGTGTAGCTTTGGGAGTTGAACCCACAGTGCGCTTAGACTTAGATAACGAGCCTCAACCAGATGCCGTTCTCTTCATCAACCCAGGAGCAGGCGGTCAAACAAAGCTAAGTGAAGATGATTATATTGAAGGCGCACCAGAGTTAATTGTCGAAATTGCCGCTAGTAGTGTTGCCATCGACCTCCATACCAAAAAACAAGCCTATCGTCGCAATGGAGTCAAAGAATACATTGTTTGGCAAGTACTAGATGAAAAATTGAGTTGGTTCTTTTTGGAACAGGGTGAGTATGTGGAATTAACTACTGATAGTAGGGGAATTTTGCGAAGTCGAGTTTTTCCAGGTTTATGGCTAGCGGTTAGAGAGTTATTAGCAGGGAATATGCAGTCTGTGTTAACTGTTTTACAAGCAGGCTTGCAATTACCCGAACACAGAGCATTTGTAGAGAAATTAGCAGCTTTTGGCTGAGGCGATCGCTTTTGAGGAATGATTTAGCATACAACGTTACCAAAGCCTTTATTGTTGGGGTAACTCACCGTACAGTACTATAGGCCATATTTAAAGTAACTTTAGCTTAAACTTTTTCAACATAAGCACACAACACTAGTTATAATTTCCTATAAGTTGAAAAAACTCTTAAGATTTAGCGTGATTATTACGCTTCTCTCACACCGACTAGCTGACAACCACATTAGGAGGACTATCTATGGCGCTTGTACCATTGCGGCTGCTGTTGGATCACGCGGCTGAGAACGGTTACGGCATCCCAGCTTTCAACGTTAACAATTTGGAACAGATTCAGGCGATCCTGAAGGCTGCTGTAGACACAGATAGCCCCGTGATTTTGCAAGCTTCTCGTGGCGCTCGTGCTTATGCTGGAGAAAACTTCCTACGCCACCTAATTTTGGCAGCGGTAGAAACCTATCCCCAGATTCCCATCGTTATGCACCAAGATCATGGGAATGCGCCTTCCACCTGCTATTCAGCAATTAAGAACAACTTCACCAGCGTGATGATGGATGGTTCTTTGGAAGCTGATGCCAAGACCCCTGCTAGCTATGAATACAACGTCAATGTTACCCGCGAAGTTGTAAATGTAGCGCATTCTCTGGGCGTCAGCGTCGAAGGAGAACTCGGTTGCTTGGGTTCTCTAGAAACTGGTGCTGGTGAAGCTGAAGATGGTCATGGTTTTGAAGGTACACTCGACCACTCTCAACTGCTAACCGACCCAGATCAAGCCGTTGACTTCGTAGAACAAACCCAAGTAGATGCTTTGGCAGTTGCCATCGGTACTAGCCACGGCGCTTACAAGTTTACCCGCAAGCCGACTGGTGAAATTTTGGCAATCAGCCGTATTGAAGAAATTCACCGCCGTCTGCCTAACACTCACCTAGTAATGCACGGTTCTTCTTCCGTACCTGAAGATTTAATCGCTTTGATTAACGAGTACGGTGGTGCTATTCCTGAAACCTACGGTGTACCTGTAGAAGAAATCCAAAAAGGTATTAAGAGTGGTGTTCGTAAAGTGAACATCGACACCGACAACCGTTTGGCAATCACTGCTGCTGTGCGCGAAGCTTTGGGAAAAGCTCCTAAGGAATTTGACCCCCGTCACTTCCTCAAGCCTTCTATTAAATACATGCAGAAAGTTTGTGCCGAACGCTACGAGCAATTTGGTACAGCTGGCAACGCTAGCAAGATTAAGCAGATTTCTCTGGATGATTTTGCAACTAAGTATGCCAAAGGTGAACTTAAGGCTGTCAGCAAATCAGCTGCTAAAGTTTAGTCAATAAAAGGGATTGGGGATTAGGGACTAGGGACTGGGTAAGATAGCCATTTACTAAAATTTTCCTAATTCCTAATTCCTTTCATTTACAGATAGGTGCAAAAGTACTTCTATCTCAAACAAAAGTCAGAATTTGAATATTGAGATAAATAAACTGGGCGGCATTTAAGTCACCCAGTTTTTTGTTTGATTCATCAGAATTGGGCATGGGGCATTGGGCAAGCAGGAGGTGTGGGAGGTGTGGGAGGATGGAGAAGAAATCTTTCCCCCCACACTTCCCACACTCCTCCATCTCCTCATCTCCCCCAGTCACCAGTCCCCAATCACCAGTCCCCAGTCCCTAAAACACCCGATGCTGCAAAGAGGGCATTTGACGGCGGACTTGTTCGAGCCTGGTGGGTTTGATTTCAGCGATCGCAATTCCCGGTTTTTCCCCCGCATCGGCTAAAATTACTCCCCAAGGGTCGATAATCACAGCGTGTCCGTGGGTTTGACGGCGGCCGTAATTGTTGCCTGTTTGGGCGGGAGCAATGACGTAAGCAGTGTTTTCAATTGCCCTTGCTTGTAATAATACTTGCCAGTGGTCTTTGCCAGTAAAAGCGGTAAAAGCCGCAGGAACGAATAAGACATCGGCTCCCTTATCTGCTAAATGACGGTACAGTTCTGGAAAGCGGACATCGTAACAAATAGAAAGTCCTAAATTACCGAGTTTTTCGGAAAAATGAACGGGGGGTAGTTGCGTACCAGCTACAACAGTATTGGATTCGCGATAGGTGTTGCCGTCAGGCACATCAACATCAAATAAGTGTACT
Organism: Nostoc sp. DedSLP01; assembly: GCA_034530875.2. Taxonomy (GTDB): domain Bacteria; phylum Cyanobacteriota; class Cyanobacteriia; order Cyanobacteriales; family Nostocaceae; genus Nostoc. Next base: position 387,013 of record JAVRCJ020000004.1, read on the forward strand.
TTGTAGTAGCGGGCAACTTCTTGACCGCTGGGATCGATGAGTAGAGTAGTGTTATAAACTTTACCTGTATTCTCTACCGGAAGTGGAAAACTGCCGCCCAAGATGGTAATTTGAAAGCGCTGAGCCATTTTTTTCAAGAATTTTTCACTTTCAATCGCAATGACATCTCCTTGGGCGAGTCTGTCTTTTTCTTCTCCCATAAAGGAAAAGTTTTCTGGCAAACCTACTAATTCTGCACCTTGACACACGGCAAGATCTATTAATTCTTCTGCTTGTGCCAAATTTTTTTGCAGATCGGACACACTGGTTAATTGAATAGCGGCGGCTAAATAAGACTTCATAGATTCAACAACGAATAGTTGATTTATGGGAAATAGATTATCAAAATATATCGCTACTTCAGCATCTATAGAACTTAATTAAAAATGCATGAGTTGTTGCTTTTCTTGAACAAACTTATTATTCCCATTGCCTATTTTAATCTTCCTCTAGGTTCTAGCAAACTCAGCATGATTGAGATTAATTTGTGAGCAAACCTTAATAAAACCTAGCTATTGTGGATATTTCTATTCTGGTTCAGACATTTATCGCTGTGTTTGTCTTGGCAGATGCTGTAGGCAATATTCCGATTATTTTAGTATTGACTAAGGCTATGATGCCAGAAGAAAGAAACAAGGTCATAGATAAAGCAATTATCGTCGCGATCGCAGTTCTTTTGCTGTTTGCCTTTGGCGGTCAAATAATTTTGAATTATCTGGAAATTAGTATCGGATCTTTGCGAGTTGCAGGAGGCCTATTATTACTCTTAATTGCTTTGCAAATGCTCCGGGGAGAATTAGATCGACCAATGATTGAGGAAGGACGCGATATTGCAATTACTCCCCTAGCTTTACCCCTGTTAGCCGGCCCGGGGACTTTGACGACAGTAATGTTGTTGATGTCCAAATCCCAGAGTCCGCACATTGCTGTATTCGTAGGTATCTTAGCCGCGATGTTCGTCACTTGGTTGATTTTGCGTTTAGCAAATCTGATTGACCAATGGATTGGTGCAGAAGGTGGAGTAATTGTGACTCAGCTTTTGGGTTTTCTGTTGGCGGCGCTAGCTGTGGAAATTGGTAGTACAGGCGTTAAGGAGTTATTTTTGAGCTAGAAAACTTCGGCAAATACTAAAACATTCTTAAATTATCTACAAATGTAAACAAGTTTGAAAGACGGGGAATTTAGGTCTTCCAAACTTGTTTGCAAAAATTAACTTAAAGTTACAACAGCAGATATAACTCAAGAGGATTTGATTGCCTATTGAGTTTCAAAGATATTTTTCCAGAGTGGAAGATAATGTAGTTTTAGGCACGGCGCCGACTACCATATCAACTTTTTGCCCACCCTTAAAAATCATTAATGTGGGAATGCTGCGGATGCCGTACTGACTGGCAACATTAGGATTTTCATCAGTGTTGACTTTAACGACTTTTATTTGACCTTTGTACTGTTCGGAGATTTCATCGACAACAGGAGCTACCATACGGCATGGTCCGCACCAGGGTGCCCAAAAGTCAACTAAAACGGGTACTTCGCTGTCGAGTACTTCTTGCTTAAAAGTAGAATCCGTAACTTGTGCGGCTGCTGACATGCCTAAAACCTTCGCCAAATATATCTGAGCTTCGTGAAAATTCTACCATAGCAAAAACATCTGCTTGGCAGTGGAAAATGTACATTTGCAAAGAAGCTTTAGAATTTATTCATAAACATAAGGAACCGCCCGAACAGTAGTCCGGGCGGAGTGTGGTGTGAGGAGTGAACGGAAACATGCGTCTCCGCTATTTATATTGTAGGCGACAGATAGAATTTTTCCAGGAATTGTTTAGGAGCCTGAAAAAATTTCTTTAACAATTTTTTGGGCATTGGGCAAGTAGGGGTGTGGGGGGTGTGGGAGGTGTGGGAGGTGTGGGAGGATGGGGAAGAAATCTTTCCTCCCTCTCTCCCCACACTCCCCACACTTCCCCATCTTGTCACTTCCCCCCTCTCTCCCCACACTCCCCATCTCCCCATTCCCCATTCCCCAGTTTTATTTCCCCATTCCTAATTGTTGGGCTTTTTGGTAAACTTTGCCCTCGGTTAATAGGGAAGGAGCAATCACAACTTCCACTTGCTGCATTTCTTTAATATTTTTGGCTCCTAAGGTGCCCATGCTCGTCTTTAAGGCTCCTAAGAGGTTGTGAGTACCATCATCTAGCCCTGCTGGCCCGATGAGGATTTGCTCGAGGCTGCCAGTGGTGGCAACGCGAATGCGGGTGCCACGGGGCAAGACTGGGCTGGGAGTTGCCATGCCCCAATGATAACCCCGTCCTGGGGCTTCGGCGGCTCTGGCAAAGGGGGAACCAATCATCACGCCATCAGCACCACAGGCGATGCATTTACAAATGTCGCCACCGGTGATTAAACCACCATCAGCAATGACAGGGATATAGTTACCAGTTTCCTTGTAGTAATCATCCCGTGCCGCAGCACAATCGGCGATCGCAGTTGCTTGTGGTACGCCCACACCCAAGACTCCCCGAGACGTACAAGCAGCACCAGGACCAATTCCCACTAGTACCCCAGCCGCCCCAGCTTTTAATAAATTCAAAGTGACTTCGTAAGTTACACAATTGCCCAACACCACAGGAATGGGCATCGAACGACAAAATTCTGCTAAATCAAGCGGTACTAAAGACTCTGGTGATAAATGTGCGGTAGAGACTACCGTAGCCTGCACAAAAAATAAATCTGCCCCAGCTTTGGCCACTGCCTCACCGTATTTGCTTGCTCCTGCTGGAGTAGCACTCACCGCCGCAATGCCGCCTTGTTCTTTAATTTCCTGAATACGTTTTTCAATTAATTCCGGTTTTATTGGTTCGGCATAGAGTTCTTGCATCAGGGCAACAAATTCATCTTTTCCCACAGAGGCAATCCGATCTAAGATTGGGTCTGGGTCGGCATAGCGAGTTTGAATACCCTCTAAATTGAGGACACCTAATGCTCCTAACTGCGATAAACGCACAGCCATACGAACATCTACTACGCCATCCATTGCACTGGCAATAATCGGGATTTCTCGCTCAATATTGCCAATACGCCATCTAGTATCTGCCAAGCTAGGGTCTAGTGTTCTGTTACCCGGGACTAGAGCAATTTCATCTATTCCGTAAGCTCTGCGAGCTGTTTTCCCCCGCCCAAGTTGAATTTCCACGCTTAAATTTTCTCAATTCTGTTTAAGCTAGGGTATCAAATTGTGGGAGAATTTGGGGCGTTTTTTTCTCTAACTACGTAGGTAACTACTGAAGTTGTCATTTGCCGATTATCCAATAACCAATAGCTGGATTATTAGCATTTATTGTCTTCATGCCATAGTCCAAATTAGCCTCGATTACTGTTTCCTTTTAGCTGCATCCACCCCTGTGTAACCAGTTGCTAACCAAAGTACGGCTCTTGCTCCATCTCGAATAGATTTTTCAATAGATTCAGGAGGGTTTTCTGAAGGAACTGGTACTGGCTTTAAAAAAATGCCCCGGCTACCCAAAATAATTTCGCCGATGACACAAGCCCGACGCATGTGGAAGTCTGAAGTAACCAAATAGACGCTCTTGATCCCGCGAGCTTGCAAATCATCTACCAAGGTCGTAAAATTAGTAACTGTATCAACTGCTTCATAGTCCAAGTGTAAACGTTTGGGATTAACGCCAGCTTTAGCAAACACTCGTTTTGTAAATGTCGCTGGGCTACCCCCAGTAATCCAGATTGGTATATCTGGATACTTCCGGACAAATTCTGCCGTAAACTTCTCTCGCTCTAAACGTTTCGTTGAACCACCCAAGACAATGACTGCTTGCGGCTGCACAAATAGGTTTTGCACTTCTTTGTATCCCCACCACATAACTAGCGGTAGGACAAAAGCCATAAACTTCAAAGATTTACCTGTAAAGAGTCGCTTATTCAAGGCTCGATAACTTAGATTTATTTAGTCGTAATTTTCTCTAACTAGAAAAAACAAAATTGATAGTAGAGTAGCAACCTGCCCAAAGAATCTGCCCAAACTTGGATTTGGGTAATTTTTGTGTTGCAACACGCTTAATCGCGCTTTGCTTCAAAATATTCCTCTAATTGATGGATTATCCTAACCTGTATCTGAAAATCCATCAAAGGGTTACAACCAGTTTATATATTTGATTGTTGAAGGAGGCAGGAGGCAGAAGGCAGGAGGCAGAAGGCAGAAGGCAGGAGGCAGGAGGCAGGAGGTTCCGTTCTCCAAGGGGATTCAGACACACTCCTGAACGGGCAGCCAAGCCACCAAATTGAAAATTTGATGGGTATCTTAAGGTTGAGTCGATGGGGGATATTATTCCCCGCACCTCTCGGTTAAATCTGGGCGTGCGACTTTCATGGCACCCAGCTTCCGATGTTCTCAGCTTGCGCTTTTGCTAATGTGTTTGTAATCATGGCAACTCTCATGAATTGCTTCAAGATTATCTTTCTTCCAATTGGCGTGATTTTTGTCGATGTGATGCAGGTGAACCCGTTCTTCATCGATAAACTTTAAGCCGCAGGATGCACATTTATGGTTTTGCTTCTTAAGAGTTTTAGAGGTTTCGCCGTCGTAGATTTTACTGTTACGTTCGCTCCAGTAGGCGATATCACCGTCGTAGGGGGATTTTGTTCCTTTGACCATGACGTGTTTATTTTCGGAGTAGGAAACTCTTGGGAATGCCTTTTTAACTAGCTCAGTACTAGAGTAGCGATTCTGTTTGGTTTCCTTGTTAAATACCGTATATGTTCTGTGATTCAGGAACCAAAGTGAGAACTTTGACCCGTCCATCTTGCAGAACTTATGGTAGTTTCTCCAACCTCTTACTACAGGGGCTAATTTCTCAGCCTTTGTGGTAGCACCATAATTCGGGTTGTTGACGATGGCTTTTACTTTCTTACGAAACGCTT
>JAVRCJ020000005.1:0-241804 GCA_034530875.2 Nostoc sp. DedSLP01
CGCGAACGCTGCGTTTAGCTGTGACAAAACGTAAAGTTAGTGGTGGTTCCCGTTCAATGGAGCGGTTTCAACACACTGCTAATTTGTTGACAGTGGTTCAAACCTGTCGTCGTCAAGGTAGGTCTGTTATTGATTTTTTTGCACAGGCTCTAATTGCTGATTCTGATAATTCTCTGTCTCGCCCTTCTTTGCTTCCTCAATATTAGACCTGAATCCTTACTCGGTAACTTCGGTATGACTTCAATTACCAGAACAATTACGGTTAATGTACAGACTGGCGATAATGACCAGTATGTTTGTCAATTATCGTCTCCTAATGAACCAACTTCAAAAGAAATTCGCTCCTATGGACAAAGTGAAGAACACGCTATAGCCAATGCACTAGAAGAGTTAGCCAGCGAATACCGTCAGATTGCTGAGGAGCGTCAAAATACTGATTGGGAAGCAGTAGAGTATTCTGCTGCTGGCGAACCAATTCAAAAGCGTTATCATGTGATTTTGCATTACGAACGTATTAGAAAAGCCGAGTCTAAATTTGATGCTTTACAAGACACGCTGCTAGGGAATACGGTGGTTGAAAATGCCAAAGTTAACTTGATAGAGATTGATAACAATCTGCCAATCCAGCCTTTAACTTGATAAGCTAATCACTTTCTAGTTTGCTTAGAAAACCAGCTGCCTTACTTAAATGGCTGACCTTGTTTGCTGTGGTGGTTGAGCTTGCCTGAGTTGTTGCTGATGAGCGAGTATTCGGGATTTCCACTTAGCACGGCATCAGCACTCATCACCAGCTGTTTTGCTCTGGATGGTGGAGTAGATTTTACTTTGCCAAACAGGTTTAGTTGGTTGGGTTCCAAGGTCATGTAGTAGAAACATGAGATTTCAGTTTGGCAAGAATATCTCTAGCTCGTATCCAGAGAATAGACCCCCCTTGTGTTGTGTCTATGGTGTGCGTTGCATTTGGTAGACGTAAAGCTAATGTTGCACCAAAATCTGGGGAGTGAACTGTACTGGTATCTAAAGCACCATACCACAGATCTACAGGAACGGTGATTTCCTCCAATTTTATACTCCATGAACTTAGTGCATTCACAAGATCTCGTGCGTAGGAGTGTGCACCTTGAGAAAAACCTTCTGTCAAAGCTTGTTGATATGCTGCACGGAATTTATCATCTTCATATAAGATTCGGTCGCATTCGCTACTCATACCAATAATTAACTGCCACATTCCTTCTGGAGTAGCCATCTGTGCAAAGTGCTGCTCGAACTTTATAGGGTCTTGTTGAACAGCACAAATCATCCTTTCTACATCTGGATGCAGCAGCGGCTTCAAACGTTCATAAGTAAGTTCGTCCTGTCCAGACACAATTGCAATCGCTTTAACAAGATTACGCCCAGCAAGAGCAAGAGCAAACGGCGCGCCTTGAGAAAATCCAACGCACAGAACATTATTGAGATGATTAGCTTGAATGAATTCTTGTGTGTCGTCTACCCAAGAGAATAGCGTTTTGTTAGGGTGGGGATCTGATAAGCCCACACCAGGGCGATCGATAGCAATCAGTTTCAAGCCGAGATCTGGAAGTTCGTCGATCCCAAAACCAAGTCGTCCACTCATGCCTGCGCCGGTGCAAAACAAAACTGGCAGCCCATCAATCGGCCCCCATTCAGACCATGCCAGCATACGACCATCTCGCAGTCGCATCTTCGTTTGTCTTTCGGGTGGTTTCACAAGATTATTTATGCTAGTCATGATAACTATTGTGTTAAAACTTTAGGGAATTCCTATTTTGGATTGAAACACAAGTTTGTTGCCGTAATTAAAGTGATTCCACCAGATCCGCACGGATTTGATAGAGATAGGGATAATGTGGGTTCCCAAGGGTGACTACGCTAAAAAATACTTTAATTTTTCAGTATCCCATCCTGCGGATGAGATAAAAACCTAGCATACCCAAGAATTATAAGTCAAATAATATACAACTATTGATGCTGTGATATTTGGCAAATAACCTTGAAATCTGATGAATAACAGGTGTACCTTTATCTGCTCGTACAATCTATGGGAATGATATTTTTGATTATCTTAAGCGTTTGGGCAATCGTAAATTTTGTAGGTTTGTGTTCGGTTATAATCTCATTCGTTCGTTGTCGTACTGTACCAGGATACCGAAATATTGCGATTATCGGAGCGGTTTTCATACCAGCGATGCTTTTATTTTTAACCTTTTTGGATCTGTTAAACAATAAACCAGTTGATACCCCGATCGTTGTTCCTACCGTAATCGCTTATATTCACGTAATGACAATTATAGTATGGTCTAAAACTTATTTAATTTGCTTTTTGGGTGCTTGTGTAACTGCCGCAATTGCCTTCTTGAGACACAATGCTATTCGCCGTTACTGTGCGCTTGCTTGGGGTTTCTTGATTTCATCTGTTTCAGCTTGTGCATTTGTGTTTATCAAATTTTGATGGCAATATTGACAATATTTTTGAGTTGAAGTGGTGCGTAGGCTTTGCTCATCGCAGACATCGCTGTTGGATTTTTGGGAATATTAAAATAAAGCTATAAATAGCGGTTAGAGAAAGTTGCAATTAACAAATTTAGATGCAGCGCTTTTTATAAAACTCCTTTTTGGTTGTAGTACTCGTAGTAAATCACCATTTCTTCGATCCAATCCCAAAAAGAGTTATAGCGTTTTTCTAGAGTGATTTCATTTTCATCACCGAAGTAGTAAATTGGTGGATCGTCATCCTTTCCATCTGCAACAAAAAATAGATTGGTTGACCCTAACCGAGAAGCAAAAACAAAGTAATTGTGGGGCAGTTGAGATAGATTTTCAAATTGTGCGAACCGATCGCTTTGAGCCATGTCCTTCACAGACTCATAGAAAGCATTCCAGTGGTCAGTAGCTATAAAGCCACCTGCCCATTTACCCATCACCTGAAGAAACTCTTTGTAAGCTTCGGGAAGTATAACCCCAAACTTTTGCTCCAAATGTCTAATCTCTTGTTGCGAGCAAGGAGTAAGCCCTGCTTCACCAAATTCAGGAATAGATAATATGCGTTCAATTAGCTGTTGCGGGGTAGGGCGAGGATTAGGCAGATTGAGCCAATGAGGTTCCAAAGTCGCTAATAATTCAGGAAATTCTTGTGCATTATCCCATGCACAGCGACGATTCAGGTTGCGAATATTCACATCAGCCCCATACTCAATCAGGAGTTGAGACAATTCGACCTCTCCATATTTTGTTGCTTGATGCAACGGCGTATCACCAATATAGTTCTGAGCATTGGGGTTTGCTCCACGAGCGAGCAGCAACCGCGCAATATCGCTTCTTTTTGCCAATACTGCAACATGTAATGCCGTATTGCCTTCATACCTTTCTGGTAAATTAGGGTTTGCTCCATAATCAAGAAGTAAATTGACCGATTCGGGTTGAGAAATAGAGCCTCCATCTGGCTCACACAAATCGATCGCAGTATGTAAAAGTGAACTGTGAAAACCGGGTATATGGTTGACGTTCACATCTCGATTCAGCCAAAATTGCAGCAGTTCAAGCGTTCGCCACCCAGTTGCTTCAAAGGCATATTGATTTGCACAAGAGATGGCATCGAGATCGGCTCCATACTCCTCTAGAAGTAACACCATCTCCAGTGATTTTGCATGAAATAATGGAGTCTCTTGACGATTGGCTTCTGTACTTCTAGCATTTGGGTTCGCCCCATGTTCGAGTAGCAGTCTGGCGCACTCTAGAGAGTCTTTGATGACGGCTTCAAACAGGGGAGTCCAGGCGTGTAAACTATCGGGCTGGTCAATAACTGCTGACTGAGTGGATAAGCAGCTGACGAATCCAAACAAACCTCTCGCCTGCTGCATCCGCTCTATCAACAATTGCACGCATTCAACTGCTCCACCTTCTGCCGCACAGTGGATAGGGAGACGATCGAACCAACCTTTGGCTAATGCCAATTCAGGATTGCGATCGAGCAATGCCCTCAGAGCTTGAACATCTCCACAACGAGCTAGTTGATGGACTGGCCGATCTTTACCACTCACAGTTAAAGTTCCAACTAGTAAGCCTTAAATAATGCCCTAATCTACGAGTATATAGCCTCCCCTAAAGCGCGTATACACCACCCCGCTAGACATCGCCAGCACGATTCGCTTCCGTCGCGCCCACTTGAACCATTCGCTGACATCGGCGGTTATGGTGTTCTCACTCTTGTGCCAATAAATATACAGGTTGTTGCATCAAAAGAGTGCGATCGCTTCTATTCAGAATGCGATCGCACTTTATACGTTTTCTCAATTGAGAATAAAGCTTGCATAAAAGGATTAAAGTGGAATGTCACGCTTGTAAAAATAAAACGTCGTCACGGCTCTTTGTTGGGGGTGTTGTGGGTGTAGTGGTTTAAGACAATTAGGTTTTAGTGCCTCAAACAAAACTGTCCTCCAATTTATTCCCTACACCCCACACCCTACACCCTCCAAGCCTTATAAATACTGGGTTTACTATTAACAAGCGTGCTCGATTAAAGTGCTTGTAGAGCCACATTGTCAACAATGACATCAACATTACTCAAACCACTTCTAATAGCAATTTCATCAAAAGAAGTAATGATAGAAGAACCAGAATCAACTGCCTTGATTACAAATCCATCAATTGATGCACTAATTCTTACGGTTTGTGAATCTAAACGACTAATGGTCACAACGGCGGTATGACGTTTTGTGTCATCAATAGTTGGTACAGATATATTTGATGTTAATTGAACACTTCCGTTACCACCAGTAATGCCATCAGCAGCGCGAAAGTTCTCTTTCACAATTCCTAACTGGCCGCTACCAGCTAAACCCACTGAGACAAAATAACCACCATCATCTTCAATAGGTGTATGATATTACACAAACGCGATCGCTCTATGCCGATTTTTAGCAGATCCTTTCGTTTACTCCATTGTATGCTGTGCCGTCTAACTAATTATTAGAAAGACTGCTGATGACAATTCAACGGTATAAACTTATGCTATGCGTAAACTTTGAATGTCCCGAATTGGTGGCGCACCGAACATTCTAGAATATTCGCGGCTGAACTGTGATGGACTTTCATAACCCACTTGATATGCAGCATTGGCGGCATCGAAGTTTTCAGTAAGCATCAGGCGGCGCGCTTCCAATAGCCTTAACTGTTTTTGATATTGAAGCGGACTCATGGATGTTACTGACTTGAAGTGATGATGGAAAGATGAAGCTGACATATTAGCCAACTGTGCTAACTCCTCAACCCGTATCGACTTTGTAAAATTAGCTTTAATGAGTTCGATCGCATTGGCAATACGTTGCATATTGCTGCCAAAAGTGGCAATTTGGCGAACAGCCTCGCCTTGTTCGCCGATTAACAGCCTGTAATAAATTTCTCGGATAATCAATGGTGCAAGTACTGGGATATCCTCTGGTGTATCCAAAAGTTGTGTCAGTCTAATGGCACAATCGAGTAATTTTGGCGAGGCATCGCTAACAAACAAGCCTCGCACAGAATTTTCTTTCTGATGCGTACTTAGCTTTGTTTGGGCAATAATATCGCACAATACAAGCGAATCTAAACTTAACTTAAATCCGAAATATGGCTTATCTGGTGTGGCTTCTACAACAAATCCGTTTAAAGGCAAATCAACTGAGACAACAAGATATTGAGCAGCTCCATAACGGTAAGTTTCCTCACCGAGCAATGCTTCTTTTTTACCCTGAACAACGATGGCAATAATTGGTTCATAAACAGCGCAGATAGAACTGGGAGCAGAAGATTCTCGCACAAATTCCAGCTGACTTATCTGTGTTTTATGAATACCGTTCCCTTTGCCATTGGTGTGCTTCTCTAGTAATGCTACTAGTTGTTGGCATTCGTTGAGGGTACTGCTGTGCTGGAGTATCTCGCTTCCCATACTGGCTTTTGGAGTGATTTGCTCGCTCGCTGATTGTAAAAGATATTTCTACAATAAAACATGATTTTGGAGGATTAGGCAATAATATACGATTTTTGTGCATTTAAAACTTTGGTTTTCAACCATATCATGAACACAGTTCGAGGAAATAATCAAAGAATAAGGCAATGATGCAAACTCAGACAAAAATCGCATTAGTAACAGGAGCAAGCAGAGGTCTTGGCAAAAATACTGCTTTGGCTCTGGCGAGAATGGGGATTAGTATCATCTTGACGTATCATAACAACGAAGAGTCAGCTAAAAGTGTCGTATCTTCCATTGAAGAAATTGGTGGTAAAGCTTTTGCACTGCAACTAGATACTTCAAACACTAAAGCCTTTGATGGTTTTGTAGAGCAAGTCAAACAAGTACTCCAAGACAAATGGCAGACAGAGCATTTTGATTTCCTGATTAATAATGCGGGTATTGGTGTTTATGCCTCTTTTGCAGATACAACTGAGGAAGATTTTGACCGATTAATGAATATTCATGTCAAGGGCGTTTTCTTCCTGACACAGAAACTTCTGCCTTTGCTCAAGGATGGGGGAAGGATCGTGAATATTTCTTCTGGTCTTGCCCGTTTTACTCTGCCGGGCTATGCAGCTTATGCAACCATGAAGGGGGCTGTAGAAGTTTTAAGCCGATATCTGGCCAAGGAACTAGGTCAAAGACAAATTGCTGTGAATGTGGTAGCTCCTGGCGCGATTGAAACGGATTTTGCTGATGGTGCTGTGCGTGACAATCCAGAAATTAACAACTTCATCGCTTCGCAAACGGCCTTGGGTCGTGTCGGACTACCTGATGATATCGGAGGTGCGATCGCCGTTTTGCTATCTGAAGGAAACAGATGGGTGAATGGACAAAGAATAGAAGTCTCTGGTGGGATGTTTCTTTAACTTGTAGCAGTTTGAATAAAAAGGTAAATAAACATGTTAAACGTTCAAAACAAAGTCATCGTCATCACAGGAGCTAGTAGCGGTATTGGAGAAGCTAGTGCCAAGCTGTTAGCCCAAAACGGTGCCAAAGTTGTTTTAGGTGCGCGGCGCACACAAAAGCTAGAAAAGATTGTCGAGGATATCCGCTTTGCTGGTGGAATTGCAGAATTTAAAGCTGTGGATGTCGCCAATCGCCAGGATATGAAAGCCTTCATTGACTTTGCTTTGGACAAGTTTGGCCGCGTCGATGTCATTTTTAACAATGCAGGTATTATGCCCCTTTCCCCAATGAATGCTTTGAAAGTTGAGGAGTGGGATAACATGATTAACATCAATATCCACGGCGTATTAAATGGCATTGCTGCGGGTCTGCCGATTATGGAAGCCCAAGGCGGAGGTCAATTTATCAATACTGCTTCCATTGCCGCACATCTGGTTGTGCCTACGGGTGCGGTTTATTGTGCAACAAAATATGCTGTTTGGGCCATCTCCGAAGGATTGCGTCAAGAATCGAAAAACATCCGCGTCACAACAATATCTCCTGGTGTAGTTGAAACTGAACTTGGCAGTGATATTACGGATGATTCAGCCAAAGATGCCCTGAAACAATTCCGCAAAGCCGCACTCACCCCTACGGCGATCGCTCGTGCTGTATTGTATGCTGTATCCCAACCAGATGATGTCGATGTCAATGAAGTGATTGTCCGTCCAACGGCAAGTGCGTTCTAATCAAAGTAATTCAATTTTTATCCAATCATTTGGGTAACTTTTGAGTCATACCACAAAGCAAGCAAATCTAGAGGAATTAATCTCTCGTGCTTTGGAAAAGCATGACTTACACCACTGCCAACCAATCGCACCCCACAAACCGACAACCGCCCGCAAAGCTCACCCAGACTTGCCAATGCCCCAAATACCCGTTTCATATTGGCTCACCATCAGCAATCCCAATAGCTTCACCCGCCTTGGAAACGAGTTCAGTGTAGAACCGACCAGCACTTTCTAGCCCCTGCCGCAGCTTCAGCCTTAATCCCTTCCAGCACCCGACAACCTCATCCAGTGTTTGGGGTATTGTGTGTGTCAGTAACTGGTGTTGTTAACTCTATATTGTTAGTGACTGACACCAAACAATTCGCTGCTTTTTGCAATTAAAGTAAGTGCGAGATAAAATTGAGCGATAGATTGCAAATCTCTCAAAGCGCGTGGGCGCTTTGAGAGATTCTTGTATTAGCTTTTTTGACTGTTAGGTTAAATTATTTGCTTTCTCAACTGCTTGCTTTAACTCTTCAAAGGTAATACCACCGTCTCGATCTCCGTACATACTTAGCAACTCCTGAGGGCTACTGACACCTGTTTCTGCTGAGATGATTGCACTTAAACCAGGACTTAAAAAAAGCTCATTAATGGAGATTTTGCCGTCTCGATCGCTATCTAAGGTATCAAAAAGAGATTGAAGCTCTTGCTTGGTTGTCATAAGTTTTTATCTGAATTAATCTTTCATTTTAATATTTCTAAATTAAACAAACTTATATCAAAAGACGTAGAAATAGATATTTTTATCTTAAGTAATATTTCGCCAAGCTAAAATAAATAGAAAGGGTAATTAATGATGACCGCACGAGAATTTCCGAACTGGGAAGCGCTTTATCAAGAACAAGCCGTTGAAACCATGCCCTGGTTCAATCCTAGCTTAGATCCAGATGTTGAAGAAGCGCTCCTCACCCTTGAACTGAGCAATGGTTCAGTGCTGGATTTGGGAACAGGGCCGGGAACTCAAGCACTCGCCCTAGCCGAACGAGGATTTGAGATGATGGCGACAGATTTATCAGAGGCGGCCATTCGTCAGGCGGCAGCAAAAGCAAAGCAAAAGGGATTAGAAATTTCGTTTCAGCAAGATGATATTCTCAACAGTCGTTTGGAACAATCTTTCGATTTGATTCTCGACAGAGGATGCTTCCATGTTCTGCCACCCCAAAGCTATGGTACTTACGTCGGAACAGTCGCAAGCTTATTAAAGCCTAAGGGCTATCTGTTACTGAAATGCTTCTCTCAAGAGGAAACAAGAGAACAAGGGCCTTACCGCTTTAGCCCAGAGGAGATTCAGCAGATATTCAAAGAACGATTTAATCTGCGTTTGGCTAAACAAACGGTTTATCATGGGATACTCGATCCCCTTCCCAAAGCACTCTTTTGCATCCTAGAAAAGCATTGATTTTTTTGCACAAGCTCTAGTAACTGACTCTATTAATTCTCAGTCTCGCACTTCTTTATTTGGGCTATATTAGACCTGAATCCTTACGAGACAATTTCAATATTGAATAAGTCAATTTAGATTTAATCTTCATAAGGAGCTATTTCACTCCAGCTATAACCCATATAATTAGTCAGTCCAACTAAAATAGGATTCCATTTTCGGCGTAAAGAAACATACATAGAAGCACCATACTCTAAATCTAGTGTTGTTTCTATACCCTCTTCTCTAAATTTTGCTACTGCATAATAATATCGCTTGCGCCATACTTCTTCTAAGGAAGTATCTACATTCAAACTTTTTTTTGGCAAAAAAAAGCTAGACAACTCCATCAGCAGTTGTTGACTACCACCCCATAATTCTGCTAGGGCTGTGGAATGAATTATTGAAGGATACTTTTGGGCGTTTAATGCAGTTTTCATTAAAGTTGCTGTATCCATTGTCAAAAGTAATATTCGTGGTAAAGCATAATAAGTTTGCCGAAAGCGAAAATAAAGTAGTGCTGGGTAAGAGTGCTGTGATTCCAGCAAGTTAATTAAATCTCTAGCCATGTTGGAAATATCTTGCTGTATGCCACTAAGTTTGCCACTAGAGCCTAATCGGGCTAATATTTCTGTTGCGTCTGCTGTACCAGCACAACGGTGATGTAAGCTTAAAGCAAACGTATTACGTCTGATGAGTGCGCTGTAAATTGATAGTAGATAAGTAATTGTCAAAGTAAAGATTGAAAAGCCAAGCGCAGCTTCTAGAATCATCAGCAGTTGTTGAAAGCTTGATTCTGGTGTCAAATCTCCTGTACCAAGGGTTGTTAGTGAAAAGCCACTATAGTAAAGTGCAGTAATAAAATTAGTCTCCGTCCAACCATCACTAGATTGAATATCCGAACCTAACTCAGGCCAAATAATTAAAGCAAAACCGCAGATTAACAAGCATATCCATACTGTTACTGTTGCAATCATCAACATCGGCCCATTATGGGTAAGTACCATCTCGTCCTTGAAAGGACTAATATGTGCAATCAATCGAAACAATCGCCACATTGCTTTACCTAGTGGCAAACTCAGTAAACTACTACCAAGACGAGGAAACAACACTGTCAAGTAAATATCTACAAGCGATACAGTTACCAGCGCTACGCCTACTATTTGCACTACCAAATTCATTTCAACTTGATGCTTTTATTGCTGCCATTTCAAAGATTAATCAAAAATCTTTGCTAAAAGCTAATTATAAGCACTAAATCAACCTCTAGATAGGTAAAGCAATACTCTTAAGGGTATAACTGTGTCACATATAGGACTCATATTTGAATTCTGAAAAAAATCAGTACACCTAAACAAGACTTCTTTCCTACTCCCCACTCCCCACTCCCTACTCCCTGTCTACGCAAGTAAATTCACAAATCAAACCAGATTCCTATATCACTACTGATTACACTTCACCAACTGTCTCTCCAGCATCACAAAAACTCACTGCGGAAACTCGCCACCAGTTTCTCGATCGCAATCCTCACTCGCTGGGTCATCCGCCCAACACTCCATCAAAAACTTAACCCCTGGATTTTCGCGCAATTGTTCTGCCATCTTGAGCTTCTCCATTGTCCAAGGCCGCACTCTCGATCCCATTTTTAACTTTTCCATCCGCTAGGGTCACGCCTTTCTTTGACCGTGCTGCGATCGCCCCTCACTTGTGGTATTACTCCCCCACCGCGAACTAGTCTAAACCATATTGGGAATATTTTGAAATTTTTGTAGCTTTAAATACTTTTTCGTGCAATGTCTTTTGATATCTATAAACTTGAGTATAAAAAACCAAACATCAAAGGCAACTATTAGCAATTGGGTAAAAATGAATAGCTTCTAGGGTTCCGGTTTAACATTTTTAAAGTTAAATGACTGGTCCGAGAGGAGCAGCCAGTTTGTCAAAAACTGGTCACACGGCGGGAAAAAAGCCCGGGAGACACATAACAGAATATTATCTGTTATGGTTACCCGGGCTGTAATTTTGCCTTGCAAATCTTCCAAATTTCATTTCCCGAAATATGACTGAACAATCTTTTACCGATCCTAATTCTCATTTTCAGCCAAATTCTACGCAAGCAGGGCGCGCACTAGAAAAAGAAGCCAATTTACCGCTAACAGGTTGGCAGCAGGAGGTTTCTAGAGGTATAGAATTTGGGTTAGAAGCAGCAGAAAGTATACGCGATCGTTCAATTCCTACCTTTTCTCGCGGAGAACTACCCCATTTCGCTGGAATTAATACTTTTTTAAAAGCACCATATTTAGAAGATGTGCGAAAAGTTGGTGAATATGATGTGGCTGTTGTCGGCGTCCCACACGATTCTGGAACAACTTATCGACCCGGAACGCGTTTTGGCCCCCAAGGAATTCGGAGAATCTCTGCATTATATACTCCCTATAACTTTGAATTGGGTGTAGATTTGCGCGAACAGATTACTTTATGTGATGTTGGCGACATTTTCACCATTCCTGCTAATAATGAAAAGTCCTTCGATCAGATATCCAAAGGTATTGCACATATCTTTAGTTCTGGTGCATTTCCAATCATTATGGGAGGCGATCATTCCATCGGCTTTCCCACAGTTCGTGGTGTTTGTCGTCATTTAGGCGATAAAAAAGTCGGGATTATTCACTTCGATCGCCATGTGGATACCCAAGAAACAGACCTCGACGAAAGAATGCATACTTGTCCTTGGTTTCATGCGACAAATATTAAAAACGCGCCAGCAAAAAACCTCGTGCAATTAGGAATTGGTGGCTGGCAAGTACCGCGTCAAGGAGTGAAAGTTTGTCGAGAAAGAGCCACAAATATTTTAACAGTAACCGACATCACTGAAATGGGGCTAGATGCAGCCGTCAACTTTGCACTAGAAAGAGCATTAGACGGTACAGATTGCGTTTATATCAGTTTTGATATTGATTGCATTGATGCTGGGTTTGTCCCTGGAACCGGTTGGCCCGAACCCGGTGGATTATTACCCCGTGAAGCCTTGTATTTATTGGGTAAAATTGTGCAAAACGCACCAATTTGTGGATTAGAAGTTGTGGAAGTTTCACCGCCTTATGATATTAGCGATATGACATCATTAATGGCGGCGCGAGTAATTTGTGATACGATGGCGCATTTAGTTGTCTCCGGTCAATTACCGCGCAAACAAAAACCTGCATATATTCATCCCGCAGCCCAACCACAATTAATTGAGGAATGGAGGTGAGTTTTGCACGAAACTGATATGACAAAGGCACTAATCTTAACAGTCAAAGATTGGTGGGAATCCCAACCCGAACGGCCAGAAATTTCTCAAGTTCACTTAATTGTCGGTAAGTTCACCTGTGTTGAACCTGCAAGTTTACAATTTGCTTTTGAAGTGCAAACCCGCAATACTTTTTTAGAAAAAGTCAAACTGATAATTCAAGAAATACCATTGATTGCCTTTTGTCATCGTTGTCAACAGGAATATTTACCGCAAATTGGTTTGCAGTACGCCTGTCCTGAGTGTAATTCTCCAATGGAGGATATTCGCTCGGGTAGAGAGTTAAAAATTGATAGAATTGAGTGCGCTTATGCATCAAACATTTGACGTAGCATTAGGAATTAATTTACTCCATGCTAATCAACAAGGCGCTGACCATAACCGAGCGCATTTTGATAAATGGGGAATCACTTGTTTCAACATTATGAGTAGTCCTGGTGCGGGGAAAACAGCACTACTAGAAAGCACCCTTGCAGCTTTAAATCATGAAGTCAAAATCGCTGTTATTGAAGGAGATATGACCACCAATTTAGATGCAGAACGGCTGCGAAAATATGGTGTTCCTGTAATTGCAATTAATACAGGTCGTTCTTGTCATTTAGATTCCCAAATGGTAGCAGGTGGAATTCATCAACTCGAACACGAATATAATCCTTATGACTTTGATTTAGTGCTGGTGGAAAATGTTGGTAATTTAGTTTGTCCTGCTGAATTTGAAGTGGGAGAACACGTAAAAGTTGCTTTATTAAGCATCACTGAAGGCGAAGATAAACCACTGAAATACCCGATTATGTTTCAAGAAGCTGATTGTTTGCTGATTACAAAAACAGATTTAGCTCCTTATCTAGATATTGATATTCGCCGCATTGAAGCAAACGTCCGTCAAATGAATCCCAATGTTGAGATTATTCCTGTTTCTGCTAAAACAGGCGAGGGATTAGAAGCTTGGTTTAATTGGGTACGGTTGCAAGTTTTCCAGCAACTACAAAATTCTAGTTAAGTATTAGAGCGCGTATGATTTTGGATTGCTATATATCTTTTAGTTGGAGTTGCTTGTCAAAAAGCGTAAATCAGAGTGAAACACAATGAATATTCGCAGGTTATCATCTCTATTCACAATCTTTTTATTCGCGCTTTTTATTGCAGTTAGTTGTACGCCAAATCCAAAAACTAACACACCGCAAGCTTCTAATACTTCAGTTAGTACCGCACCAATTCAAGTTGGTTTTAGTGCTTGGCCTGGTTGGTTTCCTTGGCAAGTTTCCCAAGAGCAAAAGTTATTTGAGAAAAACAAAGTTAATGTAGATTTGAAGTGGTTTGATGGCTATTTGGATTCTATCAATGCTTTACGAGCAGGTCAACTTAATGCCAATACCCAAACTTTGAATGATACCATTAGCTCAGTAGCAGCAGGTTCGGATCAAGTAATTGTTTTAGTCAATGATAATTCAACTGGTAATGACAAAATTATTGCGCGAGAAGGAATTAACAGTATTGCTGACCTCAAAGGTAAAAAAATTGCTGTTGAAGAAGGAACAGTTGACCATTTTCTGTTATTACTTGGTTTGTCGAAAGTCGGTTTAACTCAAAGTGATATTCAGTTTCAGCCACTAGAAACAGGTGCAGCCGCAGCCGCTTTTGTCGCCGGTCAAGTTGATGCAGTTGGAGTTTTTGCACCCTTCACGACGAAGGCTTTATCGCGTTCTGGGAGCAAAGAATTATTCAGTTCTAAAGACTTTCCGGGTGCAATTCCCGACCATTTAGTTGTCAGTCGCAAACTGATTAACGAACATCCACAAGATGTACAAGCTTTAGTCAATACTTGGTTTGCTACTCTTGATTTTATCAAAGCCAACCGAGACAAAGCTTATGAAATTATGGCGAAACGTGCTGGTGTGTCAGTTGCAGAATATAAGGCTTATGATGCAGGCACTAAAATCTTTTCTATAGAAGATAATTTGCAAGCTTTTAGTCCTGGTAATGACATGAAATCGCTCAGTTTTGCTGCTGGTAAAATTAGCAAATTTCTTGTTGACGCTGGTTTGACAAAACAAGCACCTAATCTCAATCAAATCTTTGATAACCGCTTTGTAAAAGCCTACGCTACGAAGCAGAAATCATGAACCAACAAACTGAAGAATCGCTAGAAGTAAACTCTCAGCTGACTCCAAAAATCTTATCACAAACTATTTTTTGGCGCATTGCTGAGGATATCCCCAAAAATTTAGCTTGGGCTTTGATGTTCTTGTCCATCACGATACCGATAATTTTGTGGTGGATTGTTTCTAATACTGGATTAATTCCATCTTTATTTCTGCCTACTCCTAATCAAGTCTGGAATGCATTTCAAAGACTTTTAGCAAGTGGTGATTTACAAAAAGATATTGCTTTTAGTTTGTTTCGGGTGATAGCTGGTTTTTCCCTAGCGGCAATTGTTTCTATTCCATTAGGCACTTTAATGGGAACATTTGCTAGTATTCGGGCATTACTAGAACCGATTATTGGTATTGTACGCTATATGCCAGCCCCAGCTTTTATTCCTTTACTAATTTTATATTTGGGACTGGGAGAAACTCCAAAAATTATGCTGATTTTTATTGGCACGCTGTTTTTTAACACCTTAATGGTGATGGATGCAGTTAAATTTGTCCCTAAGCATTTATTGGAAACTACTTATACTTTAGGAGGTCAAAGAAAACAAGTTTTATTACAAGTTATTTTTCCATTTATTCTGCCCAATATCATTGATGCTTGTCGTGTTAACATGGCAGCATCTTGGAACTTAGTGATTGTTTCGGAATTAGTGGCAGCAACAGAAGGTTTAGGTCGTAGAATTAGTGTTGCCCAAAGATTTCTGAAAACAGATGAAATTTTTGCTGGATTGATTGTAATTGGCTTGATTGGTTTAGCAATTGACCTTTTGTTTCGGTTGTTACTGCGTGTATGTTGTAGTTGGGCTAAAGAGTAAAAAAGGAGTCATGAGTCAGAATCCTTTACTTATAAAATATGAAACAAGAGAGTACAAAATAAAAGAAATATTTTAGTTTTGTTTCGTTCATAATTCGGCTTAGTTTTAAACCAATAATTCATTACTCAGTCGGACTCCAATTCGATTAAATTCTGAATTCTGACTCCTGAGTTCTGAATTCTTCCCCTAAAAAATCCACATCTCAAAATTGGTTATTTATGCATTTAGAAGTTAATCAACTCCACAAACAATTTCAAACTAGACGCGGTTCGTTAACTGCACTGAAAAATATTAACTTGCATGTAGAAGAGGGTGAATTTGTCTGTGCAGTGGGAGCAAGTGGTTCTGGTAAATCAACTTTGCTGCGGTTAATTGCAGGGTTAGAAACTCCAACGGGGGGGGAGATTTTGGTTGATGGGGTACGCGTCACAGGGCCGGGGTGCGATCGCGGTATGGTATTTCAAAGCTACACCCTCTATCCTTGGATGAATGCGATGGAAAATGTCGAATTTGGCTTAAAGCTACAAGGTGTATCTAAAGTCGAGCGACGACAACAAGCTGCTTATTATTTAGAAATGGTGGGGTTGTCACGATTTGCTAAAACGCTACCGCAGGAACTATCTGGTGGGATGAAACAACGCGTAGCGATCGCCCGTGCTTTAGCATCCAAACCCAAAATTTTACTTATGGATGAACCCTTTGGTGCGTTGGATGTGCAGACAAAAGAAGTAATGCAACAATTTCTATTAGAAATTTGGCAGAACGCAAATACTACAATTTTCCTTATCACTCACGATGTTGAGGAAGCAATTTTTTTATCTCAACGCATCTACGTGTTAAGTTCGCGACCAGGCACTATTAAACAAGAATTGCAAATTCAATTGCCGAGTCAATACGATCCTCAAATCAAACGTTATCCCATCTTTCAGAAATACAAAGATGAAGTAATGAAACTTTTATGTGATGATAGTTCTAATTTAGATAATACTGTAGAGCAGCTACCTATATACCAATTCTAAATGAGAAAGTGAAATTTTGGATCGAGGCTGTTGAGCGTTAACATTTCATACAAAATATGATTGCTATATCACTCATTTAACTGGTGTTAAAGTTTGTTTTTATAGACTTTTCATAAATAACATTCACTAAAATTATTTACATATTTATCTACCAGGTTTTAGAAAAAGTTTTGATTTTATTGAGATTTTTGAGCATCTATAACCAATTGATTTAACTCTTGTTGCATTTGGTTATGAACTAATTCATAACAACGATTCACATAATTACGATCCTTAGCTGCATCTTGACCATATCTTTCAAAAGTAATTGGATGACATACACGAGTATGAATCTGCACAGGTAGAGGAATATTAGGCAGAGGCCCAATAGACAAGCCCCAAGGTAAACCTAAATAAATTGGGAAAATGCCTGGGTCTATTTGATAAAACCACGGCAATCCCAACTGATGTAATTGTTTAACTAAATCATAGCAATCACATAAAACAATCAACGTATCATGAGCGCCTACAGAAATCACTGGAATAATTGGAACTTCTTGTTTTAAAGCCAGTTTGACAAAGCCGCGATTACCAGCAAAATGAATTTTATGGCGTTGGCTATGATTCCGAAACATATCATATTGTCCTCCCGGATATACCAGAACGCTAGCCCCCATCTCAAAAGCTGCACTAGCCATCTTTGGATGTGCAACAATCGCTCCAACTTTCTGAGCTAATTGGGCTATCTCTGGACTCACTTTCCAAGCATAAGGGTGCATTAGACCATACACCAAACGCTCTGTTCCAAATCTAGAAAACCAATCATACATCATCATTACTAAATCTGGAGAAGCCATTCCACCGTTATGAGAACCGACCAGTAGGACTTTTCCTTCTGTTGGTATGTGATGCCATCCATCAGTTTTTACTTGAAAATAGTAATGGTAAAACCATGACCATACAGGCATTAGTAATTCAATCAAATTAACATCTCGCTGTGTTAAAGACCATTGAATTTTATCTAATAGTTCTGCTTTTGAGGAGTTGTTAGTGCTAATATAATTTTCCTCTACCTGTTTTGGTAATTCCATAAATAGTTCAGTGCAAACATTCCTTCATACTAACAGTATAGAACTTACGTGTTTAGCACCTGTTCAAAAATAAGGAAAGCCAGCCTTCGCTTTCCTTATTTCATGACAACCCCTTAGCTGAGATATTGAAACTAAGAATGAAAAACTAAGACAACACCCGATGCTCAATTACAAAATTCCGAAAAAATTGTGAATTTTGGTGACACTAGCTTTGATAGAAGCTTTGTTGCTGGCGATCGCTTCTTGTGCCTCAAGTATTTATATGGCAGCAGTACTAATAATATCAAGGCAGATGCAGCAATTGTTTTAGGAGCGGCAGTTTGGGGAGAAGAACCATCTCCTGTTTTCAGAGAGCGAATTAACCACGCCATTAATTTATATAAAAATGACTACAAAAATCTAGCAATAGCTAGATGTGATAATCCTTAAAAACGCTATAGCCTACAATTGTTGAGTAGAAAGATTCGCTTGTGGATGCCATAGTAAAAAGATCGCACGCACTCAAACAAGCCTTGGTTGATTTTGTCCTAGATGCTGACGGCGAACTAGCACAAGCACTCGACATTTATGCAGCTGCACAGATACCTAGCGGTAATGGCGG
The DNA here is from genome assembly GCA_034530875.2 of Nostoc sp. DedSLP01. Taxonomy (GTDB): domain Bacteria; phylum Cyanobacteriota; class Cyanobacteriia; order Cyanobacteriales; family Nostocaceae; genus Nostoc. Next base: position 18,102 of record JAVRCJ020000005.1, read on the forward strand.
TAGCACCCAACAACAAGTAATCATTGACAGGTTTATTACAGAAGGGAAAATTGGCGATCGCTCACCTATAGAATTATTTATCGCCAGTCATGCAGATTTATCACAGAGCGATCGCAATCTACTCAATAGCTGGCATCGTAGTTTTATTGGTTTATTTACTATCACCCAGATTTTACCTGATGGCTTAGAACTCATGAACTGGCTGACAGCTAAACATTACATAGTTCTGACAGCTAAAAATTACATTGTCAAGTCTAGCAGCCCTGAAAAACAACCAGCCATATCTCGTTTCAAGCCAGGAGATATTTTACTAACACGCATTTCTCCTCTTACTGATAATCAGTGGATATTTTCTGGCTCTCACACATTTATGGGTAAACTCGGTAAGCCAAAACTCGCCATCGCCATTGGAAATTTTAAAGATAATTATAAAAGTTATCTTTACAGCGATGCTCCAGACTTGCTAGAACAAGCATGGCAGTCAGTAGAGCAATATCATCAGCAGTTTGTTGAGTTTTTTGGGAGTGATGAAGTTACATTACCAGGATACCAACTCAATAAAAAGATAATTGAATTTCAAGAAATTATCAGCGATAAATATTTCAAAGCTGCCGGACTTGATAGTTACAAATCTGTGAATGAAATAGTAGCAAAAGCTGGTATTGGTGCAGAAGAAATTATCGCCACTGCTAAAGAATTTGGAATTAATACTAACCCTGTTTCTCAAATATTGGATGGGAAAAACAGCAAGCAAAAAATGGTTACACCTCAAGTAGATTTACCTGCTGGACTCAAGAAAGCAGAACAAGTCACAGCCATTTCTCACCCACGTTGGGGATTAATGTTTTTATCAACATATACTAAATTCACAACTATATTATTAGCTGATGATTGGCAAAGTAGTGAAGGTGCAGCAAAACTAATTCGTCACTACTTGAAAGATAAAAATATTAATGCTTATATCTGGCATCGGTTAGCACAAAAATATCCCACTCAATTAGAAAAAGTCTTGCAAGATTTCTTGCAACGTCCTGAGTTTAGCCTGAGCAATGATTTAAATAAAATTTTGCAAGAGTATGGTAAACCTATCGAGCCAGAATTACCAGAAATTGCTAGTGTTCCTTTACATCTACATAATTTATTTCAAGAAGCACTTACAGAAGTTAATAAATCTAAACCTAAAGGTAAAGGACAAAAACAACCAGCGAAAGGTTTTCAAAGAGGTTAGTTTAATACCCTACGTCTGCTTGAATCAAAAGTAAATAATACATAATGGGTATTTGTAAATTTGAACGCTTAACGGTATCAAAAGCTAGAGTTTAAAGAGTTTATATAATTGGCTGCTTTTCGCAATTAAAAAACACAAAATACAGCAAGGCTTTAGTGGGTTTAAATCTCTATCATATTTTTTGTGGAATAGTATTACACATTTAGCTTAGAAACGTATGCTACATCAAAAACTTTTTTCGGATTTTGTTGCAGCAACGAACTAATCGCACCAATCAAAAATTTGCCGTCAAACTCTGCTTTCATGGGAATACTATTAGCTTTGGTGTGCGGATCTGGTTTTTTTGATTGAGTTGGACTCGGCTTTGAAGAACTATTTTAGTGCGTCAGCGTTACCGTAAATTTGCTTGATTTCCACATACATAAGCTGAAGTTATTAATTTCTGGCGATCGCTGCTGAGAATAAATACAAAGATAGGTTAGGACGAGCTTGATTGTTCAAAGTCCAATACAATTCAGATAAGACTTTTTTCTTTGCCTGCCTGCTTCAACAAATAACAGTCTAAGGTATTGTTATTAGAGTGTGGCGGAACATAATGATTACAAAAAATCGCACTCAACGCCTGCTACCAATCTTATCGCCATTAATTGCGTTGGCGCAGCCTGCCGTAGGCATCGCATCTGCCTTGCTTGTCGGTGCAATCCTAATTTTGCTGGCTGGCGCAAATCCCATCGTGGCATACACAGCTTTATTTCAAGAATCCCTGTCTACTTATTTTGGATTGGGCAATACTTTTACCAAAATGACGCCGCTATTGTTTACTAGTTTAGGTGTATTAGTGGCGTTGCGTGCCGGTCAATTTAATATCGGTGGTGAAGGACAAATTTATCTCGGTGCTTTGGGAAGTACTTTAATTGGGTTATATCTGCAAGGATTACCTGCTTTGATTCACATTCCACTGGCGTTGTTAGCAGGATTTATCTTCGGTGCGGTTTGGGGTTGGATTCCCGGTTACCTAAAAGCAGTGCGGGGAGTGAATGAGGTAATTACTACGTTGCTGTTCAATTACATTGCAGTGAATTTAGTTAGCTATTTGGTACAAAATCCTCTGAAAGCACCAGCAGCGCCTAGTCCTTATTCGCCGTTGATTGCTAAATCTGCTCAGTTACCGATTATTTTACCTGGCAGTCTTGCCCATGCGGGGATTTTGCTGGCGTTAATTGCAGCTCTTATTTTGTGGGTATTGTTAGTGCGATCGCCTTTAGGATACCAAATCGCGGCTGTAGGATTTAACCCGAATGCTGCTCGTTATGCTGGTATATCTGTAAAACGCACTATTATGCTGGTGATGGCGTTAGCGGGTGGTTTAGCTGGGTTAGCCGGCGCAGCTGAAGTGATGGGGTTGAAGTATCGGCTATTTGAACAAGTTTCGCCTGGTTATGGTTTTGATGCAATTGCGATCGCTTTTTTAAGTCGCGGTAGCGTTTTCGGCGTACTGTTAACTTCCCTATTTTTCGCCGCACTTCGTAGCGGTGCTAATGTGATGCAACGTAGCGCAGGCGTACCGATAACTGTAGTTTATGCGATTCAGGGATTAACTATGCTATTTATTGCTATTAGTCTGGCGGTAGAACAGCGGATGAAAGTAATAGTACCCCAAACCAAAGCAGATTAATTAACGAACTAAAAATTTGACAATAAATATCTAAAAATTTGGTAAATTTATCAAAATATCATTTATATTAATACCACATTTCAGCAACATTTCACTCTCTTCTACAAATATTTTAATTATTTATTCTGAATTGACTATATAAAAATCCCTATAAGTTTGATAAACCCATCAAAACATTTTTCATTGCTCTTACTACTTCAATCATATAAATTGTAGATGTGGGTAGCACTGGTAATAATTGATTATCTAACTTGACAAGATAAACAAACTATCTCAGAGCTACTAACTATTTTGACAACAGAAAGCTCCCGAATAGACAGAATTTTGTCTTTGATGTAGCTGTAGAAATTTCATGAAAGTTTTAACTAGTCAAGCTGATTGAAAGCTTACAAACCCAAGTTTTCATTCTGATTATACCTAGCAATACTCAAGCCAGATTCCTATAAAGTAGGAGGCTTTTTATGCTAAAAATTAGGAGGATTAACCAAGATGGCAGGTTTGACTAATAGTGGTAACAATAACTCCTCTAGTGGTGGAGACAATCAATTAGGAAATTCACCCTTCGGTCGCTTAAAAGAAGTTTTGACTCCTGAAGAATTTTCTAAGTTATTCAGTGGTGTTGGTAACGGACAAAATAGCGGTAGTCCATTCGGTGGCGGCAATAATGGTGACGGCAACAATTTACCTTACAATGGTAATCCTTTTGCTGGCGATAACTTTTGGGATATCTTTGCAGGCGGTGTAAATCCATCTGCTGGAAATGGCGGCCGCGACCCTTTAACTGGTGCTGGCAGCCAGAGCACTAATAGTATTAATATCAGCACAACTAAAATACCAGACGGCTTGAGTTTGAAAGCTAATATTGACAGCTTAGTTAACTCAAGGCTTAAAGAAGAACTGGGTGATGGCAAAATCCCATCATTTGGTGGAGGTCAAAGCCCATCTGGTGGCGGTCAAAACCCATTTGGTGGTGGCAGTCAAAACCCATCTGGAGGCGGTCAAAACCCATTTGGTGGCGGTCAAAGCCCATTTGGTGGCGGTCAAAACCCATTTGGTGGTGGCGGTCAAAACCCATTTGGTGGCGGTCAAAACTCATTTGGTGGTGGTGAAATTCCGTTCGCTTAACAAAGAAAGTAACTATACTCCTTGAGTAAAGCAGTAGTTCTACACAAGCAAATAAACACTAATGATTTTTTCAGTACATACTATGCTAATCAGCAATGTTATGTACTGGAATTTCTTACTATCAAAGGCTTTATGCAAAATTTTCTGTGACTTTTGCAATCATAATGATAAAGGTCTTGATTTAAATAAATCTTTGCTTACAGCAGTTTGCAAATAAATGAGGTACACAACTGGAGAATTGAATATAGAAATTCTTCTTTTCCCTCCTGCCCTCTGCCTCCTGTCTCCTGCCTCAAAACCATTAACTCTGTACCTCATGTAAATCAAAACTGCTGTAATTAAACTGATACTTAGGATAAAAAATAGGAGAATTAGTGCCAATGGGAGCATTTAATATAAATTCTATAAATAATGGAGTTGCTGATGATAGCAGTAACCTATATAACAGTAATTCTTCTGCTACAAATGGCAGTTTATATGCTGAAGATAACATATTAAAAAGTGATAAAAATCTGTTAAGCAATGGTGGCGGAACTATTCCAGGTGGTGGGATAAATCCCTTTAATGGCGAAGCTGGTAGTACACTTCAGCAATTAATTTTTACTCGCTTGAAGTTAGTTTTGGGTGACAACTTTTTTAAAGATGTTGATAAAACATTGGCAGGAGGTACAAACCCGTTTCTAAACGGTGGTAATCTGATTTTAGATCGTGGTAATGTGCTTGAGCGATCGCCTTTCGATCCTTTAAAAGAAGTCCTTGGTAATAATCTACCTTTTAGTAACAGTGGAAATACATCTAATACTGGTACTTCAAAATTTAATGAGAATAACGCACCCGTTGGTAATGCTAATAGAAACTTTGGTAAGAATAACGCAACTATTGGTAATTTTAATTCTGATTATGGCAATAACAGTGCAACTATAGGCAATGGGAACTGGAACTTTAATAATGACAACACAACCATAGGCAATGGCAACTGGTTATTTGGAAAGAATAATACAAACCTGGGTAATGGTAACTGGTATTGGGACAACGGAAGTAACAACGCAACGCTAGGAAATGGCAATTGGCACTTTGGCAGCGATAACTCAACTATTGGAAACGGCAACTGGGATTTTGGAAAAGATAACACAGTCGTTGGTAATGGTAACTGGGTTTTTAGCAATGGAAATACAATTATTGGTAATGGTAATTTGCTAACAGAGAATGACAATGCAATTATTGGAAATGTCAACAATCTCGGCAACTTAAATTTATCTCCACAAGAAATTAAGACTGATGTTAACAATCTAATTGACTCCCTGATAGGTAAAATAGGTCAAAATTTTCTTGTACTAACAAAAGATTTTGATGCATCGAGTACCCAAACGTTTAATCGACTTATATCTTCTAAAAATATTGATATTAATAACAGCGATATATCTAACAACATTGAGCAATTTTTAGCATCACTCAACATCATTCCCCAAAATGCGATCGATTATCAACCTTGGCAAAATCCTCAATCTGTCCCAGAACCTAATTCTTCAGTATCGCTAGTAATAATGGGGTTTGTGTGTTTGCTGTTATCAATATTCAAAAAACAACAACGCTGTTAAAGCTTAATACAGTTCAGTTAAGGAATTTATCTGTTCAGGCTGACAGAGAAAGCAGAAGAGGCAAGGGGGAAAACTCTTGTTGGATGAGCGCCTCGCCATTAGTGTCAAGCTAAGAACTTAAGTTTGTTGGGTTTAACAACCTACAAACCACTTACGATTATCCTTAAATATAAAGTATTGATTTATGCCTGATTTTAGCTGTGCAACAGAGATATCACATAGATTTTATTAAGTTTTGTGTAAGCTTTCCTAAATCAGCTCGGGTGGTTTTGTAGTAATCTTGGTACTATTTGATACTACTCGTCACGAGATATCGGATACGAGAGTTTTCTGTTATCTATTGGCGTTTATTTTCTTTTATCTATCGAGTAACTCTTATGGCAACTATCAATGGCACTCCTGGAAACGATAATTTGTTCGGCGATGGAAATGGATTTCCAGAAAGCGATCGCATAAATGGATTAGATGGTGACGATAACCTGGGGGGGGGAAGTGGCAATGACACCATTGATGGCGGTCAAGGAAATGATTATATCCAAGGAGGAGCTGACAATGACTCGCTACTTGGTGGTTCGGGAATTGATTATATAGATGGTGGCGGTGGGAATGACACCCTTAACGGTGGTAAAGGAAATGATTTTTTAATTGGTAACTTTGGTGATGACCTCTATATCGTTGATAGCATCGGTGACAGCATTACTGAGTACAGCGCTGGAGATGGCACAGATACAGTTCAATCTTCTGTAACCTGGACGCTAGGTAACTTTTTAGAAAATCTGACCTTAACAGGCTCAGCGTCAATTAATGGTACAGGTAACAGTCTTAACAACATCATTAACGGTAATAGTGGTAATAACGGCCTGACAGGTGGAGATGGCAATGACACCCTCAATGGTGGCGGAGGCAAAGACACCCTAATTGGTGGAGCCGGAAATGACACTTATATTGTCGATAGTACTACTGATACCTTAGTAGAGTTTTCCAATGGAGGCAAAGATACTGTTAGGTCTTCTGTTAGCTATACACTGAGCAATTACTTTGATGACTTGATCCTGACAGGAAGTAATGAAATTAACGGCACGGGAAATGGTGGAAATAATTTAATTACAGGCAATAATGCGAATAATGTCCTCAATGGCGGTGGTGGTAAGGATACCCTGAGTGGTTTGTCTGGTGATGATACCTTAATTGGTGGAGCAGGGAATGACTTACTGATAGGAGGAGGAGGTAAAGATACTTTTAGCTATGCTACAGGTAGTGCCTTTAGCCAAGCCATAGTTGGTATCGATACCATAGCTGACTTCCAAAAAACAAGTGACAAGATAGGATTAAGCAAGAAAACTTTCAATGTTCTAACTAGTAAGGTAGGTACTGGCTTTAGTAAATCGAGTGAGTTTGCTGTTGTTGCTAATGACGCCGCTGCTGCAACCAGTAAAGCTTTCATTGTTTACAGCCAGGGAACAGGAAATCTATTCTATAACCAGAATGGGTCTTCAGGCGGTTTCGGAACAGGAGGTGAATTTGCCACCCTGACGAACAATCCTCTCCTAACGGCTACTAACTTTGTTATTCAAGCTTAATAACTCATCTGCCTGGGAATCAATTCCCAGGCTAATAGAAAACAGTCTACTTTAAGTAGACTAAAAAATTTTGGCTATGAACTCACTTACATTAAAAGCCCGGTTGTGAATACCGAGCTTTTAATATGGGGTTATATACCCCGAGGTTTAGTTATATAGTTTCTGTATAATTTTCTAATCTGATAGAGACTACCACCACACTCTTAGCAATTCCGGAAAATTACAAAATTATCTAGATACATTTACTAATCTCTTTAAAATCAAACACAAATTTACTTCATTCCATGCCAATACATTAAGTTCTGATGAAGTACTAGATATTCAAGCAGCCGCAGATTTTAAACTTTGGATGCAGGCTTTAAAAATAGCCATGCCACAAAAAATGTAGCCGCTGTGAATAATTGCGTCAAATCCAAAGCCGACAGATAACCATCTGCAAATGAAGCAATACTGCGATCTGTAATCCCAAATACCCAAGATGATAAGCCAAACAGCCAAATGCCAGTCTTGAGATTTCCTACAAATTCCTTAGGTTCTGATGGTTTTTGGTCGTTCACGATCTTCTGCTCCCTTGGTGAATAATCAATCTGGTGGCTTATGACAAATACCTGCCGTTAGGAATCGTTTCTGACTCCTGAGGCTGAATTTACACTCGCCTATTAATAATATTAATAAATATTTCAGCTACTTGACTTCACTACCCAAAGGTACATCTCATAACCTTGACATTCCTCCTTTGGTTGTGTCGCCTCTGATGGAGCGTAATTGGTTGAGTTTCAAGCTTTACAGCATGACCCCTAAATGATGAGATTACATAATCTTTAAACAACTATATAAATATTTACTTATGTTTTACTTAATATATATCTAAAGATAGATGTGTTTCAGTATTAAGCAGAAATTAAAGCTACAAAGAATACCGTTACACACCAACGCAGACACTACCTGAATGCTCGAATTTTTTTCATGAGGATTGTTCGTCCATTGACAAGCAACAAAAGCCAGCAATGGACGAGCAATTAGGTAGAGCGATCGCTTTTTGGGCGCTAACTTTTCTCGCTGGTATTTTCTAACTATTTTTTGCCCCGCTGTTGCATTTCTTGCTGGCGCATAGGCATGGCGTCAATTTGCTCAAAAATTGCTGCGGCTTCAACTGGCTTACTTTCTTGGCGTTTAACGCCACCATCTTTGCCTATCAAAATCAGCTGAAAATTTTCTTTATCAATTCCAAAGAGATTTCGCAAATTGGCAGCAGAAGATTCATCTATTGGCTGTCCGTTGGCATAGCTTTTATTTTTTGACAAAACCTGAACTAGAACTAAATCGCGGTCTGTAAAATCGTTTTTATGCTGGTTAAACAACTGCATCTGTTGCTGATAGTTAAAGTTATCAACTGACGGTGCAAATACAATTAACACGCGATTTTGCCATTTGTAGGAACTGAGGTTAAATGAAGACATTTTGATGATTTGATTGCTTGAAACTTGGACAGTACCAGAGATGCTGACTGGCGATATCATAGACCAGGCTAATAAGGTCAGGACAATTAATACTGAGTTATTCACAATGTGTGGGATTCCTATACAATTGATTTATCAAATAAGAAGTCAGAATCCAGGAATCAGACCCGCCACTCTCTTACAAAGTTCCGAGCCGAGGAAGCCTCGGCTCGGACTTTACGCTAATTGTAGACTGCTAAATTTTCAAATTAGCTCTTTTCTTAAACCCACTTATTCAAGAGCCAGTCAGACTCCAATTCATGCTGAGTTTTGACGACTGACTCCTGAATTCTATTTAGATAATAATTGCGCTCACCTAACTAGAGGTAAGCGCTACGCTTTTTATTAAATTCAGGGGAAAATATAATTAAATGGGTTCCCTGAGTTTTATTATTAAATGATTCAAACTTATTGAGCAAAATTGATTAAACTGTACTGCGACGAGTTAGCAAGTTCCATAAGAAAACTGCAACAATTGCACCAAGAACTGCTACTAAAACCCCAGTTAGGCTAAGAGTTGGAGCTGCTAAAGCCAAGGTTCCTGTACTGAAGAATACACCCAGGCTGCCGCCAACGAAAGCGCCTATGATTCCTAATAAGATTGTTCCTAGTATTCCACCACCTTGATGACCGGGGTAGATAGCTTTAGCAATAGCACCAGCAATTAAACCTAAAACAATCCAAGCAAGAATGTTCATTGTTGTTAACTTGATAAACGTTTTTTACTTACAAATACACAATAACAATCTCAACATTGATATTCACTCTCCCAACAGAACCAATTATTAATACTCATAAGGATGGATTGCTCTTACTTCTAATGATTAACTCCCCTAATTCCAATGGTTCGTAAATGATTGAAGAAGAATTCAGAAGTCAGAATGCAATTCTAGCGGGATTCAGAGGAGCCACCCAGAAGCACCACCTTTGTTAAAAATTGTGCAACAGCTTAATTAGTTTTTGTCATTATTTATGCTTCGACTGCTTTATCGGTAATCGTCATTTCGATGGAACAGAATACATACGCTACTTCGCCAGAATTCTCTTGCTTGTATTGGAGTGCGACTGGTGGATGAATAAACGCGTTAATAGTACAATAGTACTAATAAATGTGGAACTAGAACCATGACCTACGCCTACAGCATGGACGATGCAGTACAGGTAGCCAATCAGGCGGCTACTGACATTGAGGCGTGGTTATGGGAAAAACCAGAAACCATCAGCGTCAACAATGTTGAAGATGACCCCGACTACCAACACAGAGATATTGACCTGATTTGGACAACCCACGTTGGTGAAATTTTGATTGAGATTAAAGGCGATAGATGGAATAAAACTCGTAACTTTTTCTTCGAGACTCACAGCAACCTCGAAAAGGCAACCCCTGGCTGCTTTATGTATACTCAGGCAGACTGGGTATTTTATTACTTTGTCAATACTCGGCTTTTGTATCGGTTGCCGATGCCAAAGACCCGAGAGTGGTTTTTGATTACAATGCGTCGGTTTCGGGAGCGCTCAACTACAACGCCAGTCGGTAATAGCTATTACACCACTGTGGGGCGGCTAGTGCCAATTACTACGGTGATGATGGAGGTCACAGGGGTGAAGATGGAGCAGTTGTAGGGTTTCCTCAACACATCCTCTATTGTCTGCTTAGAATATCGGAGAAAACTGAAATACTACTTCTTCCAAGGCAGCTTTGTACCCATCTCAGTCAATGCCGAGAAGATAAGATATATAACAAGCAGACCTGCACTAATCAGAAAAATTACAACTTCATTATTCATAAACTCAGCAGTGGGAGAACTTTACCAACTCTACCAAGTTTTAGGAGCAGTAATAAAACCTTAGGCGATATACAACATTGCAGATTAGACCTGCCTTGAAATAGGGAGTAGGGAATGGGGAACTCGGGGCCCCCACGAAGTGGGGATTAGGGGCATGGGGAATAGGGAAAAGAAATTTTCATTGTTCTTTGTGAGCGCAACTCATGGAGTAAGAGTGCAAAACTCTTTTTCAAAGAGTGGGCAAAGGGATGCATATAAAAGAGAAAGGGTTTTTTCTTATCTCTTTTCCCTTTTCCCTTTACCCTTTTCCCGACTTCTGCAAAAAGTCTGTTGACTATGTGTTTTCTGGTAAATTACTAGCCAGTTGTAACGAAGCGGTGACCGAGCGCTGTGAATTGGCTGCTTTTGTTATTCTACAGCTTTGGTCAACAACTGGCGTGTCCTGTTGTGTTATCTCATTTAAACTCCAAAACAAAAATTTGTAATGCCAAATTGCCACAACTTTTTAACCTGGCGCTGTACTTCAACTTTTTCTTAAAAGCATCTAGCGACAACGCACTACCTGCTACGAATGAAAGAAACATCATACTCAATCCCTTTCCCGTACAATAATGGTCGGTTATTACCCACACCAGTCCGATTGTTATTAGTGAGAATGTAAGAGTGCAATATATTGCACTCTTACAAATGCTAAATACAGAGGTAAACTATGTTTCCTTTTTGGGCTAATTCCTGTTATGGAAGCGAACCCATTTCGCACAAAGCTAGCTTAGAGCGCAAATTAAAATTCTTGACTTGGATACGAGATGATTTAGAGACGAGGCTAGCTGGTATTAATGCTTCTATTGATACCATTCGTCGGCAGATAGAACGTTCAGATTCAGCTGCTTAGAACTTAGCTATTGTAAGTATTTCTACTTCAGGTGATTGTTGAGCTTTTGTGACTGAGCACTGTAAATCGGCTGCATCGATTTTGTAGGTCTTTGTACAGTGCTATGTCACAAAACAGGATAAAAAATAAAAAATTAACTCAATTTTTGGAATTGTGCTGATGAAAATAAGCCCAAATAATTAACTTAATAGAGAGATTGAGCAAGCATAGTTAATTAATATCTAAAATTTAAAAAATAATTATTTTAGAATATCAAAAGTTATAAAAATGAAAAATATTATCTCGATTTTTAATAACTGGTTAAACCCTCACCAAAAATCTGTTTTACTCTTTGATTCAATTGCTGTTGCTAGTGAGATTGCCATTATGCTTAACGGTCAGTGGGATGGCTGTAATGGTGCGATCGTGGCTAAATGTGATGAAGTAGCTGTTAATACTGCTGCCAAACTATTAGAATCTACATGGTGTTATCAAGGCGCTTCACAAGCTGTTTTAGAGAGAGTAGCAACTAATGAAATTTTACGGCGTTATGGACTAGGAGAGAGAAATTTTGTTAATGCTAATTTGAGGTGTGCGGTACTAGCATCAGTAAAGCTGAGTGAAATTAACCTAAGTTATGCGAAGTTGAATTGGGCAAACTTAAGCGAAGCTAATCTCACTAAAGCGGATCTAACAGCAGCAGACCTAAGTCAAGCTAATTTAAGTGAAGCTGACCTGATGTCGGCATACTTAATGAGGGCAAACCTCAGCGGTGCAGACTTGCAAGAAGCTTCACTAAAAGGATCTAACCTGAGTAGGGCTAACTTAAGTGAAGCTAATCTGACTGGTGCAGATTTAACGGGAGCCAATTTAGCACTAGCAGACTTAAGAGGGGCAAATTTTTACTTATGTAATTTGAATGGGGCGAATTTAACAGGTGCTAAGTTAATTGAAAGTGATTTGGCTTTTGCAAAACAATAATTGATTTCTAAAATTAGCATTACAGAATTTAGAACATTGCCAAAAGTTAGATGAAGAAAGTTCGCCACATAGCAATACTTTTCGGTTAAGGGGAAAGTGGACAGTTTGTGGTGTTAGGGTTTAAAATCGGTGGATCTCGTTTAAGCGCGAGAAATCATTGATTGAAAACACACTGTGAAAGCACATTGTGTTCCATACAAATAATGTCTCTTTTTTTGAGGGGAAATAATTGATTGGAAACCCTAAATAATGCCACTACTTACAAACAATTGAATAAGCGAACTATTATTTCTCTGGCTATTATTCTCCCTATTGGACTTTTATACAGCCACTATCGCTATTCTATTTCATGGTTTAACCAAGAGGTAGGAGGAATTTTTTATGAAATATTTTGGTGCTTGTTCGCCTTTCTATTTATCAAGACTCGCTCTTCAATTTGGCAAATTCCTTTATGGGTATTGATAATTACTTGTTTATTGGAGTTTCTTCAATTGTGGCATCCACCATTTTTAATTTGGGTGCGTTCGTTTTGGTGGGGAAAAATGTTAATTGGTACTGCTTTCACTTGGGCAGATTTCCCCTATTATTTTATTGGTAGCGGGTTAGGATGGCTGTGGTTGCGGTTGATAGTCCGGCAAGCAAAGCTAAAATAAAAAATTAGCATAGACGAATACTTTGCTGAATGAGATTTTTTAATCTATAGGAATCCGGTTTGATTTTTGAAATTATCTGTGTAGGCAGGGAGTAGGGAGTGGGGAGTAGACAAGAGTGATTTTTGGGTGTACGGATTTTTTTTTAGAAATCAAATATGAGTCCTATATTTGTATAAATATTTGCAGACGCAGTATTATTTTTTCTCGGCGCAACCTTTTAAAACCTGATTTCCCAGGATAAAAATTGCCGAATAGGGATACTCTCGGTCTGACATACCATCACTACAGGCATCAACTTTTTTGACGATTAAGATATTGTTGCCTTTGCCTTTAAGTCGGTAGATTCGCACCAAGTTTGCGGGACGTCCCTCTGCTTTTAGAGGTGCGACATAAGAGAAGGTTTGCTGTTTTGTTTCTGGTGATGAGTAAACAATTCCCCTTTTACTCACAGTAACGCTCCAAAAAGGTTCTGTACCCCTAGCGATGAATTCTTCATTACTAGCAGTTTGGGCAACAACGGAATTATTCCTAGTAAGAGATGGTTCATTGGCAGTACTAGGACTGTTAGCTAGTAAGTTAGCTTCAAATAAGAGCAGAGTCAGACAACAGCTGAAAGCTTTCATAATATCCAGAATTTATGGTTACTAATTTGCTTTAATTTGTATGTTATTGCACAACTGTAACTGTACGGCATTCAAAAGACATGCAACAGTTCCCCCTGAGTGCATACTCTACAGTTGTGCCTCCATACAAAGATACGCTAACAGCTAAATTTCTGGGTCAGCCAAGCGAGTAGTGGGACGACTTTGATACAAATCCTGAATGACTTGTACAGAAGAAACTAAGGCTACAAGGGCGATGATTGTTACAGGTAACAAACCTTTGCCAAAAATAGCGATCGCTACTAACACAACCGCACCCCCAAGCCGATACTGAGAACGGATTTGGCAATAACGAATCATTCCAAATCTATGGAGAATGCTCACAGCTAAGGAGCATAATGCTACTGAACCGCAAATCAGCCATCGGTGGGAATCGGGTAAGGCTAGAGTTGGTTTACTCAACAAAATTTCTTCTACTCCCACTCCAGCCGCAGCAATCCCAACCACTAGGGGGAAATGAGTGTACAGCCACAGATAAACAACACCAGTTTTTCCATACGTCCGTGCTATCTCAATCGGTTTACCGCCGAGATTATCAAAATAGACCCACCACCAGCAAAAAGCAATAATTAAACCAAATATGGCAGCAATTACAGTTAAAGTGTTCCATTTTTGCTCGGAAACACCATTGACCACCCCGATAATTGCTTCACCCAAAACAATAATAGTAAACAGTCCGAAACGTTCCGGTAAGTGGGAGGCATGGGGGAGGAATCCGAGTTGAAATTTACGTGCTGTTAGGGGCGTAGTAAAGTCGATCGCGATCGCTAATGTCCACAGTGCGAATCGCCAGGGAACGGGTACAAATGCCGAAATCAACCAAAGGAAAGCAGCGATCGCAAAACCAATTGCGTGGCGATTCGTCAAAGGACGTGCTAAAGGTATGTGTATGCCCGCACGCACGTATTCTATCACCAGCACAGCCCGACCGAGAGCATAAGAAAGGGCAAAACCAGGAGAACTTTCACCTAAACCGTGGTGTATATTTACAGCCATTGCAGCTGCCGTCAGCATTTGTATAGCAATTAGCAGGCGATGTCCGACATCATCGCTATCAAAACGGTTAGCGTAAAATGTAGTACCAATCCACGACCACCAAACAGGTATAAATAAAACTATAAACCCAAGCAATCCGGAAAGTGAGATGTCCTCCTTGAGATTGTGAGCGAGTTGAGAAACTGCAACTACAAACACCAAATCATAAAAAAGTTCTAGCCAAGTGGCACGCCGTTCTTCCTCAGAACCTTCACCAATCCGCAACCTTGGTGGTTGAATAAAATTTGCCATAGTGGTATGAGCGATCGCTAATAAGTATCTGTTCGCTCATTTTAAGAGGATAAAGGGGTGAAGAAATAGAGGGGCAGGAGAGATGAGGAGATGGGGAAGTGTGGGGAGTGTGGGGAGTGTGGGAGGATGGGGAAGAAATCTTTCCCATCCTCCCACACTCCCTGCTTGCCCCATGCCCTAAAATATAAATATTTCACTAAATATGCACAGCTTTATTCCACCAGAACGCTTTTTCCCTTATCTGAGTTGGACTGACATTGAGGCAATGCCAGATAAAGAAAATGCGGTCATCATCCAACCAGTAGGGGCAATAGAACAACATGGCCCCCATCTGCCGTTAATTGTAGATGCTGCTATTGGTGTGGGAGTACTGGGGAAAGCATTGGAACAGCTCGACGCCAGTATTCCGGCTTATGCTTTGCCAACGCTTTATTATGGGAAATCTAACGAACACTGGCACTTTCCCGGTACGATTACTCTCAGTACCCAAACTCTGACGGCAATTATTATGGAAGTGGGAGAAAGTATTTACCGTGCTGGGTTTAGAAAATTGGTGTTAATGAACTCCCACGGCGGACAACCCCAAGTCATGCAAATGGCAGCGCGGGATTTACATGTCAAATATGATGACTTTTTAGTATTTCCCTTATTTACTTGGCGCGTGCCTAATATTACTAAGGAATTATTAACGCCAAAGGAAGCAACGCTAGGAATGCACGCTGGAGATGCAGAAACTAGCATTATGTTATCGATTTTGCCAGAACAAGTAAAACTAGAAAAAGCTGTTGCAGAGTATCCGCCAGAACAATCGGAAACTAGTTTGTTGAGTTTAGAGGGGAAGTTACCTGTAGCTTGGGTAACGCGAGATATCAGTAAAAGTGGGGTGATTGGCGACGCCACAACGGCAACTAAAGAAAAAGGCGATCGCATTCTCGAATCTGTCGCTAACGGTTGGGTACAAGTGATTCAAGAAATTTACGCTTTTCAACAACCAAGAGTTAAAAGTTAACAATGGCTTAGATGCGCTACAGCGTTGAAATTTGTTAATCTAAGAATAATAGAAGTACTACTAGCATCGCTAGTTAAAGTGTATCTGGCATTAAATTCCTCTTGAAAGTTTTATCACAAAAAGAATTATGACGGCCTTTGAACCTCAAAGCATCCGATCTTATAGTCAAGAAGATGTACAACAAATTTTAAATTTAGCGATCGCTCGTCAAGCTAATGACAAAGACACAGAATTTTCTTACGAGCAGCTATTAGAAATTGCTGCTGAGTTAGAAATTTCACCAGAGTCTTTAAAATTAGCAGAACGCGATTGGATAATGCAACAAAGCCAAGTCCAACAACGAAGAGCTTTTGACACCTACCGCAAAAGAATGCTTCAGAAGCGTCTCGGCAATTATGCAATTTTCAATAGCTTTTTGATACTTGTGGATTTAATCGCTGGTGGCGGCATTTCTTGGTCGGTATACATTTTACTATTTTGTGGATTGCCAGTAGGACTTGATATCTGGAATACCTTTCAAATTAAAGGCGAAGAGTACGAAATGGCATTCCAAAGATGGAACCGCAAGCATCAAATTAAGAAAACTATCAGTACAGTTTTAAATAAATGGTTTAAAGCGTTGCAGGCTTAGTACAGCTTTGCTGAAAATCGTAGTGAATTGAGGGTTGAAGTTTAAACGCAAAGGGTGCAGAGGTAAGCGCAAAGGTACGCAGAGAAGTCACTACGAATTAATGAAATGTTGTACTTAGTTTAGTGTTTTTTGCTCCTTCAAACTAAAACCCCACAGCCAAACCGCGCTAAAATTGGCCTCAATGCAACGTATGTTGTATAACACAATACCATCGTATCTATGAAAGCTGAAGCAGAAAACTATCCCAGGCTGACTTGTGAAGTGGAAACTACGCTTAAGGTGATTGGCGGACGGTGGAAGGTTTTGATTATTAGAGAATTAATGACGGGAGTAAAACGCTTTGGCGAGTTGCAGCGGGCTTTACCTGGAATCACTCAAAAGATGTTGACTCAGCAACTCAAAGAAATGCAGGAAGACGGTATTATTCATCGAGAAGTTTATCCCCAAATTCCTCCCAAAGTAGAATATTCGCTGACACCTTTGGGAGAAACTTTGCAACCCATTCTTTATGCTATGCATGAATGGGCTATTAAACATTTTGCTCAAGCCAACCATCATCAATCTGAGCGAATAATTACTAATTCGTAATTCGTAATTTTAGATGTTTAAAATTGTTGGCGTCAGCAACAAAAATAGTCCTTGATTGTGCAATAACATTAATCTTTAGCGTTTCTTTGAGTCTGCAATCTGAGGTCTTCTGGCTGCAAACTGAACAACCCGTACCAGTGGCGAACTGCTAACCAGATGGCTGAGAGCAAACCTGCAAGACTGAGAGTGAGGCCGCTAAACGGAACTAATAAACCAAAAACGGGTAATATTGCTCCAGCAATAGTACAGATGATAGCAGCAAGGGAAGCACTGCGGCTAGCACCCAATCCCCATGTCAAAATTAATAAAATAATGGAAATAAAAGTCCAAGCCAACTGAGCATTCATCAACCGAGCTAGATAGGTCAAAGCTAACAGACAAGCAAAGAAAATACTAGCAGCGATCGCTATATTTTTGAAGCTCATTGGAAATGACAAATATAACAATAATATCCACCACAGAAAGATGGCTGGCGCTAACAACAATAGCCGGGGAATAACGCCAGTATGACGAATTGGCTCGGTGTTGGTAAACACTCCAAAGGGATTTTTGACTGAAACATTATCGTCAAATATCCAAGTAAATTGAGTGCTGCGTCCATCAACTTTAATCTCATTAGGAACAATACCACTGGCAAAATCAGCGGGAGCAAAGTTAGCAATTGCGGTGAGGCGGAAATTAGAAAGCAACTGTCTGGTAGCATTATAAACCCAGCGCGGCGCACCTTGAGCTTGATAGGTAACTCGAAAGGTGGCTGTTTCCCCTGGTTGCAGACGGAAGGGAAAACCATAATCTCCGGGATTGGTTTGCTGTAGCCTATTACCGTCACGCTCTACTTTATAGCTAGCAAGTAGTGAATAGTTGTCAGGCGGCGGTGCTTCAAAGAAAAAATTATTAATATCTTTGAGTTGGTTAACTACTTTATAGTCAGCAATGTATTCTACGCGATAAACTGAACTGCGCCCTGGAACATCTACACTTTGGTCGAGTTTGACTTGAATTTGCGAACCAGCCAATGTTAAGTAGCGGGTAACTTCTCGCGTATCATTGACCTTAACTATCTTGTTATTGACTTGAGTAGTATATGAATATGGCTCTTGAATAGAGTAGCGCACTTGGGGCGCAGACTGTTCGAGTCTTTCCCCGGCGACACTTTCAGCGACTTGAGCCACCCTTGCTTGTTCCCAGTAGTGGTAGCGGTTACTCAAAGTAGAACAGAGAAAAAATCCCGGCACTAACAGAATTAATACTAAAGTTAAATGTTGCAATCCCCGCAATAGTTGAGAATAACGAATCCCCCATTCGCCAATGAAAATAACATTTTCTGGCTGGTGACGACGTAAAGCAAAACTAAGCAAAGCGATCGCAATTCCCAAAGCGATCGCTAAAAATACTAATAATAATGAAGCTTTAAGTGCTTGGCTTCCAAATTGGACAAGTTCAATCGGATGCGTTAAATCGGGTAATCCAGGAATACCTTGAGCAGTAGATAACATTGGCGTTCTCTTGCAGATTGTGGAGAACCAGACCGATAATTTCTCGCAAAAGTTTCTCCACAATAGTTTAATATGATACGCCAACGGTTACGAACAAATAATTACGAATTATTGTGACCGATCTAACCGCCGTTGCCATTCAGCATCAATTTGTGCGGAATTTTCAGCTTCCTGTTCTAGTAAGTCAGTTTCAGTGGAGTATACCAAGTCTTCATTACCAATGAATTTTTCTGCGGCAAACTGATGGGCAAAGTCAAGCTTTTGCTGCAAAGAAGTATCCGCGCTTGCTAATAGCCTAGCGCGAGCAAGGCGATCGCGGTTGCGTGCAGCAATTTTTTTATTGCGCCACTGAATCCAAAAATAACGCAATAAGGGTATCCCCAAAAAGCCAACTCCATAAGCCAACAGCAGCCAATAAATTCCACCAACAAAAGCTACCAGTCCGCCTATTTGAGCAGCAACCGTACCATCTCTCAATAAACTTCCCAATACTAAAGCGCCAACAAAATTGACTATACCCAAGCCAGCACTCAGCATAATTTGTCCGGAACTTGCCACACTAAAACGCCAGGGAAATTCCTCCAAGTAAACTGATATTGAATCACGGCGCTTTTTAGCTGCACTTACTTGTAATTCTGGGAAGTAATATACAATTTGCCCGTGGTCGCTGACGGATGGTTGTCCGTTAAATCGCGTCAGAACCGGCAACATATAATCTTCGTAATCTCTTTTATATTCCTCACCAATGTCATCGAGATATGGCGAAATTTGTTCGGCTACTACTGCGCCACGGTTATTCCGAATCACCGTAGCGATTTCTTGCCAGCGACGTTCTTCTAAATTGGCGTTCGGATTACCATCACCAAATAAAAACGAAAACACAGCTTCAAAGAAATTCAAATCGCTTTTTTCTCGTCTTTCATATCGGCGTTGCTGGTAGTTGGTGCTATAACCCGGGTCGAGATACCAAAAGAAATTTGGGAAATAGAAGAAACCGCCACCAAAATTACTGCTGCCATTATCGCGATCGCGGTCGGAATTTGCAGCGGTGATAATGATGAAGATGGTAACAGTTATCAGAAAGATAGAAACAGTTAATAAAATTCCAAAAGAAATGCGAATCAAGTAAAACAGCACATTCCAGACTTTTTTCCACCATTCTTGCAATCGTAATCGGAAGTATTTATTACGTAGAATTGAGCGAAAATTTTTCGGAAATAGGTAAACAATATCACCCGAATCTGCTACTTGTAAATGTCCGCCAGCATCAGATGCTAGGGCTAATAACCCAAGATTCGCTTCACCGACATTCAATCCTGCCTGAGTTGCCACATCGCCAATGGTGACGCGGTAACCCAGTTGTTCCACAGCTTGCATAATGGTGGGATTGAGAGTCATTCCTCTACCCTCCTGCGAAATATACTCTTCTTTTTCAAGTATAAAGTTTTATTTTCAGCGCCTTGTCCAAGGCAGAATTTAAAAAAACCAACAACGACATATTCCCTTGTCTTCTCGATAATTGATAGCAGCTAAACCATAGCTTAGGACATCAACTGCCCGGAAAACACAGACAACAAGAGACTTTCAAACTTGTTCCCTGTTCCCTCCGATAAAAAATAACTTAAGACGCAATATATTATAGTTATCGTCCTTGGTTTAATTAACCAGCAACTTTTCTGCTTAAATATGGTTCAGTACACTCTTGCTCAAAGCCCAGAAATTATTCTTACTGTTTCTGGAAAAGATTCAGCCAAAGCCCGTGATAAGGCAATGGATCAGTTGATGGAACTGATGGATGCAGGTAAACTTCCTACAGAACTCGAAGAAGGGTTTGGCCCTCAGCAATTAATTGAGGTTAAAGAACCAAGTATTGATACTGCTAACGGTGAGGATACCATTACACAAGCTGTTCAGATTTTGAGTAACTTGGCCACGCTCAAACTAAAAGTCCAAGAGTCACGAACTGAAGCTTTGGAAATTCGCAAAGCTGTTGATGTTTTATTCACCGACGAGTCGGTGAGTGAAGAGGAAATTACTCGGCTTAAAGAAGGCTTTAAAATTTTGAAAAATTTTGCTCAAGCTAATGTGCGTTACCAAGAAGCACGAGTTAAAGCAGAAGAAGCTAGGCAGGTTTTAGATCGAGCTCTTCACACGCCTGACAAGTAACGCTCGAACAATGAACCTTCAGTTATCTAATTCAAATGCAAAAGACAGGCTTGTTATGCCTGCCTTTCGCTTTACTGGGGCGCTAGGATTCGAACCTAGGGATGGCGGGACCAAAACCCGCTGCCTTACCACTTGGCTACGCCCCAACAACTTCACCCTACTTAATATAGCAGTTACTCATGGGTTTGTGTCAAGTATTTTTATAGTTGATTTGAGAACCTGGGTTTTTACATAGCGCTAGACTACGGCAGTGTCCGCGCAACAGGAGCGAGACAAACCTAACTTTGGCATCTCGAAAGAGTATTGTTTGAGGACAAGCAAACAGATAGTTGCAATCCTCTCCATAAGCATCATACTTATAGAAGTAGAGTGTAGAGAGAAGCTTGCGATCGCTCCCAAAATTGTACTTCAGGCATTATAGCGGTTTGAGGTACATAAATTTGTATGGCGCAAAGCTTTGCGCCCCTACCCTGTACTTCACTACAATAGGAAATGCTATAGTTATTTTTTTACACGAATTAATCAATTTCAATTAGTTCGAGTTCAATTTTTTGTCCGGTAATAATGTGCAAAAATTGAGCTATTTTAATCAATAAAACTATTGCAGAACTACTTTGTGATTTAGTCAGTATCCAATTAGTAGTTTTAGCGGAGAACATTGCTTTACCTATAGACATACCTCTCAATTTTTGAAGTATTTTATAATTAGCAGTTTTGAATACTGAACCACAGTTCGGTGCTGTATTATCTTGATGTTCTTTTGCCCAAAGTTGTCTGGAAACTACAGGGTTTTCTGTAAATTCTATGCGTTCAAATTTGAAAACTGCACTCAATATCAATTTTGAGTGCATACCAGTAAATATAGTTTCTCGATAATCTCGTACAATTTGACTCTTATCAAGTGTTTTTATAGATCCATCTTCAAAGAAAGTTACAGTTTCAACAAAGTCGTATATTGTACATCCATGTTGTCTTCCCCTACCAGCGTTCATTGCTAATGCACCGCCAATTGTTGCTGGTACAGACGCAAGATAATAAAAAGAATCCAATGAGTTTTGGTAACAGTACTTTAATACTTCCATCACTGAAATAGAAGAAGACACTTCTACTCTCCCTTCAGATAGAGAATTTATGTACTTAGGTAGTTTATTTTTTAGTATCAATGATTGGATATTCTTTTTCACAAATAGCGTGTTAGAGCCATTTCCAATAATATAAATTTTTACGTTATTATCTTTGGCCCAATCACAGTATTCCTGAAGGTCGTCAATACTAGCTATCTCTCCTACTCGCTCAAAGTGATGTTTCGTTCTATAGTGCGAAAGACTAGTAGATGTTAAAGGTTCAATCTTCAAATTAGACATTTTAATTATTTTACTCCTGATTACATACCGCCTTACTTTTATCATCAAATGTTTCTGGCGAAATTGCTTGAAGTAAATATTTTTTTGATTCCAGTCTTCTGAATTCTAATATTTTAGATACCGAGTCATAATCAATATCAAATATTTCTTTATGAAGCGGTTGTCCTTTTTGATTCAGGGAAAATATACGGTTTTCTAAATTTAAATCTCTCAACAAATCTGTGACTTTATTCTGTTTATCGCTACGAACAAGTACATTAAAAGGTTTCTGAAAAATAATAGAAAATATGGTGCCGTGATAAGTATTAGTGACTATGTAAGATGCTTCACTAAATAGCCCAACCCATTCTTGTGGACTAGCACTTTCCAAATTGATTTGTGCTATTTCTTTAGGCTGATCCACTGAAACTATAGTAAGATTTTCAGATTTTGCTAATGATTTAATAAATTCTTCTTCTTCTGGTTTGATTTGAGCATGAATATATAACAGAATATATTTACCTTGGATTTTTGGACTAGTTTTAATTCTGTCATACTGAATTAAAAAAGTCGGATCTAAAACTTTTATTGCTTTTTGGTTACATTCATTATTAATAAGATTAAAGCTATTAGTATCACGAACTAAAATAGTTTCAAATTGCTCGATTAAATTACAGATTGTCTCATGATAAATTCCTAACTTTACAGTATTGCCAAAACTGGCAGCATAGCTGATCTTCCGGGTAGTTTGATTGCTAACAAAATCCAAAAAAAAAGCAGAATCAAAACCTCTAAAAGAATCTAAACACCATATTTGATCGCTACCACATACTACTACGTCATATTTATCGCGGTAGTAGTCTAAGCCTTTTTTGTCATAGAATTTTTTCTTACTCAGTTTCACATGAGAAACTAAAAACCGTCTCATTTTCCAAGCTCTTGGAACATTAACCAAGATTTTTTTAGGCTGTTTGAGGGGAATTAAAGGTCTGAAATATTTCCATACTATCTTGAAAGGCCGATAATCTATTATTTCAACATCATAGCCAAGGCTATTCAGGAAAGTCCAAAGCGCACAAGCTTGGAGTGTTGCTCCGTAATTATTTACATGGTGAAAAGTTAAAATTCCAATTTTCATTTCTTCTAAGCGTGGTAAACTATAAAATTCGGAGCTAATTTGAAAGCGCTTAACTAACAGCTCTAGTTCTTTGTCTGAAAACTAAAAAATATTCGCAATCTCATCTTGCTTATTGTGTATTTTTGAGTAAAAAAATCTCCCCAATGCAAGTAAAGTCAAAGTTTTTTGATTAGAATAAAAAAACTAGAAGTAGAAAAATAACTATAGATACTAGTAGGCGATCGCTATTTATTCTACTAATCAAAATTCAGTCTTAAAATTTTTATTTCATAAAAGTTTGATAAAGATTTCTTGAATTCATTCAACTATTGCTCGTCCAATCAAAAAATAAGTTTTTTTAAAAAATTCAAATGCTTGTTAATCGATAGGTAGCGTTTTCAATATGGTTTTATAACTCATGAATTAACATTGAAAGAAAGTATACCACAATCTTTTTGTACAGTCATAACTATTTCAGAAACTTTTTTGCATAAAATTAATTTATTAGGTTAAGTATTTTTAATTTTAGTATTAAATAATTGACTATCTATAATTTTATAAATTGAAGTAATGTATAAATTTGCTAATTATTGGTTATCAGAGCATAGGCATAATATTTGATGTTTTACTTCCTTAGTCTCCAGTTTCTTGGAGGAACACTTCTCGAATACGGCTTGATGATAGTAGTTGTTTAGTAGCTAGCCATATAAATAGTGGAATAGTCTTAGAATAGCGACCAAAAAGCCTGCGTGGTTCTTGAATCCATCGATATAGCCATTCCAGTCCTAAGTCTCGAATTATCCGGGGTGCGCGTTTGTGAATTCCTGCATAAACTGGGAAAACTCCACCGAGTCCAATCATCACAGCTTGTATTTTGCCCTTATGTTGAGCTATCCAATTCTCTTGTTTTGGACATCCCAGAGACACTAAAACAGCGTTAGCACCACTAGAGTTGATCTTTTTAATCAAAGCTTCATCTTCACTTTCAGTCAAAGGACGAAAGGGTAGAGGTTCCATAGCGGCAATCTTGATTTGAGGAAATTCTCGCTGTAACCTTTCTTCCATCCGAGCCAGAATTTCTGTTTGAGAACCTAAAAAGAAGATACTAATATTTTGTGTTTGAGTTAACTGACACAATGCTAGAAAAATATCCATTCCCGCTACACGGTCTTGATAGCGCGCTCCCATTTTCCGCATCATCCATACAAGCGGCATACCATCAGGAGTAACTATGTCTGCATTACGCAATACGCTAGCAAACCTTGGATCCCAATGAGCTTCAATCAACATGTGTACATTTGCTACATATACACTCCTACTCTCACGTCTAGTTGCCCACTTGAGTATTGTTTGTATTTGCTCGTTAAAGCGTAAAGCCGTGATAGGAAAATCGAGCACTTTTTGAGTAGGTAGAAGCACTTTTGCCACCATAAATAACTCCTGTGTCCAAGAAAAGAATCCATAGATTACCCACACAATTCCTGAATATTTCACAATTCAGGTTTAGATAACTCCTAGCCTTTTGTAGGCTTGTGTCATCGTTGGAGGTTAACACATGGAGGTGCAATTGCCTTCTCAGTACACTTTTAGCTTTCTCCGTAATACTAGAATTATTTGCTATTGTGTTTTAGTTTACTGGTTTAACCAAGTGATTTCAGAAGCTGTCTGGCAAAATTCATACTTCCTTCATAATTAATTTTTAATTCATTCATCCAAGCATTACAATTACGATAAATTCCTATATATTATTTTCAATATTACGTAATATTTGCTACAATCAAAAATTTTGAAGTCAAGATAATTGCCTGATAGTTACTTTGATGGTTGTGGTATCTAAATATATACTTAAGGGCTGCGATCGCAATTATTATTTTTTCAAAAATAAACTAATAATTAATTTTTTATAATTTTTTTGGCATGTCATTATAGCTCAAATTCCAGTTCTGTTTTGTATTAAAAAATGCATAATTTTTATTTGTTGTTGCAAGTAAAAGCTAAAAAATAAGGGGAAGATAATCTTATCTTCCCCCGGTCTGTTATTTTTGTTATCGTCTGATTTGTTGTTTTCGTTAAGCCTTTGCCGTAACATTTGTCTTTGTTTTTTGAGTTGCCTCTTTCTGGCGGAACCGCCTCTACCTTTATCGTTTCTACCTTCTCTTCGGGGAGATTCCCATCGTTTGAGTCGCATAGTTTTTGGTTTTTTGTAGTGAGTATTTTGTTTTGAGCGACATTCTACCCTATATGGTCTAATATGGCAACTAATAAAATTGCTTAATTAGCAGAGTAATATCAACTATTACATAGTATAACACAAATTTTCCGGTAATTTATTCTGTGGAATCAAGCGATCGCCTCGTGGATAGACAGCGTTTAACTCAAAATTTGTGCTAAATCCAATACAAACCCAGGCAATATATCCTCTCCCGATAAACTAGCAGGCGATTGCAGAATCTCAACATCTTGTTCTGGGCGGTAAATTTCTACACGTTGATTTTGGGGATCGATTAACCAGCCCAAACGCACGCCGTTGTTAATATATTCCCGCATTTTTTCTTGCACAGTTCTTAAGCTATCAGAAGCAGAGCGTAATTCCACCGTAAAATCGGGAGCCATTGGTAAGAATTTATCGGGGTCTGGATTTAAGGCTTCTAATCGCTTCCGGCTCACCCAAGACGCATCAGGAGATCTATTTGCACCATTCGGAAGTTTGAAACCAGTAGAAGAGTCAAAAGCCAGCCCTGTACCATCAGCATCAGTCCAATTGCCTAAGCGCTGTGTCAGTCTACTATTGCGATTTCCGCTTTCCCATCCTGTTGGTGGCATGATAATTAATTCTCCCTCTGCGGTGCGCTCAAGTCGCAAATCTCGATTATTCTGACACAGTTGGAAGAATTGCTCATCTGTGAGTTCAATGGTGGGATATAAATTGAGAATCAGGGCAGTCATAATTGCATTTCAATTTTGCTACCTGTAGATTAGCATTGATATGATTTTCAAGAACGCTGTCTATATAATAGTTTCTAATTATAGATTTCCAGGTGATGATGCAAGACAAAATTTAACCAAAATATTTCAATCCAGTTACAATTACAGCCTTTCATACATTTGAAAATTTTATGCAAAATTGGCCTTCTTGGATTCCTACTCCCCGGTTTTGGGTTAATGCGATCGCTCTTATTCTATTAATAAATGGTTTACAACATGCGTTCGCCTATCTGGGAATCATAATTATTCTGCTGATTAATTTTCTCCCCAAGTTTATTTTTGTCAAGTTAATCTATTTATTTAGTTTGGTAGCCCAACTTTCTCCAATCCCAGCAGTGGCATTTGTTCATCATTGGCTGCATCGGTTTTTAGATCGCTTTTTCCCAGAAAGCAGAATACCCGAAACCGAATCAGCCCCAGGAGTTTTTCCAGGTTTGATAAGTTGGTGGGAAGGACTATATGGCTGGTTAGTGAATATTCTCTCAACAGTAATAGTATTTGGTATTTTAGGGCTTTTCTTGCCTTCTCCCGATCTATTTCATTTTTTAAATTTCTTTAAAGCTGAAGGCCCACCTGTGCTGACAATCTCGACATTATTTGAAGTAATTATTGCTGCTTACCTGTATCAATTTGAGTATTTAGTACATCAGCATTTGATAGCAGCGGCTAGACAGTAAATTTTAAGTCAAATTATTTGCTGATTAGAAATCACAGGTAAATAATTTACAAATTAAAAATTTCCGAATTTTTTCAGTCAAAAATTCTTACCTAAAAAAATCAAATAAATTTAATATCAGCTTCTAAAGTATCCTTAACTTTAGAACCTTTACAATATGGAGTAACTGTAGAATAATCGGGTTTCACTGTCCAATCGTAATGGCGAAGTAGTGTAGAAAGCACGATTTTCATCTCCATTTGAGCAAATTCCATACCTAAGCAGCTATGAGAACCACTGCCAAAACCTATTAGTGCTAAAGGATGCTTTTTGTCTTCTTCACAAGGTGGTGCAAAGCGGTCGGGGTCGAAGCTGTGAGGATCGGTGTAAAGTTCTGGTAGACGGTGAGTCAGCATTGGCGAAATTGTCACAAACCAACCGGCGGGAATGCGATAGCCCGCATATTCAATATCTTTGAGGACGCCCCGATTATAGGCATACACTGGAGGATGAAGGCGTTCTGTTTCTTTGAGGACGTTGGTTAATTCTGGAAATTGTTTGAGATGGGACAGGCTGAGGGGATTATTTCCCACAACTGCTAACTGTTCTTTACGCAGTCGCTCTCGCCATTCTGGGCGATGACCCAATTCAAATATGACCCAACTGAGCAAAGAAGCTGTAGTTTCATGTCCTGCAAACAACAGTAATAATGCTTCGTTAATTACCTGTGCTTGGCTTAACTTATTGCCGTCTTCATCAACAGCGGCTAGTAATAATCCTAAAACATCTTTTGATGCTTCTAAATTACCTTTTTCGATACGCTGGGCAATAACTTGATTCAAAAAAGCCACTAATTTATTCCTGGCATTTTGACCGCGACCGTATAAAGTAAAAGGAACATTCCATTTGAGTATTGCCAGACTACTATCAATTAATTGTGTAAACCATTGACTAGTTTGCTCTACTTCACTTTGGTTTTGGGTTCCTAAAAACAGGCTAGTAGCAACTTTCAGAGTTAATTGGCGAAAACTAGAATTTAAAGAAATTGTTCCTCGTTCTCCCCAATCTTTGAGGAAGTCTTCGACTATATTTTTGATTGTATCGAAGTATGTAGCGATCGCTTTACCGTGAAATGCTGGATACATTAAGCGGCGAGTTAGCCGATGTTCTTCGCCATCTTGTAATAAAATATTATTGCCAAATGTGGGTTCTAAAAAATACCAACCCAACCGTGATGACATGTGTTCTGCTTGTTCTATTAGCACCAAGCGATTAGCATCAGGGCCAATTAAATAAGCACGTTTACGTCCCAGCACCCTGGTTTTAAAAACCGGGCCATACTGATGGAATCGTCGCCATATATACAGTTCTAAATCGCGGAATATTTCCAAAGTTTCACCCAAGAAGGGCAAACCATAAGTACCAGGTATTTCCTCAGCGGATTTTAGTTGTCCCATATCTTGAGTACCTCTAGCAGTAATTAGCCTACGCTAACTACTCAATTTTAGAAGGTGCGATCGCTTTTAAATAAACCGACAATTTCCGGCTTTACTTTATTGATGCGTAATATTGCTGAAATGGGGAATGGGCAGATGGAGAGATGAGGAGATGGGGGAGTGTGGGGAGAAAAATTTCTTCCCCATCCCCCCACACCTCCCACACTCCCTGTTTGCCCAATACCCCATAAACCTTTCTACTAGTCAGTTGTTTTTGAATTGACAACTTGGCTGCCATGACTGCGGGGATCGTCTTGATTGGCCTTTGGTGCTACCGGGGCTGAGAATTTGGAAACTTGACCGCTAGATTGACCGTAAGGAAGAGGCGAGTCAGTAACTAAAGCCTCTAAGTTGCTAGCCATAATCGTGCGGGGTTGGTCGCCAATGGCTTGGGCAATGGTTTCGCCGCCTGGTTTCAAAAATACAAAATGCGGAATCCCATCTACCCGATATTTCAACATTTCTGGTAGCCATTTGGTATTATCTACATTTAGCATCACAAAGTTCAGCTTGTCGGCATATTGTGTTTCGAGTTGAGCGATATCTGGGGCCATTTTTTGGCAGACAGTACACCAATCAGCATAAAACTCCACTAAAGATGGTTTGCCGTTAGTCATTGCTACTTCTAACGGTGTGGAACTTTCACTTAATTTAGTAAGGGACGCTGAAGTAGTTTCTGTTCGCAATCCCAAGAAAAAAGCTACGCTAAGAGCGATCGCTACGATTGCAACTAAGAAGTTTCTCAAACGCTTCCCTAAGGTGGATTCAGACTTTTCGGGAGAATTAGCTGGCGAATCCGTACTCATAACAGAATTATTACAACTTATTAATTAGCCTTTTTCAGTTTAGCTGACTCGAACCCCTTGAGAAGAAACACTCTTATACCAATTCAAAATTCACGCATTAAAGAAACTAGATATTACAAGGATTTGAGTCTGTGTATCTGTCGCATTCTTTTTTCAACAGGCAAAACCCACGGAGGTGGGTTTTAAAACCTTGATTCTTCATTAGTCCGCGCAGGCCGACGAAAGCCTGTGTAGTAGCGAATTATATTCGCCTAAAACTTTTTAAACAACCTCTAATAGGGAACGGAAAAATCCCCATAATTAAAATTAGGGGATTTATGTAAAGACGCATTGAAACTTTTTGGCTTGCACCATCCGGTTTCAAATATTTTGTTGTTTCATAACAAATGGTGGGTACGGTAACTTACAAAATCGCTCCAGTTTCTTTCAAATAAACCCGTGTAAATGGTTCATCTTCAGTCAACGTGTAATCTTCAATTAAGCCTTTACGACGAATAGAAATGTCGCTGTCTTTTCTAGTCACCACAGTAGAATTGTCGAAGACATCGCGCACTAATATCATCTCGGTTTCACTGGGATTATCCAAAACTACGAGATTGCTGCGCTCGTAAAACATACCCTCTTCTTCTAATATGTTTTCTGGATACTCAGCAATCAACAAATCAAGTTTGGGATGACGTAGCAAACTTTGGACGTTGCTGTTGTAATTTTTGTTTAATACTTTTTTCGAGCGATTCACAAAAACTCCGTCACGACAAACAGCGCCAATCGTCCAGTCGGGATGTTGCAAAAGAATATGGTCAATTGTTGTTTGCAGTTCTTCAACTGAGATTTTATTGAAGGTGATAATCGGTATCCTGGCATCTGTACCAGACTCAAAAAACGTTGCCAAAATGTGAGAAGGCACATCAACGCTTTCACCTTCAGAAGGTTTAAGATGCATTAAAATTCCTGGTGCGGCATTAATTTCCAAGATGGCAAAATTACCGTTTTTCCAGGATTCGGAGAGGCTTTTAGTAATGACATCAATACCCAAGCAGGTCAACTGAAAGTGTTGGGCAATATCTTGGGCAAAAATGATATTGTCATCATGAACCATAGACGTTGCATTGATGCTCATACCCCCAGCGGAAAGATTGGCGACTTTACGCAGGTAGACAGTGCGTCCCTTCTCTATCACGCTGTCTAACGACAAACGCTGTTCGTCTAGGTAGAGTTCCATCGCAGCATCCACGAGAATTTTACTCATGGGTGAGGTGGGTGAATCTAAACGTGCCGGTTTGCGGTTTTCTTTGCGAATTAATTCGGCGATAGTTAAATAGCCGTCACCAACAACCGATGCCGGACGGCGTTCTGTGGCAGCGACAAATTTACCATTGACACACAACAAGCGAAAATCCGATCCCGAGATGCTTTGTTCTACTATGATTCTGGTTGCCTGGTCTTCAGGAATCGCTGCTACTGCCCGCTTAAAAGCAGATTCCAGTTCTATCGAGTCTTGCACGTCGGCTGTAACGCCAATTCCTTTGTGACCTACCACTGGCTTAACTGCTACTGGGTAGCCGATTTCTCTGGCAGCTGCCAAAGCTTCCTTTTCGGAAAAGACGATATCGCCTTCGGGTACTGGAAAACCCAAGGTTTTCAAAAATGCCTTACAGTCATCTTTGCGGGTAGTAAATTCCGAATCTAGATGGCTATCAGGATTAAATGTTGTTGCTACCCCGCGCACGTGTTTTTTGCCAAAACCGTATTGCATCAATCCTTCTTCCCACAGATAAAATGCGGGAATACATTTTTCGTGGGCTGTTCGCAATAGGGCGTAGACGGTGGGACCGCCGTAGACGGAGGCGCGGAATCTATTTTGCAGGATCGCTAGTTGATCTTCAAAGTCGAAGTCTTTGTCTTGGGTAATGGCCTCAAACCAATCCCAAACAAAGTAGACTACTTCTCTGGTTGTGCGTTCGTGTAGAGATTCTATGGCAATTCGGCTAGATTTGAGACTTGGCTTGACACTCCAGCGGTTGAGGTGCAAATCCATGTCCAATTTGCTGACTTGCGATGCTACTTGGGCAAACAGATGAGCGTAGGATTCGTAGCTTTGGTCGCGTAGCTGGAGATAGCGATCGCCAATGCTCGAAATATAATCCTCAATAGGCAAAGGCTCTTTCAACTCAACTAGAGCAAAATCAAATACTAGCGCCCCTGTATCTAAATAAGGGTTAGCTCCAATGTAATGCTTGAAGTTGAAAATATCGAATACATCCGTTCTTCTAGCATTAATGCGGACTAGCTCGCTACTTTTTTGTTGAACCATTGATTGTGAACCTTTGGCTAAACACCCTGGGATTAAAATGCTGAGTTTTGATTACTCAAACTTATTGATTGTCAGAATTTTTCAGTTTGAATTTACGAGTCAGAATCATCAAGATATTCGATTAATGAAACAAATTAAGGTACCAAGCAGATTAGACTTCTAATAACTCTGACTAATTAACGGTAGTTGCTTGAAATTTGTAAACTATAGCAACCTACCGCCTCCTCGTGAATATTGAATTCTGACAATCGATCGCATCAATTTTGGTAAGTGATAGTTTTGTCATTAAATCGAACCGAACCTACATTAACGAGATTAATAAGCATATTCAACTATCTCAAGGCATAATTCAATTTTCATTCATTAGCAAAAAAAAATTACATTCAATTCATCCTGATGAATAATCAAACTTATGACCTTTGAAAGGTGCAATTGATTAACAATTATTTGTATAAATGGATATTAGGGTATTTGAGGAAACAGCAAAGTTATGAATGGCACGCAATCTGCTCTGAGAGAAGAAGTTAGACTACTGGCTGAGGAAGCTTTTCACCGGAAGCTGATTTCTGGGCATGGAGATGGGCCAGACATCAAAGAATATCAAATTGTCTATCAAGGTAAACCCAGGCATCTCCCACTAGAACAAGCACGTTTATTCTTGAATAATTTGCTTTACAGAAGCGGCATTCATTAAATAATGCATTAGAAAATTTGGCATTTTAGATTTGGAATTTTAAATTAGGCCTGCGGAGAAATCCGCAGGCTGAAGAATTTTTGGATTCTGAAAAAAGTTTTCTGGCATCGCCAATCGATAATTTTTTTTGAAAGAGCCAATTAGACTTATAATAATCTGTTTTAATTGGCAAACATATTCTTTACTAATATCCTCATTATACCTCTAGAGGTTATTGAAGAAGAAACCTTTATTTAGTTAATCTAAATTAGTTCCCAGGATAGCCATTTCTCCAGCTTGAGTAAATCTTTTGATTTGATAGCGATCGCAATTTTTCATCCTAAATTTTGTCAGTGTTCTACCAAACGGAAGATATTATAAATTGAATTGTCATGGTTTATTAAAATTTATCTCAATTAAATCAGGGGTCATCATGGCAGAAAGTAATTTTAAACGACAGTTAGTAATTATTGGCGGAGCCGAAGACAAAGAAGGAGATTCCCAAATTCTACGGGAATTTGTACGCCGCGCTGGAGGCACAAAAGCAAATATTGTGA
The DNA here is from genome assembly GCA_034530875.2 of Nostoc sp. DedSLP01. Classification (GTDB taxonomy): domain Bacteria; phylum Cyanobacteriota; class Cyanobacteriia; order Cyanobacteriales; family Nostocaceae; genus Nostoc. The sequence goes on from JAVRCJ020000005.1 coordinate 50,884, forward strand.
TTATGACAGCGGCGACAGAACTACCCAGAGAAGTGGGAGAAAATTATATTAGAGTGTTTGAGCGATTAGGAGCCGAAAATGTCCGTATCGTTGATACAGAAACTCGCGATGATGCGTCTTCATCTACGGCATTGAAAGCCATTGACAATGCAACTGGCATATTTTTTACCGGCGGAGACCAAGCCCGCATCACCGGTATCCTCAAAGATACTGACATCGATGCAGCGATTCACAAACGCTATGCTGAAGGTGCAGTTATTGCAGGTACCAGTGCTGGAGCTGCGGTAATGCCAGATAAAATGATTGTGGAAGGTGATTCGCAAACCAACCCGCGGATCGAAACTGTGGAAATGGGCCCCGGTATGGGATTTCTCCCAGGAGTAGTTATCGATCAACATTTTTCTCAGCGTGGAAGATTGGGACGCTTAATTTCCGCCTTGGTACTAGAGCCGGCTGTTTTGGGATTCGGTATTGATGAAAATACCGCGATGGTTGTGACAGATAATCACATTGAAGTGATTGGCGAAGGCGCGGTCACAATTGTCGATGAATCGGAAGCTACATATAACAATGTGGATGAAATTTTGAAAGATGAGCCGTTGGCGATTTGTGGAGCCAAGCTACATATTTTACCACATGGCTTTAAATTCGACCTGCAAACCCGCAAACCTATTCTCAATAATGGCTCTGTGCCAAATGTCTCTGTAGGGGTTAGTTGATTTAAGTCCTGTGACTCCAAATCGTCGAAGCAGAGTTACTATTTCTTATATATTAAGAATTAGTTAATAAACGTTTAATTTAGCAAAATGCAGTCATCATAAAATACTGGGAAATTCTTGAATTTTCCCAGTTTTTTGGTATCTTAGCTCAGTAAGTAACTTGACGATGAAAGCCATAATATTAGCTGCTGGTGTTGGACGACGCTTGGGTAAAGATGGGCAAATCCAACCCAAATGCTTGCTGAAGTTTAACGGCAAATCTTTATTAGAGCGCCATTTGAACTATCTTCGTGATTACCAAATAGACGAAGTAGTAATTGCCGTGGGTTACCAGGCAGAAAAAATTCAGGATGAAATCAAAGCGTTGGGAGCAGAAAATTGGGTTATTACGGTTTACAATCCTGACTATACCAAAGGTAGTGTTATCAGTTTGTGGGCTTTACGCCAACATCTCGCTGCTGGTGGCGATTTATTGTTAATGGATGCCGATGTTTTGTACGATCGCCACATTATCGAACGATTAGTAAAAACAAATATCTTTAATTGTTTCTTGCTGGATCGAGATTTTGAACCGGGAGATGAACCCGTAAAGCTTTGCGTCAAGGACGGTTATCTAGTGGAGTTTCGCAAGCAAGTGCCTTTGAACCTGGCTTATGATTTGCAAGGTGAGTCAGTGGGATTCTTTCGCTTTGAAAATGCGATCGCTCGCCGTCTCGCCAGCCGTACAGAACAATATGTTACTGACGGACTGCACGACCAACCTTATGAAGAAGTAATTCGGGATTTACTATTAGAAACTCCAGAAGTATTCGGTTACGAAGATATCACTGGTTTAGCTTGGATTGAAATTGATTTTTCAGAAGATATTCAACGTGCCGAAAACGAAATTCTACCGCAAATTGAAATAGCAGAAAATAGAATTCAGAATTCAGAATTCAGAAGTAAAACAGACTGAAATCGTGGGTATAAGACAGAGAATGTCTACTCCACCAAGCTGAAATTTGCTTTAAACACCAAGATTTGTTTGAGGATCGACACAGATAATTCTTTTTGTTTATCTTTGGTTAAAAAGCATAAGACTCAGATTTTTGCAATTTATTTGAAACGTTAAAACAAGCAAAATAGATGGATAAAATATTTACACCCGTCGTCAACACTGCAAACTTAAGTAAGTGTTCTCAACTGCGGACATTATTAGAATCGCCTCAACTTGAATTCATCATGGAAGCTCACAATGGAATTAGCGCCCGCATTGTGGAAGAGGCTGGATTTAAAGGCATTTGGGCGAGTGGATTAGCTCTTTCGGCTCAATATGGCGTTCGGGATAATAACGAAGCCAGCTGGACTCAAGTTGTAGAAATGCTAGAGTTCATGTCTGATGTTACCAGCATCCCGATTTTATTAGATGGCGATACAGGTTATGGCAACTTTAATAATATGCGTCGCTTGGTTAAGAAGTTAGAACAGCGAGGTATCGCTGGAGTTTGCATTGAGGATAAACTTTTTCCCAAAACCAATAGCTTTATTAACGGTAGCCGTCAACCCTTGGCTGAGATTGATGAATTCTGCGGCAAAATTAAAGCTGGTAAAGATAGCCAAACACATCCCGATTTCTGTATCGTCGCCCGACTCGAAGCCTTAATCGCCGGTTGGGATCTCTCAGAAGCATTGCGGCGAGCTGAAGCTTACCATGCAGCAGGCGCAAACGCTATTTTGATTCACAGTAAATCATCCCGTCCCGACCAAGTGCTAGCCTTTGCCAAAGAATGGGCGGGGCGCTCTCCATTAGTAATTATACCGACCAAATATTACAGCACCGCTACTGATGTGTTTCGCAAAGCTGAAATTAATTTGGTCATCTGGGCAAATCACATGATTCGAGCTGCTGTTGCCAGTATGCAAGCGATCGCCCGCGAAGTTCAAGCCAGCGAAACTTTAATCAACATTGAAGATGATATTGCACCAGTAAAGGAAATTTTCCGCTTACAAGGAGCCGACGAACTCCTAGAAGCCGAAAAACGCTACTTTAGTAACGGACGCCATCATACTCAAGCGATCGTTTTAGCTGCTAGTAGAGGGCAAGAATTAGCAGGATTGACTTTAGATAAACCAAAAGTCATGTTACCCCTTGGAGGTAAACCGCTGCTGAGACTTTTGGTAGACAAATTTAAGAAACTTGCCATTAACGATATTACTGTTGTTGCAGGTTACAAAGCAGAAACTATTAACGTTACGGGGACAAAAGTAATTCGTAACCCAGATTATGAAACAACCGGAGAATTAGCATCCTTAACCTGCGCTCAAGCCAGCTTCGCCGATGAAATGTTAGTAATTTACGGCGATTTACTATTTAGAAGCTATATCTTGCGGGATTTATTAGAATGTCCTGGAGAAATTGTGGCTGTGGTTGATTCTGTTATCAACTCTAAATCGGTCAGCGGTTCCCCTGACTATGCTTATTGTTCGGTTGCAGATGACCTTTCCATCTTCGGACAAGACGTTAATCTTTTGCACGTCTCCAAAGCAACCCAAACTCACTTGGGGAATTCCTGCGGACGCTGGATAGGAATGTTGCGCTTACGCAGTCAAGGAAGACAATGGGTGAGTGAAGCACTCAAGGAATTGCAAACGCGATCGGAATTTAATAGTTTGGGTTTGCCGGAATTGTGCAATTATTTAATCGAGCAAGGTAAACCAATCAAAGTGCTTTACATTCGCGGTAACTGGTTAGATGTTAATTCCTTAGATGACCTTGATTTAGCCTTTCAAATGAAACAATAAGGAATGGGCATGGGGCATTGGGCATGGGGCATGGGGCATTGGGGGATGAACTCGAACGTTGGGCCTTTTTATACCAATTCAATTAATGATTGCAACACATCCTTGGGTCAAGACGCGATGAATCGCGTCTCTACAAATAGACCTATTTGTGGCATTCTTTTTTCCAATTGGTATTACTGGAACATTGAGCCTTTTTACTTGAATGTTGAACCCCTGAACTCGAAACTTTCAGTTTTAACTCTCCCTCATCATCTTCCATACCCAATGCCCCATGCCCAATGCCCAATGCCCAATGCCCAATACCCAATACCCAATGCCCAATGCCCCATAATTATTTATGATTGAAGCAAAGGAATTTGTCGAAGCTGCTCGTAATTTTGGTTTTGATTGGTATGCTGGTGTACCTTGTTCTTTTCTCACGCCTTTTATTAACTACGTCATTAATGACCCTCAACTGACTTATATTTCCGCAGCTAATGAGGGAGATGCAGTGGCGATCGCCTCTGGAGCTACAATTGCTGGTAAACATGCAGTGGTGATGATGCAAAATTCTGGTTTGGGGAATGCAGTTAACCCGCTGACTTCTCTAAATTATATTTTTCGGATTCCACTCTTAATTATTTGTACGCTAAGAGGCGATCGCAATTTACAAGATGAACCGCAACATGAATTAATGGGGCAAATCACAGATAAATTGCTGGAAACTATGACTGTACCTTGGGAATTTTTTCCCACAGATGCAGCAGAAATAGAACCAGTCTTGCAAAGAGCCACAGCTTATATGCAAAAAGAACGCCGTCCTTATGCTCTAATTATGCGTAAGGGAACAGTTGCGCCCCATGCACTCACCCGTTCTTCTATCCCCAAACGCGAAGATAACAATGACGCTCATATTCAGCAAACCTTTTTTAAGGGTAACCAAGAACAACGGATTTCTCGCAACCAAGCTTTAGCTCGAATTGTCGAACTCATTGATGCTGAAAATACAGTAATCATTGCTACTACAGGTTACACTGGTCGCGAACTCTTCGCCAGTAAAGACAGCGCCAATCATCTTTATATGGTTGGGTCGATGGGTTGTGCTTCCTCAATGGGATTGGGGCTTTCCTTAGCGCGTCCAGATCTCAAGGTTGTAGTCATTGATGGCGATGGCGCAGCGTTAATGCGCATGGGTAATTTTGCGACTATCGGCACTTATGCTGGTGCGAATTTAATCCATATTCTCTTAGATAATGAAGTCCACGATTCCACAGGCGCACAAGCCACCGTCTCTTTTGGTATTTCCTTTGCCAAAATTGCCGAAGCCTGCGGTTATGGCGTCACATTAGCCGGAGACGACCCCGCGCTTTTAGATACTTTATTCACCGCAGATACGAAAAGTAGACCGAAATTTGCTCATCTCAAAATCCGTCCCGGAACCCTAGAAAAGCTACCTCGACCCAACCTGATCCCGGAAGCAGTGTTGCAACGCTTCGTGAAACGTATTGAGGGAGTGGGGAGTGGGGAAATAGGGAGATAGGGAGATGGGAAGATAGAGAAGTGTGGGGAGTGTGGGGAGTGTGGGGAGTGTGGGGGAAAGATTTCTTCCCCATCGTCCCACACCTCCCACACCTCCTGTTTGCCCCATGCCCAATGACCAATGACCAATGACTAATAACAAAATGATTTTACTAAATCCCGGCCCTGTTAATTTGAGCGATCGCGTGAGGAATGCGCTGTTAAGTCCCGATTTGTGTCATCGGGAAGTGGAATTTTCTCAGTTGCAAAGCAGAATCAGAGAGCAATTACTTCAAGTTTACGATCTAGCAGGCGATCGCTGGGCAGCAGTTTTACTCACCGGTTCCGGTACAGCAGCGATGGAAGCTATGGTCAGCAGCTTAGTACCCAGGAATGGGAAATTGCTGGTAATTGAAAATGGCGTGTATGGCGAAAGAATATCCAAAATTGCCAAAATCCACGACATTAATTACCTCACACTTTCCCATGCTTGGGATGCAGAAATAGATATCAAGGGTTTAATTCAACTCTTGGATGAAAACGCCGATATCACCCACCTTGCTGTCGTCCATCACGAAACTACTACTGGTCGCCTGAATAATTTGGTAGAAATTGCTGCAATTTGTCAGCAACGCCGCATTCAAATATTAGTAGATGCAGTCAGCAGCTTTGGTGCCGAGGAACTGAATTTTGAGGCTTGGGGAATCACCGCTTGTGCTGCAACAGCCAATAAATGTCTGCATGGTGTCCCTGGTACATCCTTTGTCATCTTACGACGTGATGCATTGGCGTCATCAGATACAATTCCCCGCAGCTTATATTTAGATTTAGCAACCTATTGCCAACAGCAAGATAAAGGCGGTACACCTTTTACTCAATCAGTGCAGACATTTTATGCTTTAGCAGAAGCTTTGCAAGAAATGACAGAAGCAGGAGGATGGCGTGCTAGACACAGCTATTACAGCCAACTTGCAAACTTAGTCAGGGACGGGTTAATTTCAATAGGAATTAAACCACTACTTCTTCAAGGAAATTCATCTGTAGTTTTGAATGCTTATTATTTGCCAGATAATTTCAGCTATGAAGAATTTCACGACCAACTCAAAGCACAGGATTATGTAATTTATTCTGGACAAGGAAACTTATCTCAATCTATCTTTCGAGTATCGACAATGGGAGCTATTACTCAGGCTGACATGGAACGATTTATTGCTGTTGTTAAACAAATTATTTCAAAAGGATATTAAAAAGTAAAAATGATGACTTGTTATGGCGCTTGTGTTTCCCAAGCCTAATCTAGTCGAATGACAAAAGTACTATGTCGCCCTTTTGTGCTGCTATATTGAAAAACTTAATTAACTGAACTTGTAGTTCGAGAAATTGCGGCTCCATGTATATTCTACTCTGGTGAGGCACAAGCAGATTGTCAAGACGCGACTTGAATTCTTCCTGTGAAATGTGATTTAAGGCCTCAGCTATCTCATTAACCTCACTTACAGTTAGATAACGTACCATGCCATAAGTAGCTTCCCAAGGTGTTGCTGAACCCCCCATAAATAATTTATGCAGCAATGTGTCACCCTTGTTGTCAGTATCGTATGGAAAATCGCCTGTAAATAGGAAATGAAGTGATTGCCAATGCTTATCAAGATCTAGATAGCGATCGCTATTTCTTAAAGCTTCAAAGTAAGTATAAATTTCTTCATCCGTTTCTAAATCATCACCAAAAAAAATACTTGCGTAGGCAACATCATTTTGCAATCTTTCAAATTTTCTAGGCGTTACACGTCTATAACTGGCTGCAATACCCATACAAAGAGAGGTAGAGGTTAACCCAAGTTTATACAAATTGATTATCTTACAAACAATATTAAAGCTGCATCACTTGAAGTAAAAGTAGAGAATATGATAGTTAAGGGTGAGCAAAAAGGTTGTGAGTAACACAACAGCTAGCCTTTTCTTATGGCGCCATTTGTAGTTCGTAGACTAGTGACAAACACGATTTTGCGATAAAGGAAAATAAATATATGAATATTCAGCTTGTTCAATCTTTAGCCAATGCAATCAAAGCTTTGTCTCCTGAAGAACGAGAGCTATTAAACCAATTAACAAATCAATCTAATTGGCAAGAGTTAAGACCAAAAATTTTAGCAAATGCTCAAGTTATTCAGCAACGACTTAGCGATCGATCTTTAAAGCCAAATATTGACGAAATTATTCATCAAATACGAGAAGAACGGGATGGAGAATTCATAGCAGATTTGTTTCCCATTGAAGAAAAATCATGACTGTAAAAATTATTTGTGTGGATGCTAATTTCGTAGTGAAATTAATTACCAATGCTTTAGAAACATCACCTTATCTAACATTGTGGGATGAATGGGAGCAAACCCAAACCCAGATTATTGCTCCAACCCTCTTATGTTATGAAGTTACCAATGTATTTCATCGAATGAAGCTGGCGAAACAACTACTGAGTACAGAAGCCCAACAATGTCTCAGAGCTAATTTGTAAACTCAAGTAAAGTACTTATTCAATAAGGGTTTCAGTAATTTAACTCAATACAGCACTTGTTCGCTGAAACTCAGACCTAGTAATGAGTTGAGTACCCTTAAGATTTTCTTTACGAATCAGCTCTCAACAATGCTCTAAATTTAGCCATTCAATTTTATAGCGATCGCCAACTTCATCAACAAGCCTGGGAAATCGCCCAACAATTAAACCTCTCTGCTGCTTATGATGCTCATTATTTAGCATTAGCTCAAAGATTTCAAGCAGATTTTTACACAGGCGATAAACGTTTGTATAACAGTGTGAATTCTGCTTTGCCTTGGATTCATTTGGTTGAATAATCTACAAGAATGAATAGAGAAGCGGAACAACTCTTGCTCCGCTAGATGTCAGCCCGTAGGCCAAATATTTTAATTGCTACTTTTAATTTCTACCAAACACACTAGTCAGGGCACGTGCCATATTTTGAGGTTGCATCGCATCCATTGCAGCGGTGGGTTCGTACCCGCAGTGAACCATGCAATCGGCACACTTGGGATTACCACTCTTGCGGCCGTATTTACTCCAGTCAGTTTGAGTTATTAATTCCTGGAAACTAGAGTAATAACCTTCATTCAGCAGATAGCAAGGTTTTTGCCAACCGAGAACGCTATAACTTGGACTACCCCAAGGCGTGCATTCATAGTCTTTCTCACCGATGAGAAAATCTAAGAATAGCGGATTGTGATTGAAGTTCCAGTTTTTTGCACCGGTTTTGTATGGAGCCAGAATTTCTCGGAACAGGGCGCGTGTTTGTTCTCGCTGGAGAAAATGATCTTGATCTGGTGCCCACTCATAACTGTAGCCAGGAGAAATCATCATCCCGTCGGTATTGAGTGTTTCCAGAAAATCAAAGAACTCTTGCATATCTTTGGGGTCAGTACCCTCAAAGATAGTGGTGTTAGTAGTGACGCGAAAACCTCTGGCTTTAGCGGCGCGAATGGCTTGCACTGCAATATCAAAAACACCTTTGCGATCGACACAGCGATCGTGCAATTCCCGCATTCCATCTAGATGCACGCTGAAAGTCAGATAAGGTGAAGGTTGAAACTTATCCAGGCTCTTTTCTAATAACAATCCATTGGTACACAAGTAAATGTACTTTTTGCGCTCGACTAATCCCCGCACAATCTCATCAATTTGGGGATGTAGCAGAGGTTCTCCCCCAGGAATTGAGACAACCGGCGCGCCACACTCTTCCACTGCGGCGAAGCACTGTTCTGGGGTGAGGTTTTGCTTTAATATTTCCTTCGGATGTTGGATTTTACCACAACCTGTACACGCTAGATTACACCGAAAAAGAGGCTCCAACATTAAGACTAAAGGAAAGCGTTTGCGTCCCAACAGACGTTGAGTCACCAGATACTTGCCGATATCTATAGCTTGTTGTAAGTTAACTCCCATTATTCCGATCGCTCCTCTTTAAGATATAGAAACACCACTGTCGGGGTACAAAGCATTGCGCCCCTATTTGCACTCATTAACGTAACCCTGAGCAACAAACCAATCCACAGCATCCTGGAGTGCCGTCTTGAGGGGAGATTGGGGTAAACCCAACTCTCGCACTGCCTTGGCGGGATTGTAATACATAGGTTGTTTGGCCATGCGAACGCCATCTATAGGCACTGAAGGCGATTTCCCCAATGGTGCGAGAATTTTTTCATCAACCCAAGCAACACTCAAAGGTAACCAAGCTGGTAAACTCCGCTGAGGTGCCATTAAACCTGTAATTTCGGCGAGTTGTTCGAGTAGTTGTTTGAGACTGAGGTTTTGATGACCCAAAATATAGCGATCGCCACATTTACCCTTATACAAAGCCAGTAAATGCCCCCATGCTACATCCCGCACATCGATAAAATTCAAACCAGTATCTAAGTAAAACGGCATTTGTCTCCGTAAAAACCGCAGTATTATATCACCTGTCGGCGTAGGTTTGATATCCAATGGGCCAATGGGACTGCTGGGATTGACTATAACTACCTCCTGACCTTGAGCAGCTGCTTTTATAGCTTCTTGTTCGGCCAGATATTTAGACTTTTTGTAGTTACCCACCAACTTTTCTAAGGGACTTTGATGTGTTTCATCAACGACTTTACCAGACGAACCCACCCCAATAGCTGCCACCGAACTGGTATAAACGGTGCGCTCAATCCCCGCTTTTTGGGCTGCTGCTAGCACATTGCGCGTACCGAGAACATTGTGACGGTGGAGTAATTCTCGATCTGCTTGCCATAGAGAATAATGGGCTGCCACATGAAACAGGTATTGACAATCGCTCATTTTTTCCCAGAGATTTGCATCGTTCAAATCGCCTTTGACAATTTCCACCTCCAGACCGTGTAGATTTTGCAGATTGCTGCTAGGGCGTACCAGTGCTTTAACCGTATATCCTTCTTGGAGCAGCAATCGTACCAAGTGGGCACCAATAAAACCCGTACCCCCGGTGACAAAAGCCGTTTTGGATTTTGGATTGTTCAATTTGGAATTCCCCTATTTTCAATTTTAGATACAGAAACAATCTCAAATGTGAAATTTTTTCCGAGGAAACCAATCATCCAAAATGGTGTAGACGACCGGCACAACAATCAAGCTGAGGATAGTTGAAGTTACAAGCCCGCCAGCGATCGCAACAGCCATTGGCGATCGCAATTCCGAACCAGCACCAAGACCTAAGGCGATGGGTAGCATTCCTAAAAGCGTAGAAGCGGTGGTCATCATAATTGGTCTGAGCCGCACTAATCCAGTATTAAGGATTGCTTCGGTACGGTCTATGCCAGCACTGCGTAGCTGATTGATGTAATCTACCAATAAAATGGCATTTTTGTTTGCTAGTCCCAACAAAAACACAAAGCCAATCAGCGAAATCATGCCAAAGTCGCTCTTGGTAATCAGTAGCGCCAACATTGCCCCTACCAGCGCCAAAGGCAAAGAGACACCGATAACCAAAGGATCTACCCAGCTTTTAAACAGCAAAATCAGTACCACAACAATACAAAGGGCAGATAAAGCTAGAGTACTGCCAAAACTGCCAAAAACTTCATTCAATTTGGCAGAATCTCCTCCTAAATTCAAGGAAACATCGGATGGCAAGACGGCTTTGGCTTCAGCTACTACTCGATCGGTAGCATCACCCAAGGAAAGATCCTTGCTAAGATTAGCACTGATATAAGCTACTCGCTGATTATTTAGACGTTCAATTTGCGACACCGTACCTTGTGAATTGCTTTCACCTGTAACTGTCACATCGACAAATCCCGGTATTTTCTCAATCCTCTGTTTAATTGCCTTCACAGCTTTGCTCAGAGATTGGAGATTCTCGCCTCGTAATGCCACCTCCAGAGGTTTTTGACCCCCGCTATCAACAAATTTAATGTCTTCAACACTGGTAGTAACTCCAGGAAGAACAGGCAATGAGGAGCGCAGCTGGTCTTGTAATTGGGCAGTTGCGATTTCCCGATTTTCTTTGAGCCTCACATATAACGTGCCTTTGTTCGGCTCACCCTCACGAGAACCAACGGTGGTGAATACCGTTTCCACTGCTGGATCTTTTCTCACCACTGCTTCGAGTTTCTTCGCAACCTCAAGAGAATCGTTTAAGGGGTTGGGGATTGGGGATTGGGGATTGGGGATTGGGGATTGGGATAAAGAATTTAATTTTGCTCCCCCTGCTCCTCCTAGTTGTGCTAGATCGGGGATTTTTGGCAAGGGAGCTGTATAAGCAATATTAAATTCGCCGCGATCTAATTTGGGGATAAATCCTTTAGGGATTAGTGGAATTAGTGCTATACCTGCAATGAAACTCAGTAAAGCTAACCCGATAACTGTTTTACGGTGATTTAAAGACCAACCGAGCAAGTTTCTATAAGATTGGGCAAAGGTCACCCAAATTTTTGCTTCGCGGCGAGGGGAGGTAGAGGATTTTGGTTTTAACCAGTAGATAGCCAAAACGGGAGATAAAGTCCGCGCTACTAGCATAGAAGCGAGCATTGCAGCGGAAACAGTGATCCCAAAGGGCTTGAAAAACTGACCGATTACCCCACCCATTAAACCTATGGGCAGAAAAACTGCTACTGCCGTCAAGGTGGCTGCTGTAACTGTCAATCCGATCTCATTGGTAGCTAAAAGTGCTGCTTGGCGGGGAGTTTCTCCGTCATCGACGTGTCGCATGATGTTTTCTACATCAACGATCGCATCATCAACAATACTGCCAATCACCAAAGCTAAAGCCAGCAGCGTAATTGTCTCTAAATTGAAACCATAAATCGCCATCACGATAAATGTCGCCAAAATAGAGGTAGGAATCGCCAATGCAGAAATTAAAGTGGCTCGCCAGTTCCACAAAAATGGAAAGATGACGACGATGGAAAGCACAATTGCTTCTAGTAGAGAATCAATTGTTGATTGGGTGGCTTGGCGGATATATTCTGCTTGAGTGGCAGCTAAAGTGAGGTTGACATCTTTGAGTGTAGAGCGCAACCTTTGGACTTCTTTTTCAACTAAACTCACCACTTCTAAGGTGTTAGCATTGCCGCGTTTGATTACCTGAAACGCCAACGCATCCTGTCCGTTAAACCGGATTAATGTAGATCCTTGTTGGGTAAGAGCTGCTGCACTAAGCTTTGATGGATCTAAAGGAGTTGCAGTTGCATCCCCCAGCAGTGAAACTTTCAGGACTCCTGGTAATTTAGCGATCGCTGGTACGATTTGGTCTTTCGCCAACTTAGTCAAATCTGTGAGATTTCGTGTCTTGCTCTGAATCGCATAGCTAATGGCCGCTGACTCGTTCAAGTTCAAGGGAATAATTTTAGAAGTCCCTCCCTCAGGTAGAGCCACTTGCTTTAGGGAAGTTTCAACTTCTTTGGTTGATGTTTCTAGATTTGTACCAACAGCAAAAGATAAAGCAACCGCTGTTTGACCCGGATAGGTGGATGAGCGAATATTCTCCAATCCTTTTAAGGAACGCAGGCTCTCTTCTACCGGTTTGGTGAGCTTGGTTTCTGTATCTACCGCAGTTGCCAGGGGGGCTGTAGCATTTACAACCACTACTGGGAAGGTAATATCTGGAAACAATGCATACTTCAGAGAACTGAAAGCAAGAACACCAGCTACCGTAACGGCAATCCAAAAACTCACGGTCAGCCACGAAAATTTAATTGCTAATCTGGAGATATTGAAGAATTCTCGTGCGGATTTTGAGTTAGAAAGCTTTACCATCTTGGAAAATTATCGTGCGGGTGACACAATTATTTAGTCATGCTACATGAATCGCCTTCGGTTTGCGAGTTTTGGTCACCACCAAATGGCAATATTACTTATTGTTACTCAAAGTCAGACAAAGTTTTTAACATAGCATGGAACTTTAACAATGAAACTCGGTTCTGTCGAGCATATCGAAATGCCAGAACGTCGCCCCGTTGAGATTCCCCAAAATATTGAGTCAGTTTTTACGCGCTTTGATTTGGAAGAATGTCTAGATACTTTTTCTGTCTATGGGCTATTTGCGATCGCCCGTGAAGCTAATGTCTTTCCAGAGTCAATCTCCACAATCTTTGATCCCATCATAGATGAAGAGACACGCCCAGTTAATACCCAAACGGAAACTTCAGAATATCGAGAGCGCTAGTGCCTAATTTTTTACCCCACGACATAATTCTCGTGCCTCAAGGTGCAGAATATCAAGCCGTGTGCCGAGGATTACGCGGTGTTACTGGCTTTATACCGACAGTATTACCCATACCTATTGGGATGAAGGCTTTACTTCAATACTTGCAAGAATCCTCAGAAAATAAACAATTTTTAGCCCCACAATCTAGAGTACTGATTTTAGGTTTGTGTGGCAGCTTGAGCGATCGCTACACTGTTGGTGATGTTGTGCTGTATCAAAATTGTCTTTATCAAGACAAGCGGCAAGAATGCGATCGCTCTTTTACAGCAGAGTTACGATCGGTACTTCCCAATCCCCACTCTCCAGTCAACGCCTTGACGAGCGATCGCGTCATTTCCTCCGCGGCTGAAAAACGCCGTCTGAATGAGAATTTGGCGGTTGATGTTGTTGATATGGAAGGATTTACTGCCCTAGAGTTTTTTAATGCAGCTGGGGTAGCGGTGGCAATGTTGCGAGTAGTCAGCGATGATTGTCAGCATGATATCCCTGACCTCACAGCAGCGATCGACTCTGATGGTTCCCTGCGTCCTTTGCCTCTAACAATGACAATGATTCGCCAACCTATAGCTGCGGCTCGGCTAATTCGAGGTTCGTTAACAGCATTAAAAGTGTTAGAGAAAATGACAAATTCGCTCTTTTTCCCAAGAAGCTAAAATAATTTGTTGCACAATTAATAGCACAAGATAATAGATAAGACTCCTCAACAAGCGATCGCCTATTGTCTGCGAAATCCTCGATCTTCATACAACTGCTAGTATGTATCCGGCAATTTCTACTGAGGATTTGTTAAATATTCCGATCGCGCTACCAAAAGAATCTACTCGCCAGAAAATAAAAGAAAAGGTCAGAGGATCTCGCAAAGCGCGGGAGCAATCCAAACAATTGCTAAAACATGAGTAGAACGGGCGATTGAGACCCATGAAGCGACAGCCACAACTTGGATAAACCAGCAACTTGAAGCTTTGGAGGTAGAACTGACATGATTGCTCAACCTGAGACCAAATGTTACACCGTTGAAGAGTACCTGGAACTTGAATTCGCCTCCGACATCCGCAACGAATACCGCGATGGAGAAATTGTCCCTATGACAGGTGGAACCCCAGACCATAATGATATTGCCAGCAACCTTGTGGCTATCCTTAAAACAGCATTGCGGGGAAAGCCTTGCCGTGTATTTATCCTGGATCAGCGACTCTGGATTCCCGATGCAAATCTCTATACTTACCCTGATGTGATGCTTGTGTCCAAACCCTTAGAACTTCAAACTGGACGCAAAGATACCGTGGTGAACCCCTGCTTTATCGCTGAAGTGTTATCTAAATCCACCCAAAACTATGACCGTGGCGATAAATTTGTTGCATATCGTACAATTCCTACCTTCCAAGAATATCTGCTGATCGACCAATATCGCATACACGTTGAACATCATATTAAAACAGCCCCTCATCAGTGGCTATTCTCAGAATACGACGATCCAACTGTCACCCTTTCTTTAAGTACCTTTGAGTTGCAAATTCAAATTGCAGAACTTTACGAAAATATTGATTTTTCCACCGTTTGAGTTGAATGGGTAAAACATGGGTAGAACAAGTAATTGAGGCTGATGAAGCGGTAGCCATAACTTGAATAAACCAGTAACTTGAAGCTATTGGCATTAATTTATCAAATTCAACTTAAATTTAATGAAGGCATAATGTCTGAGATTACTTTAAACCCGGAACAACTCAAATAAATTTTGAAAAGTGCGATCGTCGAATTGATTCGCGATCGCCGGAAAGAAGTCTCTGAATTTTTGGCAGAAATTATTGAAGACTTAGCAATGGAACGTGCGATCGCAGAAGGTGAGACCACTGAACTAGTCAGCCGGGACTCCATCTTTCAACTTTTGGAGCCGAAATCGTGAAAGTCGAGTTCAGAAAAAGCTTTGAACGACCACTTAACATCTGGGAGTAGCAATGAAAGCACTTAAAGTCATGGCGACAATTAATGAGGAAGGACAACTCACCTTAGATCGTCCTCTCACAATAGATAAAAATAGCCGTGTAGAAGTCATTGTTTTAATTCCAGATGAGGAAACCCTAGATGAGACATCTCAGGCAGAAGTATTAGCAGATTTCCGGCAAGCTTGGCACGAAGCCATGACTGGACAAACGATTCCCGTTGCTCAACTTTGGGAAGGTCTTGAAGATGACTGATGTTACTAATAACCGCACCTCTAGGGACGGACACCACTACTACTGCAAAGATTAAAACGCCTTAACATTTCGTTACACTAAAGACATCGAGAGCAAAGCAAAGCTCTTGCAATTGAAATCAAAGGTGAACGACATGAATGGCACAATTCGCGTTGGTAATCTCTTCGGAATTCCCTTCTATATCCATCCGTCGTGGTTTTTAGTTCTCGGTTTGGTAACTTGGAGCTATAGCAGCGGACTAGCGGCGCAATTTCCTCAATTATCTGCGGGATTGTCTTTGCTACTGGGATTGATGACAGCGCTGATGTTGTTCGCCTCTGTCGTCGCCCACGAATTAGGACACAGTTTTGTTGCTATAAGTCAGGGAATTGATGTCAAATCAATCACACTGTTTATTTTTGGTGGTTTGGCAAGCTTAGAAAAAGAATCGAAAACTCCTGGTGAAGCGTTTTGGGTAGCGATCGCCGGGCCTTTAGTTAGCTTACTACTGTTTGGAATCGTTACAGCAATCGGTATTACGACTTCTGTCTCAGGGCCTCTAGCTGCAATTCTCAGTGTTTTAGCTGCTGTTAACTTGGCATTAGCATTATTCAACCTGATTCCTGGCTTGCCTTTAGATGGGGGTAATATACTCAAAGCTATTGTTTGGAAAATTACAGGCAACCCTTATAAAGGCGTAACTTTTGCTAGTGCAGTTGGGCAAATCTTTGGTTGGGTAGCAATTCTTTCTGGCGTACTTCCATTAATATTATTTGGCAGCTTGGGTAACTTCTGGAACTTGTTAGTTGGCTTCTTCTTGTTGCAAAATGCTGGGAATGCGGCTCAATTTGCCAGAGTGCAAGAAAAACTCAATGGTTTAACAGCCGAAGATGCTGTAACTGCCGATAGCCCGATTGTATCTGCTAATCTGACTTTGAGAGAGTTTGCCGACGAACGGGTTATGAACGGCCAAAATTGGCAGCGGTTTTTAGTGACTGATGATGAGGGACAATTAGTAGGTGCGATCGCACTTGATAACTTGCGAAGCATCCCAACAGCACTGTGGTCTGAAACTCAAGTGAAAGAAGTCACCAGACCAATGACAGAATCCCCCACAGTTCAATCAGATAAACCTCTGCTGGAAGTTATGCAGCTACTGGAACAACAAAAGCTCTCTGCGCTTCCTGTAATTCGTAACAACGGCGTTTTGGTCGGAATCTTAGAAAAAACTGCAATTATCAGATTATTGCAAAGCCAAACCCTGCCAAACCCTGCATAGTTATTTCCAAAAACAATCTTCTCTCTTCAACCTCCCTCAGAAATCCTGAGGGATTTTTTTGCGAATTGCACGAACTTGTAGCCAAATCTTTGCGTTCCTTAGCAATTTGAATTGAAGAAGAATTCTGAATTCTGAATTCTGAATTCAGAATTCAGGAGTCAGAATCAAGACGCTCGCGGACTCGCTAACGCTTCGCTATCAGTCGCGGGTCTGAATCCCCGACTGATTGTTTTGCACCAAATCGTAGATTTGGCGGGGGTCTTAAACCCAGTTATTCAGACGCGACGCTCGAATACTCGCTAACGCTGCGCTATCGCGGACACGGCGAATCGCTGCTCTATCCGCCAGTCGGACTCCAATTCATACTGAATTCTGACGACTGACTCCTGAATTCTATCTTGATAACAATTCGGCAGATATATTGTTAGGGGCGTGCAGTTGTACGCCCCTAAATTCGATCCATTTGCGATCGAGATTTTTTGAGAGACACATAATACTTACATAAGTGAAAAGTTAAAAGTCCAAATAAATATTGAATTCATCTTTCTTTTTACTTTTGACTTTTTACTTATGGAAGCCTGTAGTTAATTCTTGTGCAAGGATTTTTTACGGGATATCAGGTAAATTCCTACCAGGGATAAACCTGCTATTGTTGCAGGTTCAGGTATGGGCTTGATTGTGGCAAAAATAGATGTTTTAACAGTGCCTTGTTCAAGCGCTCCAATTTTCAATTGAGAAGCATCTGGATTAAACCCTGTTAGCTCAAGTGTATATTTCTTACCTTCAAACGCGAAACTGTTATCATTCAATTTTCCGTCTATAGATACATAATCCGCATTTTCTTGAGGATTTTTTGATTCATTGGGTGTATTGATTAAACGGAAATTGAAGTCAAAAGCTTGGTCGATTCCAGCAGGAGATGTCAGGGATAAATTGAGTGCTAAAGGTACAAATTCAACACTTGTTTTCTCGAGTACTGTCTCGTTAAAATATGTCAATTCACCTATTTTAAAGACAGAATTAGTATCTGCAAAAAAGGAACTTCCATCAAAGATTACTTTATTTGGAGATGTTGATGGCGAAGAAGCTTGACCCCAAGTAAATATGTTCGTTCCCACACCTGTATGTTTAGGATTGGTATTGATGGTTCCTGGAGTAGGCGTCTTCCATGTACCACTGGAGGTACCAGAAAAAGAGAAAGCTTGTGCTTGACCAAAGAAAGCAAATACTGTGGTCGCAGTCACAAAAGAACTAGATATGGCAGTCGCAAAAACTAGACTTCGTTTCATAAACTTAGGTTTGAATTCTCATCCTGGAGTTTCTCTCAAGTCGGCCTCCAGTCTACCTTAGTTAATTTACGGAAAATACGCCAATATCTTTTTGTAGTTTTTATGAAATACTTATTCTTTTTTAATAAAATCTTTTTTAATAATTTATACTTATAAACTCTAATTTATGGTTATTTAAATAAATTTATGATTTTTTCTACTAGGTTAGCCGATTATCTTACTAGATGTCAAATTAACATCAAGTTGATGTTTTGTATATCAAATAATAGCATAAGGGCAGATAATTCATAAGCTGGGCTTATGAATTATCTGCCCTTGATTAGAGTATTCAGAACCGACTAAATGCTCTACTTCTACCAACAGTACTACTAACTTAAGGTGCGAGGGCATTACCCCGAAGTAAACTAGCAATAGTTTTGGCAGTAATTTTCAATTGGGTGATGGGATTAGCTGGAACAACCGTTTTATACAGATAGCTATCAAACGTTAGCCGCTGTACATCGAGGTCATCGCACATTTCCACAAAGGCTTCGCGGGTAGCGTCGGAACGATAGAAAACGGTTTGCAGAATGTCCAACACTTTATAAGTGAGTCCGTATTTTTTATCCCAACGCTTCAAGTAAATCTTGAGGTCATTTTCTGTGGGAATGCGGTTACCACCGTTAGATGTTTCAACAATGGTTTCTGCACACATCCGCCCAGATTTGGCAGCAAAATAAATGCCTTCACCGGAAGACTTGGTAACGTAACCAGCAGCATCTCCTACTAAAGCGATGCGACCGACTACGCGACGGGGACGGGGATGTTCGGGAATGGGATGTGCTTCTACTTTGATGATTTTACCGCCTGCCAGCTTTTCGGATGCACGAGCGCGGATACCAGCTTGTAATTGTTTGATGCTGGCTTTATTGACGTGCATCGTACCGGTACCAACAGCTACGTGGTCGTATTTGGGGAAAACCCAGGCGTAGAAGTCAGTGGAAACATCATTACCGACATACATTTCAGCGAGGTCGTTGTAGTATGCCATTTTGTCTTCGGGTAAGCGAATCCGTTCTTGGAAGGCGATCGCATAATTATAATCCCCTGCATCCATTTCTTTGGCAACACGGGAATTTGCGCCATCAGCCCCAATGATGACATCCACTTTTAGAGATTTGGCAATACCTTGCGCACCACCTTCTGTATGGTCAACGTAATGGATGGTATAGGGATCGGTATTGTTTGCTGGTATATCAAGTTTATGAACGGTGGCATTTATTAAAGTTGCGCCGAGTTTTGCAGCACGATTGCGCAAAAAGCCATCTAGCACTTCCCGGCGGCACATTCCTATATATTCTTCTTCATTTACCAGATTGATATCGACTTCGCGGTTGGAAGGCGAAATCATTTTCATCTTCCGCACGCGGCGATCGATAATCTCTGGTGGTAAGTCAAACTCACCCACCATACACAGGGGAATTGCGCCCCCACAAGGCTTAGCATTGTCTAGCTTCCGTTCAAACAGGTAGGTTTCAATCCCAGCTTTTGCCAATGTTTCAGCGGCAGAGGAACCAGCAGGGCCTGACCCAATAACAGCAACCCGTAGTGTCAAAGGTCTTTCTCCCAATCTTCACATTTACCGAGAGCATACTACCACGGTCTTTCGGCTGATTTGCCGCTTTACCTCCAGGTTTTGACTGAAATGCAATATTCCTTAACTTTTTGAAACAAAAAGCCCGATTGAGAATCAGAAATTTGGTTTCAGGCAGAAATACTGGTATAATTTTTTATATCACACTGATAAGTTGCTCTTCATTATTAATAAATTATTTTTGACAAAGGTATTTTATGCCTCAGAATCTTGAAAACGATTTTCTACAACAAGTTCGTAAGCTGAAGCAGAAAAAAAGAAAACGCATGGTTTGCAGGGCTGGGGTAGTTTTGCTAATTTTCGGTATAGTCAATACCTTGATATATCTGTTTTATCAAGGCAATTTCATCTGGAAAATAGGCAGTTCGAGTATTAATAACGCAACAGTTGCGTTGATTATTCTAGCGCTAATTGTAATTTGTGCTTTAATTATTTTTATAATCAACCGAAGTTATATAGCTCGTTATCAATTTTCTCTATTTATTCGGTATTTCAATCGTTTCAAACACGTTAAGCCTAAATATATATTAGGTTATAGCTTAGTAATATTAGCATTAATTTATCAAACTAATCAGTCTTTTTTCATTAACCAAATTAATGGTTTAGTTACTCATATAGTATATAAACCTGTACCTCCTACATTAAACTCGCCTTGGCCGTGGAAAGATAATGCAATGATTCATCCAATCGTTGCAAATATGCCATCTAATATAGAAACAAGTATTGAATCTGTTGCTAAATATATTGCTCAAAATGAATCAGATCCATACTTAAGAGTTAAAGCTATACATGACTATGTTGTTAGTCGAGTTAGTTATGATTTAGAGGTTTTGAAAACAGGAAAAAGACCTCCTCAAGATGCTAAAACTGTTTTTTTAACTTATAAGGCGGTTTGTGAGGGCTATGCTAATTTATTCATGGCATTGGGACGGGCTATAGGTACAGATGTTGTTTATATTAGAGGAAAAATTCGTCGAGATTTGGCTCCTATAGAGTTAATACCTCAGTTTTTTAGGCTGTTAAATTCTGGTTATGATTGGACAAATCACGCTTGGAATGCAGTCAAAATTTTAGATAATTGGCAATTAGTTGATACGACTTGGGATGATAGCGAATCTAGCGAATTTGGCGCTTCATACAGTGCAGACTATCTGACGCTTCCTCCTGAAATAATGAGTATCAGCCATTTTCCCAACCAATTAGATTGGCAACTTTTAGCTAACCGTGAAGATTACAATACATTTGAAAACAAACCACTCCTGACACCTCAGTTTTTTATTGAAGGTTTAAAGCTGATTTCACCAACTGTATATCAAACAAATGTTCAGAAAGTTGGTGAAATTAAAATTGTTACTTACCAAAGTTACGACAAAAAGATTGTAGCCTTATTTACTAAATCAAAGAAATCTGAGTCTTCATTTTGGAATTTTCCAGAATCTGGGAATTTGCTAAAAGATAATGAAGATAGTCAAGGAAAACTACGAAATATAAAAAAATGTCAGACTCAAGCAAACTCAACAGGAGATACTGAAATCTATTGCCAGTTTCCAGAAGCAGGAGATTATGAAGTTTTTGTTTTAAGTCTTGGAAAAAAAGTGAATCTTTTAGGTCAACTAAAATTTCATGCTCTACTGCACTAAAAGTCAGAATTGCCTAAATCTTATTTATCCAAAAATAATAATCTGTGGTATATATAGGACACAGTAATCCTAGCGAGAAACTGTAGATTTAGTTGCAGAGGTATAGCAGCAGTGGGTATTGTAGTTGAGAACGTCTCTAAACAGTTCGGGAGTTTCAAGGCAGTAGATGGCGTCAGTTTGGAAATTAAGAGTGGTTCGCTAGTTGCATTGCTAGGGCCATCGGGATCGGGTAAATCTACTCTGTTGCGGTTAATTGCAGGTTTAGAAATGCCTGATAGTGGGAAAATTCTGCTGACTGGCAAGGATGCGACATATCAAAGCGTCCAAGAACGAAATATTGGGTTTGTGTTTCAGCACTATGCTTTATTCAAGCATTTGACTGTGAGGCAGAATATTGCTTTTGGCTTAGAAATTCGCAAGGCACAGCCAAAGAAAATTAAAGGGCGTGTAGATCAGCTGCTAGAATTGGTGCAATTGACTGGACTAGGCGATCGCTATCCTTCACAACTTTCTGGCGGTCAAAGACAACGAGTAGCATTAGCAAGGTCACTGGCAGTAGAACCAGAAGTTTTATTACTGGATGAACCTTTCGGCGCACTGGATGCTAAAGTCCGCAAAGACTTACGCGCTTGGTTACGGGGATTGCATGATGAAGTTCATGTTACCACAGTTTTTGTTACCCACGACCAAGAAGAAGCAATGGAAGTCTCAGACGAAGTTGTGGTAATGAATAAAGGACGCGTGGAACAGGTAGGAACGCCAGCAGAAATTTACGATCATCCTGCTACCGCATTTGTAATGAGTTTCATCGGCCCTGTGAACGTATTGCCTAGCAGCTCGAAGATTTTTCAAAGTAGTGGATTTGATGCACCCCATCCACAAGTATTTTTGCGCCCCCAAGATATTATTTTAGAAACTAGTCCTAACGGTACCACTACACCTGCTACAGTCAGCCGCTTGATACATTTAGGTTGGGAAATTCAGGTAGAATTGACTTTCGATGACGGGCAAGTAGTGACGGCGCATTTAACACGCGATCGCTATAATCAATTAGAGTTAGAACCAAAACAGCGGGTCTATGTAAAGCCAAAGGATGCGAAGTCTTTCCCGCTGTCGTATTCAATTTAGAATGTTGCTAGTTTGTTTACGCTCAAAACCCCAGATTAATAGGTGAGCTCCACAGTTATTATTTTGGGGTTTAGTTAATAAAAATTCGTAATTCGTAGTTGAGAATCCACTTATCTAGTTATAGGTGGTAAGATTTCCCAAACTGCAATACTTAAATCAGGAAATTCTAAAGGTGAAATAGTCGTATCTTCTGCTAAAATCACTTCGCTTTGATAGCCATTCTCAGTCGGTTCTCGAAAGATATGTAATTGACGGCTAACCACATCTAGCACCCAATAATCTGTAATTCCAGCTTGAGAATATGCTTTAGCTTTAGTTTCACAATCTAGTCTCAAGCTACTATCTGCTACTTCAATAATTAGATAAACTTCTGTTGGGGTGGGATGATGGTCTGCATAGTCCAGCGGATCTACTTTTACAACAGCGATATCCGGTTCTGGTTCAGACCGTTCATTTAACTTTACTGGGTCTTGAATAGATACCCAAGCCCGATTTCCTAATTTGTTTTTGAGTAAGTAATCTGTTCTACCCACAGCTGACCTATGGGCTGTACCTTTGGCAATCATCCAAATTATTTTTCCTTCAAGCAGTTCCACGCGTTCATCTGCACCGAAAATCCCAGCCTCAGCCATCCGGTGATATTCTTCAACCGTCCACAAGCGAAGTTTTAATGCGGGTTCTGTGTTCTGCATAGCTTGTTTCGCAACTGTGACGAAAATCAATATCCTAGCATTGTTAGCTTAGCAAAATAATGATAATGTGCGGTTTAAATAGCAATTCCAATAAAGAAGAATTCATCAATACAAAGATAAAGTATTAAATTCTTCTGAAGTCTGAATTCTGAATTCTGGATTCTGAATTCTTACCAAATCAATCTTCTAAAATCTGAATTTCATCAAGTTGATTAATCGCTACATCTGCACCTTTGACATTATCCGGCTTACCCACCCAAGTGATTCCAATACAGCCTGCGGCTTTAGCATCACGCGCCATTTGCATATCACCAACAGAATCACCTACCATCAAAGTAGCGCTTGGTTCGACTCCCAAGGCTTGACAAGCTTGTAAAAATAGTGCTGGGTCTGGTTTACTCGGGCCTTCATCTACTCCCATTTGCAGCTGAATATAATCGCTTAATTGGTGATGCGCTACAAACTTTTGTACTTCATCAGTTGTTGCAGCTGAGAGTATACCGAGTTTTATACCAGCTTCGTGTAGATATTTCAATATTTCTAAACTGCCTACAAACAGTGGTGAAGGAGTTTGTCGAATGTATTTTTCGGCTTCATCCAAAGCTTGACGAGCTATTTTTAAGCACTCAAACCATCCTCTTCCAGTTTCGGCAATATATGCGGCGGCTGCAACTTCTGTTTCGCGCCGACTCGCTACCGATATCAAACCGGCAGGATCTAAATTATTAGCATTGACGCCAAATGCCATTAATAGAGGTTCCCCAACACCGGGAACTTGAGCGTCTATCAATCTCGCTGCCTTTTGTGCGAGCGATCGCAAAAAGGTTTCTGAGTCTTCTAGGGTACCATTTTTGTCAAACAAAATTGCTTGAACATTATAAAAAGTGATGTTTCTACATTTAATAGTTGCCAAAATATTTCACCCCATTTATTGAGCTATTTTTCATTTGTCCTTTGACTAATGACTAATAACAAAATACATAAAAAAAGAGGGTTTTTCCCTCTTTCAAAAATGCTTTGATACTCTTAATTAAAGATAGTAAAGCTATAAATGTATTACTCTTCAATAGCTGCTGGAATTTCTTCTTCTATTGCTGCGGGAATCTCGTCGTCAATAGCTGGTGGAATATCATCTTCAAGTTCCGTTGCTGGGGGAATATCTTCTCCTGCAACTTCCACAACTCCAGCAGGCGCAGCAGTAATACCTTGCTGTTTAGCTAGCAGTTGTTCCCGATACTTAGCAGCCATTTCTTCTGCTTTATCGTAAACCAAATCCCGGTTTTTAATCATATCACCAGGTTCGGGTTCTAATTGCTTGGTAGATAGAGAAATCCGACCTCTTTCTGCATCCAAATCAATGATCATAACTTTCACTTCATCATTGACATTGAACACGCTATGAGGTGTATCAATATGTTCGTGAGAAATCTCAGAAATGTGTAATAGACCGCTGACGCCGCCGATGTCAATGAACGCACCGTAAGGTTTGATACCACGAACTGTACCAATTACTACTTCACCAACTTCTAAGCGGTTCATCTTGCGCTCAACTAAGGCGCGACGGTGAGATAGAACTAAGCGGTTGCGTTCTTCGTCTACCTCTAGGAATTTCAGTGGTAGTTCTTCGCCTACCAATTCTTCTTTAGGCTTGCGAGTGCTAATGTGGGAGCCGGGTATAAAACCGCGCAATCCCTCAATGCGTACCAAAGCACCGCCACGATTAGTTGCAAATACGCCAGAACGAACTGTAGCGTCTTCTGCTTGCAGCTGACGCACGCGTTCCCAAGCGCGCATATATTCAATACGGCGAATGGAAAGAGTTAACTGACCATCTTCATTTTCATCGGTGAGGATGAAAAATTCCCGTGTTTCGTTTGACTGTAAGACTTCTTCCGGGGCATCGACCCGGTTGATAGACATTTCTTGTATGGGTATATATGCTGCTGTTTTAGCACCAATGTCAATCAGAGCGCCGCGCGGCTCTATACTGAAAACGGTTCCTGGTACAATATCTCCAGGGCTAAAATGGTAGTCGTATTTATCTAGTAGAGCAGCGAAATCTTCGTGAGTGAATCCAATTTCTGTAGCGGTTAAATTCTGATTGACCATGCTGATTTAGTTCCTGGTTCTAGTCTCCGTAAAGGTTGTGCGACAAGCGCGATGTCCATGCAATTGCCTCTAGGCAATCGGCACTTAACATCCTTTTCCATCCTAGCGCAGAAAAGCTAGTATTAACACATATCAACTCCCAAGATTGGAAATTATATCACAATTTTAAAGTGATTGGGGACTTGGGAGATGCAAAGATGCAGCGAATAACTAATGCCCAACGCTCCATACCCGATGCCCAATGACTAATGACTGATGACTAATGACTAAATAACAAATCACAAACACAATAATATCCGTTGCTACTATACCCAGTAGCAACGGATACTAAGATTGAGTGCACTTTAAAGTTGTGGTAATAGCGACTTACTTCTCTTTTTTCTCAAAGCGGGGGGGTTCGCGAAATGCGATCGCAAAGAAGAGAACGCCTATACACAGGGTAAAAATGAGGATGTATGCAACGCTTTCCATTTATAAATTCCTGCCTATCCAGCTAGTAATGAGGGATTAGCGATGGGTATTGGGGACTGGGTATTAGGGATTGAGTATTGGCTAGTGAGAAAGTATTTCTAAATACTTCTTTCCTAGTCCCCAGTCCCCAGTCACCATTCCCCAATCCTTTAGAGGGCTTCCTTCCGGCGGGTTGATTTGTCACCCACTTTCTGGAATAGACCCCATTCTACTTGTTCTTCTAGATCCGCTTCAACACCGGCAAATACGTCTCTGTAGATTGTACGAGCGCCATGCCACAGGTGACCGAAGAAGAATAACAGAGCAAACACAGCGTGTCCGAAGGTAAACCAACCTCTAGGACTGGTGCGGAATACACCGTCAGAATTCAAGGTTTCGCGGTCAAATTCAAAGATTTCGCCGCCTTGAGCCTTACGAGCATATTTCTTCACATCCGCTGGATCTGTAAAGGTTTTGCCGTTGAGGTCACCACCGTAGAAACTAACGGTGACACCAGATTGCTCGAAGCTATACTTAGATTCTGCACGACGGAAGGGGATGTCAGCGCGGACAACTCCATCTGCGTCGGTCAAGATTACTGGGAAGGTTTCAAAGAAGTTGGGGAGGCGACGCACGGTCAACTCGCGTCCTTCAGAGTCTTTGAATACAGCGTGACCTTGCCAAGATTGAGCAATGCCATCACCCTTAACCATCGGCCCTGTACGGAATAGACCGCCTTTAGCGGGGCTATTGCCGACGTAATCGTAGAAAGCTAATTTTTCTGGAATTGCAGACCAAGCTTGTTCCAGGGTTACACCTTGGCTAAGGTTGGTTTGGACGCGACGCTGAATTTCTTGACGGAAGTAGCCTTGATCCCATTGGTAACGGGTAGGGCCAAACAGTTCAATGGGGGTGGTAGCGTTACCGTACCACATAGTACCTGCTACAACGAAAGCAGCAAAGAAGACTGCTGCGATACTGCTAGAAAGTACTGTTTCAATGTTCCCCATCCGCAGAGCTTTGTAGAGCCTTTCGGGGGGTCGGACTGTGAGGTGGAATAAGCCTGCAATAATACCAACAACACCAGCAGCAATGTGGTGAGCCACGATGCCGCCAGGGTTATATGGGTTAAAACCATCTGGGCCCCATTCTGGTGCTACTGGCTGGATGCTGCCAGTTATACCATAGGCGTCAGAAACCCACATCCCCGGGCCAAATAGTCCGGTGAGGTGGAAAGCACCGAAGCCAAAGCAAAGTAGACCAGATAAGAACAGGTGAATGCCAAACATTTTTGGCAAGTCTAAAGCGGGTTCACCTGTGCGGGGATCTCTAAAGAGTTCTAAATCCCAGTAAACCCAGTGCCAAACAGCTGCTAGGAATAATAGACCGGAAAGAACGATGTGAGCCGCAGCAACGCCTTCAAATGACCAGAAGCCAGGATCGCCTGCTGAAGCACCAGTAACACTCCAACCACCCCAAGATTGGGTAACGCCCAAACGTGCCATGAAGGGTAGGACGAACATTCCTTGACGCCACATCGGGTTGAGAACCGGATCGCTTGGGTCAAAAGTAGCTAGTTCGTATAGTGCCATTGAACCAGCCCAGCCAGCTACTAAGGCTGTGTGCATCAGGTGTACAGAAATCAGCCGCCCTGGATCGTTCAGAACGACTGTGTGTACTCGGTACCAGGGTAGTCCCATCGACTACGCTCCTCCTCGATGAGTTAGTTTACAAAGCAATTTTCTTACTGAGATTCTGAGAAACGAAAGCCGCCACTCAGAAAACTCTTTTGTTTTTTGTTATTGCCAGAGCCAGAGCTTGACCACAACTTAGTCTTATAAAATCAGACAGCGTGGGTGTTTGGCAATGCTGACTTGCTCCCTTGCGATTTACCCCGTAGGGTAGCCATCGCCAAGCAAAAATGAGAATGTTTTAAAAAGTGTAACTATTGATGGAACTGTTTGCAAGCGTGTAAATTAATGCGATCGCGTAGCATGTCAAAGTTTTTTCGCTACCAATCCTGTCAGGGATTAAATTTGCTTATCTTTTCTTTACTCAATGGGGAGTGGGGAATGGGGAGTGGGGAATGGTGAGTGGGGGTAGGGGAAGCTTTTTTATAAATTTCCCTACTCCCTACTCTTACTGAACCACCAACTGGATATTTTGCAGGTGACACTTGGTCTGGGCACTACCGAGGCGTTCGATTACTTGTTCGGCACTCATCAAACGCTTTAGTACTACTTGACCGATGTTCTGACTGGTTGATACTGGGGTTGTTGGTTTCACTTCTACAGTCAAAATGGCTTCTTCAACTCGATACAGCCACAGCAATTCGTTTTCTTCGACTAAACAAATATTCATTCGCTGAATATCTGGTTGGCGTCGCCATGCGGTTATTTGCCAGAGTCCGTCAGATGACCAGACTCTAGAAACCGTCCATCCCTCAGATAGAAAGAAATATTTCACGGTCTTAGTCTCACTATTAGACTTTAATTCTGCTGTTCACGAAATCGCGATCGCTTGTTTGGCTGATGTATGAACGCTAGATTTGTTAAGAAAACCATGCAGCTGTTCTCTATGAGAATTTACTCCACGGAATCTCTACCGAAGCAGCAACAGGCTAAGTGTTAATGTACGCTACTTGGGCTACTGTCAGAACTTAACAAACCTATTCCCTAGTAACTATGAATTTACGACAAATTTAGTTAATGTTTAAAATCTTAATTAAATAAAAATTTTTTCTCATTTCAGCAACTGCGCTTTCTCATTAGTCATTTTTGTCAACAAAGTATAAATCAATAATGACAGTTTTCTCCGAAAATATTGCAATAGGTAATTATTTTTACGTATATACTTAGCTCTCAGAATCATCAAAATTATTTGTAAAAATTAAGGCATAAAACTCACAAATGTAGTAAGATGTCTGACCGCTGATATCTACAAGTTTTATTGCTATGACCTGGTTTTCGTTGACCGCAAGACGCTGGAATCGAATTATACAATTCCTGTCTTTGTTTTGCATCTGTTTATTTTTAGTTGTTAGTTGTACTCCTCGTCCACAGCCAACTACGCCACCATCAGGTTCTGTAAATACTCCTACAGGTGATGGTCGCATTACTATAGGTACAACAGCTAAACCAAGAACTCTTGACCCAGCTGATGCTTATGAGTTAGCAGCCTTAGGTTTAGTATTTAATATGAGCGATCGCCTTTATACTTACGAACCAGGTAGTACAGAAATTAAACCCCAACTGGCCACAGCATTACCGAAAGTCAGTCAAGATGGTTTAACTTACACCATCCCTTTACGCCAAGGAGTAGTTTTTCACGATGGAACTCCGTTTAACGCCCAAGCAATGGCGTTTACCATCCAGCGGTTTATTGAAAACAAAGGAAAACCCTCTTTCTTATTAGGGGATATAGTAGATTCCGTGAAAGCCACAGGCGACTATGAATTAAGCATTAAGCTGAAAAAACCCTTTGCAGCATTTCCTTCACTACTAGCGTTTCCTGGCGTGTGTGCAGTTTCACCCAAAGCTTATGAAGTTGGTGCGGGTAAATTCAAGCCAAATATTTTTGTGGGGACTGGGCCTTATAAATTAGCGCAGTATGGTACTGATTCATTGCGATTTGATGTGTTTGATAAATATTGGGGCGAAAAGCCAGCCAATAAAGGTGTTAACGTCCAAATTCAAACTAGTCCGGTTAATTTATTTAATGCTTTCCGTACAGGTGCAATTGATATAGCTTATTTATCGTTGCAACCAGACCAAACTCGTAGCTTGGAAGAAGGTGGTAAAAAAGGGGATTGGCAAGCGATCGCTGCACAGGGTAATGTAGTCAGTTATATGGTGTTAAACCGGAATCAAAAGCCCTTAGATAAAGCAGAAGTAAGAGCTGCGATCGCTTCAATCGTTGACCGTCCGCTAATCAACGAACGAGTCTTACTTGGTCAAGCAGATCCGCTTTATAGTATGATTCCCGCTACATTTAATGTATCTGTGCCATTATTTAAAGATAAATATGGCGATGCTAATTTCGATAGAGCCAAACAATTATTAACTACTGCCGGTTTTTCCAAAGAAAATCCTGCCAAAGTTCAAATTTGGTATCCTTCTAGTTCGCCTACTCGCAGTTTGGCAGCACAGACACTTAAATCGTTAGTCGATGCCAAAATGGATGGAATTCTGCAATTTGAAGTCGCAGTTGCCGAAGGCCCTGCTTTCTTTAAAGATATTTCTAGAGGATTATATCCAGCAGCATTACTTGATTGGTATCCAGACTTTTTAGACCCAGATAATTACGTCCAGCCATTTTTGTATTGTGACAAAGGTTCAGTTGCCAAAGGATGCGAAGATGGAGGCAGTCAAAGTCAGGGTTCGTTTTACTATAACGAAGCCATGAATAAATTGATTGATCGGCAACGTCAAGAACAAAATCCCGAAGCCCGTCAGAAAATTTTTGCCGACATTCAAAACCAAGTAATTACAGATGTACCTTACGTTCCGCTATGGCAAAACAAAGACTATGTATTTGCCCGTAATGGTATTAGTAATGTAAAACTAAATCCGAATCAAGTTTTGGTTTACGAAGAAATTAAAAAATAATTCGTAATTCGTAATTCGTAATTCGTAATTCAATCTGTTGAGGTCTAAATGCTCAACAGTGAAAACCCCAAAAATTTGAGAATTTGGTGTGGTGAAAAGCCCAAAAATTACGAATTACGAATTATAAATTACGAATTCCGTTAGCTATGTGATAACGTCTTGTATAAAAGCCCATTCCAAATTACGAATTACGAATTACGAATTACGAATTATTTATGTCTCGTTCTAAAGCTTTACAATATTACATTGTTTCCCGGTTGCTGTTAGCACCACTTCAGTTATTAACTATCATCACTATTGTATTTCTCTTACTCAGAGCAACACCAGGAGATCCCGCAGATGCAATTCTTGGTGGACGCGCGCCAGAAGCAGCTAAAGAGGAATTACGAAAACAACTTGGTTTAGATTTGCCTTTGTGGTTACAGTATCTCAACTATTTGGGAAATCTGTTGCGCTTTGATTTAGGAACTTCTTTGTTGAGTCGGGGAGAGAATGTTTGGAACATTATTGCCCAATATTTCCCGGCAACGGTAGAGTTAGCAGTATGCAGTATGGCGGTTGCACTCATCGTCGGAATTTTAGTTGGTACTCTTTCCGCTTCTCGTCCTGGGACATATTTTGATGTCAGCGGGCGGCTGTTTGGTATTATCACCTACGCACTCCCGATGTTTTGGGCGGGAATGCTTTTGCAGTTAATTTTTTCAGTACAACTGGGTTGGTTTCCTAATTCCAACCGCTTTCCGCCCAACCTTCCCGCCCCCGCAACTGTCACAGGATTGTATACAATTGATAGCTTACTAGCTGGAAACTTCACTCAGTTTTTCACATCTTTGCATCATCTTGCCCTACCGAGTCTGACTTTGGGAATTTTGCTCAGTGGGATTTTTGAGCGAATTGTGCGAGTGAATTTAAAGCAAACTCTACAAGCAGATTATGTAGAAGCAGCTAGAGCTAGAGGAATTAAGGAAAATAAGATTTTAGTTTCTCATGCCTTAAAAAATGCGTTAATTCCAGTCATTACAGTGTTGGGATTAACATTTGCATCTCTGTTGGGTGGAGCGATTTTGACAGAGGTTACATTTTCTTGGCCTGGGTTAGCTAATCGACTATATCAAGCAATTAGCGATCGCGATTATCCCACAGTCCAAGGAGTATTGGTATTTTTTGGAGCGATCGTTGTCAGCGCCAGCATTTTAATTGACATATTAAATGCTTATGTAGACCCACGAATTCGATATTAAGTAGAATATTCAGAATTCAGAATTCAGAATTCTGACTCCTGAATTTTGTTAAATTTATTGAGAAATGCCACTGGCTAAAATACCAAGAATTTTATTTACGTCTTTGAGATAATATTCACTTAAATCAATAGTTAGTGTTTGTTTTTCTAGTTTGAGAAATTGCCAAATACTGCCTGTTGTGACTGCGCCGTAAATTGTTTTAATCTCAGTTGCAGCTTGCTGGTTAAAAATTTGTGCTGCTACCATTTCTGCCGCACACTGACCCAAACCTGCATTAATATTTTCTTTTTTAGCTTCTACAACTGTAATTACTGGTGCTGTCAAAATGAGAATTTCTGGAGATTTTGTAATAATAAAATCGCAAGTGCCATTTAATCCTTTGGCATTATCAACAGTAAAATCTACCCCAGAAAATAAACTAACTTGCTCGTGTAATTGTCGGCGCAAGTCAACTAAAATGGGAGCAATGATTAACTCAGAACGGGCTTTTTCACTATTACTACCTAAAGCGATCGCCAGGTTATAATTAAGTGTTTCTACAAGTAAATTACTTGCTGCTAAATCAGGAACAGCAGCGAAAATATCGCGTTTTTCTAATGTGGTTAAGCTAAACTCTTGTTTTGCTTTAGCTAAACTAAAGTCGCTATAAGACATAAAACTACTACTCTTTTTTGTAATTTCATAACTTAAGAAATAAAATGTAGGTTGGGTTAAGCAAAGCGCAACCCAACACAAAACTATCATTTTGTCTGGGAAATATTCTCAATTTGAGTTATCTGACCCAGAGATACTTTTAAAGCTAAGATGGGTAAGGCGGTAGCTGCAATCAGAACAGCAGTAGCTAAGATAATTGCAACTGGTTTCCCGCCAGATTGAACTAAGACCTTAAAAATGTTTTCTGCTGTCTGACCCCCAGCTTGAACTAATTCCACTGTATCTGATTTGCTCAAAGCAGCAGTAATATTTTCAGCAATATCCAGAAGTTGTTCTGTATTGTTTGATTGGTTCAGAACATCTAGAGATTTATTTATTGGCTGTTGCTGTGGGTGTAAATTTTCGTTTTCCGGATAGTAAGTAGACATCGTTTTGCACTCCTCTGTTGTTGGGATGTCTCTATACTCGCCTGTAGTCCATAGTTATACGTAGGATGTAGGTAAATGTAGGATCATGCCATAAATACAAAGAATATCTACATAGACGTAGGATTATGTAGGTTTTGCTGTAAAATACTGAACTTATATCCAGGTGTTAACTCCACTTTACCAACTCAATCAGGTTAAATGAAAGCTGAAGAAGCATTAGAGTCTATTAAGCAAATATTTGAGGAAAGAAAAGGAAAAGTAGTATCCCTGAGTAAATTAGAACAAAAAGTTTTTCTACTAAGTTGGGAAGGTATGAACTATGGTCAAATGCCTTCTAAAATAGATAAGCCTAATCCTACTACCAAACCATATACAGAACAGTATTTAAAAGAAATAGGCAAAAGTTTAATTGATAAGATTAAAAAAATTTTGAATTTAGACGATATTGATAAAAGAAATTTTAGGGAAGAAATTGAAAATTTTTTGGTTAGAAATTACAACCAGCATACTCAAAAATTCCCTCGTATTACTCCGCTCAATTCAGACTATACTGCCCCTCAAGAGCTACCTAATAATAGTTCATCTGAGCAAAATCACAATCCCTTCATTCCTTTGACTGCCAGAGTAGAAGAAAAGTATCTATTTTTTGACCGAGAGTGCGAAATCCGGCGAATATTTGAGGTACTGAATAGCGGTAGTAGTGTCGTTTTGATTGGTGAAGAGGGAATTGGAAAATCCTCGCTGCTATGGATGATTTCCCAAGAAGCAGAAAGTCGTCTCAATGTTCAACGTCAGCCAGTTTTCTTAGACCTGAATTTACTTCATAATGAAAGTCAATTTTATAGTAATTTGTGCCACGAGATTGGTATGCCCGAAAGTCAAGACTACCAGTTAACCCGCAATTTGCGAAATCGTAAAATACTACTGGCTATAGATAATCTAGGAAAACTAAACAGGGAAGGTTTTACTCGCAACATAAGAGATTATTTGCGCGGTTTCGCTGAAGGAAGTAATGCTCCGTTGAAGCTGATTTTAGCTGCTACGGAACCTCTGAATAATCTTTTTAAGGATAGTCAGGAGCAAGGTAATACTTCTCCTTTAGCGGGTATTTGCCAAGAGGAACACATTTATCCTTGGGATGAAGCTACTATGCGCGCTTTTATTACCAACCGTTTGGCTAACACTTCTGTGAGTTTTACTCAGGAACAAATTATCCAACTCATTCAAGAAAGTGGCGGACATCCTCGCAAACTGATGCAATTGTGTTATCGAACTTATTCCCGGTATGTGGAGAGTTTGCAATGATGGAGACAGAATAATGACTCCTGTACCCCGCTTAGACTTAAAACCCAAGTTAAAGCGTTCCCTGTCTGTGTGGAATCCCTTGGATTATCTGCGCCTTTTGTACTGGGTGTTTTTCTTTCCCCAAGCTTTGCGGTGGTATGTCGATGAGTTCGGAGGTGGGTATATTTCTGAAGAAGAAATGAATTGGCGAAAAGGATGGGAGTTATTGCGTCAAAATGCTATCCAACGCCAGTTAGTTTTTCAAGGATTATTTTTAACAGTAATTACACCTGTTGCTATAGGCTTTATTTTTCAAGCTCTAAATGTTCCCGTTAACTGGTTCTATGTAGCGGTAAGCGTAGTGGGAAGCATCGTGGTAGGTGTGGCGGGAGGCGTGGCGGGAGGCGTGGTATTCGGCGTGGCGGGAGGCGTGGCATTCGGCGTGGCGGGAGGTGTGGCATTCGGCGTGGTGTTCGGCGTGGCGGGAGGCGTGGTGCTCGGCGTCACAGTAGGCGTGACAGTAGGTGTGGCGGGAGGTGTGGTGAGAAAGGTGGCATTCGGCGTGGCATTCTGCATGGCGGTAGGCGTGGCATTCGGCGTGGCATTAGGCGTGGCATTCGGTGTGGCATTCGGTGTGGCGGTAGGCATGGCGTTACTGCGTCCAGAAACCTGGCTTATTGGCTCACCTTTAAACTTACGAATTATTCAAAACGATAGTTGGCTACTCCCCCGCATCACTCCGCTTCCTCTTCCTAATCTTGTCTGGCGCTTAGAAAATTGGTTGCAAAATGATTGGGAAATAGGTTTACATAATATCAATGAACTACTCGCATATACCTTACAATTCATTCCTGTTATCCAAGCACTCAACAGAGTACTTGCCAAAATCCCCTCAGAGGAAATTATTTGGAATGTCTCTCGTCTAGCGGCAGATCCTTTTGATTGGAATATAGTACGTTTTGCTTCAGCTTCTTTAGATGAAACTTTAAAGTTAAGGTTTATCAAAGGTTTCTTCTCCTTCCCCTTGTTCCTTTTCTTCCCTCGTTCTTGGGGAGAAGGTTTACAGACTCCTTTTAACACAGACACTCGCTTAGATACTTTCGCCCATGCTGCTGCTGCTGGTTTCTGGCATCTGCACGAAAAAGAACCAGCCAGAGCAATAGAGGCTTTTGCTGTAGTGCGTTCTCTTCTCTATGGCGAGGAAATGTATACCCTTGCCCAAACTCTAGCAGCGTTTCAGAACGCTCAAAAACCAGCCTCCATTGCTGCTATCCAAGTTCCTACTTTTCCACAGAAACTGCTTTTACGTCCAGATACCTGGGAAGTTCTAGCTCATCTGCGTCGAGTTGTTGAAGATGTCCAGTTTGTTAACCGCAGCGTCTCACGTTCAGCCAGGTCTTTAGCTCTCAATCGAGCATTAGGCGAACTGACAAAAATCCTAAATCAAGCCAACACCTTGCCGCAAGCAGAGCAAGGGTTAATCATAGATATCGCTCAAACTTGGAAAGAAAGCCTTTTACAAATCGCTGGTGAAGTGGGAGAAATTTCCATCACCAAACCTGTGGTTAATCCTTATGTTGTAGGCGACCCCGTTCAAGGTCATCTCTTTGTTGGGCGAGAAGATATCATCAGACAGTTAGAAGAACTCTGGCTGATGGGTAACCAACTCCAGTCTGTAGTTCTCTACGGTCACAGGCGTATGGGCAAAACTTCTATTCTGCTTAACGTTGCTAACCGTCTAGGCTCACAGATACAGCTAGCATACGTCAACTTGCTACGTTTGGGAGATAGTCCCCAAGGTGTCGGTGAGGTGCTGATGGCAATTTGTGATGAAATTTCTCAAACTGTAAAACTTCCACCGCCAGCTGATGCTGATTTATTAAATCTTCCCTACCGGACTTTTGAGCGTTATTTAAAACAGGTGGAAGCAAAGCTAGAGGGTGGGTTAATCATCGCCTTAGACGAGTTCGAGAAGATTGAAGATTTAATAGAAGCCAAAAAAATCCCTATGGATTTTATGGGTTTTCTGCGGGGGTTGGTGCAAATGAGTTCTAAAATCGCCTTTGCCTTTGCTGGTTTGCACACCTTGGAGGAAATGACAGCAGATTATTTTCAACCTTTCTTTGCCAGCGTCATTCCTATTCATGTTGG
Organism: Nostoc sp. DedSLP01; assembly: GCA_034530875.2. Taxonomy (GTDB): domain Bacteria; phylum Cyanobacteriota; class Cyanobacteriia; order Cyanobacteriales; family Nostocaceae; genus Nostoc. The sequence continues at coordinate 86,856 of JAVRCJ020000005.1, forward strand.
CTTTCAAGAACGTGCAGCTACTCGCCAAATTCTGGCGAACCCAGGTAATGAAGACTTCCCCCTCGACTACATCCCAGAAGCTTTAGATGAAATTTATGCTTTGACACATGGTCAACCATATTTAGTGCAACTCGTGGGTTTTCAGCTGGTGCGCCGCTACAATGACTTTGTTTTTGAGCAAGGGCGACCTCGTGACCCAGTTTTCACAATACAAGATGTGGAAGCAGTTATCAATGACCCTGAGTTTTTCCAGCGAGGACGCTACTACTTTGATGGGGTTTGGGGTCAGGCGGCGCGGGGTGCTGAGGGTCAACAGGCAATTGTACGAGTACTTGCACCTCATCCAGAGGGGCTAAGTCTGGATGCCTTAGCTCAGTCTACAGGGATGAATGACGCTGATTTAGAAAAAGCGTTGAATACTTTGAAGCGTCATGATGTCGTTGAGGAAACTCAGGGAAAATGGCGGATTATGGTAGAACTGTTTCGCCGCTGGGTTTTACGGTAGGAGGACAATAGACCAATACGGTTCGGTTAAGATAAGAGACAGCGATTTATCGCGTCTTTGTGACTATCTAGGCGATCGCATTTACTATTTCGGCGACAGCATTTACTATTTCAGCGATCGCATTTACTATTTCGGCGACAGCATTTACTATTTTTGCGATCGCAAAAGCTATCCTAACAACCTATCTTCTTAAACTGCGCGGGTCGAGTGCATCTCGCAAGCCGTCACCAAGTAAATTAAATGCTAGCACTGTCAAAATAATCAATATAGCCGGCGGCCAAATTAACCAAGGTTGCAAAACCATAATTGAAGCATTACTAGCCAGAGAAAGCATATTGCCCCAAGAAGGGTCTGGTTGTTGAATGCCCAAACCAATCAGACTCAGTATCGCTTCTGCGCCAATAAAGCTGGGAACTGCCAGAGTCGCAGAAATAATTACATAAGTAGCCGTCTGCGGCAAAACATGACGGACAATAATATAAAACGGGTTACCGCCCATTGCCCGCGAAGCCTGCACAAATTCTCGCTCTTTAATTGATAATACTTGTCCGCGAATTACCCGCGCTAAACCAGCCCAGCCAATAACTGAAGTAATCACCACAATCAACAAAAATCGCTGGGTACTGCTTAAACCAGGCGGCAAAACTGCCCCCAAGGTGACCAAAAGATAAATGCTAGGAAAAGTCATTAGTACTTCTGCTAAGCGCATGATGATGCTATCTGTCCAACCTCCGAAGTAGCCAGAAATTCCACCTATCAGCAAACCGAGAGGAAAGGAAATAGCAACGCCAAAAATGCCGATAAACATACTGATGCGACCGCCATACAACAAGCGACTAAGTTGGTCGCGGCCTTGGTCATCAGTACCCAAAAGGTTGAATTTTACGCCGTTTGTTGTGCCAAAGAAATGCCAATTCAAGGGAATACCGGGAAAGATGGTAACTTCATCCCATTTGGGGGGTAGTGGCAAACTTAGCTGCAACAATTTGTATTCTGCACCAGAGACAAATAGACGCAACGGTGAGGGTTTCTTGAAGTCTACAATTAATTCGCGATCGCCTGTATCTAAATTTGTCTCTCCCTGAATTGTAGGATAAACATGAGGCCCGATAAACTGCCCCGATCGAGAAACCCAATATACCTTAGTTGGTGGCAGCAATGAACCATTAGGCTGTGAGGCATAAGGGTCATAAGGTGCAATAAAATCGGCTGCAATTACTGCTATGTAGAAAATTAACAGCAAAATTGCCCCGAATCGTGCCAAAGGATTTTTCTTCAGTCGTCGCCACCAATCCATAGTAGTTAAAAGTTATAAATTAGGAGTTATGAGTTATGAAGCTCTTATTTTAATTCATAATTTATGATTAATAATTCTTAACTCCCCACTCCATATTCCCCATTCCTGTACAGACAATGGTTAACCCTTGTCTGTACCTAATTACTCTCCACTTTTAACTCTTAACTCTTAACTCCTCTAAATACCGCTGTTGTTCTTCTTGTTGTCTTTCGTGTTCCACAACAAACACATTCGAGTAGAGATTAGCTAGAATTTGTTTTCCCTGTTGTGTCAGTGACAGATAATGCAGTCCTTCTTGGATATAGGGATATACTCCATTCCAGTAAAACTTCGCGTAATTCTTACGTAAATCGGCAGGAGTTTTATAGCCCAAAACTTTATTCATACCAGTTTCTTCAAATTCATAAAATAAAGAATTAATTTTCTTTAAGTAACGCGGGTCGCTTAATTGCCCAATCAAATCAGCAGCACGTACCAACCCCGCAAAGCATTTTGTATCTTGGTGATCCTCTGCCGCTGGCACCGGAAATCTAGTTAATTCAATATTGCTTTTAATCGCATCGGCATCTATTAACTTGTGGCCGCCAAAACGCTCGTCAATAAATAGCTTTGCTCGATCGACATGATAGGGTGTAAGACTGGCATCAGAAGCCCCAGGAGCCAAAGAAATCATTCTGCCATTTTTACCTGTGGCATACAAGCCTGCTGTTTCTCTATCTTGTCGGCAAACTCCTTTAACATAGCCAATATCATGGCTAACTAAGGAGATGATGAAATGTAGCCAATCTTCACTGGAAACACCACCTTCTCTAATATGTTTGCCACGCAAAATTTCCTGCCCTACCAGGGCAACTAAGACAGTATGTTCGACATTATGGTAAAGGGCATCGCTATTGGCAATATTTTCCAGAGCCATGTTACCAGCCCAGGCGATAATGTCTTGATAGTCATTTTTGAAGCAGCCATAAGTGCGACGGTAACCTTCTCGAATCTGATTTACAAAGGCATCAATTAAAATTTCAGTGGCATTGAACATATATGTTTACTCTGGTATCTGAGTGATTTTATTGATTGATAAGCGGGGTTAGGGATTAGGGATGGAGGAGCAGAGGGACGCAGAGGCACAAAGGAAGTTTTAGCAAACCTTTCCCTTCTACCCTGAAACGCCCACTCCCCATCCTCTTTTAAATGCCCAATACCTAATGCCCTTGGTCGAATTTTAGACAATGCAGTTTGCTCTTTTGTAACTCAGGTATAGATGTATATGCTACCTTGACCTATCTTGTATTTCAGGATAAGGTGTGCCTTTGTGCATATACAAACCTGTGAAAAAGATGATAAATTACGTGTAACAATCAAAAACTGTATACTAAAGTACATTAACGCTTTTGATTTTAGTTAGATAAAGCTGATATAGATTTATCTATAATTTTTTCACTTATAACTTGCGATCGACAGCGATCTAAATACATCTACGCTGTGACATACTTCTCAACCAAGTAAAAATGGAAGGTTTAGAGGTGATATGCATAGAGCTAGATATGCAGACGGGTAAAATATTCAACTTTCTTTGCAAAGCTGTCTTGTTAGAGTACTAGAGTTTTTAGAGAAGATACTATAAATTCTGTATCTTAAATTACTTATTATTTTAATATCTATGCCAGTAATTATTCTGGATAATGCGTATTATTTTGTCATGTCATATACTATAAATTGCAAAAAATATTTACCCTAAAATGCGTCATTTTTGATATAAAGTAAATAAATTTCAACTTTTCTTAAAAAAATATTAATACTGGTAAACATACACAGAAAGTTGAGGTGGCACTGTGAGCGATGAAGGTGTTTCAGAAGTTGATGTGCAAGAATGTTTCAGGTCTGAAGATACAAACTTTGGAGACAAATTGAATCGAAAACAGACCAGAACATGGTTGAAACCGTTATTATTGGGTACTGGTTTAGGAATAGCGATCGCTTTTGGCGGTATGGCTATACTCAGCGGTCTGTCATCTCGTCAACAAAGCGCAGTTGGAGATAAAAAAATCAACCCAGCAATGACGGTCACTTTCGCCACAGTAGAAAATGCCCGTATTCTCCGTACTCTGAAAACCACTGGTACTGTAGCTCCCCGCGATTTAATTCCGATACTACCTCAGGTCAACGGTCTACAAATTAAAAGCATCCCTCAAGATATTACAGAAGGAGCTTTAGTCAAAAAAGGTCAAGTTTTAGCGATATTAGATGATTCCGTACTGCAAAACCAAATTACCCAAGCCAAGGCAGATGTCGACTCAAAACAAGCAGATGTCAATTCCAGACAAGCAGATTTGGCATCAAGACAAGCAGACTTGATAGCAAATCAGGCAATAGTCCAGCAAAAAAAAGCAGATTTAGCTCAAGCTAAGGCGAGATTAGAGGAAGCAGCCAAGAATTATCAGCGATATCAAAAACTCGCCGACTCTGGAACGATTAGCAGGCAAGAACTTGACACTCGTTCTTATGCTGTGAAAACTGCCATAGAAGTTGTGAATCTCAGTCAAGAAAATGTCCGTAGCGCCCAAGCCACTGTTAGAAGCGCCCAGTCAAACATTACCAATGCCCAAGCCGCCATCAAGAAAGCCAAAGCTGATGTTAACAGTAGTGTTGCTAGGATGCAACAACTGCAAACTCAGCTAGCACAAACTCTAGTGCGTGCGCCGGTTTCTGGAGTCATCGCCGAGAAACTTGCCAGGGTCGGTGATGTCACTGGAGTACCGCCACAAACCCAAGTCGGGACTGTGATTGGTGGCACGCAAAAGCTATTTTCAATTATCCAGGATGAGAAACTAGAACTCCAGGCGAAAGTGCCTGAGACTCAACTAAAACAGGTAAAAATCGCTACATCTGTGCAAATTACTTCTGATATCGAACCGCGAGTGCGATCGCAAGGACGAGTCAGGGAAATACAACCACTAATAAACGATCTAAGACGCGAGGCTATAGTCAAAATTGATTTGCCACCAACAACTTCACTCAAACCAGGAATGTTTGCCCGTGCTGCAATTACCACTAACTCAGACATGACAATGGTAGTACCGCAAAAAGCAGTACAGTCTCAACCAGATTCCAGCGTAATTGTATTCACCTTATCGGGTGAAGATACAGTCCGTAGCCAGAAAGTAGAGTTAGGAGATCCCGTTAATGGTGACAAAGTGGAAATTAAGAATGGGTTGCAGTTAGGCGATCGCGTCATCGTTGACGGTGCAGCTTATCTCAAAGATGGCGACAAAGTACGAGTTGCAAAGTAAAAAAGATTTAGGTATGGGGGATTGAACATTGGGCATTGGAGATGAGGAAGAAATAACCAATGACTAATGACTAATGACTAATGACTAATGACTAATGACTAATGACTAATGACTAATCCAAAAATCTAAAATCTAAATTTCTGATGTCTTTTAATATCTCTGCTTGGTCGATTAAAAAACCTGTTCCCACGATAGTTCTATTTTTAATTTTGACAATATTGGGTTGGTTATCCTTCACGTCTTTGGGGATTGATACGAATCCAAATATTGATATACCAACAGTTTCGGTAAAAGTGACTCAACCGGGTGCAGGGCCGACGGAACTGGAATCCCAAGTGACGAAAAAAATTGAAGATGCTGTTGCTGGCTTGGGCAATATCGATAGTATGATTTCCAAGGTCAGCGATGGGAATTCTCAAACTACAATCAATTTTGTTCTTGGTACAGATACCGATCGCGCCACCAATGATGTCCGCAATGCGATCGCTCAAATTCGCCAAGACTTGCCCCAAGACATCAACGACCCAGTTGTGGAACGCTTAGATTTTTCTGGCGGCCCCATCATTACCTACGCCGTTAAATCCGACCAACGTTCCGTAGAAGAATTAAGCAACCTCGTAGACCAAACCATTAGCCGTGCCTTATTGGGAGTTCCTGGTGTAGCACAAATTCAGCGTATCGGAGGAGTTGACAGAGAAATTCGCGTTAACCTCTATCCAGACCGCTTAGAATCTCTAGGTATCACTGCCACCCAGGTAAACGACCAAATCCGGGCTTGGAATATTAATTTACCTGGCGGACGTGCTGAAGTCGGCGGTAGCGAACAAAGTATTCGCACCCTTGGAAGTGCCGCCAATGTCGAGAATTTGAAAACTTACGAAATCGTCTTACCAGCAGGTGGTTCTGTACCCTTATCCAGCTTAGGAACTGTAGAAGACAAATTTGGCGATGTGCGCCAAGCTGCCTATTTAAATAATCAACCAGTAGTAGCTTTCCAGGTCTTGCGTAGTACTGGCAGTGTCCTAGTGAGTGTGGAACAAGGAGTAAAAGCAGCAGTCCAACAACTGCAAAAAACACTCCCTCCAGATGTGAAGCTGGATTTAATTTTTACTAGAGCCAATATTGTTCGCCAATCATACCAAAGCACCATTGATGAATTAATTCAAGCTTCGGTGCTAGCTGTCATTGTTATTTTAGTATTTTTACGTGACTGGCGAGCAACATTGATTACTGCTGTGGCTTTGCCTTTATCGATGATTCCCACCTTTGCAGTACAGCAGGCTCTTGGTTATACCCTCAACAACATGACTTTGTTGGCATTAGCGCTGGCAGTAGGCAATTTAGTTGATGATGCCGTCGTCGAAATTGAAAACATGGAACGGCACATGGCTATGGGTAAATCAGCTTGGGAAGCTGCTTTTGACTCTTCTGATGAAGTGGGATTGGCAGTAATGGCAAGTTCGGCGACGATTATTGCTGTGTTTTTGCCCGTTGCTTTTATGGGCGGAATTCCAGGGCAATTTTTTCAACCATTTGGTGTTACCGTTGCCGTTTCTACAATTTTCTCGACCCTTGTAGCGCGGATGATTACGCCCATGATGGGGGCATATCTTTTACAAGACAAAGAGACAAGCGACAGCACACAGGGACACCAGCGTAGAGGAGTAATAAAATTTGGGAATTTCAAATTCACACTTCCTGGTAGTAATAATCGCAGCAAAAAAGCCACAAATGGCCGCGGCTTTCAACCTTATAGATTGCTGCTCCAGTGGGCGTTACGCCATAGATTGACAACAATGGCGATCGCCTTAGCTTTTTTCCTTGCCAGTGCGATGCTAATTCCTTTGATTCCCAAGGGTTTTGTCGATGACGGTGACTTCGGAATTTCCATTGTCACTGTAGAACTAGCTCCTGGTTCAACTTTGGCAGATGTTAACAAAGTAGTGACGCAAGCTACCGATCTCATCCGTCAAAACCCAATAGTTGAAGGCGTACTAGCAGCCCAAGAAATCAATTCTGCAACTTTGACCATTAATCTCAAACCCCGAGAAGAACGGGATATTTCCCAAAAACAGTTTGAGGAAGAAGTACGCCCTAAATTTTCGCAAATACCAGGAGCAAGAATTAGCTTTCAAAGTCAATCGCCAGGTGACAGTCGCAAGGCTTTATCAATTGTCCTCAGAAGTGAAAATCCCCAAGCATTAATTCAAACTGCTGATGCCCTAGAAAAGCAGATGCGAACCATACCTGGATTGGTGGAAGTCTCTTCAAGTGCGAGTTTGGTGAAACCAGAGATTTTAGTAATTCCTAACCCACAGCGGGCGGCAGATTTAGGGGTAACAGTACAAGCGATCGCTCGGACTGCTTCCCTGGCTACCATTGGCGACAACGATGCCAATTTAGCAAAATTTAATTTGAGCGATCGGCAAATTCCGATTCGCGTGCAAATCGACCCTGAAGCTAGGACTGACATTAACACGATCGAAAACCTCCAAGTCCCGACTCAAAATGGCAAATTAGTTCCCCTCATCGCAGTGGCAGATATTCGCTTTGGTAGCGGCCCTGCTACCATCAACCGCTACGATCGCGCCCGTCAAGTTGCTGTAGAAGCGAATCTACAAGGTATTTCTTTAGGACAAGCAGTAGAAGCGATCGACAAACTGCCCGCCATGCAAAACTTACCGCCAGAAGTAGCACAGCAACCTTCAGGCAGTGCCAAAATCATGCGGGACATTTTCGGGCGCTTTGGCAGCGCACTAGGGCTGGCAATCATGTCTATCTATGCAATTCTGGTGTTGCTGTATAACAACTTCTTACATCCATTATCAATTATGGCAGCTTTGCCTTTTTGTTTAGGCGGTGTATTGCTAGCGTTGATGGTTGCCCAAAAACCCTTAGGACTATATGCTCTGATTGGTGTCGTATTGCTATTAGGAATTGTCACCAAAAACTCAATTCTGTTAGTAGACTACACCATCATCAACATGCAAGAAGGCAAAAACCAACGTCAAGCGCTAGTAGAAGCAGGCGTATCACGTCTGCGCCCCATTATAATGACTTCTCTAGCAACCATCGCAGGTACTCTGCCCCTAGCATTGGGAATTGGTGCGGGTTCTGAAGTCCGTCAACCAATGGGAATTGCTATTATGGGCGGTTTTACAACTTCCACCTTGTTGACACTCGTAGTAGTACCAGTGATATTTAGCTACATTGACAACTTCCAAAATTGGATTCTGAATACACTGCGCTATGGATTTGGTAAGAAACCACCGATTTCTTGAATCAGGCAGGGACGACATGGAAAGATGAGGGGACAAGGAGAATAATTCCTAACTCAAGAGTCAACACCCGCAACGCACATATTTGTAATCGTGTAAGGAACTGTAAACTAGAGGATGTAAAGTTTTGAAGCTAGGCCAAATTTTGAATAACTAGGAGTCGATCTGAGGAATGTCTGACACTCTGTACGATCGCGATTTGCAATTATGGATTGAGCAAACTATTCAACAGCTACAGAATCGTGAATTTGAGGCGTTAGATATCGAGCATTTGGTTGAGGAGCTAATTGATTTGAGTAAGGCAGAGAAAAATGCCCTCAAAAGCAATTTGACAATCTTGTTGGCGCATTTACTCAAGTTAAGGGGTTCAGCACGATGTCCTTGATAGTATGAAAGGCAGTTGGTATAGTTCAATCCTTGAACATCGGCAGCGAGTTCTCAATAATTTAGCAGATACTCCTTCTCTAAAAAGTTTTTTAGTAGAGGCACTGGAAAAAGCCTACCCAGATGCCCGCAAGCTAGCAATTAAGGAAGGTAAGCTGGCGAAATTTGGAGTTCGCATACCACAGGAAAGTGAGTATCCTACGGTTTGCCCTTTTTCCATTGAGCAGATTCTAGATGAGGATTTTTACGGACTATAAGTTTACCTTTCAATGGATGGACAGGTTGACCGAAAAGTTCTACAATCTGAACTGATTGCGGTAATTTTACCTATTGCCCAATCCATATAACCATAGTAAAGATTTTCTAGTGATTCCATAAGATTGTGGAAGCACTAAATTAATATAGGAAAGTCTTGAATAAGGGGCGGCAAACAAATGGATGTAAAGCTGATTCTAGCTGGCTTAACAGTTATTTTTACAATTTCGTGTTTATTCTTTGGCACGAAAAATGGATTCTATGATTCAGATAACTACCACGGCAATGGTTCCGCACATTGAGATGAGTCTGTAGGCGCTGGGACAACTTTTAACAGGGTAAGTTGGCTAACAGCGCTCGTAACTTTCACACAAAAAACAGGCCAGACACAAAACTCCTTTAGCTCCTAGTTTGATGGCTCTCTCGTTATTCAACTTTTCCGAACTAGTGCGGGTTCGGTGGAGGCGTCCTCCCCAATCAAAAATCCGTATTCTCAGGGTGTAGGGGCGGATAATAAAACTTACCCCTAAGTCACAAAACCAAAATTTTTGTAATTTTTGGCTTTTGGGATATGTCCATGACGATGAGGTTTGAGGGGAGGAGAGCATGAGGGATAATCTATCAGCATCCTCTCGCGTAGATGCTGGAGAAATGGGTAGTGAATTAGAATGTTTCCCCTATAGTGTCCAGCATTACGATGAGGGTGTGTGTTTATTGGTGAAAATGGGGCCACACCGTATTTTGTTGGACTGTGGTTTAGACGATATCTCATCACTGGCAAGAGGGCTTAACAACCCGGTACGTGGAAGTAGTTCGGTACCAGCTGATTTAGTTTTAATTAGTCACGCCCACCCAGATCACTCTAGAGGCTTGCTGGCGCTACATCAAGCTTTTCCCAAGTTGCCTATTTATGGTAGCGAAGTAACCAGTAAGTTACTGCCACTGAATTGGCTAAACCAAGAAAGAGAGAAAATTTCCCAATTTTGTCATGCTTTGCCGTTGCGATCGCCAGTAGAATTCCAAGACGGTCTGGTGGCAGAATTATTTCCCGCAGGCCATCTACCAGGAGCAGTGGCAATTCTCCTTACTTACACCACCCAACATCGTAGTTACAAACTACTGTATACGGGGGATTTTTTCTTATCGAACTCCCGGCTGGTAGAAGGTTTGCGTTTAGAGGAACTACGGGGTATAGATTTAGATGTGCTGATCGTTGAAGGCACTTATGGCACATCCCGCCATCCCCACCGCCGCAACCAAGAAAATCAATTGGCAGAGCGAATTAATCGCGCGATCGCTGAGCATTGGTCTGTAATCCTCCCTACCCCTGCTTTAGGGCTTGGTCAAGAACTGTTAATGCTCTTGCGTTCTCATCACCACTTCACTGGACGAGATTTAGATATTTGGGTAGACGGTGCCGTGGCCACTGGTTGCGACGCTTACCTAGAACTCCTACCCCACCTCCCGTCATCAGTACAGAACTTTGCCCGCCATCAACCTTTATTTTGGGACGAACGGGTGCGTCCGCGGGTGCGTCGTCTGCAACCAGAACAACGCGCCACTGTTGGCAAGTCGCCCTGTATTGTCCTGACTGACTCGATAACTGATTTGCGCCAATATTGTCAACCAGATACCGGCCCTTGGCTAATCTTGCTCCCGGAAAAAATTGATATAAAAGTTAACAAAAAATATTTAGCTCCCACCACTGTGGAAAGCTATCTCCTAGCTCAACACAGTGATGGGCCTGGTACTACCCAGCTAATTCATAATTTGCGACCGCAGCACGTAATTTTTGTCCACGGTTCTCCTGCCTACTTAGCCGACCTCACGAGCTTAGAGGAATTGCAAAACCGCTATCATATACACTCTCCAGCAGCTCGGACTTTGGTGGAATTGCCCATTGGCGATACATTTTTGCAACCCGCAGCACCAGAAACTAATTACGAAGGTGAGCTAACGGAGTTAGGAACAGTAGTTACAATCACCTTACCCGATGCAATCACAGCCGATCCTCGTTGGCAACAGTTTGCTGATACTGGTTTAGTCGAGGCGCGTTGGCAGGGGGAAGAACTCGTATTAAGAGGATTGTCTCAACGAGAATTGCTCAATCAAAATAGCGATCGCTATACTTGGACAGATCTAGAGTGTTGCGGTACTTGCCGACATCAAAGGGGGCAGCGGTGTTGGAACCCAGCTTCCCCATTGTACAATTTTAAAGTCACCTTAGAAGGTTACTGTCCTGCTTTTGAAAGGTTAAGTGAGGGTCAATAGTCATCAGTTTTTGATTATTTGCCATTTCTCCGTAATCATTGAGAAATGACTAACGATCGATGACTAATGACCAATGACTCTTTATTCCGGATTTGAGTCAGTGTAACGATTGCGGATGCGTTCGGCTTCGGGACAATCCTCTGTCAGGAGAGGTTCGACATTGCCGCGTGGCACTGAAGCCAATTTTTGCGTTACAGCACCGATGCTCTCGAGGCGAACCATTTCTTCCCAAGAACAAATTTCGTCTTCTTCTTCTGTTTCATAGCGTAGGGTTACTAAATCTCCCTCTATGTCTATGATGCGGGCGCGTTCAATCCAGCGTTGCTGGTCCCGCAAGAAAACACATACCTCCCGCCCGTCGCAACACAGTTGATAAATCTTGCGGTGTAGCATGTACTGCTTCTGCCTTTTTAAACAACGTAGTTAAACCTGTCGAAATCTGGGTTTTACCCAATTACATTACACCCTAAAGAGGTGAATTCCACGGTTGAGAACAAGTACGCCTCATGACTGAATCTCAAGATTTGCTTGTAGTTATCAAAATCTAGGGAGATTTTGGGTCATCAACCAATGGTTGCTGTACTAATGAACTCAATCTCTTTCGAGCTGATTTTAAGAAATGCTTACTTCATAAGAAGTCAAACAAGTCGGGATTTCTCCTTACAAGGTTAATATTTGCTGGTGAGTTGTTTCTACCATTATGTAATAAAAAATACTGCAAAACAAGCGTTGATTGCGGTTGTTTAATTTGCCTACTTGTAATCATTGGCATTACTGCGAAGTCCGGGGACTTGGCTTTACTTTTACCCCTGTGTATTTGATCTTAACTCATTCTCTTGCTGACCTTGATGATTTTCAATAACAATAGCCAAAGAGTTTTGAGTTTTTCAAGTTTTTCCTTGAATACGAGGCTCAGGGCGATGGGAAAATAAAGGAAGCATGGGATATGAAAGCAGGACGCGGGGAGGCGGAGAGTTGCTTGGTTTCACCTTGTCTCCTAGTCTCTTTATCCCCCTTATTCCCCTCATGTCTCGTGTCTCTAATAGAAGTATCAATAAGATTTATAAGGTAAGGGTAGTTCCATTAGCACATTGGAAGATGTTGCTTCTCGTTTAATTTGACCTGTGCGGACTGCATCATATAAGGCTGCAAGGGCTGACAAATCTTCTGACTGGTAGCACTTAGTAGCCAGCATTTGATGCAGTAAGCCTTCAGATTCAACACTAAGATATCCAGTTTGAAAAGCAGATTCAACAATTGTGCGAATCATCTTGATTAAGGCAGAGTAAGCAATTTATTACGTCTAGTGTGGAACATTTCCCTCTACTGCTGATTGATATAGAACATTAATAATATGTGATTATCATTACACTATATTTGTGATTTGTATCACAAATATTATTGAATATATAAGCTTTTAGGGATTGGTTAATTAAAATACGTGAATAAATAATTACAAATATATAAGTATTAATATTTATATATCTATCTTCTAAGAATCTTAAAAAATAATAAAACTTTTAGGCAAGCACTCAAAATAATACTTATAAGCTCTGCAATCAAGCAAAAAACTGGCGGAAATCCTCATCTTTTTGACTCAGTTGCACCCAGTCTAAGTTTAAGGACTGGAATTTTTGCACCAAGCGATCGCAAGCAGGACGTTCTGTAGCATAATGTCCAGCGTCAATTAAAATGAGATTGCGGTCGCGGCTTTCTTGAAACTGATGAAATTTGCAGTCAGAAGTCAGGTAAGCTTGGGCGCCAGTTTTAGTTACTGCTGAGATAAAACTCGCTCCCGAACCACCCAAAACTGCAACGCGTGAAATAGTTTGCTGTAGATCTGCTGTTGGGGAAAAAATTAAATTTGGGGAAGCAAGTCGGGTTTGAATTACCGCAAGTAATTCATGTAGCGTCATCGATGGCTCTAGCAAACCAACACGACCGTATCCTAATCCTGGCTGTGTGGGTACTATGGAAGTAACTTGTTTGAGTTGTAAAATTTGAGCCAAGACATCAGCAGTACCATCCTCTACTTGGTCAAAATTGGTGTGAGCGCTGTAGATACCAATATTATGGGTAAAGGATAAGCGTATCATTTCTGCGATCGCTTCACCAGTGCGTAAGGACTTGGGAGGGGTAAAAATTAGCGGATGATGGGCAAAAATTAGATTAGCATTTAAGGCGATCGCTTCCTGCATTACTGCTAAAGTTGGTGTCAAACACACCAATACTCGCGCTTTTTCCTGCAACACTCCTGGCTCAATTTGCCAACCACAATTATCCCAGCTTTCAGACCAAGCAGGATTTGCCCATGCTTCAAACCAATTAATTAAATCAGCAATTTTCATAATTAATTTTTAACTAGAAAGAATTCAAGAGTCAGAATTCACAAATTGAATTTTTAGCTCTCAGTGAATGAATAAACAGTGAAACACTCGCGCCTAATTTAAAATTTTACGGTCTGCAATTATTAGCTAGTCTAAATACTCCACTTCGAGTATTACTGAATTCTAAATTCTCTATTCTCTATTCTTGTCTAATTACTGCTCAGTGTTTCTGTGGTTGAATATCTAATTTTAACGCCATTTGCTGACGCATTTCTTGAAAAGGTTTATTCCATACAGGGCTAGCATTCCAATTCCACACTGGTACTGGAATCAGTTGTTCCCGAGCAAGATAGGTTAACAGACGATATTCATCTTCTGGTTCGCGAGAAAAAGTGAAGGGGTTGCGGTAACCTGTATCGCATAGTTTATAACAAGTTGTTTGACCCTGACGAATACGTTGTGTAATTTCCTTACCTTTAGCTAGTAAGTAATCAAAAAACATTAAGCTAAAAGGCTCTACACTGCCACGATTTTCTGGGTCTTTTTGTACCCACCTTGCCCAATCAAATCCATACATAAAATCGTGAACGTAACGGAAACGTATTTCTGTATTAATTCCAAACATCTCCGTTAGCCTAACCATCTTTTCACCAAAAATTTTTAGATAAGAAATAGCACCTTCATCTGCGACTAAAGCCTGTCTCAGCATACTACTTACCAAGAAATCAAAATCCCAAAAAATATTTTTTGGGAAATTTTCTAACTGAGCATCAACTATAGATTCTAAAGTTTCCTGAAGAGTTGTAATGATTTCGATGTCGGTGTTTTGTTCGGCAATCAAATTTCCTAATTGTGTAAAACTGGTAATAATTTTTTGTTGTGGATTCAGTGATAAAAGATTAACAGAGTGCTGGGCAAATATTTCATCAATCAGTTGGAAATTATGAGTTGGCATTAATTCTTGCTTCATAGTAATTGAAAAAGCCCAGCCAGATAACACTAAATATTAGTTTATATTAAAAAAACTCAAATATTAAAGAAATATAAACAAACTTTATTTTTGATTTACAAACTGATACACAGCTTTTTTATCAGCATATATATGATTTACTCCCGATGCAGATTTTTCGTCAATAAGAGATGACACCAACGAAGTTTACAATATTTTACCTAAAGCGTAGGCCCTAAGAACAGAGTATTTAAACTCTATAAAGCTAGAGCTTAAACAAATTAAATTTGAGAAATTACTAACCAGAAATATGGACAACTAATTCCCTTGAATGACTGCGCTGGCGGTGTTCCCAAATATAAATTCCTTGCCAAGTTCCCAGTACTAGATGACCGCGATTAATGGGGATATGTTCGGATGTGTGCGTAAGTGCTGTACGGATATGTGCCGGCATATCATCAGTGCCTTCAGCGTCGTGAATGTATTTAGCTGATTCTGGTACGAGTTTTGCCATAAAATTAGCTAGATCCACAAGAACATCGGGATCGGCATTTTCTTGGATGACTAAACTAGCTGAAGTGTGGCGTAAAAATAAAGTACAAAGGCCAGTTTCCACACCCGACTCTGCAACGATCGCCTCAATTTTATTAGTAATATTGTAAAAAGATTTGCCAGCAGTAGTAACTCTTAATAACTTTTGGTAGTGAGTCATTTTTAACTGTAATATTGATAACAGTAAAAGCTAGTAACAGTAGGATATTTCAACACTAGAGAAATATCATCTACTTGTTGCTAGTTCTTATTATAAGTCTGGCTGAACTCAACTAACATCTGCAAAATTTCTTTGTTTATTGTTAGATTTTCATTACCATTATGAATTTTACTTGGATTGTAAATAATTAATTACAGCCTGAGCGATCGCTTCATTACCATCTTTAGAAATAGGTTGAGATTGTTTTGGTGCTTGGGGTAACTCAAAAAGAAAATTCCAATTTCCTTCAAAAAACTCGGTTGGGGTGACAATTTGATGTTTATTGTAATTAATTACACCTTCTAATAGATAACTTGCTTCAGCAAAATCTTCTCGAGGAATAGTAACAATCGGTACTTCCAATTTTGTAGTTTCAGCAAAAGTACTATAACCAGGTTTAGAAACTACTCGCCCACAAATAGGCATAAAATCTACAGGGCGATATTTACGGTCATTAATTTTAATTACATTTGGTAAATCAGGGGCAGAGCGATCGAACGTAATAAATTGCCAGTCTAAAAATTCTTGTAGGTTATTATAGGGAATTTGCTGTAAACCCAAACCTCCAAAAGTCAATAAAATTGTTTTTTCAACTGGTGCAGTGATTCCCCAAACAGAGCGTAAATCATCAAGTGAGTAACGTGGAGAACTGCCTGTTAAGCCTATATCTGTGATATTGTTAAAAGCCTGCATCCTTTCGTGGAAAGGAAGACGAAACAGGCGATCGCACTTTGAATACCAATCGCTAATCCAGTCTGCAACTGCTATAAATTCACCTCCCCAATCTCGATATACCAAGTCCCAGCCAAAGTTACTAATCATCCAGCAGGGAATATTTGCAGCATTAGCAAACCCAGAAGCAAGAAATGGGATATCTCCCAAGATGAGATTGACGCGATTTTGACGGATAAAATTAACTTCTGAGGCAATTAACGAATTTTGCTGTTTTTTAATCTCCAGCAACTTTTCTAAAGTCGCTGCTTTATCCATTGCTAAACTATCAGCTTGCACCACACCCAAATCAAATGCACGGGGACGATAGATAAAATCACCTTCTATGTAGCACTCTAACAACCAGCGTGGTGCAGTAGTCACCATAATCAGCAGGACTTCTGGACAGAATTTTTGAATTGTCGCAGCCACAGAAGCCATGCGGGTAGCATGACCAAATCCGTGATTAGTGATGGCTAAATATAAAATTGGGCGTTCCATTTTAGAGTTAGTCATTAGTCATTAGTTATTGGTCTTCTCTTACAAAGTTCCGTTCGCCCTTGGCGTTGCCGCAGGCATCGGAGGAAACCTCCGCTCAGACTTTGCGCTTAGTTATTAGGAGTTAAAATTAGAGTTATAACTCCTAATAATCGAAAACTATTAACTTTTAGCTAGTTTTACAAAAAGTTTGAACTGCCTCAATTAATTGGTTAATTTCCGATTCTAAAGTAAAGTAATGGACAGTAGCGCGGATACAGCTAGGGTTGGCAATTGTGCGAGTTAATATTTTTTGTGAGTCTAAAAACTGCACTAATTTGACATGAGCTTCTGGCTGATTATTTGTCAGTTGAAAAGAGACTATACCGCTTTCTGGCGGGGAAGTCCACAGACATTGAACATCAGCTAAAGCCGTTAACTTTTGCCAGAGGTATTCACTGTTGTGACAAATTTGTTCGTAACGTTCTTGTGGAGTTCCCCATTGCTGATGAACGGCGATCGCCTCCCGTAAACCGACATACAAAGGGTAAGCTATTGTAGACACTTCATATCTTCGCCCATCTGGAAGCCAACCCACAGGTTGAGATTGACTATCTACAACAACGCCATTCAAACCAATAAACGTAGGTCTGAGGCTTTCTCGTGCTTCTGGTCTGACGTACAAACCGCCTGCGCCAGCAGGGCCGCATAACCATTTGTGACCGGTGAAAGCATAAAAATCTACTCCCAATTCAGTCAAGTTTAAAGGCAACAAACCAGCAGATTGAGCAGCATCTATTAATAGTGCAGAATGATTATTTCTGCATACTTCAGCAATTTTATCTAAAGGTAAAACTTGACCTGTATTCCAGAAAACATGACTCAATATTACTAGGCGGGTATTAGGGCGTAAATATTGGGTAATGAGTTTTACAGGGTCACCTTCATTTAAAGTCGCTTTTAGAGGACAGATAGTCACTTCTACAGAAAATCGTCTGCTGATTTCTTGGGTTGTAGCAATCACGCCTGGGTGTTCGCAATCAGAAAGTAATATGTGGTCGCCAGGACGCCATTCGAGACCCCAGATAGCGATATTACAGCCAACAGTCACATTCTGAGTCAGGGTTATTGTATCAGTTGGTATCTGGAACTCGGAGGCGATCGCTTCTCTTGCAGCTTGTAATTCTGGTTTTAGCCAGCGATAGACCTCACTACCAAAGGGGCCTAGATGCTGAATGTGGGCTTCGGTTTGAGCGATCGCATCCATCGCCCCAAGAGGCATCGGCCCTTGTCCTCCATAATTAAAATAAGTCTTATTTGCTAAAGCGGGAAATTGCTCTCGATGGCGATGCAACCTATTTTGTGTAACAGCACTAGTGGTCATACTAAATATTGGATTTTGGATTTTGGGTTAGTCATTAGGAGCCACTGCGTTGCGGAGGTTCCCCCCCTGTTGAAGCAAGTGGCGTTCATTGGTCATTAGTTATCGAAACAATCGGGTTTAAACCTCGCCTTTAAAGGTGAAAAGTTTTTGTAATGGGGTATAAATCCTCGTTACAAAAACGGCCTTCTGCCTCCTGCCCCCTGCCTTCGTTATTCCCCGTGTCTCAACCTCCCATTCCATTACTAATTGTTTGAGTTAGTGCCAGAAAATGCTAATTGTTGTTAACTTAAAGAAATGCTAATTAATGCTGAACTCCTACTGCAATATCAACGCTGTAAACGCCGACCTTTTTTAGATATCCACGGTGATAGAGGTCAGCGCGATGCTCCTAACGAGCTGCTGGGGAAACTACAACAAGACAAAATCGCTCATCAACTGAGTAATTTGGCACAGCTGACTTATCATCAACCAGATTATCCATCTGGAAACTGGAAAGCGGGAGAAAAAGCAACTTTAGAATTAATGCAACAAGGAGTTGAGTACATCTATAAAGGAATGTTGTTAGCAACTTATTCTGAAGGATACACCTTACTGAGTCGTCCAGATTTACTTATTAAACAGCCAGGACAATCTCGCTTTGGAGATTGGATGTATATCCCGGCTAGTATTGAACTCGGTAAGCGTCCTAAACAAGAATATCAAGTTGTGGCTGCGTTTCATGCCCAAGTGTTGGCAACAGTCCAAGAAATTGTACCCGAGAGTGCTTTGCTGATTTTACGGGCTAAAAATACTAGTTATGTAGTGGATTTGTTGAAATGGACGCCACAGATGCAACAAATTCTGGTGGAATTTATTCAAGTTTTAGAGTTACCAAATCCGCCAGAAATGTTTATTTCTCGGCAAAAATGTAATCTTTGCCATTGGTATAGTCAATGTTATGCCATCGCTCAAAGTCAGCAACATCTTTCGCTGTTACCAGGCGTAACACCCATTCGCTACACTCAACTCCAAACCTTAGACATCGCAACACTGGAATCTCTCGCCAACACTAGTCCTAGCATTCTCGAGAACCTAGTTGGTTTCGACAGCGAAGTGGCAGCAAAACTAGTAGTGCAGGCTCAATCTGTACTTGAAAAACGACCTTTAATATTACCGTATCCGCTTTCAAAGGAAAACATTACATTTACAGCACCTATAGAGCTTTATTTTGATATTGAGGCACAACCAGACTTGGATTTAGATTATCTTTTGGGAGTTTTGGTGGTAGATAGGCTTACCAACACAGAAAAGTTTTATTCTTTTTTAGCAGAAAAACCAGAAGACGAAGAATTAGTTTGGCAGCAATTTTTAAACTTAGTTTGCCAATATCCCCAAGCGCCAATTTATCATTTTTGCGCGTATGAATTTGATACAGTCAAACGACTAGCAAAGCTTTACAATACTCCGCACTCCTCCGTGCGTCCCATACTGAATAGATTTGTCGATATCTACGAACTATTAACCCAAAGTGTAGCATTGCCTGTGGAAAGCTATGCCCTCAAAGCGATCGCTCGTTGGTTAGGATTTGAGTGGCGTAATAAAGAAGCTAGCGGTGCTAAGTGCATTTACTGGTATGAAGAATGGTTGAAGACAGGCGATCGGACATTGCTAGCAAGTATCCAAAGTTACAATGAAGATGATTGCCGTGCGACCTGCATAGTTAAAGACTGGCTGGTTCAGTTTTTCCAAGATGAATACAGTTGGCAGCTTGCTTAATGAATTCTAAGTAGGTACTGAGCAGTGAGAGAAGAATTCCTAATACTAATTCGCAGATATTATTTAGGTAATTTATAAATTTCTACTCTTCACCCCTAATCGTGACTTCCTAAAAGCCAAAATTACAAAGTACTAAATACTGGTAAATTATGCCAAAATTTGTCTGTGGTTAATAGCCACAAATTTAATTTTGCAGCTGATTACCCAGCCACTCACCCCTAATTGCCAGTACCTTTTTGAATTAAACAATAGCTTTCTATGCAGTTAATTAAAAAAATCTTCCGATTTCCCAGGCTGATTTACTTTTTCATTCCAATTTTAATTACTAGCCTATTCTTGACAAATTTACCATCCAATGCTTTTGAAATAAGTAGCATCAAATTTATTGGAGAAGTTACTTTACCTAAAAATTTAACCTTCCAAAAAACTGAAGTTGGAGGTTTATCAGGAATTACATATAATGCAAAAAATAACCTTTATTATGCTATTTCCGATGACCGCGGGCAAAAAGGTAATGCTCGTTTCTACACTTTGAAAATCGATTTAAGCAAGGGTTTATTAAAAAAAGGTGGAGTTGCTGTTGTTAATGCTACTACCTTATTAAAGCAAAATGGTGAAAAGTTTACTCGTGGTGAAACTGATACAGAAGGCATTGCTTTCATGAATAAAGACACTGTATTTATTTCATCTGAAGGCGATGTCGGTAAATTAATTAATCCTTTTATTAAAGAATTTTCATTATCTTCTGGTAAAGAAATTGCAGCACTTCCTATACCCAACAAATTTTTGCCAGATAAAAATGGTCAAAAAGGTATCCGCAACAATTTAGCTTTTGAAAGCCTGACCGTTACACCCGATGAAAAATATCTATTTACAGCTACAGAAAATGCTTTAATTCAAGATGGTTCAGCAGCTCAACCGAAAATTGGTACTCCTTGTCGGATTTTGCAATATAACTTCCTCAGCAACCAACCAGAACGAGAATTTCTTTACCAAACTGAACCAGTAGCACCGTTTTTGAATATTACGGGTAAATTTGCAAGTGGATTACCTGATTTACTCGCTCTCGATAATCAAGGAAATTTCTTAAGTTTAGAACGGTCTTTTACTGGTATAGGATTTGCTGTTTCTCTATTTCAGGTTTCATTAAATGGAGCCGATGATATTCATAATATTGATAGTCTTTTAGTAGTTGACTCTAAAGCTATTAAACCAGTACAGAAAAAACTATTGTTAGATTTGAGAACTCTAGATGTAGCTCTAGACAATATCGAAGGCTTAACTCTCGGTTCTAAGTTACCAGATGGACAGCGTTCGTTAATTCTCGTTAGCGACAACAATTTTAACTCTCTACAACGTACCAAAATCTTAGCTTTTAAAATCAAGATAGAAACACCATTAATGAGATTGTTACGTCGTTTACTGCCAAATCTAAATCGCGAACGGTAAAGAGTCTAAGCAATTTTAAAAGTTACATCCCTGACTTGTTAAATTAAGCCAGGGATCTATACATGGTAAATTTTTAGAAATCAAATACAATAGCTATATTTACTTTTTTCTAGTTATTACTGTGTATTTACTGAATCCACCAGATAAATTTATCTAGTCTATTTAGACTTTCAGTGTAATTTCTCAACCGTATTCCTTAATAAATATGTTACATAATGTGTAAGAGCTTTTGCATAGAGGCGAACCACATTCAATGTAATAAATTTTGCTGGTAGCAGTTGTTAAAATTATACCATTTAATTAATTTAACAAGCTTAAAGTTTTTCAAAATAATAATTGACTCAATTTATTCAAGTGTTTTGCCAACAATATTTTTCATAATTGATTTTTATGACAGAAAAAAAAATTGAGAATATGGTAGGGCAAAAAGTAGAATTAGACAATTACATTGGACAATTATTAAATAATCGCTATTTAATTAGAGATTTAATTGGTAAAGGCGGGATGGGTAGAGTTTACCTAGCAGAAGATACTGCTAAAGGTGGAATGGCGATCGCTATTAAAATTCTATCACTCAGTCTAGCCAACCAACACATGTCTCAACGCTTTGCCAGAGAGATTTTTATTGGCGCGCAATTAGGCCGTAAAAGTAAACATATTGTGCGGATTTTAAGTTACGGCGTAACTGAGGATAAAGTTCCCTTTTATGTAATGGAATATCTGCAAGGCAAAAACCTCAAACAGATTCTCAAAATTCAGCCTTTAACAATATCCAGATTTTTAGAGATTTCTCAGCAAATTTGTTTGGGTTTGCAATGTGCCCACGAAGGTATTAACCTCAAAGGAGAAATTTATCCTATTGTTCATAGAGATATTAAACCAGAAAATATATTTCTTAGCGAACATCCTAAGCAAGGAGAAATTGTTAAAATACTCGATTTTGGCATTGCCAAGTTTTTAACAGAGCGCAGTGGGATGACCCTGACAGATTCTTTTATCGGCAGTTTGCCTTATTGTTCTCCAGAACACATGGAAGGGCGAAAATTGTTGGATGTACGCTCTGATATTTACAGCTTGGGAGTATTAATGTTTGAAATGCTGACAGGTAAACATCCATTTCAGACAAAAAGTAACTCCTTTGGTAGTTGGTATCAAGCGCATCGTTTCCAAATACCACCTACAGTTGAAGAAGTAAATCCGCAAGTTAAAATACCTCAAGCATTACAAAAAATATTAATGAGTTGTTTGGCAAAAGAAGTCAGCGATCGCCCTCAAAATATCAATGAAATATTAGACGAATTAGCAAAAATAAATAACCAAATTGAGGATTCTATTTCTGAAGTCTTGCCAACTATGCAATTAGTTCCGGTAACCTTATTATCAGAAAAAGAGTGTTTGCAGAAAATTTGGCCTAAAAATAAGCCAGTTGCACCAATTGGATTTCCTCATTTATTACATACTCCTCAAAAATCTATCCCAACTTTTTGGGCAATGTTACCCAAACAGGAAATTCTAAAATTTTTGGATAAACTGCGCGGTACAGAATTTATCGCTAAAATGGATATATACCCAATGTTATTGTGGGTAACAGTACTATACGATGCCGAACCTTCTCTAACAAAATGGCTACCTTATTTTTTGGATTTGAAAGATTCAAAAGGTCAGAATATAGCGCGTAGCTTAGCAGAAGTAGGTTACTATCATCTACTATTTTTCCCCCTAGAAGATGCCAATCGTTGCTCCCATGTTACGACTTTAAGCATCACAGCTAGCCAGCGCCAGCAACTGACAGATTGGTTAAATACGAATCAAAAATTAAATGAATCAATTTTACCTCAAGAAGCCAAAAATCTTTTAAAAATAGAATACGAAAAGCTTAAATTAGAGATTTTACGCAAATTAGTTACAGAGCAAAAATCTGAAAAAGAAACTTTAAAAAATAGGCTTGCTAAATTTTGGGAGATGGTTTTTAAATTTATATCAATTCGTTAAAATTTTACTATTAAAATTAAAAAATTATTAATATTGAATAATATAATTTATATATTACCATCACTAACTGTAAATAAATTAAGGAGCAGAGGTTACCAAAGTGAATCAAAGCCCATTTGCATCTCCCAGTAATAAGGGCTTGCTTGCCAATCGTTATCAGCTCAAGCAATTAATTGGCAGCGGTGGCATGGGGGAAGTTTTTTTAGCAAATGATATTTTGTTAGGGGGAACACCAGTTGCTATAAAGTTTTTGACTCAGACTGTTGCCGACAGCAAAATGCAACAAGACTTCGCTCGTGAAGCTTTAATGAGTGCAGCTTTGAGCCAAAAAAGCGTACATATAGTGCGCGCGTATGATTATGGCGTTAGTGAAAAAGGAAAACCATACTACGTTATGGAATACCTATTTGGCAAGAGTTTAAAGGATTTAATTCCGCTATCCCTACCGATGTTTTTGACTTTATCCAGACAAATTTGTTTGGGTTTACAGTGCGCTCATGAAGGCATTAATATTGATGGCAAAATTTGTCCGTTAGTTCATAGAGATATAAAACCTGCAAATATATTAGTTATCCCCGATCCTATATTAGGTTATTTAGTTAAAATTTTAGACTTTGGTATTGCTCGATTTTTAAATTATGCATCAACAGCCTCTACAAGTAGAGGGTTTAATGGGACTTTGCCTTATTGTTCTCCAGAACAACTAGATGGGGAAAAATTAGACGGTCGTTCTGATATTTATAGCCTGGGCGTGATGATGTTTGAGATGCTCACAGGCAAAAAACCTTGGCAGCCAGAAACTGACTACTTTGGTGCTTGGTATAAAGCACATCACTTTGAAGCACCAAAAGCGATCGCAGATGTCAAACCCAATCTGAAATTGCCTCAAAAACTTAATAATTTAATTATGGCTTGTCTTGCGAAAAAACCAAGCGATCGCCCACAAAATATTGCTCAAATTTTACAAGTTTTAAATAGTTTAGAACAATCTAATTGTCCTAGTTTACCTACAACTTTAGCCTCTAGAACTATCCTCACTCGCCCTTTAGATTCTGGCTTAACAATTACATTAGAACAAACCTGTCGGCAACTTTCTTGGCCTGAGAATAAACCAATTCAAGAAATTGTTTTTCCCCACATTATAGACACCTTACAAAAACCCATAACTGCACTATGGTTAATGTTGCCTCAACCAGAAATTAAAAAGTATGCTCTTTCTACCCGTTACAATCAATTTATTTTCATCACATCTCCCCACCCAATGCTCCTGTGGGTAACTTTACTCTACCATCGAGAACTCGCCCCTAAGTGGCTGCCCTGCTACCTAGATATGCAAAATCTCCAAAATCGCAAAATGGTGAGCTTTCTGGCTGAAAATGAGCGCTATCCGTTGATTTTCTTTACTTTGGAAGCCCCACATTCCTGTGCTAATGTTCTCAGCAGCCGCATTGACCAAAATCAGCGACAAATGTTAAAAACTTGGGTCGAACAAAGTCAGAACCTACCGCCCAGTTCTCAAGCCCACTTGAGTAAACAGCTTCTAAAACAACAGTATAAACAAATGCAATCCAAGATATTGCAGCATTTAGAATCAAAGCCCCAGGTTGTATTATCCGGATCTGCGTAAACCACTCATCTGCAACTTTGGATGGAGTTGTTAGTAAGGGAAGATGAGGGAAATACAGGGCAAAAATAATTTCTGATTTCTCACTCAAAAACACTTGACAATTAGAAAAAAAATAGCGACAATAGCAAAGTTGCCATCAAGGGACTGTAGTTCAATTGGTTAGAGCACCGCCCTGTCACGGCGGAAGTTGCGGGTTCGAGCCCCGTCAGTCCCGTTCTAAAATAAATAGCAAGCCTTAATTCCTGAGTAGTAGAGGAATGTGACCTAATTATCTTATATTGCTAGGCTCAACATGAAGCGATGAATCCTATCTCTGTAGGCTCAAACCTGAAAGTTGAAATATAAGGTACATTTATTGATGCTTTGCAAAAGAGAGAATAAACTGTGACTGTTAGAGTCCGTATTGCGCCCAGTCCGACTGGAAATTTACATATTGGTACAGCGAGAACGGCTGTATTTAATTGGTTATTTGCCCGCCACCACGGTGGGACGTTCATTTTGAGAATAGAAGACACAGACTTAGAGCGATCGCGTCCTGAATATACTGAAAATATCCTTCAAGGGCTGCGCTGGTTAGGGTTGAACTGGGATGAAGGGCCGTTTTTTCAATCGCAACGCCTGGATCTTTATAAACAAGCAGTACAACAACTACTAGATCTAGGATTAGCTTATCGCTGTTACACCACTGCTGAAGAACTAGAGGCTTTACGAGAAGCCCAAAAAGCTAGAGGCGAAGCTCCTCGCTATGACAACCGTCACCGCAACCTCACCCCAGAACAACGCGCTGCTTTTGAAGCAGAAGGTCGTTCTTCTGTAATTCGCTTCAAAATTGAAGACGATCGCGAAATTGTCTGGAACGATTTAGTCAGAGGAAAAATGTCCTGGCGAGGTAGCGATTTAGGCGGTGATATGGTTATCGCCCGCGCCTCAGAAGAGGGTAGCGGTCAACCTTTATACAACTTTGTAGTTGTAGTTGATGACATCGATATGCAAATTACCCATGTCATTCGCGGAGAAGACCACATCGCCAACACAGCCAAGCAAATTTTGCTGTATGAAGCTTTGGGAGCAAAAATTCCAGAGTTTGCCCACTCACCGCTGATTTTGAACAAGGAAGGGCGTAAACTTTCCAAGCGGGATGGCGTCACTTCTATCTCTGACTTTAAGCAAATGGGCTTTACTGCCGAAGGCTTGGTAAATTACATGACATTACTTGGTTGGTCGCCCCCAGATTCAACCCAAGAAATATTTACCTTAGAAACAGCAGCCAAAGAATTCAGCTTTGAGCGAGTTAATAAAGCAGGTGCAAAATTTGACTGGGACAAGCTCGATTGGTTGAACAGTCAGTATATCCACAATACGCCTGTAGATAAACTCACTGATTTACTCATACCTTATTGGCAAGAAGCTGGGTATAAATTTGACGGGGGACGCAGCCGCCCGTGGTTAGAGCAGTTAGTAACTTTAATTAGCCAAAGCTTGGCTCGACTGGTAGACGCTGTAGCTATGAGTCAAGTGTTTTTCACCGACACAGTTGAATTTAGCGACGAAGCAAATACACAACTCAAGCAAGAAGGTTCTGCTGCTGTCCTTGAGGGGATTGTCACTGCTTTGGAAAATCAGCCGCAACTCTCGGAAGAATCTGCCCAAGAGATTATTAAACAAGTAGTTAAAGAACAAAAAGTCAAAAAAGGCTTAGTAATGCGATCGCTCAGAGCAGCTTTAACTGGAGACGTTCACGGCCCCGACCTCATCCAATCTTGGTTATTACTAAATCAAATTGGTTTAGATCGGCTGCGCTTGAGTAGAGCAATTACCCAAGTTAATTAGCGATGACTCCCAGTTTTTAGAAATATTTTAGTTAGATTTTAAGGGCGTATATTTATGCGCCTCTAAAATCTATCTATTGAGCATAGAACCCACATTTCGCAGGTGTGATCGTAAATGCTGTATTTTTGAAAGTAACTTCAATGCTGCATTTTAGAAGCATGAGAGTATAACCATTAGATACCAACCATATCCGGCAGGTAAATGAATAGGCTGATGGTATTTTTAAATCATGATATCTGAGCAACGTTGGATTCTCCAGTTTCTCAGTGAGCCTTGCCGAAAATATTATTTGCTTACCAAAGAGACCTGCAAAATGTATATTGCATAATTAAAAATTGTAACACGTAAGTAGTGATTAGTAGTTGCTAATATTACTATTGTCTGGTTAGCTCAATTTTTATACGGCTTTAGTCCGATACTGCATTGTTTAACATAATTAAATAATACTTACGCATTCACAAAAAACGTAAAGTAACTAATTCTAATTTTTGAACATAAAATTAAATTGCCACTGAACTATACAACAAATATGAATACAGAAGATTTACTGGTTAACAGTTTTCGGCAGGTATTTGAAAACATGAATAAGGAAGGGATAAAGGATAGCATCGATAAAAACGGGATTGATAGGTTTATTTCTGATTGTGCATTGTTAGCTGCTACAACAGGTGCAGCTAGTGGTTTTGGGGGATTTTCTACAATGATTGTTGGAGTTCCTGTAGATGTTATAAATAACGTTATTCAACAGTTTAGAGTCACATTAGGAGTTATTTATCACAAAAAAGGGGTATATAAAGTTTCTTTTTCTCAATTTATGAAAATAGTAGGAGTTTCATTAGGTGTAGAGATTGGTGCGTCTCTAACAAAATCAGTAATGATCGCTATTGCTAATAAAATACTTGTTAGATTATCTGCATCAAGTGCAGGCAAAGCTGTACCTTTTTTAGGTGCAGTTATTGGCGGCAGTGTAAATTACGGTTTTATTAGAGCTATAGGATCTGCTGTTAAACGAATAGATATGAGCAACATTGTCTTTGAAGAAGATGTACAACAAGATGATTCAACTAATGAAACCTCTTTATCTACTTAAAAGATACTGTGCATTTTTTTAGCGTGTGTTAATCAGATTTATATGAAGGCTTCCTACCAAGATCTGTGCCAAAAAAACTGTTATCAAAAATTGTAACCTACATTGCCCAGATTGAAACGGAGAGTTCGGTATTTTTTAATAACGTTGAATTAGCAATTAATATTTAAATTTTTGGCTTCACTAAGCTACATAAATATGGTGTTTTCTCATGCATCATTCTTGGATTGCTATAGATGTTTTCTTGATCTCGGATTCTAAACATCAAACCCATATTTTTCTTTTAATAAAGCCTTAAGTTTATCATTAGGTTTTTCTCCATAACAAGAACCAACAACCTTTCCATAATCCTCTAAATCAATAGTTTGATTTGATTCGAGTGCTTTTAAAAACTCCTGCTCTAAAGCAGGTCTTATATAAACGAAATAATATGCCCATCGACCAGTGCTATCTTTAGCTTTGAGTTTATGAATAAGATGGCCTCGTTCTGCAAAAAACTTATCTTCATGCATATCGCTATCACTACTAGATGAGTTTGGACTAATTTAGTATGAACTTTAAGAATCCCATTGAGTTGATTTACGTAAGGCATTAATCACAGCATTACGAACCTCCTTTTCCCTATGATTCTTCATAGACTCTAAAACCTTCCGCCCCTGTGGATTACTAACACCGGCTAATGCATAAGCTAGGGCATTGATATCTATTTGATTCTTTATACCAAGTTCAATTTGTTGCTGAAGTGCGTCTACATTACCCATACCGATTAGTGCTAGAAAGCAACGTTCAGGTAAACCATACTTATCTGTATCATCTTTTGGGCGATTCACTCCATATATAAGCGCAGATATAACTTGAGAATTACCTGTAAACACTAAATAAACTAATGCTTCATCACGTTCATCACTAGTACACATATCATCCTGAAAAACTTGGAGGAGCGGGTCTATTATTTCGGGTAGAAAGCATCCTAGTCGTCCAAGCGCAATGGCTACATATCTTTTGGCTTTAATTGGTAAATGTGAAAAGATTAACTTTTTCATGACCTCAATATCTTTCAGACGATTGAGATATGATACTTTTGGTAACTTTCTTTGAGGCTTACCTCCATCTGCCACAATTGCCCATTCGTAAATCCAATCTGCTTGGGCAAATATAGTTTTTTCAGGGGTACAGACGCTCAAAATAAGAGCAGACCAACTTCGAGCAAAAGCATCATGTTTTTCATTGATAATAACTTGCCGTAAAATGTCAAGTTCTTCATCAGCAAAAGTATAGGTTGTGTAAGAATGGCAAGTTTTGGCACTGGTTAGCCATAAAATAGCCCATATAGCTGTGGTTGACACTGCATCATTACCCACCGTCTTTTGTTCAGCAGCCGTAAGTAATACTTTGACCGCTTTACGCAAGAGTCCGTTCGGTAAAAATCTATTCTTGTACTATTATTTTTACCCTGTGGACTATAGAATGCTTCAACTAAGTGCAGTGCTGCTTTAACACGCTCTTCCACCGAGCAGAAGATAGTTAACTCCTCCAAAAAGGGTATTAATATTTGAGTAGCATTTTCTGCATTGAGGATTTCACTGATTGTGATTACCGTATTGAATAAAACACCACCAATCTTATTTCGATGGTCATCACGAGTTTGTATATAACTCTTTAACAGTCGTTCATGCAATAGCTGTCTAAAACTGGACTGCATTACTGAATAAAATGCTTCGTCCATTAAAGTATTCTGCTTATTGTTAAGACCATCAAGGTCGTTGAGGTTATCTATAGCTTTATCTATTACTAAATGAACGGTCTCGTTCTTCAATCCAGGCTCTTTTCCAAGGCACTGCATAGCAAAACTAGACAAAGCACGAGCTTCCGTAGCCGATCTATTGGAAGATAACAGCATTAACATCACGTCATCAGCCGTGACAATACTTAAAGACTCTGATTTATTGTTTTTTTGACCCAATTTAAATATCCAAAAGCGCATAAACTCTTGCCAATGAGCAGCGACAACTGGCTCAGTTTTTTGACTTTTACCAAAAACTTCAATTTGTCTATCTACAATCGGTATGTCATGCATTTTCTGACATAAAGAATCCAAGATATCTAAAGTTTTTTGTTGGCTCTCTTTTTTTAAAGATTCTATTTCTTTAGCTTTTCTTTCAATTTCTTGCCGACATTCTTCAATTCTTTTTCGTAATCCAAATCTTTGCTCTGCACTGTAAGTCAAAACAAGGTCTTTCTCTAGTTCGGCAAGTTTTTCTTGCCAGAGATCCATCACTTCCTCTTGCTTTAATAAAATTTGTTCTCGATTATCTGCTGACATTCCCTATCTCCGAACTATTCTCCTAATTTTCTCCCAAGCTTTATACATCAATCCCTCTGTTTCCATCTCCAACTCATAAGATACGATCGCAGGAATTAACGGTAAAACTACCTTCAACTTGGCTGAGGCTGCTTTATCTTGTTTCTCTAACTTGTCTCTAATCTCTTGCAGGAGAGAAATTAATTCTGAAGGATAAGTAATGGGAGGTCTCTGTTCGATAGATACAACTGCTTGTTCTACTTTAACCAGTTGGGTTTCTGCTTCCTCTTCAGAGATAATAATCGCTTCTTGTGGATAAAGTTGCCAGTATTCTGTCTCGTATTTAGTAATATTAGGGAGAATCTCTCGCTTAATGCGCTGCTTTAACTCAAATTTCGCAGGTTGACTATTACTAGTAAATAACTCTTTTTCAAACTCTCCCAGCTTTTCGTAGAGTAAGTCTAAAATATCTTTTAAGTCATTTAGTCTGTCGTAATCGCTCATATTTATTTTTAATTTATAGTTGTTAATGTAATAAAGTTTTGGGCGTTCTTGAATGATGCGGTAAATAAAAAATTATCCTATCATGAATTATTCAAGATTGCTATATATTTTACTTATCTGTTGACGGTCTTCACTCTTGATTAGGGGAATAAAAAAGTCTAAATACCCACTGTTTGAGGACATGCCCCAGCCTCGCATTTTACATTGAGTATCATATTCAGGCGCTCAAATGGCTCCATGAAAGTTTCTTAACAGCAGCCAGTTAGTGATTACTTCCAGATTTTAGAAATATTTTAGATTTTAGGGGCGTATATTTGTGGGTCCCTATCGACAAGGTACAGCAACTACAGGAACAAGAAATTATTGAGTGATTACTAATGAATTATCCCCAATTTCAAATCCAAAATACCTAGTCAATTATCCTCATGTTGGGAACTTGGGGTGTAAAATTCATGTCTTCAAAAGCACTTAGAAGCAAACCTAATTACAATGCCGACAAAAGCGCTCAACATAGGGATGAGATTATCGTTGATGATAGTTACGCTTTTCATCACTTCAGCAATTAATGCCATAGCTGATGCCCAAGAAGCGCCAACGATATTTGGAGATGTCACCATTAGCCCGCAGTTTTCGCCAGATCCATTGACAGTTCGGGGGATGAGTGGTGGCTCAGTTTCTGGAAATCAAGTAGGTGGCAGAAATGAAACAGCCACCGGCCCTTGTACTGGATTCGTTGATGAAACGCCAGACCACACATTAGTACTAACCAGTAAATTTGATTACCTCAAGCTACAAGTTCAAAGCCCTGAGGACACTACCATAATTGTTAACGGCCCCGGCGGTACTTGGTGCAATGACGATTTTGATGGTAAGAATGCTGGCATTGTTGGTGAATGGCTGGCTGGAACTTATCAAATTTGGGTTGGTTCCTACGATAAAGGCAAGTATCTTCCTTACACTCTACAAATTACAGAAGTTAAGTAAAGAATAGGGCATAGGGCATTGGGCGTGGGGAAAAGGGTAAGGGGTAAGGGGGAAAAGTTAAATTTATCCCTTTACCCTTTACCCTTTAACCTTTTCCCCTACCTCCCATACCTCCCTATGCCGATTCTCTTTCTTTTTCTCGTGCGATATTGTATTAAAATTAAGTTAACTTTAATTAAGATTCTTGTTGGCATGGCCATAATGGTCTAAAGCTTGTATGGCTTTGCATATAAGAAATCAAATTAAACAAAATGGATTTATGAACATCCGTTTAACGGCTCAAAGTGACAGAATGATAGTCCTTCGGTTGCTAAGGCTAATGAGTTGTATAAACATCTAGAGGCAAATTAACATGAAATTTTCCTGGAAAGTCGTGGCACTCTGGACGTTGCCGGCTTTGGTTATTGGCTTTTTCTTCTGGCAAGGAGCTTTTGCAGGTGCGCCTGCGGATATGACTAAAAATGCCGCCAACACCCGGATGACCTATGGTCGCTTCCTAGAATATTTGGATGCCGATCGCGTCACCAGTGTCGATCTGTACGAAGGCGGCAGAACTGCAATCTTAGAAGCTCGCGATCCAGATCTGGAAAATCACATCCAAAGGTGGCGGGTCGATCTGCCTGTTAACGCCCCTGAGTTAATTAGCAAGCTTAAAGAAAAGGGAATTAGTTTTGACGCTCACCCCATGCGTAATGATGGCGCAATTTGGGGATTATTGGGCAATCTGGTGTTTCCAGTTTTATTGATTACTGGATTATTCTTTTTGTTCCGGCGTTCTAGCAATCTTCCTGGCGGGCCAGGTCAAGCAATGAACTTCGGCAAATCCCGCGCCCGCTTCCAAATGGAGGCAAAAACCGGAGTCAAATTTGATGATGTAGCTGGGATTGAAGAAGCTAAGGAAGAATTACAAGAAGTTGTTACCTTCCTCAAACAACCAGAAAGATTCACCGCTGTGGGCGCACGCATTCCCAAAGGAGTACTCTTAGTCGGGCCTCCTGGAACTGGTAAAACTTTATTAGCAAAAGCGATCGCTGGTGAAGCAGGCGTACCTTTCTTCAGCATTTCCGGTTCGGAATTTGTAGAAATGTTCGTAGGTGTAGGTGCATCCCGCGTCCGCGATTTGTTTAAGAAAGCTAAAGATAACGCCCCCTGTATTATCTTCATCGATGAAATCGATGCCGTGGGCAGACAACGGGGCGCTGGTATCGGTGGCGGTAACGATGAAAGAGAGCAAACTCTCAACCAATTGCTGACCGAAATGGATGGGTTTGAAGGTAACACAGGAATTATTATTATTGCTGCTACCAACCGTCCCGACGTATTAGACTCAGCATTGTTGCGTCCCGGCCGTTTTGACCGCCAAGTTACAGTAGATGCACCTGACATCAAAGGGCGTTTGGAAATTTTAGAAGTCCACGCACGGAACAAGAAACTAGACCCTAGCGTATCCTTAGAAGCGATCGCTCGCCGCACTCCTGGATTCACTGGTGCCGATCTAGCCAACTTACTTAACGAAGCGGCAATTCTCACCGCCAGAAGACGCAAAGAAGCTATCACCCTCCGCGAAATTGATGATGCAGTGGATCGGGTAGTCGCTGGGATGGAAGGTACTCCTTTGGTAGACAGCAAGAGCAAGCGCTTAATTGCCTACCACGAAATTGGACACGCCTTAGTCGGGACTTTGTTAAAAGACCACGATCCAGTACAGAAAGTCACCTTGATTCCACGCGGACAAGCACAAGGTTTAACCTGGTTTACTCCCAACGAAGAACAAGGTTTAATTTCTCGTTCCCAGTTGAAAGCCAGAATCACTGGTGCTTTGGGCGGTCGCGCTGCTGAAGAAGTGATTTTTGGCGCTGCGGAAGTAACCACTGGCGCTGGTGGAGATTTGCAACAGTTATCAGGAATGGCGCGGCAAATGGTAACCCGGTTTGGGATGTCAGATTTAGGGCCATTGTCGCTGGAAAGTCAACAGGGAGAAGTATTCTTGGGTCGTGACTGGACAACCCGATCTGAGTATTCTGAATCTATCGCTTCTCGGATTGATGGACAAGTTAGAGCGATCGTTGAAGATTGCTATGAAACCGCTAAGAAAATCATCCGCGACCATCGCACCGTTACCGATCGCTTGGTAGATTTGCTCATCGAAAAAGAAACCATTGATGGCGAAGAATTCCGTCAGATTGTGGCTGAGTATGCTGAAGTACCAGAAAAACAACAGTACGTACCACAACTGTAATCATTGATTTCTGGGCTAATGCCTGGAAATGAACAAAAGAATAAAAACTAGAATGGGGATGGTGTTAACTATCCTCATTTTTTTAGCTCTTCCGTTTAAAAGGAATCCTCATCCTCTAGATCCTCTAATTGATCGTAATATTCATTATATCCTTCCTCTAATTCAGGATAATGCATTGCTCGGTGTAAAGGTGTAATAAATTTATCGCTTACTAATTCAAAAATATTCAATGTAGCATCTATCACTTCTAGAGCTTGCTCTGAAGAAATTTCTATCACATCATATCTAGGATTATTGGTAGGCTTTTTAATAAAGATTTCTTCTGAGTATGGAATTTTTTTTACTTCATCTACTATTTTTAAAGTGCTTTCAAGATAGCATTCTAATTTCTGGAGGATATAGAATAGTTGATGTCCATATTCATTTCTCAACTCTTTCCGTATTTCTTCAGATGTATTTTTAGTGTATTTTAATTCTTCTTCTATTAAACAAGCTTTTAAAAGTTTTTCAATTGCTTGTGAAGCCGGAAAAATTACAAATTGATAATCCCTCGTATTTTTTAAAGTAACGATAGCAAGATTTAAATCTTCAATAGCAAAACTAATAAGCTTTATAGTTTCATTATTCAAATAAAAATTATTTTTTAATTGTTCAGGGACTATAAAAGGAAAATTACGATCGGTTTTACGTTCTTCATTACGATAAAAAACTACATCATTTAGATATTTTATTGCTTGGAGTTTTTGTCTACTGCATTTAAACAAATTTTTTAAATATTCATTTTCTTCTTCTGTTAAACTTTGTTTGACTATTTCCGGTAAATTTGTGCAGTTAATATTGCAATCTTCAATCTTTTCTGGATGTGTGAAATACCAAATTTGTCCTTGCAGAAACAATGGTGTTTCTTTAATAATGAAATAATCAGGTATTTGTTTATATCCATAATTTTCTCGATACCAATCCTCAACTTGCCAAGCAGATAAGAATCTATCTAATTCTTCTTCACTTAATGAATCAACTCCATTGAAAAATCTATCTCCTAAATCATTTATATCAGGGCATAATTCAAGTACTACTATATCAATTCTGTCAGCAAGATATTTATTTTCACTTGCTAATCTGCGATTTATTTTAGCTATTTGAGCATTTGTTTCATCTATGTTCATTTTAAATTAATCTTAAAATACTACGTAAAAATAGTTCTATTTAGATAATTTGACTCTAGCCATTTTCTTAGAACATAAACTAGAAAATTGAATAAAGTACAGTGCCAGATGGCTAGTTAGAAATTTGTAAGCTTATATGTTACAGTCTACAAGTTTAGAAGTGAGCCGACAGAAGCCCAATACGACCATCATCACCCAGAAACTACCCCCCAACCAAACATTTCCCCTATTAATATCACAACTAATATAAGGAAGGTGTCCTTGTGGTGCTGTAAGGTCGAAAGTCAACTTTGGATAATGTAATCAGTTCCAATCCTCTTTCCTCCAACCTACAGCATTGGCAAAAGTTCCCCAAATTTCTACATCATATTCCTTCACAATTTCTGCTTTATACTCCTTAGTTCCACCAAGGCTTTGATAAATACGCCTTTGAATTGAGAAGCCAAAGTGTCCATTGCTGTATTTAACCCACAATCGGTCAATAATGCTGAGGTCTGTACAGGGAAAATCATCAATATCTTGAAAACGCAACCAACTTTCCTGTTTCGCTACTACTAACATTACTCGTCCTGTTTCGTGATCAGCCTCTTTCCATTTCCCAGCAGCGAGTAAGTCCTGCAAGCGGGTGTAGTCTGTTGATCCTTGTGGCATAAATAATAGTACAAAGTTCCTAATCTTGTTTAAGGGAAATGCTTACTACTTATTGTTCCCATCTGTATTAAGAGGATCACAACTTGGATTAAATTCAGTATCATTTTGCTGTAATGACTTTTGTGGTTATTTGGTCAGCTGTTAATCTGATGTATTTATTTAAGCTTGCCGAAATCCGAAACTGGCAACACGGTTATTGTATGTAAATATCTACCCCTTTTTTATTTGCAGCAAATGAATAGTAAAGCGAAATTATTAACTCTTGCCACCATCACTTTTGCTCTTTCATCTGTGAGTGTGGGAGCAGTCATAGCACAGACAAAACTAACCAATAAATCCAAATTGTTCGCTAACGGTATTGGACAAGTGCGAGTGGGAATGACGGTCTCTCAAGCAAGCAAAGCTGCTGGGACTCGGCTAATTGGCGACCCACCGAATAAATATTGCTACTACGTAAAGCCGGAATGGGATCCTAAAGATGTTGGGTTCATGGTGACAGAAGGTCGTATTTCTAGGGTGGATGTGTGGAGAGATAGCAAAATTACTACCTTAAAAGGTGCAAAAATCGGTGACACGGAAGCGCGGATTAAATCTCTCTATCCAGGGCAGATTAAAGTTACTCCTCATAACTATGTCCAAGGTGGTCACTACCTGACTTTTATACCAAAAGACGAATCTGACCAAAATTATCGTCTAGTATTTGAGACTGATGGTAAACGTGTCACTCAGTTTCGCTCAGGTAAATTACCGGAAGTTGAATATGTGGAGGGATGTAGTTAATTAGAGAGAGCGTAAGTGTATCTATAACTCGGAACAGTTTAAGTCAAAAAACACCGTCATCGATTTCTGCAATTATCGAAACCACACCGATTTCATCTGGCGATGGTCTTGTTCCAACATACACCACTGTGTAGCAAGATAAAGGCTTTGAACGGCAGTTAGTTTATAGTCATTCGTCTTTATAAATGACAAATAACTAATCGAAAATTGTATCAGTTCGTTCAACTGCTTCAGAATTCAGAATAATCTTGAATTCTGAATTCTGACTTCTGTTTTATCGTTCGAGTTCATCTACTGCTTTGGGAACTCCCGCAGTTAAGATTTCATGTCCATTCGCTGTCACTAACACATCATCTTCAATGCGAATCCCAATTCCAACCCATCGCGGGTGAGTTTCTGGTTGGTCTTCTGCTAATTTGGTATCAGGCACAATATAAAGTCCTGGTTCCACTGTCAAAATTTGACCTGGTTGTAAAATCTGCGGTTTATCTTCACCGTGCTGGTAAACTCCCACATCATGCACATCTAAACCTAACCAATGACTGGTACGGTGCATATAATATGGTTTGTATTTTTCTTCTTCAATTAACTTGTCAATTTCCCCTTGAAGAATGCCAAGTTCAACTAAACCTTCAGTCAGGACGCGCACTGCTATATCATGAACTGATTTGAAGGTATTGCCTGGTTGTACTTGAGCGATCGCTTGTTTTTGTGCCTCTAAAACAATCTCATACAATGTCTTCTGTTCTGGTGTAAATTTACCTCCAACGGGAAATGTCCGGGTAATATCAGAATTGTAATAACCATAAGCACAACCGGCATCAATTAACAGTAACTCTCCATCCTGCATTTGCCGATTATTTTCAACGTAGTGCAACACGCAAGCATTCACACCAGAAGCCACAATGGAAGGATAAGCCGGGCCGATACCACCCCGCACTCGAAAGATGCGTTCCATTTCTGCTTGGATTTCATATTCATAACGTCCGGGTGCAGCGATTTCTTGGGCGTGATTGTGTGCTTCAATAGCGATCGCAGCTGCTTGGCGCATTAACTCCAACTCGGCTTCACTTTTGATTAGTCTCATACCGTGGATAATAGTCCCGGTATCTTGAATCGCAATCGGCCCTGTACCGCGTTTGGGATAAGTTTGCAGTAACCTTTGGTAATGTGTCAAAATTTTCTCATTAAAAGCGCGATCGCGTCCTAAGTGATAGTAAATGCGATCGGCTTTTTCCAAATATTGCGGCAATTTTTCATCTAACTCGTTAATGGGGTACGCTTCATCAGCACCATAAATTTCTTTCGCTGCATCTACCCCGCAGCGATAACCACTCCATACTTCTCTTTCCCGATCCTTAGGTTGAACAAACAACACAAACCGATGTTCAGCGTGATGCGGCGCTAACACTGCAACAGCCTCTGGTTCGTTAAATCCAGTTAAGTAGAAAAAATCACTATCTTGGCGATAAACATACTCAACATCATTGTGCATCACTGCCATTGGCGCACTGCGAAAAATGGCTGTGCCATTGCCAATTTTTGCCATTAATCGCTCTCGACGCTGCCGATATTCTGTTTGCATAGTAGATGTATTTGTAAAGTCTCGTGTTATTTTACACTTTTGACAACCAGCGGATGCACAGATAATGCTTCTCGGTAGTTGCTAATCTTAGTTATTTTAGCCAATATTTGTTCGCGCTCAAGTTATAAAACATCAGGATTCAGAATTAAGTATTCAG
This sequence comes from Nostoc sp. DedSLP01, assembly GCA_034530875.2. Lineage (GTDB taxonomy): Bacteria > Cyanobacteriota > Cyanobacteriia > Cyanobacteriales > Nostocaceae > Nostoc. Next base: position 124,840 of record JAVRCJ020000005.1, read on the forward strand.
GATTCTGAATATTTTTACACCCAAGCTGAATCAGTTAAAAAATCAATAACCCATATAGCAACCCTATTTGAGTTATGAAAAATATATCGGCGGTAATTATTACAAAAACATCACATAATTTATCTATAAATCATCACAAGCAGAATTTATTTCCTAATTGTTTAGATAATACTTGATTTTTACAGACAAATGATTTAAACGAAATCAAAATTTGTGGTCAAAGACTGACATTAAGCAAAATAAAATAGTGCTGAAGAAAAAATAAAAACCAAATAAATGTTATTTCATTACAGAAAAGTACAAACTAAAAAAGTTAAAAAAAGATAACAACCAACAATTAAAAAATACCATGTTTGGAAGTAAAAATTCCTCAAAATTATCTTTGAAGACAGATGATTGGGCATCCTCATCTTTCAATAAATCCCAAGAATTAGTATCTCTTGTTAATAATTCAAATTCTTTTGATTCTGAGGTTCCGACTTTTAGTAGTAAGAGTTCTTCACTACCACAAGAGTCTGCGGTGGTGTCAGCAAATCCCAATCCGAATCCTTACTTAACCAGTGCAGCGATTGTCCCCGATTTTAATGGTGATGGCAAAACAGATAAACTTTGGGTTAATACCCAAACTGGTGAAATTATTGTTCGCCTAATGGATGGAACCAGAGTTATCGAACAGGGTTCTTTGGGTCAATTCGATCTAAACTCTTGGACTTATAATATTGCCGATTTCAACGCTGATGGCAAGACAGACTTCCTTTTGCGTAATCAAGTAACTGGTGAGAATAGTATTGTATTAATGGATGGTACAAGAGTTGCTAATGCAGCTTCTTTAACCAACGTTGATGCAGCTTGGACTTCTAAAATTGGCGATTTCGATGGCGATCGCAAAACCGATATTTTTTGGCATAACAATCAAACTGGCGAAAATGCGATTTGGTTAGTCCAAGATACAACAGTTGTAAATGCAACTGTTCTAGACACAAAAGACCCAGCGCTAACTGCTAGCATTGTTGATTTCGATGCCAACGGCAAGAGTGACATCTTCTGGCGCAATGAGACAACCGGCGAGAACAGCGTTTGGTTTATGGATGGTGTTCAAAAGAGTGAGTTTAGCCTGCAATCACAAGAAGCAGGCTGGACTTATCAAGTCGGCGATTTCAACGGTGACCTATGCACTGACCTGCTGTGGAGAAAGGCCGAAACAGGTGAAGCCAAGGTTTGGACAGTCAGAGGTATCTTAGTCACAGAAGGTGCTTTGGGAACAAAAGACTCTTCTTGGACTTCTCAAATTGGTGATTTCAATGGTGATGGTAAGACCGACATCTTCTGGCACAATGGAACCACAGGTGAGAACACTGCTTGGTTGATGGATGGTACAAACGTTGCAACTGAAGCCTTCCTACCGAGCAATAGTGCATCTCTAACCCCATCCCTTGGCGATTACAATGGTGATGGCAAGACCGACATCTACTGGCGCGATCAAGCAACAGCCGCAGACAACATCTGGACTATCGATGGCACAACCGCTGTTGAGACTCCGATCGGCGACGCAGATAAGCTGGGCCCAGAGTGGTATACGTTCTAAAGAATTCTGAATTCTGAATTCTGAATTCTGAATTCTGAAGTGAGGACACAGGGGCATTGGGTATGGGGAGATGGGGGAGTAAGGGAAGAGAGGGGAGTGTGGGGGGAAAGATTTCTTCCCCATCCTCCCACACCCCCCACACCTCCCCATACCCAATGCCCCATGCCCCATGCCCCATGCCTAATACCTGTTCATCAAAACTTGTAACTTAAAACCTGAATTTCTCCATTCTCTGGCAATTTATCGGCAGTAATGGAAATAGTATCTCCACTGTTACGTCGCACTGTCATACCTTGCATTAAGGTGAGAAAATCATCGAGTGGCGAAATGTCACATGCAGCAGGATCGGCAGCCTGTGTCCGGTAATGGGTGGGAATTACTAGCTTGGGATTTAATACTTCAACAGCCTGCTTTGCTTCTTGAGCATTGTAGGCTTTTGCACTGCCTCCCACCGGAATAAAAGCTACATCGGGACGACCCATGAGAATTTTTTGCTCAATGGAAATCGGTGCAGCAGCGCCGCCTAAGTGCAGGATATTAATTCCGCCTTGTTTCCAACTCCAAGCGGTATTAATGCCAAACTGCTTACCACCTTTGCGATCGTGGTCTATGGCAATTCCTTGAAACTTAATACCTTTGAACTCGTAAACTCCCGGTTCGTAGATCAATTTTGCATTTGCAGGTAGTACGTCTACAGCACCTTCATCGAGCAATTGGCTACTAATCAGTACTAAATCTGCCGTAACTTTTGGTACGCGATACCCGGCAGTACACCCGATCGCTCGAAATGGGTTAACGAGAATTTTAGTACCGCTACCACTTAAAAGGAAGCAAGTATGACCCAACCACTTAACTGATAAACCACTAGACTGTGCGTCAGCTTGAAGGTGGGAACCTAAGGTAGTAACTGAAGCTGTGACCAAACCTGCCCCAGCGTAGCCCATGAACTGTCGTCGTTTCATTAATAATTAAGCTCTCGACTGTAACTGTTGGAGAAAGTTCCGCAATAGCTGTTTTCCTGATGTTGTCAACACGCTCTCTGGATGAAACTGGACACCCTCAATCTGAGGATAGTTCCGGTGTCGTACTCCCATAATTGTGCCATCTTCAACCCAAGCGGTGATTTCTAGCACATCAGGGCAGGTTTCGCGTTCGATGACTAAACTATGATACCTGGTAGCGGTAAGCGGATTTTCTAATCCTTGGAAAACTCCCACCCCTGTATGAGACACCTGAGAAGTTTTGCCATGCATCAACTCTGGAGCAGAGACTATTTTACCACCGAACACTTGACCGATACTTTGATGCCCTAAACAGACGCCTAAAATTGGCAACTCTTGTCCTAGTTGCTCAATTAACTCTAGAGAAATACCCGCATCTTCTGGGCGGCCAGGGCCGGGAGAAATAACCACAGCTTGGGGCTTTAATGCCCGAATTTCATCTATAGATATTTTGTCGTTACGAAAAACTTTAATATCAGCTGCTACTGGGAACTCGGCTGCCAACTCTCCCAGATACTGCACCAGATTATATGTAAAACTATCGTAGTTATCAATGACTATCAACATAAATAAGGAAAAAATTATAGGTTGTAAGTGACAGATAGACAACTGTCATCGACTACAAAGGTAGGATGTAGGAGCAGCTACTTGATTTGAGAAAGCATCTAGCCAATAAATCGGGAATTTGGCGCGATGGGCTACGCCCCGCCGGATTGCGATCGCATTGTGTGATTTAGAATTTTCAATCCTCAGGAATCGCTGGGCAATACCTGCGGTGTTTGCTAGGGTACAGCGATCGCATCTACAAAGTCGATATAATTAACGCCACCAGAGGAGGAAGCAACAATGTAGCAGCTACTAGCACTGCTACTAAAGCTGAAACCAGCACTGCACCAGCAGCACAATCTTTGGCGACTTTTGCCAGTTCGTGGTATGTCTGCTTAACTGTCAAGTCAACAATAGACTCGATCGCTGTATTCAGCAACTCTAACGCCAAAACTAAACCGCTAGTGATGCCAATTACTGAGATTTCTACTGGCTTTAGATGCAAATAAACGCTTAAAGCGATGGCTAAAGCACACACACTCGTGTGAATGCGAAAATTACGTTGAGTTTGAAAGCTATAAGTGATTCCAGCCCAGGCATACTTAAAGCTAACAAATAAATTAGAAGCAACCTTCCACGAAAATTCTCGTTCGTTGTTCACGATTGTTGGTAACGAGGTGGCTGTTGGTGGTGGAGAAATTTTTTGGGACATAGGCTTAAAAATACAAAAACACAGTTGTTACAGTGCGAATTTTGCCGATATTTCTAGAGTAATTAACTTTGAGGCAATATTTAAGCAATTTTCCATAGAGGTATTATAAAAGTATTACCCAAAATTTACACCAAAGTATGACTCATTAGTGCTATTGCTTGTCAATAGCAATACCTATCGCCGTCAGCAATTTTACTTGCTGTTCTAACATTCGCTCTAAACTTTCTTCGTCAGGATGATCCCAGCCCAACAGATGCAATAAACCGTGAGCAGCTAACCAGGCCAGCTCGGTTGGTAAATCGTGTCCCTGCTGTTGGGCTTGACGTTGTGCGGTATCTACAGACACAATAATATCGCCTAGATATAACGGTACAGAAGCAAGCATTTCTTCGCTTTGAGGAAAATCTACCTCCAAAGCAGCAAAAGCTAATACGTCTGTGGGCTGATTTTTTTGACGATACTGGGCATTTAGTTCCTGAATTTGCGAGTCATCTGTCAAACGCAGCCCAATCTCATAACCTGACGCTGGTGGAATGTGAGGGTGAAGTATTTCCAACCAGCAATTAAACCACTCTTCCCAAGTTTCAGATGTAATTCGAGGATGAGTGTCGCTAAAATTTACCGACGTTGTTGGCGACAACTCGTCAAAATAATTTTCCACATACAATTCAACTCCCAGAACCACGCAGTCTCCTAATCTGAAGTCACAGTTTTTCGTTAGCGAGTTAGGTAAGCAAGACCAATCAGGACAGCTAAAAGCCCTATAGTGGTTAACGCAAAATGTTTTAAGGAAGTTCCGCCCTTACGTACCATATTTCGCATGGCGAGTTTTACGTAACTAGGTTGGGGTTCTGATGAAGGAGAGTTACTCATAGTTAGTTCGATCGCGGATTCTTTTATAACTGTAACAGTTGGCTCTGCGATAGGATTGCGATCGCTAAAGGCGGGGCATAGTCCATCGCGCCAATCTTCAAATACTCAAAAAATAATCGGTACTAAATAATAGTAAAAATTATTACTTAGTACCGATAATTAACTGCCAATTAAGCAGGAGTATTTTCCACTAGCTTATTTTCTTGTCGCAGATAAGCTTGGATGAAGGCATCAAGTTCGCCATTCATCACATCTGTAATCCCTGTTGTTTCCGTATTTGTACGTAAATCTTTCACCATTTGGTAAGGATGAAACACATAGTTCCGAATTTGGTTACCCCAGGAGGCTTCCACCATATCGCCACGAATTTGGGCAATTTCTTGGGCGCGTTGTTCTTGGGCAATAACTAGTAGTTTTGCTTTGAGTCGAGCGAGAGCTTTTTCTTTATTTTGCAGCTGCGATCGCTCTTCTGTACAACGCACGGCAATTCCTGTAGGCAGGTGAACAACCCGTACAGCCGTTTCTACTTTGTTGACGTTCTGTCCGCCTTTACCACCAGAGCGAGTTGTGGTGATTTCCAAATCTTTCTCTGGAATATCCAATTGCACAGAATCATCTATTTGGGGCATTACTTCCACCCCTGCAAAACTAGTTTGTCGCTTGCCATTGGCATTAAACGGCGAAATTCTCACCAAGCGGTGCGTGCCTGTTTCCGACCGCAAGTAACCGTAAGCATAGCGACCAGTAATTTCTAGGGTTGCCGATTTAATTCCCGCTTCATCACCCTCTGACTCTTCAGCTAAAGTTACCTTGTAGCCGTGAGCTTCAGCCCAGCGCGTGTACATACGCATCAGCATAAATGCCCAGTCTTGGGCATCTGTACCACCAGCACCAGCATTAATTGTCAGTACAGCACCTTCAGCATCATAAGGGCCGGAAAGTAACTGTTGTAACTCCCACTGGTCAAGGTCGCGATTCAGTTGAGTGATGGTAGATTCCGCTTCTTGCAATAGTGCTTCGTCGGTTTCTAACTCCAACAGTTCGACAACTGCCTTAGTATCTTCCAGACTGCTTTGCCACTGTTCGTATTGCTGGAGGTGGCTTTTTAAGTCGTTGAGTTCTTGCAGCGTTTTTTGGGCTTCGGGTTGATTATTCCAAAATTCTGGTTGGGCAGATATTTGTTCTAGGTCTTGAATTTTAGCTGTCAGTGCAGGTACGTCAAAGATAGTCCTGGGTCTTACCCAGGCGGCTAGACAACGTTTCAATTTCGCGTTTGAGTTCTAAAACTTCCATAGTGCTTGCTAAATTTAGAGATTGAGCGCTTTGGATTGGTAAATTGCTCTATATTTTACTTATCTTTTTTGATTTTAGCTGTAGTTGGGCAAATTCTCTTGGGAGGGCTGAATATTAAGTGACCAAAATTACTTTAAATTCTTTAGAAGTTATTTGCTGACCGCAGTGGTTTGATTTTGTTGTATGGAGGCTTTGAGAAACAAATCGATTTCACCGTCCAAAACGTCTGTCACAGCAGTAGTTTCAAGTTTGGTACACAGATCCTTTACTTTTTTATAAGGATGTAAAACATATTCTCTAATGAGCTTTTTGGATAAAGATTTTATTTGCCAGGGTTGAATTTCGTTAACTTGCTGGACACCTTGAGCTAGTGCGATCGCCAACAGTTTACTCTTGAGAATAGCTAAACCTTTCTCTTTGCTTTCTAGCTGACGCCGCTCTTGGTTGCAAAATACACTAATCCCAGTAGGAATGTGCAACACTCGCACCCATGTTTCTGGACGGTTGACACTACCTTGTGGGCGTGGCACAGTAATTTCCAAATCTTTTTCTGGAATCTCAAACTCCACAGACTTATCCAGAATTGGGCTAACTTCTACAGTAGCTTGGTAAGTATATCTCCTGCCATTGCCACGAACAGGAGAAATCCGCACTATTTTTGTATGAGTTCCTTGTTCCGATTTTAGTCAGCCATAGGCATAACGCCCTGTAATTTCTAGGGCATAACTAATGGTATCTTTATCCCTATCATTAATATCTAGAAAACATACCTGATGTAAGTGACTTAACCCCCACAAATAATACATTCGTAATAACATAGATGACCAATTTTGGGTTTCTATGTCACTAACTTTAGCAGTAATAGTTACTAATGCTCCCTTTGAATTGTAGGGATTAGACAATAACTGCTTTATTTCTGGTGTTTCGATTTCTTGCTGGAGTTGAGCTAAGTTAATTTGAGTCTCTTGCAGTAATTGCTCGTCAACTAATGATTCCAAAAGTTCTAGAGCAGCCTTGATATCTTTTAAGATAGAGAGCGATCGCTGATATTGTTCCTGCCTTCTAGATATAAGATATTTGATTTTCTCAGACGTCTGATGAGCAGTAGCTAGATTTTCCCAAAAAGCCGTTTTAGCGATTAGCTGATTTAGGTAGTGAATTATTCCAGTAAAATATCGCAGGTCAAAGACAGTCCTCTGTTTTGCCCAAGATATTCGACAACCTTTCTACTTCTATTTTGAAATTTAACAGTTCGAGCATAGTTTTGCTCCCTTAAATCTGAACTTATGTAGACATTTTACTGGTAAACAGATGAAAAAAACCGTGGTTGAATTTTTAGCAACCACGGTTTTAGTTTGTAAAACTTTACTTCTGTACTAGTACGTACAGATAATTAATCGCGGCCATTAAGGGCAATTAGCAACCGCAAAATAAAGATGAATAGGTTGATGTAAGTCAGGTACATCGATAAAGCAGCAGGCAAATATTGATCGTTACTGTAAGTGCGCGGCAAGATATAAAAATCAACAACTGAAGCGCCAACAAACAGAAACACGCCCAAACCTGAGATAGCGATTTCTAACCAAGATGGTGTATAAACACCAAATAAGCTAAATGCAAATTGCGTCAGGCAGACAACCACCAAGGCAATGATACCGAGATTGATGGTTTTCGTCAAAGCCATGCCATCTTGTTCGGAAAGATTTGAACCAATTTGACGGGCTGCTATGAAGGTGACGCCACAACCAAGGGCAGCTAAACCAATGCCTTGAATGCCAACGCCTTGAGTTCTCAAGGCGAGGAACACCAAACCACTGAGAGTGTATCCAGATAAAAGGCTGTAGGTTGCTAGCAGGGGTAATGCCAAACCCTTGTTACCTTTTTCAGCAACATTTTGGGCAACAAAGAACAGAATCAACTCCAAAATCACCGCACCAATGAAGGTAGGAAAGAATATTCCGGGATTAGTACGGATAATTCCCAAACCTCCGTATGTTCCCAATGCAGTTATTACCAGCCCGCCACCGACGTAGGGGAGGGCGTTAGCAATCACATTGGGGCCGACGAGTGCGTGAGATTTCGCCTCACGGATAGCTTCACGAAAATTGCTGGTATTGCTCATATTGAAAAACTAGTTTTTGAGGACAATGTTCTGCTTATTCCTATTCTTACCAAGATTTTGCACGATAAGCCAGGGAGGGGTTACCTAAGGTAACGGACAACTAAATAAAAAAGATTATGGTCTATTGAAATTTTTATCCGCAAAACAAAAATAATTAGCAAAATAGCAAGCCACAAAATCATGCGTACAAATACTGAATTATAGACTGCGACCCCTTGTAAGTTCAGTGAAACGACGATGGCTTATTCAGTCTTGGCTAAGGAAAATAATTACAGTCTAAAAGAATATATACGCAGCTCCATTTTTTAATAAATAGGAGTTACAACAAAGGAATTTATATGGCAGCAAGTGAGTCCTCTTTACGAACTGATGGTATAGAATTATTACACTTGTACCACCAGAATCCATCTATTAAACTTCGTAATAAACTTGTACAGTTACATACTGGCTTAGTACGGAAGATGGCTCATAAATTCAGCCATCAATGTAATGAACCTTATGAAGATTTAGAACAAATTGGTTATTTTGGTTTAATTAGAGCAATTGAGCGTTTCGATCCTAGCCAAGGATATGCTTTTAGTTCTTTTGCTGTGCCGTATATTCGCGGTGAGATGTTGCACTTTTTACGCGATCGCAGTACTCTATTAAAAATTCCTCGTCGTTGGCAAGAACTGTACAATGAAGGACAAAAGGTACGCAAAGAATTATCTGTATCTTTAGGCCGTCCTGCTAAAGATGCTGAAATTGCCAAAGAACTCCGTGTATCTCTGCAAGAATGGCAAGAAACCAAGTTGGCTGCTCAAAACCGTTTGCCTTTAAGTTTAGATGCGACGGCAGTTAATTACGTTGATTGTCAAATTACTTTGGGTGAAGCACTTCCTTGCCCTCGTTCTACTGCCCAACAACAACTAGACGAAGAACGCCAACAACTCCAAGGGGCAATTAATATGTTAGAAGAAAAGCCCCGCATGGCAGTTGAAATGGTCTTTTTAAAAGAACTTTCTCGCAAGGATGCTGCTAAGAATATTGGCACTAGCCCGATGACAGTAACGCGGTATTTACAAAAAGGAATTCAGGATTTAATTTGCTATTTACAACCACAAGTTATGCCCACTGGATCTTGATTTTATTTATGAGAGGGATGAAGAATATAAAGGGAATAAGATTATGACTTCCCCGGAAACAAAGACTAATCTTATGCCTTGGCAATGGGCTTTGATTGGTTCTGGTTCTACGGTGATACTTGCACTTGCAGGTTTAGGACTCTGGAACTTAGTTGCATCAAAATCTCCTAGCAATTCTTCTACCTCGGGTGCTTCAAATACCAATTTAGAAAATATTACTATTAAACGCTTAGTCGGTCAGTGGCAGCAAAAAGATTCAACTAGGCTCATTTTTACTCCTGAAGGAAAGCTATTTGTTATACCCTCTAATTCCAACGAGGCTATTGAATCGCGCTATCAAGTAAATGATGCGACTCAACCAAATCAATTAACTATATTAACTCTTGGTAATCAGATTTCGCGAACAGTAATTTTTGATTTTATATCAGATAATCAGTTACGAATTGATAAAAGTGCATCTGCAAACTCTAGAGAATTCAGCTCGAATACACAATTGTTTCAGAAAGTATCTGATGTGACGTCACTTCCTTTAGGGATTGCACTCGTAGGCGAGGAAGCGCTACTAAAGCAAGCCAACAAAGCGAAAGAATCAGAGGCAAAACAATATGTCGGTGCGATGAATCGCGCACAACAAGCGTTCTTTTTGGAAAATAATCAGTTCGGCTCAGACCTTGATAAGTTGGGATTAGGCATCAAATCCAATACGGAAAACTATACTTAGAGTGTCGTTACAATTGATGATAAGCATGTTGTCCAGAATGTAGGATTAGCAAAAACAGAAGGTCTTAAAAGTTATACAGGTATAGTTTTTATAAAATCTGTTGGGACGGAGACAACTACTTTTGCTAAACTCTGTAAAAGTATTGAGCCAACTCGGAAAATACCACCACAAGTACAGTTATCAAAAGATGATATACAATGTCCGGCTGGCTATGTTGATTTGAGCCACAACTAATATTGCTATTAGTAGAGAAACAATTAACTAATGACTAATTATCGAGATTTTAAATCGGCGATCGCACCTTTAGTCATGGCAGCAATAGCTTTATCTGTTGCTTTCGGTAAATGATAATACTTACCTGCTGCTGTTTGCGCTAATTCTTTAGCAAAACCCGTAGAAACAAACTTACTCTCGGTATCAATTACTAATAGTTGCATCCCCAAACCACGAATTCTAGCCGCAATTTCTAGCAATTCTGCTTTGATGTCTGGTTTTTCTCCTGGTTCTAGCTGTTCGCCTAAGGAACGCGCCAAGGGAATATTACCCCGTCCGTCGGTGATTGCTACAAGTACTACTTGCCCAATATCTCCACTCATCTGGGCATTTAAGCCGACGCGTACAGCTTGGGTTAAACCATGCGCTAAGGGCGAACCCCCACCACAGGGTAATCTTTCCAAACGGTTACGCGCTAAGGCAATGGAACGTGTTGGCGGTAACAATACTTCTGCTTGTTCTCCTCGGAAGGGAATCAAGGCTATTTGGTCGCGGTTTTGATACGCTTCGGTTAAAAGTTGCATTACTGCGCCTTTCGCCGACTGCATCCGATTTAAGGCCATTGAGCCAGAAGCATCTACCACAAACACTACTAACGCCCCAGCTTTACGTACTAAGCGTTTGGAGCGAATGTCACCCTGTTCGACAATCACTTTTCTATCTGGGTGGCGCTCTCTGCGTGCTTTTTGATACGGTGCTGCTGCTCTGAGTGTGGCATCTACGGCAATGCGTCGCACTTTTCCTTTGGGCAACATTGGCTTAATGTAGCGTCCCCGGTCATCAGAAAAGATAATGCTGCGGCTACCAGATTTACCCTGGCGCTTGGCCATCTGAGTAAAATAAAGCACGCTATCATCCAAAATTACCCCTTCTGGATCGAAGATGAATTCTTCCGGGATACTGGGGGGTTCTTGCTCTTGATTTTCTTCTTGTTCTTCCTGTTCTTCTTGTTCTGATTCGTCTGGTTCTTCTTGATTTTGAGGTGGTGGTGGCGGTGGTGGTGGCGGTGCTTGTTCTGGTGGTGGCGTCTGTACGACTGTTGCCCGCGGTACAATTACCAATTCCACGGCACGGCGCAAATCTTCGGCATTTACTGTGTTGCGTCCTTCCAAAGCTGCGGCGGCCTTGGCAACTCGCACAGCAAATAACTCAGCGCGATGTCCCTGAACTCCACCGCGAATTGCTTCATTCACCAGGTAAGCGATTTGTTCGTGGGTAATGCAGACATCCTTGAGCCATTCCCGCGCTAGGATAATTTGGGTTTTCATGGCGTCTAAGTCTTCGCTGTATTGGGCAAGAAACTCTTGGGGAGATTGAGAGTAGGAGATCGCAACCTCTACTGCTGCTACTCTTTGATCTAGTCCCAGTACGCCATCCGCAGAAAGAGCGATCGCAATTCTATCTAGCAAATGTTCCCTTAATGCTCCCTCTTCTGGGTTATAGGTCGCAATAAACAGCGGTTTGCAAGGATGCTGAAAACTAATTCCTTCTCGCTCTATCTGGTTGCGTCCCTCAGATAATACTGTCAGTAGTTGATTTGATATTTGGTCATCTAATAAATTGATTTCATCCACATACAAGACGCCGCGATTCGCACTAGCAAGTAAACCGGGCTGAAAAATTGTATCGCCTTGTTTGACGGATTGTTCTACATCCACAGAACCGAGAAGCCTGTCTTCTGTTACGCCCAAAGGAATTTGGATAAATGGTGCGGGGATGATTTGGGTGGGTACATCTTGAGTGTCTTTATCTGCATACTCTAGCAAAAGGCGATCGTCCCATTCTTCTGGGTGATTGGGGTCGCAATTACTGATAGAACCTTTAACGACTTCGATGGGTGGTACTAGGGCGTGGATAGCACGAGCCATTACAGATTTTGCCGTACCGCGACGGCCTGCGATCGCCACTCCCCCCAATCCCGGATCTACGGCTGCTAACAGCAAAGCTAGTTTAATCGCTTCTTGACCGACTACAGCTGTTAAAGGAAAGGCAGTGATAGTAGGGTTGATAGTGGGCGCAGGCATGGTTTGAATAATCGTGAGTCTCGGCTTTTAGCATATCAATTTCTCGCACGTTTAAAACAAATCTTATGGGAATAAGTATGAAGTTTAAAAGCCATACGTGTTTTCACAGAGACTTTGGCGTTAATCCCCAAACGAAGTCAACTAAAGCTCAAACTCTGATTTTGGGATTTTGAGAGTTATTGAAAATACTGCAAGATTTTTTTTAACAAAATATTATCGTAGTTGCTGCTTACTTTTTAGGCATTGGTCACATTGGATAACATCACGAATTGACAATTGCTCTAAGTTTATTGTTGTAGCTGGGCAAAAATTCAAGTTTTTCACTTTCTAGTTAGCAAAGTGTGCGCTGCGATGCTTCGATACGCTTCTAAGGACACCCTGCCGCACTGTACTATTTTCCAGGAGACTACAGCAATGATGAAAGCTGAAGATATCATGACCAAAAACGTGGTTACCATCCGCGGTTCGGCAACTGTTGCAGAAGCGGTGGGGCTGATGAAAGAAAAAAAATTGCGGGCGCTGGTTGTGGATCGTCGCTATGACAATGATGCTTATGGCATTGTTACAGAAACAGATGTTGTTTATAAGGTAATAGCTTACGGTAAAGATCCAAAGCAAGTGCGAGTTTACGAAATTATGAGTAAGCCTTGCATTGTGGTAAACCCCGATTTGGGTGTGGAATATGTAGCCAGGTTATTTGCTAACACTGGTATCCATAGAGCGCCTGTGATTCAAGGTAAACTGTTGGGAATTATCTCAATTACCGACATTTTGACCAAAAGCGACTTTGTGGAAGCGCCAAAAGCACTATTGCTAGAGGAGAGAATTCAAAAAGCTATCGAACAGGCTCGTGCCATTTGCACCGAACAAGGTGCTTATTCTAAAGCCTGTGCAGCTGCTTGGGATGAGGTAGAAGAACTGCAAGCAGAAGCAGCTCATCAAAAAGCTGAGGGTATGGTGTCAGCCAAAGGTAGTTTTGAGAAATATTGCAAGGAAAACCCAGATGCACCAGAATGTCGAAATTATCATCCGTAATTGAAGTGGGGCATTGGGCAAACAGGGAGTGTGGGAGGTGTGGGAGGAGAGGGAGGTGTGGGAGGTGTGGGAAGCATAAATTCTCTTTCTTCCCTCACTTCCCCCATCTCCCCATCTCCCCACACTCCCCACACCTCCCCATCTCCCCACACTCCCCACACTCCCCACACTCCCCACACTCCCCACACCTCCCCATCTCCCCATCTCCCTCATTTTACCGATTTGCGACTCGCATCAATAAAAAGACACCTACTCCTAGAAAAATAAAGTTGGGTAACCAAGCTCCCATAAAGGGAGAGAGGATGCCTGTTTGTGCGATCGCGCCACTAATAAAGAAAATTAAGTAATAGGAAAAAATAACTATAACGCTAATCCCAAAACTGGTGCCTCTGCCTGTGCGCTGGGGTATGCTTCCCATTGCAGCGCCGACTAAGCCAAAAACTACGCACACAAAGGGCAAGGAGATTTTTTGTTGAATCCTGACTTCCAGTTTACGAATTTTTTGGCGATCGCCGCCCAAGCGTTCCACTTCTAATTGATCTAGTCCTTCAGAAATATTCATTTCGTCGTAGTCGCGGCTTTTTTCTGCCAAAATTAATGGCGTCCGGGGTAGTTGCAGTTGTTGCTGTTCAAACCTGACGATGTTGCGATAAGAGCGATCGGCTGCGACAAAATAGATTGTGCCGTTGTAAAAATCCCAAACATTTCGAGAAGCATTCCACTGGGCGGATTCTGATACCACAATTTGATTCAGACCTTTAGTTGAACGATCTATAATTGTCAAACCTGTCATACGCTTACCATCAAATTGGTCGGCGTAAAACAAGCGCGACAATATCCTATTTTTAGTGCCATCTGGCTGGACAACATCCTGATATTCAGGATAAAAAATATTTTGCTGTTTAAAAGTTGGCTTGTCTGATTTGAGGGCTTTATCCAGAGTCATCGCCGCTTGGTAATTTGCTGCTGGCGCTATGTGTTCGTTAAATACAAATGTCATTCCTGTGACCAGAAGACTTAATATCACAGCAGGTAGCACCATACGATAAACGCTGACGCCACAACCACGCAAAGCTATGAGTTCGCTTTCGCTGGAAAGACGACTGTAAGTCATCAGAGTAGCCAGCAACGTGGACATGGGGAAGGCTAAAACAACAAAGTTGGGAAACTTTAATAAAAAAACCTGAATGGCAATGTCTATAGGTAGCCCAGATTCAACTACTTTTCTGACTAAATCGAATACAGCATCAATGGTGACACCGATTGAAGAGAAAGCTCCGACACCAAAGAAAAACGGTGGCAATAATTCGCTGCTCAGATAACGATCCATAATCGTAAAAGGTAGCAGTGAATGCAAACTGTAGAAAGATGTAACTTTCTTTGATATCATAAGCAACTGCAAAAGTTAAATATTGGTAACCCTGGTAAAGAAAACATACAGTATAAGTCAGAATGGGCTACGCCCCGCTACGCTAACAGAATTCAGAATTCAGGAGTAAAAAAGTTTTCATCTTTGGTTTTAAAGTCTAAATTATGTACCTCACTTGGCTGTGTCTACTATGTTTAATATCAAAATTTAATTTTCAATGGCTAAAAGTTAGCTAAAAAATTCATGCCGATAAATAAAAAATGAAACTACTCTTTAAAATTATTTACTAAATGCAGCAGTTTGTTATTAATTGAAGTACAACACCTTAGCCTAAAAATTAGATATAATCTTTTATTCACTTCTAACTCCTGATTCCTGAATTCTGACTCCTGAATTCTGATTCTGAATTTACACTTGAAAGCTATCGCCCAAGTAATATTGCCGCACAAGGGGGTTGTGGTAGAGTTCGTCAGAAGTCCCAAATGCAAGAATTTGTCCCTCACGCATGATATAACCGCGATCGGTAATGGCGAGAGTTTCGCGGACATTATGATCTGTGATTAAAATACCCATACCGCGATCGCGCAATTGAGCGATAATGTGCTGAATTTCTGAGACTGCTATCGGATCTACTCCCGCAAATGGTTCATCCAAAAGTAAAAACTTTGGTCCTTCTCGTCCAGCAGCCAGAGACCTTGCTAATTCCGTCCGCCGTCGCTCCCCACCAGAAAGTTGAATTCCCTTGCTATTAGCTACTTTTTCCAAGCGAAACTCCCGCAGTAATGTTGTTAGTCGCCTCGACCATTCCCATCGTGGCACATTAGTCTGCTCTAGCACTAATAGAATATTATCTTGTACCGAAAGCTGACGAAAAACACTCGCCTCTTGTGCTAGATACCCAATACCCAATCGCGCCCTTCTGTGCATTGGCATTCCTGTAATGTCTAGATTACCTAGCCAGACTTTTCCTTGATTGGGTTTTTCTAAACCTGTGGCAATGTAAAAAGTCGTAGTTTTACCAGCGCCATTAGGCCCTAGTAAACCAACGACTTCCCCTTGAGCAACAGAAAGGTTGACACGATTGACAATGACTCGCTTGTTGTAAGATTTGTGAATATTCTCTAAAACAATTTTCACGCTACAGGCAGCCTTTCTTAGTAGTAGATGCTAATTAGAACGCTTAAATTCTGGTGTCTTTGGGGGAGGTGTTGCAGTTTGTGCATTATTATTTGATTCCTCCACCATGTAGATCGACTCTACCTGACGGTTGGCTTGGGGTAAGGCCACAAATCGTCCTTCATCAATTAAATAGGTTACCTTCTCCGCCCGGATACTGTTACCTCCCTGCTGCAAAATATAGACGTTGCCACTAAAATCAATCCGGCGTTCTTTACTAAAATACTGTGCTTGGGCAGCTGTTGCCTGAAGTTGGCGAGAAGGATAAAACATTTGCACGTTACCGCGAGCCGTGATTACTTGAGTTTTGGCGTCATATTCTTGCACATCAGCACGGATGGTCAAAGGGCGATTTTCTCCAGATGTTTGTGCGGTAGCGGTTTGCAGTCGGTTGGGGAAAGCAAAAGTTCCGAAAAGAAAAGCTGGCAGTATTAAGGCTAATCCAACACGACGCATCTGAGACATGGGCAATTTATAACAGGAGGTCATTGCAATTTGGGGTTGAGAATTTGGGCTTGTGTTTTAATTATCTCAAGTACTCTATCCAGATATGAAAGGTACAATCTGGAGGGATTTTACGATAACTACTGGCTCAAATACTGACGCTACCGCCAACCTCAAGGTTTCAGAAAACTTTATATTCAGATCCACTACAGCTTAATATAACGGTCTTAGCTTTTTTCTCCACACTCTACACCTCATTGGCATCAAGTTTAGCCAAAACCTCGATCGAGTTTCGTTTCCAGGTTTAGGAAATAAACGCAGACAAATTCAGAACTCGAACGTTGAGCTTTTGATATATCGTGCAGAGAATCTTGATTAACAGCAGTTATTTTGTACGATAAAGTACAAAGTGTCATCATAAATTAATCAATAAGGAATGCGTACATGGGCAAGGGGAGGTTAGAAGCATTCAGCGATGGGGTGATTGCCATCATCATCACTATTATGGTGCTGGAAATCAAAGTGCCGCATGGCAGTGAGTTAGCCGCACTGCGTCCGTTGATACCAATATTTCTCAGCTATGTGCTGAGTTTTATTTATCTCGGCATCTATTGGAACAACCATCATCACTTGTTACAGGCGATTCGCCATGTTAATGGGCGCATCCTTTGGGCAAATTTACATTTGCTGTTTTGGTTGTCGTTAATCCCCTTTGGTACTGCCTGGATGGGTGAAAATAACTTTGCCATCATACCAGTTGCCCTTTATGGTGTGGTTTTGATGTTAAATGCGATCGCCTACTACATCCTGACTCGTACATTAATTTATTATCATGGCAGTGATTCTACTTTAGCGATCGCAGTCGGTCGAGACTTCAAAGGAAAAGTATCGGTGGTTATTTATGCCGTGGCAATTCCACTTGCTTTTCTAAATTCCTGGCTTGCCTGTGTATTATACATTTTGGTCGCAGTTATGTGGCTTATCCCCGACCGCCGCATTGAAAAAACTCTAACTTCGTGACATCGCCCTGCAATTTGATTGCATCGCCCTGCAATTTGATTGCATCGACCTGCAATTTGATTGCATCGACCTGCAATACGATTGCATCGCCCTGCAATTTGATTGCATCGACCTGCAATGCGATTGCATCGACCTGCAATGCGATTGCATCGACCTGCAATGCGATTGCATCGACCTGCAATGCAATTGCGCTTAATACCAAATTGGCAAAGGATGCTTTGTTTCAGATGCAGAGTAACAGATTGAAAACCAGTTGTGTCAGCCTTTTCAAACTATGTCTTAACGTGAATTCGACCAACCTCTCCCTGTCTTGAACTAGTGTTCAAGTCTGTCCCTCTCCGAATCGGAGAGGGACGGTTTTACGTAGTAAAACCAGGGAGAGGTTTTTTATTTGGCTAATTAGACGAACACTATATAAACCGTCGAATTCACGTTGTCTTAATTACGTTAGCCCAGCGGGGCGTACTCCTACGGAGAAGCAAGCTACGCGGAGCGTCTCGTAGAGAAGCCCATTACGAATTACGAATTAGTATTAGATTTTACACACAAGTGCAATACCTAAATACAAAAAATATCAAAACTGCAAAACCCGTCGCTGCATGATAAACGCTATGAATTCCGCCAAAACCAAAAGCATACCCCATCAATAGCGGCCCTAAAGTTTGTCCTAAACCGAAGAATGTGCCGTTGACCGATATAATTGTCGCTAAATATTCTCTTGGTGCTAAATCTGCTAACAGTGTTTGGATAGTGGGAAAACCAATCCCAAGGCCAATACCAAAAATTATACTAGGCACTAATAGTAACCACAGGTTTGGCACAAAAGGAATAATTAACATCGCTAAACCGTACAAAACATAAGATGCACTAATTAAATTAGTAGCGCGAAATCTTCTAGCTAATCTGCCTAACTGTGAAGATACAATAGTTATTGATATAGAAACACTAGAAAGTAACAATCCAATAATAGTAGATGGTGCTTTAAAAGTGTCGTTAATTAACTGTGGTAAATAAGTAACATAAGCGCCATAAAGGAAAACAAAGTTAGCTGCACTGGCAAGAAAAAGTCCAAATAATTGGCGATTTTTGAGAACTTTTAGTGCATTTCTTAAGTAGTCTTTTAAATTGCGATCGCCTTGTGGTTCTGGATTCTTCAATCCAAACAATACCAAGAACCCCAGAGGAATCGCTAATATCGGCAACATAAAAGGATAATACCAGCCCATTGCTGCCAAAGCACCACCAATTATAGGATAAGTTGACGTGCCAACGCTGCTGATACTGGCACTGTAACCCATTGCCTCAGTACGTCTATCTCCTATATATAAATCGCCAATTAAAGTAATACTTAAAGAAAGCAAAGGAGCAGCACCGATTCCTTGGAGCAAACGAAACAATAATAATAAATTAAAATCACGTGCTAAGGCGCACGCTGTACCAGCAATCCCAAATAAAAATAGTGCAGGAACCATAATTCTTTTTCTGCCCCATCTATCAGCTAATATGCCAATAACCGGCCCTAAAAATAAAGATGGTAATGTAAAGAATGTAATCAATAAACCCAAATTTTGGGGATTGATATTTAACTCTTTAACTAACTTAGGAAAAGCTGGAGTTACGCTGGAAACCCCGATAACAGCAATCAGAGAGACTGCACTAACTATCTGAAAATTTAGCTCTAGATAAACTGGCTTTTTACGCTCGCTTTGGCTGTTATCTTTTGGCGAATTCATGAGATTACCCTAGAAAATTAGAATTCAGAATTCAGAATTCAGAATTCAGGAGTCAGAATGGTTAGATAATCGGAGAAGCGATGATAAATATATCGATCCCACTAGTACTTGAAATGTCTAAAACCCTTACGCAACAGTAATTACGTTAGCTAGCGGGGCGTAGCCCATTACGAATTACGCAAAGCAATACTAGGCTCTCGATGAATTCTGACTTCTGACTCCTGATTAGTGAATTATTAACTGCGATTTATTGCCTTCTTAAGCTGCAACTTTTTCCTCAAATGGTTTAAAAGTTTTTTTCGTTGCACCGCAAATCGGACATTTCCAATCATCAGGAATTTCTTCAAAAGGTGTACCAGGTGCGATTCCCGAATCAGGATCGCCAGCTACAGGATCGTAAATCATACTGCATTGTTTACAAATCCATTTACGAGTTTGAGGATCGTCAGCTACAACTTTATTTACTGTTTGTCCTCCGTTTAATACTTCTAAGGCTTCAGCATAGCGATCGGCATGATAATTTTCGATGAATTTTAATAAGCCGAAACGGTGTGCAGCTTCCCGAAATGTATTTGCATGGTCGGTAGATTCTTTTGCTTGTTTGAGAAATTCTTCAGCAGCGGTATTATCGCGGTCGCGTTGAGCATCGGCGGCAAATTCTGGATACATTGTGGTGTATTCATAAGTCTCGCCTTCAATTGCCAACGATAAGCAGCGAGAGACAATTTCTCGCTTTTGCTCGTCAGTTAAAGCTGCTGGGTTTTCAACTACAAGTTCTGGATGTAGCAACTTAAAATGTGCAAAAGCATGTTCGGTTTCTTGATCTGCTGTCTCTTTAAAAAGTTTTGCCAAATCTGTGAACCCAAGTTGACGCGCTACATCAGCGAAAAACAAATATTTGCGATTTGCCATCGACTCACCACCGAAGGCAGCTTCTAAGTTTTGAAGAGTAGTAAAGTTGGATAAATCCATAATTGTGGGATGCCTACGAAGTGATATTTAGTACGAAAACACGAACTATGCAACCAAATAAATGAGCCGTTATTTGTATAAAGTAGAAACGTTTTATACAAAATTTAGCCCAAATTTATAAAGTTAGCACAGCTAGCTGTGCTAACCTACCTGGACAATTATAAAACCGAAAACTTTTGTAGCTGAAAATTTATCAACAAAGAATTCTGAATTCTATTTCAAGTTCTTTGAAGTTCTAAAAACGGATAATCAGTGTATCCTGTAGCGTCAGGTGCATAAAATGTTTTGGGATCTGGCGTATTTAACTGTGCATTCAGTTGTAAGCGTTTTGGTAAGTCAGGATTAGCAAGATATAGCTTGCCAAAAGAAACTAAATCTGCGTTATTGTTAGCTAGAATACTATCTCCTTTCGAGCGATCGTAGCCACCATTTGTAATTAAAGTACCTTGGAAGATTTGCCGATAGTAAGGCGTTAGAGGATTCATGACTTGGCGATTTGCTAAATCGACTTCGTTAGGTTCCATCAGGTGGAGATATGCTAATCCAAAGTGGTTGAGAGCATTGATAGCATAACTAAATGTTTCTTGAGGATTAGAGTCATACATTCCGTAAAAAGTATTACTTGGTGAAAGCTTAATCCCAACACGGTTTTCACCCCAAACACTAGCGACTGCTTCCACAACTTCTAATAAAAATCGGCTGCGATTTTCTATTGAACCGCCATATTCATCTGTGCGTTGGTTAGAACCATCTTGTAGGAATTGATCGATTAAATAGCCAAAAGCGCCGTGAAGCTCAATTCCATCAAAGCCAGCTGCTAAAGCATTTTTAGCACCTTGGCGGAATTGTTCGACTATTTCGGCAATTTCCTTAGTTTCCAAAGCGCGGGGAGTTTCTAACGATACTTTACCTATGGGAGCGTGGAGCGAGCCAACGCCCGCGATCGCACTTGGAGCAACTGGTAATTTTCCACCGAGTAAAGCAGGGTGAGAAACCCTACCAGAATGCCAAAGTTGCAGAAAGATTCTACCACCTTCTTGATGGACTGCATCAGTTATTAACCGCCATCCAGCCACTTGCTCATCTGAGTAAATTCCTGGGCAATTGATGTATCCCAGGCTCAAAGGTGACACCATCGTACATTCAGTAACAATTAAGCCTGCGCTGGCGCGTTGGGCGTAATAAGTTGCCATCAACGAGTTAGGAATATTGTCAATCGCCCGCAAACGAGTCATGGGCGCCATTACAATCCTGTTCGGCAGAGTATAAGGGCCAAGCTGAACTGCTGTGAAAAGATTGATATTGGAATTCATTGCTTAAATTTCCATTGGTAGATTAGCAGCCTATTTTGTATTGAGAATTGGGCATAAGGGCAGAGGGGAAAGACTTACTGCTACTTCCCCTGTACTCTTGTGCTTTGGGTTCCCTTCTTCTAAAATTCTGGAGCGATCGCTACACCATCGGTTAGATTCAGCAGTCCTGAGATAATAATTTTATCTTCTGGCTGTAATCCTTCAAGCACTTGATAATTATTGCCTTTAATTTGACCTAGTTTTACTCGCTTTTGCCGGGCTACTTGTTGAGATACGCCTTGGGGAGACTTTTCAGTTTCAGCTACATACACAAAAGTTTCTCCACCAACGCGAGTCACTGCTGCTGTTGGAATTAAAATTCCAGGACGTTGATTCCAAATAACTCTAGCCCTGGCCAATTGATTTGCACGTGCCTGACCTTTAGAGTTATTAAACAGTGCTTTAATTAGTATTCCTTGTGTTTCATTACTGGTATTAGGCGCAATGTAAAACACTCTAGTTCTACCCAAGTTTTGACCTTGTGTGTTCATAACTTCCACGGGCATCCCTTCACGCAACAGTGATTTTCGCTGTGGAGGAACGGAAATTCTAACTTCTAAAGGTTGATTTTGCATTAAGGTGGCTAGTGGCGTGGAAGTATTAACCAAATCGCCCACTTTTACGGAGATTTCGCCAACTGTACCAGCAAAGGGAGCAGTAATTTTTTCGTACCGCACTTGTGGCTGCTTCGGATTTACATTAGCTTGCTGTAAGGATTTTTCAGCTTGTAAAATATTAGCTCGTTGGGCTTGAATCCTAGAATCAATTACATTGAGATTAGTTTTGGCGGCGGCGAGTCTAGTAGCATACTGATTGCTAGCCAGTCGAGATACTGCTCCTTGTTGAGCTAAGTCGAAATACTTTTCGTATTCCTGTTGGGCAAGTTGCACATTAGTAACGTAAGATGCCCGTTCTGCTTCCAAAGATTGGAGTGTAGCGCGGGCGTTGGCTAGTCGCTCTAAAAATGCCTGAGATACAGGATTAATTCCATTAACTCCTGCTTGTTGCGGTCTGGAGTCTACTACGAGAATTGCCGAGCCTTGTACTACTGAATCTCCAGCTTTGACAAACATCTGCGCGATTTGACCTGGAATCGCGGGTCTGAGGTTAACTGAGCGCTGGGACTCTAGGCTAGCAATAAAATCTGAACTTTCCTCAATGATGCCGCTTTGTACTGTGGATATTTTGACCCTTACCCCTTGAGGTTGAACATTTGCAGTTGAAGGTGCTGAATTTTGTGGAGTCAGCAAACGCCAAACTATAGTTACTCCGCCTCCTAATAATAGTGCAGCTAAAAATAACCAAAGCCACCGCCGTTTTTTTGGAGGTGGCTCATAAGAGGTTTGTGAAGAATTTTCTCCAAAATCAGTTTCAGGCTGTGGGGATGTCATAGCTGATAAGGAATTAAGGAACAATTAACTAAAACTCAATGGAAATTTTCAGTAGACACACATAATTAAACTTCAAGTATCAATGACTGAAATCTCGTTGGTGACAAGCTTTTAGCTTCTGTCTTCAGCATAGCTGCCTTCTGACTTCTACATTATATATAGATACGAAAATTACTAATTTAGCATGATGTTTTATGGCAAGTTTTGTATTATACAATCCAAATATACTGTTTTGATAATTCTGTCTCACTCTACCAAAAGGTGAGTAAACTAGCCACAGGTAATAGAGACAGGGCGCAGGGGGCAGGGGGCAAGAGGTAGTTGTTGCTGGAGGGAAAAGAAGAATATCTATATTTAATTCTCCAGTTGTCTACTTCATTTATTTGCAAACTGCTGTATATTTTGCTCGGAACTATTTAACATAGACGATATCAACATTTGTTCAAAAGCTTTGGAAAGAGCAGTTTGAAAACGCTGACGATGCTTGATTTTGAAAAAAGGTCGAACTATTTCGACGATGGCATTCTCTGGTTGTCTGTCATCAATAACTTTAATTGCGCGTAAAGTTCCCAACTGGATTTCTTTTTTTACCATCAACTCAGAAATTCCAGTTGCACCAACGCCGTTTTCAATGGCTGCTTTTGCCATCTCGCCGCTAGCGAACACTAAAATTATATTTAGTTCGCCGAGATTAATTCCCCAATTGAGCAACGCTTCCTCAAACCTTTGCTGGGTTCCAGATTCGGGTACTCGCATTACCCAAGGAGTTTGAGTCAGCTGGCTTAACTCGATTTCTCCTTGCTCAAACCAAGGATGTTTTTCACCTACGACAATTTGTAAGCGATCGCTCCCCACAATTTCGTACTCTAAAGTAGTTTGCAGCGCTGGCTTGACATCTCCTTCCACCAAACCCAAATCAAACTGTCCCATTGCAGTACCTACACAAATTGTTTCAGCGTTAGCCAGGGTACAGTCAATTTGGATACCAGGATATTGGCTCTTAAATTCACTAATCTTACTTGGTAGCCAATAATTACCAATTGTCAGACTCGATCCTAATTTCAACTCACCCCGTTGCAGATTATTCAATTCCCGCAACCCCCTTTCTGTCAATGAGACTTGATCGAGGATTTTCTTCGCCTCCACTTGCAGTAACTTCCCAGCCTCAGCAATCTCAATATGACGACCAATCCGATGGAACAATTTGACCCCGTACTCTTGTTCTAAGTTCTGAATCGCTGCACTGACGGCTGGCTGTGTAATATAAAGTTCTTCTGCTGCCCGAGTAAAGTGTAAGTGCTGCGCCACAGCCATAAATATTTTTAGCTGTTCAAGCGTCATTCCTGCCATTGATGATATTCCTAAAACTTGGTGTCAAAATTTTAATCACTTTCATTTATCATTTTGACAAAAAAAAGCATTTGATTCTATCGTTTAGTTTGCCTAAAGTATAAATCAAAGCTTTCTACGTAGTTATTGGTCATTGGTTATTGGTCATTAGTGATTATTCATTAGTTATTTGTAAATAGATTGATGCCCTATGCCATTTGCCCCATACCCAATTACCAAGTATCAAAATAAGGACTTGTACAGATGAGCGGTTTAGCCACTGCAATTACCACAGGAATCACGGCATTCAGTGCCACCAATATTGACGATATTGTGATTTTGACTTTGCTTTTTTCACAAGTAAATAAAACTTTCCGCAGTCGTCACATTATTGCCGGTCAGTATCTTGGTTTTGCTGCACTGATTGCCGCTAGCCTTCCAGGTTTTTTGGGTGGACTAATTATACCGCAGTCGTGGATTAGACTACTTGGTTTAATGCCAATAATTATTGGTATGAGTAGTTTACTCAAACGCGAAGAGGATTCACAAGACGAAGCTACAGAAGAAACTGAGCCTGCTTGTCCCTCTGTAATTAGCAGTTTTCTCTCTCCCCAAACATGTAATGTAGCTGCGATCGCCTTTGCTAATGGTAGTGATAATATCAGCGTTTACGTACCTTTATTTGCCAACTCGGAATTAGAAACTCTATTGCCAATTTTGGGCGTATTCTTTTCTTTGGTGGGCGTCTGGTGTTATACAGCTTACAAGTTAACTTATTTACCAGCGATCGCTCAATTTTTAACTGAGAATGGCAAGAGTTTTATGCCTTGTATCTTGGTTGGCTTGGGTGTGTTTATTGTCTCAGAAAATGTTGCTTGGACTCTTTTATCTGTAGTTTCTAGTTATTTATTTTCCTTTATTTTGAACAGGGTACAGAATTGTGGAGTCAGAATAGTTGAATAAGAAACCAGAATTCAGAAGTCAGAACTAATGAGTTTAGATTGAGAATTGCTTATCGATCTACCAGGAACTACAAATTCAATTGAAAAACTCTTGAATCTGACACCTTTATCTATTTGAACAATCAACTAAGTATTTGATAGATAAGTAGATTATGCATCATAACAATCTGTAAAATTATGACTTTTTAATTCTGAATTTTTCTCAAAACAATCGGGTCTAAAATCTCCCCTTTTAAGGCGAAAAGTTTTGGGAATGGGGTATAAATCCTCGTTACAAAACGGCCTTCTGCCGACGCTCGCGGACTCGCTAACGCTGCGCTATCCTGCCTCCTGCCTTCGTTAAAACACTCTTCCAAATGAAATATTCATCAACAGGAATCTAATCATGAAAATCTGGAAATCTCTGCTAATTGTTTTGATGATTTTTGCTAATTTAGCCTTTGCTCAACCTTCTTTTGCTGATAGGCCAAAATTTAGCGAAAACCCTGATTATGTCGAGGTTACCAAAGCAATTAAGCAACTCACTCAGGCAAAAAAAGCCAAAAATCAACTCGTAGGTGTTACACCAGGAGAAATTCAACAGAAAATTGATGAATTAGAATTTCAAAAATATGCTTTAGAGACAGGAAGTAGCTGGGGTCAATGCGAGAACTACACAGGTAATACTATTGCAGTATACGGCAAACCAGCAAATGAGGAACTGGATGATGATGCTGCATACGAGAATGGACTGTATTTTCTAGCCGATGGTCAGTCAACTCAAAATAACTGGGATTGTGATGGATTCTATCTGCCAAATGATGCGAAGCTTGCAGCTTTCACCCCAGACGGTAAAACTCAAGAATTGACACAACCGACAGCTATAAAAATACCTGATGGTAGCAAGTTAACGATTAAAAGCAATCCTGATACTGGTGCGCTGGAAATCAACATTCCTAATGCTCAAATTGTCACAGCTAATGATGTGAACTGGTTTATTCCGAATGTAGCGCAGGCTTTAATAGATACACGAGTTCCTAATGCGCCTACCCAAGAATCTTAAATCGCTCAACAGTAGATAGTTACTGCAATCTGGTTCTCAACGATTGCTCTCAAATTTAACAGGTTAACAGCCAAAATCAGAGATAAAAAAGCACGAGCTCTAGTGAAAAATCTCTCTGAGGTTGGCTGTTTTTTTTTATAAATTACTATTGACCGTTGCTTAAAAGATTGATTTTGATGTGGCATCGTAGCTGAGGTCACACTACTTGAGAAAAATCGAAAATTTCAGTTAAAATAAACCTAGAAAAAAATGTACGATCGCAATAAATATATTTCACTAGCACAATTAGCGCGTTCAGTGCAAGTCATCTGGAAGGAGATTTGTTATCACTTTCGCGTTTTTTGGAGAGGTACATCTTTCGGCATAAAGGTATTATTAATGCAGTTAAAATCTAAACCCACAGAAGAAAATAAAGAGCAAAAGAAACCAGGACGGCTGAATCCATCTCGCATCCGAGACCACTTGGCAAATGAGCGTACATACCTGGCTTGGATGCGGACAGGGATTGCTCTTTTGGGTTTTGGTGTAGTCATTGTGCGCCTGCGGGCTTTCCAAATACCTTTAGTACCCCGTCCTGGCAATGGTTGGAAGTTAGGTTTAGTCTTCTCGCTGGTGGGTTTGATTACCGTGTGGCTGTCAACGGGACATTATTTTGCTGTCCGCCGCGATATTGAAGAAGATACTTACGAACCAACAGACCGCTGGGTGTTACTGTTCAGTTTGGCTGTGATGATTCTCGGTGCTGGAGTCATCTATTTTGTGTTTACAACTTCTTTAGATCCAACGAGTCCAATTATTGCTGAGTAAGTAGGGCGACGGAAATAAAGCTAATTGGCTGTGATTGTCATTAGTCATTGAGATACTGAATTCTGACTCCTAAATTCTGAAGTCTGAATTCTGACTCCTGACTCCTGAATTCCTCTTTAAAACCGCACTTTATACAACTCGAATAATTCGCCTGATTTCTGGGTTATGATTTTAGCGCCAGCAGCTTTAATTGTTTTTTCCCACTCAGCTAGAGGTTCTAAAAATACCTCAGCACCTAAATAAGTTTCCAGAACTGCCCAATCTTCAGCTAAAGGCTGTTCTGGATTGAGGACATCAAATACAAAATTTCCGCCTGGTTTTAGGACTCGTTTCACTTCTGTGAGGACAGTCTTCCAGTATTCGAGTGGAAAATAACAGCTAAATCCCGTGGCGATCGCCAAGTCAAATTGAGCCGATGAATAGTTTAGATCGTGAGCTGCTCCCAATTCAACACCTTTAAATAGCTTAGAATTCAACTGCGGGCCGCGAGAATTGAGAATATCTCGCGCTACATTACTGATTTCTTGCCCATAAAAAAATGCTTGCCAATCTCGCCAAGGATAAATTAACAAACTGACACCGCAGCCAATATCCAAACAGTGCTGATTTTTTTGAGGTTTGGCAACTTCCCAAAACGGAGAAGCAATTCTGCCGGAAAAATTGCCACTAGCCCACTCGCGAAAGATTGGCATTGCTTGAACTTCGGCTGGGAGTTCGGCGTGTTGACCTTGGTATTCTCTGTTGAAGCGATAGGCAACTTGTGTTAATCTTTCTTGCCAGTTGCTTGATTTGTGGGTGGCAAAGAGATTTTGTAACTGGGAATCGGGCTTTTTAGACATGAAATTTTTGGTACTCTTTCTAAGGATTGTATGCAAATTCCCTTGGCGATCGCATCCCTATCAATAGACTTCTTGCAGAAGTAGGGAAAAGGGTAAGGGGGAAAGGGAAAAGGGATAAGAAAAAACGCTTTCCCTTTTACATGCATCCTTTTGCCCCAAGAGTGCAAAACTCTTTTTGCAAGAGGTCTAATATCCGATAAGTCAATACCGTTGAGTTAAGCTTTTTTCTCCTCCCCTGCCCCCTCTGCCCCCTTGCCCTTTTCCCTTCAACCTAAAAGTATTGCGAGTTTTTCCGACTTGCGATCGGTAACCAAGCTGCCAAAAACTGCTACTGTAATTTGATACAGCAACCTGCACGGAGAACCGAATATGACATCTCCAGAAACGGTTACATGGTTAGAAGAACGCACCACTTTCGGAAGTCTCTCACCTGAAGTGTTGAATGCGATCGCCCAAGCCATTGAAGAACGAGTTGTTCCAGCACAAGCACACCTTGTTGAAGAAGGCACTCCTCCAGAAGCACTTTACATTCTCATAGATGGTCAACTTGAGTGCGACAATACTAATCACCGCAACTCAGCTTTAGTTCGGGGATTTCTGCCTGGAGCAGTGATTCACCTCCAAGAGTTAGTATTAGATGAATTAGCCACATTCACCATTGTCACCCTTACAGAATGCCATTTGTGGGTTGTACCTGCTGACAAATTTCGAGAATTAGTCAACCAATACCCAGAAATTGCTCAGGGTTTTTCCCGTCAATTAGCTCAAGAGTTAGCTCAAGTTACCTCTGCACTTGGCTACGAACAAGAACGTTCCATAGCTTTGCGACCATATTTAGTTACCAAAGCGCAACGGGGAATTATCGGTACAAGTCGCTATGCAGTACGTCTGCGGGAGCAAATTCGAGAAGCCGCCAATGACCGCAAATCTGTAGATATTTTCGGCGAACCAGGATTAGAAAAAGACAATATAGCAGCTTTAATTCACTTTGGTTCTCCCAAAAGACGAGAACCAATTATTAAAGTCAATTGTGGTATTCTGCAAACCAGTGGTGCAGATTTATTTGGTCGCGTTGGCGGTAAACCAGGACTGTTGGAATGGCTGGGAGAAGGTACGCTAGTTTTCAACAACATCCAAGAATTACCCAAAGAGTTATTACCTGCTGTCACGGAGTTGGTAAAAACTGGTACATATACCCCCGTCACTCGTCCGGGAGAAGCAGAAGCCGAACCTCGTCCTAGTAAAGCGCGGATTCTGATCGTTTCGGAAAAAGCTCAGCCCACAATCGATCGCTCCGTTGGTCATATTATTAAAGTACCGCCGCTACGAGTGCGAAAAGCTGATATTCAAGCCCAAGTAGACTACTATATCAGTCTCTACGTCCGCGCTAGAGGCGTTCCCAAACCGCACATTACCCCAGAAGCTTTGCGCCGTTTACAGTCTTACGATTTCCCTGGGAATCTCAAAGAATTAAAAAATCTGGTAGAAAGAGCGATCGTCCAAGCTGAAAATGCTAGCGAATTAACAGAAGAAATCTTTTGGCCAGCCGAAGCAAAGAAAAAAAGATTTCGAGCCAATCTTTTAAATGTTTATCCCAATTTACGCAAATTTTTGCGGAGTCCCTGGTGGCCGGATCGGATTAACTATGGTTTTACTGCAACGGCTTTTGCAATTATTGTGGCGATATTATTTATCGGCCCGCAAACCCGCGATCGCAATTTCGTTTTAAATTTATTTTGGGCTTGGTGGTGGCCTTTTTTCTTATTTCTCTTTCCTTTTTTAGGACGTATCTGGTGTTCTGTTTGTCCGTTCATGATTTACGGAGAAATTACCCAAAAATTATCTTTATGGCTCTGGCCGCGAAAACTCAAACGCTGGCCGAGAGAGAAAGCCGAAAAATGGGGCGGATGGTTTCTGTTTGGGCTATTTACCTTAATTTTCTTATGGGAAGAACTCTGGCATTTAGAAAATACAGCTTACCTCAGCGCTTGTTTGCTATTATTAATTACCGCAGGAGCGATGATATTTTCTGCTATTTTCGAGCGCCGATTTTGGTGTCGATATCTCTGTCCCATTGGCGGCATGAATGGTTTATTTGCCAAACTTTCAATGACAGAACTTCGCGCACAGCAAGGCATTTGTTCTGCCAGTTGTACTACTTATCAATGCTATAAAGGAGGGCCGCAAAAAGGCGAAGGGATGGAAACTAATGGATGTCCCTTGTATTCTCACCCGGCGCAGTTAGAAGACAATAGAGATTGCGTCTTGTGCATGACTTGTCTTAAAGCTTGTCCCCATCGTTCCGTAGAATTTAACTTGCGTCCTCCTGGTATTGAATTGTGGACAACCCATATACCCCACACTTATGAAGTAGCATTGTTGTTTTTGTTGTTAGGAGGAATATATCTGCATCGCTTGCCAGAGTTGCAATCTTGGTTAGGGTTACAACTAGATTTAACTAATTTTTGGCAACATTTAGGATTATCGCTGCTAGTGTTAATTATTCCGGCAGCTTTTGTCTTCGCTGCTTATGGGTTGCTGCGAATATTCAACTTTAACCGGAAGCCAAAACCATTTGTAGAGCTTGCATATAGCTATTTACCATTAGTTTTGGGGGGAAACTTGGCTCATTATCTGCGTTTAGGCTTAAGCGAAGGCGGACGCATTTTACCTGTGACTTTTGCTACTATTGGCTTGAATGGCGAACAATTACCAATGTTAGTAGCTCATCCTGCTGTGATTAGCTTTTTACAAGGTGCAACTTTAATATTTTCGGTTTTATTAACGATATTATTAACGCAAAAAATTGCACGGCAATCACTGATATCATTGCTTTGGCAACATTTAGCAGCGATCGCTTTGGGTGTTAGTATGTGGGCAATTATTGTGTTTTAAGAGTTAGCCTGGAGCATTGCCAAAGCCACAAGCTTTGTGTGGTGATGCTCCTTTTGCTACTCTAATGCATTAAACCAGGCTTGTATCACTTTTTGCCGAAAATCATCACTATAAGCTTTAGCCATTGAAATGGGGGTAGACGCTATGGCAACTATTTTACTTTACGTCCTAACTTATGTGGCTATAGCTATAACTTTTAATGAGATTACTTTTTAAGTAATTCTACAATCGTTGCGATTAAATCTTCTGGTTCCACAGGCTTGGAAATATGCCTTTGAAATCCTGCTTTGATTGCCTGGTCTTCATTAATGTCGCCAGCATAGGCAGTCAAAGCGATCGCTTTTACATTCCCTCCCTGTGCTGGCGGCAGATTTCTCACCTGTTGCATCAGCATATAACCATCAATTTGGGGCATTCCAATGTCGCTCAACAATACATCTGGTTTGAAGTGTGCTAAAGTTTTTAATGCTTCAGTGGCAGAATCCACTTGTACCACAAAAGCGCCTTCCTGCTCTAATACAAACGCCACGAACTCACGACTATCAGCATCATCGTCCACCACTAACACTTTGATGCCACTTAAGTCTAATACTTCCTCGATTTGCTTACCATCGCCATCGACTTGCCCTTGAGTCAGCATTAGCGGTAACCCGACTATAAAAGTTGCTCCTAATCCTTCCCCTAAACTCTGGGCGCAGACAGTGCCACCATGTAACTCAACTAAGCGGCGCACAATTGCCAGCCCTAATCCCAAACCGCCAAATTTTCTAGTAGTCGTACTATCAGCTTGACGAAAATAATCAAATACGAATGGGAGAAACTGGGGTGAAATACCTTGACCGTTATCGTTGACTGTAATTTGAGCTACAGAGTTACAGCGTTCTAGCCTGATTTCTACTTGCCCTCCTGAAGGCGTAAATTTAATGGCATTTGCCAGCAAATTCCAGACAATTTGTTGTAAGCGGCTAGCGTCTCCCGCTACTTGCCCCATATCTGGCTGGAGTATAGTCTGTATTGTAATTAACTTAGCCTCTGCTGCCAGTCGTACTGTTTCCATCGCGTTAGCAATTATCGATGCTAAATTTACAGGACTGTTATTCAGATTCAGCTTGCCTTGGAGAATGCGCGACACATCCAATAAATCCTCGATTAATTGCGCTTGTAACTTGGCATTGCGCTCGATAGTTTTTAAACCTTCAGTCGTTTTTGCTTGGTCTAATTTTTTTGATTGCAGTAATCTCGACCATCCCAAAATTGGGTTGAGGGGTGTCCGCAACTCATGGGATAGCACTGCTAGAAATTGATCTTTGATGCGGTTTGCCTGTTCTGCCTCGGCTCTGGCTTGGCGTTCTGTTTCATATAATTGAGCGCGAACAATTGCCTGAGCGCATTGACGACTCAACGCTAAGACAAATTCGCGGTCATCCTGACTCAATGGCTGAAATTCTTTAAAAGCTAGGGACAAACCCCCGATCGCTTTGCCCTGAGTTACCAGAGGTATTGACATCCACGAGCTAAAATCATAAGCTCTGTAGCCTTGCTCTAAATGAGGATAGCGGCGAACTCTATCTGCCAAGGTTTCTATCCACACTGGTTCTCCAGCGCGGATTGCATCTGCTAGCGGTACGGGACTATCAATGGGAAATCGCCGCCAACTTTCTAGCGAACCGGTATGATAACCAATGGCTTTGACAATCTCTAGTTCTGTTCTATCTTCACTGACCAAAACTACTAAGGCAGAAGCCGCTTCTAATGCAGCCATACTTTGTTCGGCAATTACCTCTGCAACTTGTGATGCAGTCAGGGATTCAGAAAGGGCAGCTGTAACAGTTTGCAGGCGAGTAGTGCGGTCTGCTGCTTTTTCTGCGGCTTGTCTGGCTTCCTGTGCTGCTTGGTAAAGACGAGCATTATCAATGGCGATCGCAGCTCGTTGAGCTAAATCTTCAGCCAAGGCTAAATCCATCATGCTGTAATAACGATTAGACTCGGCAAACACAAAGGAAATAGTTCCTAATACCCGTTCCCGCGCGATCAAAGGAGCGATAAGACATGACTTTAAGCCTAAATCGCGTAACAGTTGCAAATATTCCAAATCTTGAATGGCATCTCTCAACTGCTCGTCAGTAATTTCCAGAGCAACTTCCATTTGCCCAGTTTGCATCACCGCAGAGACTCCATAGCCATCATCCAAATGTCTGGGGTAGCGTTGAGCAATTTCCCACCCTAGTTTCACCTTTTCAGGGTCAGAATGAGCAACAGCTACGCGGCTGATAGTGCCATCTTCATTTAGCAAATCAATGCTACACCAGTCACCAAAATAAGGGACAGCTAAATTAGCGATGCTTTTGAGGGTTTGTTCGTAGTCCAAGGAAGATGCCAAGGTAGCGCTGACTTCAGCCAGAAAAGCTGACTGCTGCTGTGCTGCTTGAGCTGCGGCACGAGCTACCTGTTCTCGCACGAGTTGGACTCGTTTTTCCTCGGCTTGTTGGCGTAAGCGAAGCTCCTCGAAGACATTGGTGATATCGTGCATCACGACAACAGCACCTTGTTTGTTACCATTGGCATCTACAATTGCTTGCCCGTTAGCACTGAGGATGCGCGCTACTCCTTGCTTTGGCACGATCGCCATTTCTAAATTTTTCACCTGCTCTCCTTGTAATGCCCGAAACAAGGGAATATCGGCTGTGTTCATTGGCGTCTTGCCATCTGGCAAATACAAATCGTACTGTTTTGCCCATTCTTCTGGCAAAAGTGGTTCTTCGGGTAGACCGTGAAATAATCTTGCTGCTTGGTTAAATAGCTTTAATCGTCCCTCGGCATCGCAAGCGACAATTCCGGCTTGCACGTTATCTAACAGAACATTGAGAAAATTTTGTTCTTTTCGCAGCGTTGTTTCTAACTCTTTTTGTTCTGTAATATCTAAAAAATAGGCTAATACGCCGCTGGCAATTGGAATCAGCCGCACCGCAACAGAGCAAGCCAATGTTGGATAAAACTCCTCAAACTCCACGGTCGCTTGTTGGCTAATTGCTTGATGATATTGTTGAGATAACTCAGTTTTAGTACCTGGGGGAAATACCTCCCATAATGGTTTACCAAGCAGATTGCCTCGGTTTGTTCCCAAAAGCTGTTCTATTTTTTTGTTGACAAAAGTTACATAGCCTGTATTATTTGTCTCGATAGAGGCTTCTGCTATGTTGTCTAAAATGGCTGCTAAACGTTCTTCTGGGGATTGAGTGCCTGTAACCAAGTGCGGGAAACCTCCAGCAAGTTCTTCCTCTGAGCTAATTTGTTTTAGGCGATCGCTTTTGGGATAAATTTTTTTCATTTACTTGCTAACTAATTCTAAAATGGCTGCGATTAATTCCTCTGGTTCTACAGGTTTAGCAATATGTTTGCCAAATCCGGCAGCTATGGCAAGTTTTTGATTAATTTCTCCAGCATAAGCAGTCAAAGCGATCGCTTTGATATTTCCTCCCCGTTCTGGAGGCAGATTTCTTATCTGCTGCATCAACATATAGCCATCCATATCAGGCATTCCCACATCGCTGAGTAAAATGTCTGGTGTCGATTGTATTAATAGTTTTAGCGCTTCAGATGCCGATGCGGCTAAAATTACCTTTGCACCAGCTTGCTCTAACAGAAACCTGATATAGTCGCGGGTATCTGCATCATCATCTACCATGAGAATTTGCATATCCGCCAGGGATAAAGCCGCAGACACATCTGATGCAGCATCAAAATTGAGTTCGTTGTCTGCTAAGGCTCTTTTGAGTAGCGGTATGCTGACTGTGAAAGTGGCTCCCTGTCCTTCGCCTAAACTATGTGCCGTCACCATACCACCGTGTAATTCTGTGAGATGGCGGACAATTGCCAACCCTAACCCCAATCCACCGAATTTTCTCGTTGTGGCGGCATCTGCCTGAC
Organism: Nostoc sp. DedSLP01; assembly: GCA_034530875.2. Taxonomy (GTDB): domain Bacteria; phylum Cyanobacteriota; class Cyanobacteriia; order Cyanobacteriales; family Nostocaceae; genus Nostoc. The sequence goes on from JAVRCJ020000005.1 coordinate 159,407, forward strand.
GAAAATAGTCAAATACGAATGGTAAAAAGTCCGGATTGATACCTCTACCTGTATCGGTGATGATAATTTGAGCTTGAGTACCAACACGCTGCAAACGCACTTCTACAGACCCTCCGACATCTGTAAACTTCACTGCATTCGATAACAAATTCCAGAATATTTGCTGTAAACGTGCCGTATCTCCTGATACTTGAAATTGATAATTTTGAGATTTTGCAGCCAGTCCCAGCGATTGAGAAGTTTCGCCGATGGAGTTGAGATTACTTAATTGTTCGGTATAAAGATTTGCCGATACTAAATCTGATATTGAAAATTGCAAATTGATAGACTTGGCTTGGGCAGCCAGGCGCACCGTCTCGATTGCGGCGGCGATGGTAGTTTCTAAATTAACTGGGGCAATGTTGAGACTGAGCTTTCCTTGGAGAATACGGGATACATCGAGTAAATCTCCAATTAACTGAGTTTGCAATTGGGCATTGCGTTCGATGGTTTCTAGGGCGTAAGCTGTTTTTTGGGCATCCAATTTGGAATTGCGGAGCAGTTTTGCCCAGCCGAGAATGGGGTTGAGGGGCGTCCGCAATTCATGGGATAAGACCGCCAAAAATTCATCTTTGATGCGGTTTGCGGCTTCTGCTTGTTCGCGTGCCGCTTGTTCTCGTAACAGCAATTGTTCTCGTTCGGCTTCTGCTTTTCTGCGTTCGCTAATGTCAGTATGAGTTCCCAACATCCGCAGGGGTTGCCCGTTATTATCCCACGAGACAATCTTGCCCACCGAGAGAATCCATTTCCAATCTCCAGCTTTCGTGCGCTGCCTAAACTCGACTCGGTACTCCTCAAGTTTCCCCGCAGCGTAATCTTCAAACACCTGAGAAACTAGTGCTACATCATCGGGATGCAGGCGATCGCGCCACTTGGCATTAGTTTCCTGAAATTCATCCGCTTCGTAACCCAGCATCCACATATACTCTGGAGTCACAATTGCATCACCAGTTTGCATATTCAGGTCATAAAGTCCCTGATTTGCTGCTGCTAAAGCTAAACGCAGACGTTCTTCGCTATCTCGCAGGGCTGCCTGTGCTTGCTGGCGTTGAGTAATGTCCTGAAGAATCAGTAAAATTCCGTTGACTCTGCCGCAGTCGTCATAAACGGGAGCCGCTGAAATATTGAGAAATACATTTGAACCATCGCGCCTGCAACGATAGGTTTCTACACTAGAGAAAACTTCTCCTCTAATCACAGCCTCTCGTATTTGTTGGCATTCTTCGAGCTTTTCTTCTGGAACAATGGACAATTGTTGACCTAAAATTTCTGCCTCACTCCAGCCAAATAATTCTTCTGCGGCTGCATTCCATAATTTCACCTTCAGATTTAATTCAATAACAACAATTGCCAGTGGCGAAGCTTGAATCAGGGTACTCAAGGTTTGTAGGGTTTGTTGGAGTTCTTGTTGGACTTCTTTATATTCGGTAACGTCCATATTCACGCCAATCAAACGATTTGGCTGACTTCCGCCATCAAAAATTTTGGCCTTGGCAGCCAACCAGCGAATTTTGCCATTAGGAAGGATGATTCGCCATTCAGTGTCGAAGTCAACTCCTTCGTTAACAGTTCTTTGGGCCGCCAGATCTGCCGCAGGGCGATCGTCTGGGTGCAAACGTTTTAACCAATGCTCGTAGCTGCCCTCAAAACTTCCTGGTGTCAGCCCAAATAAGGCTTCCATTTCTTCTGTCCAAATCAATTCTCCGGTTTGGATATTCCATTCACAAGTGCCGATTTTGCCGACTTGTTGTGCCAAAACTAAGCGTTCGCGACTCACCCGCAGAGCAATTTCCACCCGCTGTCGCTCATCAATTTCCTGCTGTAATTGCTGGTTAACTTGCATCAGTTCGGCAGTTCTGGACTCGACGCGCTGCTCTAGTTCTTCTTGCAGGCGTCGGAGTTGGTTTTCAACTTGCAAGCGTTCTTCAATTTGGGCGTGTAATGCTTTGTTTGCTTCCCTTAATTCCAACGGACTAGGCAAGGCTAGCGCTTGAGGAACAAGCGGTATGAGTTCGATCGCTGTAAATAAGGAAACGATCGCAGTTGCGGCTTTAATCACCCCAGATAGCCAATAGGTAGGATGCCACAGCGTCCAGATTTCAGCAATGTGGGTCGTACCGCAGAAGATAATAAAAGCGCCAAATAATAAAAATATCCAAGAGAAAGGTAAATCTTGCCGCCGACGAACAAAATAAAACAAAGTCAAAGGAATCGAATAATAAGCCAGCGCAATGATGGCATCAGAAATTATATGCAGCCAAACTAACCCTGGGTTCCAGAGGTAGCAGTGACCATGAGGAATAAATGAGCCTGCGCTAAATAAATTAACTACAAAGTCTTGCATACCACTGAAAACTAGGCTGATAGAAAAAATTAAAGAATAACAGTCCGAGTTATACCAATTCAAAATTCAAAATTTAAAATTCAAAATTAATAAAACTAGATATTATACCAAGTTGACAAAGACAGTATGTTTGGCAAGCAGACTAATACCATTTCACTTTAATGATACGCATAGGCAAGCAGAGGAGCAGAGGAAGTAATTATTATCAATAATTTCGTGAATTGCTATAAAGTCTTGGAAACAAACTTTATAAATATTTTCACAGTGTATATTAATTACGAATTACGAATTAGTATCGCAACGGTTTGACTATATGTATCGGAAGCATTCTTTTTTCAAATTGGTATTAGATATTAAATATACTGTTGGTAGAAATTATCAATGAAGTCAGGAGGCAGCCCCGATGAAACAAGTTTCACAAGCCTTAAATGAAAGTGTCTTTCTCCCCCTGCTCTTTTTCTAGCTAGTAGGCAGTCCCGATGAAACAAGTTTCACCGCCATGCATGAAAAAGGAATATCCCCTACACCCCACACCCCGCACCCTACACCCTTTTTGAAGGCAGGAAGAAAACTAACCCCTAACTCCTGCTGATACTGTCAGAACAAGGTGAAACACCTCACCAAATTAAAATTTGGTGGCTCTTATTCAGGAGGGGTCTGAATCCCCTTCTGAATAAAAACCTCCTGCCTTCTGCCTTCTGCCTCTTGCCTCCTTCAACAGTTCTGAAATGGCATTGATTAATACTTCCGGTTCGACAGGTTTGGCAATATGTTTGTGAAAGCCGACTTTGAGGGCTTGCTGTTGGTCATATTCTCCAGCATAGGCCGAAAGAGCGATCGCTGGGATCTTTGCGCCTTGTTGTGGCGATCGGCTGCGAATTTGCTGCATCAGGGTATAGCCATCCATATCTGGCATTCCCAGGTCGCTAATCAAAATATGTGGCGCTTGGCGCTCAAACAGCATCAACGCCTCAGCAGCAGAAGCCGCAATGGTAACTTGCGCTCCCTGTTGTTCGAGAATGAACCGGACTAAATCGCGCATATCTGCTTCGTCATCCACGACTAAAATTTGTAGCTGACTGAAGTCAATCAATTGAGTAGTCGCAGAAATTTCTGGCTCTGGGGCTGTGGCAACAACCATCAAAGGTAATTTCACGGTGAATGTGGCTCCTTGTCCTTCACCTTGGCTCTGTGCGTGAATTGTGCCGCCATGCAGTTCGGTCAAATGGCGAACAATCGCTAACCCTAAGCCCAGCCCACCAAACTTGCGAGTAATTTTGCTGTCTTCTTGGCGAAAGTAGTCAAAAACGAATGGTAAAAAGTCTGGAGTGATACCAATACCTGTATCCTTGACTTGAATTTGAGCATAGTTATTAACTTGCTCTAAGCGAATTTCTACCTTGCCGCTATTCGGTGTAAATTTAATGGCATTGGAAAGTAAATTCCAGACAATTTGTTGCAGTCTTGCTGAATCTCCCGAGATTTTTGCGTTATTCAAGGCGATCGCAGTTTCGATTTGAATCTGTTTTGCCTCTGCTGCTAACTGTACCGTCTCTAGAGCCGATTCAATAATCTGAACTGGATTGACGGGATAAATCTTCAAAGCTATTTTGCCGCGTAAAATCCGAGAGACATCAAGCAAATCGTCTATGAGTTGGGTTTGCAGCTTGGCATTGCGTTCGATTGTCTCTAGGGCGCGTTGTCTTGAGGGTGCATCTAACTTACCCGACTGGAGTAGTTTTGCCCAGCCCAAAATCGGGTTGAGAGGCGATCGCAATTCATGAGATAGTACCGCTAGAAACTCATCTTTAATTCTGTTGGCGGCTTCTGCTTGTTCGCGGGCGGCTTGTTCCCTGGCTAGGAGTTGTTCTCGTTCGGCTTCTGCCTGTTTGCGTTGGGTGATGTCGCTAAAGGAGATTGCTACGCCATCTTCTAACTTGACTGCCATATTGCGGAACCAGCTAACGATTCCGTCTGCGTTGTAAAATAATTCAATATCGTGGGCAACTCCTGTTTCTACAACTTTTACATAGCGTTCAAATAATTCACTTTTGGTTTTATGACCGGGAAGTACTTGCAGCAACCGTTGACCGATCGAGTCTTGAACGGGACGCTGAATAATCTCGGCTGCTTTGGGATTGAGGTAAATGCAGACAAAATCAACGATCGCTCCGGTTTCATCTCGGACACTTTCCAAAATGGTAAATGCATCTAGGGATAACTCTTGACTGATGCGGAAGCGTTCTTTACTCCGTCGCAGCGCCTCTTGGGTGCGTCTGCGATCGCTAATGTCAATCAAGTTTGCCACCGCCCCGACAATTTGTCCGTCTTTGAGCAAAGGTGCGGCACTAGCCAGGATGTCATAGTAGCTACCATCGGCGCGTACCATGCGCGACTCCAAGGCGTTATTTACTTCTCCCCTTAAAGCTCTCGATATTGCATAATTTTCTAAGGGAATGACGCTTCCCTCGACATCGTAGGCAGTTCCCCAGCTGGAAACATCCAGGTCAAGGGCGGTGCTATTTGGGTCTTGCTGCGCTAGTCGCCTCGCTTGGGGATTGGCAAATGTGACTTTTCCGGAAGCATCGCACACCAGAATGGCATCAGCAGCATTGTTCAAGATGATTTCTAACAAGTGCCGTTGTTCGCTTAGTTCTGCTTCGGCTTGCTTGCGTTCGGTAATATCAAAAAACAAACCATCCCAAGCTTCTCCGTATTCGGTTTGTTCTGGGCGGGAACGTCCCTGAATCCATTTGAGTTTTCCCGATGGTGTAATAATTCGCCCTTCCCATTGCCAAACAAGCGAATTTTTCACAGCGTTGGCCACTGAATATTCAAAAGACGGCAAGTCATCAGGATGAATCAAGCTCAAGAAAGAATTGGCATCTTGCAAAATCGTTTCTGGTTCCAATTCAGCCAGTTCGCGGGAACCAGAACTGACATAAGTAAAGGCAGGCGTACCATTGCCATCGCCAAAGGGAGCATAACGATAGACGATTCCTGGCATATTGCTAACCAGCACTTGAAACCTGGCTTCGCTTTGGCGCAGTGCTGATTCTGCTTGCTTGCGTTCGTGAATGTCGGTATCCATACCAATCCACTCGCGCACTGAACCGTCGGCATTGAATAAAGGAACCGCACGGGCAATAATATGGCGATACTCACCGCTAGGAGCGTGCCACAGCCGCCCCTCAACTTCATAAAATGCCCGTTTTGTCAAGGAATGTTCCCAGCGTGCTTTTAATTCTTCCCGATCTTGGGGATGAATCATTTCTAGCCAACCCCATCCAGCGTATTGTTCCCAACTTTGCCCGGTGTAAGCTTCCCACGCAGGCTGAGAATTAATAAAGGCACCATTGGCGTCAGTTGTCCAGACAAGTGCTGCCGTTGTTAACACCAGCAAACGATACCGTTCCTCGCTGGTTCGCAGTGCTGTTTCTACTTGCTTGCGTTCGCTGATATCCCAAGCAATACCCAGACAACCGGAATTTCCTTCGACATCGTGGGTTAAATTCGCCCAAATCTCTAAATCCACCATCCGCCCATCTTTAGCTTGATGCTGGACTTCAAATCCGTTGAGCGATCGCCCGCTTAATACTGTTTCCAGGCTGGCAAGAAATTCTTTTTGTCGATGCGGCACCGTTGGCATAAATCGCCCGATGGCTTCTTGGGCACTCCAGCCAAAGATTCCCTCGGCGGCACGATTCCATAACCTGACAATTCCTTGCGGATCGAAAAAAGCAATGGCGACGGGACACACATCAATCAGAGTTTGTAGCGTTTGATTGGTGCGCCTCAGTGTTTCCTCTGTACGTTTGCGCTCGGTAATATCTAAAAATGCAGCTACCGAGCCTCTTACGGCTCCCTGCTTATTTAGTAGGGGTTTGGCGTAACCAAACAAATTAAATACACTGCCATCGCCCCGGACAATATCCACTTCAGTACCTTTAATTTCTGTTTTGTGAATGGCGGCGTAGCGCAGGGGAAATTCATTCAGGGTGAGTTCCCGATCGCCCTGGAAGAGTTTGTAGGCTGGAGGCGGTGCATTCGCTGGAGTGTAGGAAACATTGGCATCAACAGCCAGACCTAAAATTGCAGCAAACGCTGGGTTAGATTTAACGTGTTTAAATTCTGGGTCTTGGCTGAGTAGCACGCCAATGGGAATCACCTCAAACAGCGTTTGCATGTCTTGATTTAGGGAGGCGATCGCCTGTTCTCTGGCTTCGAGGGCAGCTGCCATCTCATTAAAGGCTCTCCCCAGTTGCCCTAGTTCTCCCGCTTCCCCAGCAAGTTCGCTGCGGGCGGTGAAATCGCCGCTTTGGATTTTCTGGGTCGTCTGTACCAGAGACTTCACCTTGCGAGTCAAGAAGACATCCCCCCCGACCCAGGCAACCGTTAGCGCCAAAACAGTAACACATCCCAGCACCATCAGGTTTTGTCCCAGAAGCCGGTCGGCTTGGGTAAAAACAACCAGCTTGGGAACGCCAATTCTGATATGTACATCTCGATCGCTGGCGTTAGTGCCTAAGGTTGTAAAAGCGTAGAATCGCTGGATGCCATCCAAACTCATGGCTTCGGCGGTACCTTCTATTTGGGATAACACCACTTTGGTCATGGGAGCATTGGGAACGGATTTTCCCATCCACTTTTGCGAATCTGGGTAGCGTATCAGAATAGTTCCCTGGCGATCGGTTACTGTAACTGTCGATCCCTGTGGCAACTTCATCTCGCCTGCCAGCCGATCGAACCAAGCCAAATCCAATGCTGCCACTACAACTGCCTGGACTTGCCCCGACCGATTCAATATCGGATAAGCAAAATTCAGCGTTGGTTTGCCCGTTATCCGACCGATTTGAAATTCCCCAATGGCAAAGTCATGAGTCTCCTTAGCCAAGCGGAAGTAAGGGCGATCGCTGACATTTATCGGCTTTTTCGCTACGGGAGCGCTACAAATTAAGTTACCTGCCCCATCAACCACCCCGAAACCTGCGTAGAAGTGGTATTGTTTGAGCAGATTTACTAGCAGGCGATCGCACTCATCAACATTTCTTTGGCGAATATCAGGCATTTGAGCCAAAGCAATTAGCAATTGCCGTGCCGCTTCAGTGGTTTGTCGCTGATTGGCGGCTGCCACTTTCACCAAGCGCAGCAGGTTCTCCTGTGCTTCTATGGCTGCACTCTGTCGTTGAGCCGTGGCAGTGTAAAGGATCGATCCCAATGCCGGAATCACTGCCAGGAAGAAGAGCAACATCAGGCGAGTCCGGAGGCTGCATAAGCTGGGGTGACGGAACCAGGAGTGCATTACGGTTTCGTTTGACCTCCAACTTGTTGAACTAAGTCTGTTATCGCTTTGACTAAAACTTCTGGCTCTACGGGTTTGGGTACGTGCCGTTGGAAGCCTGCCAACATCGCTTGTTGGTAGTCGATTTCTCCGGCATAAGCAGTCAGGGCAATGGCTTTGATTTGTCCCCCTTGTGCTGGCGCTAAGGCTCTGACTTGCCGCATTAGCATATAACCGTCCATCTGGGGCATCCCAATATCGCTGACTAGCACATCTGACTGGGACTGAGTTAAAGTGGCGATCGCTTCTACGGCTGAGGCTACGGCAGTTACCTCTGCTTGGTAGTGTTTCAGCATGAAGGCGAGGAACTCTCGCGTATCGGTATCATCATCGACTACCAAAACTTTAATGCCCTGCAAGCTCAAAGATGGCTGAGATTGTCGATTGTCTGAGTTTATTGGGGACGGATTGAGCAAACTCGGCAGTCTGACGATAAAAGTTGCCCCTTGCCCAACGCCACGACTTTGTGCTTGGACTGTGCCGCCATGCAGTTCTACTAAGTGACGGACAATGGCCAATCCTAACCCCAGTCCGCCAAATTTGCGAGTTGTCGCGCCATCTTCTTGGCGGAAGTAGTCAAAGACGAATGGCAGAAAGTCTGGGTCAATTCCCCTACCTGTATCGCTGATGCTAATCTGGGCAAAACCACCAACTCGTTCTAAGCGAATGTCTACTCGTCCCCCGACATCGGTGAACTTAACGGCATTGGAAAGGAGATTCCAAATTACTTGTTGTAGTCGGTTAGGATCGCCGGATACCTGAAACTTGGGATTTGGCGAATTACCGTAGGTAAAGGTTAGCGAATCCGACGCACCAGAAGGGCTGTCAAGACCAGTGGTATATGGAGGAAACCCCCAAAGCTGGGCTGTCTCCTGTGCGACCGACTCTGGCTGACGAATTTTTGATTTTGGTTTTTCGGCTGGTTCTTGAGAGTCTCGATCGAGAAAGGCAGAGGGCAGAGGGCAGGAGGCAGAAGGAATACTGCCTTCTGTACTCTGCTGCGGCCAAGGGGAGCAAGGGTTTAAGACCCCCATTGAACTCTCGTTCAGTGGCTCTCCTTCAGGAGGGGTTGAATCTCCTTGAAGCTTACTCCTTCTGCCCTCTGCCGACGCTCGCGGACTCGCTAACGCTGCGCTATCCTGCCTTCTGCCTTCTTCAATTTCCAGTCCCAAATCTAAAATCGGAAATCCTAAGTTGATGGACTTAGCTCGAGCTGCTAATCTTACCGTTTCCATTGCTGCTTGAATCGTCCTGACTAAATCGACGCGGGAAACCTTGAGGCTGAGTTTACCTCGGAGAATCCGAGAGACATCGAGCAAGTCTTCAATCAGTTCCGATTGCAACTTGGCATTGCGTTCGATGACATCTAAGGCTTGAGCCGTCTTAGCTTCGTCAAGCTTGGCTGTTTTCAAAAGCTGCGACCAGCCTAAGATGGGGTTGAGGGGCGATCGCAATTCGTGTGACAGAACGGCTAAAAACTCATCTTTAATGCGGTTGGCTTGTTGCAATTGTTCGGCTTGTTGCTGGATGGAACTCAGCAATTCTGCCCGTTCTAGGGCGATGGCTATTTGGTCGCAGGTCGATTGTAATAGGTTAGTTTCTTCTAAAGTAAAACGCTCTCTGATTAAACTGCAAAATGACAGCGACCCCAACAACCGCCCGCGGACGATTAATGGTTGACCGGCATAAGCGGTAATTTTCATGGAGTTGAGCATTTTTGCGTGCGGTTCGCGGGCAATTTGCGCTGCATCGAGAACAATTTGCCGCTGCTGTTGTGCCACCAATCCACACATGTACTGACCAAAGTCAACCCATTCGATTGAACGAGCTACATCATCAGCAAGCCCGCCATAGTTTGTCAGATGCAGCATCAAGCGGTTGTCTTTTTCCTCAACCATGTAATTGTAGTAGCAATGCAACTCCAGCTGCTCTGAAAGTTTGCTGAATAAATTTGTCATCAACTGCATGGGGTGTGCGGCAGCGAGTAAATCGCGGGTCGTCTCATAAAGCAGATGCAAGCGTTGGTCTGCTTGCCGTTTTGCAGTTTTGTCTTGCAAAATTTTCACAAACCCATGTATGTCACCTGCTTCATTTTGCAACGGCATCATTAAACCACTCGCCCAAAATCGCGTTCCGTCTTGACGCACATGCCAACGTTCGTTGTCGGCGCGTTCTTGAGTCAAGGCTGTTTGCATTTCCCATTCGGCGCGTCCTTGCTCGTTATCTTCTGGGGTGAAAATAATGCGAACGTTGCGGCCTAAAGCTTCTGTCTCGGTGTAGCCCAAGAGCTTTTGAGCGCCAAAATTCCAACTGGCAATTGTGCCGTTGAGGTCGAGGGTGAAAATGGCATAATCTTTGGCGCTTTCCACCATCAGCCGGAAACGGGATTCACTCTCGGCGATCGCTATCCGCGCTAATACTTGGGCGGAAATGTCCCGGAAGTAGCAAACTACACCGTAGCGTCCCTCTGGCAGGGGAATGCGGTTGATTTGCCACTCATAATATTCGATGGCGTTGCGATCGCGCCGTTGCTTGATTTGCTCTGGGACAAAATACGGCTCCCCTGTTTCTAGGGTGTGGCGAAAACGCTGGACGACTTCATCTGCATACTCTTGCGGCCACAGAATGTGGATGACCTCAGCGAAGTCTCGACCGATTAAACCCGGAATATCTGCAAAAGCTGGCAATGCTGTAGGATTCACCTGTCGGATGCGAAAGTCGCCATCAATCGAGTAGACGCCAAGGGGGGCTGCATTAAAGAGCGTTTGCAACTGTGCCTGACTCGATTGCAAAGCTTCCTGTGCCTGCTGGCGCTCGGTGATATCTTGAAACAAAAGTACCATCGTATTGTTGCTATCTAATAGCGCAGCCGAGATACTGACAATTACTCTTGAGCCGTCGCGTTTGCAGCGGTACGTTTCTATCCCAAAAAAGCTTTCCCCCTTCATCACTGCTTCTCTGGTTTGGCGGCATTCCTCTTGTTTTTCTGGCGGCACAATGGGAATCGGTTTGCCTAAGACTTCTGCTGCACTCCAATCAAAAAGCTTTTCGGCTGCTGGGTTCCACAGTTGCACGATACAATCGCGTTCGATAATCGCGATCGCTAAGGGCGAGGCTGCAATCAAAGTTTGCAATGTATGCAGAGTGCGTTGCATTTGCTGTTCTGAGAGTTTGCGGCCGGTAATATCGAGGGTAACACCAATCGTCTGCTGGGGTTGACCGTTAGCATCGTAGAGCGCTCGACCTCGGTCAATAATCCAATGCAGGCTGCCGTCTGGCCAGAAGATGCGATATTCCGCATCGTAATCAATGCCATCGGCGATCGCTTCTTGCACCTTCTGTTGAACGGATTGGCGATCGTCAGGATGAATGAATTCAAACAGCCGTTGGTAAGATAACTCCGCCTCTGGGGGCAGCCCAAAGTTTAGTTTACAGCGATCGGAAGTATCCAGGACTCCCGTTACCAGATTTAGCTGCCAAGAGCCAAGCTTGCCAGTTTGCAGCGCAATTTTCAACCGTTCTTCATTTTCACGCAGATTAGCTTCGTCCAGAACGCGCTGAGTAATATCGACAAATGCCGCCAGAACGCCCCTTACTTTGCGATGTTCGTCTAATAATGGCGAGGCATAACAAAGCAGTTTAATGACTGTGCCATCAGCATGTACGATGTCTACCACTTCATCCTGCACTGATGTGTTGTGCAGCGCTGCATACTGCATCGGTAAGTCTGCAATGGCAATGTCTTCGCCGTCTCGACATAAGCGATAGGCAGGGCGTTCGTTGGTAGGAGCGCCTAAAGAAGCATTTCCTCCTATGGGAACTCGAATCAGTTGCGACAGGTAAGGATTGACGCGAATCGTTTTGCACTCTGGGTCTTGTGCGATCGCCACGCCAATGGGCAGCAATTCAAATAGAGTTTGTAGTTCGTTGACGCGCTGGATGAGTTGCTGATTGAGCTGTTGAATTTCGACTTCGGCTTGTTTGCGATCGGTGATGTCTACAGCAGCGCCGTAAAGCACTTGTTCTTCTAGGTTGGGCTTTGCCTTCCAAAGCAACCAACGGTAGGAACCATCTTTGTGTCGATAACGGTTCTCAAACCTCATGGTTTCATTGCCAGAAAATAGACTGCCAGTTTCCGAGACCGAGGCGCTGATGTCCTCCGGGTGGACAAAATCTGTCCAAGGACGGGATGTCATTTCTTGTGCTGTCCAGCCGAGTATGCGCTCAAAGGTCGGGCTGACCCATTTAAAGTACCCATTTATACTAGTAATGACTTGTAAATCGGAACCAACAGCGAGAAATCGTTCGCGATCGCCTTCGACTTGTTTGCGATTGCTGATGTCGGCAAATAGAATCGCAAATTTGTGGCTTTGGGCTGCATCGATGCCAAACGCTTTCACATCAAACCAGCGATTATTCATGGCAACGGATTGAGCCTCAAACCGAATCGGTTGACCTGTCAGTACTACTTGGCCGTAAATCTCCAACCAAGAAGCTTCGAGATTGGGCATGAGTTCTCGTGCCGTCTTCCCCGTAGCTTGTTTCAACCCCGTCATTGTTTCAAAAGCCGGATTGACTTTCAGCAGTCGGTAATCAATTGGTCTGCCGTTTTCGTCAAACAGCATTTGGCAGATGCAGAAGCCTTCATCTATGGATTCAAACAATGTGCGATATTCGGCTTCGGATTTCTGTAAGGCCAGATGAGAGCGATCGCGCTCGAAGACAATACTAGCAACTTGCGTGCCAAAGTCTGCCAGTTGATACTCCCAATCAGTCGGCGTCCGCGATCGGTCAAAGCAAAGCATCAACGACCCCAGGGGTTGCCCATCCGCGCCCATCACTGGCTGGGAATGACACGCCAGAATGCCGTGAGCCACACATAAATCTCGCCATTCCTTCGACCAGCGATCGTCATTGGCAATATCTGCACAGTTAATCGGCTTGCCCCGATACACTGCCTCGCCGCAGGTACCAATGCACAAATCGTTAATGGGAGCATCCTTGAGTCCTTCCCCAAAGGACGAAGCAAAGTCTGGTGTAATAGAACTTTTAAATGTAGCTCCTTGAGCGTCAGCCAGCAAAAAGCAGGCGCGCGTACCTGGATGCAGCCCAGACACCGACGCGCATATAGCAGCAAGGCATTCATTCAAAGGATGCCCGGAGGCAATTAACTCCAGCAGTCGCTTTTGCTCGAATAATATCAGTTCGGTTTGTTTGCGTTGCCGACGTTCTTGGGTTTCTCGCAACGCCCGCTGCACCGCTGGTACTAGCCGCCCCAGCCGTTGCTTCAACACATAATCTGTAGCTCCACGTTTGAGCGTTTCAATTGCCAATTCCTCACCCAAACTCCGAGACACGAAAATGAATGGCACATCAGGACGCAAATCGCAAGCAATTTCTAAAGCTGCAATGCCATCAAACTTTGGTAGCGCATAGTCTGCTAGGATGACATCGAACTCATCCCTCAAAAGTGCTGTAACAAAATCAGCACGAGTTTCTACTTGGACTAGTTCGCAGTCGATACCGCCACCCCTGAGGGTGACTTCAAGAATATCCGCATCTAAGCGATTATCTTCGAGCAAGAGAAACCGGAGTGCCATTATTATTCCTCCTGCTGGAATTTAGGTAACAAAAAGTAGAACTGTGCGTTATTATAACGATTTGCAACAGTGCGATTAAGTTACAGGTAAATTCTAAAAAGCACCCTTGAAATCCCTGCCCAAATTCTTTAGGATGCTTTACACCAATGCTGGGGCGGCTAGCATCGTTATATACTGGTGTCTTCAGGTCAGGGGGCACAATCTCAACTCCTCCCAGAGGAAAAATACTTGGCTAGTAAATCTTCACCGCGATCGCCCAAGGAGTACAATACTGCTTCAATTTGTTTCAATGCCAGTGGTAAAGGCTTTGTCCGTCCGTTCTCCCATCGATTCACGCTATGGAACGAAACTCCCAGTTTCTCTGCAAATTTGACCTGTGAGAGTTCAAGGCGGACTCTTGTCTCACGGATCAACTCTGCAAGCTCTGTTTTCTCCATTGCACCCATGAATGCGGATACCTTTGATTGTTATAAATGAGCAAGCTATAGCAGGTGCGATAGTTTGCTGTTAAATATACCATATTGATTTGTTTTTATAGTTTCTACTGCAAGAAACAGAACGTCTGTTTTACAAAACTTTGTTGAGTACAAAACTTCGTAACAATTTGCTCTTCGATAAAAGTGTAAGTAGTTAGTACAGATTGGTGTAAAATCGTACAAAATTGACGGTTGAAATTTAAACGCAAAGGAGTGCAGAGTTAAGCGCAAAGTTACGCAGAGATTCGCTAAAAACTAATTAAATAATAGCAATTTTCATTAATATTAATTCTATTTTTAAATCTCTAGTTTTACTTTTTATCTATAAAATTAATTAAAATATATTTTTATTCCTAGCCGTTCGCTTAATCTGTATTTCAATCCCTAATAGGGATTTTAGTTAATTGCAATGTGGTTTTTGGCGAAGTGCAATATTTACCGCGAAGTTTCAATCCCTAATAGGGATTTTAGTTAATTGCAATAGTAACAGGTCTAGGCGTTGCCATAGTTTCGCGCGTTTCAATCCCTAATAGGGATTTTAGTTAATTGCAATACGCGATCGCCTAATTTCAGATCCAGCTACCAACACGTTTCAATCCCTAATAGGGATTTTAGTTAATTGCAATGGGCATCGTGGGGATAAGATAGGCGATCGCTTCGGTTTCAATCCCTAATAGGGATTTTAGTTAATTGCAATTTTCGGTAATTTTTTCTTTAAGCCAAGATGCTATGTGTTTCAATCCCTAATAGGGATTTTAGTTAATTGCAATTTTGATGAGTTGGTGAATGTGGGCGTCGGCTAATTTGTTTCAATCCCTAATAGGGATTTTAGTTAATTGCAATTATCTCAATCGCTGGGGCGAAATCCTACAATAGCGGGTTTCAATCCCTAATAGGGATTTTAGTTAATTGCAATTTTCTGATACTGGCAGCCTTTGGGTACTATTCAGGGTTTCAATCCCTAATAGGGATTTTAGTTAATTGCAATTTTTATTAGCCTTAATACCTTCAATATCCCTGTGCTGGTTTCAATCCCTAATAGGGATTTTAGTTAATTGCAATTTTTTGGTTACGTTTTTTGACGCCGTTAACCGGTTGTTTCAATCCCTAATAGGGATTTTAGTTAATTGCAATTGGCTGACGCCTGAAAGTGCTGCTATATTTAGTTTTCAAGGTTCTGTTGCGCGGATGGGCAAATCATAACACAACCGATGGTGATTTGACTAGACAAAAATCGTTGAAAGCTAGGCCAGATAAGGTGCGCGGATGGTTTTGAGAAGAAACCGCAGTCAAATGCTTACATAGAGGGCAATTCAGCGATTTTTGTAGTTACCTGTTTACGAACACCTACCCATCCGCGCATTCTGCACAGAAGTTAGTCTAATTAGAAAGCTGTTAGCTATCAATAGACCTGCCTTGAAAATAGGGACTGGGGACTGGGGACTAGGGAAGAGATATTTTTATTGTTGCTTGTGAGTTCCACTCATGGAGTAAGAGTGCAAAAGTCTTTTTGCATTCTTGGGGTAAAGGGATGTATCTAAAAGGGAAAGGGTTTTTTCTTATCCCTTTCTCCTTTCCCCCTTACCCTTTTCCCGACTTCTGCAAGAAGGCTAATGACTTTAACTAATTTAAGGCAATCGGCTAAACTAACATTTGTAAAATTTTTTCCATACGATCCAAGTCTCCAACGATGCGCCGAATTGGGTGAGGCCAAACCTTGACAAGGGTAGGAGTAGCAGAAACTTGATCGATTTCTGCTTGTTCTGGATTAGTTAAAACATCAACCACTTTTAAAGTATAGGGGTGTCTGAGCGATCGCTCTAACAATTCGTGTAGATTTTGCAGGATGCGTTCGGTAGTTCCGCTATGTCCAGCAACAAACAAGCGCAAGACATAGCCTTGTGTTGTTAATTGCTCTTTTTGTGCTACTACTGGTTGGTGGTATTTTGGCACGGGTTCAGAAAGATCTAAGCGTACAATTAAATCGTGATCCTCCCAAAGCTGAGGAAATGTGGAACGATAAGTTGTAAGTACCATGCGATCGCACAATCCTTCTTGCCAAGGAGCTGCTTGCCATACTAACTCCTCTGTACCAAAAATGGCATTCAGCAAAGCCTGATATCTAATTACAGCCGGATAAGCTTCAGCAAAAGTTCGCACCTGTTGAGTCCGCGGATCTAACCAGTGATCAATAGTTGCAGTATAACAAGGCACTAAAAAGTGCGGTGGCTCTGGTAAATCTAAAATTTCCTGCAAAGCAGAACACAAATGCAAATGCCATCGACCCTGCTTGCTAGGGTCGATGCAATAAATCAAATCTCCTCCAGGCGTAAATAGCGCAATGCCTTTAAACAACTGGGGTGTAGATAGTTTGTTGGTGGTCAAGTTATTCATAAAAGCTAAGTAAAAAGTAAAAAATTCCTCTTTTACCTTTTACCTTAACGATAACCGCAACCAGGAGTGCAAAGATATTTGAGGATTGGGAACTGGGGACTGGTGACTGGGGATTAGGTACTAGTCAATAATTATTAGTTATTGTCCCACTACTTCCGATTTCCCCCAGTCCCCAGTCCCTAGTCACCAGTCACCAGTCACCAACCCTAAACCCGACCTCGGAGAAACTGTGCCATTTCGTTGGGAGTTGGTGACATTTCTAGAGCAGTTTCTTCAGTAATGCGACCTTCTTGATAAAGATTCAGCAACGACTGGTTCATAGTCACCATGCCGTCAAAGCTGGCTTGTTTCATCAATTCGGTAATTTCATCATACTTACCGTCTTTGATCCATTCCTTAATTGCTTCAGTATTGATCAAGATATCGTGGAAAGCAGCACGTTTGCCGTCAGTTGTACGGCACAAACCTTGGGCAATTACTGCGACTAAAGACTCAGAAATTGCCACGCGCATAGCATCTTGTTCTTCACCAGAGTAGAGGTTGAGTATCCGTTCAATGGTTTTAACAGCGCTATTGGTGTGCAAGGTTCCCATTACCAAGTGACCAGTTTGAGCAGCTTTCAGGGCGGTGTTGACTGTTTCTTTATCCCGCATTTCCCCCACTAGAATCAAATCTGGGTCTTCCCGCAAAGCTGCTTTCAAAGCGTTGTCAAATTTCCGGGTGTGCATTCCCACTTCCCGCTGTTTGACTAAGGACTTACGACTTTGATGGACAAATTCTATCGGATCTTCAATGGTGATGATATGTTTAGCCATCTCTTTATTGATGTAGTCAATCATCGCTGCCATTGTTGTAGACTTACCAGAACCAGTAGGCCCGGTTACTAAAATTAAGCCTTTATGGTGGTGACAAATATCCCGAAAAACTGGAGGTAATCTCAACTGTTCCATAGTTAAGATTTTCAACGGAATCAACCGCAATACCATTGCAGGCCCTTTGAGAGAGCCAAAGACGTTAATCCGCACGCGAGCAAAATCGTACTGAGTCGCGCCGTCAAATTCTAAGGATTCTTCAAAGCGTTGAATTTCTGCCTCAGTCATCACCTCCCTCAACCAACCCATCAAAGCTTCTTTATCCGTTTCTGGATACTCGGTTGATTGAATTTCTCCTCGGTTGCGGAAACGAGGTACTTCGCCTACGCCCAGGTGAATATCAGAATATCCGCGATCGTAAGCTTCTTTAATAATCTGCGCTAAAGTCAGCTTTGGAGTGCTATTTTTCGGTTGCGCTGAACTGGGTATTGGGGGTGGCGTACCCGGACGATGAGCAGGAGCAGGCGCAGGGTTCGCAACAGGAGGGTTGCCACTCATATCCAATGTTTGTGTCATCTGACGTTGCGTACTAAACGTTGGCGGTGGTGGCGGCATTGGTGGCATTGGTGGCGCACCGTTACGTCCAGCAGCAGAGTTTAATGGAGACTGTGATTCTGTCATATATCTTCACATTTGCTGTTAAAAATTTGAATTTGTAAGAAGTCAAGTCACTTTCTGAGAGTGGCTATGAAAAATGCTGCCGTGCCAGTCATAGCAGTAATGCAGGGCGATTGAAACTCTAGAATCACCGTCAATACATTAGATCTCCCTCCATTTGTATCTTTATTTGCCGTTAATTTAATTAATCAGAAGTTGTATAAAAGCAATTTAGCCTGTATAACCTGGTTTAACATATATAAGACCTCCTTTTACCTCAGGAAATACCCTGTAATAGCAGGTAATTTAAATCACTCTTTTCTTTGTATTAAACATTCAAACTTTATTAAATGAGAAATTTATCTCCACTCTGGAGTTTAATTGCTAGCAGTTAACAACACAAACATTAGTAATTAATGAATTCAGCCAATCTTGAGAATTATGAGAAACAGTCCAAATAATTATAAGAAATGTTAAGCGAACGCGAATCATCGGCTGGGGATCGAGTCTAAAAGCTGATGTCTTTTACCTTCTATTCCTCAAGACAGATGCTACAGACAACCTTTTTGAATAAAAAGCAACTGTAGTTTACATTCATAATTACAAAAAATTAACTGTAAAGTTTAGTAAAAAAATGCTCATTTTACTAATTAGGTTTTATATACTGAACTTCACTAAATGATTCAGTTTAATCGCAAAAGCGCTAAAAAACTGGAAGTTAAAAGTTGTTGTGTATTTTTGGGAGGAAAAGTCATGGTTTCGGCTCAGAGCTCTAATCTAGGAAAGACCTACTCCTTGATGATGATTAAAAGCTTTTTAATATGGACTTTCACATTGGCAGTATGCTTGCTGGTTGTCGGTTTTCCACTTGTTGTTTTGATGGCTACGGTCGGATGTCTGTTATCGATGATTTTGCAATCGGTAATGCCTGTTAGTGCTGTTTTGCTAGTAGCAGGTGGTTTAATCTTGTTTAATGTAATGGCAGTTGTATTTGCAGCAGGTGTCTTAACTGTTAAAGGAGTTCATCCTAAAGAGGTGAAATGGTTAAGTTGGCTGCATGGAGAGGCAGACCAAATGCAGACTACTGTTTACGCTGCTTGTCCTTTAACTTGTGAGATTAAAATGTAGTCATTACAATTAAATACGACAAACAGTGCGTCTGCCCGGTTAAGCCGGGTTTTTTCATGTTTTTATAAAAATTTTTGACCAAAATAATGGGATACAAGCCCCGTCCTAAAGAAGCGGCTTTTGTTGGTTTTTAATGTACTGCTTTAAAACTTCTATTGGCACACCGC
The DNA here is from genome assembly GCA_034530875.2 of Nostoc sp. DedSLP01. Lineage (GTDB taxonomy): Bacteria > Cyanobacteriota > Cyanobacteriia > Cyanobacteriales > Nostocaceae > Nostoc. Next base: position 178,365 of record JAVRCJ020000005.1, read on the forward strand.
CTACGGAGACAGCAACTAGGACTCCATAGTGCTGGTTCGTGGAGCTTTTTGTACCCAGCCTGCCCATATCTGCGACTTGATACACCTGTTTAATGCGTTTACGATTTGGGAGACGGACAGCTTGGGCGGATACTCAATCAACGCCTGAACGTGGTTGTCCTCACCATTAAATTCAAGCACCGATCTGTCAGCGAAGCGTCAAGAATCACCTCGCCTAAAGGCAGATGAGTATGTCAAAAATGGGACGAGCCAAAAAATCAGCGATCGCGATCGTTAATAATGTTGGTAAATTAATATTCATAGCAAAAGCTAACTCAAATCCTGGGCTGGACGCCAAAATATCTGGTACATTTGCAAAATTGTACTTTTTTGACACGGCTGGGTAAAGAAACAGAACTATATAATTGTTCTTTACACATCACAAGCATGGCAGCGTTGAACGGACGAGATTTATTAAGTCTGGCGGACATTAGTCCAACGGAAATTCAAGAACTTCTGCAATTGGCAACTCAACTTAAATCCAAACAGCTGAAGTTGCAGTGTAATAAAGTTTTGGGGTTGTTGTTCTCTAAAGCTTCGACTCGCACGCGAGTAAGTTTTACTGTGGCGATGTATCAACTCGGGGGACAGGTAATCGATCTTAACCCTAATGTTACTCAAGTTAGTCGCGGGGAACCCGTGCAAGATACGGCGCGAGTGTTAGATAGATATCTCGATATTTTGGCAATTCGCACTTTTGCACAGCAAGAATTGGAAACTTTTGCCAACTATGCCAAGATTCCAGTAATTAATGCCCTAACTGATGCAGAACATCCTTGTCAAGTATTAGCTGATTTATTGACGATTCAAGAAGCTTTTAGCACTCTTGCTGGGTTAACTTTAACTTACGTGGGTGATGGAAATAATGTGGCTAATTCTTTGATGTTGGGCTGTGCTTTGGTGGGAATGAATGTCAGAATTGCCACTCCTAGTGGATTTGAGCCAGATCCTAAAATTGTAGAACAAGCAAGAGCGATCGCTAATAATAAAACTGAAGTCTTACTCACTCACGACCCAGAATTAGCCGCCAAAGGAAGTACCGTACTTTATACTGATGTTTGGGCAAGTATGGGACAAGAAGCAGAAGCAGACGATCGCTTACCAATTTTCCAACCTTACCAAATTTCCGAGCAGTTATTGAGCCTTGCTGAACCAGAGGCAATTGTTTTACACTGCTTACCAGCTCATCGTGGTGAAGAAATTACGGAAGCAGTTATTGAAGGTTCTCAATCACGAGTTTGGGAACAAGCAGAAAATCGCCTCCACGCGCAAAAGGCTTTGCTTGCTAGTATCTTAGGGGGAGAATGAAGGGAGTTAGGAGTAGAGAAGCGATTAACCCAAGTCTGCCCAAGAGTTAGGAGTTAGGAGTTAAGAGTCAGAATAATGACGTGCGGCTGACTCTTGACGATTTATTGGTAAAAAATGAAGAATAAATAAATGAAAGAAAAGAAAAAATATTCTTACTTTTATCTTTAGTATTTTTACTTTTCTATTGCTTATGGGGAGTTTTTTGTAGTACTAATGTTCTAGAGACATTTATAATTACTTCCCGAAAATTTATGGAACGTCTAACAGAAGCTCAACAAGAACTTTACGAATGGTTGGTAGAATATATCCGAACGCATCAGCATTCGCCTTCAATTAGGCAAATGATGCAAGCGATGAATTTGAAGTCACCGGCACCAATTCAAAGTCGTTTAGAACATTTACGTACAAAAGGATATATAGAATGGACTGGAGGCCAAGCAAGAACGATTAGAATTTTGCGTTCTGTTAAACAAGGCATACCAATTTTGGGGACGATCGCTGCTGGTGGTTTAATAGAACCATTTACTGATGCTGTAGATCATTTAGACTTTTCTAATTTCTCGTTACCTCCCCAAACCTACGCTTTGCGGGTAGCTGGCGATAGCATGATTGAAGATTTAATTGCTGATGGCGATGTGGTATTCTTGCGTCCAGTACCAGAACCAAATCAGTTGAAAAATGGTACTATCGTCGCCGCGAGAGTTGATGGATTCGGTACAACATTAAAACGTTTTTATCGTCAAGGCGATCGCGTTACTCTCAAACCAGCAAATTCTAAGTACAATCCCATTGAAGTCAGCGCCATGCAAGTGCAGGTGCAGGGTTCTTTGATTGGTGTTTGGCGGGGTTACAACTGAATAAGTGGGGAGTGGGGAGTGGGGAATAGGGAATTGGGGAGATAAGGGAGAATAATAACTCCTAACTCTTAACTCCTCACTTAGCACTCCCAATAATTAAGGTTCATCACCACTTTTGTGCTTAATATATGTACTTGACGGCAAATCCAGTGCGGCAACTGCCCACTTTCCGCTTAAAACCACCATTTGCGAGGGAAAGTAAGGGCAGTTATCAAACATCGCAACCATTACCAGGATGTCCATTAAAGCCTGCATCTTTGCAATTGCGGCAATATCAGCGAGAAGCTATCGCCAGCTGGTTTGCTAATAATGGTAGAGGGACGCTCAAAATGGCTACTGGTAGTGGTAAGACTATTACGGCATTAGCGATCGCTTGTGAATTATATCAGCAGATTAATTTACAAGTGTTGTTGGTGGTGTGTCCTTATCGCCATCTTGTCACCCAATGGGCAAGAGAATGTGAAAAATTTAATTTGCAACCGATTTTAGCTTTTGAGAATTTACGCACTTGGCAAAGTCAACTTTCAGGGCAAATTTATAATCTGCGTTCTGGTTCTCAACGGTTTGTTACTGTCATCACTACAAACTCGACTTTAATTGGAGATGGGTTTCAATCTCAACTCAAATATTTTCCCGCCAAAACTTTAATTATTGGCGATGAAGCACATAATTTAGGCGCACCGAAGTTAGAAGAAAGTTTGCCGCGCCGGGTGGGGTTAAGATTAGCTTTATCTGCCACACCGGAGAGGTATTTTGATGATTTGGGTACGCAATCTTTATTTGATTATTTTGGCCCGGTTCTCCAGCCAGAGTTCGCTTTAAGGGATGCGATCGCCTGCGGTGCTTTGGTACATTATCTGTATTATCCGGTGTTGGTGGAGTTAACCGAAGCAGAAAGTATTGCTTATTTAAGGTTAACTAAAAAAATTGGGCGATCGCTTTTATTTCGAGAACGAGAAAATGGACAAGCAGGAGATTTTGAAGACAATGAAGATTTAAAGCCTTTATTGATGCAAAGAGCAAGGTTAATTGGTGCAGCCGAAAATAAATTAAATGCTTTGCGCGATTTAATGGCAACTCGCCGCGAAACTACTCACACTCTTTTTTATTGTAGTGACGGTTCGCCAGAAACAGGACAGCGTTCATCGCTACGCCAACTCAAAGCTGTTGCCAAAATTCTCGGAGTAGAAATAGGTTACAAAGTTAGCACCTATACGGCTCAAACTTCTTTAGAAGAAAGGGAAATATTACGCCGTCAATTTGAAAGTGGTGAATTGCAAGGTTTGGTAGCGATTCGTTGCTTAGATGAAGGTGTCGATATTCCGGCAATTAAAACTGCGGTGATTTTATCAAGTTCTGGTAATCCCCGCCAGTTTATCCAGCGACGGGGGCGAGTTTTACGCCCTCATCCAAGTAAAGAACGTGCAACTATATTCGACATGATTGTTTTGCCACCAGATTTAGATAGAGAAACAATAGAAGTTGAACGCAATTTATTAAGAAAGGAGTTACGCCGCTTTGTTGAATTTGCCGATTTGGCTGATAATGCTGGTGAAGCCAGAATGAAATTACTGGATTTACAAAAGCGATATGGTTTATTAGATATTTAATAATGAATCAGATTGTATTTGTATTTTTTTGTAAAAATTTTTCTGGGTTTGTAGAAACAAGCATTAAGTATGAAATAATGAAAATATGAATTAAATTATAATGGGATATAAGCAAAATTTTTAGAGCAGCTTACATCCCATTATAATATGGTTTATTAAGACTAATTTTATCAGAAAAATATTAAAGGATAAAGCATTTTTTCAAAAAAATTCAGATTTAAATATTATAGTTTTTCAAAATTTAAAGATAATGCTAACCGTAGCTTTACAGTGACAAATGCACCAGTAGAGAGGGTTAAAATATAGAAAAAATTATTTTAGAATCAAAGATGCCACAAGAGGCGAATATCGATGATGTGCAGGAGCCAATAACCAACGCTCCACCAGAAGTACGACAAATTATTGAGCGAGTGTGGAAGCTGGAAAAAAGTAGGCTCGATCGCAAAAGTAAAGGGCATATTAACGATGATATTCTAGATATTATCAAGGAAGCAGTGCAATGAAGCTGACTTCAATTAAGCTGTGCAATTTTCGCTCGTTTTATGGTACAACGCCAGAGATGAATCTCGCTGGAGGAGAAATTCACAACACGACGATTATTCATGGTAATAACGGTGCTGGTAAAACGAGTTTGTTGAATGCATTTACGTGGGTATTATATGAGAAATTTAGTGCGGCGTTTGCATCGACAGAACAGTTAGTAAATAAAAGAGCGATCGCCGAAGCCCAAAGAGGGCAAACTATAGAATGTTGGGTAGAAGTTGGTTGGGAACATGATGTCACCCGCTATCGAGTTAAACGTTCTTGTCGGGTTTACAAAAACGCCAGCGAAATGGAAGCAGGTAAAACTCAATTAACCATGTGGGTGAGTGGTGACGATGGCAAATGGAATTTACCGACTCAGCCACCAGAAGATATTATTAATCAGATTTTACCTGCTAGTTTACATCAATATTTTTTCTTTGACGGCGAACGAATTGAAGAGATAGTCCGTTCTGATAAAAAAGCCGAAATCGCCGAAGCAACAAAGATTTTTTTAGGCGTGGAAATCATCGAACGTTCAATTACACATTTGAAAGGAGCTAAAAAAAGTTTAGAAACTGAATTAACAGCTATTGGGGATGCAGAAACTAAACAACTTTTACGACAACAAGAAAAAATAGAACGTGAAATTGATAGTATCACCAAACGCCAAAGTGAAATTCAGCAAGAATTAGAATATCAACAAACCTTCAAAAAAGAGACAAGCAACCGTTTACGAGAACTCAGTGCTGCTAAAGAACTGCAAGAAAGACGGCAGAGTTTAGAATCACAAAAAGAAGCAAACCGAGAAGAACTCAGAAAAACTAGAGACGCGCTGAAAAAAGTAATTTCAGCGCGGGGTTATACAGTATTGCTATCAGATACTACAAGCCAATTTCGCAAAATATTTGATGATTTTAAGCAACGCGGCGAGTTAACCTCAGGAATTTCGCGGGAATTTATCAATGAATTACTGAAATCTAAACGTTGTATTTGTGGTGCAGATTTAAAGGCAGGGACTCATCATCATAGTAATGTACAAGTCTGGCTAGAAAGAGCAGGTTCATCGACAGTAGAAGAAACTGCAATTCGTATGAGCGCCCAAGTAGATGAAATTGATAAGCAAGCAATAGCATTTTGGGAAGAAGTTGATAGAGAACAACTGAGAATCGAACAGTTAAGACAGACGATATCTCAAATTGAAAGCGAATTAGATAGTATTCAAGAACGATTACGCAAAGATGCTAACGAAGAAATTAGCAGTTTACAAAAACGCCTAGACGAAATTGAAAACAAAATTGATGAATTAAATCGAGAACAAGGTGCAAATCAGCAGCGAATTGCTCATTTAAAAACAGAAATTGATGTTTTGGTTAAACAAATTGCTAAGCAGAAATTGAATGAAGCGAAACAAGTTTTGGCGCAACGGCGTATCAATGCCACCCAAGATGCAATTGAACGGTTAACGGAAGTCAAAAATCGTCAAGAAAAACAATTTCGTCTGCAACTTGAAAAGCGAGTGCAAGAGATATTCACAGAGATTTCTGTTGCACCATATATCCCAAAAATCAGCGATAAGTATGAATTGACGCTGATAGAAAATACAGCAGGTATCGAAGCGCCAGTTGCAGCTTCCACAGGAGAAAATCAAATTCTTAGTTTGTCCTTTATTGCCAGTATCATCGATAGAGTGCGGGAGTGGAGCGAGAAGCGAAAAATGATGATGCTTCCCGATAGCAGTACTTTCCCAATTGTCATGGATTCGCCATTTGGAAGTTTAGATGAAATTTCACGGCGACACATTGCTAAGACAATTCCTAAATTAGCCAATCAATTAATAGTGTTAGTCACTAAGACTCAATGGCGTGGTGAAGTAGAAGAAGAAATCACAGACAGAATTGGTAGAGAATACGTGCTGACTTATTATTCATCAAAGCCACATTGCGAGCAAGATTATATTGAATTGGGTGGTGAAAGATATCCTTTAGTGCGGCAAAGTCCTAATGAATTTGAGTATACCGAGATTATTGAAGTGGAACGCGATCGCTAAATTAATTGCATACAATTATATTTAATATTATTTGTCGCTTTGTGTGGGCGATCGCCATCATCATGAGCAGAGCCAAAATTCTCGATCCATCCGAGATTTATACCTTCGCCAGCTATGCCGAATTAGCCTACGATAGTGCCGATATTCTAGCTGAATTTGGTGTTACTCTCAACAATAGTTCACTCCAACTTCCACAACAGTTACCAATAGATCCCGAACCACTGAGAACAGAACTACAAGAAAATCTCACTTTGGTAGATCCTGTTTCCGAAATAGCTAGACGCGAAGCACTAATCTTTCCGATTCTCAAAACAGTTTGCAAGTTCATTCAAGTACCACTCAAAATTGAATATCCCGTGCGAGTTAGCAATTGGCTCAAAGGCAGTTTTGATTATTTCATTCCTACACCACAAAACTTATTAGTAATTGAAGCTAAAAATGCGGACTTAGCAAGAGGTTTTACCCAGTTAGCAGTAGAATTAATTGCGCTCGATCGATGGACTGAATCAACAGTTCCCATGCTTTATGGTACTGTGACAACAGGAGATACCTGGAAATTTGGAATTTTTCACCGCCAAGAAAAAATAATTGACAAAGATATTAATACATACGCCGTTCCTAGCGATTTGAATTTGGTGCTTTCTGCTCTGTTTGGTATTAGTTTGAGCTAGGTGAGGTGTTTTAAGAGAAGATGTTGCATTTAACTAAAAAATTAGAATAACAGTTGACTAAAAGTGAGAAAATAGAAGCATAAATTAGCTGGAATTTTCAGGATTTAGATTATGGGAATTAAGGAATTATTACTACCATTTCGGGAAGAGATATTAAAAATTGCCGCTAAATATGGCGCATATAACGTGCGGGTGTTTGGTTCAGTTGCTAGAGGAGAAGCAAGATCTGATAGTGATGTAGATTTTTTGGTAGAACTTGAACCGGGACGTAATTTGTTAGACCGTATTGCTTTAATGCAAGATTTGGAGGAGTTGCTAAACCGTAAAGTTGATGTAGCCAAGCCTAATAATTTACATGAATTAATTAGGGAAAAAGTGTTAAGTGAAGCTGTAACACTACGAGAGAATAAAAGCGTTATTTACTGGATATTGCAGAATGTATTGAGAGGATAGAAGAATACACCCGTGATGGTAGAGAGGCTTTTATCCAAACAAAGATGATTCAGGATGCTGTGGTCAGAAATTTTGAGATTATTGGTGAAGCAACTAAAAGAATATCTCAGGATTTAAGGCAAACTTATCCTGATGTGCAATGGAAACGTATAGCTGGATTTAGAGATGTGCTAATTCACGACTATCTACGAGTTGATTATGATGATGTTTGGGGAATTATTGAGCGTGATTTACCAGCTTTGAAAGCAAATATTCAGATGATTTTAAAAGATTTAGGTATGTAGCGCAAAAAGCTTGTAGGCATCGCTTATAGCTTTCGGTTAATATAGCTACACAGTAGATATTAAAGTCAATGGCTGCAAATAGAATCAAGGTTGCTAAAGATAAAGCTGAGTTAGTGAAATCCTTAGTCGCATCAAAAGACACAACAGGGCCTTTTCAAACTTATGTAGAAGTGATGGTATTTGCTGCTGCTTTAGGCGTTAGATATAAAAAGCGTATACCTTTAGGCGAAACTACAAAAAGAGAACCTTCTCCCATTCCACAAGAAAACTTTGTCTCGTTGGGACATGAGCTAATAATTAAATTATTGGGAATTAATGAAACACAAGATATAGAAATTATTTCTTCGCAACAAGAAGAATATGAAGATAAACGCACCCAAATTTTTGAAGAATACGCCAATGGAGGTCTAGAAATTTTACAAACCGAATTACGCGGAGCCGTAGATTATTCAGAGCGTATTCTTTTATTCTTAATTGCAGAAAAAGATAATAAAGAATCGATAGATGAAGAATTTGACCTGAGCAGATTTTTAAGTTAATTTTTAAGACTCATTTAAAGAATTATGAAAACATTAGATTATTACTATAAATCTTTTTCTCAATTAAATGTAAGTAGTAGCAGTAAGCGTGGTAATGCTCACTATAAACCAATATTGGTTTTAACTGTAATTGATTTGATAACACGAGGACTTATTAATGATAATCAAATTCCAGTCTCAGAAGAATTAATTGATACATTTGAGAGATACTGGAGTATTTTAGGCTCTAAATCTTATAAAGGTGGTTTGCATTATCCATTCTTACATCTACAAAGTGATAGTTTTTGGCACTTAATATTTAAACCAGAGTTTAAGGGACTACAGCCAAAAACCACTAACAAGTTGAAAGAAGCTGTTGAATATGCTTATCTTGATGATGAACTATTTAATTTTTTACAAGATGAATCTTCCAGACAAGAATTAATTGATTCACTCGTAACAACTTTTTTTCAGGAACAGCAAGACGAATTTGAAGAGATTTTGCAAATTAACCGATCTTTTCAAGAAGATGACTTAGCTACAGAGAAATTAGCTGCCTCGACTAACTTAGATAATAATCCAAGGTGGGGTATTAGAAAGGCAGTGATTAGAAATGCTTTTTTTAGAAAAACTATCGTTCGTGTATATGATTCCAAATGTGCTTTTTGTGGCATTAGAGTAACTAAAGGTGCAAATCAAAATATTGTAGATGGCGCACACATCAAGCCTTTTGCACAATTCTATGACAGCAGAATCAATAATGGTATTGCTATTTGCAAAAATCACCATTGGGCTTTTGACCGTGGTTGGTTTACTGCTGATGAGCAGTATAAAATTATTGTTAGTAAAGAATTAGAAGAAATATCTCCTTACACTAAACGTATGAAAGATTTTCATGGCGAAAGCTTACTGTTGCCAAATAAAGAGCAATACTTTCCAGAAGTAGAAGCACTGAAATGGCATCGGCAAAATATATTTCAAAGGTAATTACAACACAGGTGGAAGTCCTACTTCTTTTAGTTCCACGAATTCACCATCAAAACCAATTGTTTTATTTTCCACAGTCCTAGCATTAGCCAAAGCCTTACGCAGTTCAGCACGTTCCATTGAATCTTCAATTCCGCCAAGGATGTAAATTAATAACTTTGTTGCTAATTCTTTTCCCGAAACCTGCACTCGCTTTTTATTAGCGTCATACAAAACCCCATACCAAAGAGACTGAGGATATTCCATACCAGCAAAACCGCCTTGCTGGTCAAACTTTCGCAACTTCTTAAAAATACTGGTTATAGAAAAACCTTTTTTAAATACTAAAAATCCTAAAGCTTGTGCTAAAGCAACTTGCGCTACAGGACGGAAAAGTATATTTGCTTCGCCTCCACCTTTCTCAAAACTAAATCTTCGCAAAACAGGCGTATCTTCATGTTCTAAAATTTTATAACTAGGCAAATTAGCCAAATTATCAAAAAGCTTTTTAAATTCCTCAATTCCTTGCTCAATTTCTTCATTTTCTGGACGCATGGGAATTAAACCTTTTTCCACTGGTTTCCAGTGTGGGAATTTTTGACCTAAATATCGCTCAGACATATCTTGTAGTGCTTGCAGTGTCGTCAAAACTGTAGAGTTTGCTGCTACAGTTGCACTATTCCAATTAACACGCGGGTTACGATTTAAACGTTGTTCTAAAAGTGGATGAGTCACTGCAATTTTTCTAGCCACAATAGAAAAACCATCATCTTCATTTAACTGTGCTAACTGGCCTTTAGTTAAAGGCGCAGCCATAAGGTTGACATGGACAAAAATCGACCTCACCCTTCTTCTAGCTTGGTTGCGAGTCTCTCCAGAATTTACTGCACAAATGAACTCAATACCAATTTTTTCTTTAGGTAAGCTTTGTAAATAAGCAGGATCTACTTGATACTGGTTTATCAAATCTGACACCGTAATAAAACTATCATCAGCAGTTTTATCTTTTTTATATCGCTGGAGTTTGCCAGTTTTTATTAACTCCATCAAACCCTGAACTCCCATCAGCCGATGTTGACCATCTAGGGCATAAATGGTTACATTTTCTTCAGAAACATTGAGTAAGCCGACCTTACCATCTTTATCTAGAGGTGTAAAATCTGTAGTAGATTTTGTGGCGCGTTCTTCACTGTCCCACTCAGATGCTTTAGGGTTATCCACCCAAGGTTGATTAATTACTACTAGCACTGCTGGAAACTTATGATTTTTTCTAGCAGCTAAATACTGAACTAAGGGCGCTTGACGCGACCAGTCAACGGGACGTTGTTGAATTTCATCAATACTATCCGCATCAATTTCGATGTTATCTGTTTCTGGATTGTATTTTTTTTGTAGCAAAGGTAAACCAGAAGCAAAATGAACTCGGCCTGCGAACCATTCTAGGGTGACAGAACCAACATAAGCTTCACTTCCACCCATCTCAGTTTTTTGAACGAGAATTTGGTCTTTCTTTTCTAAAAATTTCTCTAGAAGTAAAGCTAGTACCTCTTTTTCCTTGTTTTCTCTCTCTAGGTACTCTCTAGCAATATCAGCAGTTAAGTCAGATGCAATGTCTCTCATATTAATTTTTAAAAACTTAGTCTTGTGAGGTAGCTATATTGCCCAAAAAGTTAGATACTAATACTTTAGTTTTTAAAAACTTTTTGGGAACCCGCGCATTCCATACGCTGAGGTAAAAAAGCGGTAACGCCCAAATGTCCAGAGGTAGGAAGCAATGACTGAAGCACAACAACCAGAAAATAAAGGTCAGCAGACACGTACTGTAGCAGAGTTGGTAGAGTATATCCAAGTTCTTACCACTGAAATTCAAGAATTGTATTGTTTAGATGCGATACCTTGGGTTGTTGGTTATTCGGGCGGCAAGGACAGCACGGCGACTTTACAGCTTGTTTGGAATGCAATACTGGGACTGCCACTAGAAAAGCGAACTAAGCCAATTCATGTCATTACAACTGATACAGGTGTAGAAAATCCTTATGTAGCTGCTTGGGTACGCAACTCATTAGAGCAAATGAAAATAGCAGCTCAAGACCAAAAGATGCCAGTGGAACCGCATTTATTACAACCAGAGATTAAACAAACATACTGGGTGGGTTTAATTGGGAAAGGCTACCCAGCACCACGTCATAAATTCCGTTGGTGTACTGGACGATTAAAAATTGACCCATCTAACCTTTTTATTCGTAATGTTATTAGAGCTAGCGGCGAAACAATTGTTTTATTAGGAACTCGCAAAACTGAAAGTGTCAATCGTGCTACTATCATGTCAAAACGTGAAGTAGGTAGAGTGCGGGAGCGTCTTAGCCCTCATCCCAGCCTTGTTAACTCATTGCTTTATACTCCTATAGAAGATTGGCGAACTGATGAAGTTTGGCTGTATTTAATGCAATGGAATAATCCTTGGGAATATAGCAATAAAGATTTATTTGCTATGTATCGAGGTGCAACAGCAGATAATGAATGTCCTTTAGTTGTTGATACTTCTACCCCTAGTTGTGGTAGCTCTCGTTTTGGATGCTGGGTCTGCACACTAGTTAATAGTGATAGGTCTATGCAAGCGATGATTCAAAATGATGAGGAAAAAGAATGGCTACAACCTTTAATTGATATTCGTTTAGAGGAATTAGATATTGATAACGACCGTGAGAAACGAGACTTCCGCCGCATTTGGGGAGAAGTCCAACTATTTGAGCGTAACTTGGATGGAGAAATTTCTATTGAACCAATACCAGGCCCTTACGTTAAATCTTGGCGCGAACATTTATTAAGACGACTTTTAGAAGCGCAAACAAAAATTCGTCAAACAGCACCAGAAAATATGCGCGATATTAACCTTATCTCTCTGGAAGAATTGAGCGAAATTCGCCGTATTTGGTTAGAAGAAAAACACGAGTTTGACGATAGCTTACCCCGCATTTATCAAGAGGTCACAGGTGAAGAATTTAAAGACCCACGTCCAGGTGCAGACCTTAGCTTATTAGGTAGCGATGAATGGGCTGTGTTAGAAGAAGTCTGTGCAGATGATGAAATGCATTTAGAACTGATGGCGAAACTGTTAGACACAGAACGCCAATTTCGGAAAATGTCGCGTCGTATAGGAATTTACGAAAGCTTGGAAAAATGCTTTACTACCAGTTCTCGTTCTAAAGATGAAGCAGTGAGAAATGCTCATCTAAAACGAGATTTGAAAACAGCAGTTGAACAAGGTGATATTGAAAAAGTCAAACAATTAACTTTAGCAGATTTTGTTGCACCAGAGGAACAAACAACTACACCAGATACACAAATTGAGACAACAAATACTACAAAATCTGCTGACAATGACAAGACTTGGGCAAATGTGAAATTTAAAAATAAACAGGCAAAGCCTTAAGCTTGCTCATTATCATCGTCAGCATCTCCCAAGTACAGCCTGATAAAATCTTCGGCTGCGGCGGGATTAATTTTCTTGAGTGCGTCACGAATTTCTAACAGCGTATCAGCAACAGGATCTCTAATTTCATTCACCCAACGGTGAACATTTGGCCGTCCCGTTCCCATTGCCACTGCTAACTTGTTTTGGCTGATGCTGTATGTTTCTAACACCTGTTTGAGTGCTTTTCCTGCTTTTCCCATGCCTTTGATTGTGTCAAAGGCTTCTGACAGAGTAAATGTTACCCATCGGTAACTAAAGGTGTAAGATAGTGTTGTTGCCAATAGGTAACAGCGCAGCTTATCAACAAACAGGTAAATTTCAATGAGTACAAGCTTTCTAGCAGACACTTGTCAAACCACCACGCCGCTTGTTTCCATCAAGGATTTTACAGAAACAACACCAGATAGAGAGTCTGTAAAAGTAGTAATTTATGGTTCTAAAAGAGGAGTTAACAACACAATCTTGACTTTATACAAACTTGGTTTCGCCCAAGTTAACGAGTGGAGTCCTTTATTACCTAGTTCTAACCCTGGTGAAGTTATGAGTATTTTAACTAGACACATTCTGACAAACTAATTAGTGGTTCATCGCATTAATTTTAAGAAGTGGGAGTGGTCAGATCCCTGACTTGTTGAAGAAGTCGGGGATCTCGTAGCCCATCTCGACCTATATTTCATCTATAACGACCAATGATATTTCTAGAACTCGTATTACAAAATTTTGGCCCTTACTCAGGCAGACAAGTAATCAATCTTGACCCAAGAACTGAAGAAAATCCTCGCCCAATTCTCTTATTAGGCGGTATGAATGGCGGCGGTAAAACTACTCTCATGGATGCTATTCGTCTTGCCCTATATGGACAACGCGCCCAATGCTCAACGCGTGGAAATTTGAGCTATAGTGATTTTTTAAATCAATGTGTTAATAGTAAAGCTAATCCTGCTGAAAAGACGCGAGTTGAGTTACTATTTGAACACATTGAAGAGGATAAGCCAATAAAATATCGTATTGTTAGAACTTGGGAAAAAAATCCTAAAGATGGTAAAGATGCTCTAGGAATTTTAGGCGATGACGATACTTGGCCTGTTGAATCTTTGGTGAATACTTGGGATGACTATATAGAAAATCTACTGCCTTTAGGGATTTCTAATTTATTTTTATTTGATGGCGAACAAGTTAAAGAATTGGCAGAACAAGAAACACCACCACAACTTGTTATTGAAGCTATTCGCGGACTATTAGGGCTAGAGTTGGCAGACAAATTAGCACTTGATTTGGAGGTTTTAGTCAACCGCAAGCGTAGAGAAATGGCTGATACTAAAGATTTAGCCAACCTAGAAGAAATTGAAAAAAGGTTATTACAACAGCAAGAAGATTATCAAGAGGTAGAACAAAAATTAGTTAGTTTCAAAAATCAAATTGAAGAATTAGAGGCTATTCAACGAGAAGCCTTAGATAAATTTGTATCTGAAGGTGGTAAAATCGCTGGAGAACGCAGTCAGTTAGAAGAAAAACAAAAAGAAAAAACTACTGCATTAGAAACAATTCGGCAGTCGTTGTGTGAATTAGCTGCTGATATTTTGCCTTTAGCCTTAATTCCTAATTTATTAAGTCAGGTAGAAGTACAGGGAGCAAATGAATTTCGCAATCAGCAGGTGCAACTTGCCAGAGATGTTTTGCTTGAGCGAGATAAACGCTTACTTGAATGGCTAAGTCAGTTAGCGATCGCCTCAACACAAATGGACAAAATTCAATCATTTTTAGCTGAGGATGTTGATAATTTATATGCAAGTTCGCTCCAAGCTGAAGTACCTTGGTTATTAGCTGACGAGGAAAGTTTGAGTCAACTAGATAATGTGAGATATCATTTACAAAATGCTCGTAATTTAGCAAAACAGCAGTTAGGTAATCTCAGGAATCTAGAAGAGGAAATTATTACGTTAGAAAGACAAGTGCAGACAGCCGCAGAACCAGAAGCTTATCAAATATTGCGGGATGCTGTGGACGCAGCACAAAATGAAGTTGTACAAGCTAAAGCAAATTACGAAACAACTCGCCAAAGATTAGCAGTATTAACAGATGCAATTGATATAACTAAAAAAGAATTAAAAGATTATACTGATAAAAATATAGACCATAAAAATAGGGAACATATCATTACCTCAGCCTCTAAAGTTCAAGAAACACTTAAGGTTTTTCGAGAAAAATTAACACTGCGAAAACTCAATAAATTAGAGGAAGAAGTGAAGAATTGTTTCCTCTATCTACTGCATAAATCGGATTTAGTATTTCGTATTGCTATTGATACTAAAACCTTTGCCTTATCTTTATTCGATTTCGATGGGAAACCAGTTCCCAAACATCGCCTTTCGGCTGGTGAAAAACAACTTCTGGCGATCGCCTTTCTCTGGGGACTTGCCAAAGTCTCTGGCCTGCGCTTACCCGTAGCCATCGACACGCCTCTTGGCAGACTCGACTCTTCCCACCGGAACAACCTAGTAGAAAAATACTTCCCTGCCGCTAGCCATCAAGTAATTCTGCTTTCTACTGATACTGAAATTGGTAAAAAGGAAGTGGAAACATTAAGGAAAAATGAAGCGATCGCTCGTGAATATCTCCTCAAATACGACTCCGCTACCCGCCAAACAACTATACAAGCAGGCTATTTTTGGTAATTCGTAATTCGTAATTCGTAATTCGTAATTATTTGGCTTTGAGTCGTTTGGTGGAAGCAACTAGAATTTTGCCAATTTCGTTTGCTTCTTGAAGGAGTCCTTGAAATTTGTGTCTATCTACTAGTTCGGATTCCATTAATATTTCTAACCAGTATTGTGTTTCTCTTGCTTCTTTTAAAGCAATTTCTAATTTATTGATAAAATCTTTACTAGATTGGGCAGACTGTGATTCTCGGACATTTGCACCAATCGAAGTACCGGAACGCAGTAATTGTTTAGACAGGATTCGATGAACTCCAGGTTTTTCATCTAAAAAGCAACAAGCTTTAACAATTCTTACCGCAAAATTTTTTGTTCTGTCAGTAATACTACTATTAGTTCCCATATTTTTCTTTTAAATCATAATATCTATGCTTCCCACATCTAAAACAAAAACTAGAATCTCAGCCTAAACCAATTACGAATCACGAATTACAAATTACGAATTACGAATTACGAATTATATGGAATCGCCAATCGAAAGAATAAAACTTTCCCAAACAGCCAAAGACCAACTTCTCAAACTCAGACGCACTACCAAAATAGACCAATGGAATATCCTCTGTCGTTGGGCATTTTGTCGTTCCCTCGCAGAACCAACTCCACCCTCGCCCGTACCAATTCCCCAAGATAGCAACGTCGAAATGACTTGGCGCGTCTTTGGCGGCGAAATGTCCGATATTCTCCTCCTCGCCCTCAAACAACGCTGTCACAATGACGGCTATGACACTGACAAAGAAACCCTCGCCACCCAATTCCGCCTGCATTTGCATCGCGGTATCGGGTACTTAGCAGGCGATCAAAATATCAAGAAAATTGAAGATTTAATAGAACTAGCTATCAAAGATTGAAAGGATATTAGTTAACTGTTAACCGTGCCAATTTTAGATTTTAGATTTTAGATTATTTCAGTTCATGCCCTGCCCTTTGTGGGCAGAACAATCCAAAATCCAAAATTTAAAATCCTCAAACCCACACCCAGAGTGGTCTGCTTCAATCCAAAATCCAAAATTTAAAATCCAAAATCGATTGACTGTTAACTGATATTATGCCTGAAGCATTAGAAATCGATCGCCATCGAGCTGCGATCGCTCGCAATGATATCTCCCGCCCCGTGCGATTGGCAATAGAATGGGCAATTCTGCATCAAGACACCACTTTTTTTGACTACGGTTGCGGCTACGGTGGTGATGTGCAGCGAGTAGCAAACTTGGGCTACACCAGCGCAGGCTGGGATCCTTACTACTATCCTGATGTCCCACGCACTCCCGCCGATGTCGTCAATTTGGGCTACGTTCTCAACGTTATCGAAGATGCAGAGGAACGCCGTCAAAGCCTCATCCAAGCTTGGGAACTCACGCAGCAAGTTTTAATTGTCGCAGCTCAAGTTTTAGTTAATGCTCCCAGTAAAACTCAGGTGGCTTACAACGATGGCATTGTCACCCGTCGCAACACTTTTCAGAAATATTACGAACAAGAAGAACTTAAAACATACATTGATGAAGTGCTCAATGTGGATGCGGTGCCCGTAGCGTTGGGTGTGTACTTTGTTTTTCGAGATGAAGCTCAAAAAGAAAGTTACAAAGCTATCCGCTTCTTTTCTACTTCTTCTACACCGCGAGTCCGTATTCCTACCAAGCGGTTTGAAGATTACCAAGAACAACTGCAACCACTCATGGCTTTTTTTACCAAGCGCGGTAGGTTGCCTGTAAAAGGCGAATTGGAAAACGAACAAGAATTACTCAAGGAATTTGGTAACTTCCGCCGTGCCTTTGGCGTAGTTTTACAAGCTACCGATGAAGCAGAATGGGATGCGATCGCCTATCGTCGTTCTCTAGATATCCAAGTATATCTCGCCCTCACCCACTTCGATCGCCGCCCTGCATGGCAGAAGCTATCGCCCGAAATGCGCCACGACATCAAAGCCTTTTTTAGTAGCTACGAAGAAGCCTGCCAAGTCGCCGACCAAAAACTTTTCAGCTTAGGCAAAACTGGGGTGATTCAAACTGCTTGTGAAAAAAGCAAAATTGGTAAACGTACGCGCGGTGCCCTTTACGTGCATGTTTCGGCGCTTGCAGCACTCGATCCTTTGCTGCGAATTTACGAGGGCTGCGCTAGCCGCACTATTGGGCGTGTAGATGGAGCCACGTTGATAAAATATCACATTGATAAACCGCAAATATCCTATCTTTTTTACCCAGAATTTGATACTGACCCCCATCCAGCTTTACAAGCAAGTATAGGTATTGACTTAAAAACCCTAGCTGTTACTCACCGAGAATATGAAACTAGAGCAAATCCACCAATTTTGCACCGGAAAGAAACATTTGTTACTAGTACATACCCGCGTTACGAAGAATTTGTTAAACTCACCCAACAAGAAGAGGAATTAGGATTGCTCAAAGGCAAAAGCGATATCGGCACTCGTGATGGTTGGGAAAAATGCCTTGCCGCACACAAAGTAGAAATCAGAGGGCATGAGGTTTATTCAATTAAGGAAAATTAAGGAATAATCATACTGTTAGAACATTACTGATATGTATCTTAGTAAAGAAAATCTTAGTATGTTTGTCTGTTTACACGACATTAGACAGCAGCTATGGCAAGATAGCTGCTATTCAATCAGATAAAAAGGAATCTTCAAGATTGTGGAAGTTAATAAATCGCTGCTACGAATTTTTGGCAGCCCAAAGATGGGATTTTTGTTATTGCTTGGGTTTTCATCAGGGTTGCCATTGTATTTAACCAGCCAAACATTACAAGCATGGTTGACCAAAGAAGGAATTAGCTTGGCAGCGATCGCAGCTTTTAGTCTAGTAAAGCTACCCTATTCTTTGAAATTTCTCTGGTCGCCTTTACTAGATAGATTTGTACCGCCTTTTTTGGGACGCCGCCGTGGTTGGTTGTTAATTATACAAATAGCATTGCTGTTAAGTATAGCCGCAATGGCTCTAATTAAACCATCCCAAGGGCTACAACCTTTAATAGTTGCTGCCGTAGCCGTTGCTTTTTTTAGCGCCAGTCAAGACATTCTAGTTGATGCTTACCGTACTGATGTAGTGGAAGTACAAGAAAGAGGTGCAGGAGCATCTATTTACTTATTGGGTTATCGCATTGCCATTTTAGTAACTGGTTACGTCAGCCTATTTTTGGCAGACAGAATGCCTTGGCAAGCTGTTTACTTGCTGATGTCGCTGTTGATGCTACTAGGCATAGTAAGTTCTATTTTTGCACCAGAACCAGTCCTACGCGATCGCCCGCCTCAGACTTTATCCGCTGCTGTTAAATTACCGTTCATTGAATTTTTTCAGCGTTATGGCTGGCTGCAAGCAATTTTAATTCTGATATTCATTATCATTTACAAGTTGGGGGATTCTTTACTCAAGAATGTATCCACTCCATTTTTGTTAGATAAAGGCTTACATTTCACTCAAACTGACATAGCATTTCCTGGCGCACTGGGAATTTTTGCCACTATTGTTGGTACCTTGGCAGCAGGAGCAATCATGACCAAAATTGGTGTTAATCGCTCGCTCTGGATCTTCGCTATCCTGCAAGCTGTCGGCAACTTAGCTTTCTTTGCCTTGGCAGTAGTCGGTAAAAACTTCTATCTCATGTTAGCTGCCGTGAATATAGAACAATTCTGTGCTGGTTTAGAAACCGCTGCTTTTGTAGCATTTTTGATGAGTCTTTGTAACCAAAGCTTTTCAGCTACACAGTACGCCTTACTTTCTAGTTTGCAGGCTTTTAGTAGAGATATTCTTACGGCTCCAGCAGGTACATGGGCACAAGCCACTGGCTGGTCTACATTCTTCCTACTGACAGCAATAGCAGCTTTGCCGGGATTACTATTATTGCCATTCTTTGCCCCTTGGAATCAACAGCCAGTGGTAGTATTATCCAGACCAGGAATTGAGGACGAAGAAGAGGATATATGGGGAATCAAGTAGTTATTGCTGTCGGCACATTCATCCTCTTAGTTACTGGTTTATTACTGGGGTATGTTCTCTCGCAGTTAGTTCTAGGATTTCTCGCGTTTAACCTCCTAACTTTTTTTGGAACGCTCAGTCTAATTTTAATTTTTGGTACGCTTTATTACGTTTTATTTTGGCAATTGCGGAGACAACAGTCTCAGTCATCACCATCACTGAATCCCCCAATACCAAACCAACCACAAGAGGATATAGATGTATCTGATAGCTATCTCAAAAATAGGCTAATTGCGAGGTTATCCGGCGATACCGCCGCTGCTGAAAGGTTAATTGAACAAGCAAAAGAGACTTATCCTGGAATGCCCGAAAATTGGTATTGCGAGAGAGTACTTGATGACTTAGAGGGCGATGGGCAATCGTAGCGATCGTGGGGCAGGGGAGATGGGGGGATGGGGAAGTGTGGGGAGTGTGGGGGGAAAGATTGCTTCCCCATCCTCCCACACCTACTCGCTTGCCCCATTCCCCATTGACAGAAAATCGCTAAAATAAACAAGAATACTTTACAAATCTTCAGCTAGATTCTCATAAAAACTGTTAACTGTTTGCAATTAAAATATGGCTATTTTTCGTCAATACATCGCTCCACTGCTTGTTGTTTTGGTATTTGTCTTTGCCCTAGTTGCTGTCAGCGCGCGCATCTTTTTACCCTCCGATATGGCAGCACCAGCACCAATTGAACAGGTGGGCGTCAGTTCTCAATCTAATCCTGCTGATTTACTACCAGCACGTAACTCAGCTAGCTAAGCCAATCAACTTTACAAGTGTCTGAGCAATTACTACCTGGGTATTTTATTCGCCGTGGCTCAACTTTAGATCGATCGCTGCTGCTAAAATTCATGCAGCGCACTTACCAGGATCTTTTTCCTAACCAGGATTTTTCTCACCTAGAACAAACAGTCAAGCAATATTTCTCCAGCGACACACCCTTGTGGTGGGTCGAGGAAGACGCGGAGAGTGGGAGACACGGGGACGCCGAGATTAATTTCCCCGCGTCCCCGCCTCCCCCTGTCTTTGCGTCCTCTTCCCCCATCGCCTGCGTCTGGGTGGGCAATGCCATAGACCAAGTACAGGGTAACCGTCATGCCCATATCTTTGTCCTGTATGTTGCGCCAGAACATCGGCGGCGAGGTATTGGTACAGCCTTGATGCAATATGTGGAAAATTGGGCGATGCAAAGAGGCGATCGCCAGATTGGGTTACAAGTTTTTCAATCAAACGCGCCTGCATTAAATCTTTACAATCAGTTAGGTTATCAAACCCAATCGCTGTGGATGGTAAAATTCCTGAGTGCAGAAAAATAAACTAGTAATCACCAGTATTCACAACGAGTTTTTCAATGTGATAACTGTAACTTCGAGTCTGGCGGAGATTTCAACGCTGGGATAAATTTGCAGCAGGCGGCCAGATTGGTCGTCTGAGCTTGTGGACTAGATAGTGCCTGCCGACACTATTAGCATACTTGCGGGATTTTTTTGGATCGGATTGAAATGAAATTATGTATGACGAAGACGATCTCAGCCTACTTGATGCAGAGGAGGACTTAGAAAGCCCTTTAGATAAAATAGAGCCGCTAAGCGACTTAAGAGAAGTGCCTAAGCCCGATCCAGAAGTCATGCTAGCCCTGCTGGAAAATCCCCAACCCCAGCAAAGAATGTTAGCAGCGCGTGCCTTTTGCGATCTTGAAGAACCTCGGGCGACTCCTCTACTGATTCGGTTATTAACTGATACCTGTCCCTTAGTTCGGGTGAGTGCAGCTTATGGCATCGGACGCAATCCCAGTTCTGAGGCAGTAAGTCCTTTAATTGCTCAATTGAATCAAGATTGGAATGGCTATGTGCGTAAAGGCATCGTTTGGGCTTTAGGAAACTGTCGCGATCGCCGTTGTTTAGCACCTCTGGCAGACGCCCTAAGAACTGACATTTCCGCAGTGCGTTTGTGGGCTGCTAGCGCCCTAGCACAAATGGCAGAAGTGGGTTATGAAGCAATTATTGGAGCAATACCACCCTTGATAGGAGCCTTAGTCAATGACCCAGTAGCAGCAGTACGCAGTAACTCTGCTTGGGCAATCGGTCAATTGTGCCGCGAGTTGCCTTCTAACGTAGTTTATGCTACAGCGATCGATGCTTTAATTCAAGCCTTTGCCGAAGACCAAGATTTGGGAGTAAGGGAAGACGCCAAAGCCTCCCTCTTAGGAGTAGGCGATCCGCGTGGCTTGCAGTTGATTGAAACCCTGGAACAAGAGGGGTGGTTTTGATTTATTTGGGCATAGGGCAAGTGACGAGTGTGGGAGGTGTGGGAGGATGGGGAAGAAATCTTTCCCCCCTAGTCCGCACACTTCCCTATCTCCCCATCTCCCTCTGCCCTTATTCATTTTCACCTACAGGTTTGACCAAATTGAGGTCATAGGGGCGTTCTGTATCGTCCTCACCCAAATATTCGCCATTTTGAATCTCTAGAATCACTAAGGGAATATGACCGGGATTTTCTACCTTATGCAGCGTTGCAGCGGGAACATAAGTTGACTGGTTGCGATTGAGTAGTACTTCATCCTCACCACAAGTAACTTTCGCTACGCCTGAGACTACAACCCAGTGTTCGTTGCGATGATAATGAATTTGTGGTTTAATGCCATGCCTGGGCTTGATTTCAACGCGGCTAATTCTATAGGTATCTCCCTCCTCAATCACTTCCACGTTACCCCAGTATCGGGCACCGGAATGTGAAGACGCTTCATTAATATTTGACTGAGTATTATTTTCATTCAGACTCATAACTAATTTTTCAACCCAATGATTATTAATATTTGTCAATAATCTATCTTAAAGAGACTAAATTTGGATAAACATTCTGATGAAAAAAGGCAATATACATCAATAGGTTTTGGGAAAGGGGAAAGGGTGGATTTCAACCTTTACCCTGGGAAGTTCCCTTGGGAGACTGCTAGCTTCCCGTATACTGAATTCTATAGATGCGGTTATTGGCTTCGTCTGTAACTAGGAGGCTGCCGTCTGGTAACGTTAGTAAACCGACGGGTCGTCCCCAAGTAGTTGGTACAGAAGCATCGAGCAAAAATCCGGAAAGAAAATCTTCATAATAGCCTTGTGGTTGTCCTTTGGCATTGAACGGAACAAACACAACTTTGTAACCGGTGCCGCGATCGCGGTTCCAAGAACCACGAAAAGCAACAAAAGCACCGTTACGGTACTTTTGTGGAAATGTTTTCCCATCATAAAACTGCAAACCCAAAGCTGCTGAGTGCGCCTGAAACAGTACGTTCGGCGTTTTGGTTTTAGCTGCTAAATCTGGACGTTTGCTTTGGTCGTTAGTTTTTTGACGCGGATCGAGATTGTCTCCTGTCAAGTAAGTATAAGGCCAGCCGTAGAATTCCCCCTGGCGGATGCGTGTTAAATAATCTGGTACTAAATCATCCCCAATTCCGTCTCGTTCGTTAACTGTAGTGTAAAGTTCCTTAGTTACAGGATGAAAATCTAGACCAACAGGGTTACGCAGACCAAAAGCGAAAGTCTGCTGCTGGGAACCATCCAAATTCATCACCTGCACTGAAGCCCGTGGTAAGGGTTCTTCATCGACGTTGGTTCCCGAACCAACTGAAACGTATAATTTATTTCCATCAGGTGAGACAACAACATTGCGCGTCCAATGATTGTTATAGCCTTCAGCAGGCAAGTCAGCAATTTTTTGCCCTTTGTCTGTAATCTGGTTTTGACCTTGAGTATAAGGAAAACGCAATACGGCATCGGTGTTTCCGAGAAAGAAGGAATCGCCTGCAAAAGCCATACCAAAGGGTCGATTGAGTCCGTTGTCTCTAGTAGCAAAGGTTTCTCGAACTTCCGCTACACCATCACCGTCGCGATCGCCCAACAAACGAATGCGATTTTGACTGGTTTCAGTCACCAATACATCACCAGTAGGAGTTAAAGCTAGCCAGCGTGGGGCATTTAAACCTTCGGCAAAGACGTTAACTCTAAAACCTTGTGGGACGCGTAATAGCGGATTTTCCGGAATGGACACAACTTCAGGTCGCTTGGAGGCACTTTCTGTTGCGAAGGGCGCTGGTAAGTTTTTCACATTGATGCGAATAGGTTGAGGTGAAAATACTTCAGTCCGAATGATATTTTTCGATTCCGATTGTGTAGGATTTTGTGCCAGATCGACAGAAGGTGCAGATGTTTGCGGTGGTGGATTATCAGAGGAAGCGCGAGTCTGATTACAGGCTGCTACCAAGGTGAGTAAAAAAACTGGCAGCATCAAACGCGCAAAAACTTTCATGGCAATAAATACGATACACTTCTTTATACTTTAGGCTTGAAACTTAACCCTCGTCGCCAGTCTAAAGTCCGATTTTTCTTGAAGGAACTAGGGACTGAGGAACAAAATTAGAAATGCTATTTTCCGATACCCACTCACTAATCCCAATCCCCAGCCACCAGTCACCAATTCTTAAGCGTATAAATATTTATTTGTTAATAAAAAATTTTCAAATTCCGAAGCTGGTAAAGGACGACTAAATAGAAAACCTTGCATGTGATCGCAGTTGTGTTGCCGTAAAAAAGCCAGTTCTGCCTCGGTTTCCACACCTTCAGCAACTGTATGTAGGTTGAGATTGTGGGCCATTTGAATTAATGCTTTGGTAATCGCAGATTTTTGGGGATCGTTGGCAACATTATGAATAAAGTAACGGTCAATTTTTAAAATATTAATTGGTAAATTTTTCAGATATATTAAAGAAGAATAACCTGTACCAAAATCATCGATCGCTATTTTCACGCCCAGATAACGCAATTTATTCATAGTAGCGATCGCACTATTTACATCTTGCATAATCATACTTTCAGTCAGCTCTAATTCTAAGAAATCTCCTTGCAAACCATTGCTTTCTATAAAATTCACTATTTTCTGAAGAAAATCTGGTTGATTAAATTCCAGAACTGATAAATTTACCGCAATATTTAACGAATCAATTCCGATATCTCGCCATTGTCTCATTTGTTCGCAGACTTTTTTCAATACCCATTTTCCAATAGGAACAATTAAACCTGTAGACTCTGCCAAAGGAATAAATTCTGTGGGATAAATTATTCCTAATTCTGGGCTTTGCCAGCGCAATAAACTTTCAGCGGCTACTATCTTCCCAGAGGCAATATCGACTATTGGCTGATAATAAATCTCAAATTCTTGAAAATTATGTTGTTTTATAGCTCGATGCAAGCTAATTTCTAATAACTGCATTTTAGGAGACAAGTTCTGAATTGTAGTCTGAGTAGATAAATATCTTTTTAAAGTAGCGTATTTTTCCAACCTGTTCATAATGGCACTTAATAACTCCGCCCGAGTGAATGGCTTAGTTATATAGTCATCCGCACCCAGATCCATACCTCGACGGAAGTCAGATTTGGCAGATTTGGCAGTGAGAAAAATGAAGGGAATTGTTGCGGTTGTTGGGTCTTGACGTAATACTGTTAGCACCCCATAACCGTCAATTTCTGGCATCATCATGTCACACAAAATTAAATCCGGAACTTCGGAAATAGCCAAATTTAACCCGATTCTGCCATTGGCAGCAGCAAGAGTTTCAAAATCTTCAGCTTCTAGTAAATCTAAAATGTTTTCTCTAACTGATTCTTCATCTTCAATTATTAATATTTTTGGCATAAACAATTCCAATCTATATTTTATTATTTAATGATATTTTGACAGTAAACTTTGTACCCAAGCTGACTGTACTTTTAACAAATATTTCACCTTGATGTAGTTCTAAACACTTTTTGACAATTGTCATTCCTAATCCAGTACCTAGTATATTGCCTACATTTCTGGCACGATGAAACGATTCAAATAAAAAAGGTAAATCTTCTTCTGGAATGCCAATTCCCCAATCTTGAATTTCAAATACTGCTTGTCCATTTTTGCAACTGAGACTGAACTTAACAATGCTATCATCGGCAGAATATTTGATTGCATTTGATAATAAGTTATTCAAAATGTGTGCTAACAATTGAGCATCCATACAGCAAGGTATAGATTCATATTGACTGATGAAAGAAATCAAGCGTTGATTGTTGAGATTCATCTGTATTTCTTCCACCAGTTTTTGACAGTATTTGACTAAATCAAAGGATGTTGGTTTATACTCGAACTTTCCGGTTCCTGCTTTGCCGATAACTAACACATCATTCAACATTTCCGTCATCCGTTTGACGGCGGTTTGAATGCGATGTAAATGAGTGAGTTGTTTTTCTTGGGTCCATTTGTGGCGGTAGTGTTCCAATAACTCACAAGAAGAAAGTATAGTACTCAAGGGGGTGCGGAATTCATGAGAAGTCATGGAGACAAAGCGAGATTTAAGTTCGCTAAGTTGTTTTTCTTTTTCTAGCGCTATTCTGAGTTCTTGTTCTAATTGCTTGCGTTCTGTAATATCTACTAAATAACCCACAATTTCTATAGGGTTACCAGTTCGATCGCGAACTAGCTTACCTTGGTCGTATATCCAACGATAAGTACCGTCTTGGTGTAAAAATCGGTATTCGATTGTGTACTGTTCGTGCTCTAATATCTTTGAAAGTTGAGCAAACACTGGGTTGATGTCTTCTGGATGAATATGAGTAGCCCAAAAATTAGAATTTTCTACAAATCTTCGTGCTTGATAGCCCGTAACTGTCGTGACATTTTCGCTAATAAATGTTATGCCAAAGTCTCCATAAATCTTGCAAGTATAGATGACTGCTGGGCTAAAAGAAACTAAATATTGCAGCTGTTGTTGACTTAAAAATAGTGCAGCTTCTTGTTGCTTGCGCTTTGTAATATCTCGAACCATACCGTGATATCCACAAAATTTACCTTCAGCGTCAAAGATTGGAACTCCGCTGGTTTCGAGAACAACTAAATAACCATCTTGATGGATATTAATATTTTCAAGGCATTTAAAGGGTTGTTGTGCAGCAGCAATGGGTGCAAAAATCTGAATCACCCGTTCAGCTTCTTTAGGTAACATCAAATCGAAGGGTGTTTTACCCAAAATCTCTGTTGCTTCATAACCTAAAATTTCACGTATGTTCGGGCTTATATATGTATAGACTGTATTTTCATCAACTTCCCATACCCAATCGCTGCTAGCTTCAACTAAGTTACGGAATCTTTCTTCCCTGTGTTTGAGTACCTGTTGGGCAAGTTTGCATTTTAAGAGTGCTTGTTGTTTAACAATACTAAAAATCTCATAAATATTACTCAGATAAATTAAAAATTTCCCTTGACGATCGCATATTAGCAAAGCACGTAAAAAATACCAGCCATAGCTTTTTTGAGTTTCTCTCAGCCAAGCTTCAGCGATGGTGAGAAATATTTGGCCAAAGTTGCAATTACAACCCATGAAAATGGAGTTTCGATCCTTCGGGCAAACAGCCTCCTCAATAGTATCCATAACTAACTGCAACATTTGTTGGGATTGCCGCAGTTGTTCCTTTTTTGCCTGTACACGGGAGGTAGTAATATCCACAGAAACTCCAATGAAGCGGGCTAGTTGGGCTGTAGTATTTTTACGTACTATAACGCGCCTTAGTAACCATTTGTACTCAGACAAGTGCCTCTCAAAGAAAATCCGATATTCTAATTGATATGAAGTAATACTAGCGATCGCGCAGGAGTTGCTATCAGCAAATTTTTGGCAATTCTCTGGATCTAGCAAGGTCTCTAGGCTAGATTTACAAACAAAATTTCCCAAAGCCTTAGTATCTCGGCTCCTATCTACCAGTAATGCCGTATCATCAATGATACAAAAGCACTGTTCGCTCTCACATGGTATCTCAAAAGCTGTGGTATCGCGATCGCTGTGGGTGAATTCGTAAATTTTTTCAGACTCATTGGCAGCAAAAGCCGCATTCGCTACCCCTGACTCAAGCAAATCCCGTTGTTCCTGAGGTTGCTGATAGCGATCTGTAGGTTTTTCTATTCCTGGCGTTAGCCCTTGACAAATACTCTCAGGAGTGATTATACCAATTACTTGACCTTGGTTATCTACAACTGGCAGTAAATGCAACTGCTGTTGGCACAATAGTGACAGGACACAGGAAATTTCCTGAAATTCTGACATCTTGAATGTTTTCACCGAAGTATGCATCACCTCAGAAATCTTCGCTGTTTTCAAGTCAGTTCCTGAAGCGATAAGCTTTACGATATCTTGCTTTGTCAAGCATCCCACTAAGTGCGAACAAGACCCCACCAAGACACTTTTGTTCTGTGCTGCCATCAGAGCGATCGTATCCGATAGCGATGTTTCCGGCACAACCATTAGTGGCGACCAGTCAATAATTGACTCTAAGCTTTCTAGCTCGATAAACTGAGATAAAGCTTGCATAGATTATTACTATAGCTATTATCAAGAGATAGTTATCTAAAGCTGTTCACTTAAGCATTTTCTAATATTTTGGCGTGAAACAATTAGTAATTTTTGAAGTATAAACACTGTAAAAATAGTGTTAAGAAATACAAAGCAGCTGTTATGCAGCTACTTGGGAGCTGCGGACTCGGAACAGACAAAGGAGCAGAGGTCTAGGGAAAGGCTTGCTCTAACAAAATTTATGGGGTGTTGCAGGAGGCAGGAGGCAGGAGGCAGAAGGTAAAACTATTGCTATTCCTAGCATTCACCCTTGTCATTATGTCCTAACCTCTATGACTACGGCTATAGTTATTAATTGTTCTCCCCATTCCCCATTCCCCATTCCCCATTCCCCAGTCTCTACTAACGCAACCCCACCCGTCTTTCGCCGTAACGCAGTAACCTTTCTATAGTTGCAAGCCGATTTTCCCAGACTTTGACCTGATAGGTATTTGATTTGAGTTCTTGCTGCATCAATACGCGAAATTGAGACTGGAAGCGAGTCAGGGAAGCTCTTGCCACTAGTAATTTACTTTCAGAAGGTGCGGCGGCCAGCTGATTTAAAGCAGTACGTAAAACTTCTGCCTGGTTGTTAAAATCGGAAATTGTTTGAGCAGGCATTGACAATTGCTGGTTTTGCAAAACTAATTTCCATTCTCGTTGTAGCGCGCTGTAACGAATAGCAGCGCTTTGGAAAGGCTGACGATGAGGAATAGGTTCATTTGTTGCCGATTTAACTCTACCTTGGGTGTTAATAAAAAGTTTTTGCAAGTCGTTGTTAAAATTCTCTGCTGCGAAAAGTGCATAACCACTAACTGGCAAATCCCTAACTAATTGCAGCTGGTCGAATGTTCCAATTGTGGGCAAAGAAAGTAAGCGAATTCCTGGTACTAATAAGGTGGCTCCTAACTGTTTAGAAGCAATCCAAGGTTGAGCCAGTCGTTGAAAGCGGGATGTATCTAAGGCATAAGTCATGGGAACGATTAAATCTACATCTCCTTGCCTTGCCCAAGTTTCCCAGTTTTGCTGAATTTTCTGAATTCGCTCTCCTTGCGGTAAGGGAAAGACTGCAACTGACAAAATCAAATTTGGCCGCTTTTGCCGCAACTGCTTTGATAGTTGAGCAACAAAGCTATCAACTTGTTCGGTACGGAATGTTGTCCATTTTTGCCACAGTTCTGGTTGGCTAGGAGAAATATTCTGCGGATCTACACCAGTGAGTTGCTGAAACTGCGCTCTTGCAGCTTTACCATAACCGTAGGTTCGGCCTGCAAGTGGGTCTTGGAAGGGATAACGAATGTAATCGAGTTGTAGACCGTCTACATCATAGCGAGTGACGATTTCTTCGTAGAGCTTGAGCAAATATTGTCGTACTTCGGGGTTGGCTGGGTCGAAGAATGGTTTAGTTTGACCGACAGGAATCATGTTGCCCAGATTATCGTAGTTTGCCCAATCGGGATGAGCAGCCAATACTGGCCCTGGGTAATCACGATTAACGTTGATAATCTCATTGTGACGTTGGTTGCCGGCGGCAAAAGTCCAAACCCAAGCGTGTAATTCCATATTTCGTTCGTGGGCTAGCTTGACTGCATCTGCTAAAGGATCCCAACCGCGAATTAATGGGTTTTGTTCTTTGGCGACTTGGCTAGGATAAATTGTATAGCCAGCGTTAACGGTTTCAAAAAAGACGGTATTAATCCCGCTTGCTGAGAGTCTGTCAAAAATTTCGGCGAGTCCCGCTTTGCTACCTGCGCGGACAATGGTTCCTCGGTCTAACCAAACAGCGCGGATTTCTGGTTGAGCTAGTCTGCGATCGACAGGAAACTGCTGCCACAAAATTCTTTTAGCAATTAGCCATTGCTGACGAGCCAAAGCGTAATTTTTTTGGGCAATCAATTGGGGTAAATTTTTAGCAATTACTTTGGCTTGTTCTAAAGCTTGCTCTTTACTAGTGACTAATGCCCCTGGTCTGGTGGAGGCTACTACAGTCTGTTGTTTGGACTGGGCGTTTACGCTGTCGATATCTCCAGAAGCTTCGTCTAGATTAGCTGCACTAGCTAACACTGCTAAATGGGCACTTTCTACGCGACCAATGAGATTTTGTAATTCTTGTTGCAGAGCGATCGCTTCATTTTGATTAATCGGCTCATTGGAGTTGGGTAAAACATCCAAACGCACTGCTTCTTCCAATTGGTCGATGGGTTCTTTGGATGTTGGCGGTTTAACTACAGGAAGCGCTCTCGGTTGGGGAGCAGTGGCAGTTTTAGGAGGAGAGACGCGGGGAGGGGAAGACGCTCTGACGCGGGGAAGTTCTCCTTGTCCGCGTCCTGCTGTCTCCTGGCGTTCTGGTGTTTTGATGTCTTGGTTTCCCCGCGTCGCCATGTCGCCGCGTCCCTGCGTCCTTGCATCAGAGCGTCCCGCTACTGTTGGCACTGTAGTAGAACAATTTGGGGAACCTCCTTCTATTTTCTTCATACGATTTGATGGAGCTGGTGCCATCAAATAGTAATTAACGGCAGCTTGCAACCAAGCACTATCTAATTCTGCTGCTGAGGCTGTATCTGTTCCCCAGCGCCAGCCCAAAAATGTGGAACGTTCGGTTGTAATGACTGCGGCAGGATTATCTTTGGAGTTCCAAATAGCAGGAGATTGAGTGCCCATATCATTGGGAATTACAACACCACCGCGCACTTTGCCAAAGAGTTCAGTTTGATTTGCCCATCCTGGGATTTTAGTTTGTGCGGGTTTGATTTCTGTTGTACTACTGAGGCTGAATCCCCAATAACCTCCTAAGAGCGATCGCAATAACTGGCGAACTCCAGGCGCTGATAAACTACCTGCGGGGCCGCTGGCAATTAAGCGCCCTCCCTTACTCATCCATTCTTCTAGAGCGATCGCTTGGGTTGGGGTTAATGTCTCGACGTTTGGCAAAAATAATATCCGGCGATCGCCCCAATCTCCCAAACTCTTGACATTATCTAGAGGAATTACACAATATTTCGCCCCTATACTTTGTAGGCGATCGGTGATACCTGCCCATTGATTCGCGTTTTCTTGGCTATGTACTACGCTCAATACGGGTTCTTCAATTACCGCCTTTGCTGGTAAAGCATTCAATAAATTTAAAATTAAAATTTCTAACCCTAAAATAAATAATCTTCTAGTTTTTTTTATTTCTAAATTAATATTTTCTTCCTTCTCTTGGTGCTTCACTAGCTACTCCTTATTTAATTATTAATTAATTTACTCATTCATGATAATTGATAAGTACGTAACAGACTATTCGTAAACGTACTTAGTCGATATAATTAACCAATCTAGCCTATCCACAACGATAAAAAATGCCAAGATTGATACTCAAATTCTCACGGGCTATTACACATAGATTATCTATTTTTAGATTCTAAATTTAATTTTGTTTGCAATTAAATGTTTAGGAAAATTTTATTTTCCCATCACAATAAGCATTTAGTTAATTAGAAATAATTACTAAATCCTCAAGTTACTAATATTATTTTTGGAGTTATTTGTTTTTGTTCGCTGCAATATAAAAAAGTCATACGAATCCATCAGAGTAGTTTAGACTCCAATTCTTTCTTGAGCTATAGAACTCATATTTGATTTTTGAAGAACTCGTAGAGAGAGGCAACTCTTAACAGGGAACGGGGAACAGGTGAAAAAGTGTACCTAGCCTCGCAAAAACCAAATATGAATCCTAATTGATAGTCAGTATTGAGAATTCAGCAGATTTTGAGGCTCAAACTTAATAATAAACAATAAAAGGAATAATTCATAGCACCATTATTTTTCAACATTCTAGATTTTGAATGCTGACTTTGCTTTGAGAAGTCTTAGATAAGTTGTAACTATCAAATTAATGATTTTAATTACGAGCAAACTCTATCCACAGGTAAGTGTTATATAGTTAGCTTACCGCTATAATGCCAAGGTTAACAGAAAGTTAAGAGTTAACGAAGGTAGGGGTCAGGAGGCAGGAGGCCGTTTTTGTAACGAGGATTTATACCCCGTGATAAAAACTTTTCGCCTTATAAGGCGAAGTTTTAGACCTGATTGTTTCGATTAAGCGATACAGGAAT
Source organism: Nostoc sp. DedSLP01 (assembly GCA_034530875.2). GTDB lineage: Bacteria > Cyanobacteriota > Cyanobacteriia > Cyanobacteriales > Nostocaceae > Nostoc. The sequence goes on from JAVRCJ020000005.1 coordinate 210,313, forward strand.
TAATCAAATCTTCAACGCCTGCCACTGGTAAGATATTTGTCTGCAATTTACTTGCTAATTCTTCAACACTCATATCATCCAAAAATACCAATTCACCATGCTTTAACATCACCTTTGGTAGCAAAATCCCATCGCCTAAATCTTCCCCTGCTAGATGCAAAAGCAAGTCATGACCAGTTAATAATCCTGTGACGCTAATCTCCTGTCCCCAGTAATCACTAGATAAAGCACGCATATTTACTTCCAAACCTTCAACCGAATTTAAGCGCTGTAAAATCGGTTGAAATGCTTTTTCGACAGTGTTACCGACTACCCAAGTAAATTGTCTCTGAGGATAGACTTTTGGTGGTAGTAATTCTGCCGCAGCGGTGGCAAATTGTTTGATAAATAATTGAATCGAACCAACGCCGTTATCTATTTGAGGATATTCTTCATATTCAGATTCGCTTGGTAATTCTTCACCTGCAATTAAAAACCACTCATCGGCTAACCAAGCAACGTTAGAGCCGAATTTTTGGCGAAATTGTTGCGAAAGCATTTTGACTTGGGAAATCACTTCTTTAGCTTTTTCTCTAGTTACGGGTGTGAGTTCATCTTCTTGGGGACGAAATCGTGTTAACCCAACGGGTACAACTGCAACTGACGCAACTGTAGGCACTTCACCAGTATGGAAGGAGGCTAAATCTTTAAGAGTTTGTTCCAGATGTTTGCCATCATTGATGCCAGGACAAACAACTACTTGGGCATGAATTTGTAGCCGTCTTTGTTGAAACCACTTGAGTTGTTGTAAAATTTGACCCGCACGTGGATTTTTTAGCAATCTAATTCTCAGTTCAGGTTCCGTAGCATGAACGGAAACATACAATGGAGACAAACGCATCTGTTCGATGCGCCGCCATTCTCTTTCTGGTAGATTGGTCAGAGTAAGATAAGAGCCGTACAAAAAGCTCAAACGATAATCATCGTCTTTCAAATACAAGCTAGAACGCTTACCTGGTGGCTGTTGGTCGATAAAGCAAAACGGACAGCGGTTATTGCACTGAATTAAGCCATCAAAGAGAGCAGTTTCAAATTCTAAACCTAAATCTTGGTCGTAGTCTTTTTCGATTTCAATGTGATGGGTTTTACCAGCAGCGTCTAAAACTTCTAATTCTAAAACTTCATCAGCACATAAAAATTGATAATCAATTAAATCGCGGGGACGCGTACCATTAATAGCAACGATCGCATCCCCCGCCTCAAAGCCAATCTCTGCGGCTATAGAATCAGGTAAAACTCTAGTAATACGGGCAGGTTGAATGGTAGACATGGGAATAGGGCATGGGGCATTGGGCATTGGCGATTCATTAATGACCAATGACTAATGACTAGTGACTAATAACTATTATGTAATTATCCTTGCCAGCCTGCTGCGATCGCTAATAAGATAACAGTGCCGAAGGCTAATCTATACCACACAAAAATCAAAGTATTTTTAGTTGCTAAGTATTTAATCAAGAAGGCTATTGACAGGTAGGAAAAAATAAAGGTTGAAATAATTCCTACAATTAAGAGTGCAACAATGTTATCTGGTAACTGTTGGGCTTGAAATAATTTGAAGATTTTCAGACTTTTATATAGGGTTGCAATAGTAAGCGTGGGAAACCCTAATAAAAATGAAAATTTTGCTGCTGTAGCGCGTTCTAATCCTAAAAATAACCCAGTTGTCAGCGTTGACCCAGAACGAGAAACACCAGGAATCAAAGCAAGTGTTTGTCCTAAGCCCACTAAAATACCATCGCGAATCTGCAATGACTCGAAACCCCGCTTCCGAGTGCCAATTTTTTCTGCCAACCCTAGTAAAAGTGCCATGATAATTGACATGATAGCAATAATTAAGGCACTCTCAGGAATAACATCTTTCAAAAGAAAGCCGACAATTAAAGCAGGCAGCGTTCCCACTGCAATGCCTACAAGAATTTTCCATTCTTCGCGTTCCCAGTCTTTCTGTTTTAGCGCTTCAATTCCACCTTTGAGGACATTAGAAATCAGCGACCAAAAGTATCCCACAATTGCGATAACGCTACCAAATTGAATTGCATCGACAAAATCTTTAGAACCTAGCTCTTTCCAACCAAATACTTTGGTCACAATTAGCAAATGTGCAGTGCTGCTGATTGGTAAAAACTCTGTAATACCTTGAACGATACCTAAAATAAAAGCTTGAATAAACTCCATAATACTTTGTTCCTATTGTCAAAAAAAAGAACGAACATTGTTTCAGTAATGATGTTATTTTATATACTTTTGCCTGCACCCAATCTAATAGAGAATTCAATTTTAGCGATCGATAACATCATCTAAGACGCTGACCATGTTCTTACACCCATGTCAATAAGTCAACGCAATTTTGCCAATTCATCAAACTTTAATATTTAGCAAACCAGAACAGAACAAAGACAGGTGGAACAAAATTCTCCTTTATCGAAACAATAGGGTCTAAAACCGTACTTCGTCCCGCTACGGAAAGCGGAGTGTCTCATAGAGAAGAGAAGACAGCCTTTTAAGGCGAAAAGTTTTTGTCACGGGGTATAAATCCTCGTTACAAAAACGGCCTCCTGCCTCCTGCCTTCGTTAACTCCTTGTCCCCTTATCCTCTTCAAGGATGCTGCTTTTCACCAAATTTGAGTATAATAACAATGCCCCAGGGGGGGATTTTAAAGTGTGATATCTTAAATAAGATAAAGTTTAGTAACGATTATTAAAAGCTTTGATTAATACTACCTTGCCCTCCTACACAGCTCCTATTCCTTCTCTAGATACTGAATTGGATATTTCTAATACCAAGACTACGGATATCAAAAAATTGGAATCTACCCTCTCTTCTTCTCCTTCGCTGCCTTTGTCCATCTCTTCTCGACAAACATGGTTAGTATTTGCAGCGGCAGTATTTTTAGTATCAGTACCCGTATTTATAGAAGCACCAATAGTGCGATCGCTACCAAGTTTGAGCGTAGTGCTAACAGGATTTTGGGTATGGCTAAGTTTGAGATTAATGTCACGTCCTGCAACATATCTCTGGGGAGATTTGCTTTTCGGGTTTAGTTGGAGTTGGTTGGCAGGAGCAATTTACTGGGGTTGGTTGCGTTGGGAACCTTTATGGCATTTACCAGTGGAATCTATCGGCTTACCATTTGCTTGCTGGTGTTTGGTAAAAAATTGGGGCAAAGTCGGTAACTGGTTTTATTTAGGTTCTTTATTCGGTACAGCATTAACTGATGTATATTTTTATATTGTGGATTTGATGCCGTCTTGGCGACAAATCATGAAAGCAGATGTCAATAGCACGTCACAAATTTTACATAATGCTTTAATACAGGTACAAACACCTTGGGGTCAAGCTTGGGCAATAATTCTCGCTCTAGTGCTGTTAACAGTGGGAATTTTATCTTTACAAGGAACCCAAAGACATTGGTATGCCTTTGGTGGCGCAGTTTTAAGCACAATTTTGGTAGATAGCTTATTTTTGTTTGCTGCGATCGCAGCCTGAAAATAACAATTCCTAGATGAATCTACGCCACGCTAGCGATGATACTGTAGATAATGTTTAGTTAAGAAATATTACAATAGTTATCCCATAATATAAACCTCCTTTTAGCAGAGTTTACGGTACTGGATATCGCACAATTGCCTGCTTGGGAGTTAGAATCAGCTAACCCAGAAAGATTTACTCTAACTGGGAATAATACCGTAATCTATAGATTGGAAAGGTGTTTCGGCTAAAGCAAACACTCTTAACCATTGGGAAAAATTTTTTACTAAAAGTACAGTCAAACCCAGTAACAGTAAATATTGTGGATATTAATACGCTGTATATTAGTTTCTGATGACTGCTGTGTTGATTAAGCTATCAAGTTTTGTCCATTGTCTTCTAACGAATGACCGTGAACAATGAAAGTTGTTAGCTTAAAACTTTTATTTCTGTTTGATGGAAAGAGGTAAAAAAATCGTGAAAGGATTGGTGCGTTTATTAACAGTGTTTAGTTTGCTACTTGGTTGCTGGGGCTGGTTGGGAACAACTCAGATAGCCCAAGCTGCTAGTTTCAACAGTTTTGCTTTGCCCCAAGTCCCAGTTTTGGCAATTGAGCGCCAAAATAGTGCAGACAGGAAGCTAGCAACGGATTTTGGTAAAAAAATTGATTTGAATAATACCAACGTCCGCGCTTTTCAACAGTATCCAGGGCTTTATCCCACCCTTGCAAGGCTCATCATCAAGAATGCTCCCTACAAAAACGTAGAGGATGTCTTGAATATTGAAGGATTGAGCGATCGCCAAAAAGAAGTCTTGCAAGCTAACTTCGATCGCTTCGCCGTAACAGAACCAGAGTCTGCCTTTATTGAGGGAGACGATCGCTTTAACAACGGCATCTACAGATAACTGCACATTGCAGCTAATGTAGCAAATAGCAGCCCACTTCTAATTCTCAGGAGTGGGACACAATTATGAGTTAGGAGTTAGGAGTTAGGAGTTATGAGTTATGAGTTAAAAATACAAAACTCCTAATTCCTCACTTCTACCTTCCCTCTTATCCCAATTTGAAAAAAAAATGAGACAGATACACACCCTCAAACCCTTGTAATATCTAGTTTTATTAAATTTTGAATTTTGAATTTTGAATTTTGAATTGGTATTACCTTGCCTCAAATAGATATTCCTAGCCAATTTGACGTTTTAGTAGTCGGTGCTGGCGCTGCTGGACTGTACACAGCGCTGTGTCTACCACAGTCTTTGCGAGTCGGCTTGATTACCAAAGAAACCGTGGCTTTGTCCGCCAGTGATTGGGCACAAGGTGGTATTGCCGCAGCGGTTGCTCCGGAAGATTCTCCAACGCTGCACATTGAAGATACAATCCGGGCAGGTGCAGGTTTATGCGATCGCACTGCTGTAGAATTTCTCGCCCAACATGCCCCTAGCTGCATCCAGTCTCTAGTTAACTTGGGGGTTGCTTTTGACCGTCACGGTCAAGCTTTAGCTTTAACCTTGGAAGCCGCCCATTCTCGCCACCGCGTTCTCCACGCCGCCGACACCACAGGGCGAGAAGTTACCACCACCCTTACCGCCCAAGTTCTGCGCCGTCAAAATATTCAAGTCATCCAACAAGCTTTGGCTTTGAGTTTGTGGATTGAACCCCAAACTCATCAGCCTCTTGAAAAGTTCAGATCGGCGGAAGCCGCCGCTCCGACTTTTCGCTGTCAGGGAATTAGTCTGTTTTATCAAGGTAAAATTACATGGGTCAGAGCTCGTGCTGTGGTACTAGCAACCGGTGGCGGCGGCCAGGTATTTGCCCAAACCACCAACCCAGCAGTGAGTACAGGTGATGGCGTAGCGATCGCAGCTCGAGCTGGCGCTATCCTCCGCGATTTAGAATTTGTGCAATTTCATCCCACAGCCCTCACTAAACCTGGCGCCGATCGCTTTTTGATTAGCGAAGCTGTACGCGGCGAAGGGGCACACCTGATTGATAACGAAGGGCGGCGTTTTGCCTTTGACTACCACCCGGCTGGCGAACTGGCACCCAGAGATGTAGTTAGTAGAGCGATTTTTAGCCATTTACAACGTACTGCCCTCGATCCCGCCACAGCCCATGTGTGGTTAGATATGCGCCCCATTCCCGCCGATAAAATTCGTCATCGCTTTCCCAACATCATCAAAGTTTGTCAGCATTGGAATGTGGATGTCTTCAACGAACCAATTCCCGTAGCGCCTGCCGCCCATTACTGGATGGGCGGAATTGTGGCGGATTTAATGAATCGCACGAATATTCCTGGTTTATACGCAGTCGGTGAAACTGCTAGTACCGGCGTACATGGAGCAAATCGCCTTGCCAGTAATTCCCTACTAGAATGCATCGTGTTTGGTGCCCAGATGGGTAATATTGATTTGTCAGATATTGAATTACCCATAGAAACGCCAGTACTACCATTGCGGCAATTTACTGCTGATGCCAGCGAGTGGCAGACTCAGCAAACCCAGCTAGAAACGCTCAGGGAAAAGTTGCCGCGCCTAGTATGGCAATATGCTGGTATTTGCCGAGAACAATCGGGATTAGAAACTGCGATCGCCACTGTAGAATCTTGGCAGCAAGATTTGGCTGCCTTGCCTTTAACTCAATTCTTGCTAGCTTTACATCCAGCAGAACCAGCTAGTTTAGACCTACCAGATGTTGAAGCCCAATTGCGACTGTGGGCAGAAACCCGAAATTTATTAGATGTAGCCGATTTAATTCTCAAAAGTGCCGCCTTTAGAACCGAAAGCCGCGGCGGACACTACCGTTTAGACTATCCTCAAACAGATTCAGACTGGCAAGCCCATACACTTGTTCAAACAAACCGCTGGTGGAAATCTCCACTATTGTCACCAGACGCGACCAAGGGCATTGAGCATTGCCCATAAGAGGCACAGAGGCACAAGAGTGGAGTTGGAAGTTGCAGTAGGTTTTTACTTCTGCCCTCATTCGCCATTTAACGAGTACCGCTACCATGCTGGCTGTCAGGGCCGCCATAATTTGGCGGGATATATATATCTTTTAAATTTTCCGAATTGACTTTACCGGCGATTAAGGTGTCGTTGGCATTAGGGGGAAAACTACTAGCACTTGCAGTACTGAAAACACCTGTGTAAGCCACAATTTTTGGCATGATTATGTATAAGCCTATACATAATATTAAAAACTTTGTGATTTCCAAGTTGATTTTCATGAGCTTCAGTAAATTTACTAGTTTTTGTCTAAAAAAGTATTTTTTTTATAAGATTACGTAAATATACGTAATTTGATTTAAACGATTCCAAAATTATTAATTTTTGCTGTTATATGGACAGGTAATTGCACTATTTAGATTGCAAATCAGCCCTATATATTGGCATTAAATACATGTAACATTTAAGAAATATTCCTAAATGTACTGTTTCTGCATCAGTCAAAAGTTAGATATGTTGATGAATTGCCATCAGCCACTTGTCTACTTCATTGTTTATTAATAATATCTTAAGACTTTTAAGTATAAACCCTTAGTCAAAAAAAATATACCCCTAAAAAGCTATAAAATAATACTTTAACTTTAGTGTACAATAATTAAACAAAAAAAATATATCTAAAATTTAAGTTATAAAACTTTTATCTGGTAAGGCTTATAGAAGTTATCTAACTATCAAGCAAGTAAAAAATACTTAAGTACAGGTATAATTTTTTATGTAAAAAATATTTTTTTGAAAAAATATTTTTTTTTATTACTGAAACGACTAATTTTTGTTTACCTCTTCCATCGGGTTTAGTCTTTGGATATAAAAGCCAAGCTGTGTTGGGATTTTGGCTAAAATACTACCCCTACAAGTCTATGCAATGCCTTGCCAAAAGAGTGCTTTGGACGCGTCTCAAGTCTAGATTAAAAATTTAATAGTAAAAACGTTTACTTAATACATTCGGAATATGAAGGTTTAATTCTCGATTTATTAAGCAAATTCGTAGCGATTTTTACCCAAACGTTTTGCACGGTACATTGCTGCATCTGCTTGTTTCATCAAAGTTTCACTGTCTTGGCTGTTGTATGGATAGACACTAATGCCAATACTGGCAGAGACTCTGATTGCATATCCATCCAAAATAATTGGTCTGGTAATGCTGGTGAGAATTTTTTCAGCGACTTTAGCAGCTACCTGTACATTGGGAATTGCTCGTAAAATCACAGTAAATTCATCGCCACCCAAGCGAGAAACCGTATCGCTAGCGCGTAAAGAGTTGCTCAGCCGCCCAGCAATAGTCATCAGCAGGCGATCGCCCATCTCATGCCCGAGAGTATCATTGACTTGTTTAAAGCCATCTAAATCAATAAACAGCAGTCCCAACAACAAGTTATTGTGTTGCGCCCAGTGTAGGGACTCGTAAAGTTGTTCTGCAAAAAATTTGCGATTCGATAAACCAGTGAGGGGATCGTGATATGCCAAATAGCGCAAATGGTCTTCTTTGAGTTTTAATTCATTGTTAGAGCGAAATAACTCAGCAGCAGTGCGCTTGAGTTCTTCCTCCATCAACTTCCGTTGAGTAATATCTCGAATTACGCCAACTAAAAAGAAATTGCCAGCTGAGTCTTTGTGGAGCGATCGCTTAGTGGCAATTTGATGAGTTTGGCCATCTGCATCAGTAAATTCTTCTTCGTGTTCGTGGGGTTGCTGAGTCCGAAAAACTAGCTCATCTTGTTCTCGAAATACATCGGCTTCATGTTTAGGAAAAAAGTCATAATCTGACTTTTCAATTAACACCTTATTCGGATAACCAATGAATCTACAATACGCCTCATTTAAAACAATCCACTGATGTTGTTCGTTTTTGACAAAAATTGGATCGGGGATCGTGTTAATGACGCGATGTAAAAACTCTTTCGAGCGTTTCCATTCTTCCTGTATATGGGCAATATGGCTGGTCATCCAAATAGCTGAAATTCCAAAAGTAAACAGCCCAGGAATCAGCGGTATCCACCAACCATATAAAAAAGCTACATACCCGCTAAAAGTTAATATAAAGCAAGAAACTACGATACTGAAGAAGCTTTTAGTTGCATCTCTTATCCGCCATGTCGTACTAGCTCCCACATAAGACCAGCCTAAAATCCACAAAAATTCTAGTAATTCAGACCAGGTTTTGAGTAACGGTCTTCTTTGGAGAGCAGATGAGATTAACTCACTAATAAAATAAGCTTGTAACTGAATCCCAGGCACAGGCTTTGCTGTACCCATGAGACTGCTAGAATAGGGAATAAAAACAAAATCTTGGAGGCTGGGTGCAGTAGAACCAATAAGTATAATCCGGTCTTTAATTAAATCTTCTGGGACTCGATTAGCGAGTACATCACTAATCGATACCTGACGAAAATGAGAAAATTCTACAGATGGATTTTGAGGTTTAGGTTTGGGAAAATTAGACAAAATTTGGTAGCCTCTAGCATCAGCTCCAACATAAGCCCCATCATTAGATTTAAAACGAGTAAATACTGCCTTATTTAATTGCAAATATTCAGGGTTGCTTTTTGCTTTAGTCGGAGTAACGTTCTCTGACTTTAAATACAATAAAGCCAACTTGAGGGCAAAACTTTCGTGTACGCGATCGTCAACATGCCAATACAACAAACTGCGACGTACTTTTCCATCAGGATCGTACAGCACATTGTTAAACCCCACTTGATTTTGATTGAGTCCGAGTGGAGGTGAAACACTAAAGCTTTTGTTTTTCTCATTTGCCAGCAGTTCAATACCAATCAAGTTTGGCATTAACTGATAAACACTACGTAGTTCCCGATTACCAGGTTCTACTGGTAAATTTCGGTAGATATCCAAGCCAATAGCACGGGGTTTGTAGACATTTAGTTTTTGCAGCAACTCGGCAATATTCCGATCTGGAATTGGCCACGAACGTACTTCGTCTAAATAGACTTCATCAATCACAACAATGGTGATGCGTTCTTCTGGCGGTTCATTTGGACGTAAGCGAAAAAATTGATCTAAACCTGCCAATTCTAAGGATTGTAATAATCCGATAGAGCGCAAGAAGAGCACGCAGACTGCAACGCCAGCAGCAGTCATCAATTCTCTGTGTTCTCGACTAAGCGATTGTTTCAGCCCAAAGATGAAGCTGACAAAACGCTTGCCTAGCTGATGGTTCATTCAGCCACTCCCAAAGTTCCGAAACTCGGCTTTCGATCCTCCTTCAGGAAAATATCCCAAGCATCTGGGGAATTTTCTTTGTATCTACACAAATATTGAGGAGGGCGATTTTCCTCAGGCGACTTGCATTTTTTCACTAATAACAAAAGCATATTGAGAGTAAGTTCAACAAACACACTTTCACGCTTGGCGCTGACATAATTACACCCCAAGGTGAATTAAATATGCTGCAAAAATAAATCAAAGTACACATTCATCAGACTCACTATACTTAATCAACTTCCTTCAATTTTCACGGTATATACTTAAAAAAATACAAAATTTGATACAATGTATTTTCCGAAAAGAGAGGTATGCAAACTATTTCTTAAAGCTAGGTATCGAGCGTGTTTTACTTGCCGCTTCTGAATTCAGAATTGGGTGTGAAACAATACTTATTACCTAACACCAATATTACCAAAAACAAAAAAGTTAACCGGAAATAGACTTGCTGTCTTTATCCAGTTAACTATGAGTCTAAAAGTCAACTTACCAAAAACGGTTTGTGTAGGGAATTACTTGAAATATTTGAAGTTACGAGGGCCTGTGTAACCAGAAGCGTTTGCCAGTTCCTCTGGGTTTTGCACTCCACTATAGCTTTTCCCATTGATAATCCAAGTCGGGTAGCCTTCAATTTTTGCAGCTTGACACAGTTCTGGTTGAGCTTTGAGACCTGGAGGCACGCACTCGACCTTAACATTCTCGTTGAGTATTTGATAGGCTTCTTTGCCAAAGATCGTCTTTTGTTCGTGGCAGTGAGGACACCAAAAAGCAACGTATTCCTTAGCGCCTATCTTCAGCAGATGTCGTGCCAGGGCTATTTCCGCCTCACCAGAGGTAGTAGTGATTTCCCATCCACCTATTGCCGGGTTAGGATCTCCCTTGCCATTAAAAGTAATTTTTACAGGTTGTCCGGGAGTTCCAGGTGTGACTTCTGATGAGTTTACACCAGCATAAATACCTAAAGTACCAATCAGCGTTACCATCCCAACAATAATGGCGGTGAAAAAGATTTGCCCGAGATCCTCCCAGTTACGACCGATAATTGTCAGTACCAAAAGACTGACAGAGAACAAAGCAGAGCCGATACAGTAAGGACAAACGGCCTTGATTTGGAATGCCAGCAGGTACATTAAGTAGCCGCTGAACACAGACATAGCGATCGCACTCACTAAGAGTAGCCACCAGGTCAAATTTTCCAGTTGGTTGCGACTATTATTATTCTCCCCTGAGTTCAATACCAAGGGAGCTAAAGCTAATATCACCATACTGGTGTATGCCAAAAACCCAAACAAAGCTAATGGCTGGCCAAAAATTGTTGCCCAAGGGCTGGAAAGCACATCATTGCAGCCTTTGACGCCAGCCTGTGCCACACAAGCTGCACTGCCTCCTGTTAACTTTTCTATGGTGAGATAACCTGTTGTCAAGGCACCACATCCAGCGATCGCGGCAATCAATGGACGCGACCATCTATGAATCCAAGGAGTAGAACGACGGCGAATCATAAATATTGGGGAATGGGGAATGGGGAATGGGGAATGGGGAATGGAGAATGGGGCATGGGGAATGGGGCATGGGGAATGGGTGCTAGAAAGTAATTGTAAATATTTAGTTCCTAGTCCCCAGTCACCAGTCCCTAGTCCCTAATCCCCATTCCCTACTCCCTACTCCCCACTCCTAAGAATGTAATTTCACTTGTCCTGCTGACTTGCTTTCACTTTTAGAGTTCCAACTGCGACGTGCGGCTTCCACAAATTGACTGACGCGAATCGGGTCAATTGGTTGGTCTATCCGTCCGTGACGTTTCAAGGAACTGGAGACTATGACACCATCTGCTGCTTGCATCAGGGTATCAATATTTTCCCAATTTGCTCCACTACCAATAAAAACAGGCACTCCAGCTGCGGCACCGCAAGCTAATTCCAAATCTTCTAAGTTAGGAGGGCTACCAGTAGCCCAACCAGACAAAATTACCCCGTCTGCTAAACCTCTTTCGATGGTGTCTTTTACGGCGACTGTGAGATTTGGAGAACTCAAAGGACGGGCGTGTTTTACCAACACATCGGCTAGGATTTTAACATCGCTGCCTAACTCCCGTCGATAGCGCAGTAATTGATGGGCTTCTCCTTCAATTAATCCCTGGTCGGTTGCCATCACGCCTGTGAGGACGTTGACGCGGATAAATTGTGCTTGGACGCAGCTAGCGATCGCCAATGCACTTTTGGCGTCGTTTCGCAACACATTTAACCCTATTGGCAATGTCACTAAGTTCTGTATCCGCTGTACCACAATGGTCATGGCACTCACAACCACTGGATCTACTTGGTTTTTAGTAAACGGCGCATCGAAAAAATTCTCTACAATTATGCCGTCAACCCCTCCACTTGCCAAGGCTACGGCTTCTTGTTCGGCGCGGTCAATTACCGCTTTTAGGCTACCTCCCCAACGAGGTGAGGTTGGCAGTGGTAAAAGGTGAACCACGCCAATAATCGGTGAGCGAGTTTTAAATAGCTGATATAAGTCCACGTCTTTAATTCTTGCGAGGGATTAGGGATTAGAACTAGAGGCTAGTACCACAAGACCCAAATATACCTACAATTCAAAATACCTGAAAAGCTTGACTCATCAGCTTTTTTAATTTTGAATAATTTTGCACTCTCCACTCCTAATACCCCATTCCCTTCATATAACCTTGCGGCATCGGAAAAAAAACAAGTTTTTAGATTCACAAATTTAAATGAAAAACTTGTTACAACCTGTGTTTTTGTCCCTTTTTAAACTTGGTCGGTTACCCGCTTCCTTCCAGAGATGGAAATTGGCGTGAAACATGTCATAAGATATGTTAAGATAAAACCTGGCTACAAGAGGAGTTTGCCACTCACAACACGCGAGGCAGCTTTCCGTGGTTTGGACGTCTCGTCCGCGCACAGTCGTAGGATCGGCCAATCGTTAGGTTAGCATTACTGCTTTATGGGCGTAGTCGCGAAGGCGATTTCCCTGAGGGTAGCGACTTCTCACAACAAGCCCTTTGGGCGGCTTCCCGATGGGTAGATTAACAACGCACACGCTATGGTAATGTAAAATACCAATAGGCGAATTGTTAAAGAACATTACAAGTGTCAAATGTACCCAAAGACACTTCAATTTACCCTGGGGAACAGATTGATAGGAATATCATAACATGGCCTCTATTTTTATTCTTGATAGGGGTGGAGTTTAGCGGGCATTTGCTGACAATGGAAATTTGCCATTGTTAATGTTCTCATGACGAAGCCGATAGCAAAAACAAGCAAAGCAAAGTTAGTTAGCGCTGGAATGATTTGATTACAAGAAAAAAATTGAAGATTTTTTCAAAATATGGGTGACAAGCCAACAATTGCCATTTCTCACTTGGGCTGCGAGAAAAATCGAATAGATACAGAACACATGTTGGGAATGCTGGTAGAAGCAGGCTATGGTGTAGATACAAATGAAGAGTTAGCAGATTACGTTATTGTTAATACCTGTAGTTTTATTGAAGCAGCAAGACAAGAATCTGTCAGAACTTTAGTAGAGCTGGCAGAGGCAAACAAAAGAATCGTAATTACTGGCTGTATGGCGCAACATTTCCAAGAACAACTTTTGGAGGAGTTGCCGGAAGCAGTAGCGGTAGTAGGTACAGGCGATTATCACAAAATTGTAAATGTAATTGAGCGTGTAGAACAAGGCGAACGCGTTAAACAGGTTAGTATCGAACCAACTTATATAGCTGACGAGACTACACCACGCTATCGCACTACAACAGAGGGCGTAGCTTACCTCAGGATTGCCGAAGGATGTGATTATCGTTGTGCGTTTTGTATAATTCCTCATTTAAGAGGTAACCAGCGATCGCGTACTATAGAATCAATAGTTGCTGAAGCCGAGCAGTTAGTTAGTCAAGGAGTACAGGAAATTATTTTAATTTCCCAAATCACGACTAATTACGGTATGGATATTTATGGTCAGCCAAAGTTAGCCGAATTACTCCTAGCTCTGGGGAATGTAAACGTACCGTGGATTAGAATGCACTATGCTTATCCCACGGGTTTAACAAAAGATGTCATAGCGGCAATCAAAGAAACACCCAACGTCTTACCTTATCTCGATTTGCCCTTGCAACATTCTCATCCAGAGATTCTGCGCGCCATGAATCGTCCCTCGCAGGGGCGTGTAAATGATGGGATTATAGAGCGCATCAAAACGGCGCTACCAACAGCCGTGTTGCGGACAACATTTATTGTTGGTTTCCCAGGAGAAACAAGCGAACATTTTGAGCATCTACTAGAGTTCGTAGAACGCCATGAATTTGACCATGTTGGGGTGTTTACGTTTTCACCGGAAGAAGGAACCCCAGCTTATAATCTGCCAAATCAGTTATCTCAAGAAGTGATGGACGAGCGCCGAGATCGACTGATGGAACTCCAACAACCGATTTCCCTAAAGAAAAATCAACAGGAAGTAGGCAAAATCGTCGATGTCCTGATTGAGCAAGAAAATCCTGAAAGTGGTGAATTAATCGGTCGTTCAGGTAGATTTTCCCCAGAGGTGGATGGTCTAGTCTATGTCCAAGGACAAGCAAAGTTAGGAACCATCGTCCCAGTAGCGATTCACCACGCTGATGCTTACGACCTATACGGTCAAGTTGTCAATAACTAATTAGTCATTAGTCATTAGTCATTAGTCATTAGTCATTAGTGAATAACCAATGCCCCATGCCCAATGCCCTGTTTGGCCAATGACCAATCGAAAAATCCTTAGATAAAATTTAGGAGAATTGATGAATCTTTCGTTTCAAGAATTAGGTATTTCCCAGGAACGCGTCGAGCAATTAGAAAAAATTGGCTTTACCACACCTACTAGTATTCAAGCCCAAGCAATTCCCCAATTATTGGCGGGTCGCGATGTAGTAGGTCAGTCCCAAACCGGGACGGGAAAAACCGCAGCATTTTCACTGCCAATTTTAGAACGGCTGGATGTAAATCAAAAAGCTGTACAAGCATTGGTTTTAACGCCAACTCGTGAATTAGCGATGCAAGTTCACGATGCGATCGCTCAATTTATCGGCAATGACGGATTGCGCGTGTTAGCAATCTACGGCGGCCAATCTATCGAACGGCAAATGTTACAGCTCAAGCGTGGCGTTCATATCGTTGTCGGCACACCAGGACGAGTAATAGATTTACTCGATCGCGGCTGTTTGAAACTCGACCAAGTAAAATGGTTTGTTTTAGATGAAGCCGATGAAATGTTGAGCATGGGCTTTATTGACGATGTAATAAAAATCCTCTCCCAAGCACCTACAGATCGCCAAACAGCTTTATTTTCGGCGACAATGCCACCGTCGATTCGTTCTTTGGTGAACAAGTTTTTGCGCTCCCCTGCGACAGTTACAGTCGAGCAACCAAAAGCCGCACCCAACAAAATCAATCAGGTAGCTTACCTAATCCCCCGCCACTGGACAAAAGCCAAAGCTTTACAGCCAATTCTGGAAATGGAAGATCCAGAAACAGCTTTAATCTTTGTTCGCACCAGACGCACCGCCGCCGAACTCACCAATCAGCTGCAAGCTGCCGGACATAGTGTCGATGAATACCACGGTGACTTGTCCCAACAAGCACGGGAGCGTTTATTAAGCCGCTTCCGGAATCGTCAAGTACGCTGGGTGGTAGCAACTGATATTGCGGCACGCGGATTAGATGTCGATCAACTCTCTCATGTGATCAACTACGACTTACCTGATAGCGTAGAAACCTACGTTCACCGCATTGGTCGTACTGGTCGTGCTGGTAAAGAAGGAACCGCAATTTCTTTAGTACAACCATTTGAACGGCGCAAGCAGCAAACATTTGAACGCCATAACCGCCAAGCTTGGCAAGTGTTGTCAATTCCCACACGGGCACAAATTGAAGCGCGGCACATCTTGAAATTACAAGAGCAAGTGCGCGAAGCTTTAGCTGGCGAACGTTTGGCTTCATTTTTACCGATCGTCAGCGAATTAATTGAAAAATATGACGCTCAGGCGATCGCTGCTGCGGCATTGCAAATCGCTTACGACCAAACTCGTCCTGCTTGGTTGCAATCCGACGTAGAAATTCCCCAAGAGGAACCAGCCACTCCCAAACCCAGACTCGCCAACGGCAAGCGCCGGGATTCTTCTAGCGATCGTCCCCGTACTAGCTGGAAATCAGATAACAGCGCTGGTGAAGAAGAAAGAAGCGGTACTCCCAAGCCCAAACTGCGGACAAGCCGTCGGGATGCTTCTGTGTCACCCACTCCCAAGTTAGGTTCGCCTACAGCTAGAGAATCTGCTTCATAGTTAGAAGTTAATGAATTTTGGATTTGAGATTTCTAATTTTTACTTCAATCCAAAATTCCAAATTCAAAATCTAAAAATTGAGAGAGTTAAGAGTTGAGAGTTAGGAGTTAAGATTTTGACTTTGGACTCTTGACTTTTTGATTTTTTAGGTAATTTATTCTACAACTTTGTAGCAAGATAAATTAAAGATGCATTCTTCGTGGTTTTATGTTCGGTATTCCAGACTTAGAGCAACTACAAGCAGAGCATCCAGAATGGCAAATGGAGCTGGTAGATGGAAATATAGTTGTTATGGGGCCATCAGATTATGAGTCAGAAGAAATAAGTATAGAGTTTGCGCGACAGCTAGGTAATTGGGTGCGTCCACAAAGGTTAGGACGGGTAACTGGTTCCAACGCTGGTTTTATTTTGCCTACCTTAGAAACGGAAAACGGCAAAGAAGCTGATAACGAAAAACGAAATCTCCGCGCTCCCGATGTGTCTTTTGTTCGTGCAGACCGGCTTAAAATTAGCAAGCGCGACTTTGTGGAACTCGTGCCTGACTTGATGGTAGAAATAAAATCCAAGTCAGACCGGATTAAACCATTGGTAGAAAAGATTCAACTATTTTTACAATTGGGATCTAAAGTTGGTATTCTCATCGATCCTGATAAATTGACGGTCACAGTTTATCGCCTCAACCAAGAACCGATAGTTTTGCAAGACAACGACAAACTGACACTACCAGATTTATTACCAGGTTGGGAACTAGTAGTGTCAGAAATTTGGCCTCTGGTGTTTGAGTAGAGAGACGTTGCAATGCAACGTCTCTACAGCCAAGGACGGCTAACTTTTTCTAACTCTTGAATTTCATCTTCGTTCAATCTCCAACCCAAAGCGCCAGCATTTTGGCGTACATGTTCGGCTGTCTTCACGCCAGCAATGGGAATGACGTTACCCTGACAAATTAACCAATTGAGAGCAACTTGGGCGGGGGTGCGATCGTATTTTTCTCCCAAACTGCATAGCAAAGATATTACTGGGGCAATTTTTTGTAAGCCTTGTTTACTAAATCGCGGATCTATTTTTCTCGCACCAGTGGGAGTTTCGGCACTATCAATAGTGTATTTGCCTGTGAGTAATCCCTGAGCTAAAGGGCTATAAGCCAACAGAGTCACACCCAATTCACGCGCAGTTGCTACAATACCCTTACTTTCTATTTGGCGAGTCAGTAAAGAATAACGTACTTGGTTCACAGCCAAAGGCACTCCACGGTCTGCCAATATTTGATGCGCGTCTCGCATTTGCTCTGCTGAGTAATTACTCACGCCGATCGCGCCAATTCTACCCCGTTTGACTTCATCGGCTAAAGCATTCATCAGAGTTTTTTGGCTTAAAAAGAAAGCAAAAGGCCAATGCACTTGGTAGAGAGCGATTTGGTCTACTTGTAGGCGTTTGAGACTTTGTGTTAAAGCATCAGAAACAGATTGACCTGTAAATCGCCACGGTAGAGGGCCAAATTTTGTGGCGATTTGCACGGGTTGTTGCGTCTGTTGCATAAATTGCCCCAAAAATTTCTCTGATAATCCCATTCCGTAGATTTCCGCAGTGTCGAAGAAGTTAACACCAGCTTGTAGTGCTGCGGTGAACGCTTCTTGTAACTGTTCCAGGCCGTAGTCATTGCCATAATTCCAAAAGAGTTTATCACCCCAAGCCCAAGTGCCTATGCACAAAGGTGTAACAACTGGGCCGTTTTGCCCCAAAGTAATGGTTTCCACGGTTGCAAAATTTAATTTATTTACATTTCTTTACTTTTTTAGTGTAGCGTTAGAGGCGAGATTGGGTATGGGCGTTGGTATTTAGAAAGACCCTAAATCTAAATGATTTTGACAATAGCGATCGCCATTACTTCGCTGAACTCTGATTGTGCGATCGCAGCTTGCATAAAGATTTACAAATTAAACTTGACAACATACTATTCTCAAAAATTAGGGAGCTTATTAGCTTCTCTTTTATACCAGTTCCCAATTACATGAGGTACACCCTAGCCCCGGGTTTCAATGAGATGTACCTCACGAAAACGAGAAGCGCTATATGATATTTGAGCGTATTTACTTGTATTTATGAATTAGATGATTTCTCCTGCTTGGGTTTTTTCATTAATTCCATGTAGATATTAATTTCATTAACTTCTATATCATGCTCAACTCTGGTTACTTTCCATTTCTCCTTTTTTAGGTAAACTTCCTCTCCTATTCTGGGAGTAAATTGGAGATCGTAGAACTTTTTGAGAAAATCTTTTTGGTTTTCTTCCCATAATATTACTTTGGTTACTTCTCTACTCATAGGTTCTGCCTTTTTGTTGCTAAATGAAAGCCAGTAGTTTGAGGACATACATAAGGCAAGTTTATCTTACTAATTCAATGGAATAGCGTAGTTAAAACCACATTATTCATATTGATATCTTTCTTTGGGTTGATTCAGTACGATAAAGTTACAACCAAATACCGTAGCTCTACTAGAGCGATCGCTATTTTTAGCTAGTCCCTATTTCATGTTGCCATGCTCGTTGTTATTAGTTTGGTTGTAATCCATTTTGATAATAATAGTTAGGGTTGAAATTTACTATAATTTGTTCTTCCAAATTATAATTGCAATCCAGATCTCCATTTTCATCTAAAAAATAAGCATTTTGTTTATAGCATTCAGTAACTATTAAAATAAAATCTTTAATGCTTTGACAGATTATATATAGAACATCGTCTTTAGGAATCCATATAACTGATTGGTCATTCGGCAAGGTTCTAACGCAATAGTAATCACCTCCATCTGCTCCACACTCATCCCTGTTTTTAGTAACAGAGGTACAGTAAGTTTCAACATTTCAACTTCCCGTTCTTCCCGACCTTCGGCTTTCGCTTCCTGATAAACTCTTGTTTGCTCTAAAGTCAGTCCCAGCATTGCTTCAACTTCCTCTCTACTCAAGGTCGAAAACTTATAAACACTAGCTCAAAGAGTAACCCAGGAAACCGCTTAAAAATTTGATAGTAAATCGAGTCTCGTTTCACAACTTCATCCTAGATTTCTCTCGTTATTCATCGCCGATTTGAACCAAGCCATAAAAATTCATCCTACATTTATTTGAAGCTTGCGCTAACTGAGATTTTGCCTGTACTGATTCGTCACATTAGCAGGGTACGATCGCAAAATTTGGAGCGAGCAGGGTTTATCTTTAGTTAAAGAGAGACTAAATCCTGTTAAACCATCCAAAAAAAAGTAGCTATGGCAAGTGGTGAAGTATTCGATCCCCAAACAAAATCCCTAGCTGTGCCAAGGGTCAATCTGCTGACCATGTTCCGGCTCGGCTTGTTTCAAATGGGATTGAGTATGATGTCTATCTTGACTCTGGGAGTACTCAACAGAGTCATGATTCAAGAAATAGCAATTCCGGCAACGTTAGTGTCAGTAGTTCTAGCATTGCCTTTATTTGTTTCTCCTTCCCGTATCTGGTTCGGGCAAATTTCCGATGCCAAGCCTTTATGGGGTTCCCACCGCACAGCTTATGTTTGGGTGGGAGCAGCGATATTTGCGATCGCGGCATTTTTAGCTGTACAAGTAATGTGGCAGCTCAATCTTGCTGCAAATAGTCAGGGTGGCTGGGTATGGACAACCCAAA
The DNA here is from genome assembly GCA_034530875.2 of Nostoc sp. DedSLP01. Classification (GTDB taxonomy): domain Bacteria; phylum Cyanobacteriota; class Cyanobacteriia; order Cyanobacteriales; family Nostocaceae; genus Nostoc. The sequence continues at coordinate 230,038 of JAVRCJ020000005.1, forward strand.
CAATCGGCTGGATGGCACTTTTGGCTTTGGTTTTTGCTATCTACGGTTTAGGGATTTGTGCTAGTAGTACTGCCTTTGCAGCTTTGTTAGTAGATATATCTGAAGAAGATAACCGTTCTAAAGTAGTTGGTGTAGTTTGGTCAATGCTAATGGTGGGGATTATTGTCGGGGCAATTATTAGTTCTAGTTTGCTCAAACAATTAACACCAGAAGCAACGGTAGCTACCTTACAAGCATCTGTCAACAGATTATTTATCACTGTCCCAGCAATTGTATTTGCATTAGCGATCGCTGCAACATTGGGTGTAGAAAAAAAATATTCCCAATACTTAAGCCGTTCCACAATAGTAGACCGAGAAGACAGCATTACTTTGGGGAATGCTTGGAAAATCTTGACAGCTAGTCCGCAAACAGGTCTATTTTTCACCTTTTTACTGGTGATGACCATTTGCTTGTTTATGCAAGACCCAATTTTGGAACCTTACGCCGGTCAGGTATTTAAAATGCCTTTGGCTGAGAGTACTAAACTCAATGCCTTTTATGGAACAGGTATACTAATTGCCTACGCTGTCACCGGCTTTTTGGTAGTGCCACGTTTGGGTAAGCGCAGAACTACACGCCTGGGCTGTATTTTGGTAGCATTCGCTGCCCTATTGCTAGCTATATCCGGATTTTCTGCTAATCCAGCCTTCCTGAAATTAGGTTTAGTCTTGTTTGGTTTGGCCGCAGGTTTCTTAACAACAGGAGCAATTAGCTTGATGTTAGATCTGACAGCAGCCGAAGCCGCAGGTACGTTTATTGGGGCATGGGGATTAGCACAGTCCCTATCCAGAGGGTTAGCGGTGGTTATAGGCGGTACCTTGTTGGATTTGGGGCGCAAACTCCTACCAAACTTAGTTTTAGCTTATGGATTAGTATTTGCTCTCGAAGCCTTGGGAATGGTGGTTTCAATTTGGTTTCTCAACCGAGTGAATGTGGCAGAATTTCAAACAAATACCAAACAAGCGATCGCTTCTGTTTTACAAAGTGATTTAGACTGAACTGGAGCATTGAGCATTGGGCATGGGGCATTGGTTATTCATAAATATTGATTTCCTTCTAGACAAATGACCAATGACTAATGCCTAATGACTAATGACTAATGACTAATGACTAACCATGAATGACTTTTGGACTACAGTTGTTGATTTTGCCCAAACAACCACTACCAAAGTGGGCAAGCAGTTAATGCAAGATTTTGGGCAAGTACAGGCTTCGCAAAAAGCCGATGGTACTCTAGTAACGCGAGCTGATAAATGGGCAGACCAGGAAATTCGAGATGCGATCGCTTCTAATTTTTCTGGTTACGGTATTTTAACTGAAGAGAGCGATCGCTCTTTTCCCGGTACTGAGTGGTGCTGGGTAATTGACCCACTCGATGGTACAACCAACTTTACACGCGGCATTCCCATCTGGTCAATTTCTTTGGGTTTGCTGTATCAAGGCACTCCCATTTTTGGTTATGTTTACGCGCCACCCTTGAATCAAGCTTTTCATGGTTTTTGGCCTGGTTCATCAGGCTTAACCACACCAACTGGAGCATTTCTCAACCATCACCCCATCCACAGCAGTAGCGATAATCCTAGTAACAATCACTTTTTTAACCTCTGTTCCCGCAGTACCGGAATTATCCGCAACGGCTTTCCCTGCAAAATTCGGATGCTGGGTGTAGCTAGCTATAACTTTTTGACAGTTGCTACTGGGGCAACTCTAGGCGGAATTGAGGCGACACCAAAAGTTTGGGACTTAGCAGGCGCTTGGGTAATTGTACAGGCTGCTGGTGCTGTTTGGTTATCACTTAATTCCGAACCGTTTCCGTTGTTAGCCCAAGAAGATTATAGCGATCGCTCTTTTCCCACCCTCGTGGTTAGTCGCCCAGAATTAGTTCCAGTATTTAAACCTTTTCTCGAAGACGTAAAAATTTAAACCCTTAATTAGCTGCCTAGAAATAAAAATTTATAAAGTTTTTTAGGCAGCATCCTATACATAGAAATAAATCAAACCTTTGTCTAATAAAGGTTCCAGTATAATTACAACTCACATATATCATTTAGCATCTGACAGTAACAGTATAAATGCTAATTTGCACTGTGTTGGGGCTTACCTTACACTAGGTCACTGAATATAGCAAAGTGCTGAGTATAAACCCAGTGGCTTTATTGCTTTTTTAGAATCAACTCTGTCCTAACCTCTGTGACTAGAGTTATAACAGTTGCCAGTTAGGTGAGGATATAAACCGATGGTAAAATCCGCACACTAAGAGACTTTCAAACCTGTTGCCTGTTTCCTGCTATATAGAAAATTTTATGTTGTCTAATCTAGATTTGATTCGGGAGTTTGTAGAAAACTCTATCCATAAAAAAGACATTTTGCTGTCAAACCCTTCTTTAATAGCGCAAACAGTTTATAAAACTAATCAACTGACTGCAAAATCTGAAGGGCTAATTGCGATCGCCCAAATATCTAACACAGTTTGTCAATTTTCAATTTCTCCCAATTCATCCCACTGGGAACTAATAAATCAGGCATTAGCAGAATATAGTTATATCCTCAAAGGAGAAGTTGATAGTCGAGGTTTTTATCAGTATCAATACTGTGAAATTCCCAAAGGCTATCAGATGTACTGTACTAAATCTGTACTCCTATGGCGGGCTTGGTGGAGATATCGCAAATATACTTCCAGACCAGGAATCCCCTTGGAACTTTTGGTGAGGACGCGAGATTCATGGTATCCAATCAGAGATTTAATTATTAGTGACGGACTTCTTTATATAAAAACTTTAGGAAGCGAGATAGCACTTGACTCAAATGATTTGGTTACTTGGTTAAAAAAAGCGGAAGTAGGTTAATGCAAGCCGAACGGTAGAAGGCAGTTCTTGCTGGAGGTAAAACGCTCAACAATAAAAGGTTTTGCTAGTTTGGATTTTACATTTAGTTGCGACTTTTCATCCAGTCCCCAGTCACCAGTCCCTTGCTATATGTTTCATTCCAGATAAGTTGTTATACTATATACCGTTTAATCCGGCATATACTACCTTTTTTATTACCCCTGAAACAGTAATGAAAGGACTCTGGCTCGAAAATAACCAATTGCAACTACGCACAGATATTCCCATTCCCGAACCGCCACCGGGAGAAGCTCTGGTACGCGTCTTGCGTGCGGGTATTTGTAACACTGACCTAGAATTACTCAGAGGCTACTATCCTTATACTGGTATTTTAGGTCATGAATTTGTTGGCGTTGTCGAACAAGGGCCAGAACATCTAGTTAACCAACGTGTAGTTGGAGAAATTAACGCTGTTTGTGGTGATTGTCGTTTTTGTCGCAGCGGACAATCGACTCACTGCCAAAACCGGACTGTTTTAGGCATTGTTAACCGCCACGGAGCTTTTGCTGATTATCTGTGTTTACCAGCGGATAACCTACATCTAGTACCTGATAATGTGCCAACAGAAGCAGCAACATTTACCGAACCTTTAGCTGCTGCTTTAGAAATTCAACAGCAAGTGTCGTTGCATCCAGATAATCGCGTGCTAGTGGTTGGAGATGGCAAACTAGGGCAATTGGTAGCTCAGACGCTAGCCCTAACAGGTTGCGAACTTTTGGTTGTAGGACGTCATCAAGAGAAACTTGCTAACTTACAAGCACGGGGAATTAAAACGAGCCTCGCTAATGCTGTAACAGATGGATATTTCGATATTTCAGTAGAATGTACTGGCAATCCAGAAGGATTTGCGATCGCTCGTCGTGCCCTACGTCCGCGTGGTACATTAGTTCTTAAAAGTACATACGCTGGCAACCTCAGCTTAGATGCTTCTTCTTTAGTAGTAGATGAAATCACCCTCATCGGCTCTCGTTGCGGCCCCTTTGCTCCAGCACTCCACTTATTAGCTACAAACCAAGTGGACGTACAACCCCTGATTCATGCCAGCTATCCGCTAATTGAAGGTCTTACGGCTTTTGAACAAGCCCAAAGCCGGGGTGTTTTGAAGGTTTTGTTAGAAATTAGTCATTAGTCATTGGTCATTGGTCATTGGTCATTGGTCATTGGTCATTGGTCATAAGATATTGAGAGTATGGGAGGTTGGGAAGCTTTTTTATAATCTCTCTCCACTCCCCACTCCCCACTCCCTAATACAAATAAGGATTTGTCTTCGGTTGGTAGTCAGAACAATTAATAGCTTCTTCTGTATTGGCAATAGATGGACGGACAGTGCATTTTAGACGGTAATTGTCGGTAAAATATTGGCAACCGGTACAAGGAATTTGATGCATTTGCTTTGCTGTAGCCACGCTATGTCGCGCCGCTGACCAAATATTCAAAAAAGCCATAATAACTACAGCCCAAGCAATGACAAAGCAAATTGGGGCTAACAAAGGTTGAATTCCATGAATGAGGAAATAGATTAGTTGCAACACGGCATTTCCTGGCACAAATTAGGAGCTAGAAGTATATTAACTCCTAACTCCTAATCCTTAACTTCTTACTACGGAAGTATAAGTTTATTGGTTGAGTGCTTATAGGGTGGGGAGTAGGGAGATGGGGAGATAGGGAGGTGGGGAGATGAAGGAGAATAATAACTCTTAACTCTTAACTCCTAACTCCTAACTCCTAACTGTTTTGTTAAATGCCAGCATGTCCGAGTGCTAAACTAACAACGAGCATACCCAGAACCAAGAATGGTTGGGCACTGGCTTGGTATTTAACGTCATTAGCTATAGGATCCCGCAAGAAATAGATATTCTGCAAGACGATTTGCGGAATTATTAGCAGTGCAAGTATTGCTGCATACCAGTTCTCATGGATGTAGACGAGATAAGCTCCAATAAATCCTTGAAATAAATCGATTGTCAGTACGCAAATCCAGGCGGCGGTGGTGACGCCAAACATGACGGGTAGCGAATTTAACCCTAGTTGTCGATCGCCTTCTACACTCTTGAAGTCGTTGACAATGGCAATACCCAATCCAGCTAGGCTGTAGAACATTGTCAAAATCACAATTGTAGAATTGAGCTCGCCAAACAACGCGTGTCCCGTACACCAAGGCAGGGTAATATAGCTTGCACCCAAGGCGTAGCTACCCAGCCAACCGTTTTGTTTGAGTTTCAGAGGAGGTGCAGAATAAATATAAGCGATGAAAGAACCGATAATAGCGAGCGCTCCGATGGTGGGAAATTCATGACCAGCCCAGACATCAAGCAAAAATGCCAAACTAATACCGCCAATTAATAATACCCAAATCTGCGTAATTACCTGGGTTAGGGAAATTGCTCCAGAAGGAATGGGGCGATAGGGTTCATTGATGGCATCAATTTCGCGATCGTAGTAATCATTGAGGATTTGGGTGTAACCTGTCATCAACGGCCCAGCCAGGAACATACAGGCTGCTACCTTTAACACATTTTCTAGCGTCCAGGTATAGTTACCAGAGGAAGCCGCACCGCAGACTACGCCCCAAATTAAGGGAATCCAGGTGATAGGCTTCATTAGTTGCAACCGGATTTTCCAAATGGAAGTTTCTCCTGGTGATGCACCTTTCATCCCTAGCAATTGTCGAGCTTTGGCGGTGCGATCGCCAGATACTATTGCTTCCTCGCTAGGATTATTTGCTACTGAGTCTAGTGCCTCAGCCGATTTGGAATCTGGGGTAATGGGTGTTAATTCTGACATAAGGTGTATTTTTTTTAGAGTGAGGAGTGAGGAGTTAAGAGTTAGGAGTTAGGAGCTAGGAGTTATGAATTATCATTTTTCTTCCTAACTCCTCACTCTTAACTCCTAACTTTGTTCCTAATTCCTAACTAAATTAAAACGAAATTATCAAATAATTATTCTGAAACTTTGCTCCAGCAATAGGTCTACCACTCAGAGCCGGGGGTAGGGAAATATTCCGTCGCTGGTCTCCTGCTTCCACGGTGACTTCTGGGCCGTACTGAGTAAGTTTGACCTGTTTTTTGTCAAATCCTGGTAAGAATAAGCGTACCTGACGATTGTGGATGTCAATTTCAATTGGTTTGGGAGCCTGTACTGCTTGGGCTTCAAAGTTAGGTAGGGCATCTATCAGTGATTGCCAGTCTCCTGTTGTGGAGTCGGGAACGACGCTTACAGGTAGAGGTGTAAATTCCTCTGATAGTTTGATGTTTGTCTCGGAAGATACAAGCAGGACACCACCGACAGTTAAACCGATTTGTTGAGCGCTACCCCATAAATAACGGGCACTTGCCACTTCTATCGGGTCTTGTGTCGTCACCAAAAAAGCAGCAACGCGCTTGGGGTCGGCAAGAGCAGCTCTACCTTTGTCTAAGAGATTATTGACTTGGTTAGTAGGCGCTGCAAAGTTGTCTGCTGTCCAATTAACGTTGAAAAAGCTGCTAATCAGTGGTTGAATTAAGGGCGATTCGACAATTGTTTTGCCTAAGTCAGAGTTGACAAACAATTGCCGGAATCGCCGGACGTACCAACTCAGAGACTCTGGCAATCCGAGCATCCGCAGGGTTAAAGAGTCACCCGTGCCATCGTAGACGATCGCATCATATTTGCCACTAGCATCATATTCGCGAATAGCATTCAAGGCCAGGGCGCTGTCCATTCCCGGCAATACTACTAATTCTTGACCAAAAACGTCTTTGAATATGGGGGTGCGCAGGTATTGTGCCTCAAGTTTCTTGACTTCTTCCCAGTTGCTCTCTAGTAGTGCAGATGCTTGAAACTTTACTACTTGCAAATTAGGCCCGATTTCCTGAGGTTCAGAACTAACGGGAGTATTTAGCAGGATTGACAGTGCTGGTTCTGCTAGTCCTGCTAAAAGTACGCGCTTGCCTTGGCTAGCCAATAATTTGGCGGCGGCGATCGCAATTTTGGTACGAGCGGCCCCGCCTTTGCCCAAAAATGTCAATATTAGAGCCATTATTTGATTCCCAATTACCGCCGATCTTTTCAACTCCAACTTAGCACTCAATAAAGGCTCTCATCCTGTGCCTTCAAATTCAGACTGAATAGAAAAATCTCTAACTGAGTTGTGTTTTTCCTACACAGGTTTGATTTCATCTTCAAAAAACCAAGTCGAAAAATTATCCTCAAACTGCACCACTACACCGATTCCCATACCATCGGTGACTTTGTAGCCTTGGATAACACCCACTTGTCCTAATCTTTTTGCAATGGGAGCAGAAACGCGATCGCGCAAACGATAAACTTTAACCTTTTGTCCGATTTCCATGCCTAATTACAATGCAATAAACCAAGTCTCAGTTTAGCTGAATCCGTGACTCAGCTCTCATAAATTCAGAGATAAATGAGGGAGTGGGGAGTGTGGAGGTGGGGAGGTAGGGAGAATTTCTAACGGGCTAAACGCCCCGCTACCGCTAACAGGACTTGCTGTTTGGCCCATAACAAATGACAAAAAGCGTAAAATTAAATCAACAAACAAACAGGTACAACGATAATGTTTGTCACAGCGCAACAGCTAGAACAACAGATGCCTGATGCAACTCTGTTGTTAAGTGATGAGCCGGAGATGGAAACATCATTGCACTATATGCAGCTATTGCTGCTAGTAACTTCCCTTGAGTGGCTATGGCGTGACTGTAATGATTTTTTTATAGGTGCAAATCTTACCATCTATTTTAGTCGTCAGCAGTTGCGAAATCGGGATTTTCGCGGCCCGGACTTTTTTTTAGTCAAAGACACCGAAAAGCGATCGCGCAATTCTTGGGTAGTCTGGGAAGAAGATGGTCGTTATCCAGATTTGATTATTGAATTACTTTCAGAAAGTACAGCTGATATTGACCGCAATTTAAAGAAAAATCTTTATGAAAATCGATTTCACACACCAGAATATTTCTGGTTTTCGCCAGAAAATTTGGAATTTGTCGGTTTTGAATTGGTAGGCAACAAGTATCAGGAAATTACACCAAATGCACGAGGATGGCGTTGGAGCGATGTGCTGAACCTGTATTTAGGCGTAGAAGCAGGTAAACTGCGCTACTTTACACCAGAGGGTGAATTAGTTCCAACTCCAGAGGAAGCTGCAATAGCAGCGCAACAAGCGGCATCACAAGCACAGCAAGCGGCATCACAAGCACAGCAGGCGGCATCACAAGCACAGCAGGCGGCATCTGAGGCACAATTGAGGCTGGAACAAGAACAGCAGCGATCGCAACGGTTAGCGGAATACTTGCGATCGTTAGGAGTAAATCCCGATAGCTTGAGTTAATCAACAAAGGTAGCAGTCATGTATCAAACAGATCCCCCTCGTCCACCCCAAGAAACCATGCCTACGATGTATGATTTACCCAGTGAATTGATAGGGGAATCAGGTTTGCCAGATGAATTTCACTGCATTCAGGCGGATTTGCTGACTGAAACTTGTCAACCTCCGACTTATCCATCTGAAGAAATCTTAATTGCTAGCGATTTAAATCTTTACTACGACCCGCGCCATACTTTGTGGTATAAGCGTCCTGATTGGTATCTGGTTTTAGGAGTACCTAGCGCTACTAAACAGCAAGACCTACGCTTAAGTTATGTCATTTGGCAAGAGGGGGTTACTCCGTTTTTAGTTGTGGAATTACTCTCGCCTGGTACAGAACAAGAAGACTTAGGAAAAACGCTGCGTGAAGTAAAGCAGCCACCAACGAAGTGGGAAGTATACGAACGCATTTTGCGGGTTCCCTACTACGTTATCTATGACCGCTATGAAAATCATTTGCGTGCCTTTCAACTTGAAGGCACTCGCTACAAGGCAATATCTTTACCAGAGAATCGCTTCTGGTTGCAAGAATTAGAATTAGGATTGGGTCTGTGGCAAGGTTATTATCAGCACACAGCAGGCTTGTGGTTGCGTTGGTATAATGCAGCAGGTTGGATACCGACATCTAAAGAAAAAGCCGAGCAAGAACGCCAACGAGCCGATCGCTTGGCTCAATATTTGCGATCGCAAGGAATCGATCCAGATAGTTTGAGTTAGCTAATTATAGTAGCGCCTAAATCTTTCAATCTAGAGATCCCACATAAAGAATTATATTTGACTTTTAAAAATTTTTATGCTAAAAAAAGCCTGCTACTTGGTATCACAGATTTTTAGGAACCAGTTTTTAAATTAATTAGTCCTCCAAGAGGAAGATGCAGCTAAGACTTTAAAGATGGTAGTTAGGAATCTGTATAACAATGCTTTTTAAAGCAAAATTTTCATGTTAGGGTAGTGCGTCAAAGTACGCTCTAATAGTTATAGTCTACAATTCGCAAATAACTTGCGTGTGGTGCGTGGTAATTGTTAAGGATGATAATTTCGCTTAAAGATAATTCAACTTGGTTGCAAGTGCGGCGCTACTGGGAATTGCTGCACGTTTTGGTAGGGCGGAATCTCAAAGTGCGTTATCGAGGTTCCTTATTGGGCGTTTATTGGTCGCTGTTCAATCCGTTGATCATGACCGGGTTGTACACAGCAATTTTCGGCGCTACTTTTTCCTCTTATTACGGTAACTCAATACTGAACTACGTATTGGCAGCTTTTACCGGACTGGTAGTCATTAATTTCTTCTCAGCTTCTACCTCCCAAGCATTGATTAGTGTAGTCGGCAACGGCTCGCTTTTGAATAAAATTAGTTTGCCAGTCAGCGTTTTTCCTGTATCAATGATTGGTGCAAACATATTTCAGTTTTTAGTAGGGACATTTCCCTTGCTGGCATTAATAACTTTGGTTAATTCCAAGAGTTTAGTTAATGTATTGGCGCTAGTATTTCCCTTTGTAGCCTTAGCTTTAGTTTGTACGGGAATAGGTTTTTTAGTCAGTGCTTTATACGTATTTTTTAGAGACTTGCCTTATTTTTACGAGCTAGTTGTATTTGTAATGTGGCTCAGTAGCCCTATCTTTTATCCAGCAGCTATTGTTCCACCGCAAGTAAGAGAGTTTTTACGTCTCAATCCGTTATCACCAATTATTGAAAGTCTGCGTCAGATTACATTATCAGGTTCTCTACCAAATTTAGGTTTAATTTGGGGTTCTTTACTCAGTGGGGTAATTATTTTAGCCTTGGGGTGGACTTGTTTTCACTTGTGGCGACATCAATTCATGGATTTGCTGTAAATGGAAGTAATTCGCCTAGATAATGTTTCGCTGTTGCGACGGACACAAGAAGAGTTTTCTTATGACCTTAAGAAGACAATCTTATCATTTTTCGAGGGTAAATATCGCCAACCCGTGCAAAAATTGGTGCTAGACGAAATTAATCTGGTCGTAAATTCCGGTGAAAAACTAGGAATTATTGGTGCTAATGGTTCGGGAAAGTCAACGCTACTGAAGGTGATTTGTGGAATTTTACAGCCGACAAGTGGTGTTGTCAGAGTACGAGGTCATATTGCGCCGTTGATAGAGCTTGGGGCGGGATTTGATTCAGATATTTCGGTGATAGATAATATTCTGCTGTACGGGGTCTTACTCGGATATTCTCGCAAAGAAATGCAGCAAAGAACGCGTTCAATCTTAGAGTTTGCAGAGTTAGAAAATTACGCCTTAGTACCGCTTAAGGGACTATCTTCTGGTATGGTAGCGCGATTAGGATTTGCGATCGCCACCGATGTACAACCCGATATCTTGATATTAGATGAAGTCTTATCAGTAGGAGACGAAAAATTTAAAAATAAGTGCAAGCAAAGAATTGATAATTTTTGGGATGGCAATTCAACAGTATTAGTAGTTTCACACGATTTGGACTTTCTTGTAAAATATTGCAATCGTTTAGTTTGGTTAGATAAAGGAAGGGTAAACTTTATCGGTAATGCTGAAGAAGCAGTCAAAAACTATTTGAATAAACTCAGTATACAGGAATAATCTAACATGCTGGAATTTGAATATCAAAACTTTTACGATGAAAATTATTATCTCAAGATGGTTCCTGGCATTCCTTATGATAGGACAGCTAACGATGGGCATTGGCTGCGCTTTTTTAATGCAGTTGCAGATAAACTAGTAAATTATGTTTCCCCCAGTTCAGTTTTAGATGTTGGTTGCGCCAAAGGTTTTTTAGTAGAAGCCTTTCATAATAGAGGTATTACCGTACACGGGTTTGATTATTCTGAATTCGCCATATCTTGTGTCAGACAAGATTTAAAATCCTCTGTTTTTGTTGCTTCTGCTGCTGATTCTAATGCTTTCCAAAAAACTCAATACCGTTATGATTTAATCACATGTATTGAAGTGGTAGAACACATGCCAAGAAATGAGGCATTAGATGCAATTAAAAATATGTGTGAGTATGGGAAAATCATATTTTTCTCATCTACTTCTGAAGATTTTGCCGAGCCAACACATTTAACAGTTTTACCTCGGATTAATTGGCTGAAAATATTTCTAAATCATGGCTTTATCCCTGATTATAATTTTGATATATACGATTTAGTTCCTCATGGCATTTTATTAAGAAGAATAGGTGAAGATAAAATTACAGAAATTAGCAAGCTTCTGGAATTGAGTGAATTGTATGTTGCCGAATTAAAAAACGAGATCGAAAATCAAAATAAGATTAATTCACAAATAATAAATTTAGAACATAAGGTTAATTTAACCCAAGCAGAATTAGAAAACTCTCAACACCAACTCCAAACAACCCAAGCAGAATTAGAAAACTCTCAGCATCAACTCCAAACAACCCAAGCAGAATTAGAAAACTCTCAGCATCAACTCCAAGCAACCCAAGCAGAATTAGAAAACTCTCAGCATCAACTCCAAG
>JAVRCJ020000005.1:241902-364661 GCA_034530875.2 Nostoc sp. DedSLP01
ACTCCAAACAACCCAAGCAGAATTAGAAAACTCTCAGCATCAACTCCAAACAACCCAAGCAGAATTAGAAAACTCTCAGCATCAACTCCAAACAACCCAAGCAGAATTAGAAAACTCTCAACAGCAGTTCAGAAAAATTCAAGCACAATTAAAAAGCTCTCAATATCAGATCTACGCAACTCAAGCAGAATTAAAAAATTGGGAAAATCTTGTATCTTGGATGGAAACGAGCAAGTTTTGGAAGTTACGAAAAATATATTTAAATTTCAGGCAAAAAATCACTAATACTAGTAATATAAATTTGCCTTTAGTACAACTTGCTAATAAGAGTATTAATATAATCCGCCAAGAGGGCTATGAGTCTTTTAATAAACGTGCCTTAAATTTTGTAACCAATAAAATTATAGACTTACCTGCTAGGATAAGTTCTACAAATACCCTAGTAGCGGAAGTTTTACAAAATTTAGCTGACTCTTCAGAATATACGCAATGGATAAAAGACTACGAACCAACTGATGAAGAACTAAAGCAACAAAAAAATCAAGCTTTAGCTTTAAATTATCAACCCGTTCTCAGTGTAATACTTCCAGTTTATAAATTACCTCTAACTATTTTAGAGGAAACCATTGATAGTGTATTTCAACAAACTTATACTAACTGGGAACTGTGTATTGCATTTGCAGACATTAATAATTTTGAGACAACTGAATACTTAAAAGATTTAAGTTCGCAAGACACAAGGATTAAGCTCGTTATCTTGCCAGAAAATCGAGGAATTTCTGGTAACTCAAATGTTTGTTTAGAAATGGCCACAGGAGAATTTCTGGCTTTACTAGATCATGATGACTTGTTAGCGCCTTGGGCATTTTATGAAGTAGTAAATAAACTAAATAATGAGCCAGATTTAGATTTTATCTACTCAGATAAAGACTGTGTGAGCGCCAACAGTAAAATCAGGTCTCGGCTTTTACTCAAGCCAGAATGGAGTCCGGAAATTTTATATTCAGCTAACTACTTAACTCATTTGTGTATCGCTCGTCGAGAGCTTGTGAATTATATAGGGGGATTTCGTCCGGAAACTGACGGAGCGCAAGATTGGGATTTATTTTTACGTATTGCAGAGCAAACATCAAGAATTGGGCGAATTGATTCTGTACTCTACCACTGGCGTATTATACAAGGCTCAACTGCTTTAGGAATAGATTCTAAGCCCTACGCGCTTGAAGCACAGTTAAAGTCTCTTCAAGATCATCTGAGTCGAACTCAACTTCCAGCAACAATTTCGCCACATCCAGAATGTGGTTTTCGAGTAGAGTGGAAAACTCAAAGTGCAAAAGTATCAATTGTGATTGACGGTGATGTTTCCTGGGACTATTTATCAGCTTGTCTCAATGGTATTTCCGCATTTTCTAACCCCAACTTGCATAAAGCCAAAGTCGTTTTACCAGAGTCTAGTTATTATTCACAGGTAAGTGAAATTAAAACACTTACAGAACAAATTAATTTACCTATTGATTGGCTACTCGTTAGCGAAGGTAATTCTAAGTTAGTCACTTTGGGAGAGGCGGCAAAACAGGATAATCCTGATGTAGTTTTGTTTGTATCAGGTGAAGTCATCAGATTTCAAGAGGGATGGATAGAAGAGTTAAGCGGTTGGGTTCTTAATCATCCAGATATCGGATTTACTTCAGCACTGGTTTTGACAAATCAAAATAAAGTTGTTGAAGCCGGATTAGTTGTCGATAAATATGACAATGGCTCTCCATTATTTTACGGTAGCGAACTATATGTTTGGGAAACATTTGGTGGAGCATTATGGTATCGCAACTGTAGCGCTAGTTCTCCTTGGGCACTTGCTTTTAATTACAAACATTATTTAAGTTTAGGAGGATTACCTACGGATTCTCCTTCTGTTCTGCATTCAACAATCAAGCTTTGTCAAGCTAGTAGGGCTACTAATAAACGCGGTTTAGTAAATCCTCATGCGAGAGTCTTTTTAGTAGATTTACCACAAGATAGCCTGTCCGTATTTGATGATTCTTTAGCCAACGATCCTTATTTTCATCCTGCATTTGCATCTGTAGTTCCATTGAAATTAAGATCAAAAAATGGAGAAATTTCATGAAAATTCCACGAGTTGTTAAAAAATTTATTCGGGAGAAGTTAATACCCTTAGAGCAACCTACTATTCTTGTAGAGCAACCTAATATTCCTGTAGAGCAATCTATTATTACCGTTGATAAATATACTCAAGATGCAACTGCATTAGCCGCAGTGATGGATTTTTCCATTAGTGACATTTATCAAGTTCAGCAACATCCAGAAAGAGTTATTCCATCTGGGCCTCATATTGTCAATTGGTATCTACCATCTTTTGAAAACGCTTTTTATGGTGGAGTCATGACAATACTACGTACAGCTGATTATTTACTGCAAAAAGGAGGAATGCATCAAAGATTTTTGATTTGTGGTGACGCGAAAGCTGATGTGATTTTTGGAAATATTATTAAAGCCTTTCCAGAGTTAAAGACTTGTGAAGTTATAGTTCTTAACTCGGCAGAAGCGATCGATAATATACAGCCTGCTGATTTTTCCATAGCTACGCTTTGGACAACTGCTTATGTATTGCTAAAGGTTCAAAATACGGGATTGAAGTTTTATTTTATTCAGGATTTTGAACCTTTATTTTATCCGGGAGGTTCTACATACGCTCAAACTGAGGCAACATACCGTTTTGGATTTTATGGAATTGCCAATACTATCAGTTTAAAAAATATATATGAAAGTGAATATGGAGGAAAAGCCATTCACTTTACTCCTTGTGTAGATACTAAAGTTTTCTATGCAGATAATACTTCCAGAAAAGACAACCCCAAACGTATCTTTTTTTATGGACGTCCCGGACATCCTCGCAATGCTTTTGAGTTAGCAATTACAGCTATGCGTCAACTCAAAAATCGTTACGGTTCTAATATTGAGATATTATCTGCTGGTGCTAACTGGAAGCCGGAAGACTATGGCTTAGAAGGAGTGGTAGAAAATCTTGGTTTGCTCAGTTATGAAGCAACAGGAGATTTATATCGTTCCTGCCATATTGGATTATCTATGATGCTGACTAAGCATCCATCTTACTTGCCTTTTGAGATGATGGCATGTGGTGTATTGGTCGTTGCTAATATCAATAACAGTACAAAATGGTTATTGAAAGATAAGGAAAACTGTCTTTTATCATATCCTAGCGCTACATATATAGCTGAAACAATCTCAGAAGCGATCGCACGATATGAAGATTTAGAACATATTAGAACTAATGCTGCTCAAGAAATAATTAATAACCATGCAGATTGGAATGTTGAACTCAAAAAAATTTATAGATTTATTGTCAATTCTGAAACTAAATCTAATGGCGTTTTAATGCAATCTAATGGCGGTATTTTCGGCTCAATGGTCTTTTATGTCAGAAATGGATATCGTCACTACGTGTCAGATTTAGATTGGATGATTGATAATGGCTATACTTGGCCTGATGATATTCAAGTAGTAAGTGAAGAAACGTTGCTCAACTTTCTTCCTGCTCGCCCAGCCCCGCATTTTTGGTCATTTGTAGATTGGCAGAATCCGCCAATAAATTGTAGTAGTATGCAGATGCGGGAAATAGCGGCATCTAGGCTTCGTGGTAAAGGCATAGAAGTTGGAGCTGCTGGATCTCCTTTTCCGATACCTTTACATTGTAGTGTTGAATATGCAGATATATGTTCTTCAACAACAATTAAAGATAAACTATATGCTGGTCAAAATCCTAATACCTTAATTGAACCAACTTTGATTACAGATTTAGAAAAGCTTGAAGGAATTGAAGATAATAGTCTTGATTTTATAGTTGCTTGTCATGTAATTGAACATGTTAAAAATGTTTTCCTAGCTTTGGAAAATGCTTACAATAAACTTCGTGTGGGAGGTTCTTTAGTTTTAGTAGTACCAGATAAAGAAAGAACATTTGATAAACAGCGCGAATTAACAACACTAGAACACTTGATTTTAGATTATCAAAATCCTTCGTCAGAGCGAGATAAAGAACATTACGTAGAATTTTATAAATTGGCTTTTCCCATAGCAACAGAGAAACTAGATGAAACAGTAAATAAAAATCTCTATGAAAAAGCTGATATTCACTTCCATACCTTTACTTATGATAGCTTTGCTTTAATCATAGATTATGTATGCAAAAACATGAATCCTTGGTCGTCTGTATGGTCGCAACCTACTCTGTCCAATCCAACAGAGGATATAGAATTTTATTTTGTGTTAACAAAGTAGTTTCTGCAATGATGGGGTAATCATATTGCAAAGTAACGGAGCGATCGACTGATTCATGGAAACTAACCGTGCTATTTCTTCGCATCATCTAAGTGGACGCAGATCACTGTATGTTCAGATCGTAATGTTTATAGTCGCTTTTATAGCGATTGTCTCTAAGCGACCTGATGCAATTTTAAATCCGCAATTTTGGGCAGAAGATGGAACTGTATTTTATGCCCAAGCATACAATAATGGAATTATAAATTCGCTATTTTCACCTTACGCAGGATATCTACATGCTGTACCCAGATTAACTGCGGCATTTAGCATGTTGTTTCCTTTGAAATTCGCACCACTTATTTTTAATTTGATTGCCATTGTAATTCAAATTCTGCCGGTAACCTTTTTAATTTCCTCTAGGTTCTCGAAGTTAATACCAAATATAAATTATAGGATTTGTTTAGCATTTCTTTATCTAGCTTTACCTGGATGCTATGAAGTTCATGCAAATATTACTAATACACAATGGCGCGTAGCACTTTTAATATTTATGGGTCTTATTGGTCAATCCTCTCACGCGTTGGTTAATTTGTTCGATGTTGTAATGATTTTTATAGGAGGATTAACTGGACCTTTTTCAATTTTGATAATGCCAGTAACTGTATTTTTAATATTTGCCAAGAAAATTAGCAAACAAAAAATTAGCGACCTATTTTATTTTAAATTCGTGCTGCTAATATGTACGGCATTAACCCAATTCATCGTTCTTAATAGTAATCAAATTGGTCAAGCAAGACTCAGTAAAGCAGGCTCTAGCTTTTTATCTTTTGATGATGCCAAAAGAATATTAAGAATTCTAATCAATCAAGTTTTTTCAATTTCACTTTTTGGCACAAATCTTACTAATTATTTGATTAATGTATTGCCACATTTTCTGTATAATATTTTAAATATAATAATACTAATTGCCGCAATTATTGCCTTAGTTTATTTGTTGCTTAAATCCCCTCTTGAATTAAGAGCGTTTATTATATTTGCTGCTCTTATCCCTTTTTCCGCAATAGCTTTAATGTTTCCCAACATAACTGTATTTGAGCCTGTAGGTGTTGGTGCACGTTACTGGTTTAATTTCATATTAGCCTTTTCATTAGGAACTGTATGGCTTTGCTACAAAGCACACACTTCAAAAAATCACATTGTGAAGATTTTCGCTCTAACGATACTAGCTACTATGTCAATTGCCATAGTGACTGACTGGCAGCATCCTCCTTTTACCGATTTTAAATTTGCTAGCTATGCAGATAAGTTTGTGGAATTACCACCTGGGCAGGAAATGATAATTCCAACTAATCCAGCACCTTGGTCTATTAAATTAATTAAGCATTAGCTAGTAGTTTCAATTACTTATGATTTTAAAAAAATTGTATGATGCTAAAAAAATTATTTCAGCCTAAAATACTAAAGTTTTTACTAGGTGGTGGTTTAGCGGCTGCACTCAACTTAGTACTGATTTATTTAATAATTGAAAAGCTAGGGTTCAATACAGCTTTTTTACGTAATATAGCCAATGCAATATCAATTGAACTTTCTTTAGTATTTAGTTTTTTTGTATATCGGACATGGGTTTGGACTGGTGGTATTTGGAATCTTAGAGAAGTATTCTTACGACAACTTCCTCTTTACCATGTTTCTGCGGGTGCTGCCGTTATTACTCGTGTTTTCTTGATTTTTCCGATTTTAGATTGGTTGAAAGTTAACTATGGAATCAATACTATAATAGGCGCACTTGCGAGTGCATCGATTAATTATTTAATTAGCGATCGCTTTGTATTTAAAACCCCAAAACAAAAAAAGTCCCTGACATATTATCCAGAAGCATTGGCTCCAGCTCTATTAGAAAATCCTAGCTCGATTGGGGATGAATCAAGAACGATAGAGACTTCAAAATCTATCAAGACTTTATCAATAGTAATTCCAGCTTATAACGAAGAAGACTGCATAGTTCAAACTGTTCGCACTATTAGTACAGTTTTAGAACAAGAAAATATAGATTACGAAATTTTAGTTGTTAACGACAACAGCAAAGATAACACAGAACAACTATTACAGCAGCTCAATTCGGAAAATAGTAAACTGCGCTACATCAATAATTATTATCCCAACGGCTTTGGCTTTGCAGTTCGCTGTGGCTTAGAAAATTTCACAGGAGATGCTGTAGCAGTAGTTATGGCAGATAGTTCGGATGCGCCAGAAGATATTGTATCTTACTATCATAAACTGCAAGAAGGATACGATTGTGTTTTTGGTTCCCGCTTCATTAGAGGAGGTAAAGTTATTGACTATCCCAGTCATAAGTTATTTGTTAATCGTTTAGCTAACTTATTTATTAAAATTTTATTTGGCTTAAAATTTAACGACACCACCAATGCATTTAAAATTTATCGTAAAGAAGCCATTGAAGGTATATCTCCATTAGTATCTCATCATTTCAATTTAACTGTAGAAATGCCACTAAAAGCCATAGTCAGAGGCTATTCTTATACAACTATTCCCATTACTTGGAGAAATAGAACCACAGGAGTTTCTAAGTTAAAGCTCAAAGAAATGGGGAGTCGATATTTGTTTATAGTCCTCTTCATTTGGCTAGAAAAACATTTATCGCGTGGAGATTATCATTTAAGCAAAAATAAACTGTTAGCACATCAAAGGTTGAAATCAAATGGCTGAGAAGATTCTAATTTTAGGAGGGGCTGGTTTTGTTGGCAGTTCCTTAGCGATTCATCTAAAAAAGCATCATTCTCAGTGGCAAATTATATGTTTTGATAATCTCCGCAGGCGTGGTTCAGAATTAAATCTTCCTAGATTTAAAAATTTGGGCATTGAGTTTATTCATGGCGACATTCGTTCCGCTAGCGATTTAGATCCTGGAATGTTTGATGTCGATACTATTATTGATTGTTCTGCTGAACCTTCCGTACTTGCAGGATTTAATTCTCCGCAATACGTCCTCCAAACAAATTTAGTAGGAACTATCAATGTTCTGGAATTAGCTAGACAAATTGAAGCTCGTTTGTTGTTTCTATCGACTAGCCGGGTTTATCCGATTGAAACACTAAAATCAATTAATTTAGTAGAACTGCCAACCCGTTTTAACATTGCTGCCGAACAAACAATACCGGGAGTATCTGATTTAGGTATTGCAGAGGAATTTCCACTTCAAAGCTACCGTTCTCTATACGGTACTACTAAACTTGCTTCGGAAATGCTGATTGAAGAGTATCGACAAGCTTACAATATTCAAGCAATAGTCAATCGTTGTGGTGTAATTACAGGGCCTTGGCAAATGGGTAAAGTTGACCAAGGTGTTTTTGTTTTGTGGTTAGCCGCACACTATTTTGAAAAATCTCTCAGTTATATAGGCTATGGCGGTACGGGTAAACAAGTTAGAGATTTATTGCATATAGCAGATTTGTTACACCTCATTGATTATCAGTTAGAACATTTTTCTGAACTCGATGGAGATGTTTTAAATGTTGGTGGAGGTATTGATAATAGTTTATCGCTATTAGAAACTACTAGATTATGTGAGGCAATTACTGGTAAATCTATTGCGATCGCATCAGAAGAAACAGCTAGACAAGGTGACATTCCTATTTATATTACAGATTCTTCCAAGATAATTTATAAGACTGGGTGGAAACCAATGATAAATCCGGAACAAACTCTAAGAGATATTTATCAGTGGATTATTGAGTATGAAACAATTCTGAAGCCCGTTTTATCCTAAACTGATGATTGTAGTGTGAGGGAATTCCAAATATTATGCCTACCGTTTTAATTACTGGTTCATCCGGTCTAATTGGTTCCGAATCGGTGCATTTTTTTGCCCAGAAGGGTTTTAATGTTATCGGTATCGATAATAATATGCGGGCGGTGTTTTTTGGAGAATCTGCTTCCACAGAATGGAATCGTCGGATATTAGAAGATAAATACGGTGAGGGCTATCGTCATTATGGTATTGATATCCGCGATCGCTCTGCAATAGAAAACCTATTTCAAGAATATTCCTCTGATATTTGTCTGATTATCCATACAGCAGCACAACCATCTCATGACTGGGCAGCAAAAGATCCTCATACAGATTTTACAGTTAATGCTAATGGGACTTTAGTATTACTAGAAGCAACTCGACAATATTGCCCGGATGCAATTTTTATATTTACTTCCACTAACAAAGTCTATGGCGACACTCCCAACTATTTACCGTTGGAAGAATTAAAAACTCGTTGGGAAATTGAACCAAATCATCAATATCAAGAAGGTATTGATGAATCAATGACAATTGATAACTCCAAACATTCTTTGTTTGGTGCTTCTAAAGTTGCCGCAGACGTTCTAGTGCAAGAATATGGTAGATACTTCGGCATGAGAACCGTTAGCTTTAGAGGTGGTTGCTTAACTGGGCCTAACCATTCTGGCGCTCAGTTGCATGGTTTTCTAGCTTACTTAATGAAATGTACGATTACTGGTGACACTTACACCATATTTGGCTATCAAGGTAAACAAGTTAGAGATAATATACACAGTTACGATTTAGTTAACGCTTTTTATCATTTTTATCAACATCCCAGATGCGGCGAAGTTTATAATATCGGAGGTTCTCGACATAGTAATTGCTCGATGTTAGAAGCAATCTCAATTTGCGAAGATATTGTAGGTAAAAAGCTGCAATACACTTATACAGAACAAAATCGTTCTGGCGATCATATCTGGTACATTTCAGATGTGAGAAAGTTCCGTTCTCACTATCCAACATGGGAATACAGGTATAATCTTCGACAAATATTAGAAGAAATGTATAATGCTCAAACATCTAGAAATCTTAGTTATTAATAGTATATTCATGTACTAGCCAGAAGATTAGAGCATTAGAATGGAAAATACATAAATAGGTTTTTTATATAACATCTAAATCAATGACAGCAAAAGTGGCAGCTTACATAACCGTCTATAAAGATAAACAAGCTGCCAGAAATTGTCTAGAAGCAATTAAATCTCAATCTATAGCAATAGATAAGATTTTTATAGTAGATAATTCCGAGCAAGAATTACTAGAACGCGATAATAATGCATCGGTTTTGATACATCATTATCCAGAAAATGTTGGCATTGGTCAAGGTTTGGTATTGGCCTTGGAATGGGCTATAAAAGAAGGTTACGATTTTTTATGGACTTTTGACCAAGACAGTTTACCAACTGAGAATTGTTTAGAAATTTTGTTAAATTATTTTAATAAGTTATCTTTAGAGGATAATAACAAAATTGGGATTATTGCTCCTACGCCCATAGACCAGAAAACTGAGACAATTGTACCAGGAGCAGTTTTTGTTAAAGACCATTTTATAGGCTGGATGCACAATCCAAATGTCGATTTTTATGATTGCGATTCACCTATCACTTCTGGTTCTTTAATTTCCATTGCTGCTGCTAAAACTGTTAGTTTTCCTCGACCAGAATTGTTTATAGATGGAATTGACCTCGACTATGGACTGAGATTAAAGCAACAAGGATTCCGTAATCTGATAGTTCCTAAAGCTGTCATGTATCATAATTTTGGTAATCCAGTTCAAGTACAATTTTTGCACCGAAAAATCATCTTTCACAAATACTCTGGGTTACGTCATTACTACATTAATCGAAATCATACTTATTTAGAAACTCGCTACGCCCAAGGTTTATATCGGTTAACTAGTTGTGCTAGGCGCATAAAATATTTACTCCGCAGTATAGTGACAATTTTCCTGTATGAACCTGAAGAAAAAAGCCTAAAAATATGGGCTTGCTTCCTGGGAATATTTCACGGCTTTCAAGGAAAGCTTGGTAAAACTTGGCTGTAAAATAAAATGATATAATTATTATTTAGCAAAATTAGCTGAGATGAAAGCTTAATATCAATACAGTGATTTATTTTTTAACGGTTAATTACTATTCTAGCAATTTAATTTTACAATTAATTAATTCTATACAGACAACAAGCGATGTAGACTACAAAGTAATTATTATCAATAATTCACCAGACGATCGCTCTATCGATAATCTCAAAACAGAATCAGTATTAATTTTTGATGCTGGGGCTAATTTAGGTTTTGGTTGTGCTTGTAATTTAGGCTTAGAATGGATTTACACCCAAGACCCCCAAGCCTATATTTGGATAATTAATCCAGATGCTTATTTAACAGAAAATACTTTAGAAAAAATTCAGCCTTTTTTTGATTTATATCCAGAAATTTCAATTCTTGGTACATTGATATGTACTCCAAAAGGCGAAGTTTGGTTCGCTGGTGGTAGTTTTATTCCTAAAACTGGTGCAATAATTTATGAAAAGAAAGTAACGAAGATAGATGCTGAGTATATTAATTGTGATTGGATTTCTGGTTGTAGTTTAATCCTGAATTTGAAAAATTTTAGTGAATGTCCTTATTTTGATTCTGATTACTTTCTTTATTATGAAGATGTAGATTTTTGCTTACGTTACGCTAATCGAGGATATATAGTTGCGATAAATACTAATTTTCTAGTCCTGCATGAAGGTTCGTCTATTACTAATAGAAATATTTTTTTAAAGTTTAAAAATGGTACGTATGGTTATCTATTAGCAATGGATAAACACACGAGTAAAGGAATTTTTACTATTAGATTAAGTTTCCAGATTTTAAAAGCAACTTTACTAATTATATTAAAGCCAAAAGCAGGATTAGGTAAATTTTCTGGTATATGGGATTATGTCGTAAAACAGAAACTTGAATAAGAACTCAGAAGTCAGAATGGGCTACGCCTTGCTACGCTAACAGGAATCAGAATCAATTAGTGAGGGATTCAGAAGAGGCAGTAATTGTAGACCACTAAATTTTCAATTTAGCTCTTTTGTTAAACTCACTTATTCATCTGCCAGTCATACAGAATTCATACTGAATTCTGTATGACTCCTGAATTCTATTTAGATAAATAATTTATTTTTAAATGACATTATTAATTAATCTCTCATTTCTGCTAAATCAACCCACAGGTATCAGTACCTACGCTGTTAATTTGTTGCCTCACTTACAAAAACTTTATCCCACACTCTTAGTTTCTCAAAATATCTCTGGTTATAACTGCTATCCAGTTCACGCTAACTTAACCCCAGAACAAGGAGTAAAAGGTCATTTGAAGCGCCTTGTTTGGACGCAATTTGAATTACCACAAATTTATAAAAAGCTAAAATCCCAAATTTTATTTTCCTTGCTTCCAGAAGCACCTATTTATGCAAACTGCCGTTTTGTCGTGATGGTTCACGATTTTATTCCGTTGCGTTTTCCTAAAAGATTTTCACCGCTGACATCCTATCACCGTTACTACATTCCTCAAGTCATCAACCAAGCACAACACATTGTCTGTAACTCTCAGGCTACTGCTAAGGACATCACCGATTTTTATCAGATTCCAGCCAGCAAAATTACCCCAATTCCCCTTGCCTACGATCGCACTCACTTCCGTTTTCTCAATCTCCCCACCCGTAACTATTTTCTCTACATTGGACGCCAAAATACTTATAAAAACTTACACGGGCTGATTGCTGCTTTTGCTGCGCTACCAAATAACAGCGACTACGAACTTTGGCTAGCAGGGCCAAGCGATCGCCGTTACACCCCAACATTAACAGCCCAAGTTGCCCAACTCGGCATCACTAATCGAGTGAAATTCCTAGACTACGTTCCTTACAGCGAATTGCCAAAAATCATCAATGAAGCCATCGCCCTTGTCTTCCCTAGTCTCTGGGAAGGTTTTGGTTTACCAGTCTTGGAAGCAATGGCTTGTGGGACTCCAGTCATTACTTCCAATCTTTCCTCCTTACCAGAAGTCGCTGGAGATGCAGCGATTCTAATTGACCCCTACAACACCAGGGAAATTACAGAAGCGATGGAAGCGATCGCAACCGATCCAGCATTGCGATCGCGCCTTTCCAACCAAGGAATTATTCACTGCCAACAATTCACTTGGCAAAAAACCGGACAAGCAACCGCCAAAGTATTATCCAGCTACATGTAGAATATTACCGTTCAGCAAAGGACGCGGGGATGGGGCAGGGGAGCAGGGAAGATGGGGAGATGGGGAGTGTGGGGAGTATGGGGAGAAAGAGAATTTATGCCCCCCTCTCTTCCCACACCTCCCTCTCTTCCCACACCTCCCACACCTCCCCATGCCCAATGCCCCATGCCCAATAACAAACCCTTATGAAAGCATTAATTCTCTCTGGTGGTAAAGGTACACGCCTGCGTCCCCTCACTTACAGCGGTGCAAAACAACTCGTACCAGTTGCTAATAAACCTGTTTTATGGTATGGCATTGAAGAAATGATCGCTGCTGGTATTACTGATATTGGCATCATCATCAGCCCGGAAACTGGCGCAGAGGTGCAAGCAAAAACCGGAAATGGAGAATACTTCGGAGCCAAAATTACCTACATATTACAAGAACAGCCAGCCGGACTAGCTCACGCCGTTCAAATCGCCCGTCCGTTTTTAGGAGATTCGCCATTTGTCATGTACTTAGGCGATAACCTAATTCAATTAGGCGACTTAAGTTACTTTCTCCAACAATTTAAGCAGCAGCAGCCGGACGCTTTAATTCTCTTACGTCCCGTTTCCAATCCTACCGCCTTTGGTGTGGCTCAGGTTGACGATCGCGGAAGGGTATTGCAGTTAATTGAAAAACCGAAAATTCCTCCTTCAAATCTGGCATTGGTAGGAGTTTATTTCTTTTCTCACATTATCTTTGATGCGATCGCTAATATCCAACCTTCTGCTAGAGGCGAACTTGAAATTACTGATGCCATTCAATACCTAATTAATCTGGATAAGCAGGTTGTTGCACACAAACTCCAAGGTTGGTGGTTAGATACAGGTAAAAAAGATGACTTATTAGAAGCTAATCGTTTAGTTCTCGACACTTATTTGACACCATCAATTCTCGGCGAAATTGATGCCCAAAGTCAGATTATTGGGCGAGTTAAAATCGGGGCCAAATCTAAAGTCATTAACTGTACAATTCGCGGCCCGGTAATCATTGGTAACAATTGCCATTTAGAAAACTGCTTTATTGGCCCTTATAGTAGCATTGCTAACCATGCCACCCTCATTGATACAGATTTAGAACATAGCGTAATTTTAGAAGGCGCTAAAATTGCTGGCATTCATCAACGTATTATCGATAGCGTCATAGGACAACGCGCCCAAGTGACTCTTGCACCGCGTCGCCCAAAAGCTTTACGATTCCTAATTGGCGATGACTGTCAAATCGAACTCACATAATTAGGGTGTTGGGTATAAGGAAAGAAAAAGATCCGATTCCGTGTGGTTACCCACATTCCGCACTCCACACCCAATACCGTTCGGTTAAGATCCCCCCGCCTACAGCGACCTCTTTTTTAAGCGGGTAAAAGAGGGTTGTAAGCCCCCCTTTCCAACGGGGGTTGGGGGGATCTTCGAGGAATAAACACGTTAAGCGAACCGTATTGACTCCACACCTGCTGAATTGTTAACACTGCGATAAATTTTTCACAATAATATTGAATGAGCATTACAAGTACCAAAATTCCCGACGTTCTACTAATCGAACCCAAAGTATTTGCAGACGATCGCGGTTTCTTTTTTGAAGCGTATAACCATCAAAAATTTACTCAAGAAACTGGTATTTCTCCTAACTTCGTTCAAGATAACCAATCTTTTTCTAAGCAAAATGTCCTGCGGGGATTGCATTACCAAATCCAACAACCCCAAGGTAAATTAGTTCGGGCGATCGTCGGCACTATCTTTGATGTAGCGGTAGACATTAGAAAAAGTTCAGCCACATTTGGTAAATGGGTGGGCTACGAACTCAGCGCTGAAAACAAACGCTTACTGTGGATACCACCAGGCTTTGCTCACGGTTTTCTCGTACTTTCAGAAGTTGCTGAAGTGCTGTATAAAACTACAGATTACTACGCACCTCAAGGCGATCGCACGATCGTCTGGAACGATCCCGATTTAGCTATAGATTGGCCTTTAAATGCGCCACCGATTTTATCAGCTAAAGACGAAGCTGGTAAAACTTTGAAAACTGCCGAAATCTATGATTAAGTACTTTTAAGAAAATAGGGAGTAGGGAGTGGGGAGTGGGGAATGGGGAGACGCGGGGACGCTGAGAATAACCAATGACTAATGACTAATAACTAATGACTAAGAATAAATCAATTCTGCTGATTGGTAGTAACGGTCAAGTAGGGCAAGAATTACAACAAATTCTTTCATCCTACGGCAATGTTATCTCAGCGGCACGCCCAATATTAGACCTGGCCGAACCTGATACTCTGCGTAGCATTATCAGATCCAAGCAGCCGCAAATCATCATTAACGCAGCTGCTTATACAGCCGTAGACAAAGCCGAAAGCGAATCTGAACTTGCCACCGCTATTAATGCGACTGCACCTTTAATTCTTGCCGAAGAAAGCGAAAAATTAGGCGCTTTTCTGATTCATATTTCCACCGATTACGTTTTCGATGGCAATGGGTGTCGCCCATATCAGGAAACAGATGCGACTAACCCCTTGAGTGTCTATGGCAAAACCAAACTAGCAGGAGAACAAGCAATTCAAGAGAATTGCACCCATCACCTCATTCTCCGCACAGCTTGGGTTTATGGAAACTTTGGCAAAAGTAACTTTGTCAAAACCATGTTACGACTCGGTGCAGAACGCCCAGAATTGCGTGTCGTCGCCGATCAAATTGGTAGCCCCACTTGGGCGAAAGATATAGCCGCAACTATAGCCGAAACAATTCCTCATTTGAGCTTAGACATTGCAGGCACATACCACTACACAAATAGCGGCGTTGCTAGCTGGTATGACTTTGCAGTTGCCATTTTTGAAGAAGCCCAACAGCAAGGGGTTCCTTTAAAAGTTGAAAATGTCATCCCCATTACAACCCCCGAATATCCCACACCCGCCCGTCGCCCTCCTTATTCTGTCCTTGCTTGTGGCAAAATTTCCACACTTCTAGGAAAATATCCCCCCCATTGGCGGCAAAGGCTCAGGCAAATGCTCACAGAATAGGGAGTGGGGAATTGGGAATTGGGAATTGGGGACAGTTATTTTCTTGTCCTCCTCATCTCCCTCATCTTCCTCATCCCCCCACTCCCTACTCCCTATCCTCTTTTCAAAACTCCTATTTCTTGTTGTTTCGGCAAGACATCTAAAACATCAGTTTGAGAACAATATTTTAAATCTTCTTGACAGTCAAGACGCAATAGGCGTTGACCGTGACTAGCTTGATGAAATAATCCTAATAAATTATCTTGCCATTGAGAATAAAGAGCGATCGCACCGACAACTTCATCGTTACCAGCTAATTCTTCTGGTGACAACTGAGTTTGCTGTAAAACACTGTGGGCGATCGCACCCGCACAAACTGTATCCTCTAAAGAAAAACTGCCTTCCCAGCCTGAGCCGACAATCCATACTGTCTCTGGTTGTTTTTCTAGAAGAAATTCCACCACTGATGCTCGGTTGATTAAGGCTGCGGCTAAGACATTTGGCGAATCTTGTACCCGTTGTAAAGCACGAGTGCCATTTGTGGTACTGATAAATAACCTACGCCCTTCCACCAATTCTGACGTGCAGTCGAGGGGGGAGTTGCCCAACTCAAAGCCCGCTACTTTCGCACCGCCGCGTTCTCCAGCCCGCAGACGTTTTTCAGCAGGCCATTGTTCGCTAACTGCGATTAGTTGGTCTAAATCACTGAATACTTGTACAGCTTCGCCTCCAGCTGCCAAGACAGTCGCTATTGTGCTAGTGGCTCGCAAGACATCGACTGCGATCGCACATTCTGGCGGTTTATCCGTTGGAGTCAATTCCGGAGTGTGGTATACAAATAGCTTCACGCGCTGGATACACCTGCTTTTATACTACTGCGGCAAACAAATAACATTCTACCTAGTTACTGTCACTAACTACGATCGCAATTAATTGCACGGATTTTTTTACGATCTGAATACACAATGTACTTCATTAAATAGATAAATGGCAGTGGGGAGATGGGGAGGTAGGGAAATGAGGAAAAAAAGCGACAGTTTTTTAACAGGTTTTTAACTAAATCTTAAGAGTTCTTAATCGCCAATAAATGCTCAAAAAACTCATTTTTATCTTCTGAGACTTTCAGACTTGCTCCACGATCTTGTAATCTAAAACAAGAAAGCTAAAAGTCATTGGCTAAATAGGGCATTGGGCATGGGGCATGGCGCATCAGGCATTGGGCATTAGTTTTTTCTTCCCCTGCCTCTCCATCTCCTCATCTCCCCCACTCCCCACTCCCCACTCCCCACTCCCCTGCAAAACTATGGCACCTTTACCCGATTACCGCCCTAAACAATTATCTGTAGGCCCCTTAGAAGCGGAAATTTTAAATATCGTCTGGGAACTTGGTTCGGTTACAGTCAAAGATGTCCACGATCGCATTTTGGCCGATCCCAACCGCGAACTAGCTTATACTTCTGTCACCACAGTTTTGCGACGCCTCACAGACAAAGGTTGGCTGGCCTGTGACAAAAAAGGGCGGGCATTTTATTGGCGGCCGTTGCTGAGCAAGCAACAATCAGAAGTAATCAAAGCCCACGAACAGTTACAGCGATTTCTTGCGGTGGGTAATCCTGATGTAATTGCAGCCTTCGCCGATAGTCTCGATGAAGCAGCCAGCGAACAAATAGCAGCCATCGCCAAACGCATACAATCTGCACGCCAAGCCAGGGAGGGAAAATGATGCATCTAATAATGATTGCGATCGCTTTAGCAGTTGCCTGGGAATTAAGATCCTCTTGGAAAGAATCCCAAGGCAGTTGGAATTTGCGGTGGCGGCGATCGCTATTTTTGTTCCTCTTCCCGCCCTTGCTAATTTTTATGACAGCGATCGCTGTTTTGTTCATGGGGCCTCAAGGCAATATGGGCGGGATGTACGCAGGCTCAATTAGTTATATCTTGGCATTAATTTATTTAGCAATTTTTGCCATTTTATGCATTAAACTTGCTTTTCAAGGTTGGCAGTCTGTGGAATCTGCGCGGAACTGTCCTAGCGTGAATTTGGGAGACAGACGAGCCAGACTACTCCAAACAGAAGCGATGTTTGCAGGGCAAATTGGTTTTTGGCAGCCTGAATTAGTCGTAAGCGTTGGATTACTGCAAACTCTTTCACCCAATCATTTAGAAAGCGTCTTGGCACACGAAGAAGGGCATTATCAGTACAGAGATACATTCTGGTTTTTCTGGCTGGGTTGGGTGCGTTACTGCACTGCCTGGTTGCCAAATACAGAACCATTGTGGCAAGAACTGTTAGTTTTGCGCGAACTCCGCGCCGACAGTTATGCAGCATTGCAGGTAGACCCTTTGGTATTAGCAGAATCACTGCTGTTAGTAGTCAGTAGCAGCACTCTATCATCAGAAATTTGCTGTGCGGCATTGGGTTCTCCTAGCGCAGATCGTTTAGAACAAAGAGTAGAAGCTTTATTAGCACCACCAGAACCAACCCCAGAAGCTCAATTGCATTCCTGGCACGGATTCATGTTAGCTTTTCTACCTTTAGTGACTGTAATATTCCATAGCTAAGTTAAATTTAAAAAGGTATTAGGACTTACGCACTCAGATCCCCCAACCCCCTTAAAAAGGGGGCTTTAGAAGTTCCCCCCTTTTTAAGGGGGGCTAAGGGGGATCTAGGTTTCAGGCTTCAGTGCGTAACTTCTAGGTATGAATCGACATGTAGAGACGTTGCAATGCAACGTCTCTACTATTTGGTGCTTAACGTAGAACCGATGTCCAGCAAGGAACTGAAGTTCCTTGCTCATAGCAAAAGTAATCTAAAGATTACTAATACCGATTTAAAAAAAGAATGCGACAAATAGACCATTTGTAGAGACGCGATGAATCGCGTCTTCACCCAAGGATGTGTTGCGATCGTTAATTGAATTGGTTGGTATAAATATCCCTCAAGATTTTGAGTCTACTTTAGTAGACTTGAGCTATTAGCCAGAGAATTTATTCTCTGGCGGGTGATGAAGCAATATTGTTGACTGATGACTGTTGACCGTTAACTGCGAAAAGTAGAATTTTTTTATTTGAAAGTTCCGTTAAAAAGCTATTACAACACGAAATTGCGACGGTAACAACATACGTCTTCCCTGTAACAACTTCTGCCTTCCCTGTAGCAGCTTCCGTCTTCACGTTTCAGTATTACGCGCACCCTGTAGCAACTTCGATTACGCCTTTAACAATATCAGTTGCGATGATGACGATAAAAACTTTATTCTCCCCTAAATCCATGTTTTTGAAAGTCGCTAAACTCTTCCCTCTGCGATGCAAATTGCAAATTGCCGTAAATTATACCAATTCTCTAAAATCCGCCAACAGACTCAAACCCTGCAACCGAAGCTATATCTGACTTTTTTAATTACGAATTACGAATTACGAATTACGAATTACAAATTACTCTTCTTCTAGCACTTGTTCTACATATTTTTGTACCAAAGGCACTTGAAAAGCATTGCCTTCTGAAGTCAAGATTTCTTTTCGCGCCAGTTTGCGCACAACACCTTTATCTTGTGGTGTAGGAATTTCGCCTTGAATTAAACGCCGGAGTAAATTACGGTCATTCTCTGCTAAACTCCTCCATAATTCCCGAAAATACTGAACCCCTACCTCAAGCACTTGCGGAATAATCTCTTGGACATTTTGTGCAGTGGCTTTGACTGTATCTGCATTTCCCTGGTTTCTTCTAATATCGCCATTTAGCGACTCCACCAACTCGTAACATACCAACTGAACCAGAAAAGGCTGACAGCGAGTCAGTTGAATAATTGCATCTACAGCAGTTGGTTCGTATATATTGGTAAAGTTCTCCACTGGATTTAAAATCAAATCGCGGGCTTCTAATTCTTGCAGGTAGGTCATTCGCAAAACACGGGTGTTAATTAAATAGTCACTCCAGTAATCTTCAAGTTCAGATAACTCGTGCGAACCGCTAAAAAGTAAAATCCATTTTTGGTGGTGTTGCAGCAGGTTACGAATAAAGTTGAGTGGCGCACGGCTGTTTGTTGCTTTGACGACTTCATCCAAGCGTTCGTATTCATCTAAACACAAAAGAAATCGGTGGCTGCGGTTGCTGCGTTCTATTTCTGTTAACCAAGTTTGCAGCGCCGGAAATGGATCTTCAGCTATTTTCTTGGCATCTGGATTAGGCAAGAATACTTTGCGGGGTAATCGCCGTGCAGCTTCAATTATTTGTTGAGCTAAATTTTCAGCCAATCCTTTTAACGTTGTCGCTGATGCTGCACCCTGTAAATCTACCAGCAAAGGTACGATATCTGAGCCAATTCTATAAGGTAGATATTTCAACGCTGAGGTTTTCCCTGTCCTCCGCCCACCATAAAGTAATAATACTGGTGGTTGCTCAGAAAGCGCCAATGTTTCAATTTCTCGAAATATGTCAATTCGCCCTTTGAAACGATTCTTTGCTGTTTCCGGGTCTAGGGAATTACCAGCAATATAAACTTGGCGAATTTCTGTTGATTGCTGTGCCTGTTCCTCTAAAGTACGCTGTGCCGTCTCTAGTATCGTCAGCCAGCCTTGTGCAGCGTTGCCAAAAGAGACAGCAGTGCGAGCATCTTTTGTCAAAGCTAGACTTTGCCCCAGTTGGCGTAATGCGTTGATGGGAATGTTCAGTAACTCATATTTCCGATAAGGTGAAGTTGCTTCCTCTGAAGCCCTTACATCCTGGCTGATTTTCAAAAATTCGGGTAAAACAGCGACAATTTCCTTTGGTGGTGGTGAAGGAATCCATGCTAGTTGGTTGGCAATCTCCACAATATCGCTCAACCTCTGACAACGATTGAAAATATCTACAGCAATACCAGAAATTGCTTGTGCTGCAACTTTTTGCTGGTTGGTGGAAGAGATTAGATAATCAATAGTCTCACGGGCAGCAGCAGGGTTCTTTCGATAAGCTTCTACAATAATCACATCCATGAAAGGCAGAGGCAAAATAATCAATTCATCAAAGCGAGGAGGCAGATATCGCAAACAATTTACCCGCTTTCCATTGGGAAACAAAAAGAAGAAGGTGAGTATCGAGAGCATTTCTGGCAACCACAAGTAAACCCGCAACACACCTAAAACCCATGCCACGCCTAGCACCACGCCTTTCGCTACGCCTCCTACCACGCCTCCCACCACGCCTAGCATCACGCCTACCGCCACGCCTCCCACCACGCCTACCGCCACGCCGAACTCCATGCCGAACGTCACGCCGAACGTCGCGCCTACTGCCACGCCTACTGCCACATCTAACGCCACGCCTCCCGCTACACCTACCGCCACGCCTACCACCACGCCTAGCACCACGCCTACCGCCATGCCTACCGCCACACCTACCGCCACGCCTCCCACCATGCTTACCGCCACGCCGAACGTCACGCCGAACGCCACGCCTGATAAAAATTGAATTGCCAAAAATATGCTAAGGATAGCAACAAGGATAATAATTAGCCTATTTTTATTACCGCCACGGTCTAGAACTCTTCCTATAAACCAGCCCACCAAAAAAACACAACTTATAAACCAGTTAAAAGGCTCACCACTAACCAGAGTGTAAACTGGTGCTACCAGCAACACGGCAAATATTGGAACTACAGCAGTTAGCCACCAAACTTGGCTAGCATACCGACGCAGGCGGGGGTTAGTACGAAACTCAGACCGTTTAGGAAAAGGGTCATCTATCGGCTTAAGTTCTGGATGGATATCGCGCAGCCAACGTTCAAAGGTAAAAGGTTTGAAGCAAATCCAATACAAGAGACGCACGCATTCACCCACATAATTCCAAAAGCCCGATGCTGGAGACGTGTTACTCATTGCTACTTTATCCCCAACTTGTCACGCACAAAATCCCAAACTTCGTTCCAGTGCAGCACACCCACCAAAACCAAAACTGGTAAAAGCAGAATCACTAACCCAATAATCCAGTTGCTAATATCATCAACAGTTCCACCGATGAATTTGGGTATCTTCCCTAGACGCACTGGCAAATCCCAAAATAACCAACGCAGCCATAATTGCCATCGCTGTTCTTTTGATGCCGATTTAGCTTTAGTCAGCTGTTGTTTAAACTGCTGTTTCGCCCACTTGATTGGCTTGCCTTGTTGACGTGCTTCCCACAAATAGTAACCAGCCAATTGCAACTTGTAAGGATGACGATCGCCCCATTGCTGCACACAATTCTGTTCGTCTACACTCAAAGCAGCACCATTAATAGAACGACTTGGTAAACGCGACAGTTCAATAGCCTCATCTGTAGTTAGTTCTTGCAAATAAATAGTGTGACCGAGATTGAAAAAACTAGAGCCGAAGTGATGCTCGTTAGCATAAACATCCAGTTGTTTGCGGGAAGCCACCACTAACATCAAGGCGTTGCTATCCATTAGCGATCGCAAATTATCATAAAATCCATTATCGAATTTATCGGGATATCTCAAAAGGCTTTCAAAATCATCCAGACACAACACGGGTAGCTTTCCTTGCTGTTTCCATTCCTTAACTGCATCAGAAAAAGCTTGACGATTCAGCAGTTTACTCTTCCAAGGATTTTGCAAATTGCGTTGTTGCCATCCCGGAACGTGACTGAGTAAACCTTCCGCTACAGCCTCATAAAAACCCGTTTCAGTTTGGCAATCTACACCCCGTAACGCTAAGTAAATTACTACATAACGGTTAGTGTTTTGTAATACTCGCTGCTCCCAAGTGCGAACGAAATAATACAGCAGTGAAGATTTACCGATGTGCTTGTCACCAACTACGTTGATGCTTGTAGGCTGGTCGCCCTTCATTCGAGAAGCGATCGCATTTAGTTCATCTTTACGCCCCACAAACAGCCTCGGATCTTCAATCATCCCCGCAGCTAAAAAAGGGTTATCAGCCATTATCTGTAAAGTTTGATTACATAAATTTCTCAATTAATGTTTCTGATAATAAACCAAAAATCTGCCAGAGCAATTTATTTAATAATTTCTAAGAAAGAAATTATTGGATATTTTTTTTATTTGTAAGTTTATTATTGGATAAAAATTCGCTAGGTGATTATAGTTTTAAAAAATAGAAATTATTTTCCAGAGAAATGGCGATCGCCTTGTTAGCTATAGCTTTTTATTCTCAAAATCAAAATTGATTAATGTTACAGCGCATTGCATTGCTAAATTAATGAGCATAAAGAATAGCTACTATTTGCTGTTTATTACTATCCTACAAATTGGCAAAATAGCTATCTTGATTTGCGAATTGCAGAACAAATGCAAATTAAGATGGTAGATTTTCGTACAACTTGGGTAACCTAAAACCAGGCATCGTCTAAGTGTATTAGAGTTTTTATTCTTTTTTATAAATGCGTTTTAAATCTTGGTAGACACAGAGTGGTTTGTTGCAGACATCGTAGCCCTATACCCAGCCACCAATCCCCAATCCCCATTAAAATCAGGAGCTAGTAAAGCATAAATGAGTCAACTTTTAAAATATTTTTTAGCGATCGATAACAACCACCTCAACCTTTATAAAAAACTACTCAGCAGTCTTGCTCTGTTACTGTGCTACCTGAATATTGGAATCCAATCAGCTCAGGCAGAAGGTAGCCGCACCCTATATCCCAGTAATGCCCCAGCCAGCAGTAGCAGAGCTAACTTAGAGTGGCGTACTGATACTTATGGCGGTTTGGTGCTGCGACGAACTTTACTAAAAGTCTATGCCAACAAAGATGAATATATTCTTTTGGGTTCCAGCGCAGTTGGTGTAAATAATGGTAATATTCGCGTTTACAACCCCGGTCGTGTCAGTGGAAGTATTGGCAGTGAAACCGTTCCCAACACGCCAGATTTTGTGTGTACTTCTCAAGCTGGGCGGGGCATTATCTCGACTCGCCAACAGGAGTTAAGTGGCCCCCGTGCAATCTCTGGCGGAGGCAATCCCAACGGCTATATTCCCTGCTATTACCAAGCTCCATCCACTGGAGTTTATGACATCGTTTTTTACGGGCCTGATGGGGGTAACTCTTCAGCAAATGGCGCTCCCACTGGTGAAATTAATTTGAGTAGTGGGAACAACTTTAATGCTCAACAAGGAACTAGTGTTGCAGCTTGGGATGTAACGATACGTAGTAACGATCAAACTTCAACAACTGATTTGAATGGGCGCTTATTCAGCTATTATCTTGCTCTTTTTACTGGCAGTAACGGTCGATATCTCAACTTCCCTGTCTATCCGGTAACCACAGATGGTTTCCAATATAAAGTAGAACTTAGAGGTACAGATCCTAATGGATTTGTTCTTTACGGTAATCAAACTGGCTTTTTTGATAGCGACGGGATAACACCTCTGTACCACGACATACTGGGGGCTGATAGTCAGCTATCAAATCCCCAAGGTGGTGTTAGCTTGTCTCGTCCCCAATACGCTACCTTTTTTAACCCCATCAATGCCAACGTACTTCCTTACATTGAGCGTTACAAACGAGATGGCACTTTAGAAGGAACTGGCATTCCCCTTACCCCAATTATTCCTGTTGTTAGTAATTTACAATTCAACGGCACGGTTACAGGAAATAGCAGTTCTTATGGTACGGGTGGTGCTTTAAGCTTTGACAGCAACGTTGCAGGTACTTACGAACTGGTTATCAGCCGAGACGGGAGTAATTTCGATCCCACTAACTCCCAAAACCGTGTTTTGCGAGGGATTATGCTGACAACCGGACAGCAAACAATTAATTGGGATGGTAAAGATAACAGTGGCAATTTTTTTCCGGTTGGGAGTGATTACAAAGTTCGTGTCAGAACCTTCGGAGGTGAATATCACTTTCCCTTGCTGGATGCGGAAAACAATTTTACTGGCGGCCCTACCATTACGATGCTGAATGCCACTAATCCTATAGGCAACACCAAAGGATTTTACGACGATCGCGGTTATAAAACCATCGGTGGCACTCAAATTGGTACATCTGGTCAAGTACTCTGTGGTATTAATCCACCAAACCCAGCCTTTAGCGACCCAATTAATGGCTTTGACACCGCCAGCAATGACCGGAAATTTGGTCAGTCTGGTAATGCTGGTAATGCTGGGACATCATGCAACGGCTCTTTTGGAGATACAAAAGGATTGGATTTATGGACTTATTATCCCGGCCAAACTGCACCAACTCCATTGAATATTATCGATAAAGTTTCATCCAAGGCTGGCAAAGTCATCATCAATGAAGTTTTATATAACGAAACTGGCACAAATACTAGTACTAATGATGAATTTATCGAACTTTATAATCCATCTTCATCAGCAGTAGATTTGAGTGGTTTGAAGTTAGCAGATGGACACCTAACTGCTAATAATAATGATAGTACTAACGGCTTTACTTATACATTTCCTAACGGCACAACTTTACAACCAGGACAATATGCAGTGATTTGGATTGGCGATAACAATCCCAATCATCAAGCCACAGGAGCAGCTTTTCAAACTTGGTTGGGACAAACTCCCAAACTCAACAATTTGGGTGATGATGTTTGGTTGTACGATAATCAAAATCAAATTATTGACTATGTTGCTTACGGCAGTGGTAATGAAATTAATACACCTCCCGCAAGCGTTCTCAATCTTTGGGACAATACATATCAGTCTTCGTTAATTGGGGCTAACATTGGACAATCTATTAGCTTAACTCCCAATGGACAGGATACCAATGTCAGCGCTTGCTGGGAAGCAAGTACCAGCGGGAACGCCAGCAGCCGATGTCCAAATTATCTGCCAACCAGAGACACTGATACTACAGGTACTCGCGTTACTAGCGTTGGCGAAAACAATAATGGTGCGACTACAACCAATGCAAAGCTTTTGTTGGTGAAACGCATCACTCGCATCAATAATCAAGATTTAACCGACATTGTAGATGGTCGTAGCGATGTGGCGACTACTGCTGCCAATTATCTACCAGAACCATTCGCTTCTGATGATAACGATGCAAAATGGCCTGCTGGCTATCTCCGGGGATTGATTAATGCTGGGACTGTGAAGCCAACAGATGAGGTGGAATATACTATCTACTTCCTTTCCAAGGGGCCAAATGATGCTACTAACGTTAAATTTTGCGACTTAGTTCCGAGTAATGCTACTTTTATTCCCACTGCATTTAATGGTAATACTCCTACTGATGGCGGTTTACCAGGAGCAGATCGAGGTATCGCCCTTGCAATTAGTTCCAGCACTCCTACAGTTTACCTGAGCGATGTTGCAGATAGCGATCGCGGACGTTTTTACTCTGCAAGCGAGTCAGCACCATCATCCTGCGGTACTAATACCAATGGCGCTGTAGTAGTTAATATCACCCGCAGCCCAGATTTACCCAATTTAGCCAAAGATGTTTACGGTTTTATCCGCTTCCGCACCAAAGTCAAGTAGGGGGTTGACTGATGACTGATGAGTTAGGAGTTAGGAGTTATTCCCCTAGTCCCCTTACCCGCCGCTAACTGGCGGAATTAAGACGACTTCATCGCCATCTTGTAGTAGAGTATCTGGTTCGACAAATATCAGATTAATTCCAAAGCGTGTAATATCACGCCATTGGGACAGTTCGGGGTGTTTGGCTATGAGGCGATCGCATACTGCTTTCACCGGAGTACCATAAGGAAATTCCAGCACCAGTTCTGAAAGCTGAAACGCTTCTTGATAAGCGGCAAACAATTTGACAGTAACGGTGATTGCAGATTTAGACATACAAAATGCTTTGGCAGCGCCAGGAAGTAGTTTAACAAGAAAGAATTCACAAGTCAGGAGCCAGAATTCAGCATGAATTTGAGTGCGGCTGGCGAATGAATAAGTGGGTTTAAGTCCCCCACTAAATCTTTGATGAGCGTGGTCTGCAATTAGTGGTGGGTCTGAATCCCCCACTATATTGATTCTGAATTCTGAATTCTTCTTCAATGCCTGACAACTACCCTGAATTTTTGAAGTTTATTATACATTAATAAACAGGTAAGCACAAATCAACGTGGAATAATATTATCCCACTCAAGTCAAACTAATTCGCAATTAGCAATTTGCTGCTTTTTGCAATTATTACCCCACGCCCAAAGGCGGGGGCTTGAATATTAATACTACGTATTTTTATTTTTTCTCAATAAATTGAGAGTAGATTCCCAGTTGGAAATACTCTGATTTAATTAAAAATATCCGATCGGATGATGAATAAAAATAATATTTTTTGCTTGAGATTCCCGATTTATCTAAAAAATCAGGAATCTTATTTTTGAGAGGAGTCGAACTAGCAAAAGTCCAACTGAGTTTCATCACTCATCTATACGTAGCAGCTTGCGATAAAACCCTTGTGAAAAATCGGTGGCGCGATAACGTTTATAGTTTTCCATAAGTTCAATTAAATAATTAATAAACTCGAAACTAGCCATCATCAGTTCGTAACTCAATTCAGCATTGCCATCAAACTGTACTCGGCAACGTGTTAAATCTGAAGGGAGGGTAGCAACATTCCAGGAAGCAACAAAAGGGACATGTTCGCTAGCTTCTATCTTTCGGTGTCCTTCTAAAACCCCTTTTTGATAAAGACTAATCGCATACGGTAAAAAATTCCTTTTAGCGCCCTGAACGTAAGGTAAGTAAACGCTGGCTTGTTGTTGAGTGGCTGGTTGGAGTTGCTCAATAGACATTGTTAAATATTTCCTCAAGTTAGTTGGCAACTGGTGATAGGCTCTTAGTAGTATTCCCAAAAATTGTGTTTAAACTACACAGTGGGGAAATAGGGGTAGAGAGGCAGGGGAGGTGGGGGAGTGGGGAGGCAGAGGAGAATAACTAATGACAAATACTCAATTAATGAAGTTAATGCTAAGAAATATTAAAATTTCGGTTACAATAAGGCTGCATTAACTTTTATCGATGTTGGGGCAATAGACTAAAAAATCCCTGCTGTAAAGTGGTGGATGGGGTTATTGCTGTTTCTCCCATAGACAAGCTAATGTTGCCTGGCGATCGCTTTGCTGAATCTGGAATTTGTATCCGTGAGAATCTTACTCTACAAGCTTCCTAGCCAAAGGGCTATCAAAGGAATCAAGCTTGTATCTAAGAGTGACAAATGCGGTTAATGCGAGGTAATGAAATAGAGTAGCGGCAATAACAAAGTAGTCCCAGCCTCGGCTCAGGGATAGCGGGTATTCCAGTTTGCCTATTCCGATTAATGTCGGAAAAAGTAGCTTAAGGATATTTGCCCGTAAAATTACTAACTGTAAACAAATAGTGATTTTTGAATCAACCAATCCAACCTATGCCAGCCAATTCCTGGCCCGAAGAAAATTCTTATCAAGAGCTCGATCCACTCAACTCCTTGCTCTCTGACATTTCAGTAGATGACGAGCCTGCGTTAGAGACGCAATCAATGTCTCTACCATCCCGGTTTCACGGTCGTAGGCGTAAAGCAGCTCTAGTCTTGACTATCGTCTGGAGTGGAACGATCGCTTTGCATTTAGTTTCTTGGGCATCCATATTTATACTAGGATTGACCACCGTTTTAGGGCTTCATGCGTTGGTGGTAGTTTTTACTAAACCTCGCCACTATCCAAAAGAAATGAAGGGAGACTATCCCTGCGTATCTGTGTTAGTGGCCGCGAAAAATGAGGAAGCGGTAATTGGTAAATTAGCCAAAAATCTTTGTAATCTCGATTATCCAGATGGTAAATACGAAGTCTGGGTAATTGACGATCGCAGCAGCGATAATACACCCAATTTATTAGCAGAATTACAACAAAAATATGACAAACTTAAAGTGCTCACGCGCTCGGCAGATGCTACTGGCGGTAAGTCAGGAGCATTGAATCAGGTACTACCGCTGACAAAGGGCGAAATCATCGCCGTGTTTGATGCTGATGCTCAAGTGACACCAGATTTATTAACACAAGTAATACCTTTATTCCAAAGAGAAAATGTGGGGGCGGTGCAGGTACGAAAAGCGATCGCCAACGCCAAAGAAAATTTTTGGACTAAGGGTCAAATGGCGGAAATGGCTCTTGATACTTGGTTTCAGCAACAGCGGACAGCCCTTGGTGGAATTGGCGAACTGCGCGGAAACGGCCAATTTGTCAGGCGTTCGGCTTTAGAAAGCTGCGATGGCTGGAATGAAGAAACCATTACCGATGACTTGGATTTGACAATCCGCTTACATCTGGAAAAATGGGATATTGAGTGTGTTTTCCATCCAGCAGTGCAAGAAGAAGGAGTAACAAAGACAGTTGCACTTTGGCATCAACGCAACCGTTGGGCAGAAGGCGGATATCAACGCTACTTGGATTATTGGGATTTAATTCTCAAAAACCGCATGGGAAGCCGCAAAACCTGGGATTTGCTGATGTTCATGTTGATTATGTACATCTTGCCCACAGCAGCAATACCAGATTTATTAATGGCGATCGCTCGTCATCGTCCACCGATATTAAGCCCCATTACCACCTTGTCGATCTCTATGTCGATGGTAGGCATGTTCACAGGCTTGAGGCGGATACGTCAAGATCGGGAATTTTCATTTTCTACGTATTTTACCTTACTGCTACAGACGATACGCGGCAGTTTATACATGTTGCACTGGCTAGTAGTCATGAGCAGTACTACCGCCCGCATGTCCATCAGACCTAAGCGCCTGAAATGGGTGAAAACCTTGCATACGGGAGCTGGGGACTAGGGCATAGGGCATGAGGCAGGGGAGATGGGGAAGTGTGGGAAGTGTGGGGAGAGAAGGGGGAAAGATTTCTTCCCCATCCTCCCAAACCCCCCACACCTCCTGCTTACCCAATGCCCCATGCCCAATGCCCCATAGCCAATTTATTCATCATCAAGTTCTGATTCTTCTGCCCATTCAGGTGTATTCATAGAACCGGAGAATTCTGTAGCATCTTCTGTAAAGCGAATAACCTGTCCGTTGAAAAATTCTGCTAAACGTTGAGCTGCGATCGCCACTTCATCAGGTTCCCAATTAGGTGCAGGTGCTTGAGTTGGTGGTGGAGGCACAGTTTTTACCCCATTTCCATTCACTCCATTACCATTCCTGACTGATGGTTCGGTTTTTATAGGTGGAGTTGCTGCTACTGGTGGTGCAATGACTGGCTGTGGTGCTGGTGTTGGATGCGAAATTTGTCCGTTGGAGATGGGAGTAGTTGGTTGCTGAAGGCGAGTAGAGTCTTTTGGTGGAGGATTCTTTCTGGCTGAGGTAGAAGTTATAGAGGTTACTTGTTCTAGATTTACCTGAACTTCATACCCAAAAGTCTTCTGGAAAGCTGCCTTTATCATCGGCAGATCGGATTTCAGTGTTTCATACCATTTAGACCCTTTGACAGCAACACGCGCTACAGTACCGTTAAACTCTATTAGCTGGCACATTTGCCCCAGTAAAGCTTGTCTGGATGGCATCGGAAAATTAGCACGTACCTGTTGCCAAACTTGAGTTAAGTCATATTCTGGTGTTTCGACAACTTCTGAAGTTGCTGGTTCAATTTCGGCAGACGCTAAAGATTCTGAGGTTGCCGATGAAACTGAGTTACTAGCAGAATTATGATTTGTTTGCCTATCATCTGCTGAAGACGATGCGACGGGGTGATTTTGGGCAGCTGTTAAATGATTGCTTGTAGAATTTTGATTTGTTTGTCGTTCATCTGTGGAAAATGACTTTGCGGCGTGATTTTGAACAGCTGTTAGATGATTGTTTGTAGAATTTTGATTTGTTTGTCGCTCATCTGTGGAAAATGATTTTGCGGGGTGATTTTGAGCAGCAGCTAGATGATTGTTTGCAGAATTATGATTTGTTTGCGAATTAGCTAAAGGTACGGAAGAAGCTGGATGATTTTGGGCAACTGATAGTGGAGTATAGCTTGGAGATATAACAGGTGTGTTAACTCGTTGCGGGACATTTGAAACTTGCGGCTGAATATTTGCGCTAGGTAACAATCCTAGTAATGTGACCTCTAGCCACAAACGCGGCTGAGTGCTGTTTTTGATTTGCACTTCAGCTGTTCGCAAGCGTTCTTGTCCTGCCAAAATCACGCTGATATGCCAGTTTTGGGCAAATTCCACCAGCGCTTTCCAAGTTTGTTGAGTGCAAGCAACCAAATCGTGGCGATTGGGTGCTGTTTTAGCGATCGATAAATCGCGGTAAAAAGCAGCGAGATTTTGCAGAATAGTCAGCGGTTCTCGACCGCGATCTAAAATACTGTGGGTAAAATCGATAACTGCTTCTGGTTTATCTTGAGCGATCGCATTTAGAAGCCCCAGTAAGTCTTGTTCGCTTACCGTCCCCACCAAATCCCAAACTTTATCTGGCGTCACTTCACCGGGCAATAAAGCCAATTGGTCAAGCAAACTTTCCGCATCTCGCAACCCTCCTTGAGCAAGTTGTGCTACCAAAGTGACAGCATCAGGTGAAATATTAATGTTTTCTTTAGAGGCGATCGCACTTAAATGCTTAACCATCGCCTCTAACTGAATACGTCTAAAATCAAACCGCTGACAACGTGAAATAATCGTCGGTAATACCCGTTGCGGGTCTGTCGTTGCCAATACAAAAACTACGTGTTTCGGTGGCTCCTCTAGTGTTTTTAGTAACGCGTTAAATGCCTGATTACTGAGCATGTGGCATTCATCAATCACGTAAACTTTGTAGCGACACTGTACAGGAGCAAACTGAGCTTTTTCAATCAACTCACGGATATTATCGACACCAGTGTTACTAGCAGCGTCGATTTCAATCACGTCTAAGGAATAGCCTTTAGTGATTCCCTGGCATACATCACAGACGCCACACGGGTCGGCAGTGGGCTTGTCACTTTTGAGACAATTAAGAGATTTAGCTAGAATTCGGGCGCTAGAAGTTTTACCTGTACCTCTAGGCCCAGTGAATAA
The DNA here is from genome assembly GCA_034530875.2 of Nostoc sp. DedSLP01. Taxonomy (GTDB): domain Bacteria; phylum Cyanobacteriota; class Cyanobacteriia; order Cyanobacteriales; family Nostocaceae; genus Nostoc. Next base: position 273,230 of record JAVRCJ020000005.1, read on the forward strand.
ATAAGCGGGGGCAATTTTGGATGTCCCGATCGCATTTGTCAGAGTGGTGGCGATCGCCTCTTGACCTACCAGTTGAGCAAAACTCTTGGGGCGATACTTGTGGTGCAGGGGTTCGTAAGACATGGAAATATGGACTTCAATGCCTTTTAACGTTGATTAATAGCACCGAGTCGAATTTGGGATTCAATTATTTTAATCTCTTGCACCTGCTTTATTTGTCGATGTTGCCATACCGATGGCACTATATTTAGCCTGTAAATTTTAGCACTATGATAAGCAAGCCAAGAGAACATATTTTTAACTAAATTTCGCCTTCAATGCACCCGAATTATAGCATACCATTTAGTACATTTGTTCTAAAATAGTCATTAGTCATTAGTCATTGGTCATTGGTCATTAGTTATTAGTTATTAATTATTCTCCTCTGCTCCCCTGCCCCCTCTGCCCCCTCTGCCTCCCCTGCCCCTCCACCTCCTCAATCCCGAAGTTTCTTGACGGAAGTGACGCCATAGCGCAATGCGATCGCTACAATCTTAAAGATAAGCAATACTCAATGGTGCAGCAGATGCTCAAGCGGCTAGTTCAATGGCTCAAAAAGCTTTTTCAGAGCTTATTTGGTGGAAAACAGACTGCCTCCAAAACTAGGGGGAATCTACAAAAACAACCAGCTCCACCCCTCAACGATACAGATCTGGAATTTCTCTTCAATGAACTGTTGCAAGGAGTACATCAAGCACGAGGGGAAGCCTGGGCAAGCAAGTGGTTGCATAATATCGAACATCGCGTCACAACCGAACGCTGGGTTGAGTGGTTGGGGCGCTTTGGTCAAAAATTGCTAGCATCGCCCACACCTAATAATGAGATGGCTGCGCGATTGGTGCAACTGGGTGAGTTACGCCTCGGAGAAATTAGTGATGTTGCCTATAGTATCGGAATGCAGCTATTAACACGCAATCAAGGCGAACCAATTTGGGAATATCAAGGGCCGGATGCTGTGAGTACTAGTTTGCCATCTCAACCAGCTGCTGCCCCACCCCAAGAAGTATCTGAAGAAGAAAATCTCCCAGAGGGAGAATATCAAACTGTTACCCTAGAAGAACTGTTTGTCATGTTGCAGCAGGATGGAAACTTACGCCAACAAATTGCCCAGCAGTTGGCTGTTGAGAGTGACGACCCACAAGTTCTAGTGCAGGAATTAATTAGTCAGCTATATCCAGGCGCTCAATCAAATACAGAGCAAACAGAAAATTAATTGCTTAGTCAGCACAACCCATTATATTGACTAAATCCTTGCAGTTGTATTCCTTAAAAAAACTAGCAAGTTAGTATCTAGCTTGGAAAACTCCGGAGTTGAGTTTGAAAATTGTAATGTTGTAATGCTGTAATCTTGTACTTTTATGTATTTTTTGCTAGCCTGCCACAGAAGCACTGTACGGATATAATGGGTTTTTACGTAATTCATGACTTTTTTAACACAACGATGGCTACAATCTAGAAAAACAAAATCCAAGAGTGTGGCAGATGCTCAGGCGGATATCCCAGTCGCTTAAAAGGTTTTTAAGGCGTCTAATAAAAACTAAGCAGACTCGTTCTCTCAAGGGTAGAAGAGGACACAATTTGGTAGAGGTACTACCAGAACTAACTGATGCGGATCTGGAACGATTGTTTATCCAATTGCTGGAAGGCGTGCATCAAAACCGAGGACGCGAGTGGGCATTAAGGCATCTGCAACGAATCGAAAATCGCATTCCGGGCGATCGCTGGCTAGCTTGGTTGGTGACATTTGGGGAAGGCTTACTAGCTTCACCCACACCGAATCAACAGTTAGCAATACAGATGGTGCAACTCGGAGAACTTGGTATCGGCAGAATTGGAGATGTTGCCTATGAGATTGGCATACGGTTGATGCAAAACTTACCTACAGAGATACAGACAGAGATATATGAGGACGATGGTGCGGAAAATCTTGTTGACTTGACTCCTGGGCAAGAACTAATCCGCGAATTAGGCGAACAGTTATGGGAGTATGATGAGCCTGATGTACCAGAAACTACTCCTGGAGAAGAACTGATTCGCGATCTAGGCGAACAGTTATGGGAGTACGATGAAACTGATGTCCTAGAAAGTACGTCGAATGAAGAAATCCTACTAACTTCGCCTGAGCAAGAGCTAATTGTGGATTTAGGCGAACAGTTATGGGAGTATGATGAGCCTGATACCCAAACAATAACGCCAGCTCCTGAAACTGCCTCTGCTGAAGCAATATCGACCCAAGAATCAGAGGAATCGATTTTTGAGTCTCGAGAAGAACAAACCCAAAGCACAATACCTGAAAATCTCCCTCTCCCTCCAGCAAAAGATTCAATCACCAAATTGACTCAGCTGAGGTGGGACGAAGAAGAAGAAGAAGAAGAAGAAAATACTAAAACTCAAACAGCCGCAAATCTCCTTTCCACTAGGCAAAAGAGTGAATTAGCAACAACTGACTCAGAACAAAGCTGGGATAGCGCTTTAGCTAACTTAGAGCCAAATGTAGCTGATACTTTAGATCGACTGTGGGTGAGTTTGGATCAAAGTAGCAACTTAGTCCAACAACTTGCTTCTAACTTGGCAGTTCAAAGCAGCAATTCTTCAAGTATTATCGAGCGATATGGCGACGATCCTGTTAATCAGGCTCAAGCTTGGTTTTACCAAGGTCTAAGCCAAGCGAAAACAGGTGATTTGTTGGGCGCGATCGCATCTTACGACCAAGCCATTGAACTGCAACCTGAATTTTGGGAATATTGGTTTAATCGCGGCTTGACGCTGTTTCATTTAGAACGTTTTGATGAAGCGATCGCTGCTTACGAAACAGCTATCGAACTCAAACCCGACTTCTACAAAGCTTGGTACTACCGCGGTGGCACTTTGGGAGAATTAGGATACTTTGAAGAAGCGATCGCTTCTTTTGATAAAGCGATTGAAATTAAGCCAGACTACCAAGAAGCTTGGTCTAGCCGCGGTTTAGCGCTGCTGAAGTTAGGCTGGCTGCGGGAAGCAATTTCTAGTTACGACCAAGCCCTTGATTTGCAACCACAAGACCCAGAAAATTGGTATCACCGAGGCATTGCACTAGCCGTAGACGAACAATTTCAAGAGGCGATTGTATCTTACGACAAAGCGCTAGAAATTGACCCAGATTACCATGAGGTGTGGATTGACCGGGGTGTAGTGTTATTTAATTTAGGACGGTGGTCAGAAGCCATCGATTCTTGGGACAAAGCGCTTTCAGTTCAAGCCGACTTTTACTTAGCTTGGTACAACCGGGGCGTAGCATTGGATAATTTGGGACGCCGCCAAGAAGCCATCGCTTCCTATCAGCGAGCGATCGCCATCAAACCCGACTTCCACTTAGCTTGGTACAATCAGGCAGTAGCATTGTTTTATTTAGAACAGCTTGGCGAAGCGATCGCTTGTTATGACAACGCTTTGCAAATTAAACAAGATTACTGGGAAGCTTGGATTGGTAGAGGAACAGCCATTGGCAATTTAGCGGATGCTGATATATTGCTGAATTTGACGAGTAGTCTGACAGCAAACAATCCCGCCTTGCAACAGATAGGCTATGAGGGTAAATTAGCCACCTACGAGGAAGGGCTAAAACATTTGCGTACAGATACCCACCCAGAAGGTTGGGGTAGATTGCATTTGGCGATGGCTAACACTCACTACGAACAAGGTAGGAAACAGCCTAATCCCCGTGATTATTGGCGTAAAGCTGCATCAGAATACCATCAAGCACTCTTAACCCTCACATTAGAATATTTTCCCCTGTTGCATTTAGAAGTTTTGCAATCCCTCAGTAAAGTCCTGATGGGTTTGGGACAAACAACACAACTTCCAGAATTACTCCAACGAGGCAGAGATTTATTACAACAATTATTAAGTGAAGAAACTCGTTCTGAAGAAAGCAAAAAACAATTAGCTTTAAAATTTATAGGCTTTGAGCAATTAGCAGTTGATTTGGCTGTAGATTCTGGTGATGTGGTAGAAGCCTGGGAAATTGCCGAACAAGGCAAAAATGCTTGTTTAAATTGGCAGCTTTTTGGCTGGCATAATAATATTTATTCACCCCCGTATAGCGCAATTCAAGAACTATTTAATCCCACAACAGCAATTATTTACTGGCATATTAGTCCAGTTGCACTACAAACCTTCATTCTCAAAGACCAAGCACCATCACCGATTCTACTTTTTACACCCATCCAAGATGTCGGAACAATAAGTTTAGCAGAGGAGACTATCCGTCTCAATGAATTACCCTTACCTGAAGCAGTACGACGCCTAATTGAATTTGAAAATTGGCTAGAAGATTGGCATCAACAATACCAAGAATATCGCGCCACAGCCCAAGATAAAGAAAGCAAAAGTCAGCATTCTTGGCGAGTGGATATGGAAGACAAGTTATTACAACTGTATGAAATATTGAATATTTCTACAATTGTTCAAGAACTTGAAGGTATCACCCAACTAATTTTAATTCCTCATCGCGATCTATATAGATTGCCTATTCATACGCTTTTCTATCTTTACTCCCCATCCCAGGAAGATTTACCAAATATTGAGTCAAATTTTATCATTAGTTATTTGCCTAGCGCCCAAATCGGTTTGTCAATAAAAAATCAAGATGTTTTTCCGTGGCAAAATCAATTATTGCTCAGTGTTGAACATCCTGAAAGTACAGGTTATCCGGGGCTGAAGTTTGCCAAACTAGAATCGGAACTGATCGGCAAGATGTTTGATAATATCCAGCGAATTCAGGGAGCGCAAGCTACAAAAGATATTGTAAAAAATGCCTTATTTGATAATTACAATATTTTTCATTTTACCGGTTATGTAACTAATTATTTAAACGATCCAAAAAAATCAGAATTGGCATTAGCAGGTGAAGACAAGTTAACTTTAGAAGAAATTTGCCAACAAAGTCTAGCAAATTACAACCTTGTGACTCTATCTGCCTGTGAAAATGTTAGTACCAGTACATACATGACTAGCAGCGAATATCTAAGTTTAGTTAATGGTTTGCTGAATCAGGGCGTTCCTCATGTAGTCAGTACTCTCTGGACTGTAGAATCTTCCGCTAGTGCCTTGGCGATCGTAGAATTTTACCGAAGATTACAGCCCGATAAATCAGCAGTTACAGCCTTAGCTGAAGCAACGCTATGGCTCAAAGAACTAACTGCCGGAGAACTGACAAAATGGTATGAGGATGTACTCAACAATTTGCATCCTGAGGAAGTCAGAATTAGAGCTTATTTAGCAACGCAATTATATAGAAATAGCAAAATGAATTCAGATAAAAAGCTTTATAACCATCCCTATTATTGGGCAGCATTTACGATTACAGGGAAGTTAAATTAAAAGTGACTGGGGATTAGGGAGATGGGGAAGTGTGGGTAAATGAGGAGATGGGGAAGTGTGGGGAGTGTGGGGGGAGAGGGGGGAAAGATTTCTTCCCCATCTTCCCACACCTCCCACACCTCCTACACCTCCTAATACCCTGACTTTTCACGTTATGTGGACTCATGAGCGAGGGTGTGGGGTGTGGGGTTGCAGGTTCGTAAGACTTTCCTCTTTTCCCTACACCCTACACCCTACCCCCTACCCCCTGTCTTGACAAAGGTTTTAGGACTTGCCGTGAAAAGTCAGCCTAATACCCAGTCCCTAAATTGAATGCGCTCCTGGCTGTCCGTTTTCGACCACAAAGGAAGCTAGGGTTTTTACGGTGGCCTTTAAATCAACGATGCTGGAGACAACCCGGTAGTCACTTTGCCAACGGTGTGGAGTAAGTTTGCAGCGGACGTATCCTCGGAAAGCACCATCAAAGAACTTAGTGTGGGGATTATTACTGAGTGCGGCTTGCACTGGAGCGATAAATGCGGCGGGAAAGTCAGAAGTAATGGAGGTTCCGACAAACTCAGTGCCTACCGTTGGTGATTTTGGGTTATTAAAATCCAGCTTCAGGTCGTGTACCCAACTAGAATGGATGTCTCCGCTAATTACTACTGGATTGGAGGGTCGGCGCTGGTTAAGAAAATTCAAAAGACGATCGCGTGCAGCTACGTAGCCATCCCACTGATCGACATTGAACACACCGACACCGGGATTACTATTAAAATTGTACTGGGCTAGCATGGTCTGTTGAGCGATCGCATTCCAACGCGATCGCGATCGGTCTAACCCTTTTAGTAGCCACTTCTCTTGTTGCGATCCCGTCATCGTCGCATTGGTATCAAAAGCTTCAGGACAACGAGGCTTGAGTCCATCGTTGCAAGGTTGGTCGGTGCGGTATTGCCTGGTATCTAGTACATTAAACTCGACTAAATTACCAAAAGCGAACCGCCGATAAAGTAGTAAATTTGCGTCATTAGGCAGAGAAGACTTACGTAAGGGCATGTGTTCGTAGTAAGCCTGGTAAGCATTGGCTCGTCTTTTCTTAAAAGCTTCTTGGGTTTGGGCGTCTTCAGGAATTAAATTCGCGTAGTTGTTATCAACTTCATGGTCGTCCCAAGTGACAACCCAAGGAAAAGCAGCATGAGCAGCTTGGAGATTCTGGTCGGTTTTGTACAAAGCGTGGCGATTGCGATAGTCAGCAAGAGTGATGATTTCCGGACTATTATGCTGGCGTGGCCCTCCAAGTTGCGGCCCGTATTCGTAGATATAGTCACCGAGATGAATCACCAGGTCGAGGTTTTCCTCAGCCAAATGCCGATAAGCCGTATAGTAGCCATTTTGCCAGTCTTGGCAAGAAGCAAAAGCAAAGTTTAGCTGTGAGATATAGCCATAAAAAGCTGGTGCCGTGCGAGTCCGCCCAATGGGACTAACTTCTCTACCCACTTGAAATTGATACCAGTACCAACGGTCAGGGTCTAGTCCACGCACATCAACATGGACTGAGTGTGCTAACTCTGGTGTAGCTAGTACCGTTCCTCGGCACACCACCTTTCTCATGTTTTCATCAAGGGCGACTTGCCACCGCACTGGAACATTTACAAAAGGCATTCCACCTCCGTTAAGAGGATTGGGAGCCAGCCTTGTCCAGATAACAACCCCATCCGGTAAAGGATCGCCAGAAGCCACACCAAGACTAAACGGATACCCAGAAAACCTGGGATTAGCGAATACTGGATGCCATTGACTAGCTACTGTTAACCCCGTTAAGAATCCTGCACCCAGCAAGAAATTTCGCCGTCCGCATCGATTTGCTAACAGGCGGTTGCAATCCATAAGTTCCATATTCACCTTGACCCAGATCTAGAAACAGTTGGCAAACTTGGGGAGTTCAGCTGCTAAAAGTTCAAACAATAACTTGATTAAACTTCTCTCCCGCTTGCTGCTTAACCAAACACAAGAAAGGTATCAACTCAGGATCAAGTAGAAATTAAGATTGGTTTAAAATTTTATTGGACATTCCCCAGTTCAAAACCTGCCATTCCCCTGAACGATGTGCTTAACGGTAGTCAAGGTTTCCAGGCTGATAAATCCCCGGCGATGGCCTTTTTGGTTGGACATGCCGAGAAATACTGAATCTCCCCGTGAGGGGTTGCGGGAAAAACGCGGGGAACTGTTGATGTAGGTGGAGGCGCTATTAACTCCTAAAGCAAACTGCCGACTTTCTTGGTAGGATTCAGTAACGATACAGTCGGCATGACCGCTGCTGTATTGATTAATCCAGGCGATCGCCACTTCTAAGCTATCTACGAGTTTAAAAGCTACTGTCCTGGTTAAATAAGGGTTTGCCCATTCACTATCTTTCACCAATTGCAGCTGAGGAAAGGCTTCTACTAGTTCTGCATCGCCTTTAATTTCAAAGCCTTTTTCGATTAAGCTGTTCCACAAAACTGCTAAAGATGATGGCAAAGCTTGGCGATGAATTAGCACTTTTTCAATGGCATTTACCGGATCTGGTTCGCTTTGATGGCTATCAAGAATCATCCAGCGCACCATTTCTAAGCTGGCATTGAGCGACCAGTAGAGGTAACAATTACCCATTGCTGACTTCAAAACCGGGCAAGTTGACTGTCTTACTACTTGCTGTATCAAGCTAGAACGCCCGTAGGGAATCACTAAATTCACGTACTCATCTTGGGTGACTAAATCGCGAATTGAAGCTCCGTGTTCGGCTGCGATTAGTTCTAGGCAGCCAAGCGGTAACCCAACTTCTGCCAGTGCAGTTTGGAGTACTGAAGCAATGGCGGCGTTAGAATGACTCGTTTCGGTACTGCCTTTGAGAATTATACTATTGCCAGTTTTGATACAAAAACCCGCTGCGATCGCCCCTAAATCGGGAAATGCTTCATAAATAAATCCAATCGTTCCTAAAGGCATTAACTGGGAGTAACTCTGGGAATCTTCCAATTGGTAATCAGCATTCCTGACGCGCCGCAGCGGATCTGATAATTCCCCCAACCTTTGTAAAATGTCTACAGTGGTCTCTAGCCTTCTGGGAGTCAGCTTCAGCCAGTCTAAGATCAATTCTGAAACTGCCATTTCCCGACTAGCTTCTAAATCCAAAGTGTTGGCTTCGAGAATGTCGTCAAATGAGCGCTCAAGCGCCTTTGCCATCGCCAATACCGCGCGACTCCGGTCTGCTCCCTTTGTGATCCCCAATTTTAGGGAGGCTTGATGCGCTCGTTTGGCAATAGTAATCGGTTCGGGGCGTTCGTCCAAAACTTCAACAGTCATTGAGTTAACGTCTGTAGGTAAGCCAAACCATTAGTGCCGGCAGAATAGCTAACAGCACCGCCACCATTGCCCAAGCAATAATGCTGGAACCGTTTGCCAATCGCAGTGCTAATGGCAGCCATATAATCACTAGCACGAAAATAATGCCAAGTGCTATGGGCAGATAGCTTTCTCCCAAACGGGGATGGACAACATGCCAACTATTTCCCATCCAACGCCAAGCTCGCTTGTAAGGATAGGTGGTAGAAAGCTGTTCTAGGACATGACCATTATCTTCTACGACAAAGATTTGCTGACAGCGATCGCAACCAAATGCTTCTGTCAACGTAATCGGAATTAACTGACCCCGGCGACGACAGGGACAGGGGTATTCGGTATTTAAGTCTATTTTTTCGGGTTTTTGAGATTGCACAAGCGTTCTAAAAACTTGAGCGTGTTTTTCTATAAACGGCAGGAATACGATCCTTGGTAAATGCCTTGGGGCTTCTCTCTTTATACTTTATATAAGTTGGCAGATGAAGCAAACATTGCCACAATTGCAAACAGGAGATGCAGCTAGCTCTAAATAGCGTAATTGCCCTATAAATGGAGGATTATCTGTTTGCAGTCTTTCCCCATAGTTGGCAATCTTGTTTAAAAATTTTCTTCTCTCCATCTATCGCTTTAAAGGTAATGTGGTTGCTTTTGTGGCCATTCTATTGTGCTGATACACTTGGTACAATTTTAAGCCTACGTAGCGACCGCTCCTAACATAGATCCTTCGGAATGTCTGCCAACTAGCAGTTTGTACTACTACTACAGTACCACGGAGATAGGTAAAAACTCAACTGCCGTCAGTTCATCATCAACCGTAGTCCAAGTATTACTCAACAGAGGTTTCGTTTTTGTCTAGGCAGAGCACAACAGCAACCAGGCTATGTCTCACACTAGCATTAACGAAGGCAGGAGGCAGGAGGCCGTTTTTGTAACGAGGATTTATACCCCGTGACAAAAACTTTGGACGAAGTACGGTTTTAGACCCTATTATTTCGATAAAAAAAGTCTTAGAGCAAAAACTCTAAGACTTTTTTCGGAAGCGGGTAACGCGATTCGAACGCGCGACATTCACCTTGGCAAGGTGACGCTCTACCACTGAGCTATACCCGCATTTGTTAACCGAATATTAATGTCTCATATTTGTTTTTAATTGTCAACCCCTAAATTTTTTTAATTTTGGGTATGGGACATTGGGCATTGGTTTTCACTCGTGACCAATGACCAATGATTAATGACGTACTAACTGACTTCTTCTGAGTCCACTGTTAAATTGCCGACGCTGGCACTAGGGAAAGAGGGCGGCAAAGACTGGCTATTAATAGAATATGGCTCTGCCAAATTAGAACGCAGTTGTCGCATCAGACTAGCCATTTCTAGGGCATTGAGGGCATAATCCCAACCGTGATTACCTTTGATGCCTGCCCGTTCTAAGGCTTGCTGCATGGTGTCCACTGTCAAAATGCCAAAAATGACTGGTACTCCAGTTTGAAAGCTCGCAGCAGCAATGCCTTTAGAAACTTCAGCAGATACGTAATCAAAATGGGGCGTTTGTCCTCGAATGACTGCCCCAAGACAAATTACAGCATCATAACGATGAGAAAGTGCTAGCTGGCGAGCTACTAACGGCACTTCAAAACTTCCTGGTACCCAAACGTAGTCTACCTGATTACCGTGGGGGTTGGGGTCTACACCGTGGCGTTTCAAGCAATCTTGACATCCTTCTAGCAGCTTTCCGGTAACCAAATCATTGAATCGACCAATCACCACTGCAAAACGCAGAGGTTCCGTTTGAGTAAAAGTTCCCTCAAAAACTGCCATGACTGCCTCTTTATCAACTATACTTCTGGCCAATATACATTTTTACTTAAATTGCGAGGAGCAGGAAAGCGCAGTCAAAAATAAGGAAACAGGAAAAAATATCTCTTTTTTCCTTAACTTTTGACCTGAGCTTTTCTGCTCCTCTAATTTTTATATTAAGTGCCTGCGCCAGAGCGAAGCCGTTGCCTAGACGACAAAAAAGTTTAACAAACCAACTAAAAGTACCAAAGCAATCCAAACGCCAGAACCAAGCCAGAGCAACTTTTTGGATTCAACCCAATTTTGGGGAGTAGCGTAAGCAACAGGAACGCCAACAACTAGTACAAAAGACAACAGGACTAGGCTAATCAAAGCAAATTGGAATATTATGGTCATTTTTACTTCTCCCAATACAGCTAAATACTAAAGTGTAGAATATCCTAAAGGGCGACACTGACACTTACTTTTTTCTTATCTATAAGCTACCAGAAATTGCAACGTTTTAGTCATTTGTCATTGGTCATTGGTCATTAGTCATTAGTCCTTTGTGAGTTAACAACAACCAATGCCCCACAAGCGATGCCTAATGCCCCATCCGTATTAACTATGGACTTAATTCTTTGCCACACCACAGCAGATTTTGACACACTTGGGGCGGCAGTAGGGCTAACACGCCTATTACCAGGAAGCAAGATTGTGCTGACTGGGGGAGCTCATCCTCCGGTACGGGATTTTTTAGCTTTGTACAGGGATGAATATCCGCTAATTGAACGCCGTGCGGTGATTCCGGAAAAAATTCGTTCTTTGACTGTGGTCGATATGCAACAGCGCGATCGCTTGGGTAAAGCTGCCGAGTGGTTAGATTTACCCGATGTTAGAGAAATTATAGTTTACGACCATCACGTAGGACAAGAATCAGATATTCCTGCTACGCGATCGCATATTTCTGCGGTGGGAGCGACGACAACTTTAATTGTGGAGCAATTGCAACAACAGCAAATCTCCCTAACTCCTGCCGAAGCCACAGTCATGGCTTTAGGTATCCATGTTGACACTGGCTCGTTAACCTTTGACCAATCTACACCACGGGATGCTTTAGCTTTGGCTTGGTTGATGCAACAGAGTGCCAGTTTAACAGTAATTTCCACATACCGCGACCCTGGTTTGTCTCTGCAATTGCAGGAGTTATTAACTAAAACCCTGGAAAATTTAGAATATCTTTGTCTGCGCGGATATACAGTTGGTTGGGTAATTTTAAATACAGATGCTTTTGTGCCTGGTTTATCGAGTTTAGCTTCAGAACTCGTGGAATTAACCGAAATTGATGCCCTACTGTTAGCTAATGAGTATCCTTTAGGTGACGGTGATTTGCGGTTAACAGTAATTGGGCGATCGCAAATTCCCAAAACAAATCTTAATCTATTATTTGAAGCCTTGGGCGGTGGCGGGCATTCACAAGCTGCATCGCTGAACTTAAGAGGAGTAGATTCACAGGCAACATTACAACAACTACTTAACGGGATTAAAGCCCAAATTCCCCACCCCCCTACTGCTAGGGATTTGATGTCCTCTCCTGTCCGCACTATTTTGCCTGAAACCACAATTGCAGAAGCACAGCGTATTTTGTTGCGTTACGGACATTCTGGTTTATCTGTAGTCGATGCCCAAGGACAACTGGTGGGTGTTATTTCGCGCCGGGATCTTGATATTGCCCTGCACCACGGCTTTAGTCACGCGCCAGTCAAGGGCTACATGACCATAAATGTGAAAACAATTACGCCGGATACGACACTGCCACAAATTGAAGCGCTGATGGTGACTTATGATATCGGGCGCTTACCAGTATTAGAAAACGAACAGTTAGTTGGTATCGTCACGCGTACTGATGTGTTGCGGGAATTACATGAAGAGGACGCGGGGACGCGGGGACGGGAAGACGCGGAAACTAGTTTAATGTTGCGATCGGAGCGTGTTAATCTCTCCGTGTCATCTTCTCTTGCTCCTCAACTGTGGGAATTGCTGACTACGGCATCGCAAGAAGCAGAAAAACGAGGTTGGCATCTTTATCTTGTTGGCGGTGCGGTGCGGGACTTGCTGTTAGCTGATGCAGCAGGAGGCCTGATGATTAAAGATATTGACCTTGTAGTTGATGGCTTTCACAAATCAGCAGATGTTGGTGCTGGCGTGGAATTAGCAAAGGCACTCCAAAAACTTTACCCAGCAGCGCGTCTAGAAATACACGGGGCTTTTCAAACTGCGGCTTTGCTATGGCACAAAGACCCAGAATTCGATTCTTTATGGGTAGATATTGCCACCGCTAGGACAGAATTTTATCCTTACCCAGCAGCGAATCCAGAAGTTGAGGCGAGTTCCATTCGTCAAGATTTATATCGTCGAGATTTCACCATCAACGCCCTAGCTTTGCGCTTGACTTCTCCCCGTGCTGGTGAATTACTCGATTTCTTTGGTGGTTTACTCGATTTAGAAGCTAAACAAATTCGGGTTTTACACGCCAACAGCTTTATCGAAGACCCCACCCGCATTTATCGCGGCGTGCGCTTTGCAGTGCGCTTCGGCTTTGAAATTGAGCCGCAAACACAAGAGTTTATCCGCTATGCCATCAACAGTGGTGTTTACGATCGCACTGCTCAAGAGAATAGCAAAACTCCAGCTCTCCAAACTCGACTGAAAACAGAATTAAAGCACATCCTAGAAGCCCCTTATTGGAAATCAGCTTTGCAGTTACTCGATAACTTAGGGGCATTGCAATGCATCCATTCTACTTTGAAGCTAGATGTAGGACTCCTGCGAGAATTACGTTTGCTAGAACGCTGTTTGCGGCGATTTGACCAGCAACAAACCCTAATTAACTGGGAAATGCGTTTAGAAGTATTAATCGCCCATCTCGAACCACAATATCGGGCGAAAGTAGCAAAAAATCTGCAATTGCAAGAAGATGGCATTAAACGGTTACAGAATCTAGCTCAGACTCAAGCTGATATTTTAGAAACTTTACCTAGATGTCAGCGCCCCAGCCAAGTAGTTCAATTTCTCAGACGATATGACTTACCAATGTTAATTTTAATTGCTTTACAAAGCCAGAAAGCGATCGGGCGGCAGATATGGTATTACTTAACAGTTTTGGCTAACATTGCACCGATTTTAAATGGTAATGACTTAAAGGAATTAGGTTATAAACCAGGGGCGCAATATCGAGAAATTTTAGACAATTTACTTGCTGCTACTTTAGATGGAGTGATTCAAAATAGAACTGAGGCTAAGGAGTTTTTAGCCAAGCATTATCCCCAGTAATTTATATCTCAAAAATGTTGTTTTTATGCAAACACAAACACACAAAAAATACTACACTCCAGAGGAATATTTAAAACTAGAGGAGACCTCAGAATCCAAAAATGAATATCGAGATGGAAAAATAATTCCTATGCCTGGTGGTACGACTAATCACAATGAAATTGCAGGTAATTTTTATGCCAATTTTAAATTTACGATGCGGGGTAAAAATTATAAAATTTACATAGGTGATGTCAAATTGTGGATACCACGTTATCGTATTTATACTTATCCTGATATCATGGTGATTCACGGAGAACCAATATATGAGGGAAGTGGCACTACCAAAGTGACAAATCCTTTAACGATCGTAGAAGTGCTTTCCAACTCTACAGAGAACCACGATAGAACTAATAAATTTAGATTTTATCGTTCTATTCCGACGCTCCAAGAATATATTATGATTAATCAATATGAATATCTTGTTGAGCAGTTTAATAAAAATGCTGAAGGTCAATGGGTATTAACTGAATACGAATCAGTAGATGCTGTATTCTCACTAAAATCAATAGATTTTCAAATTTCCTTCAGTGATATTTATGAAGGAATTGATTTTGAAATAGAAGAATCGTAATGCATAGGCGTTGGCGTAGCCTCTCGTAGAGAAGCCCATCGTACTCCTACGGAGAACCAAGCTATGCGTAGCGTCTCGTAGAGAAGATATCGCAGTAGTCTAAATAGTTTCGGGGTCGATATTTAACTCCCGCAATTTTGCAGCCAAACGTTCTGCTTTTTTTTGTGCCTGTTCTGCCATTTCTTCAGGTGTTGGGACTAGTCGCCCATCTGGTGTAAAAAACCGCAATAAACCTTCATGGATTCCCAAGTATAAACCTAGTTGTTCGCTCTCCGGAATTGCTTTGTGCTAAACTGTAGTCAACATCAAACCTCATCACAATTCAAACGAGATAGCAAAAATGAAGTAGTACCAAACGCCTGTTGCACCAAAGCAACAAATGTCAACGAAAAATAAACGCAACTAGTTTGACAGGGTTACTTCACAAAGTCATGTACTAACAATATTGTTATTACTCCTATCTATATCAGACCGCTTGTAAGCGGCTGAGTTTGTTTTGTGCCTAATAATTTACCCGGAATCATTGCCAACACGTGGGTAGAAGTTTGCGAATTGAGGTTTGGAAAGAATGCAGAAAAAATCAATATTATTAGCTGAGAATTTAAGCTATCAACTCAGCTTAGAAAGAACTTTATTTCAACAAATTCAGGTAACTATTGACGCACGGAATAGCATCGCTTTAGTTGGTAGCAACGGTGTAGGAAAATCAACCCTACTGAAGATACTTGCAGGTCAAATTACGCCCACCACGGGTTCAGTTTGGCATCATGGTGTTATTTATTATTTACCCCAAATTAGCACTATTCGAGAAGAAATCAAATCAGATACAGTACTTGATTTCTTGATTTCTATTTCTGATGAATGGTGGAAAATTGAGGAAATTTTACAAACACAATTCGATACAAACATTGACCTTTATTTATCAATAGAAAATTTGAGTGGTGGAGAACTGACAAAACTCTTTCTAGCAATTGGTTTGGCTCAAAAACCAAATTTGTTATTGCTAGATGAACCAACTAATCACATGGATTTAGAAGTGTTAGAAAGCTTAAAAGAGTTTCTGTTCAATTTTACAGGTGCGTATGTAATTGTCTCGCACAAGCCTTTTTTCTTAGACCAAGTGGTAAATATTACCTGGGAACTTACGCCTATTGGGTTGAAAGTATATGGAGGTAATTTTTCTCATTATCGAGAACAGAAAGAAATCGAGTTAGAAGCAGCATTACGATCGCACGAAGTCGCCAGGAAGGAACTCAAACGCGCTCAAGCTATGGCTATGCAAGAACAACAGCGTGCAGCCCAATCTCAGCGCAATGGTCGTGCTAAGTTCCTTAGTGGTAGTATCGACAGAACCGCTGCTGGAGCGATGAAAAGAAAAGCTGAAATCTCAGCCGGAACTGCGAAAAAGAAACATGAAGCAGCTGTAGCGAAAGCTAATCAAAAAGTTGCAGATACCAAGGTCAAAACCACAAAAGTAACAAGTATTCAACTAGAAGAAAAAAGCCAAAAGCGCAAAAACTTAATTGATATTCAAGGTGCAAATCTTAAGGTATCAGAACGGGTACTTTTACACAACATTCAATTGCATATTTCTTCTGGCGATCGCATTGCCATTGTCGGCGCTAATGGTTCCGGTAAATCGAGTTTGGCAAAAGCAGTTTTAGGAATGGAAAATCAAACAGCAGTTTTCGTATCGGGTGAGGTTTTGCTTGCACCAGCGATGAAAGCCATATATCTCGATCAAACCTACAAATTGGTAAATCGCCAATGCACAATTCTGGAAAATATGCAAGCTGCTAATCCGCATCTCAGCTATCAGCATTTGCGCCAACAACTAGGACATTTTTTGTTTAAATACGATGATGTCAACAAAAGTGCATCTGTACTCAGTGGTGGTGAGTTGGCAAGATTAGCGTTCGCCATGATTACTATCTCTGAAATCGACCTCTTGATTCTCGACGAACCAACTAATAACTTAGATATTGAAACCGTCGAACAAATCATAGTAGGTATCAATGACTATCAAGGAGCTGTTTGGGTAATTTCCCACGATTTAAATTTCTTGAGCCGCATTAATATTACTCAAAGTTTCAAATTGCAAGACCAAGCCTTACAAATGACAACCTATTTACCCAGTACACCAGAGCAATATTATCGAGAATTATTATCTTACAACTAGGTGTAATGCCGACTATACTGAGTAAATTATAATACTTAGCGAATTGATTCTGTTTAGGCGTTAGCTAAGATTTTAAGTATTAATTATGACTATTGCCTGCATATTGTACTGGATATAGTCAGCCATCTCCAGCGTAAATATCATGCTTCAAAACAGAAGCCGCAAAGCATACAGGCAAGTTATAATTCTTTTGCGGATGAACGTAACAAAAATTTATGAGTAACCCCCTTGTGCAAGCCTTTTTTGTAGGCAGAGCAGTAGCTGAAGTAGTTAACGAGCGTTTAGAGGTCGCTTTGACCGATGCTTTGAGCGAACTGGGTAAATTTGATGCTGAAGCTAGAGAGCAGTTGCGCCAGTTTACACAAGAAGTCCTAGAACGGGCAAATCGAGCAGCAGAAACTGCTAGTACTGGCCAACCTAGCACGAGTACCAGGCAATCTGGTTCAGACCCAGTAGACGTGCAAGCAGAGATTGATGAATTGCGAGCAGAAATTGCCCTATTGCGAACAGAACTCCAACATCATCGCAGAACTTCTGCATAAATTTGGTCATTAGTCATTGGTCATTAGTCATTAGTTTTATATCAAAAACAAATGGCAGTTTGGGTGTCTTTTCTTGCAGGTAATTCGTTTGCAAACCAACGGTAGATGGAAAATATGGAACAAGGTTATTCAGATAAGGCATACCGTTGGAATCGGGAAAAATACTCTAGCAGACGGCGTTTTGTGGACATTTGGTCTTTTGTTTTGACCTTATTGTTCAAACTTTGGCTATACAACAAATCTTGGAGTTATCCAGGTGGCGTAACTGAAGCCAAGCAAACTGCAAGACGCAAAGTCCAAGCGCTTTGGATTCGCAATACCCTACTGGACTTAGGCCCAACGTTCATCAAAGTTGGGCAATTGTTTTCTACTCGTGCTGATATATTCCCTGTTGAATATGTAGATGAACTAGCAAAGTTACAAGATAAAGTACCAGCATTTAGCTACGAACAAGTAGAAGGAATTATCGAGCAGGAACTAGGCAAGAAAATTCCTGAATTATTCCATAATTTTGAACCGATTCCTTTAGCTGCTGCTAGCTTAGGGCAAGTACACAAAGCTGTCCTGCATAGCAAAGAAGCAGTAGTAGTTAAAGTGCAACGTCCGGGATTAAAGAAGTTATTTGAAATAGATTTACAAATTTTGAAAGGAATTACCCGCTACTTTCAAAATCATCCAAAATGGGGCAAAGGACGAGATTGGCTCGGTATTTATGAAGAATGTTGCCGCATTCTTTGGGAAGAAATTGATTATCTCAATGAAGGGCGTAATGCTGATACTTTTCGCCGTAACTTCCGTGGCTACGATTGGGTAAAAGTCCCAAAAGTTTACTGGCGTTATACTACCTCCCGCGTACTGACATTGGAATATGTCCCTGGAATTAAAATTAGTCAATACGAAGCTTTAGAAGCAGCAGGATTAGATCGAAAAACTATTGCTCGTCAAGGCGCTCAAGCCTATTTGCTACAGCTACTCAATAGTGGCTTTTTCCACGCCGACCCGCACCCAGGCAATATTGCCATCAGTCCCGATGGTGCTTTGATATTCTACGATTTTGGGATGATGGGGCAAATTAAGTCCAACATTCGTGAAGGATTGATGCAAACGCTGTTTGGCATTGCCCAAAAAGATGGCGATCGCGTAGTACAATCTCTCATCGATTTAGGTGCGATCGCTCCAGTGGATGACATGGGGCCAGTACGGCGTTCCGTCCAGTACATGCTGGATCATTTCATGGATAAGCCCTTTGAAAATCAATCAGTGGCGGCAATTAGCGACGATCTTTACGAAATAGCTTATAATCAACCATTTAGATTTCCAGCCACTTTCACTTTTGTGATGCGAGCCTTTTCCACTCTAGAAGGGGTAGGCAAAGGCTTAGATCCAGAGTTTAACTTTATGGAAGTTGCCAAACCCTATGCAATGCAGCTTATGACCGATATGAATGGTTCTGAGGGGAATAGCTTTCTTAACGAATTGAGTCGTCAAGCAGCTCAAGTTAGTAGTACTGCGTTGGGTTTACCACGTAGGTTAGAAGATACCCTAGAAAAGTTAGAACGGGGAGATATGCGCCTGCGCGTTCGGTCTATAGAAACCGAACGTTTACTAAGGCGGCAGAGTAATATTCAACTATCAATGAGCTATGCTCTGTTGATTAGTGGTTTCACGCTTTCGGCTACTATTTTAGTAGTTAATCATTATGTATGGTTGGCACTGCTGCCTGCTTTAATCGCAGCGGCAGTTTCAGTAATTCTAATCCGATTACTTTTACGCCTCGACCGTTATGACCGTATGTATTAATTGTTGAAAAAATTTATGAAAATTAATTTCACGGGTCTTAGCGATCCGGGACTTATTCGTTCTAATAATCAGGATGCTTATTATATCGACCCACAAGGACGATTTTTTATTGTTGCTGATGGTATGGGTGGTCATGCGGGAGGAGAAGAAGCAAGCCGCATTGCCACAAGTGAAATTCAGGCGTATTTAGTGGCTAATTGGGAATCGCCTCGATCTGCTCAAGAATTACTAGAACAAGCTTTGTGGGATGCCAATCAAGCAATTTTGCAGGATCAGCAAAATCATCCCCAACGTGCCGATATGGGTACAACAGTTGTAGCGGTAATTTTTCGCTCTCCAGAACCGCCTTGGTGCGCTCATGTTGGCGATTCCCGGCTGTATCGCTTGCGAGAATCACAATTAGAACAAATAACCGAAGACCACACTTGGGTAGCACGAGCAATCAAAATCGGTGACATCACCGCAGATGAAGCGCGGTTACATCCTTTTCGTCACGTATTATCGCGCTGTTTGGGGCGTGAAGACCTGCATCAGATTGACGTGCAACCATTGGATGTGAAAACTGGCGATCGCTTGTTGTTATGTAGTGATGGTCTCACAGAAGAACTTGTCGAGCAAAAGATTGCTAGCTGCCTCCAAAGTACTCCTTGGCTAGATAAAGCCGCCATCTCTCTAGTTGAGGCTGCTAAGGAGGAAGGAGGGCACGATAACATTACTGTTGTCATCGTCTCACTCGAAGAAAATAATTCCTAATCATCGCCTATTGGACATCGCGCATTAAGCATTAATTCTTGGTAACTCTCTAATGACTGATGACCAATGACCAATGACTAATGACTAATGACCAATCCGGTAAATATACCCATCAATTTGTTCAGGCTGAGCATTTTTCCTTTTGACAATTTGATACTAATATTTTTAGCCTCCTAAGGTCACTTTGGAGGCTAAATTTCCATAAATTGGTAAATTGACTTCTTGCACGTAATGAGGTAAAGCGACTATAATTCACGCTTATCACCATTTATTCTCATACCTCCTTCAACTCCCCGGCTTGGAAAGCTATCTCCACATAGGGGAAGGAATTATCTTAGTTTTTCTTAACCAGGGAAACTATAGAACATTAGGCATTACACCTAATTTTTTCCAAGCATCAAGGGGTAAGGAGAGTAGATATACCCATTTAAGACAAAATAGCGTCTATTTTCTGGAATATGACTCGATCGACTTGAGTGGTATATCAGTGGGATTAGGTGCAAGATATCAAATCGCAAAAATTCCACACTTAGGATGTGGGCAATCTGTCAAACACTTGTTATCTTTCTTAATACGGAGGAACAAATGCTGGACAGATAGAAGTCCAAATACTATTGCATTTGGACTTCTGTGAGAGATATCACCTTATTTAACCTTTACGCTTTGTTTTCTCGGAGTTAATTATGAATCAACCAATGAAACTATCCTTAGAACAGCAATTCAGCATCTGCTCCTTTGCAACTCAAGTACAGCACATGAGTCACGAACAAGCCAAAGACTTTTTAGTGAAGCTGTACGAGCAAATGGTAGTGCGCGAGGCAACTTATCAAGAGCTTCTGAAGCATCAGTGGGGCTTAGATTCGGGTTCCACTATGGCATAGAATCTTCTGATGTCGCAGTGGGCGACCTCCTTCTCTTGCTTGGTTCCAACGGAGGAAAAGAGCTGGGGATGTCGGGGCGTCAACTCCGATAAACAACTCAACAAAACCCACTCTGGGGAAAAAATTTTTAACTCACAAAATTAATCAAGAATAACTAAGGTTCTCAACTAGGTATTTGTCGATCTACAGATTTAACTTGGGATTCAAGCCCAAACATACTGCCTACTTTAGCCAAACTTCCTCTTGTTTAGTTTAGTGCGAGAATCACACCTGCGTAAATTTATACTAATTTATCCTATGTACACAGGAATACCACTAGATGTTTGAGAAAGCCTAACTTTTGCAGCCAGTACTTTCACTATTTATACATATAACTAGAAGTTAGATCCAAATATATAATTTGTTTATAAAAATTTACAATTTTTGAATTCATGCTCTTTTGTTACAAAACAAAGATGTAACATTAACATGAAAAAATCTTCTTAACTCGAAAGATCGTATGGAGAATCAGTATCAATACTTTCGAGTTTAACTAGGATTTGAGGTTTAATCTTTTCGTATTCGTTTTTGAGTAAGTTTTTACTAATCTGCGGGTCAGCAGAGGATATAAAGGTATTGCTGATTTTGACCCACTCTTGCAGGCGTTGACGTTGGGCAGGAGCGATGCTGGAAAGTAGGATATGACTACAGCGACTTGGTGCTTCTCGTGCAAAAAATAACAGACGGTAGTAGCCTGTTTGCTGGAGCAGGCGAGAAATTTCTTGTCCAAGACTGGTTTTGAGGTCGAGATAGTAATGTAGCCATTTAGGGCCGTACTTGCGGTTGTAAATGACAGTAATCCACAACAGCATCGGATGGGGGACAGAGATAAACAGAAATTGATTGTAGCGGGTACAAACCAAGCGCTTTTGAATTTCCTGTTGGGGTAGCATTACCCACAAAGCTGGTAAAGTCTCGCCATTTGTATGTACGGGTTGAGGAAAGACAATATCAGCAATTGGTTTATTTTTCGGCCAGGAAATGCTGTTGGTAATTTCCTGGTTCGAGGAGGCGATTTGCAAATCAGTTTTCGTTTTTTGCTCAACCTCAGCGCTGACAGCCAATGTCGCAGGAACTAGTGCATAGTTGTTTTGTTTAATTTTACGCGTGCGATCGGATTGCTCTAGAGATGTTAAAGTCTTCAGAATTTCACTAATGCTTTGCGGGCGATCGCGTGGTACTTTGGCTAGACAACTCATCACCAAATCTTCTATTTCTTGTGGTAGTTCTAAAGCAGGCGAAACCTCACTAAAAGAACGTGGCTTTTGATAGTGATGAGTTTTATACCATGCTCCAAAAGAATGAGTAGGTGCTACCAGTGGCATTTTGCCTGTGAGCATCTCAAACATCATTACGCCCAAACTATAAATATCAGAACGGTTGTCTAATTCTTTACCCTCCATCTGTTCGGGAGAAGAATAAGCCAGCGTTCCCAAATAAAATTTTGTATGGTCGCCATCTGAGAGTAATAACTTAGCAATCCCAAAGTCGAGAACCTTGACTAGTTCCCCAAAACTCGGGTCTTGAATTACCAGCATATTGCTGGGCTTGACATCGCGATGGATAATCGGGCAAATTGTCCCCTCAACTGGAATCCCATCATGAGCGCACTGTAAACCCAGGCTCAGTTGACGCGCCATACTGAGAAATCTTGGTAAAGGCAATGGTTGCTTGCGAATAATATTGTTTAAGCTTTGTCCTTGTAAATATTCCATGACGTAGAACGGAGTATCATTGTCATCTACGCCATAGTCCATTACTCGGACTATATGAATACTTTTTTGCCCTAGCAAAGCACAAGTTTTAGCTTCTCGCTCAAAGCGGTCTTGCAGTCGCATCTTTTCATTTTGGATTGATAGGGCGAGGAACTTGACAGCAACAGGTACACCACCCAACAAAATATCTTTAGCACGATAAACTCGACCCATTGCTCCGGTACCGATTAATTCCTGGAGTTGGTAGCGTTTGCTCAGTAACCGACCAATGTTGGGGTCTGACATAGAAAAGACTCTAAAAACAGATTGTAAGTGTTTATAAGTAAAAATACGTTCTAATTCATACAGCAGAATTGTTGAATTCAGAATACAGAATTCAACTTTGAGTCCTTACAAAGAGAACTCAAACTATAACAAACCCATTTTGCGACCAAGACGGCTCTTACAACTGGTGCAACATCTTAGTCAAACAGGTAAAAAAGGTAAATGTATACTGAACTTTTTTGTACTATTCCGAACTTTAATTATGATGTAGTTTTAGTTTGCCCAGTTTTGACTAAATAAATAACTCTCAGATCTGCCAAAACCCCACTTGCACAACTAGAAGCTTTTAGCTGTTTAGCAGTAGAACCACAGTGGCGTACTATCTGCTACCAATGAAAGAAATACTTTCTTTCCCTATCCCCATACTTCTATGTTTCTTAACAGTCATACCAATTTGTAAAAAATGTGATAAATACAGTGGATAGGGACGCATAGCTGTGGTAACTTACAAACTATTTATGTCTGGCAACAATTGTGGTAATTGTTATCAGATAATATTTCTCGTTATCGTGAGTTATAAGATAGGGCGCACACATAAGTATACGCCCCAGATAAATTGCTATACCTTAGGGTATTGAGAAGTGCTATATATGACAACCCTATTAAAAAACTGATATTACTAATTAGTTGTTTTTCTTTTTTTCTCTAAGTTATAAGAAATATGAAAAACTGATTTATCGCCTGTCATATAGTATTGAATTCGACGTTTAATTATATTGCTGATTCGGAAAGTAAAATAATAAAAAAAGTCGGGATTTTTCACCATTTCTTGAAATGCTGTTAACCATTTTCCTTCTTTTAAAGGCTCTATAACTTGAAAGTAAGCAAGATTTTTTTTATAAACTTTAAGATTATGAGATAAAGCACGCATTAAAGCTGGATTTTTTTGCACAGCTTCTTTTTGCATGAAAGAATTGGTAGCTTTGCAGCTTTGATTCAGACGTGGCAATCGGCTTTGATGTACGAGGGAGCCAGGGCGCGAGAGATAGAAGTAATAGGGTTTTGGCACAAGAAAAAAGCGAGCTCCTTCGATTAAGCATTTCATATCAAGCCAAAAATCTTGACCCATTCTGATGGCTTCATCATATTCAATGCCATGCTGAACCAAAAATTCTCGTTTGAATAGTGGCTTACTTAAACCAAGATGCAAGCCTGGTTGTCCATAAATATCAGTTTCTACAAAATAAACGATATCAATTTGGGTAATTTTATCTATATTTTCTCCGCTTTCTTGAATCAATGTACTCCAAGGAGACGTTTCGCCATCGTTGATTAAATAAAGGTCGTCAGCAATCATGTCTGCATTTTTTTCGTATGCTAGCGACACAAGCTTTTCTAATCTTTCAGGAGCGTACCAATCATCTGAATCAAGGACAGCAATCCATTCGCCTTGGGCTGCTTTGAGGGCGCGATTACGCGCACCAGCAGCCCCAAGGTTTTTTTCATTCACTATCACTTTGAGACGTGGATCGGTAATACTTTTAGCAACTTCTACAGTTCGATCGCTGGAAGCATCATCAACAACGATTACTTGAATATCAGTAAGTGTTTGGTTTAAAGCAGACTCGATCGCTTTCTCAATATAAGCCTCAGTATTATAAGCAGGAATAATTATAGATACTTTAGGATTCACGAATATTAATCTCCTGACGACATTGTTACGTAAAAATACTAAAGCTTTAACATAACTGAATTATTCTTTTTTTTACTATATACCTAAGTAAGTTAATGAAAACTAAACACGAATTTTTAATATCGAGTCTGGAATTTTCGACATTTGTAGCCCTCAAGTGTTACGAGTCCGTCACTGCAAGCCATGTTTGCAACTTAAAGAAATGGTGAAGCAGCCGATTTTATCCGGTGTTTCTACGCCACTTCCTCCTGTAAATTCCAGAAGCTCTAACTCGGATGCAAGTTCCCTGGCTAATAACAGGTAGTGTCTGGTTAAAATATTTTTACTAATCAATGTAGAAAATAAATAATTTACATTATTTAATATAATTTGTTTTGTTTGTAATTAGTTACCTAATAGCTCAGATTGGCTGACGTTCGAGGCTAGCTTCCATTGTGTTAGTTAAAAAATGACCGCCCATGATTCCACTACTGAGGTAGTATGTATCTTCTGAAAGTCGGTGCAGGGTTTCAAAGCCACTACGACGCTGACGATCGCCTAGTACCCAGTAACGTTGCACAATGGTGTCTAAACCAATCCAGCCCTCGCCTTCAACCTGTCCCCAAATATTATGTTGTAGTAAAAAAGTATACTGACGTTCTCCATCGTGCAGGCGTCCCTTGTATACTAAGGAAATTTCCGAGCGATCGCTACCTGGAAAGATCAGCTTTGTGGCCATAGTAAACCAGTTATCTCGATTCCAAGCGACTAAGGTCATACCCTTGACACTGATTGGCATACCATTACGTTCCAACCAATTTCCTTGTATTTTCCAGCGTCCTGATTCTAATAAAAAAGTATGAGCCACCTTCTATATTTCCTGTCTGCGCTCGAGTACCGCCAAGACTACAGTTATAGCAGTGCTGAATGGGGCATTGGGCATTGGGTATTGAGCATGGGCAAAGGGAAAGGGGAAAGGTTAAATTTATCCCTTTTCCCTTTTCCCTTTAACCTTTTCCCTCATCTCCCCATTTAGCACTGGTAAATTTCTCCTAAAAGAACTTCACCAGGTGCTCCGGTGGCAGTTGGTAGGTTGCCAGGAATGCCCAAATGTCGCCAGTAGGCTAAAACTGCAAAGGCGATCGCTTCTTTAAAATCTGCACTCAAGCCGACTTCATCTGTAGTCAAAACTGGTATTGATGATAATAATAACTGTAATCTTTGTTTCAAAAAAAGATTGCGACTACCGCCACCGCATAACAACACCCGTTGGGGCATTTCTGGCAGAAAAGTTTGATAACTATGAGCAATTGAAGCAGCTGTTAGTTCTGTGAGAGTTGCCAATATGTCAGCAGCATTGAGTTCGTATGCTTGGGCATCTTTTAAACACTGCTCCAGATATGCCACACCGAATAACTCTCGACCAGTGGATTTGGGCGGTGGCAGATGAAAGTAGTCTTGTTTGAGCCATTGTTCTACCAATGGATAGCAAGGAGTACCACTCGCTGCCCAGTTACCATCTTCATCGTAAGTTTTAGCACCAGCGCTCAAATGCTGCACTGCCAGATCTAACAGACTATTTCCGGGGCCAGTATCCCAACCGCGAATTTTTGACAGCCAGTCGCCATACCGGGGTGGAATATAAGCGACATTACCAATACCCCCAATGTTTTGGACGCAACGCCCCTCCTGGGGATGGCTGAGTAAATAGGCATCCACTCTCGGAACCAGAGGCGCACCATGTCCGCCAATTGCGATATCAGCAGCACGGAAATTGCTCACAGTTGTAATACCCGTCAAATGAGCAATTAAGGCACCGCGTCCTAGTTGGAGGCTATAGCCTAGTAGGGAGTGGGGAGTAGGGAGTGGGGAGTAGGGAATATTTTTGTTTCCCATTCCCCATTCTCCATTCTCTATTCCCCATTTTCCAACAGGCCGATGATAAACCGTCTGACCGTGGGAGCCAATTAAATTAGCTCCTTGGTGACCGTGTTGAATATTTTGGGCAGCTTGGGCAAAACTAAAGGCGATCGCATCATCTATTAGAGCCAATTCTGCCATCGATATGGCATCACCCGCACAAAGTGCCAATATTTTTTCTCTGAGTTCAGCTGGATAAGGATATGTTTGCCCAGCTACCAACTCAATTTTCAGATCCAATTCTTGACCGGAAATCTCTACCAAGGCAGCGTCTATACCATCTACAGATGTGCCACTAATTAAACCGATAACACGAGTAGGGATAGCAGCTTTTTCGCTCGGATGCATTGACAAATATTCTATTTTGGATTAACAACGGTAGTTTAACAGCTAACAGTCAAAACTTACCAGTATTTGCGCCAGCGATCGCATCTTTAGGACAGAGTAGAAAGCTGAGAATGTTCTTTATATTCACATATAATCCGTCTTTGGCGCTAAAATCAGCATTTTATTTGCTAGTTATCTGCTGGTTAATATTTATGCATAAAACGGCCGGCTTCGTGAGAAGAAGTGTATATGATAGAAAAGTAGATAAAACTTAAAAAATATTTATCGAATGCTGATTCAATCATCTGGCTTATCCAAGGTAAAAGATTCAGTAACAGAAAAAATCTTTTTGGGCAATGAACCAAATGCCGAGTTAATTGCAATTCTCGCAGTTTACTTTGTGCAAGGAATTTTAGGCTTATCGCGTCTAGCTGTAAGCTTTTTCCTCAAAGATGAACTGTTATTAAGTCCAGTCCAAGTGTCGGCCTTGTTGGGGGCTGCCTTCCTACCTTGGATGATTAAGCCAGTGTTTGGTTTTATCTCTGATGGCTTGCCGATATTTGGTTATCGCAGGCGTCCTTATTTGATTTTATCGGGGATACTCGGAACTATTGCTTGGGTGAGTTTAGCAACAATAGTTCATACTCCTTGGGCAGCGACGATAGCCATCACCCTTAGTTCTTTTTCGGTTGCCATGAGTGATGTCATCGTTGACTCACTGGTTGTAGAACGAGCTAGAGGCGAATCACAAGCAAAAGCCGGTTCATTACAATCTCTATGTTGGGGTAGTTCTGCGATCGGAGGTTTGATAACAGCATACTTTAGCGGGCTGTTGTTGGAATACTTTACTGCTTCAACTGTCTTTTGGATTACCGCCTCATTTCCTCTAATTGTCTCGGCGGCGGCTTGGTTGATTGCTGAATCCCCCATCACCAAAGATACTAAAGATGCTAATCAAACAAACGCCTTAACAATCAAACATCAACTGAGCCAGTTACGCCAAGCCATCACCCAAAAAACAATTTGGCTACCAACGGCATTTATATTCATTTGGCAAGCGACTCCCAATGCTGACTCAGCCTTTTTCTACTTCACTACCAATGAATTACACTTTGAACCGGAATTCTTGGGACGAGTGCATTTAGTAACAAGTTTCGCTTCTTTAGCAGGTGTTTGGATTTTTCAACGTTTCCTCAAAAGCATTCCTTTTCGTGTGATTTTTGTTTGGAGTACCCTGCTTTCCTCAATTTTGGGGATGACAATGCTGTTATTAGTGACTCACACGAATCGGCTGTTGGGTATAGATGACCGTTGGTTTAGTTTGGGCGATAGTCTTGTTCTCTCTGTGATGGGGAAAATTGCCTTTATGCAAGTGATGGTTCTAGCAGCAAGGCTTTGTCCTTCTGGAGTAGAAGCAACATTATTTGCCTTGTTAATGTCGGTGTTCAATTTAGGAGGAAGTATTTCCCAGGCATTTGGGGCATTAATTACACATTGGTTGGGAATCACAGCAACAAATTTTGATTTGCTTTGGCTGTTGGTGCTAATTACTAACCTCAGTACGCTCTTACCTTTACCGTTTGTCAATTGGCTACCCGCTGCTGAAGAGGAAATTCAGATATCAAAAGATGAGCAACAAGGATTTTTGCCTGATTTAATGTCTGGGTTAGTACTCAGAGAATCAGAGTCGGAAGTAGTTGAGTAATACTTTATCTGTAGAAATTTTGTACGGTAAAAAATTTATACGTTACCGTACAGATAATTTTTATAACTTAATTTATACACGAAAAAGCACTTGAGAGTTTTGCCCACCCAAGCGCTTCTCCGTAAAAGTTTGTACCAACTCACTAGTTTGATGCAACATTTGTAATCTGCAACACTCTCTTAGGAAGGAGGATTGCGGGGATAACTTGTGACAAACATGTGGTGAAATGGTATCACTCCTTGCACTAGTTAAGAATATCTCTTCTGCGATCTAACTAATGTTCTGGTGAGTGACAGTTTGTCAACTGACACTAGTTAAAAAGGACTCATTGTGAAGAGTAGCTAAAAATACTAAACAATAATGTAGCAAATTTATAAAAAGACTATAAAAACTGAGAATTGATTGGCGATCGCCTGAGTTCGAGTAAAAATAAAATACCTCAAATTTTGCGGCAGATGTAATGTCAATGACCCGTAGTAAATTCTAATAAGGATGAGAATAAGGGGCTAAGAACTAGGAAATAATTGTTTTAACAGCTAATACTCAGTATCCAATCTTCAATCCCCAGTACCTAATACATGAATCGACGTTCTAGGTATATGGTAAGATTAACTTCCTGGAACAGAGGTATTATCTGAGTTAAAGTCTCATATAAATAAACTGCAAATGTCAAGCTGACAGTTGATTAGCTCCTACGAGAGTTTGACTATAGACTTGGAAAATACACAGCAAGAATGGTGACCAGCTGAGTGTAATTTGTAGAGAAAAATCTAGAATTTGCTACCAGACTTAACCAATTTCCGACAATTTTGACTTTTATTTGACTTTAGGATAGACACATGAACGATAAGCTGATGCTGATGATTCCTGGCCCAACTCCAGTGCCAGAAGCTGCTTTGCTGGCATTAGCCAAGCATCCGATTGGACACCGTACTAGTGAATTTAGCAACATCTTGGCAGAGGTGACGGAAAACCTCAAGTGGCTGCACCAAACTCAAAGTGATGTACTGATGCTGAATGTCAGCGGTACGGGTGCTGTAGAAGCCGGGATAATTAATTTTCTCTCTCCAGGCGATCGCATTTTAGTTGGTTCTAATGGTAAGTTTGGCGAACGTTGGGTAGAAATCGGTCAGGCTTACGGTTTGAATGTAGAAGAAGTAAAGGTTGAATGGGGAAAACCTTTAGATCCCCAAGTATTTGCCGAAAAACTCCAAGCAGATAGTAAAAAAGAAATCAAAGCTGTAATTGTTACCCACAGCGAAACTTCAACAGGCGTGTTGAATGACCTAGAAACCATCAACCGCCACGTCAAAGAACACGGTGAAGCTTTAATTATTGTTGATGCCGTAACTAGCTTGGGTGCGTTCAATCTCCCCGTTGATGCCTGGGGTTTGGATGTAGTCGCTTCTGGTTCCCAAAAAGGTTATATGATTCCACCGGGATTGGGTTTCGTCTCTGTTAGTCCTAAAGCTTGGGAAGCTTACAAAACTGCGAAATTACCGAAGTATTATTTGGATTTAGGTAAATATCGCAAATCCGCAGCCAAAAATACAACCCCATTTACTCCCCCTGTAAACATGATTTTCGCGCTGCACACTACTTTGCGAATCATGAAAGAAGAAGGCTTAGAATCAATATTTAGCAGACACGAACGGCTGAAAAATGCTACTCGCGCTGCTATCAAAGGATTGAACTTGCCTCTATTTGCAGCAGATAGTTATGCTAGTCCGGCAATTACAGCTGTAGCGCCACACGGAATTGAATCGGATAAAATTCGATCGTTGATAAAAAAACGTTTTGATATTGCTCTAGCAGGCGGACAAGACCATCTAAGTAACAAAATTTTCCGCATTGGTCACTTGGGTTTTGTGAGCGATCGCGATATCCTCAGCTGCATAGCATCCTTAGAAGTTACCCTCAGAGAACTTGGCTATGAAGACTTCACCCCTGGAGCAGGTGTAGCAGCAGCAGCTAAAGTCTTTACAGAATAGTCATTAGACATTGGGCATTGTCAATCAACAATTAGACTAATGACATACAAATAAAAAGAGCGAGTTAATGATTTTACTCGCTCTTTTTATTTGTATATAAATGAGTAAAAACCGCTAGAGATAATTTTGCCATATATCAACCTTTGGATAAGTTAGAGTGGATATGACATACCTCAATTCTTTTGAATGAGCTATTCATAAACTACCCTCGGTTTAATTTACAGCCAGTTAATAACCAACAAACTAGCACGATCGCCTTTCCTCCTTTTGAGTTTTAAATGACCAAACTATGCAGTTTCTAGCCAATCATAAATTTGCTCTAACTGCTCTAGAGTAATCAATCCATACTGCCAAAGAATCATTGGTAAAGGCCCTGGATCTTGCTCTCGATGGCGGAGTGCCACTGCTAGTGAAGCTGTGGAAATTGCCATATCTTCTTGCAAAAAATGAATAAGTCGAGAATATTTCGATGGTGACATTTGTATCTCACCTCCTTGTGCAGAATGTATTGTCATATATCAGTTCACCATTAGTTGCTAGCCACTAGCCAATATTCGATCTGTCACTATGCCGCTATGAGCCATATATCTATACCCAATCTTCTCAATCTGCTTGAAAAATAGGCTTTTTATGAGAATTTGGGAAATCAAAATTTGTAAAAGTTATTTGCTTGAGATTCAAGTAGTATTTTTACCTAGTTAAACTGACTCCTTCTTATTTACTTTTGTGCTTGAGTTAATTACACATCTAGTTATCAAGATTCCATAGCCTATACTCACCTATCGGCAACTATTTACACTTACGTCTAAGGGAATATTTTTACAACCAAACCTTAAAACTGCGGTTTCAGCTTTAAGACGATGGAATTTTACACGATCGCCACAGTTTTTAAATATTAGCCTCACAATTGAGTTTTTACCACATTAAGTCACTTTTTTTACAAAAAAAACATAGATTTTGATACTTAGAGCTGGAAACAAACCACCAGAGTCTCAAGGCTCAATTTTGATAGTATCCCCTACTTTTAAATTTAATTCGGCTGCTCGTCCAGACCGAAGTTCAATCACCTTGTCGATTGGTGTATTGGGGCCATAAGTAGGACAAGGTTCATTAGCACAAGGGGGTGCAGCAGGTTGAATATATTTAACTACGCCATTCTGTAGAAATACCATATCTAAAGCTACAGGTACATTCTTCATCCAAAAACTGACTGGTTGTGCTGAAGGAAACGGAAACAACATTCCCCGGTCATCTGGCAAAGCTGGTCTATACATTAACCCCATCGCCTGCTGTTTTGCCGTCTTTGCCACTTCTAGCTGAATCGTTGTGCCATTAGGAAGAATAGCTTTGGCAGTAATTGGTAGTTTTTGACCTAAATTCTCTGGTGGTGGAGTTTGAGAATTAGATGTGGAGTTTGAAGGTATAGCTGTGGTTGGCATAGAACAACCCATCAGTAAAATACTTAGTAACATTGAGAGCAAGCTTAGGCAACGACTCATATAATTTTTTGATTCTGTAATTTAGATTTCAATTTTACAGAATATATCCGATTTTGGATTTAAAATTTGAAAATTTTGGATTGGGAATCGCTTTCTACATCTACTTTCTAAGTAGGTCAGCCCAATTAAAGCTAACTGGCATAGGTTATCATTTGTCCTGCGTTCAAATTCTCAGCAAAGGGAACCTTTGCTGAGAATTTGCACTTTGCGATTGTTGATTAATAGGGGTTTGAAGTCTGCTTAGGCTTCGTAACATAATTTAATTTATTGTCGCCGACTTAACGATCTATACGTCTGTGGCAATTATTTTTGATTAAATAGACCATTATTAAGTCACGACCTAAATACAGCGACTATTTAAAATAATACTTTTGAGTTTTGACTTTTGCCTTGCGGTACTTAGGATTCTCTCAAAACGTAGCCGACGCCCCGCACTGTTTGTATGAGGCGCTTTTGACCTTCATCTTCAATTTTTAAACGCAAGTAGCGGATGTATACTTCAATTACATTCGATTCACCGAGAAAGTCGTAACCCCAAACATTTTCTAAAATTTGTTCGCGGGTTAGAACTTCACGGGGATGTTCCATTAAGAATTTTAATAGTTCAAATTCCTTCATTGTCAAGTCAATTGCCCGTCCGTTGTGTATGGCGCGGCGAGTTGCTATGTCTAAAATCAAATCCCCAAAGCGTAATTGCTCTGTGGTATCCACATCCGGTTTTAAGTAGAGGCGAATTAACTTTAAAAAGTCTTCTGACCGATAAGGCTTGAGGATGTAATCATCAGCTCCAGCTTCTAGACAAGCTACGCGATCGTCAACTGTATCCCTTGCCATTAAAATTAACACAGGCGATCGCACCCCAGTGCTTCTGAGATTTTTGCACAATGAGAGTCCTGATTCACCTGCTAGCATCCGGTCTAAAACAATTAAAGCAGGCTGGCGATCGCGACAGTATTGCAATCCACTAGTCGCATCATGAGCCAAAACTGATTCATAGCCGGCTTCTTGCAAATCGCAAGCAAGCTGATTTGCTAGGTTCTCATCGGTTTCAATCACCAAAACACAGGGACTTTGAGCAACTGTCATAACAATTGAGGATATTGGATTTGGATTGTAAAAACGTTTTCGAGGAAGTCTTTACATCTGTATAAAAGTGCAATTACGAGTTTCTAAAGATGGAACAATCCCGAGCGATCGCGTTACTTAGGATGTTTTAACACGTTCGGGTATGAACCACCGAATTCTCAAGTGCAATCTTAATAACTAACTCCAAATACCATCCTGACACCACTAATTCTGGAAGGAAACCCCGAAATGGGGTATGGGGATATGGGGAGAGATGAGGAGATGGGGAAGTATGGGGAGAGAGGAGAAAGATTTCTCCCCCATCTCCTCACACCTCCCACACTCCAATGCCCCATGCCCCATGCCCTATGACAGCAGTTGCTTCAAGCCGGGAAACCCGTCCAACGCACTGCCTCCCCTATGCCCAATAATTACGGCAATTCTACCGAAGTTGGTTTGGCTATATGCGGCAAACCCCAACCTAATTTTTCTCGCAAAATTCGGAAAAACTCTGGCGATTGTAGGCGAATAAATCGGACACTATATTGCGATCGCTCTATATGTACTCGATCCTCTGGAAGTACATAGCACCCACCATTACCATCCACCACCATTACCATTCGCGGAATATTGACTGGGTAGATGTTGACCGATTCTGTGTCTGGAAATACTAATGCTCTAGAAGCTAGGGAATGCGGGCAAATCGGTACTAGCTGTAGAGCCGGTACACCAGGAGTCACTACTGGGCCGCCAGCACTTAATGAATAGGCTGTAGAACCAGTAGGTGTGGAAACAATCACACCATCCGCGGCAATATCTACTGGCGCGTGACGCCCGATGGCAATTTCAAAATGGCACATAGAAGTCAAAGGCTCCCGATGTAGCACCATTTCATTCAAGCACAGAGCTTCCCACAGTAATGAATCTCCCCGAAGCACTTGCACTGTGAGCATGGCTCGTTCTTCAATTTCATACTCACCCGCCATCACCTGCTCTAATGCTTGAGGCAATTGATTGAGGAAAGCTTCCGTCAAAAATCCCATGTGGCCGGTATTCACTGTTAACAGTGGAATACCACAGGGAGCTACTTGACGAGATGCTGCTAAAACAGTGCCATCTCCTCCTAACACCACTGCAAATTTCATCTCTGAGTCAAAACCAGGCGGTGTCAGCCCGTCTAAAGGGGTGTGGCATACAGGACTCTCAGGGGTAGAGTAGCCCAATATGCCACCGATACTCGATGTGAGACACACATCCCAACCGGCAGCGGTTAGCTTGTCTTTTAACTCGATAGCGACACGACCCGCTATCGGTTTAACGTCATTGTAGATAATGCCTGCTTTCGGCACACTTAAATATCCAGGTTTCGGCAATGCTCTGTATTCTGTAATCGTTACACATTTTTGGTCATGTAGTCATTAATTTAGCTAAATGAGCTACAAACCTCTGCTGTGCTGCAAGGATTAGCGCCAGCTACTTGAGAGTCAAATATTTATATTCCAGAGTCTACTGGCTATTGACTATTGGCTTTTGAAGATTGTTTAAAAGGACTTTTTTTAGATTTCTGCTTTTTAGTTTTATTTTTTTCGTAGTCTAACTCTTTGAGCTTCTTCATAATTCGGCTGAAGTACTCTTGGAGATAACTTTCTAGAGTTGTAGTTTGTTCTTTATCTAAGCCAAATACTTTGTAAGCTTCATCCATTGAAGCATTTAACGGTTTTCCACTAGCCAATACTTCTGTAAATGCTAGCCTGTCGGCGACATTCCATCCCCATTGAAAGAAGCGCATGAAGTTCCGCACGGCGCGCAGTAAATTTATTGGCATCCGTGTGACTCTGGCTTCTTTTCCAGATAAGCGTTCGCACAAACCAATGATTTCTTCTGCACTCCACGCACGAGTACCTACTACTGGAAAAGCTTTGTTTTCTGTTTCTGGCACGCTCAATGCTCGAATCGCAAATTTAGCGATATCCTGAGTGTCCATGTAGGCGATGGGAGAAGATTGACCAGTTACCCAGACTGGCTGTCCTTCTAAAATGGGAATCCCGTATTGACCGATTAACCCTTGCATAAAACCAGCTAGCCGCAAGATGGTGTAATTTAAGCCAGACTCAGCCAAGAAAAGTTCTGTACACCGCTTAATTTCCATCAGTGGCACTTCTGGGTATTTCTCGGCATCTAAAATCGAAAAGAAGATGAAACGCTCTACACCCGCTGCCTTTGCAGCTTGAATCAGTGCTACTTTGCCGTCCCAGTCTACTTGTTTGATGCTTAGCGAATCTGTAGGCCGAGATGTTGAGGCATCAATAACTTGGGTGACTCCTTGTAATGCTTCTGCTAGGGTGTCTGGATAACGCAAACTTCCCGACACAAGTTCTGCACCCCATTCTTTAAGAAAAGCTGCTTTTTTAGTACTGCGGACTAGACAGCGTACTTTATATCCCTCATCGATAGCACGACGAGCCACTTGTCTTCCTAAGGTGCCAGTGGCACCGACGATTAATAATGTCATGAGGGTTGTAATATATCTTAATGTTTTATGAAAAGAATCTTATCAGAATAATCTTATGTAAACAAAAGTTTACATTTTTTTCAGAAAATCTATTGAATTGGAGGCAAACATGAGAAAATTGCTGTCCGGTTGGCGGACAAGCTTTTTTCTCAGTTAGGGGTGAAAAGGGAGTGGGGAGTGGGGAGTAGGGAGTGGGGGGAGATGAGGGGGATAGGGAGAATTCTTATAACTCCTAACTCAGCATTCAACACTGAGGACTCAATTATTCTTCTCCGCCTTGAATTTTTAGTAACAATGCGCCTAAGCCCCAGCCGACGAAGATTAAACCGAAGGACAATAGAGCTGCATTCAAAATTTCGGCGCCCATTGGTGTGATTCTCCTTATGGTAAGTTGGTCAGTGTAAAGATGGTCTACCAGAGCTTTTTGATAGTTGCTGTGGCATTAGACCTGTGTAAATAATTCTAAACTACTTTAGCAGGTAATCCCTACTGGTTTTAGAGGCAATCTCTCTACTATGGAGAGGGGATAAGGGAGATGGGGAGATAAGGGAGATGAGGGAGAATTGGATGGTAAGTAGGTCGGTGTTGAAAATTATCGTTATGGCAAGGCAGGAGGCAGAGGGCAGAAGGCAGGAGGGAAGAGCTTTTTGGGCAACTTTACTTTTCGTTACATACTTTAATTTTTTTACGCCATTCTACTTAATTCCGAACAAGTCTTATGTATTCAAATAATCAAGGTAGTTTACAAAATTTTGGCCAACAGAATCGCCCGCGCTTAGCGCTGACAGTGGGAGATCCTGCGGGAATTGGGCCAGAGGTGATTTTAAAAGCTTTAACAGATGCGGAAATAAATCAAAAATACGAGGTTACTGTGGTAGGTAACCGAGATTTATTGACAAAGACTTATCACACGCTAAATTTAAGTCAAAATTTAGCACCTTTAGTAAATCCAGATCTGTTGTCAGTAATTGATGTGCCGCTGAAGGAAGAAATTAAAGCTCAAATTGTCTCAGGAGAAGGTAATGCAGCTAGCGGTGCGGCTAGTTTTGCTTATATGGAATATGCGATCGCTCAAACACTGGCTGGTAAGTTTGATGCTATCGTCACCGGGCCGATCGCTAAATCTGCTTGGAAAGCCGCAGGGTATAATTATCCAGGGCAAACGGAACTGCTAGCACAAATGTCTGGTGTCAAGCGCTTTGGTATGTTATTCGTAGCGCGATCGCCTCATACTCATTGGACGCTCCGAGCTTTACTTGCTACCACACATATTCCTTTATGTCAAGTGCCTGAGATATTGACACCGCAGTTGTTGACAGAGAAACTGGATTTGCTGGTGGAGTGCTTAAAGCAAGACTTTGGCATAGAGAAAGCGAGAATTGCGATCGCTGGTTTAAATCCCCATAGTGGCGAACAGGGACAATTAGGACGTGAGGAAGCAGATTGGTTAATTCCTTGGTTAGAGCAAGAGCGCCAAAACAGGCCACAATTGCAATTAGACGGGCCGATACCGCCAGATACGATGTGGGTTAAACCCGGTCAAGCTTGGTATGGAAATTCTCAGATTCAAAATCCGGCTGATGCTTACCTGGCACTTTACCACGACCAAGGCTTAATTCCTGTGAAATTGATGGCGTTTGATAGAGCAGTTAATACTTCTATCGGTCTTCCTTTTGTACGCACTTCACCAGATCATGGAACAGCATTTGATATTGCAGGTAACGGAATTGCTGATGCTACGAGTATGAAAGCAGCGATAGATTTAGCGGCTGAGTTAGTTAGTCAAAGGTTGGGGACGGGTCGTGGTTAAAAGCTATTTGTCGCAATACTTACTAGGAGTAATCCTTACTTGAATTTTGAAATTATCGGAGACATCACCAATATTGAAACAATTGCTGTTAGTAACTCCATTCGTGAACTTGAACGCTTGCGTAAAACTTATGGTTCAGGAAGGTGGCGGAAACTTAAAGGTTTTGCAACCATTAGCTTAGACGACGAAAGCATTTATGAAGCTGAGTTACACTGGTATGAAGCCCACGGAATTGGTAAGAAAGAAATTAAAATAAAACGCTTTCTATAGGAGTCGTTATGCAGTCAGCGAACACAGAAACTCAATATGTTGTTTGCATTAGCAACAAAGATTATCCTGCTTCTTTAGAAATTCGGAAAATTTACCAGACTGTTCCTGATTCTGATGCTGGTAAGCACCGAATGATTAGAGTGATTGATGAATCAGGTGAAGACTATTTATACCCTAGCAATTATTTCGTATTGATTGAATTACCAAAAGCTGTTGCAGAAGCTTTTTCCCTGGCTAGTTAAAATTTAATTAAGTTATTTACTAATTTTGAGTGAAACTAATTTGCATATCACAGTATTTTAAAAGTATATGTGAAAATTCTAATTTATTACTTTAGCCCTTTGGCTTGAGCCTCGAAGCCGTTTACTAGTTTCAAGTAAAGGCAATTTATGAATACCAGTCATCTGTTTTTCGGGCGACTGGTATTTATTTTTTGTGTTTTTTGATTTAGAGAAAGAATAGGCTAACGCCTAAAAAAAAAGAAAAAATAAAGAGTTTTACTCCAATAGTTGTGGTGTCAATACGTCTTTAAATATTTTTCTTAAACACTTCGTGTTGTAGCGAAAATTGAACCGACTAACACCTTAGAAATGTGAGGAAATCTAGTTTTTTCGTGGTTGAGTCGATAGGACTTCCTTTTTTTGTTCATTTTGGGTTGAAGAGTTTTTGATTTTTAGGAGTTAATTATGAATTTCAATAACATTGAAGACTTTGGTTGCGATCTTCAAAGTCTTCATGACTGGTGTAATCATCAATTTAGCATGAAGTCAATGGCTTCTAGTGAGATTACTTTTGGTCGAACTCACAAATGGTTTGGATACGAGGTAATACTAGTACACCCTGCGGTAATTAAGAAAGGACATTGGGATGAGATGGTTAATCGACTTGGCGATCGCATTCTTCCAGGATGGAATTGTGCCTTACTCTGCCATTATCGTCCAGGCGGCGGCATGATAGAACATCGTGACCATTCCGTTTTTGAACCTCTGGTAGCATTAGTCAATATTGGAAGTGCTAATTTCCGCATTGATAATCACGAATATCACCTTACAGATGGTCAGGTTATCAAGTTTAATTCTAATATTCTCCATGAACTACTTCCGGTTGCATCTGACCGCTGGTCTTTGTCTTTTCGCCGGATTAAGCCACAGTCTCTACAGTTCTGAATTTATGTAATCC
The DNA here is from genome assembly GCA_034530875.2 of Nostoc sp. DedSLP01. Lineage (GTDB taxonomy): Bacteria > Cyanobacteriota > Cyanobacteriia > Cyanobacteriales > Nostocaceae > Nostoc. The sequence continues at coordinate 311,835 of JAVRCJ020000005.1, forward strand.
TTTTGATGTAAGGATTATGGGGCTGTTATTGTATCGCTGATGTCACTCTATAATTAAATCTTTGTAACTTGCGCTCCCATCTAAAAAACAAACTTTCCCCGTTCACCTCATCTGTCTTTTCACTTTCATTAATGAGGTCTTGGTTTTTCTCCTCTAATTCGCGCATATACTGCCTGAGTATACCCCCAACAGCGATCGCTCTGGTTTTATGTAGCTGACGGGTTAACTCTAAAAACCATTCTCTATCACCTACCAAATCTGACTCTTTCACTTGATACTTGAGAATTTCTGGAATAAGTATTGAGGGATTATGATGTTTAGCGATCGCGCTAATATGAATAACTGGCTGGTAATCAATCCGTAAACACTGCTGCCATAACGCTACCCATTTGGTATGAGATAAATAACCATGACTGAAATACGAAGGCGGTACCATCGCCAAAATATGTAAATGCGGATGTGCCGATATTCCATTTTTAGCTTTAGTCACTTCTATGGACTTCACCCAACCTTTTGCAGGCCATACTTTTAATTCAGTCAATCGCTTAAAAGCTTTATTTATCGAATCTAAGTTTTCCCTAAGTTCCTCAATTTGGCAATTCTTTATAGTCAAGGTGACAAACAGCCAACGGTACTTGGGGTAGTCAGTAACAACCTGTGGGAGAATTTTGTAAGCCTTTGCTTTCCACATCAGCGATCGCCGCCACTGACAAACTGGACAGTGACGAACTCTACAAAATTGGGCATCTGATAGTTTTAAGCTGAGAATACCTTCCGATTTTTCTGGCACTAATTGAAACTCCAGCAACTCGGAACATGTTTTCACTCGGCAAGCATACTGCTGAAAGCAATGTTCATCTGCTTTGGCGTAATACTGGAAGACTTTATCAGCATTGGCTCGGTGCTTGTCCCAAGTTTTACCTATAGGCGCAACATTACTTAAGCTAAGTACATTTTGATTAGGTTGGGACTTATCTTGAGAGGATATATTAAAAGTTATAAACTTACAGTCTGAGGCTTTCGCGGACACAAAATCACCGAGTCAGTTTGGTATTAACGTCCTAACTTAACTCAATTTATACATTCAAGCCTCAATATAAATATTTAGTTAATTCAGTTTTCACGCTCAGGTTTTGAGCGATTCCGACGAGTCTAAGTAAAACGTTGAGGCTCTAGAATTAAATCTACAGCAGCGCTCAAGTCTTTAACGATTAAGTCGGGATGGTAAAGTTCTAATTGGGTACGATCGCGAATCCCAGATTCCACAGCGATCGCTTTAACACCGTAGTTTTTTGCAGCTGTAATATCTGCTTCTGTATCTCCGACCATCCAGGTATCGGCGGCGGGAGGTAGTTCTTCTAATGCCCTTTTCATTAATAAGGGTTTATCTTCGATGTCACGAGTTTTAACGTAGTCGTTACTCAGGCAATAACAACGATTTTCAGGAAAAAATTTGCCTAAATCATGCTTTTTGAAGGCATAATCTAGTTCCCGGACTCGGCGCATGGTCATAACTGCTAAATCAATGCCAGCTTGTTGAATTTTTAACAGTGCATCCACAGCACCAGGCGCAAGCGCGTCATAGTCGAAGTAAGGTTCTGTATGTACTGTTTTTCGCCGCAGCTGTGCAAATTCTTGTGCTTGCGCTTCATCTAAGCCAGAATTTAAGGCAATTTGTTTTTCGGGAACGCGCTTGCGCTTGAATTCCCAAAACTCTGCTTTGGGAAGTTCTCGTACATCTTGGCCTGGGCGACGGGTTTTTTCTAAGCAAAATTTATAAACTTGATAGTAGCGTTCGGAAACATCGATAATCGGGCCGTCAAAGTCAGTAATTAGTCTTAGCATCGCTACACAATGTTAATTTTTCTTAAAATTATCGCAGTTATGTGGCTGTTTTGCGATCGCCAATCTTGCTGACGTTAAATTCGTGAAGTTGCTTGTCCACAAAGTCAACTTCTTTTGAGTCTGGCTGACTTTGAATTGATATTTTGTACTCAGGCATCATTGCAATGTACCGCGTTTAATTTGTTCGCTTTCAATGGCTTCAAATAAGGCGCGAAAGTTGCCTTCCCCAAAACCTCGAGCTTGAAAACGGCGTTCGATAAACTCAAAGAAAAATGTCGGCTGTGCAAATATTGGCTGGGTAAAAATTTGCAGTAATAAGGGTGCAGAATTGCTTCCCTCTAAAGGAGTATATTCGTGCCAGTCTACAAGAATTTCTTGTTGGGCGATCGCTTCAATTTCTAAATCTGATAATGGAAATCCGGGACGCTGTTTTAGCTGAGTGTAATAGCTTTGAGGAACTGAGAGTAAGGATAAACCACTGGCACGAAATTTAGCGATCGCACTCACCAGATTAGTTGTTCGCAAAGCGATATGTTGAATTCCTGGCCCGCGGTTAACATCGAGAAATTCTTGAATTTGGGAATTGCTAGAAGCTGGTTCGTTAATTGGCAATTGTACGTTACCGTTACGCGAAACCATGACTTGGCTGTGTAAAGCAGAGCGATCGGTTTTAATTTTAAATACCTGCTGGGGTTTAAAATCGAGGATGTTTTCGTACCAAGCAACAGCACGTTCTAAATCGCCAATTTCTACGTTGAGTACGATGTGATCTATGGCAGTAATTGAAGAGGACGCGGGGACACGAGGACGCGGGGACACGGAGAATTCTTTTACCGTATTCTCTCCTACTTTTGCACAGTGCCTTTCTATCAGCGTATGAGTCAGTCCACCCCAAGCGGCAATTTTGCTCCACTTAAGGGATGTTGCACCTAAATTCTCTTGCTGGATGGGTTGTAGGATTGTGGCATCGTGCATTTTAGCATGTGCGATCGCTGCTTCTACGTCTTCCACAGCAAAAGCAATATCGGCTACACCAGGTGGATATTGACGCAGAAACTCAGCCACCGGACTTGTGGGTAACAGTGGTGAAGACAGCCAAAAGCAGACGTCACCACTTTTGACTACTTCTGTGCAAGTGTGAAAAGAACTAGTGCGACTGGGTACTGCTTGAAAACCAAGATGGTGTACAAACCAATCACGCCATGTTTTGGCGTCTTCTACATAGAAATGAACGCGATCGATATTCATAGTTACTGAAAATCCAGCATATCAGCTTATATATCTCTAGATTTTGCCTTTTTTGCTAAATTTTCAGGTCTTTCCCAGGCCAGAATTCTGTAGGCGAACTACAATCTCTCCAGTCCTAAAAAAACAAATGACTATCAGGTTGAATGTTAATTTCCATTGGCACAGCTTGCGGTTCGGCAGAAAGAGCAAAGAAAATCGCATTGGCAGCAGTTTCAGCACTGAGCATTTTTTTCCGATCTACTTTTAAGTTCACATTATCCCAAAATGGAGAATCTACCCCACCAAAGTAGAATAGCGTGAACTTGATGCCAAAGCGCTTGAGTTCTTCTGCCATGCACTTGCTAAAACCAACAACACCAAATTTAGAAGCAGAATAAGCTGCCGCCATCGCCATAGAATGTTTGCCGAGAATTCCTACCACGTTACAGATGTGACCAGATTTACGCTTTTGCATCTCTTCAGCAGCCGCCTGAGTAGTGTAAAAACTGCCTTTTAAATTCACATCTAGCATCTTGTCTAAATCGGCAGGTTCCAAGCTATTGTAAGGCTTGAGGATACCAGCACCCGCAGCATTCACTAAAATATCGATTTGGCCAAACTCAGCAATAGTTTTTTCGATTAAAGTGTCTACTTGTTGAGGATCGGTAATATCGGTAGGAACGGTTAAAACTTGTCCTGGTAAATTAGCAGCTAGTGTGGTTAAACGAGTTGCATCTCTAGCAGCTAATACCAACCGTACTCCAGCAGACGCCAGTTTGTGCGTTAAGACCGAACCAATACCACCAGTAGCACCGACAATAACAGCGACTTTATCTTGCATTTTAATATTTACATTTCTTTACATCTTTTCACATAATACTGAATTATGGACTCAAGTTGTGAGAAGTAGAAGGCAGGAGGTAAAACCCTCAATAATAAAAGGTTTTGCCCTTTTGGATTTTACATTTAATTATGTCTGCCTACTTAGATATTGAGAAAGTATTTACTCAAAGAATAGCGGCATTACCTCATATTCCTTTCCGCTTGCTTTTAATTTAAACGCGGAGGATGATTGTAAATATTTAGTAAAATTAGAAGCTAGCTTTAATTTTTTGACAATTGAATTAGGAGATTCTCCGGTTATTTTCTGAATTTCTGTACCTAATTTGGACACAGATAATATAGTTTTGGGAGAATTGATTTGTATATCTTGAATTATTTTTAATAAAAAATTATCTAATGTTTGTTTATCGCAAATATGAGCTAATTTTTTTTGTTCTTCTTTGAGTAAACTTGTAGATGCTTGTTCTGGAAGAAAAATCATCTCTTCAATTACTGGTTGCTTTTGAGTATGAGTAGTATCGAGGTTGCATCTTTCTTCAAATAAAGTGGCAATAGTCGCTAAACTATTTAATCGAGCAGCGATTGAGTTTTGTTCGTTTTTAATTAAATCTTGTATTTGTTCAACTACTTGTTCCAATGATGGAACTTCTCTCGCCATTGCTATGGAATAATGAGTTAAATTGCCGGTATTTCGATTTTCTATATGCAAGCTTTGTCCTTGTCTGCGTACCCAATGAACAGATAATCCCTGGTTTTGGAGTTCGTTGCAAAGGTGAATTAAAATTCCATCGCCAGAACAAACCAAAATTTCTTTAACTGTTGGATAAGACCGTAAGACACAAGCGCCAAATGCAATCATTTTTGCATCCGCACTATCCTTACCTCCAGGCACATGAACAAGTTGATAGCCGCGGTTATATAGTTCGATATCTTGCTTGCCAATACTTGGGTTTTTCCAGTTAGCAAATGCTAATTTAACTTGGAGAGGATATTCACATATACTCGCTAAAAATAATTCTGAATTAATATCTAGCTTTAAATTTTCTGCATCTAAAAGTAAAAGAGAAATTCCTGGTTCTGCTTGATGTTTAATTTCTTGTTTTTGCTGAATTTTTTGCAATAACTGACTGAAAGCATCAGATTCTAGCCAATCAGGTGATAATAATATTTGCAACAATTCTTCAGCTAAAAAACTAAAAGAATTAAGACTTTTTTCCCTAAAATCTTCTTCCGATATTTTTTTGGCGAAAGGAATTTCTGTAGATTCAACTGGAGTTACTTTACTGTGACCGTTACTGTTAAAAATCAAATCAGTTTCCAGCAAACGAGAAAATGTAGGCTCAAGGAATTGCTTACCACAGCTTTTGCAGAGGTAATTTTGCTTCTGATTCCGACGGCCATTTTTACGATATGAAGTAGAGTCGCACCGAGGACATTTCATTTTTTCTTTAGGTGGTCTAAAGCAGATATTTCACTTCAGTATATAGTATAAAAAATACTGTCAACTTAGATTAGTATTGCTCAACACAAAAAACTTACTGAGTCCAGAAATTATATTCCAGCCTTAATTACTAGTTATATTATGCGATCGCCCTCTCAATAGCCAAAATTTAGAGGGAATTTCAAGTTCACGAAAGTATACAAACTATGTATAAAAACCTGGTATTAAGTCTGTTTAACTTTTGTTAGCGTATCGGTACGTAGCCCATTCTGAATTCTGCTGTCAAAAAAATTTCAAATGACACGAGCAAAAACGTAATCGCGGGTACGGGAATCAATGGGGCTAGTAAAAATCTTATTTGTAGTACCAAATTCGATCATTTGAGTAACACGATTTTCAATACTGTAAAAGAAAGCCGTAAAATCAGATAGTCGAGTAACTTGCTGCAAGTTATGAGAAACAATAACAATTGTCAATTCAGAGCGCAAGTTTTGGATCAAATTCTCAACCTGCATACTACTTATAGGATCGAGACCGCAACAAGGTTCATCCATTAACAAAACTTTTGGTTTAACTGCTAAAGCACGGGCAATACATAATCTTTGTTGTTGTCCGCCAGAAAGTTCTAAAGCAGATTTGTGCAGCTTATTTTTCAGTTCATCCCAAAGATCGGCAGCTTTAATGGCAGATTCAACAATCACATCTAATTCTATTTTCGGATGCCATCCAACCAATTTCACCCCATAAGCAACATTATCATAAACGCTCATGGGGAAAAGATTCGGCTTGGGAAAAACCATACTAATTTGGCGACGTAACCTACTTAAATTGACACGACGCTCATAAATATTTTGTCCAAAAAATTCTACTTTTCCTTCAACCTTTACTTCTGCCTCTAATTCACTCATGCGATTTAACGATTTCAGAAAAGTAGACTTGCCACAACCACTAGAACCAATAATTGCCGTGACTTGGTTTTCATAAATATCCATTGACACGCCTTCAACTATCTTTTGAGTTTCGTAATAAAAGCTGAAGTTTTTGACTCTGATGGCTGGAATTAGTTTACTCATATTCCCAAAACGTGTGAAACAGAACTTGACTAAGAAGATAGTACAAATCAGCTGTGCTGTTTCACTATGTTACCCCTAAAAGAAAATCTTCATAGAAATTACCTAAGTATCTGGTAAATGAATAGCAAATACGCTCCTAGTAAATGTTTATATTAAGTTACGTCGCAAAAATCATTGTTCAAAGAATTGGGAAGGGGGAAAGGGAAGATCCCTCCTTTTCCCTACCCAAAGGCTTTTGACCAATGACCATTTAACCGAAACGTCCTGAAACGTAGTCGCGGGTGCGGGGGTCGAGTGGGCTGTTAAAAATTTGCTCTGTAGCACCGAATTCAATCATTTGACCGATGCGGCTTTCATCGGTGCTGAAGAAAGCGGTAAAATCGGAGACGCGAGCAGCTTGCTGCATGTTGTGAGTAACGATCGCGATCGTCAACTGAGATCGCAAATTATGGATTAGTTCCTCAACTTTCATCGTCGCGATGGGGTCAAGAGCCGAACAAGGCTCATCCATCAGCAGAACTTTTGGCTTGACTGCTAAAGCACGCGCAATACACAATCTCTGCTGTTGACCGCCAGAAAGCCCTAAAGCAGATTTATCTAGCTTATCTTTCACTTCATCCCAAAGAGCAGCGCTTTTGAGAGCAGACTCAACAATTTCATCTAGTTCTACTTTTGGATACCTACCCGCTATTCTCATCCCGTAAGCAACATTTTCGTAAATGCTAAAGGGAAAAGGATTCGGTTTTTGGAACACCATCCCAATTTGGCGGCGTAATCGATTGGTGTTGACACGAGGAGCGTATATATTTTGGCCAAAAAATTCTACTTCGCCTTCAACTTTTACAAGGCCTTCTAATTCGCTAATCCGATTCAAAATTTTGATGAAGGTAGATTTGCCGCAACCACTAGGGCCGATAATTGCTGTTACATGGTTTCGATAAATATCTATTGATATCTTGTCTATCGCTTTGATTGTGCCATAGTAAAAACTGATATTTTTTACTTTGATAGCTGGAATTAAGTTATTCATAAATTGCCCAGATGCGAAATAAAAATTTATCAAAATAGGGTTTTGTTTATTTAATTCTTCTCTGCCTAATAATTAAGCGAGAAACAATGCTGACACATAAAATTAAGCCCAATAGAATTATCGAAGTCGTCCATACTAATTGATTTTTTTCTGGATCTGGGTCGTTGTAGAGATTAAAAATTAATACTGGTAAGGAAGCTGTTGGACTTAACAAATTTTCTGACCAATCTAAACTAAATAAAGCAGTAAAAATTAAGGGTGCTGTTTCACCAGCAGCACGAGCCACAGCTAATAAAACGCCTGTCGCAATTCCAGGAATTGCAGAGGTTACAACGATGCGAAAAGTAGTTTGAAAGCGAGTTCCACCTAAAGCAGCAGAGGCAAGGCGTTGAGATGCAGGAATCAATTTTAAGGACTCTTCTGTAGTTAAGACAATCACTGGTAGCATAATTACAGCTAAGGCAAAACCACCTGCGATCGCACTAAATCCTTTAGTTGTTAAAACAATTATACCGTAAGCAAATATTCCTACAACAATTGAAGGCACGCCTGTGAGAATGCTAGCGATAAAACGAACGATATTAGCAATTGGATTAGTTTGACCAAATTCTGCCAAAAAAATTCCTGTCATTATGCCTGTGGGAATGCTTAAAATAGTACCAATGGTTACTATAATTATCGTTCCGAGAATAGCATTACCGAAGCCATTATCAATAACTGGATTGAGAAAAATTTCCGGTTTAATTCCAGATATGCCGCGGACGAAAATTTCCCATAAAATTGATAGTAAAGGAATGAGTGCTAGACCTGTCAAACTAAAGGCGATCGCATTCATCAAATAAGTAAATATGACTCGCTCTTTTGGTAGAGGGCTGCACAATTCTTTCGTTATAGATTCATCATTTTCTGGCTCAATGTAAACACTCATATCTTTTTCAAATTTTAGTTGATAAAAAAAGATTTATCTTGTAGTAATTACAAATAATAAATTAATAATCATATTTCTTAATTCTGGATTCTGACTTCTGAATTCTGAATTCTGATTTATTTATTTTTTCTGCCAAACCATCTGACTAATAAGACAGCACCAATATTTACAGCTAAAGTCAAGCCAAACAAAATTAATCCCAAATAGCTTAAAGCACCAATATGTAATCCTGGTTCGGCTTCAGCAAATTCATTAGCTAATACAGAGGGAATTGTATAAGCTGGATCGAGTAAAGAAGCACTAATTTGGGCAGAGTTACCAATTACCATAGTCACAGCCATTGTTTCGCCTAAAGCACGTCCTAAAGCCAGCATTGCTGCACTAACTATTCCCGAAAATCCAGCTGGTAGCAAGACTCGAAAAATTGTTTCCCAACGAGTACCACCTAAAGCCATAGATGCACTACGCAATTCTTTAGGTATAGCTAGCAATACATCACGAGTAATTGCTGCCATTGTTGGCAAAATCATGATGCCTAGAATAATTCCAGCAGTTAACATATTTGTGCCAACAGGGTCTTGTGTATTAAATAGCGGTATCACTTTCAAAGTGCTACCTAGCCATTTTTCTACAGGTTCTAAAACTGGAATAAATACAAAAATACCCCACAAGCCAATAATCACGCTGGGAATTGCTGCGATTAATTCTACAACGAATGCTAATGTTGTTCGTACAGATTCAGGTAAAAAATTTTCGCTGGTTACTAAAGCGACAGCTATTCCTACTGGTACAGCTAATAAAATAGCGATCGCACTACTTACTAAAGTCCCATAAATATAAGGTAACGCACCAAAAATTCCATTACCTGCATCCCAATCTTGACCCCAGAAAAATCCTACTCCAAACTGTTTAACCGCTGGTAGAGCTTCTTTATAAATTACCCAAGTCATTAAAAATAAGACTGCAAACGTAACCAGAGCAAAAAAGTAAACTAACCGTGTAAATCCTCGGTCAAACCAGAAATTTCTACCACTAATAGCTGTCAAATCCAAACTTTCATCGTCTAAATCTGATTTATCTGATGAATTATTGCCGCCTGGTTTCCATGAATTTGCCATGACAGATAAACCAATTCAAAATTAAAAATTCAAAATAAAAATCATTTCCAGGTTGTACCTGGAAACGAGATTTACGAATAACATTAACTATCAGAAATCAGAATTTATGAAGAGTATAGTATGAGGATTATACTCATTTATCCATTTTCTCCTGATTTTTAACTATTCTGATTCCTGGGTTATTACAAGAGATTAGCAATTAAGGTTTCACATTGCTATTTACTGTTTCAAGTACTCGGTTTGCTACCTCAGATGGAATCTTGGTGTAGTTGAGGTCATCATTATATTGTTGACCGTCTTTCAATACCCAATTTATCCATTTCTTGATTGCATCAGACTTGGAAGCATTAGCATACTGTTTGTAAACCATTATCCAAGTCAGACCAACAATAGGATAACCTTGTGATGGATCTCCTACAAAAACGCGATAGTTCTGAGGAAAATTCACAGTAGCTAAAGCTGCATTTGCAGACTGCAAAGAAGGAGCAACAAATTCTCCTTGCTTATTTTGAATTTGTGCTGATTTCAGGTTATTTTTGAGAGCGTATGCATATTCAACATAACCAATAGAACCAGGAGTGCGAGCTACCAAAGCTGCAACACCGGGATTGCCTTTGCCTTTAAGGACGTTTGGTAGAGTCCATTTTGGTGTAGTACTAGCTCCAACTCTGCCTTTAAAATAACCATTGATTGTACTCAGATGGTTAGTAAAAATGAAAGTTGTGCCGCTACCATCGGCGCGAACAACAAATTTAATTGGTTGATTTGGAAGATTTACACCAGGATTATCAGCTTTAATTTTTGCATCATTCCAATTGGTAATTTGGCCTGCAAAAATTGCTGGTAGTGTAGAGCGAGATAATTTAAGATTGCTAACACCTGGAATGTTATAAACCACAGAAACGGCACCACCTGCTGTGGGTACTAAGATGACACCGTTTTTAACTTTAGCGATTTCATCATCTTTCATTGCAGCATCGCTACCACCAAAGTCAACAGTTCCAGCAGTAACTTGACGAATACCGCCGCCACTACCAATTGCTTGATAGTTAATTTTCAAGTCTGGATATTTCTTCTTAACTTCACGAGCATACCGTTCGTAAAGTGGAGCCGGAAAAGTTGCTCCTGCACCATTGAGGGTTTCAGCTTGTGCGATCGCCCCAAACATTGGACTAAGTGCAACAGAAGTTGTCACCAATGAAGTAGCAACGACACGATTCAATATGGCGGCCGAAAAAATCATATTACCTCTGAATTAAAGGAATATTTTACTGCTGTAATCAAAACCTTAATTAGGGTACATTTCTTATGGTTAAAATTTATTTAACAACGGATAAATATGAGATTAAGCTGTGTTTAAAAATAAATTTTTAACAATATGTTAAGGTGTGGATATTTGATGCGAATTAATTTAGAAACAATATATTGATAAAAAAATTAAGCTATGTTTAAATACTAAAAAATAGTTAAATGCTAATTAGCGATCGCTTAGTAAGAGACTCTTAAATAATAAAATATCCCAATATTTATTGTACGATGGACGTCTAGCCCTTCCTGTGAACTGGGCGGGCTAGAGAGCTTACCCCACAAGATTGAATAATTTATTTCTTGAAATTCCCTAAATACGGAATGGTAACTTTTCTGCCACAATTATACGAATCCCTGAAGCAAGTTCTCAATAGACTCAGGGAAACTGTTCAGTTCAAGGCAATATTATGGAGCTGGATACTAATAAATATATGGAAATAAACGCTTGGTTTGCTGAGAATAAGACTGATATTCTTCACCGAACCGTTCTTCTAACATTTGCTCTTCAATTGCAATTCGGTTACCAAACCAAACAACACAGACCATTAACAATAGCCCAGAACCCCATAAGCTTTGTAACATAATGCAAAAGCCAAGAAACAAAAGTATGTAACTCGTGTATATGGGATGTCTAATTAAACTGTAGATACCGTCAGTAACTAACCGATGATCTGATTTAATTGTAAGACGGTCAAAGAATTTTCCTAAAGTTTTGATAGCAACTTGACTAACAATAATTGCAGCACAAATCAAGATTATTCCAGTCACAGTTAAACTTCTATCAACGGCTATATCTGATATCTCCTTTTGCTGTGAAAAGGTGTATAAACTTATCCAGTGTACGCTCAGTAAACCAACAATAGTAATCAGCGAAGCTACACGTCCAGAAGTAGCTCGAACTTGGCGATCTTCTTGACGACTCGCTAGCTGACCGTATCGAACAACTCGCCAAACAGTTCCTAAAAAGAAAACAAAATAGCTGATTGATTAAAAAACTACTCTCCAATTTCCTGCGACTCCAAATTGTGCGGCTGGAATGACAATTAATGCCGCGATAACAGCTAGCAAGGCTAAAATTAATCCCATAGATTTCAGGAACGCTGCCATAAATATAAACTCCTGAGCAATGAAGTATATAGATTTAGACCTGACAGTGAACACTGCCAAACAGTCTCAGACTGTTGTCATACAAACAAATTAAAGCTCTTATACTATTGTTTGCCTAGCCTCAACTTAATTTCAAAACATCACTCATGGTTGCACAGTAATTTGATAACCCAAAACTGCTAGGATTAACTGCATTTTCATAAGTAAAATGTCGATAATTCATACAAAACCTATCCCAAGCAGCCATGCGAATACGGAACAAAACAATAATCAAATTTGCTAAAGCTATAGATACGGGAATACGAAAGTAAATCTTTTTGCCAAAATAAGCGCAAACTTGTTCCACTGCTTGATTAGCAGTTAATTTTGCTTGACCTAAAACAAACTGATGTGGTTCATCCTTTTGAGGAGAATGTTCTATTAAATATCGCACTACAGTTGCAATGTCTCGCCCGTGGATAAAATGAAAACTACCATCTGCATTCAAAAAGCGAATCAAATTAATATATTTGGTAACTTCTCTAATACCAGATGTGACAGCAGAATAGGGTTTATTAGCATCACCACCCAAAACTATAGTTGGAAAAACCGTGGTGATTTTGTGAGCTATTTCTAATTTTTCTTTTTGATGTAAGCACTCATATTTAGAACGGATATAATCTGTACCGATTTCTCCCGCTTCTTTTAATGGTTGATTGTGGTTATCCAAAACGCTAGCTGTGGAAAAATAAATTACCTGTTGGCATTTATTTGGATCTAGCAGCTTCATCAACTCTATAGTTTTGTTAACATTAATATCAAATGTCTGGTCGCCACCCCAAGCTGTAGCTGTGAGTACTGCTGTATCAATTGTTGATAATAAATCGGCAAATTGGCTAATGTTTTGCATATCACCTTGCAAAACATTTATTCCTGGACGTGCTTGAGTATCAATTTGTAGTTTAGTGGGGTTTCTAACTAGCAGAAACAATTCGTAATCTGTTTCTTGAATTAAGGCTTCTGTTAAATAATGACCTATACAACCACTTGCACCAGTTACAAAAATCCGTTTCTGGCTCATAAATAATTTATAAAAAGTTAGGAGTTAAAAATCAAGATTTAATTATAAAGTTAAAAGTTCCGAATCAGCTTTGTAAATTTTGGATTTTAGATTTTAGATTTTGGATTTTTTCTACAATCCAAAATCCAAAATTCAAAATCCAAAATTGAATAGCTCCTAAGGCGTAACTGCTGCTAAATTCAGTTGCTTTGCAGTTTCAAAGAAGAAAGCGACATTTTCTTCTGGAGTTTCTGGTAAAACGCCGTGACCGAGATTGAGAATGTGACCCCAATTGCCGGCTTTGCGAACGGTATCATAAATACGATCGCGGATAAATTCCTTAGAGCCAAATAACACGCCTGGGTCAAGGTTTCCTTGGACTTTGATTTGTTTGCCCAATCTTGCCCGTGCATCTGCCATATCCACTGCCCAGTCTACAGTAACGATATCTGCGCCAGATTTGCCCATTCTTTCCAACACGCCTGCACTACCGCTAACTAGCAAAATCAACGGTGTATCGGGGTGGGTTTGCTTAACTTGCTGGAAAACTCTCTGCTGATAAGGCAAAGCAAAGGTGTCATAATCTTGGGGGCTTAATTGACCCGCCCAAGAATCGAACATTTGGACAACTTGAGCGCCAGAGTCAATTTGATAGCGGGCATAGATGGCGATCGCATCTGCTAATTTTGTTAACAATTGATGCAAAATCGTCGGGTCAGAAAATGCCATATTTTTGATGATGGAATAGGTTTTAGAACCTTTTCCTTCCACCGCGTAAGCAGCTAACGTCCACGGCGCACCCACAAAACCCAATACCGTTGATTTATCGCCAACTTCAGAGCGTAGCGCCTGCAAAATTGTTTTGATAAAAGGTAGAGCTGCTTCTGGTTCTAGGGGACGCAGGTTCTCAATTTGCTCTTGAGTGCGGAGAGGCGAGTGAATGATTGGCCCTTTACCTTCGGCAATGTCCATATCAATGCCCAAACCAGGTAATGGGGTGACAATATCAGAAAATAAAATTACTCCATCTGGCTGGAAGGCTCTCCAAGGTTGCAAGGAAACTTCAATTGCGACTTCTGGAATTTCCGAGCGATCGCGAAACGAAGGATACTTTTCTCTTAAATCTCGATATGCTTTCATATATCGTCCCGCTTGTCGCATCATCCATACAGGGGGACGATCTACTACTTCACCACGAGCAGCACGTAAGAGATGAGGAGTTGTTAACGAAACGCCCATTTATCACTTCATCCTAAGTCACTTTTTTATGCCATTGTTTAGCTTATCATTCTGAGATTGCGCTTTTTCAGAATAAAAGGGGAGTGGAGAATAGGGAGTGGGGAGTAGGGAAGATAAGGGGATTAGGGACTTATTTTTGTAAATAATTTACAAAATTTTATTGACGAAGTAGAGAGTAGGGCATGGGAGAGATAAGGGGATTAGGGACTGAGACTCAGAAATAGGATAAAACAAGAATCGATATTGAATTGGGCAAGCAGGGTATGGGCTAAACAGGGCATTGGTTATCTTCCCGAAGTTCCGATCGGAGGAAACCTCCGCTCAGACTTCTCTCCTTGTCTCCCTCATCTCTCCTACTCCCCACTCCCTACTCCCCACTCCCCTAATTTCTTATGCAAACTGACTCCAACAGTCCCGATGGCATTACATCTGTTAATAACGAGCTTAACCCAGGAAAATTTTTGATTCCGCGATCGCAGCGACAGAAATTCTTTTTTCAGTTTACTTTAATGACTCTAATCGGATGGGTTGTGGGTGGCGTTGCTAGTATCGCGCTAGAGAAACTGATTCTCCAAAATTTATCGCTAGAGCCGCAAACCTGGAGCATTGTGGTTAGATGCTTGAGTAACGTTGTGTTTGCGCTGATTTTTGCCGCCGACCAAGCCATTGTTATTTACCGATATTTACCTGGTTGGCAATGGATATTTGCTACTAGTGTTGGTTGGTTAATTGCTAACGGTGTTTCTACAGCTTGGATTAACTATATTTCATCTTTTGCCTCATCGTTCAATGAAACTTTATCGCCAGAACAGATTTTTATTTTGGGGTTTCTATCTGCGATCGCCTATATTATTTCTGGCATTTGGCTAGGCATTTGCCAATGGCTGGTATTAAGAAAATATACAGCAAGTGCTTGGTGGTGGAATTTTTTACCTTCTATTTCTTTCTTCTTAATTACTATTTTGGTTTGGTTACTTTTTCTTATCCAAAATCTCATTCCCGAAGCAAATCGTAATTTTATATTGTATTGGAGTGGACAAGCATTTACAGCAATCATTCTCGGAGCGATACCAGCAATTGGCTTGTGTACTTTGAAAAGAAATTTACCCCGCCAAAGTTAAATTCCTCGATAAGGTTTTTGTCAGAATTGAGAATGAGCTAGCTAAGTACAACATTTGATTAATTCCTAGCGATTTCTCCGCGTTCCTTTGCGTTTACCCCTGCGCCCCTTTGCGTTTAGATTTCAACCCTCAATTCACCACGTGTTATGGTGTGATATTTCTCAATCATCGATCGCCAATATCCCTGCATCCCCATCCAAAGTTGCTTGTACGCCCACAGGTAAGGCTGCGTTAGGGCTATTGTGACCAAAGGGCAAATCAGAGACTACAGGAATCCCCAAATCAGCAAAGCGATCGCGCAATACTTCTTCAACACTAAAGCTAGGCACGTTTGGCGGCGCTTCACACCGAGTAAAACCGCCTAAAGCTATGCCACGAACCTTTGCTAATACACCACTTAAACGCCACTGTGTAAGCATTCTATCGATGCGATAGGGCGCTTCTGTGACATCCTCCAGTGCTAAAATCGCGCCATTGAAATTTGGTTGAATTGGCGTACTTAAAAGATGAGTTGCAACTGTCAAGTTTCCTGGTAGCAAAACGCCACTTGCAATTCCACCACCCCAGCCAAAACCTTTAATAGCAGCAACAGAACGACCTTCCACCAAATCAAACAATCGCTCGATTGACCAATCTGGCTCATCAACAAGGGTTGTCAGCACGGGGCCGTGAACGCCGGAAATGCCTGCGTTATAAAGGCTCCATAACAGCGCAGTGATGTCAGAAAAGCCAATCAACCACTTGGGAGGTTCTGAATTATTTTGCCAATGCCAATTTTCTAAAATGCGGGTGCTACCGAAACCACCTCTGGCGCAGAGAATACCGCGACAATCTGGATCTTGCCATGCTGTTGCAAGCTGGTTGCTTCGGTTTTCATCGTTACCCGCTAAATATCCCCATTTGTCATTTATCTTGGGGCATATTTGAATTTTGTAGCCACGCGATCGCCAAATTTCTATACTTCGCTCAAACGCCTCAAATTCTCGTAAAGCACCACTAGGAGCAATGACTCGTAGTAAGTCACCAGGCTTGAGGGGTGGTGGCAGGATTGTAGATTTCATCTAGGTTGTAAAGAATCCCAAATTGAATCGAGGTTTGCTTGGGCTTTTGCGAGTGCTGTTTCTGGAGATGCACCTAGCACAGTCGCTTCAATTGCTCTACCAAGAGCATCAGACAAACGACTATAACCAGGAATAATAGGTCTATTACCTGATATAGGCATCAAGTCAAGAAAAGTTTTCATTACAGGTTTTTGCTTCAGATATTCTTGATAAGCTTGACTTTGGGCTGATTTAATATTTGTTGGTAAAAAACCCGATTTAATACTCCATTCTGTTTGGAATTCTTCACTCATCACGTACTCAAAAAATTTAAGTGCAGCTTGTTCTTTTTCGGATGTAGTTTTCATCAAAAACAAATTTCCACTACCTTTAACTGAGGCTTGCTGGACATTTGCAGGTATGGGAAATACTTTATAATCAACATCAGACTTCATGATATAAGTCCAAGGCCCTGTAATTTGCATCGCCACACGACCTGAAATAAAAGCATCTTCCTCATAACCTCGTTCTGGCGGAGAAAGAGTTGCCGAACCATCTTTTAATAGGGTTTGCCAAAATTTTAAGGCAGCGATCGCTCCCGGATTCGTCAAATTTGGGCGATTATTGGTGACAATCTCTCCTTTAGCACTTAACAAAAACGGAAACCAACTAAAAACAGTCCATTCCGCCTTACCTAAAGGCAATAACATGCCATACTGTTCCGGTCGATTGTCACCATTGCGGTCTATAGTTAATTTTTTGGCAACTTCCCTCAATTCATCCCAAGTCTTAGGTGTTTCTTTAATTCCTGCGGCTTCAAAAAGTTTAGGACGGTAAAAAATGCCCATGTTAGCAGTAGTCAGAGGAACTGACCAAATGTGGCCGTTAAATTCCAATTCCTCAAATAAACTAGGAAAAATTTCCGACTTTTGTGGCAATTTTGCTAGCCAATCATCCACAGGGCGAATTGCATCTAATTCTACAAACTGACCTGTAATTTGAGGATAGAAAGACAAGATATCTGGAGGCGAATTGCCAACAACTGCTGTTAAGATTTTCGGTAATAATTGGTCTATTTGACCTGCATATATAGAATCTACATAAATATCAGGATGAGTCTGATTAAATTTATCTACTAGATTTTGAAAAGCACCCCGATTAGCAGGTGGATTAATGCTTTGCCATAGTGTCAGATGAATTACACCATCATTTTTTGGTATTGTACTTTGACAACCAAATAAAAATAATAGACAGACACTCAGAACAATTCCGAAGAATGAACTTTGCCACTTATAACCAGTACACCAATGAAATATATTTTTCATACTAAGTATTTAGCCAAATTTAAGATATTTTATCTATAAAAATCTTAGTAGTGCTAGTATCCGACCTAGTATAAATATATGTTTCTGGTTCTTTGATTCTTTGAGTTTTAAATATTTTTTCAGCCCTAGACCACAATTCTGCATCTTCTCCATAATGAACATTATTAAATCCCTTCACTTCCCAGAATACTTTTCTTTTGCCGAAAAATGTTCCGCCTACAACACATTCTCGAATGCTAATTTTTTCCCCTGGTTTAAAAAAGTCGGCAACGAAGAACTCTTCTTCGATTTCCCATCCGCCTTCAATTAAATCAATTTCGGGATTAGCTTTCATATATTCAAAGCGCGACTCTAGATGATTATTTTTGTATGTGTCATCGCTATCTATGAATGTGATGTAGTTCCCGAATGAAGCTTGGATACCTGCATTCCTTGCAAAAGCAGCTTTTCGATTTTGATGTTTTAGATAACGAATATTTTCGTATTGTTG
Organism: Nostoc sp. DedSLP01; assembly: GCA_034530875.2. GTDB lineage: Bacteria > Cyanobacteriota > Cyanobacteriia > Cyanobacteriales > Nostocaceae > Nostoc. The sequence continues at coordinate 330,009 of JAVRCJ020000005.1, forward strand.
TAAATAAGAATTAACAACTGTAAAAGTCTCATCTTGACTTCCATCATCAACTATGAGTAGTTCCCAATTCTTAAAGGTTTGCTCTAGAACACTATTAATACAATCGTTTAAATACTTTTCTCGGTTATAAGTAGATAAAATAATCGAAATTTCTGGATGAGGGTAAAAATTTATACTAAGCATTATGAGAAATAACTTGACAAGAATTATTTTGAAGTCAGTATAACTTGTAAGTAGTTTATCTAAAAGTCAAAACTGATGTTTGACCATCTATCCTTCGGGGTGAGTAGTTTAGAACGCAGTCTAGCTTTCTATGATGCGGTGCTTGCGCCTTTAGGTATCAAGCGGCTGTTTAATTTGACTGATATTGCTGGTTATGGTGCTGACAGTTTTCCCAGATTTTGGCTTGTGAGTCGCCAAAAGTTTACGCATGAGGTATCAAGGGGCTTCCATCTGGCATTTGTGGCTAATAATCGTGCTGCTGTCGATGCTTTTTACGAACAAGCGATCGCTTTAGGAGCTAAAGACGATGGTAAACCAGGATTACGTCTAAATTATCATCCCAATTATTATGCCGCTTTTGCGATCGACCCTGATGGGTATCGCATAGAGGCAGTTTGTCATGAACCGACATAATTGGGCATTGGGCATTAATCTCCGCGTCCCCGCGTCTCCCCATCTCTTACTGTGGCAAACCCTCAACTCGCATCAAATCTAATTCGCGTTCAAATATTTCATCAATAGGCAACATTTGACCGTCAACAGTCATAAATTTATGGTCTTTTGTTGCCCGAATCACCGAACCGTCTTCTAAAGAATACTCAAAAACTTCTTGCTGTCCGCGATTATGCCACTGGGCAATAGGTTGACTATAAATATTTCCATTACTATCAACGCTGTAGACACTACATTCAATTTCTTTTTCTACAATCTCACCAATCGGCAAAAACCCATATTCTACCGTTAAAATTTGCGTATCATAACTTAAACAATATTCAGCAAACTTCAACATTTGCTCGAATAATTCATCAGCAACTTGTTTTTTTACACCATTTTTTGCCGCACCATCAACGAATTTTTCTCGCTGCTTTTGCATCTCAGAAACTTTCTTTTTCCCCATCGCCCGACGCAGTAAGTCAGCTTGACCTAAGGAATATCCAGCCATATCTTGAGCAATTTTCATGATTTGCTCTTGATAGACCATGATTCCATAAGTTTCGTCTAATATTGGTTCTAAAATATTGTGTTCGTAATCAATCTTTTCTCGGCCGTGTTTGCGGTTAATAAATTTAGGAATCAGTCCCGCATCTAATGGCCCCGGCCGATAAAGTGCCAAAATTGAAGAAATATCTTCTATATTAGAAGGCTTCAAATCTCGGACTATTTGACGCATTCCAGAAGATTCTAATTGAAATATTCCTTCTAATTCACCTGCTTCTAATAATTCGTAAGTCTTTTGTACATCTTTTGGTAGGTTGCTATGTTCGCCTTTAGCTAATATCTTTTGTGCTTTTCTTTCTTGTTGAGTAATTTCATCTGGATCGACGCGATATCCTTTGGTTTCTTCAATTAGATCGAGGGTTTTTTGAATCAGGGTCAGGTTACGCAAACCCAGAAAGTCCATTTTCAGCAAACCCATTGATTCTAGGTCTTCCATGAAATATTGAGTAATCACGGAACCGTCATTATTCTTTTGTAGCGGTACAATTTCATCCAGTGGTTCGTCTGAAATCACCACACCTGCTGCATGAACTCCAAAGGTTTTGTTAGTTCCTTCAATTCGCATCGCCATATCAATCCAATGACGAACATGCGGTTCTCGATCGTATTTTTCTTTAAACTCTGGTTCTGGAGTTGCATCGGAAATCATCACCTTGAGTTTAGTAGGTTTCCCCCGCACCACAGGAATTAATTTCGCCATTTTGTCGGCTTCACCATAAGGAATATTTAATACCCTGGCGACATCTTTCAAAACGGCTTTAGAAGTTAAGCGGTTAAAGGTAATAATTTGAGCAACTCTATCTGCACCATATTTCTCAGTTACGTAATCAATAACTTTATCGCGTTGTTCAATACAGAAATCCGTATCAATATCAGGCATGGATTTCCGTTCTGGATTCAAAAATCGCTCAAATAATAGCCCATGATGTACGGGGTCAATATTCGTGATTCGCATCGCATAAGCAACTAACGAACCAGCGGCCGAACCGCGCCCAGGACCAACAGGAATATTATTATCTCTGGCAAATTTAATATAGTCCCATACAACTAAAAAGTATTTAGAAAAACCCATTTGCTGAATCATTTTCAGTTCGTATTCCAATCTTTCTTTGTAGACGGAATCTACTTCATTTCGGGATTTCCGATTTAATCTTTCTAAAAGTCCTTTCCACGCAACTTCTTCAGCGTAAGTATCAGCAGTATGACCGGAAGGAATTGGTGGAGTAGGAATTTGAGGCTCACCCATAATATGGTAAGGCTCGACTTTATCAGCGACTTCTTCAGTGGTGGCTACAGCTTCTGCAATGACATCATCTGGTAAATGGTCGCGGAATAGCAGCTTCATCTCTTCGGCAGATTTGAGATATTCTGTACCGCTATAACGCATCCGATTATCTTCAATAATTAGCTTGCCAGTTTGAATACATAGCAAAGCGTCGTGGGCTTCAACGTCAAAACAAGAAATAAAATGCGAATCATTAGTAGCAACAAATTTAATTCCTAGTTCTCGCGCAATTTTGACTATTTCAACATTTACAATTCGGTCTTCTTGGGAACCGTGGTCTTGAATTTCTAAATAATAATCATCGCCAAATACATCTTTATACCACTGAGCAACTTTCCGGGCTGCATCTGGTCTGCCACTGAGAATTGCTTGAGGAATTTCTCCACCCAAACAAGCACTAGTAACAATCAACCCTTCATGATATTGTTTGAGTAAATCTTTATTAATACAAGGACGAGAAAAAATTCCTTTGCCTTGAACGCCTTTGAGGTTAGAAATACTAGTTAATTTGACTAAATTTTTGTAACCTTTTGTATTTTTAGCTAAAACAACTTGATGATATCTCGGACGGCGTTCTTGTTTTTCAATATCGCCGTTAATGATATACATTTCGTTACCGATAATCGGCTTAATATTTTGACTGCGGCAAATTTTAATTAATTCAACCGCGCCATACATAACACCATGATCGGTAAGGGCGATCGCTTTCATTCCCAATGCGATCGCTCTTTCCACTAACTCTGGTAGCTGACTTGCTCCATCGAGCAAACTGTAGTCACTGTGAATATGCAAAGGCACAAAAGACATAAGCATCTCCAAGCACAAGCCAAAAATATCTCTTAGGGTTTACCCTATATAAGCCGGATTTTGCAAAGCAACGGAATCTTAGATTAGCAGTTTTTAACCAAAAATAAAGCTCCCGTTTTTCCGGATTCCTCACTACTACAAGTGTTGTTTTAATAGTTACAGCAGTTCATCCGCATCTAACCAATGAGTCATCCAGATAGCACTACTGTGCCTGAAACCAAAGCTAGACCTTGGTGGCAGCGCATTCCTCTAACTTTACAAATCATTATCGCCCTAGTAGCCGCCCTTAGCGTCGGAATTGCCCTTGGTGCGGGAAATCCCAGCCCCAGTAATGCCACCCTCATAAACAATTTAGCAATTCCGGCCGAGTTGGTGCTCAAGGCTCTCCGTGCTTTAGCTACGCCCCTAATTTTGGTAGCGGTGCTGCATACTTTGATGACTACAAACATTCCTGGTACAGCCGGACGCCGACTGGCAATTCTACTTTTAACCAACACTACCGTAGCTATTTTAGTCGGACTTTTTGTCGCAAACGTCCTCCGTCCTGGAACCTGGGGTAATGTCGTCACCTCAACAACTACACAAATAACAAATCAAAGTCTCGACCCTTGGGGACTAATTAAAGATGCCGTACCGGAAGCAGTCCTCAAACCGTTGGTTGATAATAATGTCATTCAATTGATTGTGGTTGCCCTAAGTTTTGGCATTGTCCTGCGGGGATTAAAATCCGAACAAATTGCCCAAGCGAAAAACGGATACCAGCCTATTGAAGATGTCATCGGCATTTTATTTCAAGCAGTAGTCCGCATCCTCGATTGGGTAATTGCCTTAGTCCCCTTGGCAGTCTTTGGGATTGTGGCTAAAACTGTTGCTAAAGAAGGCTTTGCCCCTTTTCAATCTTTGGGTGCATTCATTATTGCAGTGCTGGTAGCATTAGTGTTACAAGCTTGCTACTACCTCACCAGAGTAAAATTCGGTTCTTGGGTACAGCCTTTAAAATTTCTAGCTGGCGGTTCTGATGCCTTTTTGACGGCTTTCTCGACTTCTTCCTCTGCGGCAACAATGCCCGTAACATTTGAAGTTTTGCAAACAAAAATCGGTTTAAGAGAATCTTCTGCTGCCTTGGGAGCATTAGTAGGAGCAAATTTTAACAATGATGGTACTGCTCTTTATGAAGCAATGTCTGCGTTGTATATTTCCCAATTAATTGGGCAACATTTGAGTTTGGGACAACAGTTAATTGTCATCCTCACCTCAATTTTTGCATCTGTGGGTGCAGCAAATATTCCTAATGCTGGACTAGTAACAATGACGCTAGTATTTACTTCTGTAGGTTTACCTACCCAATACATAGCTTTGCTAGTGACTGTAGACTGGTTTTTAGATCGCTGTCGCACTGCTATTAACGTTATGGGAGATATGACTGTTAGTACTTTATTGGACGGCAAAAAGCCTCGTGCTGTAGACGAGGCTTAAAGTCAAAAGTTAATAGTAATGATTAGTTGAGTGCAGCTGTTTTTAATGTTGCTAAGGGACTTCGAGAAAATAAATTATCTAATTTACTTAGATTGTATTTTTCTGTCTCTCCCCTGCTCCTGCCATCAAAGGATGGGATATTTTTTAAATTGCAAGTTCCTAATGCTGTTGAGGCCCTTTAGCGTCACATTCTTTACTCCAGCAGCGTTCTAGCATTTGCAGACGCCAAATCAATGCAAAATGATGCGGATTCAATACTAATTTTGTATCGCGACTAAATAAGGGCTGGTTCAGATATTGCCAAACAGGAAATTTAATTTTGATGTCTTTTGGATTCATAAGAAGGACAAATATAAAAAAGTTTAGTGGGAATAGTTGACCTTTTGTCTAGGAACTGCGTGATACTGTGTTTTCTAGTTAAAGGCTACACTGGCTTTCTACAATTGTCTTGGTGGCAATTGCGGAAATTCCACAGGTGAATTATGTTGTCTACGCTTTAATACTGAAATTAGATTTGAGTTTTAACTTCGAGCTGGAAAAACTCTTCTGCTGAAGCTATCCACGACGCAAAGTTTTCTTAAAATTTTCAAGGATGAGAACTCATACTTGAGGTAAGATTTACAGCTTTGTTTATCAAATTATTAAGTAATTTAATAGAATTAATCATGACGCAAAGTTTTTGATAGTAAATATACTTAAGCTAAAGATGATGTCCGGCGAGGAGCTAAAGTTCCTTGCTAATAGCAAAAGTCATCATCAGACGGCTTGCATATCGCCAGAAATCTTTACTCTAGTGAAGTAGATTAGCCTAGTAATTTATTATTAAGCGTTTGTTGTGGCTCAATTTTTGCGTTTAGCAAAGGTATTGCTTAAGGAAACTTGCGTTCTCGCACTTCTAAAGCATAATCTTGCACGGCTTTAGTAATTGTCTCTCGCAAATTGGTGTAAACCTTGGCAAATGGTGGATTCTTCGGTGTCAGACCGAGTACATCTGAGGTAACTAAAACTTGGCCGTCACAGTGAGGGCCTGCACCAATACCAATTGTGGGAATGGTAAGTTTTTGTGTAATTTGCATTGCCAAATCTGCGGGTATATGCTCTAACAACATGGCAAAAGCGCCGGCTTGTTCGAGAGCGATCGCTTCATTTAAAATTCTCTCGCTGGCTTCTTCGGTTTTACCCTGTTGTCGCAAACCGAGTTGATGTATTGATTGCGGCGTCAAACCCACATGACCCATAACTGGAATTCCGGCTTGCACCAAACGAGCCACAGTTTCCACCATTTGCGGATAACCACCCTCTAACTTCACGCCTTGCGCTCCAGCCTCTTTCAAAACTCTACCAGCTGAATGTATCGCTTGTTCGATGCTTTGTTGATACGTCAAAAACGGTAAATCAACCAGTAAAAAAGCGCGTTTAACTCCTCGACGTACAGCTTTAGCGTGGTAAATCATCTCATCTAGAGTGATGGGCAGAGTTGTTTCATAGCCTAAAACTACTGCCAGAGAGTCACCCACCAGGATTAAGTCTACACCAGCTGCGTCGAGGAGTTGGGCGATCGCATAATCCCAGGCGGTCAACGCCACAATTGAACGTCCCTGTTGTTTCCATTGAATTAATTGCTGGGTAGTAATTGCCATTTTTCTAGGTAGGGAGTAGGGAGTAGGGAGGAGCCACTGCGTTGGGCGGGTTCCCCGACTTGAAGCAAGTGGCGTTAGGGAATAGGGATTAGGGAGTAGGGAATTTTACCACTCCCCACTCACCAGTCCCTACTCCCTCATTTCACGGCGCGACTGAAAGCAAGATGGGGTTTTGCACTGTTCATCTTCGGCATTAACCAAGCTAGACCTTCACTAGTACCTATCCACAATTTATTGCCGATATCAGGTGCAAGGGCAAGAATCCGACTAGAAGGAAGTCCAGCAACTTCAGCGTCTAAGACAGCTCCTGTATTTGGATTTAATCGTAACAAACCATTGTTAGTACCAACCCAGACACTACCATCTTTTGCAAAACGTACTGCTGTGACATTACGCCCGCGCAGTCGCGTTACAGACCGTAATACTGCGCCAGTTTTCGGGTTAATAACTAACAAATTATTCGGCATTCCTGCCCAAATTAACCCTTCTGGACTGATAGCTAAAGCTTGCACAGTTGTTCCCGGTAAATTTGCGATTCGCTTCATAATCTCAGCACTGGCAGTATTAACCCGCACTACTCCATCAAGAGTGCCAACCCATAATTGACCGTCAGCATCTAAAGTTAGGGTATTGGCGCTGACACCAGGCAGATTCTTTAATGTTGTCATAATTAAGCCTTGGTCGGGACTAATTAGGGCTAAACCACTGTCAGTTCCAGCCCACAAATAGCCGCGCTTGTCAACTAACAGCGACAACACCCGTTTAGAGGGCAAAAATAAATTCTGTGCAGTAATTTCGCTGGTTCGCGGATCTACTCGCATTAGTCCGCCATAACTTCCTACCCACAAACGTCCTACTTTGTCTTGGGCTAAAGCACCAATGGCAACATTCGGCAAGGTCACACGAGAAACAATCTTGCCAGTTTCCGGGTCAATCCGCGATAGTCCCCGCCAAGAACCTATCCAAAGATTACCTGTAACATCTGTCAATAAGTTACTCACACGATAATCGGTTTCTGGTGAATTTTCTTGCACTCCCCGTTCATCGGGTAAAGGATCTACTTGCGGAGGCGGTGGTGAAGATGGGTAAGCTGGAGTTAGATCGGATGATTTAATGTCAGGGGTTTTTTGTGCCCATCCCATACTCGGTAGAGTTATTAACCCCAGCAAGATTGAAGAAATCAATAAACTAGTACGCTTGCAAAACAATACCACAATGACATTTCCTTTGGAGACACTACCCATAGCCGTTGTCTAAACAGGCTTTTGGTTAACTTCAGTGTTCCCCTCGCTTCGATTTTTTAAACATTTAGGAATGGGGAGTGGGGAGTCGGGAATGGGGACAATAATTAATAACAGTTCGCCATTAGATGAGTTTCTTTGCAGCAAGTCTTTCCCCTCCAGCCTCCCAATCCCTGTTCCCTACCTCCACTCCCTACTCCCCATTCCCCAAACACCATTAATGACATTTTGTAAACTATTCTTAACAAAATGTTTAAATCTTTATGTAATAACAAATTTAAATAAATAAGTTAAAAACTTTCAAAGAATAACTTATTGAATTCTTGATATATTGTGAAACAAGCTACAAATTTTCGTGGTGTGCAATTCTTTTATCTTTTGCTTACCACTCTGCTAAATCTCTGTCAAATAAATTCTTTTCTGGTATCTTTCCCAAGTAAGGAGAAGATAAAAGGAGTATGGAGGCGGGAATGTGTGCCAATCAGGCCAATCCCCTGAATATGCCAGATTATGAGAGAATTATCTAAATGCTGCCCGCAAAGTGCGGAAGTTTTGGTGAAATTGAGAAGGTTTAGTCGGGTGCGAGAAGAGAAACAGATAAAAAAGAATTTTGATGTGTAGGCAGAGGTAAAGAATAGAAGCGCGAGGTCGTGTGCCCAAGAACGGGAGAACACTGCTGAGGAGGGTTACCACCGCTACCAAAGTGTAGGCCGCAAAAAAGTGCTAAACTCTGCCGAAGGCAACCCATAACAAAAATTTTTCCCGATCTTCTCCCCGCTCAAGGGGGAAAGAGCGGGGTGTGGGAATGTTGCACAATACGTGATTTGATTAGTAAAAAGAGTGACTTCTGGGAAGGATAAAATATGTCTTACGCTCAAACGAAGACTCAGAGCAAATCTGGGTATCAAGCCGGGGTTAAGGATTACAGATTAACTTATTACACCCCCGATTACACTCCTAAAGATACAGATATTCTTGCTGCATTCCGGATGACTCCCCAACCTGGAGTTCCACCCGAAGAAGCAGGTGCCGCTGTAGCTGCTGAGTCTTCCACTGGTACATGGACCACCGTATGGACAGACTTGCTCACCGACCTAGATCGCTACAAAGGTCGTTGCTACGACATCGAACCCGTTGCTGGTGAAGATAACCAGTACATTGCTTATGTTGCTTATCCTCTAGATTTGTTTGAGGAAGGCTCTGTAACCAATATGTTGACCTCTATTGTAGGTAACGTGTTTGGTTTTAAAGCTTTACGGGCGCTACGTCTAGAAGACTTACGGATTCCTGTAGCTTATCTAAAGACCTTCCAAGGCCCTCCCCACGGTATTCAAGTTGAGCGTGACAAGTTAAACAAATACGGTCGTCCTTTACTGGGTTGTACGATTAAGCCCAAATTGGGTCTGTCTGCTAAGAACTACGGACGCGCTGTATACGAGTGCTTGCGCGGTGGTTTGGACTTCACCAAAGACGACGAAAACATCAACTCAGCACCATTCCAAAGATGGCGCGATCGCTTTTTGTTCGTAGCTGAAGCTATCCACAAATCCCAAGCAGAAACCGGCGAAATCAAAGGTCACTACCTGAACGTTACCGCCCCCACCTGCGAAGAAATGCTGAAACGGGCTGAGTTTGCTAAAGAACTCAAAATGCCCATCATCATGCACGACTACCTCACCGCAGGTTTCACCGCTAACACCACATTGGCTCGTTGGTGCCGTGACAATGGTCTGTTGCTGCACATCCACCGCGCTATGCACGCTGTAATCGACCGTCAAAAGAACCACGGTATCCACTTCCGCGTTTTGGCTAAGACTCTGCGGATGTCTGGTGGCGACCACATTCACACCGGTACTGTTGTTGGTAAGCTGGAAGGTGAGCGTGGAATCACAATGGGCTTCGTTGACCTGTTACGCGAAAACTATGTCGAGCAAGACAAGTCTCGCGGTATTTACTTCACCCAAGACTGGGCTTCTATGCCTGGTGTAATGGCAGTTGCTTCCGGTGGTATCCACGTATGGCACATGCCCGCACTAGTTGAAATCTTCGGCGATGACTCCGTACTGCAATTCGGTGGTGGTACACTGGGTCACCCCTGGGGTAACGCGCCTGGTGCAACCGCTAACCGCGTAGCATTAGAAGCTTGTATCCAAGCTCGTAACGAAGGACGTAACTTGGCTCGTGAAGGTAATGATGTTATCCGCGAAGCTGCTAAGTGGTCTCCTGAATTGGCCGTTGCTTGCGAACTGTGGAAAGAAATTAAGTTCGAGTTTGAAGCAATGGATACCGTCTGATCTGAGTTAAGAGTGAAGAGTTAAGAGTTAAGAGTTAAGAGTTGACTCAATTCATAACTCATAACTCATAACTCATAACTTTTAAAGGCTGGGGTCAAGCATGAATCTTAAGCAAATTGCGAAGGACACAGCCAAGACTCTCCAACGCTACCTGACATATCAGGCGCTGAAGACAGTACTGGCACAGCTAGGCGAAACTAATCCGCCGTTGGGAATTTGGCTGCAAAACTTTTCAGCAGACAAAATCCACGATGGAGAAACATATATTGAGGAACTGTTCCGAGAAAAGCCAGATTTGGCATTGCGGATTATGACTGTCAGAGAACACATCGCCGAGGAAATCACAGAATTTTTACCGGAAATGGTTCGCACCGGCATTCAGCAAGCCAATATGGAACAGCGTCGCCAGCATCTAGAACGCATCACGCAAATCAATTTATCGGGCCCCAGTCTGTACCCAGAACAGCAAACAACTTCAGACCCAAACAACGAACAGTGAACAGTTAAGAGCAATCGCTTTTTGACTGCTAACTGAGTAACTAAAGTCAACCGCAACCCATTATCATCAACCATGCAAACTTTACCAAAAGAGCGTCGTTACGAAACCCTTTCTTATCTGCCTCCCCTTTCTGATGCTCAAATTGCTAAGCAGATCCAGTACATCCTTAATCAAGGTTACATTCCAGCGGTTGAATTTAACGAAACTTCTGAGCCAACCGAATTTTTCTGGACAATGTGGAAGCTGCCTTTGTTCGGTGCTAGATCTACTCAAGAAGTACTGAATGAAGTTCAATCTTGCCGTTCTCAATATAGCAACTGCTACATCCGCGTTGTAGGTTTTGACAACATCAAGCAGTGCCAAGTTCTCAGCTTTATCGTTCACAAACCCAGCAGATACTAAAAATTAAAAGGTAAAAGCTAAAGCCTATTACCTTTGAAATTGATTTATTAAGAGAGGTAAAATTATTTGCCTCTCTTATTTTTATGAAAACAGAATTCAGGAGTCAGCATTCAGAATCAAGGGCTATTGTTAAATTACAGAAATATTTATTCAATGAATTCAGCACAGTTACGTGAAGTCAGAATTTGTTTTGTTGGTGACTCCTTCGTTAACGGGACTGGCGACCCTGCATGTCTGGGTTGGACGGGGAGAGTATGTGCTAACGCTAATAAAAAAGGTTATGACATCACTTACTATAATTTAGGAATCAGGCGCGATACGAGTAGCGATATAGCAAAGCGTTGGTTACAAGAAGTATCGCTGCGTTTGCCAAAGGAATATGATGGCAGAGTTGTGTTTTCTTTTGGATTAAATGACACAACAATAGAAAATGGTAAAACTCGTGTAGATTTAGCAGATTCACTCAAAAATGCTGAGGAAATTTTAAGGAAAGCGCAACAGTTATATCCTGTTTTAACGATCGGGCCAGCACCTTATGCAGAACAAGAAGACTTGGAAAGAAGGAAAAGAACCAGCGATTTATCCCAAAATTTAGCTTTAATTTGCCAAGAGTTAAATGTGCCTTATTTAGATGTGTTTCCAATTCTGGAAAAATCGAATATTTGGATAAATGAAGCAAAAGCTAATGACGGCGCTCATCCTAGAGCAGGAGGTTATACAGAATTTGCCAAAATCGTAGAAAATTGGGAGGCTTGGTTAAATTGGTTTCCTTGAAGTTAAATTTCCTATACTAAATGCAGCAACACTCATTTGAGGAACCTGCTCATGACAGCATCGATAGAACAAAACTTCGACAAAGGTATTCGCATTCCGCCTTTAGAAAGTGGAGATAGACTCACACGCCAGGAATTTGAACGCCGATATACTGCTATGCCAAATATTAAAAAAGCAGAACTGATTGAAGGAGTCGTCTACGTGGCATCACCTTTGCGTTTTAATAGTCATGGAAAACCTCATGCCAATCTTATAGGCTGGTTGTGGAATTACAAAATTGCTACTCCTGGGGTTGAGTTAGGTGATAACGTTACAGTTCGTCTAGATTTAAATAACGAGCCACAGCCTGATGTTGTATTACTAATAGATGAAAATTTAGGTGGACAAGCGCATATCGGTAAAGATGATTATATTGAAGGTGCGCCAGAATTAATCGCTGAAGTAGCAGCCAGCAGTGCTGCTAATGATTTATATGATAAGAAAAAAGTTTACCATCGTAACGGTGTTAAAGAATATATTGTTTGGCAGAGTTTAGAAAATAAACTGAATTGGTTTTGTTTACAAAATGAAGAATATGTGCAGCTAGAAGTAGATACAAATGGAGTAATAACAAGTTGCGTATTTCCCGGTTTATGGTTGGATGTAGAGGCGCTATATAAAGGTGAAATGACACAAGTTTTAGCTGTGTTGCAACAGGGATTGAGTAGTGAAGAACATGCAGAGTTTGTGCAACAGTTAGCAAAAAAATCTTAGTTATCAATCAAACAATTGCCTATACTAGATGTAGCAATACTCCTTTGAGGAATCTGCTAATGACAGCATCGGTAGAACAAAACTTCAATAAAGGTGCAAAAATCCCCCCTTTAGAAAGTGGGGATAGGCTGACTCACCAGGAATTTGAACGCCGATATCATGCAATGCCAGATACGAAAAAAGCAGAACTGATTGAAGGAGTCGTCTACGTGGCATCACCTTTGTGTTTTGAACGTCATGCAGAACCTCATAGTTTATTAATAGTTGTCTTTGGCACTTATAGGATAATGACTCCAGGTGTCAGAATCGGTGATAATGCTACAGTTCGTCTAGATTTAGACAATGAACTTCAGCCTGATGTAGTATTGTTAATTGATGAAAACTTGGGTGGACAAGCACGTATTAGTCAAGATGACTATATTGAAGGTGCGCCAGAATTAATCGCTGAAGTAGCAGCTAGTAGTGCTGCTAATGATTTACATGATAAGAAAAAAGTTTACCGTCGCAACGGTATCAAAGAATATATTGTTTGGCGAATATTAGAAAACCAACTAGATTGGTTTTGCTTAGAGAATGGTGAATATAGAGCGCTAGAACCTGATATAAATAATATAATCAAAAGTCGCGTTTTTCCTGGCTTATGGTTGGACGTACAGGCGTTACGTACAGGTGAAATGACAAAGGTTTTAGCGGTGTTGCAGCAAGAATTGAGTAGTGAAGAACATGTAGAGTTTGTGCAAAGTTTAGCATAGAAACAGTGACGAATGGAATTCTTGGCTATAGAGACAAAATCTACCTCTGTAAGTTTGTAATTATATTTAGAATCAGTCTTAGGGAATAGAATTCGCAGCGACACAGAGAAAACCTATCTCTGTGTTTCAAATTGTGTGAAAAAACCGATCGCCATGAATAATCAACGAAAAGCGATCGCTATACCCAAAAAAACTTAACATTAACTTTAGAAGGGCTAACTATTTATCAGATACGTTCATGGCTTACTACATTGCTCCGCGATTTTTGGACAAACTTGCTGTCCACATCACCAAAAATTTTTTGAAGCTTCCTGGCGTTAGAGTACCTTTGATTTTAGGTATTCACGGACGTAAAGGTGAAGGCAAGTCTTTTCAATGCGAGTTAGTCTTCGAGAAAATGGGTATCGAGGTGACTCACATCTCTGGTGGCGAGTTGGAAAGTCCAGATGCAGGAGATCCAGCGCGGTTGATTCGGCTGCGCTACCGGGAAACAGCAGAACTAATCAAAGTACGCGGGAAAATGTGCGTGCTGATGATTAACGATTTGGATGCCGGTGCTGGACGCTTCGATGAAGGCACTCAATATACTGTAAACACCCAGTTGGTAAATGCCACACTGATGAATATTGCCGATAACCCCACAGATGTGCAGTTACCGGGAAGCTATGATTCTACGCCTTTACATCGCGTACCGATTATTGTTACAGGTAATGATTTTTCCACCCTGTATGCACCGTTAATTCGGGATGGACGGATGGAAAAATTTTATTGGGAACCAGACCTAGACGATAAAGTAGGAATCGTTGGCGGAATTTTTGAAGCAGATGGACTTTCGCGGCGGGAAATTGAACAATTAGTTGATACTTTTGCCAATCAATCTATTGACTTTTTTAGCGCGTTGCGATCGCGGATTTATGACGAACAAATCCGCAACTTCATCCATGAAATCGGTTTTGAACGCGTATCCTTGCGCGTGGTTAACAGCACTGAAGGGCCGCCAAAATTTAAAAAACCAGATTTCAGCTTGTCTCACTTAATCGAGTCCGGCCATTTGATGGTTGGCGAACAAAAACGAGTGGAAAATTCCCAATTAGTCGATGAGTATAACCGACTGAATCGAGGTAGAAGTTATCAAGCCGCACCACCATCGCCTGCTGTGAAACCAACTAGTCAACCGTCAACTAATGGCGCAACCACAAATGGATTCCCGAAAAAAGAATCATCAAATCCGCATTTGAGCTTGGAAACACAAGCACAAATCCGGGAAATTTTGTCTCAAGGTTACAAAATTAGTATCGAACACGTAGATGAACGTCGCTTCCGTACAGGTTCTTGGCAAAGTTGTGTTAACAGCCACATTGATGCCGAATCGGATGCAATTTCAAATTTAGAATCTTCTCTGGCAGAGTATAGCAATGAATACGTGCGCTTAGTAGCGATCGATCCAAAAGCCAAGCGGCGAGTTTTAGAGACGATTATTCAGCGGCCGAATGGTAAAAATTAAGGAAGTTCCAAAAAACGTCCGACTTTTTTTGTGAGGGTGGACATTTTGTCCGCCCTTGTTTATAGTCCAATACGGTTCAGTTCTCAAGACGCGATAAATCGCCGTCTCTACAAGTATTTTGATATTATCTGAACTGTATTGGTTTATCAAAACAATCGGGTTTAAAATCGTACTTCGTCCAAAGTTTTTAGAATGGGGTATAAATCCTCGTTACAAAAACGCCCTTCTGCCCTCTGCCTCCTGCCTCCTGCCTTCGTTAAAGGTTGGCATTAACAAACTGCTGTTGTTTTAAAGGAATGACAATTACAACAGTTGTACCCTCATCTGGAGATGAAATACATTCAAGGGTTCCATAATGATTTTTGGTCACAATTTGATAACTAATTGACATACCCATTCCCGTACCTTTACCAATTGGTTTTGTAGTAAAGAACGGGTCGAAAATACGTTGTTTTATATTTTCTGGCATCCCTACACCATTGTCAGTAATTTTAATAGCAATCTGATTTTTATTAATTATTTCTGTACGAATCTCAATAACACTAGGAGATTGTTGAATTTCTTCTTGAGTACGTTGTTTATCTCGTTCTTCTAAGGCATCGATAGCATTAGTTAAAATATTCATGAATACTTGATTCATCTGACCAGCATAGCACTCAACTAAAGGTAAATTTTCATATTCTTTAATAACTCGTATTCCTCGAGAATTAGGTTTTGCTTTCAAACGGTTTTCTAAAATTAATAAGGTACTATCAATTCCTTCATGAATATCAACTGTTTTATATTCTGCTTCATCTAGACGAGAAAAATTTCTTAGAGATAGGACTATTTGCCGAATGCGGTTTGCTCCTATTTTCATTGAAGCTAGTAGCTTAGGTAAATCTAGCATCAAAAATTCTAGGTCTATAGCTGCAATTTGTGATTGAATAACTGGAACTGGAAAAGGGTAGTATTCTTGATATAAGTTAATCAGATTTAACAAGTCTTGAACGTAATCATGAGTAGGTGCAATATTGCCATAAATAAAGTTCACTGGATTATTTATTTCGTGAGCAATACCTGCTACTAGTTGCCCTAAAGAAGACATTTTTTCACTTTGGAGCATTTGGGTTTGAGTGCGTTGTAATTCTTTCAACGCTTCTTCTAATTGTTCGGTTTGCTGTCTGAGTTGTGTTTCTGATTGTCGTAGTGCTTCTTCGGCGATTTTGCGATCGCGTGATTCAATTACTAGCCGTACAAAGTCAGTAATGGAGCTAATAAAGCTTTCTTCTTCTAATGTCCAGTGACGCTGAGTTCCCAAATGTTCGCAACAAACTACGCCAATCACCTCTCCTCTAGACCAAATCCTAGCATCTAACATTGAGCTAATTCCCAGTGGCGTTGTATAAGTTGCAGAAAATTCCGAAGTGCGAGGATCGGTATGAACATCAAAAACTGCAATTACTTGTTCTTCTTTTAAAGCTTGAAAATAAGCGGGAAAGTCACAGACAAGTAATTCAAAACCCTGACTGTGGTAATTCTTCTCACGTTCATATAAGTCAATACATTGGATTCCCAAACGTTTTTCTGTATATAACCAAACGCTTACGCGTTCGACATCAAGACCTAAACTAGCCACTTGCGTTACATATTGAATCGCAATTTGAAAATCATCGTGTTGTAGTTTTTCACTTTGCACCAGCTGTTGTAAAGCATTACTATGTCTGCGAAAGCGTTTTTCTGTTTCTTGACGTTCGTGAATTTCCTGTTCTAACTGATTTATTGTTTGATGCAGTAAAGCAGCTTCAATTTTGCTTTTGGACTCAATTCGCCGAATATATCCTATTAAAAATAAAACCCCAGCCTCATTTAAAAATAGACTTTTTCTCGTAGAGATGATATAGGTTTCACCTTGGGCATCTGTGAATAATTCCTCATTTTCATCAGCCAAGCCTGTGGTGAATACGAGGTTATCTTTCTCCCAAGAAATATCTGCTTGTGCTTTACTGAAGAAATTATAGTCAGATTTACCAATTAGTTCTGCTCTTTCATATCCGATGAACTCGCAGAAAGCATCATTTACAAACACCCAACAGTGTTGCCTGTCTTTGACAAAAATTGGATCTGTAATGCTGTTAAGAATACTCCACAAAAAAGCCTGAGAAGGTTGTTGCGAAACAGTGTCGAAAAATACCATCTTGCTTAATCCTGCAAGGTACTGACTTTCTTCTAGGCATTTCCTCCCAAAGGGATGAGTAGCTCAAAAGATTGTCTAAGTTTCCTTTAGTATGCCCAAGATGTCATTTAACTACACTACTCTCTAGTTAAAATTCCTTTTATTTACGAGGCGAAGCTGCGTATATAAGCTGTTACTAAACAGCTCATATAAATGCGTAGGTAGGGGCGTACAGTTGTATGCTCCTACAAATGATTCATCTGTTTCATGGATTGTTGTAAATTTTCTCACACTTTACACAGGTAATATCAAAGTGAGGAATTTGCTTAAGACAATTGGCAAAATCCGCACCAAAAAGTATTCGGTTTCGCTCAACAGGAAAAATAACTGCTTGTTAGCTTAGAGAAGTGCCGATCGCAAACTCAATCTTGACTCACAGAGAGAACTATCAATAAGAGTTGTAATTAAATTTAAGACTGACAGTAAAAACTGTAGGTTTTAAGTTTTGCAGAAAAGTTTGATGCGAAGAAAAAACTGGTTTTTAATGACAGGATTTACCTCTTTAATTTTGACAATGTTTGTGTTGAAAAATTCTATGGATAAAACTCATACCATTACGGGAATATATACATTCGGCGACAGCCTTTCGGATACAGGAATGGTATTCCAAGCGACAGGAAGAATGTATCCACCTAATCCAACTTATTTTCAGGGACGTTACTCGAATGGTAGAGTTTGGAGTGAGTATCTAAGCGATCGCTTGCATCTTTCCTCTAAACAAACTAACAATTTTGCTTACGGAGGAGCAACCACCGGCGCTACTAGCAACAGTTATGTACCTAGTTTACTCAACCAAGTCCAGTCTTTTACCCATACCAATAAAAAGGCCAATCCAGATGGTTTATATGTTTTATGGGCAGGGGCAAATGATTATTTACAGGGAGTAAACAATGCTAGTGTTCCTGTGAAAAATACGATTAGTGCAATTAACTTACTCGCTGATACAGGTGCGAGAAAAATTTTGGTAGCCAATTTACCAGATTTAGGACAGTTACCTGCAACAAAAAGCACTGCTAATTCTGCAAATTTGAGTGCATTAACGCAAGCACATAATCAAACTTTAAGACGCTCGATTAAAGTATTGACTCAACAAAATCCCCAGCTTCAGATTGCCATTTTAGATGCTAACAGCTTATACCGAGATGCAATGGTAAATCCGGCAGCATTTGGTTTGACAAATGTTATGAGTTCCTGTTTGTCTGGCTCTAGCATCTGTCATAATCCAGAACAATTTTTGTTCTGGGATGGGATTCATCCTACAACTGCGGCTCATCGGATTATAGCAGAAGATGCTTTTACAACGATTCAAGAAGCAGGAATGGTTAATTCTAATTCAATACAAATTGGTTCCATAGAACGCTAAGAGCAGCCACATCCAAATTTAGATTTTGCTCTTAGTAATTAATACGATGATTTTGATTTTTTTGTGGGATAGGCAAGATGCCTCTCCCTTATTTTTTTAGCTGGCAAAATTCTCAGCCAGCAAGAATAAAAATATTATTTATCTTTATCTCTGCATTCAGAAGTTTATGCAATCAAAATCTGAAAATATATTACTCAAGATATACGAATCTCAACTAAAGATTTTCTACCGTGAAAGCGTAAAATTCCGGCTGAGATTATGGCAAACTTTACTATTGGCGACTATTTAGTATATCGTCTGGCGCAGATTGGCATCCAACATATCTTCGGTGTTGCTGGAGATTATAATATGGAGTTTCTTGACTTTATTGTTAAGAGCGATCGCGTTAAGTTAATTCCGGCTTGCAACGAACTCAACGCATCCTACGCAGCCGATGGCTATGGTCGAATTAATGGTGTTGCCGCATTAGTAACTACCTTTGGGGTTGGCGAACTCAGCGCTATTAATGGTGTTGCTGGCGCTTATGCCGAACACGTTCCTGTGGTAGTAATTACTGGCTCTCCTGCTACTAAAATTCAATCATCCGGTTCAGTTGTTCACCATACCCTTGGTACTGGCGATTTTTCTCTGTTTGCCCGCATGTATGAAAAGGTAACGGTAGCTCAAGCATATTTAACAATAGATAATGCCACCGCAGAAATCGATCGAGTTTTGGGTGTGTGCCTGCTCAAAAAGTTGCCTGTTTACATTTCCATCCCGATGGACGTTGCAACGCATGAGATCGCTACCCCATCTGATTCGCTCTCCCTTCCTGACTTCCAAAGCGATGCAGCGACTTTAGCCGAGGTTGTTGATGCTTGTGTAGAGATGCTGGAAAAATCCTCGAAACCAGTTATTCTTGCTGATATTGGCGTGGCTCGTTATCATTTACATCAACAATTGCGAGAATTGTTAACAGCTACTGGATACCCTTATGCCACCTTGAACATGGGTAAAGGATTGCTGGAAGAAACCCATCCCCAATTCATCGGCATATATGGTGGTGCTGCTAGCCAAGAAAATGTACGAATGCGTATTGAACAGGCAGATTGTGTTTTGAGTATCGGTGTTTTAATGACCGACCTTAGCACAGCCAAGTTTTCAGCCAAACTCGATCCTAGTCATACTATCGAACTGCATGGTGAATCTGTAAAAATTAAACGAGCTTTATACAAGAATGTCGGTATGGCAGATTTAATTCCTGCTTTAAGCCAACGCTTGCAGCACCGCGATGCTCAAACGCTTAATTTTAAGTCAGCAACAGAGAATTTAGATCCTGTTTTTACAACTCCTTTAGCAAGTGATTCTACTGCACCTATTACACAAGAATATTTTTGGCGTCGATTTGCTCATTTTCTGCAAGAAGATGACATTATCGTTGCTGAGACTGGAACTTGTTTATTTGGTGCCTCAGTTGTTCCTTTACCAAAAGCAGCTACCTTTATTGGGCAAGTACTTTGGGGTTCTATTGGCTATTCTGTTGGCTCATTACTTGGCTGTTGCGTCGCCGCGCCACAACGTCGCTCTATCTTAGTAGTTGGTGACGGATCTTTTCAAATGACAGGACAAGAACTATCTACTATTTTCCGCTACAACTTCAAACCGATTGTTTTTCTGATTAACAATGATGGATACACCATAGAACGTGATATCCACGGCGAACGGATGCCCTATAACGATATTCAACCTTGGAATTATCATCAACTGCCTGAGGTTTTTGCTGGCAATGGCTGGGGAATTAAAGTCAGTACTCAATCTCAATTAGAGGCTGCATTGCAAAAAGCCGAACAAAACCAAGATAAACTTGCTTTCATTGAAGTGGTGATGGACAAAATGGACAGCCCAGAAATTCTTTTGAAGATGTTGCATCCGCAAAGCAACTGAGGAAATAATTCGTAATTCGTAATTCGTAATACTTACTAAGGCGTGAAAAGCAAACTACGTAATTCGTAATGGGCTTCTTTAGGAGAGGTTAGCGCCTAACTTGCTTCTTTGTAGGAGTACGCCACGTCGTGAAGACAGTAATTGTTGCCCAAAGATTTGAGTCGGAGGCTAAAAAAAAGGAATTATGTTTTGAATTCCATCAAGAATTGAGGAGTAATTGCTGATTATTCATCCCCACCTGCTACCCTGAGGGTGGGGACTTTTGCGTAGCCTTAAGTCGCTAAAATTCATCGTCGCCTCTTTTTGTGCTACTGCGCGGGAATCCAATATTACTGAAGCCCAAACAAATCATTTCCCATCCAGTTACCAGGGTGAGCTAATGATACTTTCACGAGTAATACCAATTCTCTAAGGTTTGATAAAAACAATTAACCCTTAAAATTCCTTTAAGGTTTACCGCAAGGTTTTTTTAACCTATTGTCAGTAGTGTAAAAGTTCTGGCATTTCAAGCTACTTTGTCAACTAATGCCAACTCTGCTCTTAACAAAGGTATGGAAGCCTCAAACCAAATCTAAAGTTACTATGAACAAACAATCATTTAACTACAAATACTCAATTATTCCGCTATTAGGCGCTTTAATTGTTAGCAACGGATTTTTCTCCAAAGTATCTGCTCAAAACATTTCTGCTCCAGATAGTACTGATTCTGAAGCAGTCAGTATCAAAAACCAAGATTTTCCCCAGTGGGGATATTACACAGTACGAAGGGATTTTCGCAGATGTGTTTCTCCTATATGTGGGGGATATTTCATTAAGCAGGTAAACTTAAAAGCTACTCCTTGCGTTGATGGCGTTTTTCGTGAGGAATGCTACGTGTCTGCAATTGATTGGAGTTCCCTGAAAGTCTCAGCTTCACAACTGGCAAAGATTCAAAGTGATGATGGTAGCCGTGTGATTCTCAGAGGTAGTATAGTTCCAGTGCAATTTCCTGGATTCGGTGAGTTTGGGAATTTGAGAGTTAAAGAAGCCTTCATAGCCGCTACAAATACCCCGGTGAAAGGTACTTTTGTGGGACTAAAAGACAATGGCATTCGTTGCATCACAACTCCTTGCTTCTCCACAGATCGACTTGTTTTGAATCAACCTAAGATTTTTCAAGTTTCGTCAATCGATTTGAATCAAACGGGTGCAACACCAAAACAAATTGAAGCAGCAACAAGAGAAATTTTCGCTAAAGGGTTGATTACTGTAGGTAGAACTCAGGTAGTAGGCAACTCAGATCCAACCAAGAGAGATACTAAGTTTGTGGCTACACAATTTTATTTGAGAGTGGAATCGAACTAAAGAAATGTAATATATCCAATTTCTGCTCTTATTTTGATGATAAAAACTGCTCTGGTTTTACTCCAGAGCAGTTTGAGATTGGAAAAGATAGATTTTATTTATGAGAGAGCTTTTAAATTTTTAGCTCTCGGTTTACATATAGTGAATTTGGTATGTAGTTGGATACAGTTTGCTCTGTACCTTTTCCGCAAAACGGGAAAAAATATTTTGGGCGATCGCGGTAGATTGTAATTGACCCATTCAAGGTTATCTTCGTCACTAGTTCATCCTGAAACCATTCGATATCCAATTGAATTTTTTTGATTTATTAAGATTATTGTATTATTATTACTATTAGTTTATAACTCAAGTTTTATAGCTCTACATGTAACATCAAATTACAGAAATTTTTAGATCTGAAGATATATTTAAAACTCGATAGTTACCATTGGTAAAAAGAATATATACAAATACCTTATATTCAACAAAAGAAATCTAAAATTCTGTTTTCCGAAATTGTACGAATTTTGCTTCAAACTAATATTTATGGAAATATTTTTTTAAAACGAGGGGATGAGATATGAGTTTGATAGATGGTTTATTCCTGACCCTGTTAAATGCTCTTGCTTGCCTAGCACTGCCTAAGCTGTTATCTCTAATTCTGTCTGGTAAGAATGAGAACGCTGTACTATCACCCTCTGCCGTAACTTCAGAAGATTCTAGCTCTCAAATTGCCACATTGTCTTAATCTCAGCTAATTATTTATAGATATCGCCTTGATGAGGAGAAAATTGAGCGATTAGTGCAAGGCGATATCTGCACAAGTCAAAAGTAAAAATTTCCAAGAAAAAATTTATTATTCATTTGTGCTTGGCGTTGTGATTTTAGGTCTAACGATAATCAAAAATGCAAGCAAAGTAAAAATTAACATTTGCCAAGTTACCAAATCCCAGCCGCCAAGCCTCCAGCATAATAGACCAATGCTAGTACCTACCGCACCACCGATGAAATAGGTAGTCATATAAACTGTGTTGATGCGACTATTGGATTGAGCATCAAGAGTATATATCCTAGCAACATTAGTGACCTGCGTTGCCTGTACGCCTACATCTACTAACAATACAGCAACAGCGATCGCCAGTGCAGAATGAGCAGCAACTTTAGCAATTACTAAACTTGCAATCACCATCGATACAGCAAGAGTTAAAGAACGTTGAGAGTTACCGCGATCGGCTAGTCTACCAAAAACTGGCGCCATCAATGCACCTGCGATCGCCACAAAGCCATACATCCCAATTGTGTCAGATTGAAAATTAAAAGGCGCTCCGCTTAAATGGAAAGTCAGCGTCGTCCAAAATGAGCAAAATACGCCAAACAATAACCCGCCAATTAAAGATGCTTCCCTTAATAATGGAAAACGTTTTAATTGGTAGAGTGTTGATTTTAATAATTCTAGATAATAACCACTAAAAGCATTTTTAACATTTGGTAAATATATCTTTAATAAGACAGTAATAATTAAAATCATTCCTGCCGAAAATCCGTATACATAACGCCAACCTAACCATTCAGCAACATACCCGCTAAAAACTCTTGCTCCTAAAACACCAATCAATATACCAGTAAAAATATTGCCGACAGTTTGGCCTGTAGTTACTCTATCTATACTTGCTGCTAAGGGAAGAATAACCTGGGCTGAGACTGTCGTAATCCCAATTGCTATGCTTAATATCCAAACTTGGACGATGTTTTGTGCAAATGTAATGAACATCAACAAACAGAACAAACATGTCAACAAGCTCAGAATTAATTTTTTCTTGTTGATTTTATCGCCCAAGGGAATTAAAAAGAAAAGCCCAAAACCGTAACCTACTTGCGAAAGTACAGATATGCTACCCGCTTCGCCTTCACTGACTCGAAAAGAAGATGCAATATCTTTGAGAATTGGCTGATTATAATAAACGTTAGCAACACATACACCAGCTGCGATCGCCATAATCAGTACTTGGACTTTAGTTAATCCGTTACTTGAGATTTGTTTTTCCATTCAACTTTCTTTAAAAATATTTAAAAGCTTTTAGTCTACTTCAATAGAGGTTAGCTATTAGCTTGGAAATGAATTCCCAGGTGGGTGAGCAAGCCAACAGTTAAGCTATTTCTAACTTAAGTTGGCACTAATGCTTACACCCTACCACCTACACCATCTTGATTAGGAAATAGACAAAACCCAATCGCGTAAAAGTTGGTTTACTTTATCAGGTATTTCATCATGGGGACAATGACCTGCCATTAAGAAATGTTCTGTAAGTTGAGGATAATATTGACGAAACTTTTGAGAACGTTCTCTAGCATTCATCCAAGGATCTGCTTCTCCCCATAACATCAACAAAGGACAAGTTAACTGCTTGAGTAGCACATCAACTTTCTCTCCTTGAGGCGTGCTAAAAACAGAAACAAACACATCCATTGCTCCAGGGTCGTAAGCTGGGCGAGAAATTTCTTCTACTAATTGGTCTGTAATTGCACTCTTGTCTAGGTAAACCTTTTCTAAAGTTTGGCGAATTACCCAAGTTTGTCGCACATATTGAAATAGTAGAAACTGGGCTAAAGGCTGTTGAAACATCCACTTAACCGAGTCACCCAAGAGTTTTTGTAAAGAAGAGGGTTGTTTGGGAGGTTGAATTTGGCTTTGTAAAGCTTCAGGTTCCGGTGTAGGCTGACTTTCGCTAAACGGGCCAGCGCTATTGAGTAACACTAAACCAGCCGCACTATCAGGACGTTGTGCTGCAACACACAAACTCGCATAGCCACCAAGAGAATTACCTGCCAAAACTGCTTTTTCACCGATCGCTTCACTGATAAAATCGTGAAGTTGGTCGCGCCATAAATCGCCACTGTACTGCAATTTTGGTTTTGCCGATCGCCCAAATCCCAAAAGGTCGATAGCAAATACTTCAAAATCTTGAGACAATCCCGTGATATTCTTGCGCCAGTGGTCTGTAGAAGCACCAAATCCATGCACCAAAAGCAAAGGCGGACGCTGCCCTTGCTTTTCTCCCGCACGCACATAGTAAACATTGTGCCCACGCCACTGCCAGTATTTACCAGGAATTGGAGTTGTAGAGGGCGCTGTAGTTGCCTGCATGATATAAACAAATGTGAAGTAGCCTTTAATAATTGTAGAGTAGGTGACGGGTGAGAGTGTGGGAGGTGTGGGAGGTGTGGGGGGTGTGGGAGGTGTGGGAGGTGTGGGGGGTGTGGGAGGTGTGGGGGGTGTGGGAGGTGTGGGAGGTGTGCCGGCGCCGCCCCGCCCTAAACCCTCTCCTGGCCGCCCCCCCCCCCCCCCCCCCCGCGGGGGGGGGGGGGGGGGGCGCGGGGGGGGGGGGGGGGGGGGGGGCGGGGGGGGGGGGGGGGGGGGGGGGGGCGGGGGGGGGGGGGGGGGTGGTGTGGGAGGTGTGGGGGGTGTGGGAGGAATAACCAATGACCAATGACCAATGACTAATGACTAATGACTAATGACTAATGACTAATGACTAATGACTAAATTAATTACAGGCAAAACTAAACTTTTAGGAGTTATCGGACATCCGGTGGAACATTCACTGTCGCCGGTGATGCATAATGCAGCGTTAGCGCAGCTCGTCGTTCGCGTAGCGTCTCGTAGAGAAGACATCGCTGATTTGGGATTAGATTATGTTTATCTGCCTTTTCCCATAGCACCAGAAAATTTGGAAATTGCGATCGCAGGTTTTGCAGCGTTTGATATTGTCGGTTTTAACGTCACAATTCCTCATAAACAAGCAATTATACCCTTACTCACAGAAATTACACCTATTGCTCAAACTATTGGAGCAGTGAATACTGTTAGCCGTAAAAATGGCAAATGGGTAGGTACAAACACGGATATTGAAGGATTTATCGCTCCTTTGCAGACAACATACAAACAAGATTGGAGTCAAAAGGTCGCGGTAATTTTAGGCAATGGTGGTGCAGCTAGGGCAGTTGTTGCAGGTTGTCACCAACTCGGTTTTGCCAAAATTTATGTATTGGGACGCAATGTGCAGAAATTACAAGCATTTTGCGATAGTTGGAGTAATCCAGCTATCGAAGAGAATTTGCAAGTCGGTACATGGGATGAACTAGCAAAATTGATTCCCCAAGCAGATTTGTTAGTCAATACAACCCCCATCGGGATGTATCCCAAAGTTGATGAATCGCCTTTGAGTGCAGAAGAAATAGGGCAATTGCCCCAAGGTGCGATCGCTTATGACTTAATATATATTCCTAAACCAACACAATTTCTAAAGCTTGCACAAAAGCAAGGCGCAATTGCGATCGATGGATTAGAAATGCTAGTCCAACAAGGGGTAGCAGCATTAAAAATCTGGTTGCAGCAAGAAACTATACCTGTAGAAGTCATGCGCCAAGCATTGAGAAAGCATCTGAATTTGGAGTAATTTTGACCGTCCAGTTCGCAGGACGGCCGACACGCCCATCCTACAAAGATTTTGTCATGCGAACTGCAAAATTTTTCGTTTTTTGCGTAAAGTATGAAACTTGAAGTGAATAGTATTATATGACGATGTTTACTATGCTTAAACGGGGACAACATTATAAGTCTCCCATCTATATTTACTTCTATGGAAAACTGCTCTGAATAAAAATCAGAGCAGTTTTATTTTGTTTAGGTAGCCAGATTTTCAACTGTGTCCAATAGACCTGCCTTGAAAATAGGGAATCTTTACTGGGGACTGGTGACTAGGAAAGAAATATTTTCATTCCTTCGTTGTGAATTGTATTCATGGAGTAAGAGTGCAAAACTCTTTTTGCGCTGTTGGGGCAAAGGGATGCATGTAAAAGCGAAAGGGTTTTTTCTTATCCCTTTCCCCTTTCACCCTTACCCTTTTCCCGAATAAGAGCAAGAAGTCTAATGGTGAATAATCTACTTGTTGTTAGCGAGATAATCGTAAATTTATGTTTTAAAGTAGAAAGTAGTTGGATTGAAAGTGTTTGTTACTACCAATGAAAGTTTTAGGGTTAGTCCTGCCAGTTTTGTTGCTGCTAGGTACGCCTACTATGGCAGTTGAGTTGAAAGGGCAAAATATTGATGGTCAAAAGCTGCCTGCCAAAGCTTACTATTATGCAACTGGTGGTGTATACAAAGTTCAGGTAAAGTTTCATAAAAAACGAGCTACTATCTATTTTGACGATCGCAACCAGATAACTATAAATTTGAACCAGGAAGCGATCGCTGACTCAAAGAATATTGAAGGTTATGGAATGCTAGGGCAATATCCTCTGGGAATATTTAGCGTTGGCTTGGTGTATGGCAATGATTGGCTAGGCAGCAGCGATAGTCAATTCCAACAGTCAAATCCGCTATTTGGTTTGTGGAGAATCAGTTTAGAGTGAAGACTGGCTTTGAAAGTTAAGATTGGCGATCGCAAAAACTGCAAACTAGACTTCTTGGTATTGTGGGGAAAGGGGAAGCGAAAAATTTAACCTTTTCCCACAACCAAATTCTGAATTCAAAATTTACAAAGCGAGTAGTATTGCCATTGAGCCTAATTACTCTATAGGTTCAGCTGACTTCATCCGTTCTTCACCTACTTCAGCTCTTGCCTCTGCGATGATATCATCCCAAGTTTCGCCCAATTCGGCTAAGGCTTCTTTATTTTTTTCATAAAAAGCAATTCCACTTTTGACAAGTTTTTTAGCTATTGGCCTGCCAACGCCACCGATGACTGGTAAGAATACTGGTAAAAGAATTATCCCGACAATACCTGTAATTCCTAATCCTTCTGCTAAATCTCCAAGGTCGGGTAAAAGTTTAACTGACATAGTAGCTTTTCCTCGCTGGTTTTAGTTAATGTCATTTTAATTTGACTCTATTATTTAAGTTTGGTATGGAAACATTCCGCAATTCTCAAAGCTTGATAAAAGTTAAATAACCTTAATCACCTAGCTTGCTGCGACAGCTACATTCACTACTGAGATAGATTTTTTAATTCAGAAGAATAGATATAACTAAACTAAAGCCAACCTTTGAGAATATCAATATATAAGTTTATAAATTTCAGTTCTATTTTTTGAAATTAAAAAATAATCTTATGACTTCTAGAAAACGGTCTAACTCTCCCAAAAGTGCAAGCCTTAATCTACATTTACCATCAACAAAAGTAGGTAAAAATCTAGCTCAAAAAACACTGGCATCTTCAAAAATATCATATAGTATAGTCCATGCAATTCCTGGGCGCATACGTTTTCGTATTCCTCTGCTAGCAAGAGATGCCGAGTATAGTAATCAAATTAAATCGGTGATGGAATCTGACAAAAGAGTTATAAATGTTCGTGTTAATCCCCAAGCTGCATCCATCATTATCAATTACCGGGTAGGCGTCATTTCAGATAATCAAATGCGCGAACATCTAATCGGCCTAATTCAAACTGCTCAAGATGTGCTTGTGCCAAGAGAGATAACGATAAAATCAATCGTGGAGACTATCTTTGATGCTTTAATCAATTTAATTGATAGTACGCGCAATCTCAACCAAGCACGTAATATTATTGTCTATCGCAAGTTTAGGACAAACGTTTGGGAACGAATACTTTCTACCTCAAGAAGTGTAATTAAGAGATTAAAATCTGCAACTATGTTTATTTTACCGAACAAGCGATGGCGATTGCGCGGCAATGCCAACATCAGCCAGCCTTTACAACTGCAAGCTGCTAGCGAAGCTGACGGTGTATAGCTGCCAAATGTCGCTATTTTTCTAATAAAATAAGTATCTTATTTCTCGGTTGCTACATGTCTTAAACAGTTACGAAATAGTTAGCACTAAGGCTGAGGTTGCTGGAGCCTTGAACGATCGCAATTAGTTCAAGCTTACTTTCATTCAAGAATAAGGCTGTACCTGTAGGTAAGCCAGTCGGTACTACTCCTAAGCTATAGCTAGATTTCAAACCAGATAATTGGAGTATGTCTTCGTTAGTATTGAAATCGGTAATCAAGGCATAATCGCCTAAGCCAGAAGTTTTGCTATTACCATCGCTGTAGAAAACGCTTGCACTGAGGCCTAAGACAAAGCGATCGCTACCAGCGTCTCCAGTCAAACGGTCAATTTGTCTAGCACCTTTTGTTGCTGTACCCGTCCCTGTGAGTACATCGTTACCATCATCTCCAAATAAGCGATCGCTCCCAGCACCACCGAAGATAGAATCATTACCACGTCCGCCGTAGACGAGATCCTTACCATTATCCCCAAATAGGGAATCATTACCATCGCCACCAGTAATGTAGTCATTTCCGCCATTACCACGAATGATATCATCGGCTGCACCACCCGCTTGGAAGTCGTTCTTAGCAGTACCTGAAAGAGTCAGAGCAACAATAGTTTTATTGTCTTTAGTTGTGGTGTCATTCTGCCCGGTAAATTGACCATTGACTAGTGTATTCAAGTTGAAAAGAATACTGTTTGACTGAGTAAAACTATTGCCTTGGAGTAATTGTGTATAGAGGGTGTGAGCATAGCCGTGATTGCCAATAAAATCCGACTCACCAGGCTGTAACGGGTCTTTCCAGTTAACATATAAATCTAACGTAGCCAAGCGCGCATCATAGCCCAATATCTGACTTGTATGTAAAGCGACAACCCGAGTGGCATCAGTTGGATCTAGGCGATCGCTAGCTGTTTTGTCTTCAAACTCAGGCCCGGCCGGATCTAGTCCGACTATTTGACCGATGGAATGTCTGGTAGATGCTTTATAGGCAGCACCAGCAAATCCAGCAACGTGCGCTCCCAAACTATGACCTATCAGGCTGGTGTAAGTGGGATCTACGCCATTTTTTATTAAGTAGGTACCCAACCGATCGCCGACATTGCGCGTTTCACTAGCCGAAGTAGAATACCACAAGGAACTAGCTGCTTCTTCCCAATCTACTAAAACAATATTGGCATCGGACTGGCGCTGTCGAATGGTTTGGGCGATGTTTGCCATCCAGTCCACAGGTTTATAGTTATTATTTGCGTTGCCACCAGTGCTGAAATAACCATGAATAATTACATAAGTTGGTGCATCAGAATTAATCTGCCCCGAACGGTTTATAGAGCCGTTACCCCAAATATTAAAGCCGACTTGAACCATACTATAAAAAATCCTATAGAAAACTTCTGTTTCTTAGTCTGAAAGTGATTGGGCAGGAAGAATTTGATTAATTTATTGCTTAGATGACTGCAATTAAATGAACCTCAAATAACAGATTATTTGCTGTTGTTGATTTTATATGTGAGAATCATTCCACATAATACCAAAAACTTTGCACGCACAGCCTAGTAAAAGTTATTTACATCTAAATCTATACGCGAATTCACCAAAGCATAAAAACTTAACTAATTGAAAAATATTTTTGAATATTAATAAAAATGAGATATTTGCTTAATCTTTTGATAAAAATAAATATAAAACTAATTAAAGGTAAAAAAACTTTATTTATCGCTATTGCAATCTAGCAGCAGAAGACAATTTCCTAAAGGGTTTCAGAGCTTTGTCTTTCACTCCTTAACACCCTATCAGCAACAGCTATGTAACGAGACTAGGTTTTATCCATCGATTAGCCATGACTATGACTTAATACATTCTTAAACCAACACAATTTCTCAAGCTAGCAGAAAAACAAGGCGCAATTGCGATCAATGGCTTAGAAATGCTAGTGCAACAAGGGGTAGCAGTGCTAAAAATCTGGTTGCAACGGGAAACTAACTGTGCCTCTAGAAGTCATGCGCCAAGCTTTACAATATCATCTGGGTTTAGTTTGATAGAGAAACAATTTGATCGGGCTATATAGCGGACACGGTAAACTCGATGGGTGACTGCTGACGTTTACGACATGAATTCTTGTCAACTAGCAGTTGATTGTGAGTGAGCATTCTTCATAGGGCACAGTCTAAAAACACCTAAATTTCACAACCTACGCTCTGGTGGTCGCTCATTTGGATGCATAGTGGATTGGGCAGAACAGCAGATGTTAGATTAGACTTACTAAAAGCTAACAAAAGCACTTTTAACGCAGACAATATAATGAATAAAGATTTTTTGATTGAGCAGATAAGAAAGAGAGAAGTTTTTGAAAAAGCTTATGTATATGCTATATCGTACAGAATTAATTATGATTCTTACTGTAATTTTATTGAGATAGATTACTATAGACAAAATAAAGAGAAGTTATTTAAAGAGATTGAATCATCCCTTGAAAATCCAAACTTATATGATGCAGAAACTGCTTTTTCTTACTATCTACCAAAATCAGATATGTTTTTCAGGAGAATGATATATACTCCATTTAAAGACTTGGTTATTAAATTTATTTTTGTATCTGTATTAGCTGAGCTATTAGATTTTACGTTTGTTCAAAATTGCTTTTCATATCGTCTTGAGAGAAATATTGAAAAAAATAAAAAATATAAGGGATATTTATATAAGTATTACTATGAAAGTTTTCAAGAATTTATAGCTTGGCAATTAGCACAAGTTGAGAACAATAGTTGTATGTTGAAAACTGATATATCATCTTTTTATGATTCAATATCACATGAATACTTACTATTAGCTATTTCAAAACAGATCAATATAGGAAAAGATACACATTTTTTGACTCTTTTTGGTAAAACCTTGAAGTTCAAAATTTCTTACTACTCAATTGTGGATGGTAAATTAAGTGAAACATATAATAGTCAAGGTATACCGATAGGAAATGAAGCAGAGGGATTTATAGCTAATATATTTTTAAAGGAAGCTGATGAAGCATTATTTAACTTGGGTATAAACTTTGGAAGATATGTAGATGATTTCCGTATTTTTACAAACAGTAAAAGTGATGCGGTGAAAGCCTCAATAGTATTACAAGAATTTCTTTTAAAAATAGGGGTAAATTTGAATGCTTCAAAAACCAAGGTTATAGAAGCTGAAGAAGAAATAATTAATTTTATTGAAGAGTCAAAGGAAAGTGGAGTTTCTGCAATGCCGTTTGAAGAAGAGGAATATAATGAAAGCAGCAAACAAGAAAAAAAATTAGATAAGACAGACCTAATAAAAGAAATTGATTCAGAAAAAGTCAGTATGTATAAAGAACCTTATTATTCAAACCATCAAACATTATTTTTAAAAATAGAAGATATTAATAATCAGGAAAAAGCAAAACAATTTGGTAAGTTTTTGAATGAAATCCCATTAGGTATAGAGATAGAAACTCAAATGTTTAGTGAGCATATAAAATGGCTTTATCAATTGTCTAAAATATATCCAAAACATTGGAAATTATACTCTTGGTTATTTGTAAAGTTTTTATCTCAAAATTATAGCGATGATGTCCAAAGGATTAGCCTTAAATATCTTTTTGCTGTATTTGATGATGAGCTTATCGATACATTTATCAAGACTAGAATCATTCATCATTTAGTTAAACCACGAAAGGGAGCATTAACCTATATAGAAAGAATATCAACCAGAAAAAATCTTAGGAAGAGAATTATTGAATATATAACTAAGTTAATGAAAATAAATTGTATGGCATTACAATTGAATTGTATATATGCTTATTATCTGCTTTTCAAAGATCATCGAGATGTGGAAGATTTTGTATCTAAAAGTTTAAAACGCCCAATACCAGAACCAATCCAAAATGCTGTTTATCAGATTGGAACTTTATGTTTCCGAGGTTCTTCAAGGTTGGTCTCTTTTGAAGAAATTTTGGAAGAAAGTGAAATAGAATATGAATCTGAAAGTATTATTTTCCAGTAAAATAAATATGTTAAAAGTCAATTTCTGGATCGGGAGTTTCATAAATAATAAGAAAACTTTTTGCTCTTGTTGCTCCGATATATTTATTGGCAATATCCCACTTACTTGGGATTAATGTTTTTATCTTCTCAAAAAATAGGATTATAACATCACTTTCTAATCCCTTATACATACCTATATTTGACCATTGAAGAGTATTTGGATCTTTATTAGAAAATGAATACTGCTTGAGATGAAAACGATTGATATACAAATAATTTGAAAGTATCGATTTAACTAGTGGATACATATCAGTTAATATAACAATCTGAGTAGGAAGAACATTCTCTTTATCAACTAAATTTAGAACATCTTCTTCTAACATCCTAAATATCTCACTTTTATCTTGATATAGTCGTTGTACAACATTCTTTCCTTCAATAGCTGAACTTTTTATTGGATGAGTACAGGATACAAATGGCTCTGCATATTTAAATATTTTGTCAGTATTTCGACAGTTTTTGTCTAAAACATTTGGGATTACCGCAAGTGCAAATTTATTTGCATTTTTTGAAATATTTTGATTGCTATCTTGGAAAATGTAGAATATTCCATCATCTGGAATCAACTTGCTTAATCCGTTAACTTCCTGATACTCAAAGTCTTGTCCTTCATCAACAATGATTGCCGTAAACTCAAATTTAATCTTATAATTTTGTGCCTTTATTTCTTCATAACTATAAACCACACAGTACCCTGATTGGATTTCAATTTGCAATGATGCTGCAAGATATAGCGAAAGGTTATTAGATTTACAAATTACTAGCGTTCTTATATTATGTTGAGACAACCTTCTAGCTTTTTCTATTGCTAATTGAGTCTTGCCTGAACCAGCACATCCCAAAATTATGCATTTAGAATGATGATAAAGGTAATCTAAGATATTGAATTGTTGCTCTGTTAATTTAAGAATCTCTTCTTTTATCTCACCAATATCATTGGCAATATATTTTTTAAAATTACTACTTGGAGATATAAGGTTAACAATTTTTTCTGTACGATTATTTCCAAGTCTTATAACTTTTCCGTTCGCATAGTAATTGAAAACAGAGGAAATCCAGCTATCAACATTTTTTATTTGAGGACGTAAGAGTAATATTTCTTGTGGTGCTTCCGAAGGAAGTCCATTTATAACTTCATCGACATCAGGGAAAACTACACATTGTCCAATACAAAAATCTTGCACTGAAAATTCGCTATATTTAATAAGAAAATCTCGAAACTTATATCTAATCTGTCTAGCTTGTTCAAATGGAGATATTTTCATTCTAATTTGGTTTTGATACCAAGCCTTATCAACAGAATCATATCTGATCTCTCCTCCTTTAGCTTCTACTATAAGTATTCCTTTGTCAGGATGAATAATTATGAAATCAGCTTCTCTATCTTGGATAACATATTTGATATACTGCCACTGCCACCATGCTCCATGAAAAACAATATAATCATTACTAAGGTTTTTTGCAAAAATTTCAAATAGCTTCTTTTCAGCATTGCTCTTTGTTGTTGACGATAACTTTTCAGGAATCATTCTTGCCATAATTATTCACTTATCAGTTATGATAAATAGCTACTTTGCAATAGTACTCTGTATATTATCATTTAGTCATTAATGATGTTACATTACGACATCAATCTAATGAAATACTAATTAGGCTTTATCATAGTAAAGCAATCGCAGCAACAATGAAGTAAAAATATAAAGCTGTGTACCAATGAACTGAGCTATTGCCGAACAAAATCGGTAAAACTGGTGCGATCAGAGTCTGTTCTGAACGATGTAGTGGTCTTACATAGTCTATGTTTTCCAAACCAAAAGTACTTTTATCATTACTTGCATTATTACTAAGTTTGACAAGCCTATTTCTTACCTCTTGGATTATACTTCCGGCTCCAAATATGTTTTTACTCACATTAGCAGTGGGAGCGCCAGAAGTTAGTCCTTGGTTATTTTTATTCAATCTGCTCTGTTTATTACTTTCTTTTTTCTGCATTAGTCGCGGCCAAATAAGGCGTTTAGCTTGCATTTTCAGCTTAATCGGATTGCTAATTTGTGGATGGGTACTAGTGAATATTTCACCCACTCAGATGCAGATGACCCAAGCGATGAAACAAGCATTGGGAGCAGATTATTTAGAAAAAATCCCAGTTCGATTAAGCGCCAACATGCAAACTCATCCCTTTAACTTAGTTGATTCCTTCCGGGGGATTGCATTAGGTAAAACGCGCCATCAAAAAGATATTATCTTTGCTACTCCTGGGGGAGTGCCTTTAAAAATGGAAGTTTACCAACCGCCGGAGGTGGGAAAATATCCAGCAGTAATAGTAATTTATGGTGGAGCTTG
>JAVRCJ020000006.1:0-291551 GCA_034530875.2 Nostoc sp. DedSLP01
AAACCTGGCATTGACATTTACCCAAAAGATTTACTTGCTCTGCCTCCTGCGATTTTTTAGTTTCATCGAACTCACGTTTAATTAATATTGCTCGTGGTGCAATTGTGGATGAATTTGCACTAGTGAAAGCATTACAGGATGGCGAAATTGCTGGTGCGGCTTTAGACACAGTGTTTACAGAACCGCTACCACCAGAAAGTCCATTATGGTCGTTACCTAACGTTTTGATTACACCGCACTGTTCTGGTAATTCTCCGAGAACAAAAGAGCGATCGCTTGCTTTGTTCCTCGATAATCTGACGCGTTATCGCCAAGGTCAATCTCTGCGTAACGTTGTAGATCGAACAGCAGGTTATTAATCGAAGTTACCAAAAGAAAATAGCCCCGAAACGAGGCTAATAAAAATGGATTTAGATAATTCAAGATGTTATTAATTATTCATTGTCAACAACATTATAGAATTGTAAACGAGCCGTCCCAATGATTGGGTTATGTGTTGACTTACCTGTTGAAATAGTACGCACTTGGAATTGATACATACCATCGTAACTGGGGTTACGATAGGGTTTTAAGCCAATAGTAATTGTTTTGCCAGGTGCGACTGGTTCATTAAAAGTGACAATGACAGTTCGCGATTGATTTTCGCTATTCGCCAGAGTAATACCTAACTTTTCTCCTCGACGGGATGAGTTACCACCATCAACGTTCCTTTCAAAGGCAAAACTTTCTTTAGCATCGAAGCTAATATCTTCGGAACCTTGTATTTGAGTCAAAGCAACTTGTTGCAGTGCATCGGTAGCGGATGCTGGTACTGTTAGAGTGAAATAATAAGTTGCTTCCCAAGCTCTAATTTCATTAGAGGTTGTGGTTGCAGACAACAAACGTCCTGGCTGTGCTAAAACGACTGCATAAGTTCCGGAAACCGACAATAAAGACAGTCCTGCGCTAAGAAGCAAAGTTCTACGCAAAGTCGCTATTATGTTCATGATTAGTTGGGGATGGATACGTTTCGCTCTTGCTTTTATGTTGATAGGCTGTCAACATAAAAAACTTCAAAATGGCAGTTGAGTCGATATCCCACGGCTAAGCTGATACATAGTTATCGCAGCATAGATGCTTAAACTCAAACAAGACATTTCGCTTGAGTTTAGTTCTCTATACCAAGTTTTACTATGTAACTAAATTAGATCTAAATAGGACACCTACTGTTTTTTATTTCTATCTCAATTTTCAAATTTTAGCAAATTCATATTGAGATAAAATCACAGATTCATTTGGCTGAAATATCCAAATCCCATGTGCTTACGGGTCTTTATATCCTATGTTTTTATGGGTCTTTATATCCTATTGCTTTATGGGTCTTTGTATTGATTTTTTCGGATATTTAATTATTAAACTCAATTATTTACTATCTAATTTAGAGCATTTTCATAATAGATTTACGCTGTATTTTTATAGTATATAAAGCATAAAAATAGAATATTTAGCAGTCAAATAGTACTCAATATGAATCCAAAAATAAACTTCAATTGCGTAATCAGGTAATAACAATAATGCTGTGTAACATGACAAGAGAGCCGATTTCATACCAAAGGCGATCGCTAATCATATCGAAATGCGCCAAGATACTATTCACCCAAATCTGACACACTGACACAGAAAGTTTTACCTCACAACGATGCCCTAAACCCTAAATCGGCTCTTTGACATAAATTATTCATCTTTCCAATCAATATTTTTGACAAAGTAATATAACATGAATTACAATCTACAGTAAGTCAGTCGGCTTACCGATATTTAGTCAATTGGAGGTAAAAGTAAAAATGGTATTAGCCCAAGATATCAATATCCAAGGGATTCAAGGCGCTCAAAAAGTAGATCGTCATTTGTTGTCGAGGACGACACAACTAGGTACAGCTTTGGCAAAGCAGCTGTTATGGCACGCTAAAGCTTATAGCACAGTTTTTAGTATTATGTTGCTGACTTTTGCCAGTCTGATATTTGTATATATCCATTGGTCTGGGAAAAAGTTAACTCAAGTTTTCCAGAATCGTGCTGTTATAGAACAAAAATGACTATACATAAAAAGTTGCGACTTGTATCTTATTTGGCTCCGAATTGGTTCGGATTCTATCAAGCGATCGCAACTTATTTAAATCATGTTTTAAAAGTAGAAGTCGAGCTACAGCAAGGCGATCGCGACCCTTTAGAAGACCCCTTATTATTCCAAGACCAAATAGACTTAGCTTTTATTTGTGGATTACCATTAATTCGCTATAGTCAAATAATTTCAAATCAATTTCAGGTATTAGTTGCACCTGTGATGAAATCATCGCGGTATAGTAACAGTCCTATTTACTATGCAGATGTAATTGTGAATGCTGATAGTAATATTAAAAAATTTGCAGATTTAACAGGAAAAACATTTTGCTATAACGACCCAGGTTCTAATAGTGGTTACAATTTACTCTGTCATCGTTTAACTAAGGAAACATATCCAGAAAATTTCTTTGGCAAAACCCTACAATCTGGTTCTCATCAGCGTTCAATTCGCTGGGTACTTGAGGGATTAGCAGATTGTGCGGCGATTGATAGTGTGGTATTAGAACAGGAATTAAAGGATTTTCCTGAATTATCACAGCATTTGCGTGTGGTAGAAGCGCTTGGGCCTTCTCCGATGCCACCGTTAGCGGTAGCACAGCATTTAAGTATATCTTTAATTGAGCAAATGCAATTAGCATTACTCCAACCAGATACCCGGATGCAAAGAGTAATGAAACAATTTGATGTCAGACGTTTTGCCCCAGTGAAATTGGCAGATTATGAGATATTAAAGCAAATTTATAGCGCTCGTTTCGTTGCTTTGGACAGGTAAAAATATAAATAGGAGACGTTGTATGTAACGTCTCTAAATAGTTCACCTCAAGTTGCGATCGCATAATCCCAACTCTGCTTTTGTACAGACAAAACTGCATCTTGATAAACTTGCCCAAATAACACTCGCTGTGCGTGACTTCCTCCAATCTCATGCAAGCGTGGTAAAACAGGTTTGAGTTCTGCAACTGTCGCGTGAAAATCCCCTTTGGCATGAGCTACCATACCTCTAGCTGCGGGAATTGCCACCTCTAACCAGCGCTGTCGCAAAAAGGAATTGATTTTCAAAGTGTGATAGTGCATACTCTGAAGCATCTGGTTTACCCACTTATGATGTCCAGCTTTAGCAAGGGCATAGACATAATGCAAGTCTTGAAATGGTAGTGCGTGTTCGTCAATCCGGCTGTAAAGATAGGGAGTGATACCTTCCCAACGGTTACCCACATTTACACCGTGCAATTCTAGCCTTAATAACAGCGAAATTGCTCCTACTTGGTCTTTGGGAGATTGTTTGTTTGCACCTTTCCAAATGTGCGTATCGTAGAATTTGAGAACTTTTTGATAGTTTTTTAACTTTAAATAATATAATGCAACGTGCCACCAGTTATGAGTGTAGAGCATGGAATTGCAGTTTTCCCAAGTGTCTGCAAAACTCTCCATCCAAACTATCCCCTCATCAACTCTTCCCTGAGTTTCCATCACATGAGCGATCGCATGATGCGCCCAAGGATCGTATCTATTTAAAGCGATCGCTTGATATGCCATCTTTTCTGCTGCTTTTAGCTGGTGACACTGTTCTAAACCAAACGCCACCATACCGTATAAATAATGATTTTCAGGATTGCTATATAAAACTTTTCGGGCAATTTCTAATAATTTTTCTTTGTCACCCATGTAAAAAAAGTGATACTGTCCCTGCTGTACCGAAATCAAATCGCGGGGAAAGCTATTGGTAATTTCCTCATGAATGGCGATCGCTACATCAATCTCTTGATTTGCCCAAGCTAAAATTGCTTGCACATATAACTGTTCTCTGGCAGTAATCTTGGCCAAATGCTCTTGTGCTGTTTGCAGATATGGTTGCCCTTGCTGCCAAGCTTTGCTGTTTTCTTGGGTAAGATAATAAGCGCCTGCATAAGCATTGGCTAAAGCACAAGTAGGATCTGCTGCAATTGCTTCTAAAATCGCTGTTTCTGCATCTTTCCCATAACTGAGCATCCCATCAATAAAACGATTAATACCTGCGATCGCTTCAGCTGAATCTGTTGTCACTATTAGCCCCTGTGCATCTTTAAGCATAATTAACTCCTTGCACCCAAATCTATACAGTTGTTAACAACTCTAAACTACGGTAAATCGGTCAAATTAGTGTTATTTATGAGGAGTATGTCACACTAATCCGCAAACTGCAAGGGAAAAACTACTTTAAATTGATAGACTAACCGTATTTAGTTTTGTAAAGGTTCTCGATCTAACCAACTAGGTTTGCGATAGTCTAAAATTCAATTGATACGGTAAATCGATAGATTTACCGTAATAAACCCGGAAATTTTCCTCTGACATAGATATCATGCAGCTACTTTGGTTTATTCCGACTCACGGTGAAGGGCGCTATCTTGGTACAGCTATAGGTGGGCGCGTAGTTAACTTTGATTACTGGCGACAGATTGCTCAAGCTGTAGATCACTTAGGTTTTACAGGAGCATTAATACCTACAGGCCGTTCTTGTGAAGATGCGTGGATTTTGGCATCGACTTTGGTAACACATACCAAGCAGATGAAATTTTTGGTAGCCATACGTCCGGGTTTAATGTCACCGGGAGTAGCAGCACGGATGGCAGCTACATTCGATCGCATTTCTGGCGGCAGATTGCTAATCAACGTCGTCACCGGAGGCGATCCGGTAGAATTAGCCGGAGATGGATTGCATCTTTCCCATGACGATCGCTACAGATTAACCGATGAATTTTTGACAGTATGGCGACAGATAGCAGGCGGAGAAACTGCCGACTTCCAGGGAGAGCATCTGAATATCCAAAGTGGTAGGTTGTTATTTCCTACAGTCCAGAAACCTCATCCGCCTTTGTGGTTTGGAGGTTCTTCCCCTATCGCCCAAGAAATTGCAGCCAAACACGTAGACGTATATTTAACTTGGGGCGAAACACCGGAACAAGTTGCTCAAAAGGTTGCTTCTGTACGCAGATTAGCCGAAGCACAAGGTAGAACATTGCGTTTTGGGATTCGTCTGCACGTAATTGTGCGAGAGACACAAAGCCAAGCATGGGATGCAGCCAACGATTTGATTCGCTACGTAGATGATTCTGCGATCGCCCAAGCCCAACAAGCTTACGCGCGCATGGATTCCGAAGGACAACGCCGGATGAAAGAATTACACAACGGCTCTCGTGAAGGCTTAGAAATTAGTCCGAATTTATGGGCAGGAATAGGCTTAGTGCGTGGTGGGGCTGGGACTGCCTTAGTAGGCGATCCTGATACCGTAGCTCAAAGAATGTTGGAATATCAAGAATTAGGTATCGATACATTCATCTTCTCTGGTTATCCCCACTTAGAAGAAGCCTATCGAGTGGCAGAATTACTCTTCCCTCATTTACCGTTAGAGAATCAACCAGCAGTAGAACCACAACTACTGAGTCCTTTTGGCGAAGTTGTAGCTAACCAAGAATTCCCCCCACAAATAATCAAAGAAAAAACAATCGCCACTGTAGATTGAAAAACTCTTTGCAAAGCTCCACTTTGAAAATAGGGAACTCGGAACGAAAATAAACTTCAAGTAGAACATGTAGTGCGGTGCGTTAGGCTAATGTCATAACGCACCTTCGGTAAGATGAGCCTTTAGCGCTTTAATCATAGTTTTTCTAACAATTGACTCCTGGTAGGAATTTTATTTTGACTTTAATAAATAATTTCTCACAGCTAATTCAATTAAAGGATAAGATTTAAGTACAAATGCCTATTAATTTAGTTAAACTTTGCCTTGTGATGTCAGCTTTTCAAAATATTTAATCCTAATTTAACAGCGTTAGATTTTCAGGGTTTATTGCCATAAAATAACCAAAAATTAGAATAAATCCGATTTTTACAATTTCTATTATTT
The DNA here is from genome assembly GCA_034530875.2 of Nostoc sp. DedSLP01. GTDB lineage: Bacteria > Cyanobacteriota > Cyanobacteriia > Cyanobacteriales > Nostocaceae > Nostoc. Next base: position 5,990 of record JAVRCJ020000006.1, read on the forward strand.
TGATTTTCTTATTTGCTTACCACAACAAACCTCTGAGGTCAATCTGTGAGCTGAAGAACTTTGGTGAGATAATAGAGCTGTGAGGTAAAGAACGGACGCAACTTGATTATCAAGGGGGAAATTATGAAACTCCAGCTATTAGCGGCCACAGCCTTAGCAACTCCCCTCTTTTTCATTAGCTCGGTCAGAGCTGAGAATCCGCAGGACTTACAAAAACTGCTTTCAACTGGGGAATGTATCCAGTGCGATTTATCGGGAGCAAACCTCAGGGGCGCTCATTTAATTGGTGCTGATTTAAGAGGAGCCAACCTCCAAGGAGCCAACCTTGTAGAAGCGAACCTTGAAGGAGCCGATCTCACTGATGCTAACTTGGCAGGAGCTAACTTAACATCAGCGTATGTCACCAATGTGAATCTGAAGCAAGCCAATCTCGATAAGGTAAATTTTACTCGCGCTACAATTCACGATTCTAACGTGTACAAAGCATCCATGAACGATCTCAATCTTACTGATGCTGAAATATTCAACACTGGGATTGGTATTGGTGGTGAAGATGCTGAAATTCCTGATTGGAAATAGGCTCAAATGAGTAAGCAGGTTAAAAATAAACAGAACATAGGTTTTGGCACATTTTTAATCAAAGAAACTTGTTGTTTATAAACCTTTTCCTGAAACCTGCTGTTATAACAATATTAAAATAAATAAAACCCTCTGCCTTGTAGTTACTTCAGTATGATAAAGATAGAGGGATTTTTTTTATTCATAATCAATTTACAATTAGTAATTCTCGTTTCAGTACTTCTGCCAGAAATATATGTAAATAAATGTAGGGTGTGTTAGTGCTTAGGGTACGACACCTCGATAGACTCTACTATATCAATTGAGGTGCGTTGTCGCAAAGCGCAACGCACCCTACTATTGTTTGATGTTTAATTAAGTTGACCTACTTAATTCTTGTTTGAGTACTTCTGTAAGAAGTCTAAATGTAAATCGAAAAGAGAAAAGGGGAGTGAGGAAGACAACTTACAATCAGCCTTTGTCTTCCCATCCCCTTGTCTTGTTGATAAATAAGGTATTGCCAACTTGTGACAATACTCTCAGATAAACAAGCTAATTTTTTATACTAGCGTCTCAGTTTAAGTTCATGCCTGAGCTGCTGCCGAAAGTAAATCATTTGCTGCTTGCTTCAACAATTCGGCTTTATCGGTCTGTTCCCAAGGCAAATCTAAATCACTCCGCCCAAAGTGACCGTAAGCCGCGACGTCCTGATAAAAACGTCCGCCTCGTTCATTTGGTAAGTTGCGTAAGTTGAAGGTATGGATAATCCCTGCCGGACGCAGTTCAAATTTCTGTTTGATTAATTCCAGCAAGGTTTCTTCATCTACTTTGCCAGTGCCAAAGGTATCTACTAAGATACTGGTTGGTCGTGCTACGCCAATAGCATAAGAAAGTTGGATTTCAACTTTGTCTGCTAAGCCAGCAGCGACAATATTTTTTGCCACATAGCGAGCCGCATAAGCCGCAGAACGGTCTACCTTGGTGGGGTCTTTGCCAGAAAAAGCGCCGCCACCATGTCGTGAATAACCACCGTAGGTATCAACGATTATTTTCCGTCCTGTTAGACCAGAGTCTCCTTGAGGGCCACCAACAACAAATTTGCCAGTCGGATTGACTAAAAAGCGTGTTTCTTCGCTAGGCTTAACGTCAATATCGCCAAAAACAGGTTCGACTACGGCTGACCAAAGGTCTTCTTTAATTTTGGCTTGTACTGCTGCCTCATCTTTAATTTCGCCGATACTAGCAGTATGCTGGGTGGAAATTAAGATAGTATCAATTCCTACGGCACGGCCATTTTCGTAAACTACAGTTACTTGGGTTTTGCCGTCAGGACGCAGGTATGGCAATTCGCCTGTTTTACGAACTGCTGCCAATCGCCGAGCAATGCGGTGAGCCAGACTGATGGGCAAAGGCATCAATTCTGGTGTTTCGTTGCTAGCAAAACCAAACATGATACCTTGGTCGCCAGCGCCAATTTTGTCGAATTGTTCGTCACTATCTTGCTGGCGGGTTTCTTGGGCGGTGTTCACACCTTGAGCAATATCAGGTGATTGTTCGTCTAAAGCCAAGATAACACTGGTACTGTTAGCAGAAAAGCCGTTATCAGCATTGGTATAGCCGATTTCGGCAATTTTCTTACGGGCTAGATTGACGAAATTCACATTTGCTTTGGTAGTGATTTCACCAGTAATAAGCACTAAACCAGTATTAACTACTACTTCAGCAGCAACACGACTACTGGGGTCTTGTGCGAGTAGAGCATCAAGGATTGTATCAGAAATCTGATCGCAGATTTTATCTGGATGCCCTTCGGTAACTGACTCGGAGGTAAATAGATATCGACGAGACAAAGGTAATTCCTCCTTAATATTGAGTATTTTCGCTGACTAAATGTGGGTATTTAGTTCAACTACTAATTTATGAAATCATAACAAGATTTATACTTGAGTCGTTAGTGTCTTCTGAAGATCGATCGAAACAAATAATTACAGTGAAGAATCTGCAAGGAAGATAGAATTTATGCTAATAAGTTTCTTCAGAAAATGTTTTGCAAAATACAAAAAAGCGGGGCACTCCGAAAAGTACCCCCGCAAGGTTTGACACAAACACCGTTGTTTTAAACTTGAACTGCTAACTTTGCTTCCTGAGCTGTCAGCCTCTCGTAGGCAGCACGCATTTTTAAACCTGTAAGCACTTGGAACAAACCAGTACCATTATTGGAACCGGGGTACTCACGGTGTTGGAGTAACAAGTGAGTCAACTCACCTTGATATTTGGTTGATGTGTTGCTCAGATGAGTTTCGATGTAAATGACTTCTTCGAGGTTGTCAAATTGACCATCTACTTCTAAAACTGAAACGTAGCGACCGTAGTAGACATCTGAACCGTAGTACAGCTGCATACCAGGGTAAGAACAGGTCAGTTTGCGTCCGCAGGGAGTCCAAGTAATTGTTGACCCTTCATCAAACAGGTAGGTTGGCTCAAAGCCTTCCTTACCTTCCCGTTGAAGCATACGTACCCGTAAGACTCGACGCTCAGTGTCGTTTTTGATGAGGTTTGTGGGCAATACTTGAAGAACTACATCGGCAAATTCTCTTTGTGGTTCGATGAATTTTTCAAAGTCAGGTTTGCGAGAATTGATTTGTGCTAAGACATCTTCGTAGCGATGACCGCGTTCAGCCATGTCTCGCTGGATTTTCCAAGCAATTTTGACTTCATCGCTAATGTCGAAATACACGCTGAAGTCGATTAGCGATCGCACCCGTTCATCATACAAAGGATGCAATCCTTCAACCACTATAATATGATTCGGCTCTACCCTTTCTGGCGGATCGATTAAGCCAGTTTCGTGGTTGTAAATCGGCTTATCAATCGCTTGACCGTTTTTGAGCGCTTTAATTTGCTCGTACATCAGGTCAAAATTGTTTGCCCTGGGGTCTAGTGCAGTTATACCCGTTTCTTTGCGCTGTTTGCGATCTAATGAGTGATAGTCATCCAAGCAGATGACTGTCATTAAATCTTCACCAAACAAATCTATCAAACGACGCAAAAACGTAGATTTACCGCAACCAGAGTCTCCGGCTACTCCAATCAGTACCACGCGTTCCGGCTTACTTGTCATAAATCTCCTCTAAATACTAAAAAAGTTGTGTCAATAATTTTTCACACAGCAGATTTTGAAGCCAGGAGTTTACCCCTTCGGTTTATCCTGCGTTCTTGCTACCCAGCACTGCTATAAGACATCAAAAAGTAGACAACAAACTCAAAACTCATAAGTTGCTACTCATGGGACTAGCCTGAATCTTAAGTGCCGGTAAGTATTTAATCCTAGTGGTATATTTGATTTTAACAGAAGGGGGTATCCCATACAAGATTTGCCTTGTAGAAGAATTAGTGTAGTTGACTAATACTTTTGATGATTCAGTTGTTAATTTTTAAAGATGGATTCGCAACACCCGTAAGTATTGCACTGCTCTATTGTCTGCTAGTTATACCTCTATCTATCCAATTTTAATGGTATAAGATACATTAACTAGCAAAATTTTTGACATTTCTAAGTTGCGATCGCTCTTCAAGTCTCAAGATATTTCACTGCAAAATCTATCCAACGAAAGACTCCTGAAGTTGTATTTCTAAAATTCTTGGCTGTAAATTTATTGAGATGCTCAAATTAGCAGTGTCAGTCCTATGACAAGCTACTGATAGAGGTTGACAGATTTTTCACATCAAGTAAAACTAATTATAATTGCTTAAATCAGGGTTCTTTCTATCTTTACCTTCCGAGCTGGAGTTTTCCTAGTCATGTAATGATACGTGATTAGGTAATAGATATGGCGAAGAACATTTCGATAGAGTTGTAAATCTGGGCAAGTACAATCAAGTAGAATATGATTTAAAGTGCATCGATTGATACGTTATGTGCTGTCTCGTGCAGCATTACGTATTTTGTTGAATTCAAATTTAAAATTTTGGATTGTTTTTTTGATTCGTGCTTCCAGATTGCTAAACGCCAGTAAGTTCAAGTCGAGAGAATCCTCGATGCGATCGCTTCCTTAATGCCGGGAAATACCTTTAATGCAGTGGCTCATCCTTCTGGAAGGAACAGATATCAAAATTTTCAAACCTCGTAACCTTTTTCTCGGGGTGAATCCAAAATACCAAATTAGTTGACAAAATTTAGTAAAAAAGTATCGGTGGTAGTTAACGAAGAAAAAATTAAATTGATTCATTATTAACATTCTCCAAAAGACTTATCCTTTACCTTAGAAGGTGAACAGGTGTGTTTTTCACTATGCCTGCATGTCTTCGGTGAGTGTACTTAGCAAGGCGTCAGTTAATGATGCTGTTTTTCCAGAAGGTCAGTTTTGCGATCCGAAAATCCGGTAAACTAAAGCTGGCAAGGGATGGGAATAGTTTTTTTGAAAAACGGTTAAGTAAATATCGGAGTGGTAGAACGAATGTACAATCAAGGTGCTGTTGAGGGTGCTGCCAACACACAATTAGGTAGCCGCGTCTTCCTCTATGAAGTGGTAGGTCTGCGTCAGAGCGAAGAAACCGATCAAACGAACTACCCGATTCGTAAAAGTGGCAGTGTGTTCATCAGAGTGCCTTACAACCGCATGAATCAAGAGATGCGACGTATCACTCGTCTAGGCGGCACTATTGTTAGCATTCAGCCCGTAGCTGCTTTAGGGCAAGTTAATGGTAAAGCCACACCTGTGAATAGTAAGACTGAAGTTAAAGCTGAAAAACAGCTCGAGAACAAGGACAAGAAAGGCAACACCATGACTCAAGCGAAAGCCAAAAAAGACCACGGTGACGTTCCTGTTAACACTTACCGTCCCAATGCTCCGTTTATTGGCAAGGTAATATCTAACGAGCCGTTAGTCAAAGAAGGCGGCATTGGTATTGTTCAACACATCAAGTTTGACCTGTCCGGCAGTAATTTAAAATACATCGAAGGTCAAAGTATTGGGATTATCCCACCAGGATTGGACAAGAACGGCAAGCCGGAAAAACTCAGGCTGTATTCCATCGCCTCAACTCGTCATGGCGATGATGTAGATGATAAGACAGTATCACTGTGTGTCCGCCAGTTAGAATACAAGCATCCTGAAACTGGCGAAACAGTCTACGGTGTTTGCTCTACTCACTTGTGTTTCCTCAAACCTGGGGATGAAGTGAAAATTACAGGGCCTGTGGGTAAAGAAATGTTGTTACCCGATGACCCCGAAGCTAACGTTATTATGATGGCAACTGGAACAGGTATTGCGCCGATGCGTGCTTATTTGTGGCGTCAGTTTAAAGATGCAGAAAGAGCAGCTAACCCAGATTACCAATTCAAAGGATTCTCTTGGTTAATATTTGGCGTACCCACAACTCCAAACTTGTTATATAAGGAAGAGTTGGAAGAAATCCAACAAAAATATCCTGATAACTTCCGCCTTACTAATGCCATCAGCCGCGAACAAAAAAATCCCCAAGGCGGTAGAATGTATATCCAAGACCGCGTAGCCGAACATGCTGATGAATTGTGGCAATTGATTAAAAATGAAAAAACCCACACCTACATCTGCGGTTTGCGGGGTATGGAAGAAGGTATTGATGCAGCTTTAACTGCTGCTGCTGCTAAAGAAGACGTCATGTGGAGTGATTACCAAAAGCAACTCAAGAAAGCTGGTCGCTGGCACGTAGAAACTTACTAAGTTTAGTCATTGGTCATTAGTCATTAGGATTAGCGATCCAAAAAACAAAAGACAAGTGACTAACGATTCAGGACAAACGACAAAAGACTAAGGAAGAAGGATAATCAGTAGGTAGGGCGTTATATGCTCTACCTACAATTGTTATTGGTGAAATTGGGTGCAAAAGTTGTGGGTGTGAAACTAGGAATACTGGGATTAGGAACCGTTGGGACGGGTACAGTACAGTTGTTGCAAGATAAAACTGGGCGTCATCCGTTGTTGCAAGAGATAGAAATATACCGAGTGGGGGTACGAACGCTAGACAAACCCCGTGCAGTAAAATTGCCTGCGGAAGTAGTAACTACAGATTTAGAAGCCATTGTCAACGACCCGGCAGTGGATATTATAGTCGAAGTCATGGGCGGACTAGAACCAGCGCGATCGCTCATTCTCAAAGCATTAAGTAATGGCAAGCACGTAGTCACTGCAAATAAAGCAGCGATCGCTCGTTTTGGAGCAGAAATTTTCACAACTGCCAATCAAGCTGGCGTATACGTCATGTTAGAAGCTGCTGTGGGTGGTGGGATTCCGGTGATTCAACCCTTGAAGCAGTCCTTAAGTGTTAACCGCATTCATACTGTAACTGGTATCGTTAACGGTACAACTAATTACATCCTCACGCGGATGCAAACAGAAGGTAGCAACTTCAGCGATGTTTTAGCTGATGCTCAACGCTTGGGTTATGCGGAAGCTGACCCCACAGCCGATGTTGATGGCTTAGACGCAGCTGATAAAATTGCTATTTTGGCATCATTAGGCTTTGGCGGACGTATCAACCTTAAAGATGTCTATACCGAGGGGATTCGGCAAGTTAGCAAGACAGATATTGCCTACGCCGAAAAATTGGGATTTGTAATTAAATTATTAGCGATCGCTAAAAGTATTACGCCCTCACAAGAAGACGCAAGGCTATCTCCTCTGTCTGTGAGAGTTCATCCGACTTTAGTGCCGAAAGCTCATCCTTTGGCTAGCATTAACGGCGTTTACAATGCCATCCTTGTAGAAGGAGAACCCATTGGGCAAGTAATGTTTTTCGGCCCTGGTGCTGGTGCTGGTGCAACTGCAAGTGCTGTAACCTCAGATATTTTGAATTTAGCTGCAAGTTTAAAATCGCAAAGACTCAGCACTCAGGAATTGAACCAATCCGAAATTACTGCGCTGAATCCATTATTAGCTTGCGGACATGACGAATACAGTCAAATTGTGCCGATGGCAGAATTGATAACTCGGTTTTATGCGCGTTTCCTGACAAATGACCAGCCTGGAGTTATCGGGAAGTTGGGTACTTGCTTTGGTAACTATGGAGTTAGCTTAGAGTCAATCGTGCAAACTGGCTTTCAAGGGGAACTAGCAGAGATTGTAGTTGTTACCCATGATGTGCGGGAAGGCAACTTTCGGCAAGCTTTAGCAGAAATTGAGAGTCTGGAAGCGGTAGAAAGCATCCCTAGCTTACTGCGCGTACTTTGAGATTCGATGAATAGCGATCGGTCTGTAACTACAAACCTAGCTGTCAAGCAAGTCTTGGCAGCCTTCACCTAATTGCAAGCTAAACTAAAAAACAACCCTTACTTCTGCAAAGGTAGTCTTATGACCTCTGCAACCGACCTATCTACAGACCTGACTCCTTTTCCCGACCATACGCAGCTACCAGAGTCTAATGGCACTTTCGTGAAAAATTGGCAAGAGCATCCCCAAAGCATCTTACTCACTGACTCTATTACACCTGTCCTCAAACAATTACATCCTGATGGTCAATATTGTATCGGTCAGGATTTAGGTATTTACTGGCGCTTGACAGACCCGCCAGAAAAAGGAGCAGAAGCACCAGATTGGTTTTATGTACCAAATGTACCGCCTTTGCTCGATGGACAAACGCGGAGGTCTTATGTATTGTGGCGAGAATTTATTGCCCCATTAATTGCCTTGGAATTTGTTTCAGGCAATGGTAGTGAAGAACGAGAAAAAACTCCTTGGCAGGGAAAATTTTGGATTTACGAGCAAGTAATTCATCCGGCTTTTTATGGCATTTATGAAGTGAAGAAAGCCAGCTTGGAAATGTATGAATTAATTGGCGGACAATATCAGTTATTAACAGTAAATGAACGGGGGCATTATCCGATTACGCGCTTGGGAGTTGAGTTAGGTATTTGGCAAGGAATTTATCAAAACGTGGAATTACCCTGGTTACGTTGGTGGGATTTGCAAGGTAATTTGTTGTTGACTGGCGATGAAAGAGCCGAACAAGAATCCCAAAGGGCTGAACAGGAAAGACAAAGAGCCGATCGCTTGACTGCACAATTGCGATCGCTTGGCATTGAACCAGAAATCTAATATTTTGGAATGGGGTTAACATCTGCGTAGATATGCAGTCTCTTGTTGTTAGACATATCTTGGTGTTAATGGGGGGCAATCGTGTGAATTTTCAATTTTCCTAGTTAAGGTAACAAATAATAGACTAGGTATGTGGAGGCGCGAAATTTTGCGTCTCTATGATTTTGGAAAATAGTAGGATTAAAATATGCCATTTCAAAAGCCCCATTTGGTGATGTAGTAACACCAAGTATTACTAATAACTGAGTGAACAAACAAGTGTTAATACAAAGGAGTAAGGCCTGTGACAGATTTAAGTAACTACAATGCAGAATTAGCTTATGAGGAAACTTTAGAAGAAGAGCAAGAGGAAAAAGTTACTTTCCAGTATGATCCTGATAAAATTAACATTGTAACTAGAGAACCAACAATAGAGTTATTGCTTAAAAGAATCAATGAAGAAGCCCTTGATTTAGCACCTGATTTCCAACGTCATGCGGATATATGGAAAGAAGATGCTCAAAGCAGGCTTATAGAATCTATTATTATCCGTATTCCCATACCAGCATTTTATATAGATGCTACTAATGAAGATAAATGGTTAGTAGTCGATGGCTTACAGCGTCTATTTGCACTAAAGCGTTTTATTCTTGACAAAAAACTCAAACTATCTGGATTAGAATATCTTACAAATTTAGAAGGTAAAACCTACGATCAAATTGATCGCAGATACCAACGTCGTCTTGAAGAAACTCAACTAACAGTATATTTGATAGAAAAAGGCACACCTCCAGAAATTAAATATAATATTTTCAAACGCATTAATACAGGAGGACTTGCTTTATCTCCTCAAGAATTACGCCATGCTCTTAATCCTGGGAAAGGAACAAAGTTTTTAACTAAACTTGCTGCATATCCCAAATTTCAACAGGTAGTTAAACTTGGAGATAAACGGATAATGCGTATGGATGATCGCGAATTTATACTAGGTTTTTTAGCATTTACTTTGACTTCTTATAAAGATTATGCCGATAACAGAGATACTTTTTTAACTAAAGCACTATCTAAGACAAATCAACTCTCTGAAAACGAGCTAAATAACATTGAAAATAATTTCCAAAGAACGATTATAGCTAACTGGAACATTTTTGGTAAAGATGCATTTCGTAAAATATCTAATTCTCAGAAAAGACAGTTTCCTATAAATAAAGCTCTCTTTGAATCTTGGTCAGTACTTCTGAGTGAATTGACTGACGATCAAATACAAATTTTAATACATAGAAAACAAAAATTGATTGATATATTCAAGACATATATAGATAATGACAAATATTTTTTAGAATCTATATCTCAGGCTGCTGAGAAAGTACAGTATAGATTTAGTACTATAGAAAAAATAATTCAGGAAGTACTTTCATGATTAACTCTCTTCGTCTGATCAACTTCAAACCTTTTAATAATCAGTTCCTAGAATTTAGACCTTTAACACTACTTTCTGGTCTCAATAGCACTGGTAAATCTTCTGTACTTCAATCATTACTACTACTACGTCAATCCTATCAGCAGGATTTATTGCCAAAAACTGGCTTGGCGCTAAACGGTGATTTAGTAAATATTGGTACAGCACAAGATGCTCTTTATGAAAGTGCAAAAGATAACCATATAAGCTTTGAGATTATCTGGAAAAAATATCAAGGTATATGGGATTTTAATTACAATCAAGATAAAAAACAAGAAGATGTATTAAATGTAATTTCAGAACCAAATGACCATAAAATCTATGAATTAAATCTATTTGAAAAAGATTTTTACTACCTTCAAGCAGAACGTATAGGTCCGCGTTCATTTAATGAAATGTCTGATTACCAAGCCAGAAGGCTTAGGCAAATTGGTACTAAAGGAGAATATAAAGCACATTTTCTTGATATTTATGGGCGTAAACCGATTCCTATATCAAATCTTAGTTATCCACAAGCTAAATCAATAGATTTAATAGACCAAGTGGAAGCATGGATGAGAGAGGTTAGTCCTGGTATACGCCTTAAAATTGAAGCTAACTCAGAGATAGGTATAGCAACTCTAAAATATTTTTATGGAGATAGTAATCTTTACCGTGCAACAAACGTTGGTTTTGGAATTACTTACACTCTATCAATTATTGTAGCTATACTTTCATCTCCTCCTGGTACACTAATCCTAGTTGAAAACCCAGAAGCTCACCTTCATCCTAGAGGGCAAGTGAAAATGGGAGAATTATTAGCACTTGCTGCTAGTTGTGATATTCAGATTGTAATAGAAACTCATAGCGATCATGTTTTAAACGGTATTCGTCTTGCTGTTCATGGCGGTATTATTCCACCGCATTATGTTCAGTTGCATTACTTCCAACGCCAAGAAAAACAAGGACTAGCTTTTACAAAAGTAATTTCACCGCATATCGATCGCAATGGCAGAATAGATCGATGGCCTGATGGATTCTTTGATGAGTGGGAAAAAAGCTTGGATGCTTTGTTAGAACCGGCGGGAGAGTAAATGTGGAGATTGACTTAGTATTAAATGAGCTTTCTCTAAAAAATATGGCTTCTGATGAGCAAACAGCGCGGCAATGGATGTCAAACTTTATTCAAACTATAAAAGCAGTAAAGTCACAGGGTGTGAAAGTTAGCCTTCGTACTAAAGATAACTTTCATCAAACTATACTTGCACCTGACTATCCTTTACGTCGTTGGCTTAATGATAAAGAAGTAGATCAAGTTGAACGAGGTTTTATCAGAACTTTAGCAACTACAAGCCCTTTTTCAACTAATATCACTAATTTAGACATTCAAGATATTGAAAATAATATTGGCTCATCCGAATTTTGGCATCACGGAGAACCAGCTGTTGGACTTGGTATTGCCTACATGCTTGACACAATGGCAATCAGTTTGATTTCAGCGCAACGCTGGGATTTAAGTCTCCTAGCAGTCAAAGCCAGAACAATTAATGAAGAGGGAGAGGTAATCGATTACATTGTTAACATTATTCATGCTTGTCGTAGCAGCCATGTACAAGAACACACAGAGTGGTTTAAAAACCGCATTCGTACTAGTGTTATCGATGGTGAAGATGTTTGGAATCGTAGAGAGGAATTATTTCCTAATTTAGAGTTTTGCGAAAATATCAGCAAACAAATTCAGAGCCTTTATTGTGGAACTCCAATGCTCATACAGGTTGTAAATAAGTTGTTTGAACTGGAAAATTGCTGTAAAACTTGGACAAATGGAGATTTTGATTTAGACCTTCTTGCTAGTAAAGCTACTCCAGAAAGTGACTCTAGGCTTAAAAAGTTGGAGGAGAAGTTAACCTTTAAATGCCCTGATAATAAGTATCGTTTATTCAGTTTGCATCTTAGAATGACTGGTGCAGGAGCTTGGCGGCTTCACTTCTGTACAGAATTAGGGCCTGGCAAAATAATCATTGGTTACATCGGCCCAAAAATACAATAGGTCAAATATCATAATATGGAATTGCCTTGGTTGCGCTGGTGAGATTTACAAAGTAATTTGTTGTTGACTGGCGAAGAAAGAGCCGAAAAGGAACCCAAAGAGCAGAACGCCTAGCTGCTCAATTGCGCTCTCTAGGTATCGACCATAATGCATAATCTTTGCTAAAAGTCAACTATTTATTTACCTCTAGCAACTGGGAAGTTTCCAAGCGACTCATCCACTTTGCAAAATAAACTCGATTCGCTTTTTCCTCGGATGGATCTTTGGTATCTATTGGATAAGGGGCTAGTCCTAAAATCGCTGCCGTGGTCACGCAAAACATCGATTTTTGGAAAGTCATACAAATTTGTACTCGCAAATCATCTTCACCCCGGAGGCTGCGACGATAGATTTCATGCAAATACTCTGGCAGATAATGACGCATATCTTGCATCAACAAGGTGGGAGGGATACCTGCACCGCCGATGGGTAGAGGGTCGGCGTACAATGCGCCATACTGGAATCGACTTTGATCTGGAGAAATTTGATAAGCTTGAGCGTTGTATGAAACTGTGCCTTGGAAAGGTGTTCCTCTAAAGAAAACTGCCTCTACATAAGGTACTGCTGTGTCTCCCAAGAAGGTTAAACCAACGTCTTTAGGAATGATGTCATAGATTTTTTCCTTAATTTTGACGCTGTAGGTAATTGGCTTGGCTGCACTTTCCACTAACCCGGCTTTAATATGGTCTACTACTTGGGGAATCGATGTGATTTCGCCTTTGTCGTAGAGGTCAGATAAGCTCAAGAAAATGTCAGCCATGACTCGCCAAAATTGACCTAAACCACTGTAGTAAGCAGAGACGCGTAACTGTTCGGTTAAAAAATCTGGAAACAGTTGATTGATACCTAAAATTAAGGGATTATTTTTAAATTTAGCTGTAATTACAGCTTGCGCTCTTTCTTGAAATTCTTTTGTATCTAAATATTCATCCAAACCGCCGCCGCCGTGCCACATCATGGCTTTCAGGCAATACTCGGCATATTCAAAATTAATGCGATCGTGCCACCAGTGACGAAGTAATTTTTGAAAAGATACTTCTCCATTAAAGTATTTAAAAAATGGGAAAAATACTAAAAATTGATGCTCGGCAATGTAAATTAGATTTATTGAGTAAGCATCTAAAACTACACCATAGCTTTTGAGAATCCCAACTACTTCCACAACATTTTGTGGAGTATCGCTCAGTAGTGCTTCTCCTGTTTGCAGGCGTTCGATAAACTCAGGTAAAGGTTCTTTAGTGGATTTATTTCTAATAGTTACCATTGCTAGTTCTCCATAAATTATAGGGCATGGGGCATAGGGCATGGGGCATTGAGAGTTAGGAGTTAGGAGTTAGGAGTTATTATTTTCCTATCTACCCATCTCCTCATCTCCCCATTTCCCCATTTTCCTATTCCCTATTCCCCACTCCCCATTTTCTTATCCCAAGACACTGCTACTACGTTTTGAGTATTAACCATTGCTGTAATTGTTGGTTCAGTCCAGCGTGCTAACCAAGACGGCTGGATGCCAAAAATCACAATTAGTAAAGCTAAAATTACAGCTGGCATACGATCGCTCCAATACACCCGTGGTAAGTTGACAACAGGTGAAGATAAGCGCCCAAAGAAGGCGCGGTTCATCAGTAACAGGAAGTAAACTGCTGTTAACCCCGTACCAATCATGCACAGCAGTGTTTGTACTGGAAAAACTGCAAAACTACCCCGATAAACGATGAATTCGGAAATAAATCCTAACATTCCCGGGATACCTGCGCTGGCCATGACTCCCACAATCATCAAGCTACCGATGACTGGCATACCACGTTCTGGGTTCAGCAGTCCTCTGATAATTTCTAAATCGCGGCTGCCGGCTTTTTTATAGACAACGCCTACCAGCAAAAACAGCATTGCAGAAATCAAGCCGTGGCTAATCATTTGCATCACAGCACCTAACACGCTTAAAGGTGTAGCCGCCGCCGCCGCTATCAGCACGTAACCCATGTGTCCAATAGAACTGTACGCCACCATTTTTTTCATATCTGTTTGGGCGATCGCACAGGATGAACCATACAATACACTTACTGCTGCCCAAATTGCTAACCAAGGAGCCAGATAACTCCAGGCTTCTGGTAACAAGTTCATGCCAAATCGCAGTAAGCCGTAAGTTCCCAACTTCAACAATACACCAGCTAACAGCACGGAAATCGGTGTGGAAGCTTCAACGTGAGCATCTGGCAACCAAGTATGAAAAGGAACTAAGGGAATTTTAATTCCAAAACCTACCAAAATTCCCACTAGCAGTAAAATTTGTGTTGCTAAAGGTAGAGTCTTGGGGTTCAAAGTTGCTAGTGCAAAGCTAGAGGAACCACTCAACCAAACCATTCCCAGGAAACTTGCTAAGATTAGGATTCCCGAAACGGCGGTATAAATGAGGAATTTTGTTGCCGCATAACCCCGTCTTGTACCACCCCAAATAGCTATCAGCAGATACAGGGGAATCAACTCCAATTCGTAAAACAGGAAAAATAGCAGTAAATCCTGTGCTAAGAAAGCTCCTGTGACGCCAACGCTTAATAGTAGTATCAAGGAGTAGTACAATTTCGGTCGCGCAAGGGATTCATCGCTACTGTAGATGGCAATGGAAGTCAACAGTCCATTCAAAAGCAGCAATAGCAAAGATAAACCATCTACTCCCAGGTTATAGTTCAAGCCTAAGACATCAATCCAAGGAACAGACTCGGCAAATTGTAGACCCACTTCCCCGGGACGGAACTGAATTGTTAATACAATTGTCAACAAGAAAGCAACAATTGCAAATACCAAAGCTACCCCACGGGCAAGTTTGCCACTAATCCCAGAGGGCCAGAAACCAATTAAAGCTGCGCCAATCAAAGGCACTAGAATTAAAGCACTAAGCATAGATACAAGAGGATAGGGGACTAGGGACTAGTGACTGGGGAGGAGAGGCAGAATAATAACTCCTCAGTCAACAGTTAACAGCCAACACTGTTAAAAGGGCAGTTTGTCTAATAAACCCAATGACCAGCTGATAAAAAAGCCCAGGATGCTGACGACTGCTAGGATGGTCAACATATAACCTTGGGATTGTCCGGAAATGCTGTACTTTAAACTTTGGCCGCCGAAAATTGTGGCAAACCCAACTAAATTCACTATACCGTCAACTAAATAGCGATCGCTCCAAGCAGAAATCTTCGATAGCACCGCTACTGCACTCACTACGGTAACTCGATAAATGCGATCGATGTAAAAGTCATAACCCAACAAATCTTGGAGAAATCTCCATGCCAGGATTCTCGATCTTGACCAGGCTTTGTGCAGATAAATTGTAGACCCTACAACGACTCCTAGTACTGTAGAAGAAAACAACGCTAATACCACATACCAATTGATACTTTCCCAATCAGGTAGCAGATACCATTGCTGTAGCATCAAAGGTACAAGCAAAGTCAATATTGTTAAAGTCACCATTGGCAATGCCATCGACCAACCAACTTCTGGAGTACGGCGGGTCTTTTGTTGCGGTTTACCCCAAAAGACTAATCGAAATACTCTGGTCAAGTTCAATGCTGTCAAGCCATTGACTAGCAATAAAACTCCAATCACCCAAGGGCTAATAGTTACAAAACCGTCAGCCCATGCCAGCATTGCCCAGAAACTTCCCAGCGGTAGAAGCGTAACCATTCCTGCCGAACCAACTACGTAAGCAGTTGTGGTAGCTGGCATCCTCGACCATAAACCGCCCATTTCTGTCAAGTCTTGGCTTTGGGTAGTTAAGATTACCGAACCAGAACTCATAAATAATAATGCTTTGGCGATCGCATGAGTTAATAGCAACATCAAGGCGACACCACCTTGCTGCAAACCGACTGCCAAAAATGCTAACCCCATGTATGCACTAGTTGAATGAGATAAGGCTCGCTTAATGTCTATTTGAGCTATGGATACTAATGTTGCACCAATTGCCGTCACCGTACCCATGATTACCAAAGCATTTAAGGCAACTGGTGACAGGGCTAACAATGGTTGCAGTTTATATAATAAATAAGCACCACCAGCTACTACCAAGGAATTTCGCATTACCGACGCCGGGTTCGGCCCTTCCATTGCCTCATCTAACCACAGGTGCAGTGGAAACTGAGCGCATTTCCCCGCAGGCCCGGCAATTAAAGCCAGCCCTAATAATGTTGATGTGACTGGGCTTAAATTTGCTGTTTGCGCCCACTCATATAAATCGGAAAAGTTCAAACTGCCAGCCAAGGTGGAAAGAGTGACTACAGCCATCAGCAGTAACAAATCTCCCACCCGTTTAGTTAAAAACGCATCTCGCGCGGCTGTTACTACTAAAGGTTGAGCGTACCAGAAGCCCACCAGCAAATAAGTCGAAAGTGTCAGAACTTCTAAAAGGGCATAGCTCAAAAACAAAGAATCGCTGATTGCTAAACCGCTAAGCGCTGCTTCAAAAAATCCCAGCAGCGCAAAAAAACGTGCTAACGACCAGTCTTTTTCCATGTAACCCAAGGCGTAAACTTGTGCTAGTAAGCTTAAGCCTGTAATTAAAACTGTTGCCCCAATACTCACGGGTGAGAGTTCCAAAGCAAAGGATAAGTCTAAATCCGCAGCTTTGAACCAGCTAACCAACAAATTTTCTGGTTCTCTATCCCAAATATCTTTAAATACAAACAAACTATGGACAAAAGCCAAAACGGTCGTCAACAAGTTGATGTATGCCGCAGGTCTTGGCCCTGTGCGTCGAATTATTCCCAACCCCCACGGTAAAGTCAAAATTGCGCCGAACAAGCTATATAACGGTACAAACCAACTCGTTAAAAATAAAAATTGACTCATTTAAATTTTCCTTGACCACTTGACCTTGATTTTCAAAAAGTTTTCAGATAAATATTGAATTTAATAAAATTAATTTGCAAAAACTCTGGTGTTTGTTTAATATTGTTTCAAATAAAACTTCGGAGCATTTTGCCTTAATTTTAGCTTATTAAAGTTTAGTAACATATAACTTCATATAAGCAAAAGTATTTACTTGCCTTAACATCATCCTTAGTTTTTAGATTTGTATAAACTACTTCGACCAAAGTAGTTTATACAAGATATTTGAAAAACTTATATGTTTTTCACCTAGTCATTGTAGATGTAGCAGAAATTGCCAAAATATAGAGACAGCAAAAGATACAGCCATTGCTATTTCCTTAATAGATCGGATTAGCCTTGGCTATGAATCTCGTTTTGTAAATGTGATAAAGAAATTATAAAGCATAAGTGCCTGCTCTAGGAATCAGTAAACTTTAATTGCTTCTGGAGACAGATAAATTTTTGTTAAGTTTTTTAAAACTTTTTTATCATAAACTATTATAGTGATTTATATTGCCAGGGACGCCAAGCTTTCCTATGCTTAATTTGGAAGTGTTTTCTTAGCTCATTAAGATCAAGCTCTCCCCGTCAAAAATTTCAAATAACAGTACCGATCGGATTAATTTTGTAGGAGTTCTGCGATGCCAATTGCAGTTGGAATGATTGAAACGAAGGGCTTTCCAGCAGTAGTGGAAGCTGCGGATGCGATGGTGAAAGCAGCCCGCGTCACTTTAGTAGGATACGAAAAAATTGGTAGCGCTCGCGTCACCGTGATAGTTAGGGGAGATGTATCGGAAGTTCAAGCTTCCGTGGCTGCTGGCGTGGAAGCGGCGAGAAGAGTTAATGGTGGTGAAGTTTTATCCACACATATTATCGCTCGTCCTCACGAAAACCTAGAGTATGTCTTGCCGATACGTTATACAGAGGCTGTGGAACAGTTCCGTACCTAAAAGCTGTTTAACAAAGTAATTAGCACTTTTGTTGTTTTTTTGAGCATATCTTAAGTTTGTTCGGGGCAAAAACTTTAAATAGGGATTAAAACTAATGTCGATCGCAGTAGGAATGGTTGAAACGCTGGGCTTTCCAGCAGTAGTAGAAGCTGCTGATGCGATGGTGAAAGCAGCTCGCGTAACTCTAGTGGGTTACGAAAAAATCGGTAGTGGTCGCGTAACAGTAATTGTGCGCGGAGACGTATCAGAAGTTCAAGCTTCTGTAGCCGCAGGAGTTGAATCTGTGAAGCGAGTCAACGGCGGACAAGTACTGTCTACCCACATCATTGCTCGTCCTCACGAAAACTTAGAATACGTCCTACCAATTCGGTATACAGAAGACGTAGAGCAATTCCGGGAAAATGTGAATGCGATTCGTCCTTTTGGTAGAAGACCGTAATTTGTAATGCAAGTTGCCAAAGTTCGCGGCACAGTAGTTAGCACCCAAAAAGACCCAAGTCTTAGAGGTGTGAAACTACTGTTATTACAATTGGTGGATGAAGACGGAAATATCTTGCCACAGTATGAAGTAGCAGCAGATACTGTAGGAGCAGGGATAGATGAGTGGGTACTAGTCAGTCGTGGCAGTGCTGCTCGTCAAGTTGATGGCAATGAAAAGCGTCCGTTAGATGCAGCAGTGGTAGCGATTATAGATACCATTCACGTTGCAGATCGCCTAATTTACAGCAAAAAAGATCAGTATCGTTAGTTAACAGTTAGAGAAGTGAGGAGTGAGGAGTGAGAAGTGAGGAGTGAGAAGTTAGGAGTAAGAAGTTAAGAGTAAGAGTTAAAACTCACAACTCATAACTCATCACTCATAACTCATAATTCATAACTCATAATTCATAACTGAAAATTGATATTCAGCAGTTAGAAGAGTGAGAGTTAAAACTCATGACTCATAACTCATCACTCATAACTTAATTCAGGAGGAATCTCGCAATGGTAGTCCGCAGCACGGCGGCACCCCCAACCCCGTGGTCAAGGAATTTAGCCGAACCCGACATCCATGAAACTGCCTTTGTACACAAGTTTTCCAATTTGATTGGAGATGTACGTATAGGTGCAAATGTAATCGTTGCTCCGGGGACGACGATTAGAGCAGATGAAGGCACACCTTTTTATCTTGGGGAAAACACTAATATCCAAGATGGCGTTGTGATTCATGGGTTAGAGCAAGGTCGAGTAGTTGGCGACGACCAAGACAAATACTCGGTGTGGATAGGCAAAAATGCTTGCATTACTCACATGGCTCTAATTCACGGGCCAGCTTATGTTGGTGACAATTCCTTCATTGGCTTTCGCTCCACAGTGTTTAATGCCAGGGTGGGTGCAGGTTGCATTGTGATGATGCACGCTCTGATTCAAGACGTGGAAATTCCCGCAGGGAAATATATACCTTCAGGAGCAATAATTACCACCCAGCAGCAAGCTGACCGCTTGCCAGACGTGCAAGATCGGGATAAGGAATTCGCTCATCATGTGGTTGGGATTAATCAGGCACTACGAGCTGGTTATCTCTGTGCTGAGGATATAAAATGTATTGCGCCGATTCGGGATGAAATTACTAAATCTTATACAGGTAATGGTATTACTGTTTTAGAGTTGGAAAGGAGTAGTGAAGTGGCAAGTAATAGCTTGGGTGCAGAAACAATAGAGCAGTTGCGCTATTTATTACAGCAGGGATATAAGATTGGCACGGAACATGTAGACCAAAGACGGTTCCGCACGGGTTCCTGGACTAGCTGTCAGCCAATCGAACCGAAATCTTTAGGCGAAGCGATCGCTTCTTTGGAAAGCTGTTTGAGAGACCACACTGGCGAATATGTACGCCTGTTTGGCATTGATAAAGGTAGACGGCGGGTATTGGAAACCATCGTCCAACGTCCTGATGGTGAAGCCAAACCAGCCACCACCTTTAAAGCTCCTGCAAGTTCTAACAATAATGGCAGCTACAGCAGCAACTATAACAGCAACGGTAACGGCTCTGGCAGCGGCAAAATTAGCGGTGAAACAGCAGAGCAAATCCGGCAACTTTTGGCTGGTGGTTATAAAATTGGCACCGAACACGTAGACGAGCGTCGCTTCCGGACTGGTTCCTGGAGTAGCTGTAAGCCAATTGAAGCAACTTCGGCAAATGCAGTGATTTCAGCCGTAGAAGAGTGTATAGACAACCATCAAGGCGAATATGTGCGTTTAATTGGTATTGACACCAAAGCCAAGCGGCGCGTGCTAGAAAGTATCATTCAACGTCCCAACGGTCAAGTAGCTTCCTCTAGTAGTGGTAGTCAGAAATCTTCATCATCATTTTCTAGCAGCAGTAGCGGGTCTTCGGCGAAGGCAACAGCTACCAGTACTCGCTTAAATTCTGAAGTCGTAGACCAGCTAAGACAATTGTTGGCTGGCGGATATAAAATTAGCGTCGAACACGTAGACCAAAGACGCTTCCGTACAGGTTCGTGGACGAGTACGGGTCAAATTCAAGCCTCCTCTGAAAGAGAAGCGATCGCAACTGTAGAAGGACTGCTTGGCGAATTTCAAGGAGAATATGTACGCTTAATTGGTATTGACCCCAAAGCCAAGCGTCGCGTATTAGAAACGATAATTCAACGTCCGTAGTAGGGAAAGGTAATAAGGAGTAGGGAGTAGGGAATAGGGAATAGGGCAGAGTAGAAAGTAGGGAGTAAAGAACTTTAAATATCTACCACTCTCCACTCCCGACTCCCGACTCCCGACTCCCGACTCCCAACTCCCCACCCGAGGTTTAATTTCCATGTCTGTGCCGCCACTGCGCCTCAGCAATAACTTTGATTCATACATTAGTGGTGAGGTGACTGTTCATCCAAGCGCGGTACTCGCACCTGGGGTAATACTCCAAGCAGCTGCAAACAGCAAAATCGTTATCGGCCCGGGGGTCTGTATTGGTATGGGGTCGATTCTCCAAGTCCATGAAGGAACCCTAGAGGTAGAAGCAGGCGCAAATCTGGGAGCCGGCTTTTTGATGGTTGGTAAGGGGAAAATTGGAGCAAATGCTTGCATTGGTTCGGCAACAACAGTTTTTAATTGTTCGGTTGAACCAGGACAAGTAGTTCCACCTGGTTCGATTTTGGGAGACACCAGCCGACAAATTAGCGAAACAAAACAACTCAATCCCTCCCCAGAGAACCCAGTTTCTACAAGCAGCCAAGAAAGCAATAATGGCTTAGGGACAGGTGAAGAAAAGGTAATTTCCTCAACTAACTTCTCGGCTTCGGCTTTTGTCGAGTTAAAAGGGCGATCGCTTTCTTTCTTTAAATCTCCCGCCACTGGTGAAAACCAGTCTCCTCCACCCCAAAAACCTGTTAATGAGGCTGAACCTAATTTGGAACCAGCTGTCCCAGAAGAACCCAGCGAACCACCTACAGAATCCCCCAATAGCTTCGGGACTCAAATTTATGGGCAAGGCAGCATAAACAGACTGTTGACCACTTTGTTTCCCCATAGACAATCCTTGAGCAACCCAAACTCTGACGATTAGTCCGAGTAAGTGTTAATTGTAAGTTGTCAGCTTTTTCCGTATCTTGGAAAATTCACATGGAAACATATAATCAACGGTCTATGAGTACCATGCGTTCATCGGGTCAGTTTGACGACCTTAAGGATACTGCCTTAGGCTTAGTTTCTACTCTCAGCTTCCCAGCGATCGTAGGGACGGCGGATATGATGCTCAAATCTGCTGGAGTCCACCTGGTTGGCTATGAAAAGATTGGTAGCGGTCATTGTACCGCGATCGTCCGGGGTGGAATTGCTGATGTACGTCTTGCTGTAGAATCCGGCGTGCAAACTGCCGAACAATTTGGTCAGTTGGTTTCTAGCTTGGTGATTCCCCGGCCTTATCCCAACTTAGATATAGTGCTTCCCATCACAGCCCGTTTCACTAAATTGATGGAAGAAGGCAGTCACAGCCGTTTGAGCAATCAAGCAATTGGTTTGGTAGAAACGCGAGGATTTCCCGCGATGGTAGGCGCGTGTGACGCCATGCTCAAAGCTGCTGATGTCCATTTGGCAGCTTATGAAAAAATTGGTGCGGGTTTGTGTACGGCGATTATTCGTGGTTCAGTAGCCAATGTTGCTGTAGCAGTGGAAGCAGGGATGTTTGAGGCAGAAAGGATTGGGGAGTTAAATGCAGTGATGGTGATTCCTCGACCGCTGGATGAAATGGAACAAACTTTGCCATTAGCAAGCTGCTGGATAGAACAAAGCCAGCCGTTAAACTTGCCAGTGAATATTAAAGAGAAAGAGCAAGTCGCCGAAATCGAAGTGTTAAGATTACCAGATTTAACTAAGCTACCGACAAAAGTTGCAGAAGAGATATGGAATGATGAATGATGAACAATGGATAATGAATTGTGAACAATTCACACTCATTATTCAACATTCATCGTTAGCTAGAAGGCATCTTACGCTTTTCTTATTGTTTTGATAATACCTCCTCCAATCCATAAGTAAAAGATTTTTCTTCTAATAGCGAGAATAGAGTTTTATCTATCAATATTAAAACTCGTAACTTTATAGAACCATCGCTATATTATTGGCATCTGTTCAGTAATAATAGATATATATCTATGAATCGCTATTTGCAGGAGAACTCACCTTGAATCAAGCGACGCTGCACCAGTTAAAAGTCTTCGAGGCAGCGGCACGGCACAGTAGCTTTACTCGTGCTGCTGAGGAATTATTTCTCACCCAACCTACCGTTTCTATGCAGATTAAGCAACTGACAAAATCGGTGGGGTTGCCATTATTTGAGCAGGTGGGAAAACGGCTGTATTTGACAGAGGCAGGAAGGGAATTATTTGCCACTTGTCGGCAGATTTTTGATAATATAGCCCAGTTTGAAATGAAGGTGGCAGACTTAAAAGGGCTAAAACAAGGACAACTACGGTTGGCAGTGATTACAACAGCAAAATATTTTGTCCCACGTTTGTTAGGGCGGTTTTGCGAACTGTATCCAGGAATTGATATTTCCTTACAAGTTACCAATCACGAACAAATTTTGGATCGGATGGCTCAGAATATGGATGACTTATATATCATGAGCCAAATTCCAGAAAATATGGATATAACTTGCCAACAATTTTTAGAAAACCCTTTAATAGTCTTTGCACCACTTAATCATCCTTTATCCCAGGAAAAAAATATTCCGATACAACGTTTGGCGGAAGAACCTTTTATTATGCGAGAACCAGGTTCGGGAACCCGCCGTGCTGTCCAAAGCTTATTTGACGAACATGGGGTGAAGGTAAAAGTTAAGCTGGAATTAGGAAGTAACGAAGCCATTAAACAAGCGATTGTTGGTGGTTTGGGAATTTCTGTTTTATCTCGTCATACTTTACTGTTGGACGCCGCAGAGTTCAGCATTTTAGATGTCCAACACTTCCCAATTCACCGCAATTGGTACATGGTTTACCCATCTGGTAAACAGCTATCTATTGTTGCTCGTGCCTACTATGATTATTTACTGGCTGCGGCGAAAGACATTGTAGAACAAAACGCTACTTATAGCTATAACAAGGTTGAAGCGGCTCTATAGATAATTATTGGGCATAGGGCATGGGGCATTGGGGTAAAAAAGTGGAGTTCAAAGACTCATCCGCTAATTCCAATGCCCGATGCCCTATTCCCGATGCCCCATACCCCATACCCAATTAACATATCTTTGATTTTCAATTTCCCCAAGGGGTTGACGCCTAGACCGGGAAACATTAACAATTAACCAGCATCATCATTAAAAATGGGGGAAAACTGGCAATGGTTAACCCAGAAATACAGTCTTGGCGCAAAACAGTAGAAAGCGAGATTGTAGCTGTTACAGTCTACGGTGATAGAGCATTAGTTACACGGCAAGGTGTAGTTTCTTTAACAGGAATTGAACGGGAGTTAGTAATTACCCCAGTGCCAGTGACTTTAGAAACAGAGTCTGTCAGGGTTAGCGGTACGGGTACGGTAGCGGTGCGGTTGCAGGGAGTGAGTAGCGATCGCATTTATACCACCGAACCTATAGCAGAACGTGTAGCGCATTTAACTAGGCAAATTCAGCAGCTAGAAGCAGAAAAACGCCATTTACAAGCCCAAGTCGATGCTTTAGCATTGCAATCTAGTTTTATCGAAGGCTTACGGGAAAAAACAGAAGAACCATTTTCACAGAGTTTGTCGCGAAAAAATCTGAGTTTGAGCGAAACTTTAGATTTTCTCAACTTTCTTGGCAGCCAGTATAGTGAATATGCGATCGCATCTGGAGAATGCAAAGCCCAACAACAAGAATTAGACAAACAACTGCAAGCACTTTACGCCTCATTGCAAAAAATTCAAACACCCCATCCCAAAGAAAGTTTGAGCTTAGTTGTAGCAGTTGAAGTTGCTGGCGAAGGCGAGTTTGAACTCGAAGTATCATACTTAGTCAATCGCGCCAGTTGGACTCCGCTATATGACTTGCGCTTTAGCACTACCAGCAATATCTTGCATTTGAGTTACTTAGCAGAAATTACTCAAAGCAGCGGCGAAGATTGGATTGGTGCAGCTCTCACCCTTTCCACTGCAAAACCCGGATTAGGTACGCTTCCGCCCAAACTCCAACCCTGGTATATTGATAGCCTACGTCTACAAATAGGGCGACAAAGATTTGCTGCACAACCACCGCTGCTGCCTAGCATAGCACCTGCTGCTGCCAGAGCAGAAATAAAAGAAGAAGAAGAGGAATTTACAGAGGATAGTCTCATTACAGCAGAAAGCGTTACCGCAGAAGTATCTAAAGAAGGAAGCGTAGTTACTTTTAAAGTAAATGGTGGTGGTAACATTCCTAGTGATGGCGCACCCCATAAAACAACAATTTTCAATGATGATTATCCTTGTAACTTTGATTATGTAGCAATGCCGCGCTTGGTAAGTTTTGCTTATCTGCAAGGCAATGTCAAAAATAGCCCCAACGGTGCAACTTTGCTACCAGGTAAAGCGAATATTTTTCGTAACGATGTTTTTATTGGGGCTACTAGGTTAGAGAATATTGCACCAGGGCAAGAATTTAAACTGAACTTAGGGATTGATGAAGGTTTAAAGATTGAGCGCGATTTAGTTGAACGTATTGTAGATAAAAGACTAATGAGCAATCAGCGCCGAATTACTTATAGTTATCGGTTGATAATTACTAATTTATTCGATGGACAAGCAAACCTGAAAGTAACCGAACAATTACCTGTTAGCCGCAACGAACAAATTAAAGTGCGTCTGATTCGCACTAATCCCCAAATTCAACTTGGTGAAATGGGAGTTTTAGAATGGCAATTAACTCTAGCACCACAAGAACCACAAGAGATATATTACCAGTACAATGTCGAACATCCACCCGAGCTAACAGTTATTGGGTTAGATATTTAACGAAGGCAGGGGGCAGGAGGCCGTTTTTGTAACGAGGATTTATACCCCGTTCCGAAAACTTTGGACGAAGTACGGTTTTAAGCCCCATTGTTTCGATGAACTACCCAGCTAGATATAGAGGATGAGACTTTAACTCCCTGGAGCAATGTTGCATCTGAGATTTACATCCCTTGATTGGTTTTGAACCTTAGCGTTAGTATTAGCATTAGATTGTTCGGCGATGGCCTTCTCCTGTTGGAAATACTACGAAAATATACTCCCACACAAGAATATTTAAGTTTTAATAAGCACTCCATTTCTTCACAAGTTCCTCACATTTATTTTTTTAATATCAAGATAGAAATGCTCAACTAATCTATGAATTAGTTTGAGATTTCCCAGTCTTGTGGTCTTGGGTATTTCGGCAAAAAGTAAAGAAGTATTAAAAAAACTTCAATTGTGGAATTCAAGCCCACTAGAACACCGATTCATTGATAAAACACAAGGCTGATAAAACCTGTTTTAACGTCTTCTGCAACCAAACATTTCTGATTGCAACTCAACGAAACTTCATTTTTTCGTGATGATTCCGATTGCTGAATCGGTGTTCTAGTAGAAAAAGATTTGTGTCTATCGAAAGTACAAGACACTCATGCTTTTTATTTTGCTTAATTACATCCTTTTAAGGACGTGCAAAGATAGCAGTCTTATTTATTCTGGCTGCTGAATGCGTTCCACAGCATTTTTGCTGAAAAAATAACTTTCATAATATGAGCTTCCAACGAAAGGCATTCTTTATTCCTTAAAAGAAACAATCTACTTTTCAGGGAGTTGAATGAATATGAACTTTAAACAATTTGGTGTATTACTGTCTATATCTACAATTCTTGGAATCAACGTTATTGCAAACAAGGCTTTAGCTCAAGATTTTCCGAGTATTACTTTTGGAAACGCAATAGGATCGGGTGGATGTAGTGTTGAAGATCAACTTGTTGGAGCTGATGGCAGAACTTTATCCATCATCTTGAATAACATGAGGGCAAGCAACGGTCAGCGTAAAAGGTGCATTTTACGTGTTGATACTAATATACCCGGTGGTTTTCTCGTGCAAGATGTACAGGTACTGTACCAAGGAAGTGTTGCAGTTTTACCACTAAGTAAAGGTGTAACCTTAAGCAGAAGCTATACTCTCACGGGTGGTCCTATTGGTATACTTAGGGCTATCCCTAAAACTACCCTGTTTAAAACTAACAATCCTCTTTTTCAAGAGCAAGATAATCTGACTGTTCTATCTCTATCTGATTCATGTGGCGCTCAAGGACAATTCGGTATTAATATGATTGCGCAATCCTCAGCAGGAAGTGATATTACTGTTGATACAGCCGATCTCAATGCTGGGGATGTGCAACTTTATTTCGATCTAGTTCCTTGCTAATTTGCTTATTTTTGTGGGATTGAAGAGACTACAATTAGTAAAAAATTTTCCTATTTGACTAACCTTTAATCTCACATACTGCATGAGAAAAGCGGCAAGAAGAGAGTGTTTTAAATATTTAATGTATCGCCTTGCCTTGGCGACTGGAAGTCTCAGTTACACAAACAAAATTAACCTGCGTGGGTTCAAAACTTTGAGTTTTATCAGTCCACGCAGGCGTACTTACGTTGTGTAGTAGCTAATTATATGCGTCGAAACTTTTCCCACAATTTCTAATAAGCTTTTTGAAAATAGTTAGCTGTGATTTAGCATTCGATCGCTTATTCATCCGCTAGTAGGACTAAAATTCAATTCTCAATTATGTACGATGGAGACTAACGCCAACATTAGTGTTTGAGAGGTGTGGCTCTATCCCTGGCTTTATGTTATGAACTTTTTATAAGCTGGTATTGAATAGGGTAATTACCTTCAGCATAGATAGAGCAATAGAACGATAAACCTTTTAATATTCCAAGTTTTTGTTGATGGAGAGTAGATTATGTTGAGCTTAAGTTATGCGCGTAATTTTTCTCTTTTAATATGCTTGTTTTCTTTATCTTGTTATAGTGCTAATTCATCTAGCATTGCTAATGCCATAGAAAACCAGCCACAACTTTATGCCAGTGGATGTAGTGTAAATCTCGATCCTGTAACCAATGAGGTGAAACTTCAAGCTCCGATAACTGCAAACGCCCAATCCCCAAGGACTAGATGTATAGTTAGAATCAATACCTTTACTACGCAAAAGCAATTTAGACTTGTACCTTTAGCAGTGAAAGGTCAAGTAAAGACAGCACCAGCACAAGTAGCTATCTCATCATTTTTACTTGGCGATCGCCCCACTCGTGTATTGTATCAAAGTCCACCATTCGGAAGTTCTATTAACTTTGATTTGACAAATCAAATTCCTCCAACTAACTATACAAGTAGTGGAAAAAGTCTTTTAGGGATTAATTTAGTCTTAATAACCAGCAAAGGAGAAGTACAGTTGACAGAAATGAGGTTTGCACTTCAACCGAAGATATGATATTTTTCCAAAGGATTTATCCAGCGAGGAATTGTGTTTGGAAACTAGCCGAAATAGTGGTGATAGTGTTTAACTTTAAACTTGATACAAATGCCTGGGTAGGGTAACACGGCTAGTTGTGCTGCCCTACGGTAAATCTATTACCTAATAAATGTTATTGCAAATGTAGCCTTAGCGATCGCATTTTTTAGAAAAGCCAAATGTAGCCAAAGCGTTCTTGAAAGTTGGCAATAGCAACGGCTGAGATTGCTTACTCTTCAGGAACGCTTTTAGCGATCGCTCGCAATGGTTGTGATTAATTTTACATCGTTATTTAAAACACCCTACAGACTAATGTTACTTACTTAAGCTGAAAGTGATTTGTTTCAATTCAAAATTCCCAATCTAAAATCCAAAATTGATTGATTCAATGTTACGGATCTTCAGGAAAAACCCATTTTGGCGGTTCCATCATTTTTCTCCGCAGACGTTCTTCAGCCATTTCCAACATTTTATCTAAAGAAGTTTCTTCAACAAATTTGGCAGTTGCTTCTCTAAACTCAATATTGGGGCATTTGTCCCCTAAAACGCAGCCGTTAACACAGGCTACAGCACAGTTAATTTTTTGCTCCACAGTGAATTCCTCTCCTTTAAAGTTATGAGTTATAATTTCAACTCTTAACTTCTTAACTCTCAAACATTAGCTTCCAGATAAATTTTACCTTGCGCGTTGCTATCCTAACGGTCTAAATACTTACCATTTATCAGCGAAGGCAGGAGGCAGGAGGAAAACTGCCCTCTGGAGCTTCTGCCACAACCAGAGGGAGCAAGAGTTTAAGATCCCTACGCAAGATTGAAAATTTGGTGGCTGCCCGTTGAGGGAGGATCTGAATACCTTTGGAGAACGGAACCTTCTGCCTCCTGCCTCCTTCAAAAAGTTCTGACTTATGAGTTATGAGTTAGGAGTGAGGAGTTATGATTTTGACTCCTATCTCCTCACTCCTAACTCCTGACTTTAATAAAAAACGCTGATGTCCCAAATCTTTGCCACTACTGGAACTATAGCCGCGATCGCCACTGCTGTTGTCCCCCAACAGGGTAGTGTTGGTATTGTGCGGGTATCTGGCGATCGAGCAATGTCCATCGCCCAAACTTTATTTCACACGCCAGGGCGACAAGTTTGGCAAACTCACCAAATTCTCTACGGTTATATCCGTCACCCCCAGACGCAACAATTGGTAGATGAAGCACTGTTACTGATTATGAAAGCACCCCGTTCTTACACCCGTGAAGATGTGGTGGAATTCCATTGCCACGGCGGAATCATGGCAGTGCAGCAAGTGTTGCAACTGTGTTTGGAAAATGGTGCAAGATTAGCTCAACCCGGAGAATTTACCCTCCGCGCCTTTTTGAATGGGCGATTGGATTTAACTCAAGCCGAAGGCATAGCCGATTTAGTGGGAGCCAAATCGCCACAAGCTGCCCAAACTGCTTTAGCTGGTTTACAAGGAAAATTAGCTCATCCCATCCGCCAGTTACGCGCTAACTGTTTGGATATTTTGGCAGAAATCGAAGCTCGAATTGATTTTGAGGAAGACCTTCCTCCGCTGGATGATAAAAGGATTGTATCAGAAATTGAGAAAATTGCCGCAGAAATTTCTCGGTTGTTGGCAACCAAAGACAAAGGTGAGTTGTTACGCACTGGTCTAAAAGTGGCAATTGTCGGGCGTCCGAATGTCGGCAAGTCAAGTTTATTGAATGCTTGGAGTCGGAGCGATCGCGCCATTGTTACAGATTTACCCGGTACAACCCGCGATGTGGTGGAATCGCAGTTAGTTGTAGGCGGAATTCCCGTACAGGTGCTAGATACTGCGGGAATTCGGGAAACAACAGACCAAGTGGAAAAAATTGGCGTCGAGCGATCGCGCCGTGCGGCAAATGCAGCCGATTTAGTCTTGCTTACGATTGATGCTTCAGCAGGATGGACTCAAGGCGATGAAGAAATTTACGCCCAAGTACAGCACCGTCCGTTAATTTTAGTAATTAATAAAATCGATTTAATAGCAGAAAACCAAAGAAAAACTTTTCAATCTCAAATCCCAAATCGCAAATCTCAAATTTTTACATCTGCTGCCCAAAATCAAGGAATTGAGGATTTAGAAACAGCAATTTTAGAGATAGTTCAAGCAGGAAAAGTTCAAGCAGCTGACATGGATTTAGCCATTAACCAAAGACAAGCAGCAGCTTTAACTCAAGCTAAAATTTCCTTGGAACAAGTGCAAGCAACTATCGAGCAGCAGCTACCTCTTGATTTTTGGACAATTGACTTACGCGGTGCGATTCAAGCACTAGGAGAAATTACTGGAGAAGAAGTCACAGAATCAGTTTTAGATAGGATATTTTCTAGGTTTTGTATAGGCAAGTAAATATCGATAAATTAGTTTTGTAGCTTGGATTTTTAAATAAAGCTTTTTAAAAGGCAAGAATCATCAAATAAGTCCTTTTAAATGCAATATTTGATTATATTATCAGCTATCTCCCGAAACCTATCTTTAAGAAGAGAAATCTGTTCGAGCTGATTCCAAGCCCAGTTGCCGCTACCTTGCAATGTCTTTATAGGGCGGAAGTTGTGAAGTTCAGAAACAGGTACATTTTGCCAAATACTGTTTTGGACTAAGACATTCATATCTTCAATTTGTCCAATCTGATAATTATTTGGAAGACCCTGACACAGATTACCATTTAGCCTTTGAACAAGATCCATTTTAATGGAATCAGAAATCTTATCATGGTGAATTTGATCTGCCTTTACTAATTGGTTATTTCGAGTATCAAAACCGTTGAAAATCCACCCTGCAAACTTTGGAGATCCTAATTCGTCATACTGAGTCAGATAGGGGTTAGAAGATTTAAATCGCTGAAAACCACTGCGCCAATCCTGAAAGAAACCAGGAAGCATTTCACCTATTAATCCAACACAGTATGCACTAAAAGTGTCCGATGTGCATGGAACAATGAAATAATCAGAGGAGTAGAGTGCAGCTCTCACCAAAGCACCAAATGAAGGAGGTAAATCAACCAACGCGTAGTCATAGGGTTCTACGTTGTTTGTTTTATTTGCAAAATCAATCAGGTCGCGCAGCACAACATACTTGGCTACACCAGTACCTGTAAGCAAATCAGAACCAACGCTTAGTGATTCAGAATAAACGTTTAGCCAAAAATCACCAGCTACAATCTCTGCTTTAGAGTGTGTATGACGACCTTTGTGGCTGAAAAACTCAAATCCACCTGTATTTTGCAAAAATCTTTGTAGGTAAGCGCGGATAGTAGTTCCATAGGGTACATTTTGAGTTGGTAATGTTTTTGTAAAGGTGTCAGTGCCCAAGACGGCTAAAGACAGATTGCACTGTGGGTCAAAATCAATCATCAGCACACGCTTTTCCTTTCGTGCTATTGCGTCTGCAAGATTCCACAGAATCGTTGTTTTCCCTACTCCACCTTTATTATTAAAAATTGAAATTATCTTGGTCATAAGCTAACTACTACTTAATTGTGTGGGATGAAAAAATTTGTATGATTTAACTAT
Organism: Nostoc sp. DedSLP01; assembly: GCA_034530875.2. Lineage (GTDB taxonomy): Bacteria > Cyanobacteriota > Cyanobacteriia > Cyanobacteriales > Nostocaceae > Nostoc. Next base: position 37,448 of record JAVRCJ020000006.1, read on the forward strand.
TAATGAAATTCTAATAACCATATAGTTAGGATTAACCATAGATTATTGCTCATAGTAGAAAATACATGACCTTAGTGTAACTAACGAAACTGAGAGTTTCGATTTTTGTAAATATTTATTTATTGACACACAAGTATTTTTACAGTTATCTCAAATTCGAGTTTATTCTATAGTTTAATAAAATCAATTCCATTTAGCATTTACTGGTTGCAGCAATAGCAGTATCACTATATGAAATACTGTCTATCACAGCAAAACCCATAATTTGAGGCTAATGCTCTGTCCTCAAATCGGTTTTTGCCTAGCATAGCCGATAATTTTGTGCCTGATCTACTTTTAAGATTTAGGTTCTAAAAACAGGAAACTCCAATTTAGCTTTTTCTCTTCAGAGTTGCACTGTTTCAATTGGTAAATGCTGTTCCAACCAATTTTCTAAATCAGCCAGTACTTGTTGATAATTCAGGTCGCTTTGAAGGTCGTGATAAGCACCTGGATACTCGATTCTCAGTTTATCCACGTAAGTCACCCGTTGAAAAAAAATTTTCCCTCCTTCAGGTACAGTTACCCGGTCTGCTCCACCGTGAAGAATTAACAGTGGTAATTGCCAATCAGCAGCATGGGCATTAACCCAATTAACGGTAGCCAAGAATTCTGTAGCTAGACGCGCACTACCTCTGGTATGGCGCAAGGAATCTTGGGCATAAGCAGCTAAAACTTTAGCATCTCGGGAACCGCCAGAAAGATCCAGTCCCGTATTCAAGGTGAAACGCGGCCAAACCCGTGAGAGCAATTTTCCTATAACTAAGCGGGTTTTTGACACTCCAATCTTTCCTAGAGCTGGGGCTAAGGTAATTACACCTTGCAATGCAGATGCTTCCTGAGGATAACGCAGACCATAATCTAAGACAATTACTGAACCTAAACTATGACCTAAAAGAAAAATTGGACTTCCTGGCTGTTGAGTTTTGATTAATTCTAAAAATGCTCGTAGGTCTTCACGAAACTCACTCCAACGATTAATGTACCCTCGCTGACCCGGCGAACGTCCATGACCGCGCAAATCAAAACCGTAGACAGCGTATTGCTTGGATATTAGATATTGAATTAGATTATCGTAGCGATCGCTGTGCGCTCCCAATCCATGTACGATTGCTAATATTGCCTTTACCTTTCCTTCTGGATACCAACTTTGATAATACAGTTCCAGCTTCCCGACTCCTGTAAATGTACCTTGTTGATGGCGAATCATCGGATTAATTTCTGACGGTTGTTCCTACTGAGCCACTAGTTTATTAAGCTACATTGTAAAGAAAATCGCTTCCAGCTTTCGGAAGAATCACTAGTCTTTACAGACCGAGAATTAAGAAAAATTTTCCCAGTTCTCAGCTTTCAGCTTATAACTGCGGGTTGTTTAATAGTATAAAAACAAGAACTATGATTTGTTTATGAATTCAAAGAGGTTGTTATCAAAAGTTCTAGCGACTCTGTTCGGGAAGACCTCGCTGATGCGGTAACTTCCCAAGTAGATACCAATGAAAAAACAGCTAATTTAAAATCCAGCGATCGCGAAGGAGATAATACAGAATTAGAAAATTTACCACTCCTGACTGAAGATAGTATTAAGCGGGTAAAAGAAGGTGTAGCTGCGGCTGGCGATCGCGCTGTTCGCCAAATGGTTGAGGAAACTCTCAATCGTCTTGCAGCTATGAATCAAGAAAATTCTGAGCCTAGAGTGAATTCTTGGGTGCGTCGTTTTGTCATGCGATCGCTCATTCATACTCTTTTCCAAGTCCGGGTAGAACACCTCGAAAGAATACCTCAGCAACCAGCAATCCTAGCAGTTAACCATCTCCACCATATCGATCCATTACTACTATTAGCTGAACTTCCCACCCAACCCTACTACTACATCCTCGGCGATGCTCGTACTCTTTACAATAAGTGGTGGAAGCGCTTCATCCTGGGTTTTGCCGGAGGTGTAATTCCTTTGAAACGGATATGGAAAGAAGAAGTAGCCGTCATCAAAGCAGCTAAAGCAGGAAGGAAAGATTTAGCTGACCTAGCCGCAACAATTGAACAGACAGTACCCAAGGGAGATGATATACAGACATTGCGGCAGATAGACCGGATTATTCTCTCAATTTTGGCTCGTGGCGATGCAATGATTCTGTTTCCCGAAGGGCGTCTGGGAACTGTTGAAGCTCAGTTGCATCTCCCATTAAAGCGTGGGACTATAATTTATGCTTTGCGTGCTGGCGTACCGATTATTCCAATTGCAGTCATTGGAACCCATGACCTTTATTTGAGAAAAAAGTTAACTCTAAGGGTAGGCGAACCTTTACAATTTCCTTCAACAACCAGACCGAAACGGCAAGAAGTAGACTTAGCTTTGCAAACTCTAGAGAAAGCAATGCTTACTCTGTTACCAACTAATTATCAGGAACCAACAGGATTAAAACCGTTACATTATTTTCTCAATCATATATTGTGGTGAAAAATTACTTTTCTCAAAAGTTTGTAATCTGGAAATTTCACCAAAGAAAGGCAGAGGGCAGAAAGTTCCAACGCAGAAAATACAATTTCTGCCCTCTAGCAAAACGGTTTCAAATCTCCTTTTACAAACTTTGGATGTCTTATCTTTAAGAAGCTACACCAAGCGTCTTAGGGGCTTTTGTAAGAGTGTTCATGAGTCGCACTCACAAGGAACAATGAAAATTTATTTTCCCTCCCCTCAACTTTCCACTCCCTATTTTCAAGGCAAGTCCATGAAATTAAAGGATAATGTCGTTTACCACTAATGATGGCGCTCCTACCAGCTGAATCTCAAACTCAACAGATAGACTTCCATTAGTTGTACCTTGGAGAATACCTCCTGAATAACGAACCTGGCCTGGTGCAGAAAATTGCTGTTCCCCAATGAAAGTGAAGGCTTGGTTACCTTCTATAGTTGAGTTGGCATCAATCGTAGATAGATCGATTTGGTCTGGTGTCAGGCTACCGCTTCCCACAAAGTCAGTGATGAGATCTCGTAACAAACCGACAGAACTATCTGAAACTGAGTTGAACTGGAAAACATCATTATCTGCTCCTCCAGTAAGAGTATCAGTCCCAAAACCGCCGACGATAGTATCGTTGCCATTACCACCAATAAGGATATCGTTGCCACTACTGCCATTGAGGATATCGTTGCCATTATCACCAATAAGGCTATCGTTACCATTACCGCCAGTGAGGATATCGTTACCATCACCACCAATAACGGTATCGTCACCATCACCAGCGTTAAGGATATCGTTGCCACTACTGCCAGTGAGGCTATCGTTGCCATCACCGCTACTAACGATATTGCCAAGGCTACTGCCTTGAACGTTATCGTTGCTAATACCGTTAGTAACGTTATTGCCATTACTACCGTTACTACCGTTATTAACGATATTGCCACTACTATCGTTACTAACTACATTGCCACTACTACCGTTACTACCGTTACTAACGGTATTTTCAGTAGTAGTGTTTTGAACGGTAGTGCTGCTATTGGAGATATTGTCGCTATTGCCATTGAAGATATCTGTAATCTCACTGCTGCTAAAAATATCACCGAAAATGCTCAAGTCAAAGCTTTCCATTAATGAGGTTCTCCTAAGCTTACAAGGTAAAAAACTACCTCGTTACTTCTCATCAAAAAACAGTATTGCGAATTTTGAGTATGAATTTGCTTTCTTTGCACCTTGCAAAGAAAACAGTTTCAAACATTGAAGTTCTAAACTTTATACTTTCGTTCAGCAACACAGAGAAGACAAAATAGAAAAATAACGAGTGCTAAAAGATAACTAAAGCAGACCTAATTGAAATAGATCTTTGCTTTAAGTCTCAAGGTTTGAGAAGTACTGGATATATTAATGATGTTGCCATCAAAATTATGCCAAGAGTCATTTACTATCCTTATGCCTTATATCTTCACCCCTTCCAGTACTAGATTGCTAGGGAACACTCAGATTTTATCGTACAGGATTATATAGGCTATAAGATACTTCTATTCTATTATGAATACAAAACTATAATATAACTTTTAAACCTGCTTTTTTTATCTCTTAAGTAAAGAATAATTAATTATCTTTTTCTCTGAAAAAAAATAAATGTATAGCCTTTATTTAGATAAATTTTCATCAGATGCATTTAGGTTTTTATAGTTGATATCCACACTTTAAATTTCAAAATGAAGTAAAAAATGCTACAATAACTATAAATATAAAAATCTACGATAATTAAGGAAACAATATTTAACGAATCTAATTTTGAGAATAAATAATCAAATAAAAAATCTTTTCCTTATAAAAGAATTTATCTAAGCAATAAAAATTGGAGAACCGATTAGTTTGCGCCTTTGTATATCGATAAAGTATTATTTTACTGTGTGAGTGTTTACATAAAAAATTAGATAGTAATTTTGAGAAAGTGATGTGAGTAAACTAAAAATACAATTTATTTTTTCTAAGTAGCTCAACCTAAAAAAACGTCAGATGTAGATGTAAATAAATGTAGTAGCGCGGCAAGCTTAATTTGCTGGGTTGAGTAATTAATTATCATGATTGAATTTTGGTTTTTCAATCTGATGAACCCAATATTTTAGCCTTGCCACGCCAGTACTATTGTTTTATGTTTAATTAAGTTCACCTACTTATTAGAGATGGTTTATAAACCAATACAGTTCAGTTAAGAGGAAAAGTAGGTTGGGTTGAGTGTAAGCGTTATCCAACAAAGTCCAGATAATGCAGCTATAAAAAATGACAATAAAGAATTCAACACTCAAGATTAACTTGAATATCTATTTGTGAATTTATTAATTACTATTAGTACTTACTATCTACCTTGCCACACTCTTTGTAATGAATGAAAAAGTTTAGCAAATATATCTTCTAGCCAAACCATAACACGATCGAGCCATTCCAAAACTTTCTCTAGGGGGTGTTTCACGTAACTTGTTGCAGTAACTTTGGCTTCTATCCAATCTGGCTGTGCTTCAACTTCAGTACTTTGATGAAACTGCTGTTGTAAAATTTCCCCTTTATTGCTCTTGCTATCAGATTGAGAAATAATACCTTCACTTTCCTTGAAAGAAGTAACTTTTGCAGATTTTTGGGGAATTGAGGCAAGGTTACGGGTTGTTTTTTTCCTTTGTACTAAACCAGATTTGGCTTTCGGCTGCGGTGAAATCAAATTCTTTGGCCAAGAAATCCCTGCTGATAAATTTGAAGGGAGAGCAGGATTTATATTTTCAGAAAGTGTAACTGGGTTGTCAGCAACCTTTTCGCTGTTACCAAACAAATCGCTCCATGTTAACCAAGGATCGTCTGTTAAATCTTGGTTTGGTAATTGACGGCTTTGAGATATTTTTCTAGAGTACCCAGATAATAGCTTATCTGGCTTGCTATCAGTTGTTGAATCGAGGGTTTTTCTATTACTAACACCAAAAAAGTAATTAAGTGCGGCTTCAATTAAAGCCTGCAAGTTCAATTTATGAGTTTCTAAATCATCAGCCTTAACTGCAATTTCTCCGCTGGCAGTTAACTGTTTTTTTCCATAAATAAATGTATTTAACTGGGTTTGGACGGCTTGAACAATTTCTTGGCTGCGTTGTTGAACGGGGACTAAAGCATTTGCTTCTACTTTGGCAACAGCTATATCTATAAATGCGAATAATTTAGCTGTATCAAGTAAATTGTTTGATTTTTCCTCGGCTAAGAGTGGAATATTCGCCGTATTTGCTCCACTAAGTTTTGCTAATAAAGCGTCAATTTTTGGTAATAATTCTTTGACTTTTTTAGCTTCAGCTAATCGCCAACACTGCCAGTAACTAGCAATTTCGCTAATAATCCGGTCTTGTAATTTTGCCTGCTGTTGGGGTGTTAAAATATCGAGAATTTCATTATCAGTAGTGACAAGTACCAAATTACGATTCAGCAAATTTGTTGCAATTCCCCGTATATGTGCAAGATGCTGCTTGAGAGCATTTTCTGACCGTGAAGATTGGATACTTGCGGTTGAATTCTCTGTAATAGTTGAAGAATTAATAATATTAGTGTTATTTGTCGAATCTTGAGGGATAGATTTTCTGGAAAAAATCTTCAAAAAGCTCAAAGGGTTGAAAGATTGTGACGTTTTTTTTGGACTAGCGTTGGTCTCGCCCGTCGTAGACATCGCCTCATCTGATGACAGATAATAAACTGTCTCTAATACATGCTCAATAGGAGTATCAACATTTAAATCAGTTTCCGGCTGAAAATCGTTATCATTTGATGGTAAATTCAGCCTCGATTGTGGTTCTTTGCCGTGTAGCGTTTTAGCATCAGATTCAGATGACTGAAACAGTAGATACACTGGATAAAGTAGTAATTCTACACCCCACTTACTGGCAACTTGCAAATGGCGGAAGGTGTTTTCCCACTGTTCTGTCAACCGCCGAGATTGCTGGTGGACAAAATTAAATAATTTGCTTTGATAACGACCAGAGTAACCAGAAGACATAATAGTAATTTTTGAGTTCGAGTCTTGTTTAGTTGTGAGACTCCCGCCAAACAATAAAAACCACAAACTGTTAATTATTGCGTGCACTCATTTTAGCGAGAATATGACCCCAATTATCTCTCAATCTCAGACTAATTTAATCTCCGAAGCAATTGAGCAATTACGCTCTTTTTCTCAAATAAATCTTCAGTCTACCTGGTTATACCGGGAGTCTGATGTGATGATTAGCGATGTTACAGCTTCTAATTTATCTGATTGGCAACCTGTCGAATTGAACGCTAAAGAACATATTGCTTGGACAGGCGGCAAAAAAGTTCTGTGGCTAGTGCAAAAATTGGTGGTTCCCCAAGATATACAGGGTTATCCTTTAGCTGGGTTATCTTTGCGACTGGCTTTAACTTGGTGGGCTGATGCTGTCCAAATTTATGTTAATGGTGAGTTAGCGCTGGAGGGTGATTTATTTGATTCTTCACCGAGAGTGCTTTTGAGTCGCGGGGTAACGCCAGGTGAGGAATTTATTGTTGCATTGCGGCTAGTGAGTCCGGGACATTGTGATGGTGCTTTAGTGCGATCGCTCCTTGTCTATGAGTCTAATGACGATAATAATCCCGATCCGGGTTTTGTGGCTGATGAGTTGGCTGTATTGCAACTTTATTTGCAAAACTTTGCACCAGAAAAGTTGGATGTTTTGGTAGAAGCTCTGAGAGAGGTAACCAACCGCCCAGATGCAAAGCCAAAAGAGTTGGTAAAGTCGTTAAGGCAAAATCTAATTCAATCCAAAATCCCAAATCTAAAATCTAAAATTTTCCTGCTGGGTCACGCTCATCTAGATTTAGCATGGTTGTGGCCTGTGAGCGAAACTTGGAATGCAGCACAAAACACTTTTGAATCGGTTTTGAAGTTGCAAGCAGATTTTCCCGAATTAATCTTTTGTCATTCGACTCCGGCGCTTTATGCTTGGATTGAAGAACATCGCCCAGATTTATTTAAAGCAATTCAAGCACAAGTAGCAGCCGGACTTTGGGAAATTGTCGGCGGAACCTGGGTAGAACCAGAACTGAACTTAATTGCTGGCGAATCGATTGTGCGTCAGCTATTGTATGGTCAGCGATACATTCAAGAAAAATTTGGCAAGCTTTCCACTATCGTCTGGGTTCCAGATTCTTTCGGTTTTTGTGCAACTTTACCGCAGTTTTTCGCTAATGCGGGAATTGAGTATTTTGTCACCCAAAAGTTACGCTGGAACGATACTACTAAATTTGATTATGGGGCTTTTTGGTGGCGATCGCCTGACGGTAGCCAAGTCTTTAGTTTCATGTCTGCAACCATTGGCGAAGCGATCGACCCAGTTAAAATGGCATCATACGCCTTAGAGTGGCAAAACCAAACCAATTTACCAGAATCTCTTTGGCTTCCTGGTGTCGGCGACCACGGCGGCGGCCCCACCCGTGATATGTTAGAAACCGCCCAACGCTGGCAAAAATCACCTTTATTCCCAGACTTAGAATTTATCACTGCTGAAAAGTATTTACAGCAAATCCAATCAGAATTCAGAACTCAGAATTCAGAAGTCAGCAGCAATTCTTTTCCTTCATCTCCCCATTTCCCCACTTGGAATGACGAACTATACTTAGAATTCCATCGTGGCTGCTACACTACGCACGCAGACCAAAAACGTTGGAATCGACGCTGTGAAACTTTGTTGTCTGAAGCTGAACTATTTGCAACTTTGGCACACATTAGCTGTGGCGTGAGGTATCCCAAAGCCGAAATTGAAGCAGCTTGGAAGCAGGTGTTATTTCAACAGTTTCATGATATTTTGCCTGGTTCTTCCATTACCCAAGTTTATCAAGATGCCTTGGTTGAATGGCAACAAGTCGAACAAACGGGAACGAAGATATTACAAGAATCATTGCAGGCGATCGCATCTCACATTACCCTACCACAACCACCACAACCCAATAGTTTACCTATTTTCATTTTCAATTCTCTGAATTGGCAACGTTCTGAGGTAGTTTCTATCAACTTACCCACAGAAACTAACCAGCAATGGCAGATTTACGATGCTTCCGGCAAACTCCTGGTTTCACAATTATCTCAAGCATCAACCATACTATTTCTCGCCCCCGACATTCCACCCGTAGGCTACCGCCTCTTTTGGCTTTCCCCCTCATCCTCCACCTTACCGGAAGCTAAAGCTACATCCCCAGAATGGGTTTTAGAAAATGAATTCCTGCGAGTTATCGTCAACCCTTATACGGGAGATTTATCAAGTGTTTTTGATAAAACTTATCAACGCGAAGTTTTGAGTGGCGCAGGAAATCAACTGCAAGCTTTCAAAGACAGCGGTCAATATTGGGATGCTTGGAATATAGACCCCAATTACGCCCAGCATCCTTTACCCCCAACAAATCTTCAATCTATTGAGTGGCTAGAACAAGGCCCGGTACAAAGCAGTGTACGTGTAGTCCGTCAGTTGGGTAATTCAGAATTCTGCCAAGATTATATTCTGCAAGCTGGTTCGCCCGTACTGAAAATTTCCTCTAGGGTTAACTGGCAAGAAAATCAGGTGTTGGTAAAAGCTGCGTTTCCTCTCAACATTGAAGCAGACTTCGCTACTTACGAAATTCCCTGTAGCGCAATTCGCCGTCCAACTAAACCGCAAACCCCCGCAGAACAAGCAAAATGGGAAGTCCCCGCCTTACGTTGGGCTGATTTAACAAGCGAAACGAATGAAGGTGTATACGGTATCAGCTTGCTAAATGATTGCAAATATGGTTACGATGCCAAACCAAATCAATTACGTCTCACGTTGCTACGTAGCCCCAATTGGCCAGACCCCGAAGCTGACCGAGGTTACCATGAATTTACTTATGCCTTGTATCCCCATAGTCATAGCTGGCAATCAGCCCATACAGTACAGCATGGCTATGAATTAAATACACCTGTGCAAGTTATAGTTAACCCAGTCACTAGTCACCAGTCCCCAGACCCCAGTCCCGAGAGAGCAAGTTTTTTAAATTTGTCATCCGAAAATCTGATTATGATGGCTTTGAAGCCAGCAGAAGATAACCCACAGCAATTGATTCTGCGGTGTTATGAATGTCACGGAGAAACAGCCGAGTTATCTTTGCAAAGTGATTTAGGAATCAGTCTCGGAAATACGGTAGATTTGTTAGAGCATTCTCATGGCACTGACGCCCAATTCTCATCTGAGCAACAAATCTTGACGATACAACCTTGGAAAATCGCTAGTTTCCAGGTGAATACCAGTGACTAATCCGAGGCTTGGGTAAGGCACTATTCTTTAGTCGGTGGTGAGTTATGCTTTTCCACCGACCAATGCCCAATGTCCAATTTTAGTCTTCGTGATCTTCAAAAGGATCGCCCAACTCTTTGCTAGGAGGACCAAAGGAAGTATAAATTCCATAGGCTGTAATCGCAATCAAGAAGGCACATACAGAAATGCTAAGAACTATTGCAGGTTCCATAATTTAAAGATTTATTATGAGTGCTATTCTTATAGAATATTACAGAAGATTAAAAAAAGCTTTGGCAAGTAATCTTAGGTGAACTATGGCACAAAGGACTAGGTTGGGAGATATCCTGAGACCACTGAACTCTGAGTATGGGAAAGTGGCACCAGGTTGGGGTACTACCCCGGTGATGGCTGTTTTTATGTTGCTGTTTTTTGTGTTTCTGCTGATTATTCTGCAACTTTACAATAAAACAATCTTGATTCAGGATGTAAACGTCGATTGGCGGAGTTTAGGACGCTAATTGGATACAGAGTTATCTTGTTTGGATAACTAGTGAACTCACACCCGGCTAGTCCGGGTTTTTTTGTCAGAATTCAGGAGTCAGAATGGGCTACGCCCCGCTGTGCTAACAGAATTCAGAAGAAATACAGGTGTAGGTGTAGCTAGGTTTATTTTTTTCTGTCGAGGGTGGCATAAGAAGGTTGGAAGCGAGGATTCTGGTACTGTAATTTTTCTAAGTCTTTGATGGTCAGTGACATCAGGCATCACTCGCTGATGGGGCGATCGCCTTTAGGCGTTGCCGTTAGACATCGCTTTCTATAATAGGCGATTATTCAGTAGACTACATAATAAGATGTGAGTTTATCTGGCGTTTTTATAATTTATCGGAGATCAAAAATGAATATATTTGGTATCGGTCTGCCAGAAATGGCTGTAATTATGGTAGTAGCACTGTTAATCTTTGGCCCAAAGAAGTTACCTGAGATTGGCCGCAGTGTGGGCAAAACAATTCGCAGTTTTCAAGATGCTTCTAAGGAGTTTCAAAGCGAGTTTCAAAAAGAAGCCGAACAGTTAGAAGAAGCTGTGAAAACTACTGCTGAATTGGAACCCAAGCAAATCGAACCTGCTAAATCACAGCAGGATACTGCTAATTCTTCCCAAGTCGGCTAAGAGTATATACCAAGTTAATGACAGAAGCTGTTACGCAACCAGCTTTGGTGATTCCCCAGCTAATTGTCGGGTTGGGGAATCCAGAAAGCAAGTACGACCAAACACGCCATAATATTGGCTTCGCTGCTGTGGAAGCCCTTTCTAGTGCTTGGGGTATTAACCTAACTGAAAATCGCAAGTTTCAAGCAGAGTATGGCGAGGGTATGGCACCAGGTGGAGTTAAAATTCGCTTGCTCAAACCCTTAACCTATATGAATCGTTCCGGACAAGCAATACATGCGGTGACTAGTTGGTATAAATTACCGCCTGAGTCGGTATTAATAATTTATGACGAGATGGATTTGCCTTTGGGAAAGACTCGTCTGCGCTTGTCTGGTTCGGCTGGGGGACATAACGGTATGAAAAGTGCGATCGCCCATCTTAACACTCAAAACTTTCCCCGTTTGCGAATCGGTATTGGCAAGCCCAAAGATGCAGCTAATAATGATAATTCAGATGCTATTTCCCACGTATTGGGGCGATTTTCTGCTAGCGAAAATCAGCTGATGTCTCTTGTACTTAAATTCGTGGTTGAGTGTGTAGAACTCAGCCTGAAGCAGGGAGTAGAAAAGGCGATGAATGTTTGTAATAGCCGCACAATTAATAATTCGGAGTCTTAAGGAAATTTATCCGTTGAGGTAGGCAGGGGAGAAAAAAGTCTTATAAATGTATAGGTATATAGTGGCTTCAAATTTACAATAGATTTACAGCACTTCAATCTATTTAAATCACAATCTAATACCAATTCAATTAATAGACATCTGGTGAAATTAATTCTGCGTTACCCAAAATCCTTGTAGAGACGTAGCATTGCTACGTCTCTACATTCATTTTCACTTTGCGGCCTACTGCCAATACCACAGAAGCGGGAATTTCAATACCATCATCTGTGGCGTATTTCTTAGCTTCCTCAATTATTGCGTTCTCGATATTGTGGCGTTGCTCTTGGGTTTGCATTGCAAGCATCGGCCCGAGACGTGCCGAACTTGTAATAATTATTGGTACGACATCCTCAGGTCTAGAGAAAGTCCACTTTATCGGCAATTCGGTAATAGACACTGATGTGAATCCGCTGGCGCTTAAGGACTTTTTGCATTCATCGGGGTCGCCAAAACGAAATAACGGCGGCCCTGGTGGTAAATCGACATCGATGACGCCATAAGTCTGCACAGCTCCCAAAATCAAGGCCATGAAAGGATTGCGTGCTGGTGGTGTCCAGCAAGTAAAGGCATAGCGGCCTCCTGATTTGAGGACTCGCCAGGATTCGGCGATCGCTTTTTCTGGTTCGGGGAAATGTAGAATACCCAAGTGACATACTACCGCATCAAACTCACCAGGCTGGAAGGGAAGATTTTCGGCATCCCCGACTAGAAATTCCACTTGGGGAAATCGCGATCGCCCAAGGATTACCATATTCTCAACATAGTCTAATGCTGTAACTATAGCTTGTCGCTTCAACGCCGCCGCACTCAGCCACCCCGTACCGCAGGCAACATCGAGCAATCGATTACCAGGAGCGATTTCTACAGCATCTAATATGGCTTCATTGGCCTGAGACGTTATCTGAGCGATCGCTCCATCATAGCTTTGAGCCACTCCAGAAAATCCCTCACGCTCAAATTGCTTAAATGCCTCGCGGTCTATGGTAGGGTCAGCCGTCATTTTTTGCTCCTTTGCTCTAGGAAAAAATATAACACCTCCCTAAATCCTATATCTTCATAAAAAATGCACACTAACCACTAGATAGCTGGTTTTGCGCTTCAAATTTCTATCTGATTTACCCGCAATCTGATATACACTCAAAACCTCTCTTCTAGTACGAGAGAGGCTTAGAAATTTCTATTACAACAACAAAAGTTTTTCCTTAATCCTTTTTTAAAAAAATAAGATTAAGGAAAGGGAGTAATTTAACTGTTAGAGAATAAAACTGGAGAATCAAGAATCTTGAATTGGATCAATAGCAAAATCAACAAGGTATAAACTGTTGAAGAAATGAAACCCGTAAATAACTCTTTTTTGAGGTTACGCTCCTTGGGTTCTTTTTGAAACATTTCCTGAGAACCAAATTGCATTAACAGGATTCCTACTATATTAGAGAGCCAGTAGCCTATAATAGAACAAGGGAAAAGTAACTTTGGGGAAATCAAACTACATCCATAGCCAAAAGCATAAGCTATAGGTAGATTAAAAATTAAGTCATTCCACCAACATAATGGTGACAATAAATATCCGAGTACTACAAAAAACCCACCTCTGAGCTTTTTGAAAATGTCTTTTTTGAACTCCGTTGAAATAGTTGGCTCTAACTGCTCAGCGAGCGTCTGGTTTTCGAGGCTCAACTCTTGACTCACTTTCTGGACGTTTTGCATAAAAACCCACTATTCCTATCCACTTAGTGTAGTTTAAACTATAAACCAGCCCAACGTCTAGTACAAAAGTGATAGAATTTTTGGTTATTGACGCAAAATTTCTACCAATGGATAGTTGCAGCAAAATTGGTCGCTAGCGATTTTCCTTATATCCTCATCTTTTATAATCTGAAATAATAATAGTTACAATAAAATTACTGAACTATCTAAATAAAAAAATGACGGATTTAACTGCAAATAACACATTTCTTATTGCTGGAATTGTATTTATAACAATTGCTGTTATCGGGCAATCTAAATTAGGTTTTATTGAAATTAATCCGGGTTGCTTTGGCAGATTTTTAGCTTTAATTATTGGTGTTTCAAGTCTGTTATATGCTGTGGGATTATTAAATCTTTCTGGAGTAAATCTTGATTATTTAAGAACTTATTTGGTAGAACTAATTCAGCAAAGCCTAACCTCACTTAATGACCTTTTGCAAGGTTCATAATGCTTGAAAATAGATTATTGTAGGGTGAGCATGTTGCCATTGGTGTCAACTTAGCGTCAAACCCTGATGAAAACGTGATGAGCGATTTCTACTCACTTACTATCAAGATCCGCGTTACCCCACCCCGGCTTTGCTGACGCAAAACCTCCCCTCCCCTTGGCAAGGGGAGGGGTTGGGGGTGGGGTAAAACGATTGTGGGATAAGCGTTTGACCTGAAGTTGATACCAATGCATGTTGCGGCTTGCCCAAAAATACAAAGGATGGGCTTTTTTACCCATCCCATAAAATCATTTTATTAATCAGCAACCCTTAATAATATGCCCCAAGAAGGCTGTAGCTGAGACTAGCTAATACGAATAAGGTAATAATCACATAAATAAAGTCTCGCTTGATGAGAAATGCTAATAGAGAAACAATTACTCGTAAAACTGGAGTAGCGATTAAGAGTAATAGTCCTAGCTGAATAATACCGCGATCGCTACCTGATAAAACTGCCTGCACAACACCTATTGGCGAACGAAATTGCGATGGTTCCCCCCGAAAAAAGTGATAGCTAGCAGGTTCAGTGCCGTGATGCATCAAGTAAAGAATACCCCCGAATAAAACCACAGCACTAGCTATTAAAACACCATATTTAAGCAAATTACTGAGCAAATATTGTAATTGTTGTTCGCTCGATACTTTAGTTATATTCGTGTTATCAATCTGAGATTGATTTGGCAATTCTGCTACTGTACTTGCTTGCTGTTCTGCTAACTTATTAATATTAGATTGTGAATTTTCTGGTGGTAAGGTTAGTGCAATTACTTTACTTTCTGATTGTGCGGATAATGGCCAGCGAAAACCCGTATTTAGTTTATACATTTTATAGTCCCCCTATTAAATTGTTGTAAACCATCTTTAGAGCCATTACCACCAGCACAACGCTGAAAATAATTCTTAAAATCTGCGTTTGAGTTCCTGCAAGAACTCGTGCGCCCAAAAAAGCACCAGGTAATACACCCAACATTACTGGCATGGATAGTCCCGGATCGATATAACCTCGTGCTAAGTAAACTCCGGCTGAGGCTGCTGCTGTGACGCCGATTGTAAAATTGCTAGTGGTAGTAGAAACTTTAAAAGGTATACGCATGGCTTGATCCATTGCTAGCACTTTAAATCCGCCAGAACCAATACCCAACAAACCAGAAAGTACGCCAGCTAAAATCATGATGCTAAACCCGATTGGTACTGAATGAACTTGATAAGACATCAGTCCGTCAGGAGTTGGATAACTGTTATTTAGTTGGAGATAATTTGCTATCGGATCTGCTGGTTCATCTTCAGTATTTTCTATTCTCGGCCGTTGCGAAATATATGCTGAATAAATCAGGACGATCGCCAATACAATAGTTAGTGCTTTTACAGACACAAAAGTTGCAATGATAGCGCCGGCGATCGCACCTATAGTTGTGGCTACTTCTAAAAACATTCCCAATCGCAAATTGGTATAGCCTTGTTTAATGTAGGTAGATGCTGCACCCAAAGAAGTCGCAATTACAGATACTAAAGAAGCACCAACAGCATATCGAATGTCTACACCAAATACAGAAGTTAATAAAGGGACAATTACCACTCCACCGCCTAGCCCAGTTAACGCCCCTAAAAAGCCAGCGCTAAACGAACCAATCCAAACGAGTAAAGAAAATTCTAAAATCGACAAATTTCATACCTCTTTTTTTATTGTTATATGTATATCAAGATACCAAAATATTTTTTGTATTGTTTATAACTTAAACTTGAAGTTATTTACCGTTAACAGGCTCAGTAGCTCATATTTTTGCCAACCAGAGCCGCATAATTAATAACTAATGACCAATGACCAATGACTAATGACTAATAACTAATGACCAGCTACCACTATCCACAATGATAAAAGCGCCTAATCCGATTAAGATAAAAGGCATCAAATCGTTACCGTAACAAGTCAAAAGATTAGCGATCGCTTGATTGTGAGTTAATTTGTATGCTAAATAGCATAGAAGTCCTACTAGCATAAAAAACACTCCTATAATTATTAGCAGGCTTTCCCAATTACTGCTAGCAAATAAAGGAACATAGATACTGATATTGTCAGTACCATTGGCAAAGGTTACAGCTGCTACGCTGTAAGTTTGAAAATTGAAAAATCTACTTAAATTGGAATTTTCAGATTGTTCTATTTCCGTTTCTGTTTTTTCTGATTCATCATCTTCTCGATTTAGCAAACACTTGATAGCAATTGCGATCGGCACTAAACCAAATAATCCAATCCAAGGTTTTGGTAACATTAAGCCTCCAAAGAAACCGGGAAGACTTGCCATTACTAACGCTGTAAAACCTAAATACTGACCAATAACTATATGCCAACGCCGAAACTTAGCATCTACTTGGGAAAAAAACAGCGTCAAAATCACAATATCATCGATATTTGTGGCACTAAATGCCGCTGCACCTGTACTAATAGCAGAAACTAAACCACTCATATTATTTTCAGATTTTAGATTTTAGATTTTGAATTTGGGCATTGGTGCATGGGAAACTCTTCCCTAATTCCCAATCCCAATTCCCCACGATTAAGGAATTTTTCTGGTGTCGCTAAATCGGGTATGAATCTCTTCGATTCCTTGGCGCATTTTCACAACAACGTTTGGAGAACGTAGCCTTACCATCAGAAACCACCCACAAGTGGCAAGTATGTACGACAAGAATAAGTAGGGGAAAACATTGTAAGGAGCTTCGGGAACTGGGAAAAGCGTACTGCCGGGAATCCCCTTAGGCGATCGCTGATTTCTATTCAATATTTGTCAGTTACATGCCTACTTATTGAGGCGTATTTCTTGAGATAGATTTCATCCTACCTGATGTATTTCCTACAATCAAGTATTAGTAAAAATCTGCCTTGATATTTTTGATTGCACAGTATTTTAAATTAAATTTTTCTAATGAATCTTAGAACGATTTACTTAAAAAGTTAAAAATAATACCCGGAAAATCGCTAGAGATTATAAAAATTAAATTTCAATATAATGCTGTAATCCTTATATAGACTGACAAAAATAATTTCATATAGAGGTAATACTGAAATTTGATTCGTATCAAATTATTTTGCAGGTTTGGATTTGCAAAAAGCGCTTTAAATGATATGTATAGGTAAAATTAATTTTTATAATCCACTAAAAAACGAGGGACTTATGTGTGTTTTTGAAGCAAGGTTTTAAGATTTAACATTAGTTATAATGTTAATAACCATGTTGGAAATCCCATCATTTGTAATTTTTTAAAAATTGGAGAAAAACAAAGATGAAAAATTTTAAATATATTTTGATGGTCGTCTTATTAATTGTAAATCTAGTATTTGTTGAACCTTCGTTAGCCGACCGTCCGAAATATTCAAAAAATCCCGATTATATAAATTTGACTCAAGAACTAACTAATTTGCAAACTCTCAAACAAACGCAAACTGAATTAGATGGTTCGACATCAAAGGAAATCGACCAAAAAATCAATGAATTAGAGTTGCAAAAATATGCCTTCGAGTCAGGAATCGATTGGGGTCAGTGCAGCAATCAAACAGGTAAGACTTTAGCTATCTACGGCCCCGAACCAAATCTTGATGACGATGAATATTCACAAGGCGCTGCATTGTATTTTCTGGGTAATGGCAAGACCACTAAAGATAGATGGAATTGCAAAGGTGTTTATCTACCTAACGATCTCACAGCGATCGCTTCGGGTGTAGATGGAAATCAACAAGAGTTACCAAGTGGCGTTGTAGTCAAGGTTCCTAACGGGACTAACTTAGTTTTGAAGTTAAATGCAGATACCGGGGCGATCGAATTTAATAAAGCTGGTACTAAAATTTTGAAAGCTGGCGATGTCGATTGGTTTATCCCTAACGTATCGCAAGATATTGTAGATGCACGAGTTACTAATGCACCTACAAAGAAGGCTTGAACAGGAATTCAATAATATAAACGATGGTAGGGGCGCACAGCTAGCTGTACGCCCCTACAAGCATTTAATATTCAAACAGTGTATTCCATTAAATGAGAAAAGAAATTAGGCGTCATTTTGAATTTTGAATTGAGATGACTCCTGATTATTCCTTTGCTATCAAATTTTTTTCTTCAGGTAGTAATGTTGTTTCATCTTTTGCGACTTCTTCATTTACAGCTTTAGCCGCAGTCAAATAAGGTTTGATAATTAAGCTGACACCAATTGCCCAAGCTAATGCAACCATCCAACCGGCAAGAATGTCACTAGGAAAGTGAACGCCCAAATAGATACGACACCATGCAATAGCTACTATATATAAACTACCGAAGATAAAAACTAACCGACGCCACGGGGTAGCCCAATTTAAAATGAGCAAAATTGCAACCATTGTGACACTAGTCATTGCATGATTGCTAGGAAATGCAAAACTAGATTCAGGTGCAAGAGATTCCCATAAATGTGGGCGAACTCGATGCATGAATCCTTTAGTTATGATGTTAATTGTCAAGCTTCCTAGTGAAATCGTAAGTACATAAGCTAGCGATCGCCAGCGTTTTTGTACTAGTAATGTTATTAGAATTGCACCTACAACTGGTATGTCTATCCAAGGCGACCCAATGATAGCCAGTAGCACTGCTAAAACATCAAGCTGAGGGTTTGCTGTGGAGTGAACTGCTAATAAAATTGGCACATCCCACGGAAAGTCAGCTTTATTTTCCCATAGCTTCACTGCCAAGATTTCAAATACCTGCAAAGGTAAATATACTCCAATTAACAGGAGTAAGAGCGATGGCCAGCGGGCAATCAATAGATTTTTCAGAAAATAAAAGGGGGATCTACTTTCTTGATTGGGTTGTTTGACACTTTGCATATTTTCAATCCTGGCTCCTGACTCCTAACTTCTGAATACTTTATTAAAATCAAGTATTAGATGTCATCTATCACTAGTTAATAGTTCTGGTGGAATTTTGAAAAGAGCCACAATGTTTACAGTACGGTAAATGTTGATAAGTCAGATTATGGCAGTTTTCGCATTCTAAGTATTGATAATAACCGCAGTGGGGACAGTGGCGATCGCTACGCCGAATTTTTTTCGCGCAATTGACACAAAGTGATTTTTGAACTCTATTAGCTGCTTGGACTTTAGCATTGAAGACAAATCTTTGAAAGAACTTGATAATTCCAAAACCAATCAGGGGAATTAGCAGGATATAAACATAATTGATTAAGAAAAGCAAGCCGCCAAAAATTCGGCTAACTATATCAAATATAAATTGAAAGATTGCCCCGATTTGCAGAAACTCAAAGATTTTAACGAACAGCGGTATAAAAAATATAACTAGCAAATGCCAGCTAATCAGCGATATAAGTCCATATCCTCTGCCTTGGGCAAATCTGTGAACTAATAAAGCAATAATAATCAGCGGTAACAGAAAGAGAGACTGAAAGCCAAGCTGAATACTGGGATACCAAAATGATGCTTTTTGGTAGCCTTTTTCAACTTCATTAAATTGATTTTCATCTCGCAGAAAGGTAAGAAAACTAGTACTTTCTGGTTTTGTAACTAGCTGATTTTGAAGATTAGAATTTTCCTGTTTCAGGGTAGCAATTTGGCTGTTATTTTGGTCTAACTGCTGTTTAGCTTTTTCAGCACCGACTTGATTAATTGATTGTTCGCGCGGTTGTCCAGCAATTTTTTCTAAGAGAGTCGAATCATATTGAGCGCGAATATTACGATTAGTTTGTTCGAGATTGCTTATTTTTCCTTGTTTCTGTTCGATAATTTTGATAATTTGCTGATTTTGTGGGTTGTTAATCTTATCTTTATACTCTCCATACTTTAAGCATGTTTGATTGACTTGTCCAAGATGCCCTATTTCGCTCTGTTGATAGTTCTTTTGAAAACTAAATTGATTGCTTGAATTATAGGGAAAAGAAACTTTGATAATTTCATAATCTTTATCTTTAGTAGTTTTTTCGCGGTAATTCTGCCATTCTGAATAACATGGATAAGCCTCAGTGGGGCTGATATGCCATCTACTAATATCATCTAGGCCTGTAAAAACGTTGATTAAGATAAAAATATCAATTAAAATAATTACAATCAAACTCACTTTATTTAGTGGTTCGTTGTTAATATTTCTTGACTTATTAAAAAACTGATTGAAAAGACGGCGAATTCTGGCAAACATATTTGCTTGGTAAGAAATAATAATTTAATCAGTACCTTTATAGCAGGGAAAAGTACCTTTGGCATTTTTTTGTAGGTTAGATTTCGTAAAACGAAACGCAATAAATATATTAGATTACTGTATTAGAAATTTACAAATCGAGATATTTTCCGATTTGGCAAAGTTATTCTCAGAAAAATTAATTTTATGCGATCGCCTATAAATATACGCTGTAGGGTAGCACGGCTGCGCTACCCTACAAAAAATCTATTTCGCTGCGAAGTATGCTTCTAGTGCTTCAGAACCACCAATTAATTTACCATCGATAAATACTTGGGGAACTGTTGTCGCACCTGTAACGGCTCGTAAAGAGTGTGTGGTAATATCTTTACCTAAGACAATTTCTTCGTAATCCATTCCATGTTCCTTGAGCATTGCCTTAGCACGAGCGCAGAAGGGACAACCCACTTTTGCAAACAGAGAAACTTGTTCTGGCTTGGCAGCTTGGGGGTTTATATATCTGAGCATTGTCTCAGCATCAGACACCTTAAAGGGATCTCCTGGCTCGTCTGGTTCAATAAACATTTGATTAATTACGCCATCTCTCACCAGCATAGAATAACGCCAAGAGCGTTTACCAAATCCCAAGTCTGACTTATCTACTAGCATTCCCATGCCTTCAGTAAATTCGCCATTACCATCGGGAATTAGTGTAATATTCTCTGCTTCTTGATCCTTTGCCCATTCGTTCATGACAAAAGCATCATTCACAGAAATACAAATAATGTCATCGACACCATTTTCTTTGAAAACTTTAGCCAACTCGTTATAACCAGGAAGATGAGTTGACGAACAAGTAGGAGTATAAGCACCTGGTAAGGAAAAGACAACTACCGTCTTATTCCTAAATAACTCATCAGTTGTGACATCTACCCATTGGTTATCTTTACGTGTATGAAAAGTAACGTTTGGAACTCTTTGCCCTCGGCGATTTTGCAACATAACTTTGCTTTCAGAACTAACAATACCAGTAATATCCTATGATGAAATTACTGGTTTGATTTAGCTGTGAATTAGCTAAGAAACTTCATTAACAAATGGAGCGATCGCCTTTACAAATTCAGTAGTTGATTCATAAGGTAAAACATTGCGCCCATTTATTTTAATACCTCTACCTTGAAGTAAACAAGCCAAGTAGTCAGCCAAGCGCTCATCTGGCGTTTCTTTTTTGCCTTCATCGCTAATACTTGATGCTGTCTCTCCAACAACTACTAGCGTTGGCTGCTGGATAGAAGCAATGAGACTACTATAATCCTCTCGCCAAAACCCTGCTAAAAAAGAAAATACTGCATGGCGGCTAGCAAGATTTTTTGCACCTGCAACCAATGTATTTAACCATTCTGCATCGACATCATTCTCAGAAGCAAAGAGTTGGCGAGTCGAGAAAGAACGTAAAAACTTTGGCGTGCGTGCGTAAAGATAAAAACCACTACCAAAAGGTGAATCTAACAGATTCCAAAGCAATTTTTGCTGCCATTCTAGCGATTTTGTAGTAATTACAGCCCAAGCTGGCGGCCCGGAAAGTACAAGTCCAGCGATTAAATTTGATGCCTTTTTAACTAATTCAAGCGCAACTGGAAATAAAGCACCTTGTACGACTAAAATTACAGGTTTTTGTACTACTGTTTGCAAAAAGTATTGCAACTGTTCTGCCCAATCGCTAGGAGTGTAAGCAATTCGGGGCATATCACTTTCACCACATCCTAGTAAATCTGGATTGTAAATTAAATTACGCTGACCAGAATTATACCATTCCTGTTGAAATCGTCGCCAAAATTGCCGCGATAATCCCACACCAATTGGATGAATTAAGACTAAAGGAATACCTGAGGGTATTGTATTACTTGGTTGACGAACTTCGTAAGCGCAACGATAATTCTGCCAAGTGTAAAATTGGCTAGGAGATGCTGTCAAATCGGTTGTTTGAGCTACAGCAGATGTTTGCATAATTCCTAGTTTTAATAGTTGCTAAAAAATCATCTGGGGATGAATCAACTCGTATCCAGCTTCTTTGAGCTTTTCATTAGATACCCAGGCATTATATAGGCGGGTGCTAGTGACGGAAGTATCCCATATAACTTTAGGTAAGTTATGCTTTGCAAATAAGCTGTCCAGCAAATCTCGACTGGTGAGATGAGTATCATCTACTAAATTATAAATGCCTTCCAAGCGACGTTGACGGGCAAATTCGATCGCACCAACAATATCATCCAAGTGAATCCAATTTGTGATATCCTCGCCACTCCCCGGACGAGTTGTACCAGAATATCTACCAAATATTTTCACTAATTCCCTGCCAGTCCCATAAATACCTCCCAAACGGAAGATACAAACCCGCAGATTTTCGCTAGATGCTGATAGCAACACCTCCTCAGTTTTGCGGAGAATTTGGGCATTTAAATTAGCAGGTGCAAGCGGTGTTTCTTCGTCTACCCAAACACCATTTCTGTCACCATACACTGCATAACTTCCGGTGTAAATTAATTGCTTGACACTGGGAATATGCCGCAAGAGTGAAACTAAATTATTGGCAGTTTGTAAATAAGTTTCTTCATAGGCCTCCGGCCCCTTTGCACCTACGCTCAAAAGTACAACATCTTGATTTTGTAAAACGGATTTTAGACTATCTAAGTCATTACCTTTAGTAACTACAACTCTTTGAGCTACTGATTGTAGTGCAGGAACACGCTCAGGAGAAATTGTGGTTGCAGTGACAACAAAATTCATATTTTGCTGCCAATATTGAGCAACTTTAGAACCAACATAACCACAACCAATTATTGCAACATTCATGACAATTTAAGAAGGTCTGCGTAAAAATTTGTTGTTGGGAGAAAACAGATGAGGGAGACAAAGAGAGATGGGGAAGTGTGGGGAGTGTGGGGAGTGTGGGGGGAAAGATTTCTTCCCCATCTTCCCACACCTCCTACACTCCCTGTTTGCCCCATGCCCAATAACTATTTATTTTGCTAATTCGCCTTCAATTGCGTTAATTAGCTCTGGTGAAGATGGGTGGATATTACTTTTAAATCGTGCTACTACTTCACCTTGCTTATTCACTAAAAATTTTTCAAAGTTCCAAGCAACATCCCCTCTTGGCTGCACAGCTTTGGTAAGTCGCTCGTAAAGTGGGTGCTGCTGCGAGCCTTTGGCATGAACTTTATCGAATAATTCAAATGTAACACCATATTGACTCGTGCAGAATTTCGCAATTTCTTCATTGCTTCCGGGTTCCTGCGCCCCAAAATCGTTACAAGGGAAGCCCAAAATACGTAAACCCGTTTCTTTGTACTTTTGGTTCAACTTCTCTAGCCCGTCGTATTGGGATGTATAACCGCAGTACGAAGCGACATTCACGATTAAAAGTACTTTTCCTGCGTAGTCGTTTAATTGCTTATCCTGGCCGTTGATGGTTTTGACCGCGATATCAGAAATTGCCTTACTCATCTGGAATCGGAATACATAGGGAATATTGCCAAGTCTCCCATATTACAGGTACTTTAAACTCGGTTTAGTTGATAAAACTAAGTGACTAGTAACTAGGGACTGAAGACTAAAGAGTGAGGAATCAGAAGTAAATATATATTTAGGAATACTTTTTCAGTAGCTAATACCTTACTTATCCTTTAACTAGCGATCGCCTGTGAGTAAACTTGTGATAACCTGTTTGTAGATATATCTACTAATCCGTTATTTCGGAATAAATATTGCAAATCTGCGTTGCTTTTAATACAAAACCTCAATATTCTACCAACAGAACCACAGACGCACTCAAAACAGAAGTTCGATCTCCTCAGGAAGCTTTGCCTGGGAGCTATCTATGGCTGAAATAAAAAAGATCGGGTGAGCTATGGCGATTCTTAAATTAGAAGATGATACAATCCTCACGGATATCAATGATATCGGTCAAGAACTCGCACCCTTAAACATTCAACTCAATCGCTGGGCTGTAGGAGATAATCCAGAGTTACATCGGTTGCTGGCACAAGATAGCCTCAACGAAGATGAAAAAGAAGGGGTACTAAAATTACTCGATCGCTATTTTAATCAACTGCAACAAACAGCAGGCTATCAGTCACGAGATCTCATTGTTCTTCATCCAGGAGTTCCCAACCTCGACGAACTGATGGTTAAGTTTGGCCAAATTCACATCCATGCTGATGATGAGGTACGCTACATCATTGATGGCGAAGCCGTTTTTGGCTTTGTGCGCCCCGATGGTAGCCAGGTAGAACTGACAGTCCAACCAGAAGAGTATATTAACGTACCAGCAAAAACGGAACACTGGTTTCATCTCACAGCAAAAAGGCGAATTAAAGCGGTGCGCTATTTCATCAGTACTGAAGGTTGGGTTCCTCAGTATACAGGTCAAGAAATTCGCCTTCATCGGGCAGTAGCTTGAGAAATGCCGAAAAACACAGAACTGGCAGGACAAAAAGTGAAGCGGATTGTTTTTTGCGACTTTGACGGCACTATCACAGTTGAGGAAACCTTTGTTGCAATTCTGAAAAAGTTTGCTCCAGAACTATCTGCAAAATTGATACCAGAAATGTATGCACAACGGCTTACACTCCGAGAAGGTGTCCGAGAAATCTTGCAATCAATCCCATCTTCCAGCTATGGCGAAATTTTAGAATTTACTCGAAAACAGCAGATGCGTCCAGGATTTTTGGAACTGCTGGATTTTTTGGACTCTCAGCAAGTACCCCTGGTGGTAGTTTCTGGGGGACTGCGAGGGATGGTAGAAATTATTTTGGGTGCGACGCAACAGCGAGTACACGCTATCCACGCCGTAGATGTGCATACCAGCGATACTCTGTTAAAAGTCCACTCTGATTATGAGGGAGAAACAGAACTGGTGGCAAAGGTACGGGTGATGGCAGAGTATCCGGCTGATGAGAAAATTGCCATTGGTGACTCGCTGACTGACCTAAATATGGGGCTTGAGGCATCTGTAGTATTTGCTCGCGATCGCCTAGCAGAGTATCTTAATCAATATCAGAAACCGTATATTCCTTGGAATAATTTCTTCGATATCCGCGATTATTTAGCAAAATCATGGAAGTCAGTATGATAAAGCAAACCTTAGCTGACCCCCGTCTTGAGTTAATCGCTACAGCCCGTCACTTTTATCAACAAGGTTGGATGGTGGGGACTGCTGGTAATCTCTCAGTAGCTTTACCTGACGGTAGTTTCTGGATTACAACCAGTGGTCGGTCTAAAGGAGAATTATCACTAAATGACTTTGTTCGTATTTATCCAGATTGTAAGGAGCATTCCTCAAATAATTTAAAACCCTCAGCAGAAACGGCCATTCACCAGGTACTTTATACCTTGTTTCCCGAAGCCAAGGCTTGTTACCACATCCACACAGTTGAGGCAAATTTAGTTTCTCGCTTTGTGGCTGGAAACTCTCTACTTTTACCACCTCTAGAAATGCTCAAAGGTTTGGGAGTTTACCAAGAAAATCCCAATTGTGTAATTCCCATCTTCGCCAACCATTTACAAGTTTCCCAAATTGCCGCTGACATCAAAGAACGCTTCACACTTACCCCACCCCAAGTACCAGCCTTACTCATCCGCGACCATGGCCTTACAGTTTGGGCATCTTCCCCTGAGTCTGCCCTTAATTACATCGAGCTGGTAGAGTACATTTTTCGCTACATGGTAGCTATTCGGGGGCAGGGGAGATGGAGAGATGGGGAGGTAGGGGAAGCAGAGGAGGCAGAGGAGGCAGGGGGCAGGGGAGAACCAATGACCAATGACCAATGACTAATAACTAATAACTTATGACTAACCAAACTATTCACGTTGTTGCTCATGTTATTGCTTTGCCTGACAAAGTAGAAGAACTCAAAGCTGTTTTGTTGGAAGTCATTGAACCAACCAGACAGGAACCAGGTGTAATTAAGTATGAACTTTTGCAAAATCAATCTAATCCAACAGAGTTTACTTTTGTGGAAGAGTGGACTTCTAATGAAGCACTGAATACTCATTTGGATTCACCGCATTTGCAAGCTGCACTAGCCAAACTCGAAGGCTTAGTGGCTACTGCACCAGATGTCCACCGCTACCATCTTTTGGCATAACGCAACCCCATGTCAAACTCCACACCAAGAGACTTTTAACCCTCCTGCCTCCTGCCAACAGCTTAAATTTTCAGATTGAAGCGATCGCTCCAGAATCAAGGCAACATTCTGAAGTATCTTGATCCTGAGGCCTTAGTCGAAAATCGAAAGCTGCAACATCTATGTGCCAATTGCTTGGAATGAATTGCAATGTCCCAACGGATATTTGCTTTTCTTTTGAAGGTTTTTCTGCACGGGGAGGAAAAACAGATCATCATAGCGATGGTTGGGGCATTGCTTTCTTTGAAGGAAAGGGATGCCGCATGTTTTTAGATGTCCTACCCTCTGTTATTTCTCCAGTAGCAGAGTTTGTGCGGAATTTTCCCATCCACTCAACCCATGTGATAGCCCATATCCGTAAAGCTACTCAAGGTGAAGTTGCTTTACACAACTGTCATCCATTCCGCAGAGAATTGTGGGGTAAGTATTGGGTATTTGCCCACAACGGTAATTTACCAGATTTTAACCCCAAAAATAAGGGCTTTTATCAAGCTGTAGGCGATACCGATAGCGAAAAAGCATTCTGTCTAATGTTAGAAACATTACGCCAGCGTTTTCCTGAAGGTGAGCCTTCCTTGAAAGAACTCTATTCTGTGCTGCAAGAAATTACTGGAGAAATTGCCAAAATAGGCATGTTTAACTATTTGCTCTCAGACGGAGAACACTTTTTTGCTTATTGCTCAACCAAACTCAGCTATATTGTACGCCAAGCGCCCTTTGCTGCTGCCCATTTAATTGACCAAGACATGACTGTGGATTTTCGGGAAGTGACTACCGAACGCGATCGCGTCGCCGTCATCGCTACCACTCCCCTCACTGACAACGAAGTTTGGACGCAAATCGAACCCGGAGAATTGCTAGTCTTTCAAGACGGATTACCTCTAAAATATGCCTCTACCTAACACAGGTATCAGTTGGGTAAATTAATAACATTACTCAACAAATACTTCGTCGTTTTCTTGCAAATATCAGTCCTAGCAATTTAACTTGATTTTCTTCAAACCACAAACTCTAGATTCCCGATTTACTTAAGAAGTTGGGAATCTTATTATTTATATTTCATAATTAATACTATTAAAAAAAATCCTATTAGAAAATACTAATTTTTACCAACTTTTCAGAATATACCCAACTTAGTTGTTACCAATTATTTTCATAATAAATACCATTTTTACTGGTATAAAAATTTCATTTACAGTGATTTTTTTCTGTATTAATATAGTGAAGCTTAATACTTCAATGGTCAAATTCTAAATATCTATTGTCTATTTTAAGGAGACAGAAGGACGAAGGCAGTTCTTGCTGGAGGTAATCCCCATAAATAAATTTAGGGGCTTTAAACCCTTTTAGCAGAGGGCAAAAATTGTATTTTTTACCTTCTGCCTCCTGCCTTTCTTCGGTAAGAATTATCTAAAAATATATTGCTAACAACAAAAAATATTTTGTTATGTCTGGCATTCAATTAATATTGCTTGTAGCAATTTTCTTTATAACAAGTGTTATCAGCGTGATTACAGGAAGCACTTCTTTAATTACCGTTCCTGTAATGTTGCAATTTAGTATTGAACCGCGTACTGCTCTTGCTACCAATATGCTGGCATTAACCTTTATGAGCGTTGGCGGTACATTGCCTTTTATTGGTAAAAAAATAATTGATTATAATCGCTTACCAATTATTATTTTTCTCACGGTTGTAGGTTCAATTATTGGTGCATTGCTTGTTTTAGTTATTCCTTCAGACTCGATGCCTGCAATTATCTCAGTTTTAATGATTGTAGTTGCTATATTCTCAATTTTCAATCGTGATGCTGGAATTATTTCAACAAAAAAGCAGCCATCAATAATAATAGAAATCTGTGGCTATCTAGCAACTTTTTTACTTGGCGTTTATGGTGGTTTTTTTAGTGGCGGCTACGTCACAATGTTGACAGTAGTTTATGTCAGCCTATTTCGGATGACATTTGTTCAGGCAGTCGCAAACACAAAATTTATTAATATTTTTTCTTCGCTAATTGCTACGATTATTTTCTTCACACAGGGAATAGTCGATTACAAACTTGGTATTATTTTGAGTATTACTATGTTTCTTGGTGGAATCGTTGGTTCGCAGATTGCCTTTAAACTCAACAATATCGGGTTGCGGCGTATATTTATCACTACAGTAATTGCTCTGGCAATCAAGACTTTATTTGATTTTCTTACATAGTTACCAGAAATTTATAGCAAATTTACCGCTAATAGAATTCCAATTAAAAAAATAATCAATCATTTTGGTAAGCTTTTGATTTTAAAATATCTAAGTAATGTTTAATAATTACCCATCAACCGCAAAAACTCTGTTTAGCCCATGCCCTATTTTCTAGCAAGTTGCTTGATTGCTGGAGTTTTTAACTGTGATGAAAATTTCATATTTGAATCTTGGAGTATTTGTAATTTCTCATAAAACTGATACAATCACCATATTTTCTATCGGAATATGATATTTTTAGTTGTTTGTAACTAAATTACTGCAAAATCTGGTATATACTACACCATATAGGAACATATAACTGTATTCCTATCTAGTAAGTGTAGATTTAGCGGAGGAAATTAGGATGAGTTTGTGGCAGCGCCCACTGGAAAGATTGCAAGCGTTCGCTGAACCTCAAATCAATCGGTTCAGAGTGAATTCGCTCAAAGGGTTTGTATCGCTTTTTTTAGTAGGATCGTTATTGAGTGTAGCGGTTGCTGCCTGCTCTGGTGGAAATGGGAATAATGTTTCTACAGAACCTCCTGCTGCTTCTCCCGTGGCTGCAAGTAAGAGTAATGTTGAACTAACTTTAGTTTCTTTTGCAGTTACTAAAGCTGCTCACGAAGCTATCATTCCTAAATTTGTAGAACAGTGGAAAAAAGACCATAACCAAACTGTCACCTTCAAGCAAAGTTATGGTGGTTCTGGTTCCCAAACTCGTGCCGTTATTGATGGTTTGGAAGCAGATGTTGTCCACCTAGCGCTGGCAGGAGATACTGCAAAGATTGAGAAGGCTGGACTAATTCAATCAGGATGGGAAAAAGAAGTTCCCAACAATGGTATTGTCTCTAAATCTGTGGCAGCCCTAATAACTCGTCCTGGTAATCCTAAAGGCCTTAAGACTTGGGCAGATTTAGCCACAGGCAATGTAAAACTGATTACTGCTGACCCCAAAACCTCAGGCATTGCTAAGTGGAATTTCTTGGCGTTATGGAACTCTGTGATTAAAACAGGTGGAGATGAGGCTAAAGCTACTGAGTTTGTCACAAAAGTTTATAATAATGTCCCAATCCTAACTAAGGATGCGCGGGAAGCCACAGACACATTTGCCAAGCAGGGTCAAGGAGATGCCTTAATTAACTACGAAAACGAAGTTATTCTGGCGCAACAAAAAGGCGAAAAAGTTGAGTATGTCGTCCCGGAAGTAAATATATCCATCGACAATCCCATCGCTGTAGTAGATAAAAACGTTGATAAGCACGGTACGCGGGAAGTTGCTGAAGCTTTTGTGAAATACCTTTATACTCCAGAAGCACAACAAGAGTTTGTGAAATTAGGATTCAGACCTGTAGATGAAAGTTTAGCTCAAACTAAAGAAGTCACAGATAAGTTTCCCAAAGTAAAAACTTTAGGTACAGTTCAGGACTTTGGTGGTTGGGGAGAAATTGATAAAAAGTTCTTCGCAGATGGAGGCGTGTTTGATAAGATACAGGCTCAAAAGAAAAGGTAATTAAAAAGGAGAATTCAGAATTCAGAATGGGCTACGCCCCGCTACGCTAACAGAAATCAGAATCAGAAAATTGTAATTTTCTGAGTCTTCTGCTTTACTCCTGAATTCTTCTTAAAAAGAACTCAGTAACTAGAATTAATTATTCTGACTTCTGACTTCTGACTTCTGAATTCTGACTCCTGACTCCTGAATTCTATTTTGAACTTTTGATTATGACGACGACTGTATCTTCCTCTGTAGAAGCCGAACGTAAAAAACCTTTTTGGAAGACATTGCAGCGAGTTCCCTGGACTTGGCGAATCACTATCGCATACTTGACAGTAATGTTATTTATGCCCATAGTTGCTATGTTCCTGAAGGCGAGTACTGAACCTCCGGCTAAGTTTTGGGCGATCGCCACTAGCGATATTGCACTAGCAACATATAATGTCACTTTTGTTACTTCAATATTTGCTGCTTTCCTCAATGGTATATTTGGTACTTTGATAGCTTGGGTCTTGGTACGTTACGACTTTCCATTGAAACGCTTTGTTGATGCCACAGTAGATTTACCGTTTGCATTGCCAACATCGGTAGCAGGATTAACATTAGCAACAGTTTACAGCGATAACGGTTGGATAGGCTCCCTACTATCACCTTTAGGAATTAAAGTATCTTTCACCCGGACGGGAGTAGCGGTAGCAATGATTTTTATCTCGCTACCCTTTGTGGTGAGAACCGTGCAACCCGTACTCCAGGAAATGGAACATGAAATTGAAGAAGCTGCCTGGTGTTTGGGTGCTTCTCAATGGCAAACTTTTTGGAAAGTGATTTTGCCACCATTATTTCCGACGATTTTGACTGGTGTTGCCTTGGGTTTCTCCCGTGCAGTTGGAGAATATGGTTCAACAGTAATTATTTCTTCCAATACACCATATCAAGATTTAATTGCGCCTGTGCTGATTTTTCAAAGATTAGAGCAGTATGACTATTCTGGAGCAACAGTAATCGGCATAGTTCTACTATCAATTTCATTAATATTGCTATTGGCAATTAATTTCTTACAAGCATGGGCAAGGCGATATGACAGTAGATAAGCCAAGTTTTCACTCATCTGCATCTGATGAAATTGCATATACACCCAAACCGCAACAGAAGAACAAGTGGGTGCCGATACTTTTAATTGGTATAGCGATCGCTTATTTAAGCTTAGTTCAATATCTGCCTGCAATTAACGTTTTTGTCCAAGCCTTTAGCAAGGGAGTCGGGCCATTTCTAGCTAATCTGAGCAAACCAGCCTTTCTCCATGCAGCTTGGTTGACACTATTATTAGCCGCGATCGCTCTACCATTAAATACAGTATTTGGTTTGTGTGCGGCTTGGGCGATCGCTCGCTATAAATTTCCCGGACGCGCTGTAGTTTTGAGCATTATTGACCTGCCCTTTTCCATCTCCCCCGTAGTCGCCGGACTAATGATTGTCCTACTTTACGGACGTAATGGCTGGTTTGGCCCTTGGTTGCAAGCGCATGACATCAAGATTATCTTTGCTTTTCCAGGCATGGTGTTGGCTACAGCCTTCGTCAGTATGCCCTTCGTAGCGCGGGAAGTAATTCCTGTTTTAGAAGAATTTGGCAAAGATCAAGAAGAAGCTGCCAGAACTTTAGGTGCTAAAGACTGGCAAATATTTTGGCGCATCACCTTACCTAGTATCCGTTGGGGCTTACTCTACGGTTTAATTTTGACCAACGCCAGAGCAATGGGAGAATTCGGTGCAGTTTCCGTAGTTTCAGGCAACATTGCCGATCAAACCCAGAGTCTACCACTATTTGTAGAAGACGCTTACAAACAATATGAAACCGAAGCCGCCTTTTCTGCTGCCGTACTGTTAGCATTACTAGCAGTAGTTACCCTAATCCTAAAAGAGATTTTAGAACGCAAAACCCGCATTAAAGATGTTGAATAAACCAAGATCCGCGTTACCCCACCCCGGTTTTGTCTAAAGCCAAAACCGCCCCTCCCCTTGCCAAGGGGAGGGGTTAGGGGTGGGGTGAAACGCTTGTGGGATAGGCGTTTGAGCTTAAGTTGACACCAATGCCTGCCCCTGTGCCCCTTTGCCTTTACACCTTCCCACTTCCTCTACAGAGAGTGACAATCATGGCTACAGAGAATACGCTTAACGATAAACGGATTCGAGTTAGAATTCCCAAGAACTATCACCAGGAACCTGTGATTTCACGGCTGGTATCTGATTACGGTCTGACTGTAAATATTACAGCAGCAATTTTGGGAGCTAATGCTGTCGGTGATGGTTGGTTTGATCTTGAACTCAAGGGAACGCAGGCACAAATTCAAAGTGGACTAGCTTATCTCCATGATTTGAAGTTAGAAGTTTGGGATGATAGTAAACCAAGTGATTGGTAAATTAATTTTTGTAATTGGTGGTAACGCTGCTTGTGCGGCGCTTATATAGCAATAATTTGCAATTCAATAGACTACACTAGGGGCGCACAGGTATCTGTGCGCCCCTACACTCATTTAATTACTGTGGTAGTGCCGGATTGGAGTGGATTTTAATCCTTTCTTCTGCATAATTTATTTTTTTCTTAATCTTGCAATGGAAACATTTTTAAGGCTAGTTCAGTTCTCTCGTGACTACTATCAACAAACTTCCATTCCGAATCTTAATTGTTTTATACCCTGAGTCAGACAATTTTGAATCTTAGATATTGGAGTTTGGATTGATTCCATCGAGCAATCTGGGGGCTTGAGAAGATGATTGATTTCTCTGCAAATCATGGATTTAGAGAACTGCCATAGCTAGCTGGCGATCGCTCTCAAATCAAACATCCTAAAATAACAATCTAATTATGGCAATTAAATTAGTAGGTTTTGCCTCTTTACCCGCTGATACTTATGGTAAAGGGCCGGCTTCTGGCGAACAAATTTCAGCTAATGGTAGAACCGGACCTTTCCCAGGACAGCCAATACAAGGCTTTAGCGGTGTCCAGTTTGCTAATAATAACTCTTTCTATTTCCTGTCAGATAATGGTTACGGTGCTAAAGATAATAGCGATGACTTTTTGTTACGCATCCATCGCCTAAAACCAAATTTTCAGGGCATAGAAAATGGTGATGGCACTGTTAAAATTTTAGATTTCATTCAACTGTCTGACCCTAACAAAAAGATTCCTTTCTCAATAGTTAACGAAGGTACTAGCGATAGATTACTGACTGGTGCTGACTTTGATATAGAGTCATTCGTAATTGCTAAAGACGGTACTATTTGGATTGGAGATGAATTTGGCCCTTACCTACTGCATTTTGATGCTACTGGTAAGTTATTAGAAGCTCCCATTGCAACACCCGATGAATTCAAGACTTTAGACGGTAAAGCACCGAAAGTACTTGGCCATAGAGGTGCAAGCGGCTATCGTCCAGAGCATACCCTGGAGTCATATAAACTAGCAATTGAGCAAGGTGCTGACTTTATTGAACCAGACTTGGTAGTTACTAAGGACGGTGTGTTGATTGCTCGTCATGAGCCTGCTTTAGCAGTTTTGAATGCTGATGGTACTGTTAATCTCAGCAATACAACCACAGATGTTTACAAGCGCCCAGAGTTTGCGAATCGTAAGAAAACAGTAAGCTTAGATGGCAACACAATTACAGGTTGGTTTGCAGAAGACTTTACCTTAGCTGAAATCAAAACTTTACGAGCAGTAGAACGTCTACCTTTCCGCGACCATTCTTTTGACGGGCAATTTGAGATTCCTACTCTCACAGAAGTCATCGATTTAGTTAAGCAAGTAGAAGCCAACACAGGTAAAAAGATTGGTATTTACCCAGAAACTAAGCATCCGACTTATTTTGCCGATGAAGCTACATACATAGGCACTAACGAGAAAATAAACAGAAATATCAGTCAGATACTCATCGATACCCTCAAAGCAAATAATTTTACTGACCCCGGCCGCATTTTCATCCAATCCTTTGAAGTTAGCAATCTCAAGGATCTACACGATCGCATTATGCCTGCGGCTGGCGTAGATATCCCACTCGTGCAACTTTTAGACGCCAGCGATATTGACATAAACGGCAAGATTATTGAAAGCCAGCCTTACGATTTGAAAGTCAAAGGCGATACTCGCACTTATGGCGATTTGCGAACTCCAGAAGGCTTGGCTGAAATTGCTAGTTATGCTGATGGCATCGGCCCTTGGAAGCGAATGATTGTTAGCGTCAAAGGTACTGATGCCAATAATGATGGTCAAGCAGATGATGTCAATGGCGATGGCAAAGTTGATGATGCTGACAAGAACACTTTACCTCCCAGTACCTTAGTTCAAGATGCTCACAATGCAGGTTTGCTAGTCCACCCCTACACCTTCCGTGCAGAAAATCAGTATTTAGCGGCAGATTACCAAGGTAAGCTAGCACTAGAAATTCAGCAGTTCTATCAATTAGGGGTAGATGCGCTGTTCTCAGATTTCCCAAATATCGCCGATAAAGTACGCGATCGCCTCGTAGACGATCCCCAGTACAATATAGTGCGATCGCCACAAAACCCAGACGTTCTTTCAGGTGACGCTTTTGCTAACTTGGCTGGTTCCAAAGGTTTTGAAGGTGGAGCAATCAACGCCAGTAAAACTAAGCTTTATCTTCTGTTAGAAGGGACAGTCCAAGGCGATACTCCCGGTGCTTTGCGGATTAACGAATTTGATTTAGCCAGCCGCAAGTATATTGATAATAAACTCTACTACAGCCTGGATAATCCTGGAAATTCCATTGGAGATTTAGCAGTCATCAATGATAATGAATACCTCGTCATTGAGCGCGATAACAATCAAGGAACTGCTGCTCAATTCAAGAAAATCTACAAAATTGACTTGTCTAAAGCAGATTCCAATGGCTACGTAGCCAAAGAAGAAGTTGCAGACTTGTTAAATATTCAAGACCCCAACGACTTGAACGGGGATGGCAAAACTACCTTTGATTTCCCCTTCCAAACAATTGAAGATGTTTTACTTATTGACAAAAACACCATTTTGGTAGCCAATGACAACAACTATCCCTTCTCAACAGGTCGTCCTGGAAACGATCCTCAAAATCCAGTCATAGATAACAACGAAATTATTCTCCTGAAATTGGAGAATCCCCTTAACCTTGCTCCTGGCTTAGGTCAGCCTCAAGGTGAAAAATTTGATTTTGGCTCGACTAACAGCGATACCGTTACACTTGAGCCAGGAAAAATATTGTTTGCAGGTGAGGGAGCAGACTTTGTAGAAGGTAGTACAAGTAACACAATCCAGACTGGCAATGGTGAAGATACTGTGCTGGTTGGCAATAACTCCTCAGTGTCAGCCGGGGATGGTAACGATCGTATCTTTGTTGGTCAAAACGGTGCTGCTGGCAATACTAGTGCCGATGGTGGTAATAATGACGACCAAATTACTGTAGTCGAAGCCAACGCTACTAATAACCTATTTGGCGGTGCTGGGGCTGACACTCTGACGGTTGTTGAAGGTTCGCGTCAATTTTTATTCGCTGGCTCAGGCAATGATACCCTCACCAGTAACGGCAGCAATAACAGTTTGTATGGTGGTACTGGAGATGACAAACTCTTCTCTAATGCCAATGATGCCTTGTTTGGTGGCAATGGAGATGATGCGCTATTTGCAGGTCAAGCAGGTGGTAACCGCCTAACTGGTGGTACTGGTGCAGACCAGTTTTGGATTGCTAATGCCAGTCTGCCAACTAGCAAGAATATCGTCACTGATTTTACCATTGGCATCGATAAAATTGGGCTTGGCGGTATTGGCGTGAATCAATTTAGCGCCTTAACGCTATTGCAACAAGGTAGTGACACTTTGGTGAAAACCGGAAATACAGAGTTGGCTTTATTAGTGGGAATTACCTCAACTAGTATCACAGCCAATGATGTTGTTTTTGCTACTAGCGGGGTTTAGCCTCAAGATGATTACAGCTGAAATTTCAAATTAAT
The DNA here is from genome assembly GCA_034530875.2 of Nostoc sp. DedSLP01. Lineage (GTDB taxonomy): Bacteria > Cyanobacteriota > Cyanobacteriia > Cyanobacteriales > Nostocaceae > Nostoc. The sequence continues at coordinate 73,400 of JAVRCJ020000006.1, forward strand.
CAAGCTGTAGTAATTTTGCTATTGCGAGGGAGTGATACTCTCTCGCTTTTTTTATAGCAACAGCCAACGTGGTTAGGACATTAACAGATGATAAAACTTAGACACAACAAAACTTTTCACCCAATCCCCACTCACCAGTCCCTTGCTATACAAGTTGTTTGCAAAGTGCTTGGCTGTAATTTTAACGATCTGCGCCTTGACCTGTAACATAGAAAAGGGATGGCGATCGCGCATTTACATCCTAATATGAACGTATCTAACAAATTCTGCTTTTGTACCTTAGCTGTGGGTGAGAGATATCGCACTCACGCACGGATGTTAGCTCAAGATATTCAGCAACACGCATATCCTACACCGCTATGCATTCTGACTGATAAGCCAGAGTATTTTCAGGAATTTCCTCACGTTCTGGCATTCAAGCACCGCCTGCAAAGTGTCAAAGGATATCACGATAAACGCTTCGTTCTGGAAAAAGCTCTTTCACTATTTGAGAGTTGCATGTTCTTAGATTCTGATGTCCGAATTCTTGGTACTGTAGTCCAAGAAATGAATTGGCTTAGTGGAATCACAGCTAGAGCTGGTTGCGATTTGGTGCAACATATAAAAAATATTAAACATCCAAAAGAAATTCAAATTATAGAAGAAGTAGCTGCAAAACTAAATATTAATCTTCAACAAGTGCAGTGGTTCCATGAATTCATGTTTGCTATGAAAAGACAGGGAGAATTAGATAAAAAGTTTTTTCAGCTTTGGCAGACGATTTCTTATTTATTTGAAATCCGAGGAATTTATCACGGTGAAGGTTATGCTATGGGGCTAGCTGCCGCTAAATTAGGAATGGCGATCGAATTTGACCGCGAAGATAAATTTCCCTTTTTTAAAGATAATATCGAGCGAGTAAGAATCAAAAAAGGACAATCTAATCTCCAGGAGAAACAAATATATTTTGACATTCACAAAAATATTGAATATCAAAAACGTCCAATTTTGCAAAAAACAACCGATAAATTGATTAAAAAATTAGTGTTTTCTTATAGATTATTGCGATTAAGAAAGTTAGCCAAAAATGATGCTGATTTTAACAAGCTGTTTGGTGTAGGAATATAGATTGTGGAATAGCGATCGCATTTAATTGGCTTGTTCTCAACCATTAGCGCTAATATCAAGTTCGCTCAATCACTTATAAATTCCGAAACACCCCACCCGCGCTGCCGCGCACCCTCCCCAATGCCTTGGGGAGGGGTAACGCGAGAAATGCAATGATAACCAATCATCCGAACTTAATATTAATTCTTTACCTAGCTTGTTCGGTGGCTTTCTCTCCTGCCTTCATCAAGTGCAGTAAAACTGACGCCAAATAAAGTATTAAAAGCTACTCTTTTTGCTTATTTGTTCTGATTTTTAACAAGTATAATACTGTTAAATTTAGAGAGATAACTCTGTATTAACACTTAAATTATCAAAAGTCACAAAGGAAAATTATTAATTTAAAAGCGTTCTCTAGTGTTTGTTGTTTCTGCAACACAGGCACAAGAAGGCATTAGCTAGCTGCCATCGCAACTCGTAACAGTTTATGAAAATATATGTAATTTTGTCAGAAAAATTACATATCTCAATCTACATGGGCATCTTAAAAATACTTGTGTTACATGTAAAAACAATGACAGCAGCTTTATCTGGTTATCAACTTCTAGAAACTCTTCACTCTGGCGCTAAAACTATCATTTATCGTGGACGACGAGAAATAGATAACACCTCAGTCATTGTTAAAACTCTTGTTGACGAACATCCGCTTTTAGAAGATATTGCGCGACTGCGGCATGAATATCAAATCATTGAACCACTGCAAATACCTGGAATTGTTAAAGCTTATGAGTTAAAGAATTATCAGCACGGACTAGCTTTAGTTTTAGAAGACATTCCAGGTTGCTTGCTCAAAGAAGTAATTGCCAATCAAACAACTAGTTTGATTACTTTCCTCAAGGTGGGTATTAATTTAGCACAGACTTTAGGAGAGTTGCACGCGCAACAGATTATTCACAAAGATATTAAGCCACACAATATTCTCATTGACCCCGAATCTGGGGAAGTTAAACTGATTGATTTCAGTATTTCCTCGCGCCTGGATAAAGAAAATCCCACATTAAGTAATCCTAATTTACTCGAAGGTACGCTTGCTTATATGTCGCCCGAACAAACGGGCAGAATGAATCGAGCCATTGATTACCGCACTGATTTTTACTCCTTGGGTGTGACTTTGTATGAAATGCTAACGGGTACTTTGCCATTTCATACTACCGACCCATTGGAATTGGTACACTGTCACATTGCCAAAATGCCGGCTGCACCTTGTAAACAAACTGTGTGCCGCGTTTTGGAAGATGTACCAGAGGCAATTTGTGCAATTATTCTCAAGCTGTTAGCAAAAACAGCAGAGGAGCGATATCAAAGTGCTTGGGGACTGAAAGCAGATTTAGAAGAATGTTTGTTTCAACTGCAAACCACTGGCAAAATTGAAAACTTCATACCGGGAAGACGAGACAAATCTGGGCATTTTTTGATTCCCCAAAAGCTCTACGGACGGGAAGCAGAAGTGGCAACATTAATGGCTGCATTTGAGCGTGTGGCTTACCCTACTGAATCCTCCTTTGATAAGGGGGTAGAAATGATGCTGGTTTCCGGTTATTCGGGGATTGGTAAAACTAGCGTTGTCAATGAAGTTCATAAACCAATTGTGGGCGCCAGAGGTTATTTCATTGCAGGCAAGTTCGACCAGTTCAAGCGCAATATTCCATACTCATCTCTAATTCAGGCGTTTCAATCGTTAGTTAGGCAATTACTCACCGAAAGCGTTGCCCAAATCCAAGCGTGGAAACACAAGTTGTTAACTGCCTTGGGTGAGAACGGGCAAATTATTATCGATGTGATTCCAGAGGTGGAACTGATTATTGGCACTCAGCCACCCGTGACACAACTGGGTGCGGCTGAATCTCAAAATCGCTTTAATCGGGTCTTTGGGCAATTTATTGGAGTATTCACAACCGAAGACCATCCTTTAGTTGTGTTTCTTGATGATTTACAGTGGGCAGATTCGGCATCGCTGAATTTAATTGAGCTATTGATGATGGATAGCGATCGCTACGCTAGCCAAGGACAACGCCAATATCTATTATTAATCGGAGCATACCGGGATAACGAAGTTTCACCCACTCATCCACTGATGATGAGTTTGGATAAAATTCAAAAAGCAGGTGCGATGGTGAATAACATTGTCTTGTCACCGTTGCAGTTAACAGATGTAGAAGCTTTAGTTAGCGATACGTTGAATGATATAGAAAACACCAAACCACTAGCAGAATTACTGTTTTACAAAACTGGAGGTAACCCGTTCTTCTTAACGCAACTGCTGAAAACTCTACATCAGGAAGACTTGTTAACCTACGAATTCCATTCAGGAGTCTGGGAGTGGAATCTTGAACATATTCAGGCGATTGGTATTACTGACCTGAATGTAGTTGAACTGACGGCAAGAAATATTCGCAAATTATCACTAGAAACGCAAAAAGTCTTAAAACTGGCTGCTTGTATTGGTAGTACATTTAACTTAGATGTATTGGCGATCGTTAACGAAGCATTATCTTTAACTACAGCAACACAATTGTGGTCGGCTCTGCAAGCTGGGTTAATTTTGCCGTTAACTCAAGATTACAAAATTCCTTTAGTGTTTGGTCAGGAAGAATCTAGCAAAATTAATTTAACAGATGTCAAAGTTGACTACAAGTTTTTACACGACCGAGTGCAGCAAGCGGCATATTCTTTGATTCCCGATGCAGAGAAAAAAGCAACCCACCTCAAAATCGGTCAATTATTGCTACAAAATACAACACCAGAAGAACGCAAAGAAAATGTCTTTGCTCTAGTCAATCAGCTAAATTATGGTATTGACTTACTAACAACTGAAACAGAAAAATACGAACTAGCCCAACTTAACCTCATAGCTGGTCAGAAAGCTAAAGCCGCAACAGCCCACGATTCTGCGGTCAAATATTTGCAAGTAGCTTTGCAATTGCTAGTAGTTTCTAGTTGGGAAAGTCACTATCAATTAACATTAACCATTTATGAAGAAGCAGCAGAAGCAGCATTTTTAAACGGTGATTTTGATGAAATGCAAAAGTTTGTTGCGGTAGTGCAAAACCACGCTGTCTCGCTATTGGACAAGGTGAAGGTATACGAAATCCAGATTCAAGCTTACACAGTGCAGAATCAACTGATGGCTGCGCTGAGTACGGGGCTACAAGCCTTAAAGCTCTTGGGAGTGGAGTTTCCTAATACACCAACCCCATCAGATATTGGTCAAGCACTGGGGGAAACTGTATCAATTTTAAATGGCAGACCAATTAAAGATTTGCTCGAGCTACCTTTAATGAGCGATCCTTATGCGCTAACAGTTATCCGATTACTGTCACACATTAGCCCTGCCACATATATGGCTATGCCGGAACTATTGCCTTTATTGATATGTAAACAAATCAATATATCCGTTCAACATGGCAATGCTCCTTTATCTGCCTTTGCATATAGCTTATATGGTTGTATTCTCTGTGGGGTAGTAGGAGATTTAGATTCGGGTTATGAGTTCGGCCAATTGTCTATAAGCCTTGTATCAAAGCTGAATGCTAAAGAATTAAAAGCCAAGAATGATGTAAATGTGAATATTGCAATGCGACATTGGAAAGAGCATCTAAAAGAAAGCTTACAACCTTTGTTGTCATGTTATACTTGCGGGCTGGAGACAGGGGATTTACAATTTGCCGCCTATGGCTTGTATATATACAGCGCTCACGCATATTTATGTGGCAAAGAACTGTCTGGGCTGGAACGAGAAATGCCTACCTACAGGAATGCAATTAATCTCGTCAAACAAGAAACGGCACTTGCTTATCAAGAAATGTTCTGGCAGGCTATCCTCAACATGATGGTAAGGGTGGAAAATCCCTGCCTTCTTCAGGGTAATGCCTACGACGAACAAAAGATGCTGCCAATGCATCAGCAAAACAAAGACTACATGGCAATTCATTATTTATATTTGCACAAAATGATGCTTTGTTATGTGTTTGAAAAATATTCAGAAGCATTTGAAAATAGTGCTTTAGCAGAGAGTTATTTGAGTGCTGCACCAGGACAGATAACTATTGCAATTTTCTATTTTTATGATTCTTTGGTGCAGTTGGCAGTGTATCAAGATACGGTTGAGTCAGAGCAAAACAGTATTCTGGTTAAAGTTAAAACGAATCAAGAAAAAATGCAAAAATGGGCGCATCATGCGCCAATGAATTTCTTGCACAAATTTTATTTAGTAGAGGCAGAACGGCATCGAGTTTTAGGCGAAAAACTAGAAGCGATTGAGATGTACGATAAAGCGATCGCACTTGCTAAAGAAAACGAATACATCAACGAAGAAGCACTAGCACACGAACTTGCAGCTAAGTTTTATCTGTCATGGAACAAACAAAGCATTGCCCAAACTTACATGACTAATGCTTATTATGCATATATTCATTGGGGAGCAACTGCTAAAGTCAAAGATTTAGAATCAAAATACCCGCAATTAATTACCCGAGCTTCAAACACACAAAAGCTAGAAACAAATTTCAAAGAAGCAACTCAAACTAGTTCTACTACTACCGGAGGTTCTCATCTTCTTGACTTAATGACAGTGATGAAAGCTTCACAAGTGCTATCAGAAGAAATGATGGTAACTCGCTTGCTCGAAAAGATGTTGAAAATTGGCATCGAAAATGCTGGTGCTGTTCAAGGTTACTTTATTGTCAAGCACGAGAATCAATGGCTGCTAGAAGCCGCAGGGATGGTTGTAGGGAAAGAAGTTAGGGTTGTTGTTAACTCAAAGGATGAAACCAATTCACCTTTACTGCCAGTTGCTTTATTCAACTATGTCGAGAGAACCAGAGAAAACCTTGTTTTAGAAGATGCTGTAAAAGACTCTTGCTTTGGCACTGATGCTTATATTGCTGCTCATCAGTCTAAATCGATTTTATGTTTGCCGCTAATTCATTCTGGCAAGTTTACTAGTATTCTTTACTTAGAAAATAATTTGATTGCTGGTGCTTTTACCCCAGAACGAATAAACGTGCTGAGTTTATTGACGGTACAAATTTCCATCGCCATTGATAACGCTCGTCTTTATACCAATTTGCAAACTTATTCGCAAGAACTCGAAGTTAAAAACGCAGCTTTGCAAGCATCGGAAACGCGAGAGCGAGAGAAGGCCGAACAACTGCAACAATATTTGGACAAACTACAAAAAACCCAGGCTCAACTCGTACAAACTGAGAAAATGTCCAGCTTAGGACAACTGGTAGCTGGCGTTGCTCACGAAATCAACAACCCGGTTAATTTTATCTTTGGCAACCTCAACCACGCTAACGAATACACCCAAGATGTGCTGCGACTGTTGGAACTCTACCAAAAACATTACCCATCTCCTCATCCTGAAATTGAAGAAGAAGCTGAGTCTATCGATTTACAATTTCTGCTAGAAGACTTGCCCAAGCTATTATCCTCGATGCGAGTAGGCGCAGACCGAATTCGTAATATTGTTGCTTCTCTGCGAACCTTCTCGCGTATGGATGAAGCCGAGAGAAAAGCTGTGAATATTCATGACGGTATTGACAGTACCGTGATGATTCTGCAACATCGTCTGAAAGGTAAGTCAGAACATCCAGCCATTGAGATTGTCAAAAATTATGGCGGCCTGCCCTTAGTGGAGTGTTATGCAGGAGAATTAAATCAGGTGTTTATGAATGTTTTGAGTAATGCGATCGATGCTTTAGAAGAGTCATTAGTGAAGAATCCAGAAAAAATGACTAGCCCAAGCATTACTATTTACACTGCAAAAGTGAATGGTCATGAAGTTGAAATCCGCATTGCAGATAACGGTTTAGGTATGCCCGAGTCGGTTCGACAACGCCTGTTCGATCCTTTCTTTACTACAAAACCTGTAGGTAAAGGCACAGGTATGGGCTTATCTATTAGCTATCAAATTATCACTGAAAAACATGGCGGTTCGCTTTCTTGTAATTCACAACTAGGTCAGGGTGCAGAGTTTATTATCCGTATTCCAGTTTCATTGGAAGGCAGCACTTGATAAGTTAACCTAGCGAAATTATACCAATTCGCAATTCGCAATTAAAAAACTTAGATGCAGCAAAGCTTTCAGCGTTTACATCTGTATCAGATTTTTTGTGAAATGGTATTACAGCCTATTTCAAGTAAATAAATTACACGCGTAGAGGCACAACATGTTGTGCCCCTACAATTATCTTTACCTCATTCATTTAGAATCTTTTGTAATACCAATTCAGTGAAGAAGGCAGAAGGGAATTCTGATTCCTGCCCCCTGCCTTCTGCCTCCTACTTATCTGATGCTTGCTGTGCAACATTTTTCAAGCGGCTCGATCGCATTTTGCGGAGGCGATTGCCATAATGGTGCAAAAAACATACCCAATAAGAGAAAAATGCCAGCAATTGTTAAACTACAACTCTCCTTAGAAGTTTTAGCACAAGCAATATCTTCTCTTGATTTAACAGAAAAAAGAAACAGTTAATTGAGATATGCTCAAAGGAAATGCGATCGCTTGTCCTCTTTGTCGCCAGCCTCTAGCCGAAACACCACAGCAGTGCGATGCTTGCCACAATTACTTCCAAAACGAACTCCAAAAAATGCCTTCATCGCTGATGGATTTAACACCTGAAGCATCATATAAACACATAAAAGTCAATACCATTCAAGCAAAACCTTTACGCACAGAATTATTTCGCTCTCCTGTAATTTCTTTTTTCTATGAACGCGTCTTACCGCCAATTTGGGCCGCAGGATTACGTAATTTTGGCGGTATTGATTTAGAGTTTGCTCAGTGTAGAGAATTTTTTGGTGAAAATCCGGGAATCGTAGCAGATATAAGTTGTGGTACGGGCATTATGGCACGACGCTTAGCACTTTTAGACAAGTGCAAGCAGGTTATTGCTGTAGATTATTCGGAGTCAATGCTGTCACAGCTGCAACAGCAAATGAAATTAGATGGTATATCGCCATCTCAGATAATTATCATTCGTGGCGATGTCGAAGCACTACCCTTAGCATCAGATTCTATAAATGCCATTTATGCTGGAGCTGCAATGCATTGCTGGCCTAATGCTGAAGAAGGAATTCGCAACATTTACCGGGTGTTGCGTAGCGGCGGCAAATTGTTTGCGACTACTTTTCTCAAGCCATTTCCAAGCATTATTTTTCGGTTCTTTTCTGTAGGCGAACTGCGGCATATTTTAATTACAGCAGGCTTCAATCCAGACTGCATACAAGTTGAAGCTCGTGGACTTTATGGAATTATTCGATGTATTAAGTAGTCATTAGTCATTGGTCATTGGTCATTAGTTATTAGTTATTAGTTCAAAATCAATGCCCCATATCCAACATCTAATGAGCAATGGCTAATACTAGACCTTCATGGGCGAGTAATGCGTTGGGAAAGGCGGATTTTACATCGACTTGAACTTTATCCAGAAAATCATCATGGTCATCTGGATGGTGATGAGAGATAACTAACCGTCGGACGCCAGCAGCCTGAGCCACATTCACAGCAACTTGCCAAAGTAAGTCAGCAGAGTCATGGTTGTGAGATGTTGGCGGAGTGTAGGTGGCATTAGCAATTAACAAGTCAGCGCCTTGAACGAACTGTAAAATTCGCTCTAACTCTACTTGCTCTGCATTTTGGTTCAAATCTGTGACGTAAGCAACACTATATTCGCGCCAAGTAACTCGGTAGCCAATTGACCGCTGAGTTTGATTGATTAATGCAGTTGTAATAATTACATCATCTAGCTTTACATCGCTGTCTGGAGTGAGATTGTAAAACTGTAATTCCGACTGCATTACTTGCAAAGGGTAAGGAAAGTGCGGCTGGAGCATCTGGTCGCACAGACATTGTTTAATCGAGGCGCTATTTGAGGCAGCTGTGCCGTAAATATGGAAGCAATTTCCGGCAATAAATGCGGGGGCAAAAAAAGGAAATCCTTGAATCCGGTTTGATTGGGAATTGGTAAAAAATAAATAAGCTTCTATTGGTTCTTGTATTTCTTGCCAAGTTTTACCCAGTATGCGTAAGCCAGTACCGCCATCAAAAATTAAGCGTTTCCCGCCTACGTGCATTTCTACACAAGCGGTATTACCCCCGTAACGGCTGGTTTTCTCGCTGGGAGTGGGAATCAAACCCCTTACACCCCAGAATTGCACTCTAAACTGACCTGCTGGACTACTGAGCAGGTTAACTGATTTTTCAGGTATATAACTCTGGGAACCCGACAACTCAAAATTTGACATTTTTTTTGGAATTAGACCTTAGCGAGCAGGTCGTCGTAGCGCCGCACTTCTAAGAGCCGATTGTTTTCGTCTACAATGACTACTGTAGGAGAGTAGCTTTTTAACTCCTCTGGAGTGAACTGCCCGTAAGTCATTATAATCAAGCGATCGCCAATAATGCCTAGACGTGCCGCAGCCCCATTTAATTCAATGATTCCTGAATGCGCTGGAGCCGGGATTGCATAAGTAATAAAGCGCTCGCCATTGGCATTATTCACTACTTGCACTTGCTCATAAGGCAAGATGCCAGCTTTTTCGAGCAGGACTTTATCGATACTGATACTACCCACATAGTTGATATTCGCCCCAGTCAGGGTGCAGTTGTGAATTTTTGCCAAAAGGAGAGTGCGCTGCATTTGGATTTGAAGTTGGTGGCAATTTTTGAAACCGTAACAAGTGAAAGTTGTCAAAAGTTAAGAGTTAGGAATAAAAATTCATAACTCTTAACTCCTAACTGTGAACTTATAACTCTTATATTATGCTTTATAAGCTCTGACGGATTTTTCTACTAAAGCTGCAACCTTATCTACATCTTGCCAACCGAGAATTTCAGTCACCTTTTTTTCCAAATTTTTGTAACTACGGAAAAATTCAGCAATTTCATCCAAACGGTGTGGCGCTATGTCTTTGAGGGATTTGACTTGAGCGTAACGCGGATCTTTGTCTGGAACACAAAGAATTTTTTCATCGCGATCGCCTCCGTCAATCATCTCCAAAAAGCCGATTGGCCGTGCAGCAATAATACAGCCGGGAAAGGTTGGCTCATCAATAAGCACCATTCCATCTAGGGGATCGCCATCATCAGCCAAAGTATTCGGTACAAAGCCGTAGTCATAAGGATATTTTACCGACGAATAAAGTACTCGGTCTAAAGCAAAAGCTTCTAGCTCCTTGTCATATTCGTATTTATTTTTACTTCCGCCTGTAATTTCAATCAGAACGTTGATTAGACCTGGTTTTGGTTGGGCAGGAATACGAGATAAATCCACAAAAAGCTCCTCTGATAACAGTCGATCGTGGGGGCACTCAGATTCGCTCCCCGTGTAGAATTTTAGGGCAATATGGATCTCTTCCCAAGAGATTGGGCTTTGGAAGAGGGGGAGGGGCGGAGGGAGCAGAGGAAGCAGGGGAGAAAAACTAATGACTAATGCCCTTAGTTAGCAAAAAATGAAAAAAGCGTTGCGAGGAAACTTCGCAACGCTTTTTTCAAGGGGATAGTATGGAGCTAGGGTTTAGAACGCTTGAACAAAACAAATCTGAGCTAAACAGTGTTTGACATTGCCTGCATTGTTGGGAACTGCATTCTGTTTGCTAATCTTTTGTTGTTTGTAGGTTTTCGAGCGCGGGCTGCTGGGTATTTTGAACATTGCTTGAGGAATAGTGGGCAATGACAAATACTGGTAGCGTCAGAGTCAACAGAGCGATCGCTGTTCCTACAATGTCTGCCAAACGGTGCGAGTATGTTTCGGCAGAACTGGCAGACGGGCTATTTGAATTCATACAATATTGAAGTTATTCGGAATCGTTGTATAGGTCTACTCTCTAGAGAGAGTTTTGGTTGCTATTTTAGCTAGTTTTAAACTGGAAAACTTGTAGCATTCCACTAGCTAAACCAGTTTGATAACTGTCATAATAGCGTTTTTATAAATTAACTTTTTCATCCAAAGTTACAAAAAAATACATAATTTAGAATTTAGTAGTTAATTAATTTGGTAATTAATATTTTCAAATTTTTACTTATATCATCTACTTAATCCCATACGCACATTCTCAAATAGCAGCATTATAAATTACATTTTTTTGCTGCTTCAAGATTAATTAGTAAAACGTATTTATTAGATACTTTGTAATTATAACATCCTCTAACAAGATTGTTCAGGCCATATTGCAGTAATCAATAATTTGTGATAAATAATACAAAATTCCAAAAACATTGATAGATATTCGTTGTTTTCGATTGTTCTATGCTAATTACACACAAAAATATTTGACACCAGAGAAAAAACGGTCACAATCATTTTTATAGTCACTTAAAATTACCGAACAAACACAGATATATCATCTCTCTCATGTAGGATATATTCAGTAAGATTACTAAATTAATAATTTCTTAATCTGAATTTATAACTATATCTAAAGTCATAGTAAATTTGTCAATCTATATATAGGTATAAATATAAAAGCACTGAAAGTTACTGTAGGAACTGAAGTTTACACCCTTTTCATTGCTGAACATATTTTCAAGCTGTATCAATCAGATGTAGAGACGTTGCATTGCAACATCTCTTTCATCTCATGCACAATCATTTTCATACATAAAATCAGCAACGCCATAAAATCAATTATCACCGTAATGGAGCTACTCCTAATGGGCCGCGAGTCACACCCAGCTGATTTTGCAACTTCAACTCTCGCCAGAGTTGAGAACCTGTAATCTCACCTTGCAATAATTGACTGTAGCGATGTATTGTTTTCGTCACTTGTTCTGGCGTTTCATTGACAAATTCGATGCGAAAGTAGCGTAAACCCAATTCTACAAGACGCTGTACATACTCGGCTCCGGTTTGAGCAGTGCCGTTAAATACAGTATTGCGGCAACCAATATCTGCTTTGAGGACGTGTTCGCTACCAACGCGGTCTTTTAATTTCACTTCATGCTTCTCGCAAGGTCGTCCACAGTTGGTATAGTCTGTTCCTGTAGATAAAAATGCACAAAATACGCAGTGTTCCATGTGAAACATTGGTATATGTTGGTGAATTGTAACTTCAAACCACTGAGGTGGGCAACTTGTGAGCAGGTCTTCTAGTTGGGTGATGTTCAAATCATAAGAAGCCGTCAACCTTTCCAAACCAAAATGCTGCTGAAAGTAGTCTGCGGTTAAAGAATTAGCAACGTTGAGTGAAAAATCTCCAATACAACGGTCTGCTGCAAAATATTTTAATTGGTCATAGTTCCGCACCAAATAGCCATCTGCTTCACAGGCACGTACTTGCTGCAAAATCCAATTTTCTCCAGGTTTAGTAATTCGAGGTGGGGCGACCCAGATGGTGGGGAGTGGAGAGTGAGGAGGAAATTTTTCGTCTATTTGCCCTTGTTGGCGCACTAAGTTTACAGCTTCTCGGTAGGCGCGGGGGTCTTCAAACTCACAATACAGTGTTTCAATACCAGTTTGCAGTGCGGCTTGCAGTTGTTTGAGGTTTCGCACCAAAACGATGAGAGAGGGAGATGTAGTTTTGCGTTGGGTGGGAGATGAGGGATAAGGGAAAGAAACTAAATCTTGGAAGGAAACATTAGAACGTAATTGCCAGTGTTTGGGTTGACTTCGCAATTCTTCCAACTGTGTTACAATATCCCGCCGCATCCGATTTAATTCACTGACAGGTAACATGATGGCACCGCTGAGGTGGTTGGTTAGGGTTCCCAAACAAAAGGGTGTGTTACCGAGACGACCGAATTGTTCTTCTAAACGGGCTGTATCTAAGGGTTTGGTATGTGCTTCTACTAATGAAATTGCAGATTCCAATTGCACAATATTACCAAGTCCATCGCGGGCGATCGCAATTAACGGCTGACTAACTTCTCCATAAACCTCCAAGTCAATCGGACGCTGAAATTGTGGGTTTTCGCCTGCAAAACTTTGACGCAGTTGCTTATCAAGTTCCGGGTCGCTGGTTTTCCAAACCTTATCGCCTACATGCACCCGACGTAAGTTCAAATCGCTTCTACCAAAGGTCAACAGAGTTTCCTTACCTTTGGACGCCACTCCATACACTCGCCCGCCTTCTTCCTTGGCTTCTGGGTGACCGCAGTCAAACACAACTCCATCTCCCGGTTTAACAGGCGCTTCTAATTTGATTGCTATCTGTTCGTTGTGGATGCGAGTAACTTCACCTAAATAAACCCCGCGTTTTTTACCAAAACGCGCATGAACTAATTCTTGATTGTTAATCCCGCCAAACCAACCCGTGTAAAGTCCGCGAGAAAATGCCATCTCTAAGTTGTATTGTTCCTGAGAAGATGAAATTTGCTGCGACACTTTCCCCGCGTCAAATTCCTCCATCACCCGATCCAAGGCTTGCCGATAAACACGGGTGACATTAGCAACATACTCTGGGGCTTTCAGGCGGCCTTCAATTTTCAGAGAAGTTACCCCGGATTTCACCAAATCGGGCAAAACATCCAATCCTGCGAGGTCTTGAGGACTGAGTAAATATTTGCGATCGCCTAAATCTACAAATTCTCCATCAGCAATTAGATCGTAAGGCATCCGGCAAGCTTGGGCGCATTCACCACGGTTTGCAGAACGTCCCCCTAAAGCTTCGCTAGTCAAACACTGGCCAGAATACGCCACGCACAAAGCACCGTGAACAAAAACTTCCAAAGGTAGCGATGTCTGCTGTTGGGCAATTTGCTGCTGGATTTTATTAATTTCTTTAAGAGAACATTCACGCGCCAGCACTACCAACTGACAGCCAAGGGACTTGGCAAATTCCACCCCAGCCGCACTAGTAATTGTCATTTGGGTAGAAGCATGGATAGAAAAATCAGGCGAGAGGTGACGGATGAGACGACAGATACCAACATCTTGAACAATTACCGCATCCACATCCGCTGCAATAATCGTGCGGAGATATTGTTGTGCTTCTGCTAATTCTTTAGGAAAAATTAGTGTATTTACCGTGACATAACCCTTCACGCCCCGACGATGCAGAAATTTCATCAAACTCGGTAAGTCTGCTTCTGTGAAATTTTGCGCCCGCATTCTGGCGTTGAAGCGATCTAAACCGAAGTAAATTGCATCGGCCCCATTTTCTACAGCAGCTTTAGCACATTCCCAGTTACCTGCTGGCGCAAGTAATTCGGGACGTTGAAGAGAAGGTGAAGAAGGGGAGCGATCGCTTTTCATGTTTACTTAGGATTCAGTAGCACCATAGCGATCTTACCTAAGTTGATGGGGGATGGTGGGGGGGTAGGGGCGAGCATTATCTTCAAGCTAGTGTTTTAATTCACCTGGAAGTGATGAAAAAACGATCCTATTTCCAATTTTTGTGTGTACATTGTCCACTAATATTAGTTATGCTGTAAATATAGACTCAGCTAAAAGCGGGAATTAGCCATGTCAGAAACATCATCTGCAAAAGATTGCCGTATTGATTTACGAGTTACGCAAGAACAAAAAGAACTATTAGAACGTGCTGCAAGTCTGAAAGGAATTTCGTTGAGTGCTTATACACTTTTTCATGTTTTAGCGATCGCCAAGCAAGATATCGATGCGAATGAAAGGCTGGTGCTGTCTAATCTTGATAGAGATTTGTTTATGTCAGTAATGGAAAACCCCCCAGAACTGAAGGGAAAACTCAAATCTGCTATTCAGCAATATAGACAGAAATATGGCAAATGATAGCAAAGCAAGATGGAATTTTGTACCAATTGATAAAAAATACCAAAGAGATTCTTTTGATTGTGGTTATGCAATTTTGAATGATTATCTCAAGAAATATGCACGGCAAAATGATAATAAAGGAATTGCTAAAACATTTGTAGCAATTCCGGCATCAGGAAGCTTGAAGATAGATGGCTATTATACTGTCAGTGCCAGCGTTATTGAGTATGAATCATTACCACAATCTTATCATCGTGGAATGCCTGCCTATCCAATTCCAGCAATGCTGATTGGAAGATTAGCAGTAGATAATTCAGTGAAAGGACAAGGTTTGGGAGGCGAATTGTTAGCAGACGCTCTCTACCGTGCTGTTCGTGCTTCTCAAGAAATTGGAATATATGCTGTGAGAGTTGATGCTATTGATTTTCAGGCAAAGGAATTTTATCTTAAGTATGAGTTTATCCCTTTTCAAGACAATGAACTCTCACTATTTCTGCCAATAGCAACGATAGTTAAAGAGTTTGGTTAACTTAATCACGGAAATATCAAAGATAACAAAATTCAATAGCGATCGCTTTTCATGTTTACTTGGGGTTAAGTAGCACCATAGCGATCTTACCTAAGTTGTTGGGGGATGGTGAGGGACTGGGGGCGATACTTCGCAATCAAAAGCTTATGTAAACCTGCGAAAAAAATCCAAATAGCCTGAGGGTTTTACTTCTTCTACGTTTGAACCAATTCGTTGATAATATCTGTTGTCGTACATAACAGGGGTTTGCCCAGCTTTAATACAAAAGACAACTACATCTTTATTGTAATAATTGACAATTTTAATATTTCTACCAATATTATCTTTGACAGATTGCTCAATAGGTTGAGACTGAATTTTCTGTATAAGCCATTTGAAAAAATTATCAATATCACCTCGAAGTCTCTTCGCTTCATGTCCAATTCCAGTTATCTTGAATTTGTTATATTCTACGCTGTGAATATTGTACAAACTCTGTATTCTCATAGCATCATTTTCATTATCTGCAACTCCAACACATACATATCCTGTAGCTCCAGGTGAATGATTAGCCATAGCGGTGAGAGTTTTTATGATTTTGCTAAAATTATCTTCATCAAACTCCCCTCTTCCATCTAACCTTGTAAATCCTTGTTTGAAATCAAAGA
Source organism: Nostoc sp. DedSLP01 (assembly GCA_034530875.2). Classification (GTDB taxonomy): domain Bacteria; phylum Cyanobacteriota; class Cyanobacteriia; order Cyanobacteriales; family Nostocaceae; genus Nostoc. The sequence continues at coordinate 89,396 of JAVRCJ020000006.1, forward strand.
GAGTTTGCTCTGTTCTTGATTGCGTAAGTAAAGTTTCAAATTCAGTTAACCAGCTATCAGTGGCAGGATCTACTTGTTCTTTAGGCTTAAAACAATTTCTGATAATACCCTTAACAGCGGATACATTAGTATTTTTATTAGCGGCGCTCCAATTACCTCCAGTAGTTATTCTAATATGTTGCCCAATATTCGTTAGTTTACTGATAAGTTCATTATAATTTATAACATCCATATTTTCTTTGAACATTAAATCATAAAAACTTAGAAAAATTATTTGGAAATACCGAGGAATTTTTTGGAAAGTTTGGTCAAAAAATATTAATTCACTGAACTTGCAATTAGATTGTTCTAATACTTTACGTATCTGGTCATAAACTTTCAGAAATCGTCTTCTAATAATATCAGGATTTACTTTCTGAAGCGCTCTTTCTATATCCTCTTTTTTTGTACTTTCTTTTAAACCATAAAACTCATCTAGTACGTCTGAACTACTTCTTGGTACCTCTGGTAGTGACATATATGCAACAAGATCAGCTACTATTTCTTCATCTTTAGATTCTCTAACCATTTCCTTTGTCAAAACACCATTTTTAACCCAAAAAATATCATCAACTTTGATTCCGTAATCCAGTTGTTTATTAGTTATACTTATAAGCTTCATATCATTCAGTAGTAGTACATCTGAAGCAGATGTATCAGTTCTAATCTCGCTTGAAATTTTTCGTACCATATCAGGAAAATATGCTGCTGCACCTGATGCCCTTAATTCTTGTCTAGAAAGATATTTACCATTTGAATTAATTCTTCTAAATATTTCATCTATTTTTTCTTCGTCATCAAATGAATAAACGGAAAGAGGCATTACATAACTGGCGACGGCTTCACATAAACTTCTTTCCAATATAGGAGTTTTTTGAGCTAATAATTGTTGATCTAGACGAGATTTTGATTCTACCATTGTTGCTAAATCAAAATATTTTTCATAAACATCAAATTCCCCTTCAATAAAAGCAGTTATAGCATTTAATCTTTGCATACCATCTAGGATCTCAAAAACTGATTTTTCTTCTCTTTCAGTTTCTGCTAGCAAGATAATAGGTACAGGAAAACCTTTTAATATTGAATCAATAAATGCTCTTTTTTCTTCAATAGTCCAGACAAGTTTTCTTTGATATCTTCTGTTAACATAAAAAAGATTATTGATATAAAAGTTATAAACTCGTTGGATTGACTCGCTTCTGATCGAAAGTTCCTTTTGAACAGAAGATGTAGTAGATTTAATTGGTGAATTAGGCATAATCATTTTTTCATGAATTTAATTTATTATATATTAAATCAATTATTTATACCTAATAATTAGCTAGTTATCAATATATATAGAAGGTTTTTAAGACTTTTTTACACAATAATCTAGACTTACTTGTATAAATCTCCCTAAGTAATTTTTAGTTAGAAAAGTTCATACTTATGAAGAAAGCAGTAAAGATAGACAGAAAGTTATTGAATGGGATCAAGAGCAAGGAAAATCTTTGCCAAAGGTAATTACTTTTTCTCAGAAACAGTTAAAAGTAGCTTAAACTTTTTTTAGATACTTTGCATAAGTAGAGCGATCGCTCTCTTCACTCCAATTTTTCTGCATCAACTTCTGACTCAACAAGCTCAAAGTTTACCTTGTTATATAAATCCTGCAATGAAATTTCAAAGGGTACGGTTGTAAGTGCGATCGCTTCGTCTTCTTCATCATATTCCCGAAGCGTCCATTGCTTTTTCCCAGTTTTAGAAAATTGCTCTACACGAATTCGAGTTTGGTCAATTAACAGATATTCTTGGAAGGTAGAAATAGTTCGGTAAGCTTCAAATTTATCTTGGCGATCGTAAGCTTTGGTCGATTTTGATAGAACTTCTACAATTACCTGTGGGTTTAAAATTATATCCCTCCGGTTGTTAAAAAACTCCGGTTGACCTGCCACAATCATTACATCTGGATAGGTATAGGTACGCTTTTGGAGTATCCATAGACGAATATCAGACATGAAAACTTCGTATTCTTGTTGTCTAAATGCAAAATTTAAGTTAGCGCTTAGATTCAAGGAGATTCGATTGTGATTTGCTGTTCCACCCGCCATAGGAATTATTTGCCCGTCAATGTATTCACTTTTGTAGTCAGCAGCTTCTTCTAGCTCTAAATATTCCTCTGGGGTATAGTATCGCTGTTGTGTTATTTGCATAGCTCTATGGGGTAACAATGTTTAACGATACGGAGCGTCTAGGCACTAAAGATATTTTATCCATGTTGACCGAACTGGTTAACAGGTTAGATAAAAATTTTATGTGCTGCTAACACCTTTCCTATTGATAACCGGCTGCTTGTAACAGAAACAATTTGGCATAACGTCCCCCTAGCTGTAACAGTTCTTCGTGAGTTCCCTGTTCTATAACTTCCCCATTTTCTATTACTAGAATTTTGTCAGCCATTCGTACCGTAGAGAAGCGATGAGAAATCAAAAGTACCATCTGATTTTGAGTAATAGCCCGAAAATGATTGAAAATCTCAAACTCAGCTTGGGCATCTATTGCTGATGTTGGTTCATCTAACACCAAGATATCTGCTTGCGATCGCATAAAAGCACGAGACAAAGCAATTTTCTGCCACTGTCCCCCAGAAAGTTCCTGTCCTCCCTTAAACCAACGGCCGAGTTGAGTCTGGAAGCTTTGGGGTAATTGGTCGATAAAAGATTGCGCCATGCCTTTTTGAGCAGCAGTTTCCCAACGAGTTGTATTTTCGAGATCTTCTACATCGCCGACGCCAATATTCTCACCCACAGTAAATTGATAGCGGACAAAGTTCTGAAAAATCACACCAATGCGACGCCGCAACACATCCACATCCCATTCTTGCAAGTCCAAACCATCTAAGAAAATTCGCCCAGAGTCAGGGGTGTAGAGTCGGGTAAGTAGTTTGATTAAAGTAGTCTTACCGGAACCGTTTTCACCTACAATTGCTAGTTTCTCTCTCGGTTTCAAGTGCAGCGAAATGTTTCTCAATGCTGGCTTGGAACTTCCTGGATAAGTAAATGATACGTTCTCAAAACGGATACCATCTTGAGGATTTAAACCAACGGTTGCCTTACCCCAAGACTTTGGTACTTTCTCTTCCAGAAAATCATAGAGATTTGATAGATATAGGTTGTCCTCATACATCCCTCCAATAGAAGTCAGGGCATTCGAGAAAGTAGACTGTCCTTGGCGAAACACAGTCAGATACATTGTCATGTCTCCCAAGGAAATCTTACCTAGCACTGTTTCCAGCACAATCCAAGCATAAGCTACATAAAAAGCGCCAGTACTGACTAAACTCAGGAGATACCCCCACAATCCTCTGCGGAGAGTCAAATCGCGGTCTTCGCCATAAAGTGTATCGAACAGGTTGCGGTAACGTCCTAGCAACATCTCTCCGAGTTGGTAGAGTTTGACTTCCGTGACAAAATCTTCTCTTGCTAGCAGATTTTCTAGGTAGTGCTGTTGACGGGTTTCTGATGCGCGCCAGCTGAACAAGCGAAAGGCTTCTCCTGCAAACTTTGTTTCGGCAATAAATACAGGTATGGCAGCCAAAATCAGCATTAGCACCGCCCAAACTGAGAAATTAACTAGCAAAATACCGTATGTGAACAGGGAAAGGGCATTTTGCACTAAGCCAAATGTGCGGTTTACTAAGGAAAGGGGACGAACTGATGCTTCTCGTCGGGCATTGGTCAATTTGTCATAAAATTCTGAGTCTTCAAACTGCCTAAGATCCAGTGTCAGCGCCTTTTCTAAGATGAGTACATTTACTCGCTGACCCAGTAGCGCCCGCAATAACGATTGACAAATAGTGATTCCCCGTTGACTACCTGCTAGTAAAATTACAGCGATCGCTTCTAATCCTACATACAACAAAGCAGGATAAATATTGACAGAACCATTACTGTCTGAGTTTACCTGAGAGGCAAATACGACTGCATCAACAATTAACTTACTTATGTAAGATATCGCCCCTGGTAAAATACCAGCAACTAAAGTTAAACTAGCCAGAAAAATAGTAAGCGATCGGCTAGTAGTCCATACTAAGCTTATAGCCCGTCCACTGTACCGGAAAACCGTCAGTGATTGGCGTATAATATTTCTTTTTTTTTAATTTTCATCTTTACTTGCCGCGAGATACCCCAAGTGCAGCGAATCTTCCTGACTTTATTTAATCTTTATAAATTTTAGCAAAAAAGAACTCATAATTCAGGAGCTAGAATCACAAGTCTCCGAATCAGTAGTGACTTCCATACTTAAATTAACGAATATTCTCGATTCTGACTTTTATTTACATTTTTATCCCCACAATCTTCTACCTGCTTTGCCATTTAATCGCTGGTGAGCATCTTCCAATAAAGCTGGAATATCTAAATTTTCAGGACATCGCGGCAAACAATCACCGCATTCTGTACAGCGATTAGCTTTCATTCCAGGGAACCAATGACCAGCATTTTCAAACATTCCATAACGATATTGTCCATAATCTTTCATGTTGTATGCTACTGCAAGATTTCGTAACCGCAATACCTCTGGAATATTAATATTTTCTGGGCAAGGCAAACAAGCATAACATTGACTACATTTATCAATTCCCAAAGCAATTTTTTGGTGATTTTCTAATCGCTGAAATACAGAAATTTCTTCTTGTGTAAGTTGATTATCTCGGTCAGCAACTCGCAGAGGTTCGATTAATTCATCTGGCTTGGCTGGCCCTACACTCAAAGTAGTAATACGGTTATCTGCAAGTAAAAATCGATAGTTTAATTCTAAGGGTGAATACGGGTCACACAGGTCTTTAAGGGTTTGGGGTGGCGTGTAGAGACGTCCTCCCTTATCGGCAGGGGAAATAATGAAAATCCCCATATCTTTTTCAGCAGCTAGTTGAATCGCTGGGGCGTGCCGTTGAAAAAAATAGTAATAATGCAGATTGACAAACTCAAACAAATCTGTATTGATAGCTGCCTGAATTAGCTCTAACGACCCGTGAGTGGAAAAACCTACGTGTCGCACTCGGCGATCGGCAATGGCTTCTGCGACAGCTTGCATACAGCCATTTTTGGCTTGCACCCATTCCAGATGTTGCCAGGTGTTCAAACCATGAATGCCTAAGCAATCTAGATAATCTATTTGTAATTGTTCAAGGGATTCATCGATGCAGCGACGCATAGTGTCAGCATCGGCTGTAGGTGGAATTTTAGTAGTGAGGTGCAGCCTGGTGCGAGGTACTGATAAACCAGCTTTTAATGCCTGACCAAGATATTCCTGACTTTTGCCGTAACCTTTGGCAGTTTCTAGATGATTAATTCCTAAGGCTAAGGCTTGTTCAATGGTTTGCTGAGCATTTTCAAAATCAGCAAGGTAGCGCATCGTTCCCAAGGAAAAAACCGAGAGGCGCAAATTTGTTTTCCCAAAGCGTCGGTATTGCATCGTTAACAGAGTTAGGAGTTAATAGTTAAGAGTTAGGAATTAGGAATGAGCAGTGAGGAGTTAGAAATTGAATGATATAATTCATAACTCCCAACTCATAACTCCTAACTCACAACTCATAACTTTTTAACTGTCGCCATTACCAAACCGCTTGATCAAATCCTCAGGACGGAGATTGGAAACAAATTCACGGAAGGCTTGCTGTTCGGCTTCATCTGCATCGCGGTCAACAGGGATTGAGGCATCGGCGATGACTTCTTCCATTACCCAAATCGGAGTATTTGTTCTCAGGGCAATGGCGATCGCATCGCTAGGACGGGCGTCGATTTCCTTTTTCACCTCGCCTTGTTGCACGATTAAAGCTGCATAAAATGTATCTTTTTGCAGCGAATGAATGATAACCTTCTCTAGAGTCATGTTCCACGTCTCTAAAAGATTCACCATCAAATCGTGGGTTAAGGGTCTGGGAGGCTTCTGATTTTCCAGCGCGCCCATAATTGCCCTAGCTTGTTCCTGACCGATGTAAATTGGCAAAGCCCGCCGATCTGAAGAATCTTTCAAAAGTACGATTGGGCTGCGGGTTATGGCATCTAATGCTATGCCAGCGACTTTCATTTCAATCATTGGCTAAGCCTCTACAATTTTTTGAGAGCCTTGGATAGTGTGTAACAAATAGCACTCTTCTCCAGGCGGTTTGGCGACAGTAATAAACATAAGCATTCGTTCTCTATAATTGCTTCTATTAAACTCCGAACTTGTGGTGTACACCAGAGTAATTCAAACGGGTCTGCTTAAACAATAAGCTTCTTACCCAAGTATGCCTCGTGAAGGATGATAATGTGTTAATATTTTGCATATAAAAAAAAGTCAGAAAATATACCCAAAGATTCTGAATTTATGTGAGAATTACTAGTTAATTTCAGCCAAAATTAGGCAATAAATAGAGTTAGTTTGGCAAAAAAGCGGTGTTTACAGGATTAATCCAAGCATTAGGAACAATGAAACCCTTAGGGGGCGATTCTTGGCAAATTACTTGTGTTAGCCATTCTGGTGAAGTAATTATGCAAGATTTGGCTTACGGTGACAGTGTTGCAGTAGATGGCGTTTGCTTGACAGTGGAAACAGTTTTAAAAGATGGGTTTATCGCCACAGCTTCACCAGAAACCCTACGCCGCACAACTTTAGGAGGCGAGCAAACGCAACAGAGATACGTCAATTTAGAAGCGTCGCTCAGAGTTGGCAGCAAAGTCGGCGGTCATTTTGTCATGGGTCATGTAGATGGCATCGGCCGATTGGTAATGGCAGAACAAACCGCTACTTCTTGGGAAATGACCTTTATTGCATCAGAGGCGATCGCACGGTACATTGTCCCCAAAGGTAGCATCGCCGTCAATGGCATCAGCCTTACAGTAGCTGCATACGAGCCAGAATTGTCTCAATTTAAGGTGGCGGTCATTCCCCTCACATACACCGATACAAATCTTCGCTATTTGACTCCTGGGAGTTTGGTAAATTTAGAAGGAGATATTCTCGGCAAATACGTGGAAAAATTCCTCTATTCTGGCAAACCACAGACTACAGACCCTGATAACTATAGTATAAACGACATTACACCCGCATTCTTAGCAGAACACGGGTATTTGTAATTTAGGAATGGGGATTGGCGATTAGGGATTGGGGACTGGGAGTGAGGAGTGAGGAGTTATTATTCTCCCCTTTCCCCCAGCCACTAGTCACCAGTCCCCAGTCCCTTTTAACTGCCTGGTTTCTGGCTTAACTGAACGGGCTGGAAGCTTCGTACTAACTGGCTCAGACCGCTTTGTAATTCCACGCCTGGGTCAGCAGCAACCCACCCATTCGGTGTTAGGTGGCGGACTTCAAAGTGCAGGTGAGGGCCTGTGGAATTACCCGTGCTGCCAACTCGACCGATGACAGTTCCGGGTTGTACCCACTGACCCGGTTGAACAAAGATTTCTGACATGTGACCGTAGAGAGTTTGTTCAGCAGATTTGTGGTTGAGAATAACGGTTAAACCGTAACCACCCACCCAGTTAGCAGTCTCCACAGTTCCGGCGGCAGCAGCCAAAACTGGCGTTCCCATAGGCGCACCCAAGTCTGTACCAGCATGGAAGCGTTGGTTACCTGTAATTGGATGAATTCGCCAACCAAACAAAGAAGTAATGGGAGCAGGAACAGACAGTGGATACATCATTCCCGTACCGCCATAAGCGATTGTGGGGCTGTAGGGGATTCTTGGCAATACCGAAGCCAGGGAGAAGTCATAAGCTACGGTGCTGGGGCGGGGTGCAACGTTTCCTTCTGCCATTGGTGGTGGTAGAGTGCCACCGCTTGGTGCGATGGGAGTTGCACTCACTCTCGTGGGGCCAAACTCGCTGGGATTAGGAATAAACCGATTCGGGCGGAATGCGGTCTTATTTTCACCAATAGAACCACTTTGAGCAGCACGCCATCTGCTATTGTTACCAGTAGTTGCAATTATTGGTCGCACGGGCGGAACTACTGGTAATTGTGCGTTTTCACTTCTTCTAAGCCAGCTAGGTGCTGATTTGCGATAGCGTTCGGCTACGCGGTCAGTTTGGGGTGCTTTCACGCAAACCCCGCCTAGTACGCTTTGTCCAGAAGGCAAAACGGCTCGACAACCACTAGAACGTTCTGTGAGGATTACGGAATTCGGTGCTTGGTAAGTACCCGTTGCGCCGGCATCATAATTGTTGGGGTCAATATAGGCGTTATTATAATCCTTGGTTTTTTCAGTCGTTGCTCTGACAGTGTTGTTTGAGTTGTTTGCTGGTTGAGCAACTTCTGGTAACTTTTCACGTAGCGAACGGGAAGGAGTATTACGCTTTTCTTCTCGTACCCTTACAGGAGCAAGTTGGGAAGTTTCTGGCTTGGGCTTTGACTGTCTGAAAGTTACAACAGGTTCAGCAGCTTCGATTTTAGGCTTTAACTGTCTAATTGGTTGTTTCGATTGAGCTACTTCTGGCTTGCGTAACCTCTGTTTGAGTCTGGTTCGCCGTTGAGCAAAGTCCGGCTGTGTTTGACTTGCTTCGGGCGCAACACTCCGTATTTTAAGTGGATTGGCGATCGCTGCTGGCTGGGAACTTTCAACAGTGGGAACGATATTATCTATTTGTGTTTCCATTTGGGCAGAGACAAAGCCGCCGCTTAGGAGACTGATGCTGCTTAACCAACAGAGACTCTGTGCTGGTAGCGTCGAGGCAAAACGTTTTTTTGTGACATCTTGCTGTGATAAGTAGTGCAAACGATGATGGGCAGAATTTTTGCGCTGCGTCATTTGTTCTCTCAGTTGTGTGTAATTAGCCTAAAGAGATGATGCTAGTGGTTTGCCTTGCCCAAAGAGCGAAATTTTGAACAAACCTCAAATTTAAATGGAAGATTTATGGTACCCCAAACTGATTGTACCGGGTTGAATATAAATTTCCGGTGTAAATAGTTCTTTTGTCCCATAATTTTCTACATCAATTCGTAAATTTCCTTGAGGAGTGACGCCAACTACAGTACCTAAAAGATTGTTGACGTAAACTTTATCGCCTATGTTTGTAAGCAAATCTAAATAGCCAGGCAAGAGTATGTTTATTCCTTCTTGGAAAAGGCACTGCACGCCGGATTCTATTCCTAGTAAAACTGTAGAGGTAAGCATTTCTAGACAAGAAATTGCTCTGTAATTTTGGGAAGCTTGCCACGATTCCAGATTAATTCCTGTTTCTGGTACTGGATTTGTCCAGTTAATACCTACACCAATTACTGCTTGGGTAATTTGTCCTTTGTTTACTTTGGTTTCTGTTAAAATGCCGCCTAGCTTGCGACCATTTAAAACTAAATCATTGGGCCATTTGATGCCAACATTGACGTTATATTGGCGCAATTGAGAGCCAATTCCCCAAGCACTAGCGAAAGTTAGCTGATAGCTTTCATTAGCTTCTATTTTCTGGTCAAAGGAAATCGCTAGCGAAAGATACAATCCCCCAGTTGGAGAAATCCACTGGCGGCCCCATTGTCCCTTTCCAGCAGTCTGGGAAGTTGCAATTACTACTGTTCCTGAGTTCGCGCCTTGGTTGAGCATGTCCCAGAGAATTTGGTTCGTTGAGGAGACACTTTCAAAAAAGTGCAGAGAAAATGGTAAATATGGAGACTTACGCCCTACTTTTAAGGCTGCTTCTAAATTTTGCAGATCGAATCCCACAGCAGTTAACCTAAATTCCGTTGTTCAAGTTAGCATTAATTGACTGATGAGTATATTTTCTGTTTAGGTTTAGTTGAAGATGCACACTTGGCACTGGCGTAATTGGGAAGGACTGCCCTATTTGACTTGCAGTATTCTGGAAAATTGGCATCACGGTTTCTTTACTCACCAGTTTTGGCCGCGATCGCCACAAGATATCACACAAGCACTACAACCAGAGGCATCAGTCTATCGCTTAAAGCAGGTACATGGCAATACTGTTCTCACCCCCCAAGAAATTGCCACGAGCACTCTTGAGGATGGTTTAGCAGCGGCAGATGGTTTAATTAGCGAGCAGCCTCTACAAGCTGTTTGGGTCGCTAGTGCAGATTGTACGCCCGTGCTGATTGGGGATGTGAAAACCCGACAAGTGGCAGCATTACACGCTGGATGGCGCGGTACTGCCAAGCAGATTGTCCCCCAAGCGATCGCTCGCTTACAATCCCAAGGCAGCCAACTCGACGATTTACGTATTGCTATGGGGCCTGCGATCGCTGGTGAGGTTTACCAGGTTTCTGTTGAGGTGGCTGCCGAAGTCGGAGCCAGCATTTTACCATATAACGACGAACAAAAAATTGTCTATGAATTACAAAATCTGCCAAATTCACCTTTATTAGAAGACCCAAACCCAGAAAAGGTAAAACTCGATGTCCGGCGGGTAAATCTTTTACAATTGACAAGTTTAGGAATTAATTCAGAACAAATTGCGATCGCTCCTTATTGTACTTTCCAAAATCCAGACTATTTCTTTTCTTACCGCCGAGAACAAGAGAAAAAAGTCCAGTGGTCAGGAATTGTTAGCTGTTAAAGTATGAATTAGTAGCCTCAATCGCGATCGCACAATAGATTTTCAGGATGCTCGAGATTGAGGATTTTTCATACAGCATACTGCAATGCATCTGCTGTAAGTATTTTTACAAATATTAACGTTGAAGTAAAAAATTTTTTACTAGGTAAAATATCAAGTCAATGCTTCATATAAAACTTCGCGATGTATCAAAGCGCGATCGACTAAAGATTGTATTTGTTCGGCTGATAATGGATCGCCATTAGCATAATGTTCCATCCAGGTTTTACCAATTAAATTGGAGTCATCTGGTAAAGTTCCTAAATCCCACCCAGGCATTTCCAAGTCTTCCATGAGACGATTTACCTTAGGATCGTAACTCAGAGCAAAACAGCGACAACCTTCAGCAGCAGCCATAATTAAGCTGTGCAGGCGCATTCCAATTGCCATTTCGACACCGCGAAAGACACCTTTTAAAAGTTGCGGATCTTCCAGACACAAAATTTTGCTGACATCTGGAAGTTGCGGTTGAATAGCTTGAGCAATACCTAAATCTTCACTTTTTTGAAATGGCAGTAGTAATATAAATGCTTGCGTAGCTTTTTGGAAATCCACCAAAGCTCGAGTCAAATTTGCTAAGCGTGTTGGTGTAAGTAGGGGATGCGATCGCAAAGTTACCGCAACTCTCGGCGCAGGTAAATCCCAAAGTCCCGGTACTGGTTTAGATTCTAATGCCCAAACAGGGTCGGGAGCTATAACACAAGAAATTTGCCAATCAGCTAATAAAGCAGCACTGGCGCGATCGCGGACGCTGACTTTGGTACAATTACCAAAGGTTTGCCTTGCTAAATAACGGGTTTGCGGACGCACCAAGGGACCGATACCCTGTGCCCAAGCTACGGTTTTCAAACCAAATTTCTGTGCCAATGCCATCAGTCCCCCATAATAAAATGGGCTGATAGTGCTAGTAACATCTTGAATTAGACTCCCACCGCCCCAAATTAAGGCATCACAAGAGCGCAAAGCTTGTAAAACGGGTAAAATAGCCATGCGATTGTGGGTTTCTACATTGTAGCGATCGCGCGTTTCCTCTGGATTACCCGAAAGCACCACAGGCGTCACATCAGGTGGTAACATTTGCAAAAGCGTTGCCAACAAAGCTTCGTCACCACCATTACCTTTACCGTAATATCCAGACAATAACGCCCGCATCTTTGCCATTTTAGATTTTGGATTTTAGATTTTAGATTATCAAGTTTTTCCCCAAAATTGATGAGATACCGTCATCTCACCAACTAATAATAGTTTGGGCTGGGAGTAGGGAGTAAGAATATTCTGTCTAAAGACAATTTATTATAAAGATGAATTTTCTTGTGGGAAGATGATCTTTGTAGAAAAACAACAGAACTAATTAATCCCCATTCCCCACTCCAACTTCTTATGCACGTCCTTTCGATTCCCACCTGGATTATTCATATTTCTAGCGTTATTGAGTGGATTATTGCCATTTGGTTGATTTGGACTTATGGCGAACTTACTGGTAACCGTAGTTGGTGGGGATTATCTCTTGCTATGCTACCAGCTTTGGTGAGCGCCATGTGTGCTTGTACCTGGCATTATTTCGACAACGCCGAATCTTTGGAATGGCTGGTAACGCTTCAAGCTACCATGACCTTAGTTGGTAATTTTACACTTTGGGCAGCAGCATTTTTGATTTGGCGTTCTACCAAGTCTACCAGCAGCGTTGCACCCCAACCTATTAAATCAAAGCAATGATGTCTAAAGAAACCCTGTTTGCACTTTCACTTTTTCCCTATTTGGGTTTCTTGTGGTTTATCAGCCGCAGTCCACAAATGCCGCGTCTAGCGCTATATGGATTTTACGGTACTCTTGTTTTCGTTTTCGTCACCATTCCCGCAGGAATCTACGCCCAATTGCATTATGGCAACTCTTTAGCCAATGTAGATTGGTTACACGGTGGTGCAGAAGTATTTTTAACGCTTGCCAACATCTTGACGGTGTTGGGTTTCCGGCAAGCAGTCCAGGAATTGAAAAATAGGGAGTAGGGAGTGGTGAGTTAGGAGTTAAGAATTGTTTTCTTTGCCTCTTCATTCCCCACTCCCTATTCCCCACTCTCCATTTTTAAGCATTGAGTATAAGGAAGAAGTAAATGGATGTAATTCCAGCAATAGATTTACTAGAAGGTCGTTGCGTGCGACTGTATCAAGGAGACTACGATCGCTCGCAAGTTTTTAGCGAAAACCCGGCTGATGTTGCAAAACAGTGGGTGGAACAAGGCGCTACAAGATTGCATGTAGTCGATCTAGATGGTGCAAAAGCAGGTAAAGTAGTAAATCTTCAGGCAATAGAAGCGATCGCTAATGTGGTATCAGTGCCGATTGAAATTGGTGGAGGATTGCGCGATCGCACCAGCGTAGAACAAGTGTTTAATCTGGGCATACAGTGGGGAATTCTCGGCACTATCGCCGTAGAACAACCGCAACTAGTACAACAACTGTGTGAAGAATTTCCGGGAAAAATTATTATCGGTATTGATGCCCGTAACGGCCGCGTAGCAACTCGCGGTTGGTTAGAAACTTCAGAAGTTTTAGCCACCCAACTGGCTGTAAGAATGCAAGAATTAGGTGCAGCAGCGATTATTTATACGGATATTCACCGTGATGGTACGCTCTCAGGGCCGAATTTGCCTGCTTTACGAGAACTTGCTGCTGCAATTTCGATACCAGTAATTGCTTCTGGTGGAGTTAGTTCTGTTACCGATTTGTTGAGTTTGCTGGCGTTAGAACCCCAAGGCGTGACAGGTGCGATCGTCGGACGTGCCTTGTATACTGGGGATATTTTACTTAAAGAAGCATTACAAGCGATCGGACCTGGGCGAATTCAGGATATACCGCCCAATTTTGGGTATTCTAATTTTGCTTAATAGTTTCTGTATTTGGTGACAAACTCCACACACTGCCCCGGAGTACCAAGTACAGTGGTAGCTCTCTTAACCAGTCCGGCTATTTATTTTAGCTAAACAGCGAACGGTACGGAGGATGAAATGGTTGTTACACTGCAACTGCGCCAAATCGACCTTCAACCAGGGCAGTGCTTGACATTGCGCGATATCGGTTGGACAGAGTTTGAAGCAATTCTAGAGGAACTTGGAGAACATCGGGCTACACGAGTTGCTTACTATCAAGGGGTGTTAGAGATTCGGATGCCTTCAGCAGAACATGAAGTTGACAAAGAATTAATCGGCGATATGGTTAAAATCCTACTTGATGAGTTAGCACTTGACTGGGAACCTTACGGCTCGACAACACTAAAGCGAGTGCAAATGGCAGCAGGTGTAGAACCCGATACCTGTTTTTATATTCAAAATGCTCGCCAAATGATTGGCAAGCGACGGTTAGATTTGTCAGTCGACCCACCACCAGATTTAGCAATTGAAATTGATGTTACCTCAAAGACCCAGCTTAGTGCTTATGTGGCATTGAGCGTACCTGAAGTTTGGTGTTATGCAAATGGCAAATTGCGAGTATTTGTCTTAAATCAAGGAGAATATATGGAAATGGAAACTAGCCCCACTTTTGGGAAGTTACCTGTCATTGAGGGGATATTACAGTTTTTGCAACTCAGCCTGACACAAGGATCTAGTACAGCACAACGGAGATTTAGGCAGTGGGTACGTCAAGCATTAACACAGCAATAAATATGAAGTTCGGTTAAATATCGATAGATATAGTTTTGGTAAAACGAAATTTTTGGTAATGAGCGTCAAGAACATATTTGTGATTGATAGCATCCTCACCAGATAGACGAGTTTCTATTGTCTTTCCTAGAATATCTTTATAGCCATCCATTAATTCTGGGGCTATTAAAACCCTCCTCGTTTCTGGATGAATTGTTAGTAAGTATTTATCAAAAAGTCTATGTAAATCCACTCGCAGTAGTAGACCATTTGCGATATTATGAGAATCTTGATTTCTATAAGGAATAATGTGCGCTGCTTCAATAACTTCTTCAATATTGCATCCAGTTATTATACACTTAGCTCCATAAATTTCTATTAGTGCTTTTTTAAACTCTTCTTGCCCAGGACGAGGTGGAGGTGATTTCTGTTTTTTTATTTTTTCTAAAGTCGATAATTTTTTGACAAATTCAACATATTTATAATCTTTGGTTACATTTACATAAACCATTTTTTTATATTCTGGATCGAAACCTTCAGGAAATATAGTTTCTTCATCGTAATATGCTTCTTGTAAACTACTGGCACTATTCAAGCTAGTTTTATCAAAATTAGTTTTTCGTAAGTCTGCCTTACGCCAATTAGAACATTCTAATTTTGATTCATATAAAACAGCATGATAAAGGTTGGCTTTTCTGAATTTTGTGTTAATTAATCTTGCTTGTTGTAGATCGGCTTCAGTCAGGTCTACACCATCTAATATTGAATTTGTTAAATTTGCTTTATATAATTTAGCTTGTTTTAAGTTAGCTCTCTCTAAATTAACGCTTTGAAGGTTAGCTTCTGTTAAATCAACTCCGCTAAGATTTCTATCAACTGCACCTTGATTAACAATTTCCCATATTAACTTATTTTTATCATCGAGTTTTGTATTTTCATCAATTATTACACCTTTAAAATTTGCACCTAAAACTATAGTATTAGTTAGATCGACACCACACAAGTTTGCATTTTTTAGATTTGCATTGCTTAGAATAGCTCCTTCTAAGTTTGCTCCACTTAGGATTGCTCCTTCTAGTTTAGCATTATCTAAATTTACCCCACGTAAGTTCGCATAAGCTAGATTAGTATTTTCTAGTTCTGCATTATTTAAATCTGAACCGCTAAGGTTAATTCCTGTTAGGGTTTCATTCCTAAAATCTGCTGGTTTGTTGTAATTTAAATAAGTTTTCCCTATTTTTTCAAGCATCCAATTATGCAAGTTTAAATTACAAAAATCTCTTTCGCCCGCTTTGTAACGTATTAAAAGTTTTATATCTTCGAGTTGTTGCTGATCTTTGATCCAAGCACTACCATTATTAGCTGTAAATCTTGCCATGTTTTTGGAAAATCTAGATACTTAGATGTAAATAGGAGAGCATTATCGTCAATAATAGCCGTATATTATACTAGTTTTTTGCTAATATACTGAGCGATCGTTAGATTGATATATTAAAATTTATACTTTTTGCGTTAAAAGTTAAGGTTTATACATAAGTAAGATTATGTACAAACTTTTTTGAAAAAATTTAAATTTTCTTTGATATATTTCTGTAATCGACAATACCCGTAATGTAGATAAAATTGTAGTAGACTTCAAAATTCGATATTATGGCTAGTCAAGAGCAAAATACCCATCAAGCATTCAATCAAACACAGGCTGACGGAACAAAGAAAAAGAAAAAACTACAGCCGCCTCCAGATATCAAAAAACCAAAGAGAACAGAATAAAAATAGAATTCAGAATAATTAGAAAACCAGAATATTATATAGCGATTCTTGTTTGCATTCAAACTATTGTAGGGGCGCACAGCTGTACGCCCCTACGAATAACCGTATTTTACTCAATTAAAAAGCTATATAGCTTGTGAATTTTCCTGAAATTATTAAGCTTGTGTCTCAAATACTCCTGAATTCTGACTTCTCACTTATTTATTTTTCACTTGACTCTTTGCCTGTTCTAAAGCTATTTCTTTCATTGCTTGATATGAGTTGACATTGGAATTACCTTCAATAGCTTTAACTGCCAAATCCTGAACTTGTTTGAGGGCTGATTCAAGTTGTTTAGAAAGATTTTGAATGCGTGTCTCTTGGTTGGTAATAGTCTGTTCTAGAGATTGCAGCCTTTGTTCGTAAAAGCGCTTTTGCCCTTCTACTTCTTTAGAATATAAATCCGATTTGATTTTAGCTTGATAGTGGGCAATTCCTTTGCCTTCTTCTGTAGCTTTTTTAATAGCTGCTTCTTTTTCTTTGGGAAAAGCCTCTACTTTAGCTTTCAATTCTTCAAATTGTTTCTCTCTTTCATAAATTGCTTTTTCCCGTTCAGCCCACTGTTTTTCTGTTTTTTGGAGTAATTCCTCTAACTGTTTATATAATGCTTTCTGTCTTTGTTCGTATTCGTCATTATCTAATTGCCGTTGCAATTCTAAATTATACTTGTACTCTGTTACATCGCGTTGCCGAGTTTTATTTAGGCTTTCATTTCGTTCTTTTATCGCCCGTTGATGTTCTTCTTGTTCTTTTACCCAAGTATTTCTTTCATCTAGTACTTCTTGCAATAAAACTTCCGATCGCTGACTATATTCTTCCTGATAAGCTTTAGAATTATCTTCATAACTTTGGATCAGAGTATCTAATATACCCTCAGACATTTCTAAATTATGTAACTGTTTTAATTGTTGAATCTCTTCCTCTAAAGTTTGCCTAATTTCTTCTAATTTAGAAGCTTTAGTTGTCAGTTGTTCTGATAATTCATTAGCAGCACTCCCAAAGCCTAATTGAATTTTTGCTAAGCTTTCAATTGTATTATTCATCTTTTGCTGGACGCTAGAAAGCTGATTCATAGGTGCTTTTTGTTCTAGTTTAGGCTGTTCCTTACTTATAGACTGACTTTCTTTCACAACTTTATCAAGTTGGGATTTCAGGGCTGCTTGTTCTTTAACTAACTCCTCATACGCCTGAAGAATTTCCACTTTAGTATTCTTCTCAGTCGGTTTTTTCACCACCACAACAACCTCCTCTTGAGGAATTGAAAATTTAAATTGATTGAGATGCTACCTACAGACTGATAACTATTTAGGATTGGAAGTCCCAAAAGCCCTCAGAGCTAAGTCTTGTGCTTGTTTCAATGCAGTTTGTAATTGAGCAGAAATACCTTCTATTTGCTCGTTTTGTTTCTTGATTGTGTCTTCCAGAGATTGAATCTTTAATTCATAGCTCTGTTTGTTAGATTCCCATTCTTTCTCAAATAAATCAGCCTCAATTTTGGCTTTTTGGCTGGTTTCTTTAATTGCTTCTTCTCTTGCTTTCTTAACGGCTTCTTCCAATTCGTTAGGAAAGGTAGCTACTTTTTGTTGATAATCTGCAAATAGCGGCTGATGTTGAGTAAGTACTTTTTCTCGTTCTGTCCAGTCTTTCTCTTTCTTTTGAGAAGTTTCTTGGATTTCTCTTTCTTGTTGACGCTTGATTGCTTCGTAGCTGTCTGTATTAAGTTTACGAGTTGTTTCTAATTTATATTGATATTCTTCTTCTTCTTGCTGCCGTTCTTTAACTAATAAATCATTATATGCTTTGACTTTTTCTTCATACTCTGATTGGTCTTTCTGCCATTCTTTACGCCTCAGAGCAATTTCTTTTTCTAGAGCTTCTTTTTTACTAATACTATCTTGTTCTAGAGTTTTAAGTTTTTCTTGGTGTTCTTGACTTAAAACATCTAAAGTATCGGCAACAACTCGAATTTGCTGAAGCTCTTGTAGGCGTTGAGTTTCAATTTCTATTGCTTGGTTGAGTTCATCTAATTTAGAGTTTTCCTGCGCTAATTTTTCAGATAATGCATTAACAATACTACCAAACTCTAATTGTAGATCGGCTAAACCCTTAATTATACTATCAACCGTATATGTCGAAGCTGCTTGCAGAATGTTTTGACTTTTTGCCTTTTCTGCTTCCTCTTGTTTAGTTGCGATTTTAAATTCCAGCTTTTTCCTCTGGATTAGAATTTGTTGAAATGCTTGCATTAGTTGTTGTTTGCTGTCCTTGACTCCAACTGTAGTCATATTCCAACTCCGTTCTATAGGCAATAATTTATCGGGTAGCAAGCCATACCAATGACTACCCTATGCAGACATCAGAGTAGCCTTTACATCGTATTTTTAACGCAGTGTAAACACTGAAATAATTAACAAGCGACACCAAGGTTAGTACGAGTTATCCACATTTGTGTCTTTGTGTTTTCTAAGTGTATTTTTCGCTTTTGCTTTATAGTATTTTTGTACTAATAAATATACCGAAGCCAATTTATTCTTGTCAAGACAAAAATGAAGCGATTTATCAAAATGCTATTGGTAGCTTGCAGCCACAGCGTTTTATAATCTTTTAGATAGGCCGCTGTGGCGAATGTAACTTTTTGTAAAGGAAATCTAAAAGAATTAACCCTAGTAGAAGCGCGGTTACACTCAAGGGAGATAATAGATAGAGATCATCCTAATTGATACAAGCACAGTCCTAGACTTTTGTGATATCAATGTATACCAGTGAATCGACCAAGTATTCTGCCAGAACGGACATTGGACAAACCAGCCGAATTCTTGTAGTAGAAGATGAAGAGCTAATCCAGGAAATGCTTGCTGTAGCCCTCGAAGAAGAGGGTTTCGGGGTGATAACGGCCCCTGATGGGCGGTCTGCTGTAGAGTATCTCAAAAGTTTTGAAACCAACTCAGGGGAACTTCCCTTTGACTTGGTTATCCTTGATTTGATGTTGCCTCAGATCAATGGTTTAGATATTTGCCGTTTGATACGTCATCAAGGAAACCCAGTACCGATTTTAATGCTCAGTGCTAAGGGTAGTGAAACTGACCGAGTTTTAGGTTTGGAAGTAGGAGCAGATGACTACTTAACCAAACCCTTTAGTATGCGCGAGTTAGTGGCTCGCTGTCGGGCTTTACTTAGGCGTCAACGCTTAAGTACTTTGCCACAGTTACCAGTACTAAAATTCAAGGAGGTGACCTTAAATCCCCAAGAATGTCGCGTGCTGGTTCGCGGTCAAGAGGTGAGTCTTTCTCCTAAGGAGTTTCGTCTGCTGGAACTGTTTATGAGTTATGCCCGTAGGGTGTGGTCGCGGGAACAATTGCTAGACCAAGTTTGGGGCCCTGATTTTGTGGGGGATAGTAAAACCGTAGACGTTCACATCCGTTGGTTGCGGGAAAAATTAGAGCAAGACCCCAGCCATCCGGAATATATTGTGACTGTACGAGGTTTTGGCTATAGGTTTGGATAATTAGTTGAGATAGTTGTTAGTTTTGAGTAATCACAAAAAAACTAACGACTCAAATGCTTTTATTGGGATTTTTTCTGGGTTTAGCGGTAGGCATTGGGTTTTGGGTTTGGCAACAGGTTCAACTTAACCGCTACCTGAAACGCTTACTCCAACCGTTAACCCCGCATTCTTACAAAGTGGGACTGCTGCTGATTCCTGGGTTACGGCAGGAAATTATGCTCTTGAGGCAGCAGCGACAAGATTTGCAACAATCGCTGCAAGCTTACCAAGAGGTGCTAGAGTTTGCACCAGTAGGATATTTGCAGGTAGATGAAGAAAATCAACTGTTGTGGTGCAATCAGCAGGCGCAAGAAATTTTATATCTGCAAAGGTGGCAACCGGGACAGGTGCGCTTGTTGTTGGAGTTGGTACGGTCTTACGAACTAGATAATTTAATTGAAAAAACTCGCGATCGCCAAAAACCACAAACTAAGGAGTGGGTATTTCACCCATCTTGCGATAATGCGGTAGAAATGCCGACAATAAAATCTTTGACTTTACGGGCGTCTAGCTTGCCTTTACCTAACGGGCAAGTAGGCGTATTTTTAGAAAATCGTCAACCCCTATTAGATGTAAATCAAGCACGCGATCGCTCTTTTTCCGATTTAGCACACGAACTCAGAACGCCCTTGACTTCGATTCGCTTGGTTGTAGAAACTTTACAAAACCGTTTGGAACCACCTTTAAATCGCTGGGTTAACCGCCTGATGCAAGAAGTCGATCGGCTAATTAGTTTGGTGCAAAGCTGGTTAGAACTCACGCAAATGGAAAGCAATCCCAACATGCAATTGCAAACCGAAGCTGTGGAATTGCGATCGCTAATTACATCTGTTTGGGAAAGTCTAGAACCTTTAGCACAGCGACAACATCTGTCTTTAACTTATTCTGGGCCAGAAAATCTCTGGATTAAGGCAGATCCAGCCCGAATTTATCAAGTTTTTCTGAATTTGCTGGACAACAGCATTAAATATAGTCTTCCTTCTACTTCCATTCGCATCCAGGCAAAAATTTTATCAACAGATAATAATGAGGGCAATGATACGCCATCTCTCGAAATAAATCTTATTGATTGTGGAGTCGGCTTTTCCCAAGCAGATTTACCCCATGTTTTCGAGCGATTTTATCGGGGAGATAAAGCCAGAACTCATTCCCCGCAGGATAATAATTCAGTAGGGGCGATCGTTGGCAATGGTTTAGGTTTGGCGATCGTTCAACAAATTCTTTTGGCTCACGGTGGTTCAATTAAAGCAATGAACCATCCAGAAACTGGTGGAGCATGGATGCAAATTCTATTTCCGGAAGTAATGGCAAACTGTGTAAGCCAAGACTATAGTTAAAAATATCTAGACGTTTGAGATTATAGGTGTGGAAGTTGTTCGTTACAGCCCCAATTCTCAGAAACCCCAACTAGCACGCGGTATTAGGCGTCTAGAACGGGATGTATTGCGCATGGGAGCTTTGGTGGAACAATCATTTCGCCTCAGCCACCAAGCGTTATTTGCGCGTAATTTAGCAGCAGCTGAGGAACTTCCCCGATTAGATAAAAAAATCGATCGCTTTTACAGACAAATAGAATCAGATTGTACGGCGATTATGACGCTGCAATCGCCAACAGCGCAAGATTTGCGTTGCTTGAGTGCTTTTATGCAACTGGTGCGAGACTTAGAGCGCATTGGTGATTATGCTAAAGATTTAGCTGAAATTGCCATTAAAATCTTTCCTTATGCACCTCATACGTCTTTACCAGACATTGAAGTAATGTCCCATCACGCTCAGGCAATGTTAGCTACTAGCTTAGTGGCTTTAGCTGATTTTGATGAAGCAGGTGGGCGCGGTTTAAAGCACCTCGACGATACTGTAGACGATGCCTACGATCGCGTTTATCAAACTTTAGCCCAACAACGCGATGTGCCAGGCGTCGTCGAGCCAATTGTACTGCTGGCACTGGCGATTCGTTGTCTAGAACGCATGGCAGACCATGCAACTAATATCGGACAAAGAGTAGCATATATTGTCACTGGTCAACGTTCTTAATTCATCTGAGGCTGCAAAAAAGGCACAGGCTAATTTAAATTAAGCCCTATTGTATAGATTTTTGTCAATGATATGGCTTTGAAATAAATATCAGAAAATTAAGTTAAATAATTCTTTTTACAAAAAGCTTACCTTTTCTTAAACTTGCACAATTAAAGTAGTAGGCAAACAGCTAGATAAATTCTGTTTTATCTCAGTAATAGTTAGCTCAAACCAAAAGCTATTCTCATGAAAAATTTTTGATTTGCCTGCTAGTTTTTGCAATAACTTTGGCATATATATAGCAATCCTATTTAATTTGTAAAACTACTTATAGAGGGAGGGAGTAGGGAATAGGGAATGGGGAGTAGATTTATTTGTAACTCCTAACAGGATTGCTATATAGGACTCATATTGATTTATGAAAAAAAATCAGTACGCCCAAACAAGGCTTCTTTTCCACTCCCTACTCCCCATTCCCTACTCCCTGTTTACGCAAATAATTTCATGAATCAAGTCAGATTCCTATATAAATATCTAATCTAAAAAATATTAGATTTTTTATAATTGTCAGGTTAAATACTTCAAATAGTCTCGGTGACTACTTTAGTGATGTATTCCACAATTCTCACTCCCAACTCTTGTGCGGTGTCAAACAATCCTGCTGTAAAAGAACAGGTATCGCACTATTTCTTTACACGTAGAGAAGTAATTCCGCCTCGCAATGATGTACTTTGGCGCATTGAACGTGGTGCAGTTCGTACCCTAACTTGGGATGAAGATGGAACGTTCATTACTCTTGGTTATTGGGGGCTAGGAGATATAATTGGCAATGGTTTATCTAAAATTAGACCATATCAAATCGAATGTCTGACAAGTGTAGAAGTCAGCATTGTCCCAGTTGAATTGTGGCATCAAGATGTCAATGCTTTATTGTCTCACATTCAACAAGCCGAGCATCTATTAGGCATAGTACATCGTAAACGAATTTCCTTACGCTTATGGCAATTTCTGCTGTGGTTAAGTGAGAAATTTGGGCGCGACATAGATAAAGGCAAGGTGATAGATATCAATATTACCCATCAGGATATTGCAGAAGTTTTAAATACAACGCGAGTAACAATAACGCGGCTGTTACAACAGTTAGAGGAAGAAGGAGTAATTTTACGTCACAAGCGTCGCATTATTTTAGTGTCACCAAAATTAAATAATTAGTAATTTGAATTCAGCAGTATATTAATTTGCTTGTATTAATCACAGAAGATAATGTATAATCGGTGCTGTGATTTTGTGTGAAATAACCCAAAAGTAAAGTGTTTTAAGCATTTTACTATGAGTTTGGATTAATAGGTGTGAGTGAAAGTAATAACATGACAAAGCAATTCTGGAATCTTATTAAAGTTAGTCCGGCTGTTCTAGCTGCTACATTTTTCGCTGCAAATAGCGCTTTTGCAGCTGAAGTTAACGAGCAAATTACAAATGTTGCTCAGTTATCTGAAGCTCAAGAGACTAACAACATCGATCAGGTAACATCTGTTTCTCAATTTTCCGACGTTCAGCCTACAGATTGGGCATTTCAAGCTTTACAATCCTTGGTTGAGCGCTACGGTTGTATTGCAGGTTATCCCAATAGTACCTATCGCGGTAACCGTGCTTTGACTCGTTATGAATTTGCCGCAGGTTTGAATGCTTGTTTAGACCGAGTTAACGAACTGATTGCTACAGCTACTGCTGACTTGGTAAGCAAACAAGACTTAGCTACCTTACAGCGCTTACAAGAAGAATTTTCTGCTGAATTAGCAACCTTG
Organism: Nostoc sp. DedSLP01; assembly: GCA_034530875.2. Taxonomy (GTDB): domain Bacteria; phylum Cyanobacteriota; class Cyanobacteriia; order Cyanobacteriales; family Nostocaceae; genus Nostoc. Next base: position 112,808 of record JAVRCJ020000006.1, read on the forward strand.
CGTGGTCGTGTAGATGCCCTAGAAGCTCGCACTGCTGAATTAGAAGCCAATCAGTTCTCTACCACCACCAAGCTAGTTGGGGAAGCAATTTTCAACGTATCTCAAGCTTTTGGCGATACAAGAGCAGTTGCAGCCGGCGATCCAACTCAAGACTTAGATGCCAACACCACTTTTGATGACCGGGTTCGTTTGAACTTGTACAGCAGCTTTTATGGTACAGATCAGTTGCAAATCCGGATGAATGCTGGCAACATCATCTCTAACGCCGGTGTAACTGGTACTAACATGACCCGGCTGGGCTATGACGGTAATAGCGGCAACTCTGTTGTGTTCGATAAAATCAACTATGCATTCAACTTCAGCGATGCAGTACGCGTTAAAGTTGATGCTACTGGTGCTGAATTGTACGAAAACGTTAATACCTTCAACCCTGACTTTGCTAGTTCTGGTAGAGGTGCGCTCTCTCGGTACGGACGTTTCAGCCCCATCTATCGCCAAGGTCAAGGTGGTGCTGGTTTGACTGTTACTTTCAACCCTAACGGGCCGATCAGTTTGAGTGGTGCTTATTTAGCTAGAACTGCTAACGACCCTGCTGTTAATAGCGGTGTGTTCAATGGTGATAGCGTTATCTTTGGTCAGTTAAGTTTCAAACCTAACAAAGCGTTTAATATTGGTCTAAGCTACGCCCGTACTTATCAAACTGATACTATTGCTAACAACCTTTTCCAAGGTACAGGTAGTACTTTTGCTAACAGTCCTTTTGGAGCTGGCACTCGTACTCTATCCAACAACTATGGTGTAGAGGCTACTTTCCAATTCAGCCCTAAATTGGCTCTGAGTGGTTGGGGAGGTTATACAACTGCTGATGCTAAAACTGGCCCTAATGCCGGTACAGATGCAGATTTTTGGTACTGGGCTGGAGCGCTTGCTTTGAGAGACTTTGGTGGAGAAGGCAATGTCTTAGGAGTTATCTTTGGTCAATCACCTAGAGTCACTGATGGTAGCATCAAAGATGTTGCAGCCAACGTTGGTTTAGACGATGATACCTCTTATCACTTAGAAGGTCTTTACAAGTTCAAGGTTTCTGACAACCTGCAAATCACTCCTGGTGTGTTGGTAATCTTCAATCCAGAACACAACGATGCTAACGACAACATTTATGTAGGTACCCTGCGTACTACCTTCACCTTCTAAAATCTGAGAATTTAACTAAACAAAACCCCACCTGAAGGTGGGGTTTTGTTTAGGAAAAAATTAGCTATGTAGAATTATAATCTTGAGAATTCGATCCATCTTTTGGAGGGCGATCGCTACTCCAAGCCCACCACACACAACCACAGTGGCAATAATAGAATTCTTGCCATTTACGACGACGGTCTTCTGTCAGCACAGGCGATCGCCGATTTAACCAAACTTTTTCTGCTTCCAGGCTACTTGAGGAGCAGCTAGGACAGCAAAATTTATAAGCATGTATTGCCTGATTTGTCCATTCAGGTGGGAAGGGAGCAAAAGCGTCCATCATGAGGACAAGAAGTAGGGAGTAATAGTGGAGATTAGTGTAATTCAATCAAATGAAAAACACATTCTTAAAAACTTAGCGATATTATTGATAATTCTTAATTTATAGAAGCTTTCACCAATAAAATACTTATTTTTAAGCATATTAACCAGAGATTACAAATCACAGGTTAACATAAAAAGTCTTCTCTTCAAGCTAGACCCCACAAATCTATAAAATTCTGCTTGTATAGGCGTATTACCTATCTTACTATTATCAATTATCAAAAACTTGATATTTTAGGAACTAGTCAGTATGGACATTATGGCTAATAATTAAAATTATGGAGCCAAATGCTGAAATTCGCCGTCTATTAGATGTGATGCCTGCTTCTGGCCGGATGACGACAAAAATTGTTAGCAAGCCGGAACAAGCAAAAGTGATTGACGCCTCCTTTCCTCAACCCTGGAATCAGGCGCGACCGATATACATTAATTTCGATTTGTGGCGTCGCCTGACAAAGCCGCAAAGAGATTTGCTGCTGTTGCACGTGGTAAGCTGGTTAACGGGTGTGAAGTGGTTTAAACCCGATATTTATCAAGGTGTAGTGCTGGCTGGGTTGTTGGGTGGATTATTGGAAGCAGCACAATCAGATGTGGTGGGTGTAACCGTAGCAGGAGGCTTAAGTGCGATCGCTTTTGTTCGCATTTGGCGGACTAACAAATCTCAAGAATCAGAATTAAACGCTGATGCAGCAGCAATTCGGGTAGCACAGCGTCGCGGTTATTCAGAAGTTGAAGCCGCACAGCATTTGTTATCTGCAATTGAAGCAGTAGCCAAAATTGAAAGGCGTTCCAGTTTAAATTTTACCGAATTGATTCGTTGCCAAAACTTACGAGCGATCGCTGGGTTGTCGCCAGTGAGTATGCCAGAAAATTATCAGTAGAAATGAGCCAGAAGGTAGAAGGTAAAAACTGCTCATTCAAAGAATTTCACGGTTGAGCTTATCTTTTACAAATAATAAATAAAACCCTTTACAAACTAAGGTAAATTTGAACAAAATCAATTTAACTTTGCATTAAAAATGTTAAACAACAAAATCATCAAATATACTTCGAGATTACCCTTTAATTCTCCTTGGTTTATTATAATTATTTTTTCAACGCTTGGTTTAATAGGTATTCTCAACCATTCGATGTGGCGAGATGAACTCAATCCCTGGCTTATTGTCAGAGATAGTAAATCTTTTGGGGATTTGATTGCAAATATTCGTTATGAAGGTCATCCTGTTCTATGGTATTTTTCTCTGGCATTTCTGAGAAAAATAGTTGATAACCCTGCGATAGTGCAAATTTTTCATTGGGTAATTACTGTTGTTTCAGTGAGTCTTTTTTGCCTTTATAGTCCTTTTAACTATCGACAGAAACTTCTATTTTCCTTTGGTTATTTTGCTTTTTACGAATATCTTTTAATTTCTCGAAACTATGCTTTTAGCATGTTATTTGTTTTTACGTTCTGCACAATTTTTTCATCCAGAAAAATAACTTATGCTTATTTGGCAATTTTATTAGGCTTACTAGCAAACAGTAGTGCGTATGGTTTACTTGTATCATTTTCTTTAGTATTAACTTTGCTAGCTGAATTTTGTTTTGATAGCAAACATCGCAACAATTATTTTCAACAAAGTAAAAAATATGACTTATTTTTAAGTATTTTAATTATTATATTTTCTTTTACTTTATGTATTTATATTATTACTCCTCCAGCAGATAGTTATCTTTATGGTGGGTTAAATAATGGTTGGATAATGGAATTAAATTTTCGGCATTTTTTGAGAAGCATTGGTAGAATATTTGGTAGTTATTTATTAATTATTCCCCAACACAAAAGCTGGCTAGATTTAATTATTTGCACGATAATTGCTTTAATCATTGTAAGTCTAACTTTAATTAAATTATCCAAAAAACCAACTGCTGTATTTTTATATATTATAGGAAACTTAATATTATTGACCTTTACATACTTGAGATTTCCAGGTATGCCTCGACATTTTGGACATTTCTATTTAATTTTCATAGCATCTTTATGGTTGGGAAGTTATTTTCAAGATTCTTCCCTTTTATTAAATAAGTTTTCTGTTCGTCCCAATTCACTTACACTTATTCGGGCTGATAAATGGCATCATCTTGCTTTGATGTTAATTCTTTATGCCCAGTTTTTGGGAGGTGTTTATAGTTTTTCACGAGATTTAGTTTTACCATATTCTGCAAGCAAAGAAACATCTCAATATCTTCAAAAAGCTGGGTTAGATAATGAATTTATTGTTGCCAGCCGAGATGCGAATATGGCTCCTTTATCGGGTTATCTGAATCGAAAGTTTTACTATCCCGAGTTGCAAAAAATGGGCAGTTTTACCCTATTTAATAAAGGTCGTAAAGATGTTGAGCAAGCTGAGATATTAAACCAAGTTAATTCTTTACTAAAAAATCAAGCTGAGCAAAAGAAAATTTTGTTGATTTTAAATAAAAAATTGGATATCAAGCGCAATGATTTGAAAATTGTGCCGATTAAAGATTTTGAAAGAAACTGGGTCGATAGCGAACGATATTATCTTTATTGGGTAGATGAAGCTTAAGAAGAATGTGCGAAAGATTGTTATAGTTGTCAGCCAGATTATGCCAAAGAGCTAAAGCAAGGAACTAATTCTGCTTTCTTAGGCTTTTGTAAAGCTGTTCTGTTATAGCAACTAAAGGTTTGATTATTCTACAAGCAGAATGTGTCGCTAAAACGCCCAAAAATCAACCTTTTGCGTCCTTCGATCGGCTTGCGATCGCTGAGAAGTAGTTGTGATGGGTAAGGCTACTTTACACTGGAATAAGAGAACCTGTCATGAATTGGCTTAGACTTCAGAGACTGAGGAGTTTATGATACCTTTTCGGTGTTAGTTATGAACTACTTACCTCGTGTGCTAAAACTTAATTTAAATTCTGTCAGTTACTAACGGAGTTGATGAGAATGAACTTTATTCTTTTTGCCTTAGGAGTCGTTTATGTAGGTGGCGTTTGGAAGTTTTGGACTGGCTTTGAACGGACTAATTTTAATCCAAATTTGACCAATCGCATTGGTCTATCTTTGCTTTGGCCAGCATTATTTATTACTAATCAATCCTACCGTCGAAATTTTAGAAAGGCATTAAAGGGCAAGATTTGACTATTAAGTTATCTGAATTTCACAGATAAATACAGCATAATTTAGAATTCGGAACCCAGAATTCAGAATTAAAATAAAATTGATACCAGGTTTTGAGGCTAAGTTTACCTACCTCACTTTGCTGGGAATCGGCTGTATATCTTAATCTAAATCTAGACCGTTAACCCCCCTTTCCTAATAGGAAAGGGGGGTTGAACGTACTCATCCTAAAAGGAGAGAATTAGCGAAAGGATAACTTCCTAATGTTTATTTGCCATTGGTGAGAAGATGGATTGCTCCACCCACTGCTGCACCATCAACAGCATTGCCAAGGGTATCTTTTTTATCGCCAGTAATTACGCCAGTTAATGCGCTAGCACCTGCACCAACTCCGATATCTTGAGCAGCACTACGGTGACGGCGATCGCCTCTTAGTCCATTTGCACCATTTACGGCTGCACCAGTGGCACCACCCTTAACAGCATTACCTAAGAAACTACCATTTCCCCTAATAGCTCCGGTGACCACATTGGCAGCAGCCCCAATACCGATATCCCGTAGTACTTGGTCGTCAGCAGCAGCTGGTTTAGCAGGTACTAAAGTAACGCCAGCTAAACTTGCAGCCATGAGGCTGGGTAGAAGTGTCCGCTTTAGGATTGTATTCATTGTCTTAACCTTCTCAAAACATCAAACAATTGAATCAAGTTCAAAGTTACTGGAGTCAGAGAAATCTGATTTTTTCGTTTGGACAACAGCAACCATTTATTGTTTGAGAACATATATATAGTGACATTGATAAAGTTATACCTACTTCTACTAAAAGCATGAAGTTCTACTCAGTCTAGAGAAGGTCTTACCTATACAGTAGGTATTTATCATAACTAGGCATTGACAAAATAAATTAAATACGAAATGAAGTCTTTCGGATATGAGAGTTTGATTTGCGATCGCAAACTGGATGGCGTTTACCGTATCTATCCAAAGATAATTAGCAAAATAGTTAAACTAACTCATCAGGGTTAATATTTAATTCTCTGAGTTTAGCAGCCAAGCGTTCTGAACGCTCCCATCCTGTCTTTAGCATATTGCCTTGATTATCCCACCAACGCAACCAAGGTAATTCTAAATTTTGATAGCGACCTTGCCAGATTCCTAATTCTACACCCATTGATTCAATCGGATAATGTCCGCGTTCATTAGCAGGTACTAGCTCATATTCACCCCTAAGCAATTGATACACCTCTACACTAGCTTTTTTCACTTCATAAATGCCATAAAAGGGAACTCTAATTGCTTGCTCATAAACCCAAAACTTACCTGTAATTGGTGTTTTGTCTCGTTCTTCCTCGTCGCCATTACCAGAGACAAATTCTAAGACAATTAAAGGTGCTACATACTCTTGCCACAATACATAAGAACGGCGTACTTGACCATTCAAAGTCGGGGGGACATTTGGCACATAAAACCAATCTGGTGCTTCCGCACCTTTTTCTGGTGGTTCAGTAATTCGCCAATAGATACCGCTATCTTGTCCAATGCAATATTGTCCATCGGAATGTAACTTCTGCAAGATTGGTTCAATTGAATCTGTGAGCAATATGCTTTGAGGATGTTCTTGCAGGTTTTTCACAAAATTGCCGTCAGATTCTGGTAGCTGCGTATGGTCTGGTAGGCTTGATTCAATACCGAGTGGTGTTTGTGCTGAGGTCATGGGAACCTCCTAGATTTGGGGGGTTAATATGTAATATGGCATTTTTGTAGGGCGTAGGGGTGATGGGCTTCACTTACCTAAAATAGCGATTGAGCTTCTACCTGCGTTTGAACCTCTGTTTCAACTTCAACTTGAGCCTCAACAATAGATGTATAAATTGGAATATCAGCTTGTATTGCTTCAAAACTCACAACTAAAGAGTATGGAACGCTAGCGTCTGGATCGTTGTTCCAACCTTCATGTCCAACTACTGCAATAGAAAATGCGTCTGTAAGTTCAAATGAATCTACAGCAGCCCAATCTTTTTGAAGGGTTCCTGCACTTCTGGATACATCTTTAATTATTCCGTGATTATTTTGTTTTCCTAGCATCCATTTAAAAATGCCCTCTCCCTTTTCTGCATCCTCTGGAGCATCATACTCTTTCAAAACCCTTTTCAGAAAACGTTCTGGATCTTCTCCTTTTTTACTACATTCCCAATCAAGCCAAGTTGAAAGATATTTCCGGCGATTTCTGCGGGTTCGACGTGGTTGAGCTTTGTACGATAAAGTAACTTCCACAAGAATTTTAAATGACTCTCCTGGAGAACGTAATTTTTCTGGTAGTTTTACTTGGTAAATATGAGCTTGTTTAGCTACAATACGGCGCTCTCCTGTTGTCATTAAAGTGATCCTATTAGGAGCATTACCCAAAGCACGATCAACATCGGGAAGACCATAACCAATTTGACGAAGAACATGCAGTTTATTAACATCATCTGCCATTGTCCATTCAGGCCACCTTGCTGATTGCACTATTAAGGCACGGTAAAGGAGACAATTTTCATTAGGTAAATCAGCAGCTATACGTGCAGCAATATGGCTGACTTTTGGTACTGCAAATGATGTTCCAACATTATCAGAAGCAAGTGCTGGGCCACCGTTCAAAGTTGACCGTACTAATTCGGGACAAACATCTTTAGAGGTAGTAATAGTTGGAGGTGTACCTTCATCTTTTACTAAATCTCCACCATATTCAACTACTTCCGGTTTAATAGTATTCCAAATTCCTAATCCAGAACATGAAAAAGCTGAGGGTTGATCCTTTTGTGCAATGGAAGAATAAGGTGGTGAATTATAAGAATTTGAACCAATGGAACCAACTGTTAAAGCTTGAAAACTTTGTGCTGGATCAGCAATTCTACAGGAACTTTCCAATAAATAATCTGGATATTTTCGATTTGCAGTAAGATGTTCTTGAATAGATATTCTTGTAAAGCTAATTCTATCATCTAGAGGTAAGTTTCCTGCTGAGACAATAAAGAGAATATCCTTTTGCCATGTTAGATTATCAATAGCTGATGCCCAAGCACTCATATATCGAGTTCTACAAGGAACAGAAGCATTAATAGAATGATTAAATAATCTTGTTCCTGCTTTTGTTTGATAAATTTCTACAATTTCATCTAGAAGATTCGGTGGAAATAGTTGCTTAGGTAATTTACAATTTTTATCTAAAACTCTTGCGTTTTGAATCCAGAAAAGAGTGTTTATACTTTCTGTACGAGGTATTGTTCTTGGATAAAGAACAGCACCAGCTACACTAGTTCCATGTCCACCATTAACATAATCAGCAGTTTTATCTATTTCTCCAGGAACCAAAGATATAGAGTTTGCTGTGTCAATGGCTACTTTTAGTAATGGATGTCTTTCTTGAATACCACTATCTATAATACATATTTTAGGAGCGTTTAATTTTGGAGGTTCTAGTTTAAATAGGAGGGAAAAAACATCATAAGAATTTTCTTTTTGAATAAGTTCTACAAATTCATTTGGTTCACTAACATCAAAAATATACGGAAAATAGAAAAGTAAATCTTTTAATCCTTTACCGCAAATTTGAATCCTACATAAGAAACAGTCTGGTATATGAGCATATTTATTAATATATCCATCAGTATTTTTTATAACTATTCCCTCATACTCTTTATTTTGAACAAAATCTATAAATTGCTCCTCAATTTCATATTTACAATTATCCCATTGTTCATAGGATAAATTACGTTGATTAATCCAGTTATTAACTCTTTGAATAAACTGCAAGTTATTTTCATTATCTTCTTGTACTGGGTAGTCAGAAAATTGATATTTATTTCCTATACAGGATAATCCTACATCAACAGTATATATCTGAGCATCTTTAACTTGATTCCAATGCTCTATTAATTCTTGAGAAAGAATGTATTCAGTTTTTTTAGTTCCATCGAAAATTTCCCAAATATTAGAAATTTTTTTATTCACAAAATTTATTGTGAAAAGTTTTACTAGCTTTTTCTGAAATTCACTAAATTCTTGTTCGTTAACAATCTCAGCAATATAATCTTCTTTTAGTTGACAAATTATTTGATCATTTTTTATTGAGGAACTGTCTGAATTATTATCTACATTTTCATTATGTAAACTAATATCAAAAATATATGGAAAGTTAAAAACTAAATCTTTTAATCCTTGCCCTTTTATCTGAATACGACAAGAAAAACTGTCTGGTAGTTGGGCTAAATTAGGAATATCTTCGTCAGCCTTTTTTAAATAAATTCCTTTATATTCTTGAATAAAAGCTTTAAATTGTTCTTCTCTTTGTGACTTAATTTCGTCGCGTTCCTGCTCTATTAAATGACGTTTTTTCATCCAAGTATTGATTCTTTGAATAAATTGTGTATCACTTTCATCAGGCTTACGTTTTGGATAATTGGGAAGTAAAGGTTTACTTCCTATACAAGATATTCCTACATCAACAGTATATATATGGTCATCTTTAATTTGATACCAATGTTCTATTAAATTTTGATCAAGAATATATTGAAGTTTTCTACTACTATCTAAAATTTCCCATATTTCTGCAATTTTATTACCACCAAATTCTTGATTAATAAATTTTTCTATCTTTTTTTGCAACTCATTTAGTTCTATATCAAAGGAAATACCAAGAATACATCCATCTTCCAAATCAGCAATTACTTCGATGCCATAAATTTGTAGTCGGTCTACATCAAAAGAAGAAGGATCTATCTTTAAAATAAGTGCAATAGGATAGGGAAGTTTATCTTTTTTCTTTTCTTCACGTTTTTTTTGAGAATCTTGCCAATCAAATATCAAAGTTTTTATTGAAACCTTTAGTTTATTTCCATGTTCCTGGCGATTATTCAAATTAGCAACTGTTATTGGATGTCTTCTTAACCCACCTAGTGGCGATGCAGCACGTCCTTCTGTTGTCAGCCTAAGCCGGATATGCGGAAATCCCTGAGAACTTTCAACCATTTTTGCTCTAGACACCAAAAATTAATACTAGGAAACTTGGATTTCTGCGATTGCTTCTTCTAAGTGTTCTTGAATCACTAGCTCCTCTCGCTCAAGGATTGCTCGTTTAGCAGCATCTTGTGCAACCCTCACGGCTTGAGCCGCAGAAAAATCTTTCATCTGCTCAATGATCCTTGACCAATTGATAGATCCTATTTCAATTGCAGATAGTGTTTCCTTTAGTATAAATTCTAGCTCCTGTTCTCCTGGTTTGGGTACTGCAATTAAGTCATCAAATCTTCTCCAAAGAGCAGTATCTAGAGATTTATTCAGATTAGTTGCTGCGACTAAAAGTCCAGAAGACGGTTGATACTCATCCAAAATTTGAAGAAATGTATTTACTACTCGCTTAATTTCTCCTACTTCTTGATAATCTTCTCTGGACTTAGCAATCGAGTCACATTCATCCAGAAACAACAAACATGGATTTTTGGAAGCATCCTCAAATACAAGTCTCAAATTGGTTGCAGTTTCACCTAAAAAAGACGATACCATTGCATCAAATCGAACTTTCAGTAGTGGTAAACCAGTATTCCAAGCTAGACGCTCTGCTCCTAGCGTTTTTCCACAACCAGGTGGCCCATATAAAAGAATTTTTTGTCTGTAACGCAGTCCATGATGAGCCAACCTGTCTCTTGCTGCATACTCGCGTTCAATTCGGCAAAAACGTTTCTCAATATTTTTAGGCAACACCATGTGATGCCGTAGTTTCTCCCTCGGTATGATAGTTACTAGAGGAAGATTAAATCGCTTACTGGTTGGTAATTCAGTTAAGGTCTCTAAGTTTTCTGGTACTGTTCGCGTAGCGTCTCGAAGAGAAGAAGCAGGTTTGCTGATGTTGGTAGACTTCTCTTTGTAGCTTTTTTTAGTGATATTCTCTAACTGATCAGCTAAGAGAGTATGTCCCTTACTGCGTTCTTCCTCAATTACTAAATATGTCAGCTTATCAATCGCCTCTTGATCTGAACTAGCGATCGCTCTAAAAAATCTCTTGAGAAGCTCTGCTTTCATACTGCCTCTCAGTATAAATAGTAACTTTTGAACAATTTAGTACAATAGTACTAGATAAATATAGTGTATCGTAAATTGTAACGCGATTACCCTGTGCTTAATCATTATATTAAATTTTGTAAAACAAAAAACATTCTTCTGGTCAGAATCTTAGTATATCTAGACATAGCCTGTTTCCTTGAGGTCTATATCGTCTTCCCCTTCAATTAATAGCAAAGTCATCAGATCTCCTTCGACAAATCCTGTTAATTTAAAATCGGGCATAGCTTTTAATTCCTCCATCGAAACTTTCTCAGAATAATATTTAAATATCATTTTAATTGCTTTATTTTTATCTAGATAATATTGATAACTACTATCTTTCCGCATCAAATTTTCTACTATTTTTGTAATCCGGGCTAGAAGTTCTTGTTTGTCCCTCGAAATTTCCTGCATAACTTCCTCCCAATGATTTACTAAATTACTTCAATTATAAACAATCATCCTCAGCGAACCTCTGCGTTGACCTCAGCGCTCCTCTGCGTTTAAAAAATAAAAAAAGGGCGGGCAAAATACCCACCCCAAAGAATAAGAGAATATTCTGTTGCTATTAACCCAACAATTTCTTAGCCTTAGCTAACACGTTATCAACGCTAAAACCAAACTTCTCTAGACAAACACCACCTGGGGCGGAAGCACCAAAGCGATCGATACTAATAATGTCGCCTTCAGTACCGACATACTTGTGCCAGCCAAAACTAGAACCAGCTTCTACAGCCAAGCGCTTGGTGACAGCTTTCGGCAATACAGACTCTTTGTAAGCTGCGTCCTGTGCTTCAAACAAATCCCATGCAGGTAGGGAAACAACACGGACTTTCTTGCCTTCGGCTGTGAGTTTTTCGGCTGCGGTGACGGCGAGGCTCAATTCTGAACCAGTGGCGATGATAATCAACTCTGGTGTACCTTCAGAATCAAACACTGTGTAACCACCCTTGGTTACGCCTTCAATGGAAGTGCTTGACAGGTTGGGTACGTTTTGACGGGTGAATGCCAACAAAGTAGGAGCATTCTGCTTTGCTCTTTCGATCGCTATTTTATAAGCACCAGAGGTTTCTGTGCCGTCTCCGGGGCGAATCACCGTTAAGTTAGGAATAGCGCGTAAGGAAGCTAAAGTTTCGATGGGTTGGTGGGTTGGGCCGTCTTCACCTTGGCCAATGGAATCGTGAGTCATCACCCAAATTACCCCAGCTTGAGATAGGGCAGATAAGCGGATGGCAGCACGCATGTAATCTGTGAAGATCAAGAAGGTAGCGCCGTAGGGAATTAATCCCGAACCGTGTAGCGCAATACCATTACAGATAGCACCCATACCGTGTTCCCGAACACCAAAGTGGATGTTGGGATTTTGGTATTGCCCTTTTTGAAAGTCGCCTTTACCCTTGATTTCGGTAAGGTTAGAGTGGGTCAAGTCAGCAGAACCACCGATTAACTCAGGTAAAACTGCTGCTAGTTTGTTGAGGCAGGTTTCCGAGTGTTTGCGGGTAGGTGCGGCTTTATCTTCTGTGGTGTAAGTGGGTAGTACTTTATCCCAACCATCCGGCAATTTGCTGGTTACGTAGCGTTCAAATTCAGCTGCTTCTTGGGGATACTTAGCTTTGTAGTCAGCAAATGCTTTGTTCCACTCGTCTTCATAGCTTGCGCCGCGTTCTACAGCTTTGCGTGTATGGTTGAGGGCGTCTTGGGGAACTACAAAAGGCTCGTATTCCCAACCCAAATTTTTACGAGTTAATGCTACTTCGTCTCCACCCAAAGCAGCACCGTGAACGCCAGCGGTGTTTGCTTTGTTGGGGGAACCGTAACCGATGGTGGTTGTTACCTTAATAAAAGAAGGTTTATCGGTGACAGCTTTGGCTGCTTCTATTGCTTTGGCAATTCCATCTAGGTCAGTGTTACCTTCAGCAACGTGTTGGACATGCCAACCGTAAGCTTCAAAGCGCTTGGAAACATCTTCGGTAAATGCCACATCTGTGGAACCGTCGATGGAGATGTGGTTGTCGTCGTACAGAGCGATGAGTTTACCTAATCCCAAGTGTCCTGCGAAAGAACAAGCTTCACCGGAAATACCTTCCATGTTGCAACCGTCACCTAAAATTACGTAGGTGTAATGGTCAACAATCTTGGCATCAGGCTTGTTGTATTTAGCGGCGAGGTGTGCTTCTGCTATAGCCAAACCGACTCCATTGGCAATTCCTTGACCTAGCGGCCCAGTGGTGACTTCCACGCCTGCGGTCATGAAGTTTTCTGGGTGTCCGGGAGTTTTCGATTCCCATTGACGGAATTGCTTGATATCTTCAATCGATACGCTGTCGAAGCCTGCTAAGTAGAGCAGGGCATACTGCAACATCGAGCCATGACCTGCGGACAAAACAAAGCGATCGCGGTTAAACCATTTGGGATTTTTGGGGTTAAACCGCAAAAATCGATCCCATAGTACAAAGGCCATGGGAGCCGCGCCCATCGGCAGCCCTGGGTGTCCCGATTTTGCCTTTTCTACGGCGTCAATAGCCAAGAAGCGGATCGAGTTGATACAAAGTTCTTCGAGGGATTGGGTTGCAACAGCCATAATAAGATTGTTTTTAACGACGGGTTAGCACTCTTGGTAGCTCTCACTCTTGGTGGGGTTACTTTTGGCAGTTAACAGTTTGATTTATTGGGTCGATCCCATATCAACTTGTTAACTGTTTATTAATCACTGAACTCTGATTAAAATTTCCCACAGTATCTTTATCATCCCATTCTCGATTGTCGATGGACAAGCGGGATCTTGGGAGTGTGAGGTGATCGATCAAGCTGATAATTGGGTCATGCTGAACGCTTGGCTCATACCAGAATGATATCTATAGTACTTTTGGGACTGTCATTTTAGTAGACAGGAGGGTGGAGAGGCTCTTGCAGCAGGGGAGAGAATATAAGAACTTTTAATTCTTCACTCCTGAGGCACTGCCAACTCCTGAATTCTGACTCCTGAATTCTGGATTTTGACTTTTTTACAGGTATTTCTTAAAGGCTAGTGTGACATTATGGCCGCCAAAACCGAAAGAATTGGATAGTGCCACTTCTACTTTTTGGGCGCGACTAGAGTTGGGCACATAATCTAAGTCGCAGTCTGGATCGGGATTTTCGAGGTTGATTGTTGGAGGGATGCCGTCGTTAGCGATCGCCAGTACTGTCGCTACTGCTTCAATACCTCCAGAACCGCCCAAAAGATGACCAGTCATCGATTTAGTGGAACTGATTGCTACTTTATAGGCATGTTCGCCCAAGGCTTTTTTGATGGCTGAGGTTTCAGTAGAATCGTTTGCTGGCGTGCTGGTGCCGTGAGCATTAATGTAGCTGATTTGGTCGGGGGTTATTCCTGCATCCTTCATCGCCAGTTCTATGGCTCTAGCTGCGCCTAGCCCACCGGGTACGGGGGAGGTGATGTGATAAGCGTCACAGGTCATACCATAGCCGATCATTTCGGCATAAATGCGAGCGCCGCGACTCAGGGCGTGTTCTAGTTCTTCTAGAATTAAAATTCCTGTACCTTCACCCAAAACGAAGCCGTCGCGATCGCGGTCAAAGGGACGGCAAGCACGAGCTGGATCGTCATTACGAAAAGAAAGCGCTTTACAAGCAGCAAATCCAGCTACAGACAATGGTGTGACAGCCGCTTCTGTGCCGCCGCAAATCATTGCTTGAGCATATCCCCCTTGAATTAAGCGAAAAGCATCTCCAATGGCGTTGGAACCAGCGGCGCAAGCTGTGACAGCACAGGAATTCGGCCCTTTAGCACCAGTGTGAATTGCTGTTAGCCCTGCTGCCATATTGGCAATCATCATCGGTATCATGAATGGACTACAGCGATCTGGGCCGCGGTTAAGGTAGATAGTTTGCTGATCTTCTAATACTTTGATGCCACCAATACCAGAACCGATCATGACACCTACCTGTTCGGCGTTTAAGTCATTGATAACTAACTGCGCGTCAGATATTGCTTGTTTTGCTCCTGCAACCCCAAATTGGGCAAATCGATCCATACGCTTGGCTTCTTTGCGATCCAAATAGTCATGTGGATCGAAATTTTTCACTTCACCAGCAATGCGGCAATCATGGCGAGACGCATCAAAAGCTGTGATGTAGTCAATACCATTGCGTCCACTTAATAATCCATCCCAATATTCTGTTGGTGTATTACCAATAGGTGTAATCGCGCCAACACCAGTTACAACAACGCGTTTACGTGTAAAATCTGTCATGATTCAGTTAAAGGTGGCGAAAAAGCGAAGAGTCAAGCCAGTGCGTTCGGCGGGTTTCCCGACTTGAAGCACCTGGCGTCAAAGCGCCGACTTGCGGCGATCTGTTAGCGCAGCCTTAGCGACGGAGGAGCGTCACTTTTGAAGACGAAGCAGGCAAAAAATTTGAGATTAGTGACTAGGTACTGGTGACTAGGTGCGGGAGAAAAATCTTCCCAATCCCCAATCCCCAATCCCCAACTCCTAATTAAGCTGATGTGGCAACTTTGTCGTTAATGTAATTTACTGCGTCTTGAACTGTTAGAATTCCTTCGGCAGCTTCGTCGGGAATTTCGATATCAAATTCTTCTTCCAAAGCCATTACTAATTCAACGGTATCTAAGGAATCAGCACCTAAATCTTCCATAAATGTCGATTCTGGTTTGATTTCAGTCTTCTCATCAACACTAAGTTGTTCGGCGACGATTTTTTTAACTTTTTCAAAAAGTTCATCTTGGCTCATGGATATAAATTCCTCAACTAATTGCTAGGATCTCCTCATCATCGGAGACATTTTTTTGAGCATATACATCTTATCGTCAAGCGCGATCGCCCGTACACTGCCAAGGGTTTTTCTGTTAGAAAACTCCTGCCCTGACAAAAGAGGACAAAAACAGGGAAAGACAAGGGTACAAGGAGAAATCAATTTTCTTTGAACGCTTGAACATTAGGGCTTAGTACGCCATCGCTCACAGTATGTAAATGCTTTTGTTTTCCGATTGATTATTGTCTGGTAGTCTAGAGAGTCAACTTTGCTAGGTTGAAATTTCTTTGCCTCAGAGTGTCTCCCAAAGTCAGAAACCCGGGAAGCCACCGAGTTGCGACTTCTCTTTGTGTCAGTTATAACACCTCTAAATTAATGCGATAGACTACCAGAGCGATCGCTCTAATTCAAACTATAGTTATATGCTATCTCAGACACTAAAATACGCTTACTTTCCTGGCTGTGTTGCCCAAGGTGCATGTCGGGAACTTTACCAGTCAACTCAAGCCCTAACTCAAGCACTGGGTATTCAACTGATTGAACTCAAAAAAGCTGCTTGCTGTGGTTCCGGTACGTTTAAAGAAGATTCCCAACTGTTGGAAGATACAGTTAACGCCAGAAATATAGCCCTTGCAGAAGAATTAAATCTGCCGTTACTGACACATTGCAGCACTTGCCAAGGTGTTATCGGTCATGTCAACGAACACCTCAAGGAATGCCAAACTACTAACCCTGCCTACATCGAACAAGTCAATGGTTTGCTGCATAAAGAAGGCTGTTCGCCTTATCGCGGCAGTACTGACGTTAAGCACCTCCTCTATGCCTTGGTAACAGATTACGGTTTAGAGGAAATTACCAAACGCGTAACTCGCAAGTTAAGTGGATTAAAATGCGCGGCTTTTTATGGCTGTTATCTCCTCCGCGCTCAAAAGTCTATGCCTTATGACGACCCTTACCGCCCAGAAGCAATGGAAAATATGTTTCGGGCGGTGGGTGCAACACCAATTTATTACCGAGGTCGGACGCAATGTTGTGGCTGGCCGCTTTCTAGTTATGCCACTACCCAATCTTTTAAGATGGCGGGGATGCACATTCAAGAAGCCATAGCTTCTGGTGCCGACTGTATGGTTACACCTTGTCCTCTGTGCCACTTAAATTTAGATTCTCGTCAGCCAGAGGTGGAAAAGGTAATTGGAGAAAAGCTAGGTTTACCTGTGTTGCACTTACCCCAGTTGATTGCTTTGGCTGTGGGAGTGAGTCCAAAAGAACTGGGTTTAGAACGTCATATTGTTTCGACAAAGCCAGTGTTAGAGAAATTGGGCTTTGCTTTATAGAGACGCGATTAATCGCATCTATACAATAGTCATTAGTCATTGAGAAAAGACCAAGAATTAATGACTAATGGCTTTTACTGGCTATTGTTGAATTTACGCTGTAATTGTTTTAAGGATTGATAAATATCTGGCAAACGATTATAAATGGCTGATGCTTTGAGATATATTTTGTGGGAGACTGCGGGAGTTCCAGAGACAATTTCTCCGGGTGCAACGTCGCTGTGAATGCCACTTTGAGCAGATCCGATCGCCCCATCTCCGATTTTCACTTGATTGGCGATTCCTGCTTGTCCAGCTAAAATTACGCGATTCCCAAGTTTGACGCCTCCAGCCATACCAGCCTGACCTGCAATTGCACAAGCAGCACCGATTTGGCAGCCATGACCGATTTGCACTAAGTTGTCAATTACTGTATCACGCCCGATTCGTGTTTCTCCTACAGCTGGGCGGTCAACGGCGCTATTGCAGCCAATTACTACGCCATCTTCTAAGACTGTATAGCCGGATTGTTCCATTTTGAACCACCCAGTACGGGTAGGAACAAAGCCAAAGCCTTCTGCACCAATGACGGCGCCGCTATGAATTACGCAATCTGCACCGATGTGGCTGCGTTCGTGGATGGTGCAATTGGCGTGTAAGATAGTGCGATCGCCGATTTTGACGTCTGGATAAATCGCTACATTCGGATGGATAATTGCACTATTACCAATTTCTACTCTTTGTTCAATGACAACATGAGGGCCGATATAAACATCGCTACCAATTTTGGCCGTAGGGTGAATTACAGCAGTGGGATGAATTTCTGGGACGGGGCGATATGGTTGGTAAAAAATGGCGATCGCTTTAGCAAACAACAATCGCGGTTCGGGAGTACTCAACCAGACGATACCACGTTCTTGTGCAAGCTCCTGTGTTTTTTCATCCTGGGGCAAAATTAAGGCACTGGCATTGGTCTTAGCCACAAAAGATGTAAATTTCGTTCCCTCTACGTAGCTGAGAGTACCGACAGTAGCTTCATCAATAGCTGCTACTCCTGTAATGTCTGGGTCATTGTTGGGATTGATGTTCGGGCTATGAGCCGTAGCTGCATCGCCTAATTGGTGTAGGATTTCGCTGAATTTCATTACTAAAAAACGCAAATAAAGTTCTAGAGTTATTACATCAGTAACACGCTAAGATACCATTGCCTTTGGCGATCGGCAATTATGCTGATACATATAAATGAATCTAAATTAATTACGAATTACGTTAGCGCAGCCGGGCCTAGCCCATTACGAATTACGAATTATTTCGTTAATCTACAATCTTTGACTTGAGATTTTTAGGAAAATGTTGCGACTTTATCATTTACTACTAGGTTTTATTTTGCTGCTCTTAATCCCGGTAGGAGCAAAATTTATTTTTGCAAACAAACAGACGAATCCCCCCGCAGTGTCAAGAGTTTCTAAAGCTGATGAGGGAAATACCTGGCAGAAAATTCTGGGAAATATTAGCGCTCCAACTAACTGGCAAGTTGCCATTTGTAATGAAAATGTGCGCTTGTTGTGTGTTTCTTCTAAAGGAAAAGTTTTAGGTACAGTTGAGATTAACGTTTACCCATTAGAAAAGATTCCGGATTTTCAGAAGAAACTTGTGACTGCGGGTATTCCAACTGGTTCTCAAAGTGACTACCAAAGTTCTAAATACCAAACTCAGCTTTTGGCTGCACTCAAGGCTTGGGTCGAAGATAACTATGCTACTTTTGCCAAAGACCGTCAAGCTCAATATGGAAGAGATATTATTTTATCAACCTACCCGCCGCAACCAGTACCAGTAGGTAAACTTCAGGGAATGCGCTATGGCTTCGCCGCACTTAACCAACAAGGTGGAGTACAAGAGCAACATATCGGTCATGTTGCCTTTGATGGCATTAAACTTTACGTAATTACCACTGCCTTTGATTCAGGTACGCAAACAGGTAAGTTTGACAAACTGGAGAATTTGGCTATTTTTCAACCTTATTTATACGCGATCGCCGCAGATTTGCGTTTGCCGCAGTAGGGATTGGGGATTGGGGACTGGTGACTGGGGACTGGTGACTAGGGATTAGGGATTGAGGATTAGGGAGTGGGGAGATGGAGAGATGGGGATTAGGAAAGGAGAAGTTGTAGTAGTCTTTGCCTCTGCTTCTTATGCCCAGCCCCAAGTCACTAGCCCCCAGTCTCTAGTCACCAGTCACCAGTCCCCAGTCCCCAGTCCCCGATTGCCCTAAATCTCAGCTACCGCCCGTTCAATTAAGCGACGTGACAAAGTTTGCGTACCTGTGTGTTCGTAATAATTGGTCGATACATCCAAGAACGCGGCTAGATAGTCTAATTTGTCGTCGGCAACATCCATAAAACCTTGCAAGTGATGAGCAACTTTTTGTGGAGTTAAATTATTGGCGTTGACTAGCCCACTCATCCAACCTTTAACTGAGTCAAAGCTTTCGCCGATAAAATTGAGTTTGCTGCCAGCATTGTTACCTGGAATCACATCTTTGATGTTTTGGAAAGTTGAGTTTTGCTCTAATTCCTGGGGATTTGTCTGATTGAGTCCAGATATTGCTTTGCTGATGAAGTCCGGGCCTAGAGGTATCAAACCATCAACACAAACTAACGCCACCATACGGATGAGCGATTCACCGCTATATTCTCCCAACGAGGCGACAAAATCCCCAATACTGTCTCCAGGAATGCCGTTAATTTGGCAGAAGGCTATCAACTCAGCGACTAATTTTAGTGTCAAATCGATAGTTTGGGCTTTGTCAGGTTTGGGAGTGACAGAATTTAAAAAACCTAACAAAGGAATTTTTTCGCCGACTTTGTTAGCTAAAGCTGCTGCACCAAGGGCTTTATCTGTATTATCAACGGTTTGATACAGCCACAAAGCGGTTTGATAGCCTTGGGATTTGTCATTGAATAAATAAATGGCTCGTTCGCCAATTTGCTGAATTAAATCTTCGTCTGTTTCGAGAGTGACTGTCTTAATAGTGTTGACGAAACCAACTGTATTTTGCCACTCCCCAGGAGCAACAAAGTCGAGCGATTTTAACAGAGAAACAGTCAAGCCGCTGGTTGGTAATTCATCAACCAACTGAAAAATCGATTTGCTCACAAAAGTCTCCTTATTTCAGGTTTATTATGCTGATGTTGGCAATGCGGCTCATTTGAGTTTGGCTATACCATTGAGGTTAAATTTTTCTATCCAATCTGCGCGATCGCTAGCTGTAAATGACTTATCGCGGGAAAGTATTTTTACTTGGTACTTGCCTACTAAAATCGCAGTTTGCGTGCTACCTATTTCTACTGCCGGATAACCACCAATTTTTTTGGTGCTTTTCGAGAACTTTGCTGCTGCTGCTGGCGTGCTGGTGGTATCGGAAACAGACAGCAAAGCTATATCTTTACCGCCTTTTTTCAACTTGGCTTCAGCAAAACCTTTTTTCTCTTGGGTAAACACCCGCTGGTAGCCATCGCTGGCTGCTGGGAAAAATTTGTTAAATTCGCTACCTTGAGTTGCGTTTTTAGCAACAGCTTGACCGCTTTTTTGGCGACTGCTTTCTTGCTGCGCTTGGTCAAAACGTCCCGGTGTTTTGGGACTACACGCTGCTGTCAGCAATAGTACTGAGAGTAGCAACGCAGTTAAAACTCTACGCCCACGGTATAAAATCATTGTTGGATTCTCCTGATACTTGAGCTTTGAGGCAATTATCTGCGCTGCTAGTAATTTTGGCCGGAAAATTTACTTTTTGATAATGATTGCTGGATATTTACAGCAGGAGGCAAGAGGCAGGAGGCAGAAGGCAGGAGGCAGAAGGCATGGGAAGAAAGGGGGCATAAATTCTCTTTCTCCCCACACTTCCCTATTTCCCCATCTCCCTGCCTTCTTCACTTGCGGTAAGCGATGACTGCATAAAACGGATCTCCTCCGGGTGCGCCCAACCACTGTAAAAAGTTCGGTAATGTTGATTTCTGAACGATAACTTCTGGGGTGGTAAATCCTGGAACTGAAGCGAAGTAACCCTTGACTAATTCGACTCGTTGTGTTTCTGAAGCATCGCGCCAAACTTGAATTGCCTTTTGAAAGAACATACGGTTGGAAAAGCTGATAATGGCGACACCACCAGGTTTGAGGATGCGGTGAATTTCAGAAAATATTGCTTCTGGATATTGTATGTATTGCACAGATACGCAATTGAGAACCGCGTCAAAATCTTCGTTTGGCAAGGGAAGCTGGGGATTTTCGTTGAGATTTTGCACAAAGTAACGATTGAAGCGGGGGTTACGTGCTAGTTCTTCGGCGTTGAGTCCGTGTCCCTCTACATGGGAAAATTCCATCTCTTCTGGCAGATGAGATACCCAGCTGCTCATCATATCAAAGATGCGGGTGTTGGGTTTGAGGCGATCGCGATATAAATCCGTTAGCTGTTGAATAAAACCTTCATCGACATGGGTGACGAAGCGCGGATAGGCATAAAATAAGCGATCGTCTGTATCATCTAGTTTGAGGCGATCGTTCGGTCTTAGCTGCATAAATCTCTCGTGTAGATAACTTTTTTCCAAGATTGCGGCAATTTCAGGTATTTTTAAACCAGCCCTATGTAACATATTTTAATAAAACTAAGACACATACGGCAGAAGTCAGGAGTCAGGAGTCAGAATTCAGGAGTCAGGAGTAAAACAAGTTTTATTTGTGGCTTTTAGAGCTAGTTTGTGGTAAACATTCATGAGTCAGGAGCCAGAATAGTTGAAAAATTAATGATTGTATGCTTGCTTAATTCCGTACAAACATCGAGTTTAGGTATCTCAGCCTGATTAATTCTGAATTCTGAATTCTGAGTTCTGAATTCTGACTTCTTATTGCAGCATTTATTTATTACAAATATCAATGTTTTATAAATCACAATTATTGCAGTATATTTGGCGTAAAATCCTGCTTTTGGCATCATTCCCTTATTTGAGTTTATTACTTTGGATACTACCTTTATTAATATTTACTTCTGGGCATAATAGTCTGATAGCACATGATGAAGCGCTTTACGCTTCCCGCGCGCGCCTGATGTTTGATTCTGGTGATTGGATAGCACCTTGGCAAAAGGCACATCATAAAACACCAGGCCCTTATTGGTTAATTGCCAGTTCTTACAAGCTGTTTGGTATCAATGATATTAGCGCGCGTCTTCCTAGTATGGTTGCAGGAATTTTATGCTTATGGCTTGTATATGAAATCGGCAAAATTATCCTGGGTAAAAAATTAGCTTGGCTTGCTGCTGCTATTTTAAGTGTGGAATTTCTCTGGTTGCAATATTCTCGATTGAGTACGCCTGATGTACCTTTAGTTTTATTGGTACTTTTAGCTATTTTGTCTTTTATCAAAGCAGAATTAAATCCCGTATCCCGCAAATTTTGGACTTTGCTTGCTGGTTTTAGTTTAGGCTTAGGCTTTTTAGTTAGAAGCTTTATGATTTTTGTGCCAATTATAGCTTTATTACCTTATTTAATTTGGAACCATCGCCGTCATCGTCATCTTACCAACCCAATTCTATATTTAGGATTTTTTATCGGTTTAATTCCTACTTTCGTTTGGTTATGGCTTTGTTGGTTACATTATGGTAATCAGAGCTTTGAGGAATTGTACAAGTTTTTTGTATATCAAAGTACTAATGGTAATGACAATTATCAAACAAATTTCTTATTTTATGTCTGGAATATTCCCTTAAAAGCATTCCCCTGGGCTTTTTTTGGAATTTTAGGTCTATTTTTGGTTTTACGCCATCCTGTTCGCTACAATTTATTATTCGTAGGATTTCCACTAGTCTTATTTATTGAAATTAGTATTTTTACTACTCGTTTCTCTCACTATAGTCTTTTCCTTTATCCGTTCGTGGCTTTGTTTGCATCTGTGGGTTTAAACTGGCTAGGCAAAATTTATGAGTTAGAAATACCCCCACAATTTCCTCTTCAGAAAGGTAAAAAGAAATTATTAAATTTTTTTGCTAAAAATAATCTTCCGCGAAACCTTAGTTATGGCTTTGGTGGATTTGGTGTTTTACTTGTCATCGCCAGTTTTGCGATTTTTGGTTGGGGTAGTTCTGATATCCGTAAGTATGCAATTATTGGTTTGGCGATGGGGTTGGGTTGGTTAATTTTACCTGTAGTCTGGATTGGTCGTTATCGCTTTGGTAAAAAGTTTCTCACGAGTCGTTACTGGGTTGCAGGTTGGTTAATTCCCTGTTGGTTAGCTTTGGCGGCAATGGGTTGTGTAGGCTTGTTCAGTGACTATAATCCTGCTTTAAGAATTTTTCTGCAACAAAGTACGATCGCTTCTATTTTGAAAACAAATCCGATATACTTTGTGCACATGGATGATAAAGTTCAAGTCCTTCTGGATTTCTATATTTCTATTGATGAAAAACCAGTAAACTCTATCTCCGAAGTACCACCTTTTGCCTATGCTTGGATTTATCTTGATAAATCCCCTCAATTATCCAGACCTCACCGCAGTCTCGGTACTGTCAAAGAGTACCAGTTTATTCAATTACTAAATTAGTCATCAGTCATTAGTCATTAGTGATTTTCTCCTCTACCCCTCGCTCCCAGTCCCTAAAAAACAGCTATTGCCAAAATCAACTAATTTAGATAGCATATAAATATTACGTATGCGAAGTATTTTACTAAATGATTACTACATCTAATCAATCTCCAGCTTTAGAGCCGTGGCAGCAAAATCTGGCACCATACAATTTGGGCTACAGAATCAAATTACTGTCTCAACTCATTGGACGCAGGTTTACTGACAGACTAGAACCCTTTGGCTTGACGCCATTTCACTGGTTGGTTTTGTGCTGTCTTTGGCAAGAAGATGGTTTGCCTACTTCTAGTATTGGGGACAAACTCAAACAAGTAGGCGGTACTTTAACTGGGGTATTAGACCGGATGGAAGAACGGGGTTTGGTGCGTCGAGAACGCGATACTCAAGACCGCCGCATCTGGCGAATCTGGCTAACGGATGCAGGTAAGGAACTGCAAACGGTCTTACCTCCAATCGCCGCAAATGTCCGTGATGAAGCGATGGACGGTATTTCCCCTGCCGACCGAGAATTCTTTTCCCAACTCGTGAATCGAGCGATCGCTAACCTATCTTAAGTATCGTCCCACAATCACCCAACTGGGGGAGGCAACATTAAGATTTATTTTGGCAAAATATTACGTATACGAAATAAAAGCCGGAGAAAGTCTCGTAAATCAATAATACGTATTCTAAATAAACGTCAGTTAATTAAATCATTCTGCAAGGAGTTAAAAATTATGGGTGCCAATACTTTAAACGGACGCAAAGATAACAGAACCCCAGTTTTAGAACCAGAATTGATTAAAGATTCAGAAACTTTAGAAGCTATGACCGCACAGACAACGGAAGCGCCTGTTGTCACTCCCAATAAAGAGACAGCGCAAGCACCTGTCGTCACTCCCGAGGTAGAGAAAGAAGTTCCACCGAAGCGTAAAAAACCCATTGGTTTGATTTTGGCAGGATTAGGCGTAGGTGCGATCGCCGCAGGTGCTTTTGGCTATAACTATTGGCAATATTCCTCTACCCACCAAGAAACAGATAACGCCACAGTTGTGGGAAACATTCACCAAGTTAGCAGCCGCATCCCCGGAACTGTAACCCAGGTGCTGGTGAACGACAATCAACTGGTGCAACCGGGACAATTGTTAGTCAAGTTAGATCCGCGGGACTACGAAAGTAAAGTCCAACAAGCGCAAGCAGCCTTAGAAAATGCTCGCGGTCAGGCGCAAGCTGCCCAAGCGAATATCGCTTTAGCTTCACAAACCACCAGCGGTAAGACAACTCAGGCGCAAGGAGATGTCAGCAACGCTGTAGCGGCAATTTCCACCGCCCAAGCAGCGGTCCAAGAAGCGCAAGCTGGAATACCAGCGGCGCAAGCAGAAGTGAAGTTAGCCCAAGCTGGAATTCCTGCCGCCCAAGCGCAGGTAGCCCAAGCAAATGCCAACTTGGAAAAAGCCCAAGCAGATTACAACCGTTATAACGAATTGTATCAATCGGGTGCGATCGCTCGCCAGCAATTAGACACAGCTAAAGCAGCATATAATGTGGCTGTAGCGCAGAAAAATGCTGCCGTTCAGGGTGTAGAACAAGCGCAAGCGAGATTATCCTCAGCTAAAGTTGGCGTCGCCAAAGCCCAATCTCAATTAGCACAAGCCCAAGAAAGTGTAGTCAGCGCCCAAGCACAATTGGCTGCATCCAAGGGAGGATTGCAACAAGCGACAGCAGGCGGCCAAGATACAGCAGTCAAACGCAACCAATACGAAGCAGCCAAAGCAGCGATCGCGCAATCAGAAGCATCTCTGAAAGACGCTCAATTGCAACTATCTTACGTTAATATTACGGCTCCTAGTGCCGGACGCGTGGGTAGAAAGAACGTCGAAGTTGGTAACCGAGTTGCAGCGGGAACGCCGTTAATGGCGATCGTCGATAATCAAAATTGGGTAGTTGCAAACTTCAAAGAAACCCAATTAGAAAACATGCGGCCGGGAGAACCGGTAGAAATCAAACTGGATAGTTTCCCTCATCACACCTTTACTGGTCATGTTGATAGTATTTCGCCAGCTTCCGGCGCTCAGTTTGCCTTATTGCCACCAGATAACGCTACAGGTAACTTTACCAAAATTGTACAGCGCATCCCAGTCAAAATAGTTTTTGACCAAAAGAGTATTCAAGGATACGAATCGCGGATTACACCAGGTATGTCTGCGGAAGTTGCAGTGGAAGTTAAGTAATACCAAAGTGCTTTCTGCCTCTGACTTGAGAGAGGCGTCTCTAGATGAGGCGAGATGATATTTATGAAAGCAGATTGGTATAAAACAAACTTGATATGAAAAAATTGGTATTACCTGCATTAAGGTCAAGAAACTACCAGCTATTTTTTGCCGGACAAGGTGTTTCCTTGATTGGGACGTGGATGACGCAACTTGCAACGATTTGGCTAGTTTATGATTTGACAAACTCCCCATTAATGCTAGGAGTTGTAGGATTTTCGAGCCAAATTCCGAGCTTTTTTCTAGCCCCTTTTGGTGGAGTATTTGTAGACAGATTTTCTCGATATCGTACCTTAATTGGCACGCAAATCTTGGCGATGATTCAGTCGTTAGCATTAGCGGTGCTGGCGCTGACTGGGGTAATTCAGGTATGGCAAATCATCGCCTTGAGTTTGTTTCAAGGATTTATCAATGCCTTAGATGCACCAGCACGGCAAGCATTTGTGCCGGAATTGGTCGAACGCAGGGAAGATTTAGCCAACGCGATCGCCATTAACTCTACAATGGTCAACGGTGCGCGATTAATTGGCCCTGCGATCGGGGGTTTACTAATTGCTGGTATTGGAGTTGCCTATTGTTTTTTAATAGATGGTTTGAGCTACATTGCTGTTATCGCTGCTTTGTTGGCAATGAAAGTTAAACCTTGGCAAAATTCCATCAATGATGGTAATCCCTTGCAAAAAGTTAAAGAGGGATTTGTATATGCCTTTAACTTTCCCCCAATTCGAGCAGTTTTATTACTATCAGCTTTAGTTAGCCTTATTGGATTACAAAATACTATTCTCGTACCAATTATTGCCGAAGAAATTCTCAAAGGTGGCGCAGAAACCTTGGGGTTTTTGATGGCGGCTTCTGGAGTTGGAGCCTTATCAGGTGGTATTTATCTCGCTACACGCAAAACAATTTTGGGAATTGGTAAATTCATTGCTTTAGCTCCAGCAATTTTAGGAATTGGCCTGGTTAGCTTTTCTTTATCTCGATTTTTACCACTTTCTTTATTCAGTATGTTATTTGTTGGCTTGGGAACAATTCTGCAAATTGCCGCTAGCAATACATTTTTACAAACAATTGTGGAAGAAGATAAACGCGGCAGATTGATGAGCTTATACACAATGTCATTTTTGGGAATGATTCCCATAGGTAATTTATTAGGAGGTGCATTAGCAAATCGGATTGGCGCTACCAATACTTTATTTTTTGATGGTATAGCTTGTATTATCTTCTCTATTATTTTTAGCAGGCAGTTACCTGCTTTAAGACAAATAATGCGTCCAATTTATCAGGAAAAAGGCATTTTAAAGAGTAATGAACCTGAAGATAAAAAATATCACTAAATGTATAAAATATAATCATAAATTTTTTGCTACTTCACCTTGAGTTGAAACAACACTATGGCTAATACAGGTGTAATTCGTCAGCAAGGGCAAAATCCTGCTCTACCACCAGATCGGGTACCGCTAAGAACCTGGATTGGTGTATTAGCAAGTATGCTTGGTGCATTCATGGCGGTATTAGATATTCAAATCACGAATGCTTCCCTGCAAGATATTCAAGCCAGTTTAGGGGCAACTCTAGAAGAAGGTTCTTGGATTTCTACTGCGTATCTGGTTGCTGAAATTGTAGTAATTCCTTTAACAGGATGGTTATCAAGAGTCTTTTCTCTGCGACGCTATCTGTTAGTAAATACTGCATTATTTATTTTCTTTTCTATATGCTGTGCTTGGGCGTGGAATTTGAATTCAATGATTTTATTCCGCGCTTTACAAGGTTTTTGTGGAGGAGTACTCATTCCTACCGCGATGACAATTGTCTTAACGACCTTACCAGCATCAAAGCAATCAGTGGGGTTGGCTGCATTTGGTTTTAGTGCAGTTTTTGCTCCATCAATCGGGCCGACATTAGGAGGTTGGCTAACTGAAAATTTTGGTTGGGAATATAACTTTTATATCAATTTAATTCCAGGCGCATTAATGTTAGCTGGCGTTTGGTATGGAATTAAGCAAGAAGCAGCCCAAATTAGTTTACTCAAACAAGGTGACTGGTGGGGAATTATTGCAATGGCGATCGGATTAGGTTCCCTGCAAGTTGTTTTAGAAGAAGGTAGCCGTAAAGATTGGTTTGGTTCGGCGTTAATTGTGCGTCTAACTGTAATTGCAGTAATTTTTCTAGCAATATTTTTCTTTATAGAATTAACTCGCAAACAACCATTTATTAATTTGCGGCTGTTGTTTAGGCGTAACTTTGGTTTAGCCAGTATTGTGAATGTATCTTTGGGTGTAGGATTGTATGGTTCAATTTATATTTTACCGTTGTATCTTGCTCAAATTCAAAAATATAATGCGCTACAAATTGGTGAAGTATTGATGTGGGCTGGGATTCCGCAACTATTTATTATTCCTTTTATACCTAAATTGATGCAACGCTTTGATGTGCGTTTCATGGTCGCTGTTGGCGTAACTTTATTTGCCGTAAGTGCATTTATGAATGCTGGAATGACTAATGAAACAGGATTAGATCAGTTACGCTGGTCGCAATTTGTACGCGCAATGGGACAACCTTTAATTATGGTACCTCTGAGTTCTATTGCCACTGGTGGATTAAGTCCAAAAGAAGCAGGTTCAGCGAGTGGTCTATTTAATATGATGCGGAATTTAGGAGGTTCTATCGGAATTGCTTCTTTGGCAACTTTATTAACAAATAGAGAGCAATTTCACTCCAATAGATTGGGCGATGGCATATCTTTGTATGACCCGACAACTCAACAGCGAATTGACCAGATGACACAGTATTTTATCAGCCGAGGAGCAGATTTAAGTACGGCACAAAATCAGGCGATCGCATCTATATCAAATATTGTACGTCGCGAAGCATTTGTCATGGCTTTTAACGATTGTTTCTACTTTATTGGCATTGCTTTATTACTAAGTGGAATTGCCATTTTATTCTTTAAAAAAGTCAAGGCAAGTGGTAGTGCTGTCGCTCATTAAAAGGCCGAATGAGTGTGGAATGCTTCCGTCGTAATGAATAAGGGCATTGGGTACTTTATCCTTATGAAAAAGGAGACGAGGTACATTTAGCGAGTGTTGATTTTCGTTGTGCCATTGCAGCAATATATAAAGATGTAACAGTAGTAAAGGATAATAATTTTTAATCCAACATTTCTGGGTCAATTCCTAAAGCATTTAGTTGTTCAACAGAAAGATTACGCAATTTCTCTACAATTCTTTCTCGCTTTTGTCGTTCAACTTCAGCGCGTTCTTCACCTGTTAGCAGTAAATTTCCTTGTGCATCCCACCACCGCAACCAAGGTAACTCTGCATTCTGATATAAACCCTGCCAAATTCCCAACTCTACCCCTAAAGGAGCAATTGGGTAATGTCCTCTTTCATTGGGTTTCATTAGTTGATAAGTAAAATCGGTGAGATGATACACCTCAACCTGAGCTTTTGCTACTTCATAAATTCCATAATAAGGCACTCGAATTGCCTGCTCGTAAACCCAAAACTTGCCAACATTTCCACTTTCTCCTTGAGATGGCGGTGTTTTATCTCGTTCTTCTGAACCATCTCCAGAGACAAATTCCAACACAATTAAAGGTGCAACATACTCCTTCCACAGGACATAAGAACGCCGCATTTTACCATCGAGAGTAGGCGGTACATTGGGTACATAAAACCAATCTGGTGCCTCTGCGCCCTTTTCAGGAGGATCTGTTAATCGCCAGTAAATACCAGAATCTTGTCCAATACAATATTGTCCGTCAGGATGACGTTGTTCCAGAACAGGTTTAATTGAATCTGTAATTAAGATACTTTGGGGATGCTCCTGAAGATTTTTCACAAATTTACCATCTGAATCTGGTAACTGAGTGTGGTCAGGTAAAGTTAATGCCGATAAGGAAGTCATAGGCTTTAACCGAGATTATATTTATATTTTGTTTATTATCTTAATAAATCTAACAAGCTTTGTTTCATAGAGTACTTGATATTTATGAATTTTGCACTCGTTAAATTTGCAATTAAGTATGCTTTTTGAATTCATGTAACTATATAGCAATGGTTTAGATTTGTTTCACCAATTGAAAATTAATAGATGGTAAGAAAAGATTTAAGCGTATTGAGTAATGGTTGTATAAATATATCCACTATTGGCTTTGTAAAACTAAGCAGAACCCCAATAGCAATCGCAAAAACAAAAGCCTGTTTAACAGAATAATTTTCTATTTTTTTCTCCATATCATCCAAACGTTTTACTAAATAAGGAAGAGAAGAAACTAAATCAGGACTATTAATTAAGTCGGTTGGAATTGAATCATAACCTATCTTGTTTCGTGGATTTTCGTCTGCTTTATCCAAGTCTGTATACCATATAGCAAAAACCCTCTCACCTCTTCCTACATGAAAGTTAAGAGGCCCAGCATTATAAACAGCAAAAATTAGTTTTCCACTATAGCCAGGATCGACATGAAAACCTGAAACATTGATCAGTCCACTTGATTTAAATTTAAATTTAATCGAAATAAATGCAAGTGCATTGTTAGGAACTTTGATTATTTCAGAAGTCATCAGAAATGCAAACTGTCCTGGAGGTATAGCAACAGTTTCTTTCTCTTTTAAAAGAATTTTTTTCCGATCTTTCAAAGGTGTATCAGGAAGGGCTGAAATATAAATTTCTTCCCCTAAACACAATTCATACGATGCAGACTGAATTTGATCGGCATTAAATGGTTCAATTAAATTAGGAAGATGAGATCTCAAAGTTTGTGATGACCAAAAACTCATTTGTTTATCCGCAAGATATCGTTTAGTGAATGTTTTATCTCCACAGAGGCTAAACGTCGTCTAGACTCTTCTAAAATAGAAATATTTCGTGAGTGTGCTTCACGAAGTAGAAGGTAAAAAAACTTTCGTATATTTCTATTCCAGGTAGCTCGAATCGGGTAATCTTCTTGGTGATCTGTTGCTTCACAAGCCTTAGCGAGTTCAGCAAGGAGCAGAATATATTCATCAATGAAATTACCGTTAATAGAATTAATTTTATCAATCAGCAGCTCTTTTGCTAAATAAATTCCTAATAAGTTACTTGCAGAAACAATCATTATAAATGAATCAATAAATGCCCTATTGTTTTCTGCTGCTGATATAGGTATAGATGAAAGAATTCCGAGATATTTAACGAGATGCAAGGCAATATGATTCATTCGCCTAGAAATATCAAGTACAACTATTTCATGATGGTAAATTTCATCATGCTTCATTTGTAGACGTTGATAAGCATTTAATTCTTCAGTTGAAATTAGTTTGTTTAACATGACGTTTACACTGATTTAATTCTTAAAATTTAGTCAGCCTATCTCCCTTAATTTAGGTATTTAGAGAGTTAGAATAACAATTTTGTATTTGACACCCTCATATTAGTGACTAAACAGACTGTAATCTTTACAACACCTTTAAATGAGTGATTAAACTGATAGCTTTTTTATAATACATCAATAAGTATAAAGAGGTATAAAGTTACCGCAAGTCATCTGTAATCTAATTAACAGTAGCTCAATATAGCATTTCCTGTTATGGTGAAGTACAAGGTAGAAGCGAATAGCTTTGCGCCTCTACAAATTTCTGTACCTCAATTTGATTGGGAACCGTTATAATAGCATTTTTTCTTTTATTATCCTTAAATATTACTTGAAAAATGTTATTAGTTTACAGTGATTATTCTACCATTCAACAAGCACAGAATTTGATTTTGTTATATTATTTGAAATCTCGTATTTTGTCTATACTATAGAATTTAAGTTTAAAGATAATTCCTGAAAATTACTATTATTCAGTTGTTGCAGATTATGAATACTGAAATTTGGCAATTTATACTCTAAGCCTTGTTTTACTTTGCTGTTAATTCGCCATTTAGGTGGATAAAAATAATCAATGGGTTGAGGCGTTGAAATAAATTTAGACTTTATCTTTTTACGATTACTTTTCAAATCAGGAAAAGCTGCTCGGCAGTATTTATCAGTTTCACAAAATAAATTTTGACAGTCTATAGCCTGTAGCGGACGACCCCAAAGTGATTGAAAATTTAATCCCAAACGCTGAAATTCTTTCTCTTGATTTTCAGTCATCCAATGAATAACATCTGTATATGTTTTACCTTCTGTATCAATAAAACATTTGTTAATACCACGTTCGGCACCTGGGCCTGCTATAGTAAAACTATTCTCGTCAAAGTTGATAATTTCACTATAGTTAATATCTGTGGCTAATTGGTAAGCCATAAACTTACCCAATAAGGGATATTCTTGAATTATTTGAAAAACAGCTTCAAAACTTTTGGCTTTGACTATGTTATTTACTACCCTATCTTGGACAACCATTTTATCAATTAATGCTAAATGATTTTGGTGTTTTTTATCATAACCGAACTCTTTGCTGGCACAAGACATATAGGCACTAGTATAAATAACATACCCAAGATTCATCGCTTCTTGCAAGATGTTTGAATATACATTAAAATCAAAGTTAGATAATGTAATATAGTCGCCTATTTGTTTCTCTAAATATTCCCAGGTTTCTATCTTATTAAAGATTTTAAATAGTAAAATTCTGAAGATTACTTCTTCTTCATTTTTGCTTCTATTATCATCATAAATTACGTTTTTAATCAGATATTGTGAAACGCGATCGCTTGCTCGATATGCGTTACAAAACTTATAAGTATTAATAATGGGATCGCTTGTCCAAGGCGGTGGTAGATTGTTAATTTTGTTGAAAAATACTTCTTGGCGCATAGCAGCAAATCGCCAATAGGTATCAAAAATTTCTTGTCTTACTCGCATATACTGTTCTCTTGGCTTGCGCTCATCAGTTTTGCCTCTAGAAATCTGATTATACGACAACTGTCGTATAATCATCTACAGCGATCGCATTTTTGACAAACTACCTTCAAAGCAAATGTTTTTAACTTTTATCTCTTGAAAAATATAACTTTTATGAAATACTAGGATCGTCTGCTTTTTTTATTTCTTCCAAGATTTTTTGAACTTGATTAACTTTTTCATTTCTATTCTGTTCTTTAAAAATATTTAAAGCTTTCTCTAGAGAAGAGATTGCCTCATCTTGTTTATTTGTTTGCCACATTGCCAGAGCAAAGTTAGTTAGTGCTTCAGCATAATTCGGATTAATTTCTAAAGCTTTCTGGTATTGAGAAATAGCGTCTTGCCAGCGATTGTCGCTAGCATAGACCATACCAATAGCATTGTAGGCTAAAGCATATTTTGGCTGGAGGCGGATCGCTTCTTTGTAGGCGCTAATTGCTTCTTCTGATTTCTTTTGCCGAAAAAGTACGTTTCCTAGTTGAAAGTGTCCAAAGGCATCTTTAGGAAATTGTTTAATGAATTTGCGTAAATTTTCCTCTGCACCCTTCAAGTCTCCTTGATTGTACAAAGCATTGGCTTGTTGGAGAATTTGCGATCGCTCTGATGGCCCTTGGTCTGAAAATTGCGCTAGTTTCTGTATTTGTCTTGTGGGATACTGTTGAGGCGAATGCAAAGAAACTGCTAATACTGATGGTGATAGACCAATTGCAGTGATGATACTCAGTGTTATGCAGCTCAAAGGTTGAACAAATGCTGATTTCAGTTTGTTGTTCGCTTTCATCGCCCTGAATGCCTCAATAGTGTTCTAATACTTATGATAAATTGCAGGTGCGTTACCAGGTAACGCCCCACAATTAATCTAGAAATTGCTACGCGCCTTCGCGCAATTTATCCAACACGCCTCTATCTTCTAAGGTAGAAGTATCGCCAGATACTTCTTCTCCCGCAGCGAGATTTCGCAATAATCGCCGCATAATCTTACCCGATCGCGTTTTCGGCAAAGCATCCGTAAAGCGAATTTCTCCAGGACGGGCGATCGCACCAATTTCTTTGACAACGTGTTGCTTGAGTTCTTTACTCAATTCCTCACTTCCCTGGTAAGTGCCTTCTAATGTCACAAAAGCAACTACCTCTTCTCCTTTGAGTTCATCCGGCTTACCCACTACCGCTGCTTCTGCAACTGCTGGATGGGAAACTAAGGCTGATTCAACTTCCATTGTACCGAGTCGGTGTCCTGATACATTCAATACGTCATCAACGCGACCCATTACCCAGAAGTAACCATCTTCATCGCGTCTAGCGCCATCACCAGCAAAATAAGTATAGTTCCCATCCTTGGGGGGGATGTGTTCCCAATAGGTGCGGCGGAAGCGTTCCGGATCGCCGTAGACTGTCCGCATCATTCCCGGCCAAGGATGGCGTACTGCTAAATAACCGCCTGCATTGTTGGGTACGGCATTTCCTTCTAAATCTACGATGTCTGCAAGAATTCCGGGGAAGGGAAGAGTTGCAGAACCGGGTTTAGTGGGAATTGCCCCTGGTAGGGGTGTAATCATGATACCGCCAGTTTCCGTTTGCCACCAAGTATCAACGATGGGACAGCGATCGCCACCAATCACGCGATGATACCACATCCAAGCTTCGGGGTTAATCGGTTCGCCGACGGTTCCCAGCAATCGCAACGAAGATAAATTTCGCGCCTTGGGATGTTGTTCGCCCATCTTAATAAATGCCCGAATTGCCGTAGGTGCGGTATAAAAAATATTGACGCCGTATTTTTCAATCACATCCCAGAAACAACCGGGATTAGAAGCACGGGGCGCACCTTCATACATGATGGTTGTTGCGCCGTTGGAAAGCGGGCCGTAGACAATGTAGCTGTGTCCAGTAATCCAACCTACATCGGCAGTACACCAGTATACATCTGTATCTTGCAGATCGAAAATCCACTTGGTGGTGATATGGGTATACAGATTATAGCCAGCAGTTGTATGCACCACACCTTTGGGTTTGCCCGTACTGCCGGAAGTGTAGAGGATAAACAGCATATCTTCGCTGTCCATCGGTTCGGCGGGACAATCTGCCGATGCATTTTTTTGCAGTTCGTGCCACCAATGGTCGCGTCCGCCTGACTGCATATAAGTTTCTTGTCCGGTGCGCTTGACAACAAGGACATTTTCTACATTGGGAACAGCACCGTTAGCTAAGGCTTTATCTACCTGTTCCTTGAGAGGAACGATCGCATCTTTGCGCCAGCCACCATCAGCAGTAATTACCAACTTAGCTTTAGCATCAATTAAGCGATCGCGTAAAGCTTCGGCACTAAAACCACCAAATACAACGCTGTGGGGTGCGCCAATTCTGGCACAAGCTAACATGGCGATGGCAGCTTCGGGAATCATTGGCATATAAATACCAACGCGATCGCCTTTTTGTACGCCTAGTTGCTTCAACACATTGGCAAACTGACAAACTTCTCGGTGCAATTGGGCGTAGGTAAGGGTACGCGAGTCTCCTGGTTCGCCTTCCCATATCAGTGCAGCTTTATTTTTGCGCCAAGTAGTGAGGTGTCTGTCAAGACAGTTGTAAGAAATATTCATCTTACCGCCAACAAACCACTTAGCAAAAGGCGGTTGCCAATCTAGGACTGTATCCCATTTTTGGAACCAAGCTAATTCTGTAGCTGCCAAATCTGCCCAAAATTGCTGCGGATCGGCTTTAGCTTTGTCAGAAAGGCGCTGATAGTCTTCTAAGCTTTTGATATGGGCGTTTTGTGAAAATTCCGGGCTAGGATGGAAAAGGCGATTCTCTTGTAGGATTGATTCTATGGTTGGTTGAGACATAGTTTATCAGCGCGATCGCTATAGTTACTAAAAACTATTCTTAGCCCAGTTATGGTGTAGTGTGTTTAGATTTTCATTAAGCTGGGTGGAAATTGCTGAGTTATTAGTCATTCTGTGCGTCTGTGCGTCTCCCTCATTTTTTCCACTTACCACCCTCGATTGCTAAAACTAACGTCAGTAAAGTCGAGCTTAGACGCTCATGCTTTCCGAGCAACAACGTAGTAAATTAACTCCTCATGCCATACACCATGCTCAGTTTCTAGTGCAGCAATCTTATCGTCATAACTAGCTTTAATCTGGCGAATTTTTTGGCGTTTTAATTGCCGTAAGGGATTATCGATATGTAGCCAGAATTGCCCATTCCATCTGCTTTGTGCTTTTTCTAAGCTTAGGTAAGTCCCCATCTGTCGAGGATGAATTTCAATTTGGGTAAATTTGGCTTGAGTTAATACGTTTTGAATTCGCTCTGGCGTTCCTAATGGTTCGTGCAGATTTGGAAGTGTAATTCCATGTTTTGCACAGGCTTCTACAATCGACAATGCTAAATACGAATCTTCAGAGGAGCAAGTAAATGCGATAAATCCACCGAACTTGAGAAAACGATACCAATTTTCGAGAATCTTAGGAATGTTGGGAAAAAGCACGATCGCGTAAGAACAATAGATCGCGTCAAACTTATCTGGTTCAGTCTGATATACTTGTGCATCGACTTCAATTAGCTCAACATTTGATAAGTTTTCGGCTTGAATTTTCTGTTGAGCAATCTTAAGTAATTCTGTTGCGATATCAATTCCAATTACAGAGCCACTTGTACCAACTTTTTGAGCTGCTGCGATCGCAATATTTCCCGTTCCCGTTGCAACATCTAAAACACATTGCCCAGGAGATAGACTTGCGTAGTCTAAAAGTGCAATTGCGCGATTGAGAGTAACATCATTATCATAATTCGTCCTTCCATTGTAAAAATCGATAAGTTCCTGTTTGTATATCATAAATAACAACAGTTTAGGATAACAAAGGGCAAATCAAATAGGCTGAAATTAATGCTTTAATATTAAGGGTAGACTATTTTAATTATTCAGCATCAAATCAGCCCATCATTATTTAAGACGCGAACAACAGCTTACTTATCAATTAATGCCATTATTAAATCTCAATGAATTTCCGATGCAATAGAGTTATTACAAGTTTTTAAAAGCATCTGCAAGTTAGTCAGTTTTCAGGAATAATGATTGTAAATTGCGGGGCTATGCACTCATGTCTGAACCTGCTACTTTAGAATTCATCTCTGATAATACTTTAGAAGATGAAGTTATATTTCCTCCTGGTGATTTATATAGTGACGAACCACCCTTGGAAAGCGACCTACACCGAGACCAAATCGATTTGCTGATTCGCCTACTTAAATCGTGGTGGCGAGAAAGGCAAGATTTTTATGCTTCTGGGAATTTGACAATTTATTACAGTCCTAACCAGAAAAAATCAGAATACTTCCGAGGTCCAGACTTTTTTGTAGTTTTGGGAACCGAGAAAAAAGACCGTAAAAGTTGGGTTGTTTGGCATGAAGACGGCAAATATCCAAATGTAATTGTAGAGATTTTGTCGAACTCAACAGCAGCAGTTGACAAAGGCTTTAAAAAACAGATTTACCAAGATACTTTTCGCACACCCGATTATTTCTTGTTTGACCCGATAACAATTGAGTTACAAGGATTTCATCTAGTAGATGGTAAGTATCAAAATATTCAAACCACTACTGATGGACGTTTATGGAGTCAGCAGTTAGAACTTTACTTGGGAGTTTATGAAGGTAAATTAAGATTCTTTACTGCCGAAAATCAATTGATACCATCATCTGAAGAACTAGCCCAACAAGAAACTTTACGTGCCCAACAAGCAGAAGAACGCGCCCAACAAGCAGAACAAGAAATTGCTAGACTGCGCGAACTTTTGCGTACACAAGGCATTAACCCTGATAATATTTGATGAGATGAGCAAATTCACATAGACACTTTACAGTTAAAATTAAATATAAATTTATTGAAACAGCGAACAGCGAACAGTCAGCTAAGGCGTATTCAGGGAAATTTAGAGGACGTTGGAAAAGTAGTAGCCGATGTATATAAAACTTTAAATATTCCTGCTTCAGGAAGAGTTGGAGAAGTTGATTTTCCAGTTTTTATGCTACGGAATATCGATACAAATCTACACTTGACAAATATTCTCTTCTACCCAAAGTATGAAACTGACTATAAGTAACTAATTTACTGTTAAAAAAGCGTTAGTATCTGAAAGTAGGGCAGCGTTTGCAAGCAAAACAGATTAAGGAGAAATTAAAATCCCTCATCGAGCAAGCTTCCTCGATAGATCCTAATTTGGCAAAAAGATTAGATGAAATAAACCGTTGGGTAAAGGATATCAAACCGGGTTCCCTGACGGCTAAACCTTTTGTTATTGCTTTTCTTTTAGAACTAATTACGGACTCGACAATTTGGTTGATAATAAAATCCTCATCTTCGCCAGAAGAACAACAAGCAAAATTTGAGCAAATGACACCAATTGAAAGATATTGGTACGGTTACCTTTTTCCAAGATGGATTAATGCAAATGATTCCAAGTTTTATATTTGGAAACAAAAATTAATGGCAGGTGAATTCGATCGCCGCGATGATGATATTATTAAAGATATAGCCCAAGATATTATTCAGCGAGAAGGTGATTTTTGGCAGCGTTATATTGCCGACCTCTCTATGGCGACAGACCTAATAGTTAGTAATCGTAACAATCAACCACTTTGCATTCAAGTTACCAGCGTCAGCGAAGAACTTAATCAACAAAAGTACCAAGCTTGGCAAAATACACTCCGAGCCTGGGAGATAGAGAGAGGATTGTTCTTAAGTTACAATCCCAAGGATGCTAATTTTGTCAACCAACTAGTCAACGTAGCACTGTATAACAGTGATTATCTTTCTGGCGGGAAATATTTAAAATTTTCCTGATATTTCCGGATTTCGATTTCGAGAATTTGTATTCTAGCTTACAGATTTACTTGCTCATTACAGCTTTTATGCCTCACAAAAGAGAAACTCACACCTACAATAATGTAGATAACTTTGCCGAAGCTTTAGCAACAGCAAGACAAATGCAGCAGAACTGGCTAACTTATGGCGTCGATTTTGTGAATTTTTATGTTGAAGATGTAGATGGAGACTGGTTAGAAACCTGGGGAAACGACGAAATCTTAGGTAATTCTCGATTACGTACTATTAAAGAATTTTTGATAAGCGATGATAATGTAGCTGTAAAAGTCAGGCAGTATTTAGGAGAGCGATCGCTATTCGATTTTGCAGTCAGTTTAGAAGAATATTGGAGAATTGCTGAGGTAGATGACAGATTAGCGGCTGTGAAAAATCTATTAGCTGGTTGTGAAAATAATATTGATAAAGACGACATCATCTTAGTAGATTTGGCTAATAGTCTCTTGGTGAAGTTAGCAGATATTTTGTAAAATTTTAAATCACAAAACCAGACGCGATAAATTGCTTGTAGAGACGGCGAGGTATCGCCTCTTTGTTATGGAGAAGGTCAGACAAATATGATTTCTATAGCTCTAATAATCTTTGAGATGTGCAATCTTTATCACTGTTAATAGTAAGGATCGATCCTCAATTTGATAAACAATGCGATATTCACCCAAACGAACTATATATAGCCGTTCAGTATCCTTCAATGGGTGAGCATCTTTTGGACGTGGATTTAATGCTAGCTCCTCTAGCTTTTGTGCTAGTCGTTGCTGCGCCTCTGAGTGCAATTCTACAATTCTTTGCACAGCTGAAGGTGCTAATGCTACTTGATAGCTCATATCCCTAGCTCTCTTTTAATGTCTTCCAAGGATGTTGTCCCCAGATCTGCAATTTCTTCTAGTAATGTATAAGCATCTCTGAGATCAGTCTCATCTAACCTTGCTTCAATTAGCTGATGCATCTGCTGTGTTGAGGTAATTTCAATCCCAGGTTCTTCTCTAAGTTTGTCAGTTAATGCATGAAAAGCTTCTATATCGTCTTGATGTTTTAATAGATAAGCTCTTAACTCTTGTTTAGTCATCGCTTGAAAATTTGCCTTAGTCATAAATATCTCACCTTCCCATTTGGCAATATTTCTACTTCAAAGCTTTGTCCAGCAAGAATGTAAATGTGTTTAGTCCGTTCATCTAATCTCACCAAGTAAATTGGCAGGTACTTGGGAGTAACTAGAATTTTTTGCCACCTTTTAAGGGGTTTGAGGGGTCTAAAACCACTGTAAATTGAGTTTTTGATCTGAAGTTGGCATCAATGACAGCTGTGCTACCCTACAAGAGTTTTATTGCAACTCCAGAACGTACTTTAGTAACTAAAACATATTCGTTAGTTACTCTAGAACATGTTTTAGTTACTCTAGAACATGTTTTAGTTACTCCAGAACGTGTTTTAGTTACTCCAGAACATGTTTTAGTTACTAAAATGCGTTCATTAATAAGTTAAAAAGTATTTTCATTAGCTCAAATTCTATTTAGCTTATCATTTAATTACTTTATATAATTAAAAAATTAATTTATTGAGAACAACTTTAGTTTTATTT
Organism: Nostoc sp. DedSLP01; assembly: GCA_034530875.2. GTDB lineage: Bacteria > Cyanobacteriota > Cyanobacteriia > Cyanobacteriales > Nostocaceae > Nostoc. Next base: position 152,878 of record JAVRCJ020000006.1, read on the forward strand.
ATAAAAAAACGAAAATTTGCAGCAAAAATATCACAAGTATAAATAAAACTTAGATGGAATCAAGAACCAATTATGGTTAATTTATCAAATGATGAGTTTTTCTAAGCGAGCGCCTTAAAACTTGTCAAAAGCGAATATTAAAACTTTTGGTGTATTGACTTACACGCCAAATACCCCAGTAGTAGGGTCATTGCACCCATTTAACCCTCTTCAGAATGCAGCACAACCACGTTAAGCTGGATCGAGGTGGCAATTTACTGCGCTCTTGAATAAAAAAATCTCTCTTCCTGTGAAATTTTAACTTTTCCTGCTTGAGAAACTTGGAATGCTAGACAGAATTTTTGATTACCTCAACTTTCATTTCAGCGTTGAAGCCCCGATAGTCCTGCTGATCCTGATATTTTTAGAGGCGGTGCTATCAGCTGACAATGCGATCGCCCTCGCTGCTATCGCCCAAGGGCTAGAAGACAAAGAACTTGAGCGTAAAGCTTTAAACTTTGGTTTAGTTGTTGCCTACGTGCTACGAATTACCCTAATTCTTACCGCGACTTGGGTGCAACAATTCTGGCAATTTGAATTATTGGGCGCTGCCTACTTGCTATGGCTTGTATTTCAACACTTTACCTCAGAAGAAGGCAACGGCGCTCATCATCACGGGCCGCGTTTTAGTTCTCTATTACAAGCCATCCCCGTGATTGCATTTACAGATTTAGCATTTTCCTTGGATAGCGTCACAACTGCGATCGCTGTTTCTCAAGAAAGATGGTTAGTGCTAACGGGTGCCACAATCGGTATTATTACGCTGCGTTTCATGGCGGGATTATTTATCCGTTGGCTAGACGAATATGAAAATCTAGAAGATGCAGGCTATATAACAGTTGCTTTTGTGGGTTTGCGACTCTTATTAAAAGTAGTGAACGATAATTTAGTCCCACCAGAATGGCTAATGATTACAGCCATCTTCCTGATTTTAGGCTGGGGATTTTCCAAACGCGTTGGCGCTGCCGAATTACCCCAAATCGAACCGGAAAAGACTGAACTACCGAAGTAAAAAGAGGGCAGGGGAAGCAGGAGGTGTGGGAGGTGTGGGAGGATGGGGAAGAAATCTTTCCCCCCACACTCCCCACACTCCCCACACTTCCCCATCTCCCTACTCCCTACTCCCTACTCCCTACTCCCGCAACCAGGCTGTTAAATGCGGTTGCCAATTTACTAATTCTTCATCCTTAAACCATAAGGCTATTTCTCGTTGGGCGGTTTCTTGAGCATCGGAACCGTGGATTAGGTTGCGGCCGATATTAATGCCAAAATCGCCGCGAATTGTTCCCGGTTCGGCTGATAAGGGGTTTGTTGCACCAATGATTTTTCTGGCAGCTGCAACGACGCCATCACCTTCCCATACCATCGCTACCACGGGCGCAGAAGTGATAAATTCGACTAAGCTACCAAAGAAGGGACGTTCCTTGTGGACATCATAATGTTGTTCAGCTAATTCTCGGCTGACTTTCAGGAACTTTAAACCAACTAGGGTAAAACCTTTAGTTTCAAACCGACGGATAATTTCACCCACCAATTTGCGCTGTACGCCGTCTGGTTTAATTGCTAAAAATGTGCGTTCCAAAGCTATCTCCCAAAACTTAATAAAGTTTTTATCTAGTCAATTGTCCATTGTTATTTGTACTTTGTTCAAGCGTTTTGCACTCATGACTAACGCTTGATGACCAATGACAAATAACATCAGACTCTTGACCAATCAGAGTTTATCTCAGAAATTAACCTTGGGTGCATATCGGTTCTGAAACGAATGCGCTAAATTGTTAATTCGTGGGTGAAACACAGAGGTTAGGAAGAAATGGGTGTTGAGTCAACTGCTACATCTGACGAGGTGGTACTACTACCGTCCAATGGACACAAATCTGACGTGAAAAATCATAAACAAAAAAAGCTGTTACCACCAAGTACTACCACAGGAGATTTACCTCGCTCCTGGAAAATTGAGGATAGCGAAACACTATATCGCATCGAAGGTTGGGGACAACCTTATTTTTCTATTAATGCTGCTGGTCACGTTACCGTTGCGCCGAAAGGCGATCGCGGGGGTTCTCTAGATTTGTTTGAATTAGTTAACGCCCTAAAGCAGCGCAATTTGGGACTCCCGATGCTCATTCGCTTTTCCGATATTTTAGAAGACCGGATTGAGCGGTTGAATGCTTGTTTTGCCAAAGCGATCGCCCGTTACAACTACCCTGGTGTCTACCGTGGCGTCTTTCCTGTCAAGTGCAACCAAGAACGGCATTTAATTGAAGATTTAGTCAAATTCGGCAAGCCCCATCAATTTGGTTTAGAAGCCGGTTCCAAGCCAGAATTAATGATTGCTCTGGCTATCCTAGATACGCCAGGAGCATTGTTAGTTTGCAATGGCTACAAAGACCAGGAATACATTGAAACCGCAATGTTAGCCCAAAGGCTAGGGCAAACACCAATCATCGTCTTAGAACAGATTGAAGAGGTTGATTTGGTGATTGCAGCCAATCGCCAGTTAGGTATCAAGCCGATTTTGGGCGTCCGGGCGAAACTCAGCACCCAAGGTATGGGACGCTGGGGAACTTCCAGCGGCGATCGCGCTAAATTTGGTTTGACTATGCCTGAGATTATCGAGGCAGTTGACAAATTACGGGATGCTAATCTGCTGGATTCTTTACAGTTGATGCATTTCCATATCGGTTCGCAAATTTCTGCCATTAATGTAATTAAAGATGCCATCCAAGAAGCCAGCCGCATTTACGTAGAGTTGGCGATGCTGGGGGCAGATATGAAATACCTCGATGTCGGTGGTGGCTTGGGCGTAGATTATGACGGTTCCCAAACCAACTTCTACGCATCGAAAAATTACAACATGCAGAACTATGCTAACGATATTGTGGCAGAGTTAAAAGATACCTGTGCAGAACGGCAAATTACCGTACCAACACTGATTAGCGAAAGCGGACGAGCGATCGCTTCCCATCAGTCGGTGCTGATTTTCGACGTTCTCAGTACCAGTGATGTCCCCCTCGATTCGCCAGAACCACCCCAAGAGGGAGAATCCCCAATCATTAATTACCTCTGGGAAAGCTACCAATCCATCAACAAAGAAAATTACCAAGAGCTTTATCACGATGCGGCACAATTCAAAGAAGAAGCCATCAGCCGCTTTAACTTGGGAATTTTACGCCTTAGAGAACGAGCCAAAGCCGAACGCCTCTACTGGGCTTGTTGTCAAAAGATTTTGAACATTACAAGGCAGCAAGAATACGTACCCGACGAACTGGAAGACCTGGAAAAAATCATGGCTTCCATCTATTACGTTAATATGTCGGTGTTCCAATCGGCACCAGATTGTTGGGCGATCGACCAATTATTCCCCATCATGCCAATTCACCGCTTGGATGAGGAACCAACGCGGCGGGGAATTTTAGCAGACCTCACCTGTGACAGCGACGGCAAAATAGACCGCTTTATTGACTTGCGCGATGTCAAATCGGTTTTAGAACTCCACCCCTACAAAACAGGAGAACCCTATTACTTGGGCATGTTCCTCAATGGAGCTTACCAGGAAATTATGGGTAACTTGCACAATTTATTTGGCGATACTAACGCCGTTCACATTCAATTAACGCCCAAAGGCTACCAAATCGAACACGTAGTTAAAGGCGACACCATGAGCGAAGTGGTCAGCTACGTCCAGTATGACTCCGAAGATATGGTGGAAAACATCCGCCAGCGCTGCGAAAAAGCTTTAGAGGAAAAGCGCATTACTCTAGCCGAATCTCAGCGACTTCTACAAACCTACGAACAGAGTCTTAGAAGGTATACGTACCTAAATAGTTAGGGAATAGGGACTGGGGACTGGCGACTGGGGAGTAGGGATTGGGAATATATTATTTCTCCCTCATCTCCCTACTAACCATTACCCAGTCCCCAGTCCCCAGTCCCCAATTCCTAATTCGCGCTTGTTCCCAGTAATTCCTCTATCGCTTGTCGCTCAACAGGGGTATGGGATGGTACTGTTTGACGAGCATCGGTAATCAGCCAGTCTAAAGCTGCGGCTTGAACATCAATTGCAGCACCAGTTTTATCGACGCAATAACGTCCAAACACCAGCTTATCTACTAAACGGACTCCGGGGCCGAGGCGCGACCATTCAAAAATGACGCTGTTTTCTACTGTTGCGCCACTGCATATCCAACAGTTAGGGCCAATCATTGCCGGGCCGACGATTTTAGCTCCGTCTTCTATTCTTGTCATCCCACCAATGTAAACTGGGCCTGTAATGTCTACTTTGTCCCAATTGACGGCAACATTTAAGCCAGTGTAGATACCAGGGGCAACTTCATGACCGGGAATTTGCACGTTTTTGATTTCACCCAGGAGTACGCCGCGAATCGCCCGCCAATAATCTGGTACCTTACCAATATCTACCCACTCAAAGTCCATAGGAATGGCATAAAAAGGAGCTTTGATTTCTACGAGTTTCGGGAACAATTGGCTACCAATGTCGTATTCAACGCCAGAAGGAATATAGTTAAATACCTCTGGTTCAAAGATATAAATACCAGTGTTGATGTTGGTGCTAAGGGCTTCTTCAGTTGAAGGTTTTTCTTGGAAAGCTTTAACGCGACCTTCTTCGTCGGTGACAACTACACCGTAACTAGAAACTTCTTCCTTGGGGACAGATTTCGTAATAATAGTAGCGATCGACCCTTGAGCTCTATGCCATTTAACTGCGGCAGTTAAATCCAAATCGATTAAAGCATCACCGCACAATACGACAAAAGTATCATCAAAAAACGGTGAAAAGTCTTGAATGCGGCGCATTCCTCCAGCTGAACCGATGGCTTCGCCTACCAGTTTACCGTCGTCGTCTATTTTCCCTTCAAAAGAATAGGCAATTTGTACGCCAAATCGCTGACCGTCGCGGAAATAGTTTTCTATTTCCTCAGCTAAATGACTAACATTGACCAAAATCTGGTCAAACCCATGTTGGCGTAACAGTTCCAGCAAAAACTCCATCACTGGCTTTTGCAGGATGGGCATCATCGGTTTGGGCATAGTGTACGTAATCGGACGCACGCGAGTACCCTTGCCAGCTGCGAGAATCATCGCTTTCATAAAAGTTTATTCCTCAACCACAAGCCAGTTTACTTTCATTAAATGACACTTAATCATCAGTTTTTATTTCTGCTCTAAGATATCCCTCCAAACAGGGATAACAGTAATTTAGTGGTTATTGCAACCATAGGTACACTTAGATGACAAGCGATCGCTTATCTTTTCAATTTACTCGGATTTTCATACTCAAGCAAAAATATGTCAATTATCTGTAGAGCGAGTTTTACATTATTTAGTTCATCGATTGCTCGATAGCTTTGTAGTTGTTAGTCGAATCTGTAAGCAAACGAACTTTAATCTCATCGTAAAATTCCTCTTGAGATAACTCTACTTTGGATTGAGCCGAAAGTAGTAATAACGCCCAGAAAACGCTAACTAGGTGACCGTGTTTAGAGTCGTGTCCAGAACCATTTTGAGATGATTGCCTTGTCTGAGTCCACAACTGTACGAGTTGTTCTAAATTCAACCAATTTTGTTCTAAAGATAGCTCTTTTGCCGATAATTTCATCACTTGCTCTAGTTCTCCAGCTACTTCTGTGAGATTTTCTTGGTGAGCTAGTTCTAGAGCCTGCCGCATACTTTGGATGCTAGGCTGACGCCTGGGACGGATGGGTTTGCTGGTTTTCTCTACGAGTTTGAGCTGGTTAGCCATAATCTGTAATTGCTCAATTAACTCTTGCAGAGTTACCCGGCGTTTTGGTGGCGGCATTGCTGCTGGACGACGACGCAATTGCCGTTCTAATGGTAGACGAGGGCCATGAGGTAAGATTCCATCTGCATCTTCCAATAGAGAATCATCTAGTACACCATCTTGTGCATCTTCTACTGTTGACAATTGCATTAAGGTATTAGCTTTGAACAATACCAACATTGATGCTGATAAAAAGGCTTGTCCAGATTGAGACAAGTCAGTTTCGTAGCGTTTTCCTATTGTCTCTGGCGCCATCAATTCTAAGTAACGATCGATCACCTCAATCACTTGGACATCCCAAGGGTCAATTTCCCCCTGCTCGGCTTGATGAATCAGCAATGTAATTGTTTCTAACAGCTCGGAAGCTTCCATCAGCAGCTACTTAAGTTAATTAATCAGAGTCGAAAAACCTAAGAATAACAGAGGGAGTGGTGAGTGGGGAGTGGGGAGGTGGGGAGATGGGGAGCAGAGGAGCTGGGGGGAAGTTGCACTAACTCTTTCCCCTCTGCCCCCTATCCCTTCTGCTCCCCTGCCTCTTCCCCATACCCAAATATTAAAACCGCCACCAAGTTCTTTGAGCATAACTGATAATTCCGATCGCGATCGCCCCCAGTAACAGCAGCCAAATAATTCCACCCGGGATAAACGTGAGAATGCCAAAGCCTCTGAGTATCCAGATGGCTAGGCTCATACCAAGAAATATACCGAAAATTTGGATTAACCTACGATTTAAAGAAGATTGGCTCACTTAGTTTTCCTCTCAACTCAACAGACATTACATTTAGTATTGATATTCAGTTATGAAGATACGATGAAATTTGAATGTCATCAGAAATAACACGCAAAAATTAGCAGACACTAACTAACAAAAGCCACCAAATATCCAAGAAAGTTTCTACTGAGGTATTTTCTAGAATTAGCCTTGGTAGCTGAATATTTAGATCGTGTTTGTGCCATTTTAGCTGTTAAAAACTTGATTTTATATTTACGAATATTGCTTTAAAAAATTTTTACTTAAGTGTTGATTGTGTTAATTGTGATAAGGAATACTTTTTTTGCAGTAAACTAACTGAAATAATTATCAAAAAATTAGTGTTTCCGGAAAGAACAAGTACTAAACTGGAACTAAAATTTAGTGGATTGAATCTGGATCGAGTGTAATAGCTTGTAGTTTCAATCTTTTTAGGTGGATAAGTTGAGGAGCGACGGAAATTATTATGTCTGCGTCTGATATATTAAACTCAATTATTGCAGGTTCCAATATGGCTTGGAGTCAAGATAAGCAACAGTTGCTGGTACAGGGTGAAATTTTAGTAGAAACCCGATCGCACAAGGCATGGGGTGGCGCTGTCACAGCTTGGATGTATTTGCCAATGGTGCGATCGCAAGTCTGGCAGCAATTAACTGATTACCCCCGCTGGGTACAGTATTTTCCAGATATTACTAAGAGCGAAGTAATACATCGAGGTGAAGTTAAACGCCTGTATCAAGCAGCACAAAAAGCTTTCTTGTTTTTCACGGCTCAAGTAGAAATTTACCTCAATGTTGTAGAAGTGTTAGGTCAACAAATCCAATTCCGTATGGAAAAAGGAACTTTTGAGGACTTTGACGCTCGTTTAGAACTCAAAGATTGCGGTAATGGCACTTTACTCGCTTATACTGTCCAAGCTACACCTAATATTCCGATTCCATCGATTTTCATTCAACAAGCAATGAACTTTGAATTACCTGCGAATATGCGTAAAATGCGCCAAGTTATCTGTAAGAGTCATTGAATAAGGCAGGGGGCAGGGGGCAGGAGGCAGAAGGCCAATTAGAGGGAGTCTGCTGAATCACCCTCTAATTGTTCGTATGATTGCGTTCCCGAAGGGTAGACCACTAAATCTCAGATTTAGTGGGGATCTTAAACCCAGTTTGGGCTGCGGCTTAAGACTTACCTTAAAACTGTTTCTTGACTTATCACCTCTGCCCTCAGCATAGCTGCCTTGCCCGAAGGGCAGATAAACCTCTTGCAAAACTCTTTTTGCACTCTTGGGGAAAAGGGATGCATGTAAAAGGGAAAGGGTTTTTTCTTATCGCTTCCCCCTTTCCCCCTTACCCTTTTCCCGACTTTTGCAAGAAGTCTAATAAACAATTCTGCCATTACCTGAATTTTCGTTCAGTCCGTCTCCCGTGGAATAGGGTTCGGTTAAAGAGCAAAGGCAAAAAGCATAATTTTAAACCTTCCCCTTTTGCCTGCCCGCATTACAGATGAGAAGTACTTATCTGAAACGTATTGCTCTGCCTTGTCAACGAATTCTTATTTAGTATTGAAAAACGAAATGGATTTTTGAAATCGATTCATTATCGATTCAGGTAATCGTTGCGGATACTTAGAAAAATAGAAAATTCTTAATTGAATGAAGTTTATAATTAAAGCGAATCGAACCTCCCATTGTTCAATAAAGGAAAGTGTTTTGGCATACTCCTTAAATAATTGTTGGACTCGGGTTTGATTTGTTCCATTTGTAGAATCATCAAAAGTTTTTGTTCCTGGATAATATCTATAATTTCCCCAAGTTTCATTAAAATATTTTACATTAGCTACTTTAACTGCTTTAAGTAGAAAATCTATATCCATTGCATAATGTTCTTCAACTTTGTATAGTCCAATTTGTTCGTGCAAGGATTTATGGTAGAAGTAAGCCGATGGATTCATAGGATAAGCACAATCAATGATTCCATCATCATTAATTTGTATTCTCATCAGTAAGTTTACTGTCTGTAGCCGTTTAGGTTTGTTAATCTGAATTAACCTGTCTTGACTATCCAAGATATTACAATTTCCAACAATCAAGCTAGGTTCTGGTAAAGTTTTAAATAACTCATAGATGCGACTAATAGCATTTGCCTCATAGAAATCATCAACGTTTAAAAAACTGATAATTGCTCCTTTTGCCATAGCAATTCCTTTATTCATTGCATCTGATTGTCCCCGATCTTTTTCAGAAATCCAGCGAATGTGGGGATATTGATTAGCGTAAAGTTTGATAATATCTATTGTTTTGTCGGTCGAACCACCATCGACAATGATATGCTCAACATCGATACAATTTTGATTAATGACAACTTGAATGCAGGATTCTATAAATTTTTCACTGTTATAAGTTGGCGTAATGATACTAATCATGAATTATCACCTTAGAAAAGTGAATTGGACTAGAAAAAGCTTTCCTAATATCCAATTATTTTGATAAACATAATTTATAATTCCCATTTTTTGCCTAAATAATTCAAAAACCCGTTCTCTATGAGAAAACGGGTTTTTGTGTGTGATTTGTGTGTGAAGTAAAACTATCCAGTAAACACCTCAACAGGCAAACGGCCAAAGGCCAGACGCTCATTTTGCACATCTACAAATATGGTGTCACCGTCGTTAAATTCGCCGCGCAAGATGGCTTTGGCAATTTGCGTTTCTAACTCCCGCTGAATCGCCCGTTTTAGCGGACGCGCTCCAAATACTGGGTCGTACCCTACTTCTGCTAAAAAGTCAAGAGCAGCATCGGAGAGTTTGAGAGAAATCTTGCGATCGCCCAGTCTTTGCCGCAATCTTTCCACTTGCAATTGCACGATTCGGCGTAATTCCTGCTTGTTCAAACCGTGGAAGATGATGATTTCGTCAATCCGATTGAGGAATTCTGGACGGAAACTATTTCGCATCGCCTCCATCACGCGACGGCGCATTTCCTCGTAATGGGCGTTATCGCCAGCGATATCGAGAATGTACTGGGAACCGATGTTGCTAGTCATGATGATGATAGCGTTCTTGAAGTCCACAGTATGACCTTGGGCATCAGTTACGCGACCATCATCGAGAATTTGCAAGAAGATATTGAATACATCAGGGTGTGCTTTTTCGATTTCGTCGAAGAGAATCACTGAGTATGGACGACGACGAATCGCTTCAGTTAATTGTCCGCCTTCTTCATAACCCACGTATCCTGGAGGCGCACCAATTAAGCGAGAGACAGCGTGTTTTTCCATATATTCCGACATATCGATTCGCACGAGTGCTTCTTCGGTGTCGAACATATACGCCGCCAAGGCTTTTGCTAATTCGGTTTTACCAACACCCGTCGGCCCGAGGAAAATAAAGCTAGCGATGGGACGATTGGGATCTGCCAATCCAGCACGCGATCGCTGAATTGCATCAGCTACGGCTGTGACTGCTTCTTGTTGTCCAACTACGCGGCGGTGTAATTCATCTTCTAAATGCAACAGTTTTTCTTTCTCTGATTCCACCAACTTGCTGATGGGAATTCCTGTCCATTTAGAAATAACTTCAGCAATATCAGCTTCGGTTACTTCCTCACGCAGCAGAGATTTCCCAGTTTTTTGAGCATTCGATAATTCGCTTTCTGCTGCTTCTAATTTGCGGTGTAAATCGGTTAATTTACCGTATTTCAACTCAGCAGCGCGGTTGAGGTCGTAGTCGCGTTCTGCTTGTTGAATTTCCAAATTCACCCGTTCAATTTCTTTTTTAACGGACTGAATTTTGTCAATGATATCTTTTTCAGATTGCCATTGAGCGTTGAGAGTGCTTTGTTCTTCTTTGAGGTCGGCAATTTCCTTTTCTAGTCTCTCTAAACGTTCCCGAGAAGCTGCATCGCTTTCTTTTTGTAGCGATAACTTCTCCATTTCTAATTGCAGAATCTTGCGGTCAATTTCGTCGAGTTCTTCCGGTTTAGAGGTAATCTCCATTTTCAACCTAGCAGCCGCTTCATCTACTAAGTCAATGGCTTTATCTGGTAAAAAGCGATCGCTAATATAACGACTCGATAATATCGCCGCTGCAACTAAAGCACTATCGGAAATCTTCACCCCGTGGTGGTTTTCATAACGTTCCCTCAAGCCGCGCAAAATGGAAATCGCATCTTCGACACTAGGCTGATCGACATAAACTTGTTGGAAACGTCTTTCTAGTGCGGCATCTTTTTCGATATATTTGCGATATTCATCCAAAGTTGTCGCCCCAATACAGCGCAATTCGCCCCGCGCCAGCATTGGTTTTAATAAGTTACCAGCATCCATCGCGCCTTGGGTAGCACCAGCACCGACAACGGTATGAATTTCATCAATAAATAGAACAATATTGCCGCCAGATTCGGTAACTTCTTTTAATACTGCTTTTAGACGTTCTTCAAACTCACCCCGGAATTTTGCCCCAGCAATTAAAGCACCCATATCTAAAGCAATTAGCTTGCGGTCTTTAAGAGATTGGGGGACATCACCAGCGACAATGCGCTGTGCTAATCCTTCAGCGATCGCAGTTTTACCAACACCAGGTTCGCCGATTAATACAGGATTATTCTTAGTCCGGCGAGAGAGAATTTGTATAGTGCGGCGAATTTCATCATCGCGCCCAATCACTGGATCGAGCTGACCTTTTCGGGCTGCTTCTGTAAGGTCACGCCCATATTTTTCCAGTGCTTCGTACTTGCCTTCTGGATTTTGGTCAGTCACTTTTTGGCTCCCACGAATTTGTTTAATAATATCTTTTAGTTTCTTTTCGTTTAAAGCGAATTCTTGGAATATACCTTTGCCAAAGCGGTCATCTTTGGCATAAGCCAGTAATAAATGTTCAATTGAAATATATTCGTCTTGAAATTCTTGGCGATATCCGTCTGCGCGGTCTAAAAGTGTATCTAAACTGCGCCCTAAATAGACGGAAGTACTGCTACCAGAGACTTTCGGTTGACGTTGGATAAATTGTTCGGTGCGATCGCGCAGTTTTTGCAAGTTAACACTGGCTTTCGTCAACACACTGCTAGTTAGACCATCTTGTTCTAGCAGGGCTTTCATTAAATGTTCGCTTTCAATCTGCTGTTGTTGATATTGTTTAACAATATCTGGCGTGTGGGCGATCGCTTCCCAGGCTTTTTCCGTAAATTGGTTTGGATTAGTAGGTTGCATAGGCTTTTTTAGGAACGTAAAGGCAGAGCAGCTTGTCAGAGGCTACCACCAGAACACCAAGTCAATAAAATTTCTGTTCTCACATAGATATTGTAAGAATAGGAGAGCGATCGCCTAGATCGGTGTTCACGTCTTATAAAAGTCGTATTTTCCCGTAGTTCCTATTTCGCATTCATTGCTTTGCTATAAGTAAAACGATGTGAAAAAACCAAACTATGTTAAGAAAAATTAAATAGACTCAAATCCTCTTCCCTCCTGCCTCCTGCCTCATCCCAATGATAAATATTCACACCGACCCACTTATGACTACGGAAACAAACTCAAGCGAATCCATAATGCCACTTGAGAAGTACTGTTCATCTCCAAATATTCGACAGTGACTTTTCCAGAAGAAGTAATGCCTATAATCTTGCCAGATTGAGTATCAACCTGAAAATGCTCGCTCCACTTATCCTGTCTGGGATGAAAGAAACTAACTTCAGTGTTGGAAGCAGGCATAATGCCACTAATACGAGTTCCTTTACGGAGATTACACGAGCGACAGCCAAGAGCTAAATTTGCTTCGTTATTTTCACCTTGCCGAGAGAGTAGGATAATATGCTCAACCTCAAATGGAAAATTAAAGATTAATTTAGGGGCTTGGCAGTACTCACAGCGATGATTGGCACGCGCGGCGATCGCAGTGTAATACCGATTCATGAACTCTCTTGCTGAATCAATGCAGCTGTTCTGACTGTTGCTGCTCTTAATTCTGCCTCAACCAAGGTATCCAGTTCTGCTTGTTGCTCTGGTGGCAATGCTTGTCCCCGATCTCGTGCCGATCGCCATAAACTCATCAATTCCGATAACCGTTTTTGTTGTTTAGCACTGAAAAACGGGTCAGGTTTAAAGTTTTGAATGACAAGCAGTGCGCTGAACTCCGTTTCTCCCAACTGAGTAGTTAACGCATCTAGGGCTTGCCCCGCAGTTTTGCCAACAGAGTGCTTATCCCCTGCAATGGCGCGATAAGTTTTTTCACCATCAGCATCAAAAATTGGCAAGATTGCTACTGTTGTCATGCTTTCAGTTTGGAATCCTTTGCCTCAAATTATAGCTTTACACGAACAACACCCGACCAAGCGATTATATGCCTCCACCATTCTCCTCGTACCCACAGACAGAGTTAACATAATTCAAGGTCGCTTAGTGGATACTGAAAATGATTGACTCCTACGACTTTGAGGATAATGACTTTGAGGATGAGGATTTATTTCTAATGAAATCCATAAGTCAAATGAGTGAAGGAGAAAAGCTACAGCGATTTAAGCGTTTCTTTGACAGTAGCAGCCGCGCTATGTTACATGAGTGCCTATTTCGGATTGTCGAAAACAAAGATAGTTTGGGTACTTTGGCAATTCTTTGCCCTAATGAAGTTGTCAGACAACGCCTTTCCAAAAAAAAGCGCAAAATCACCAACAATATTAACAGCTGTTGGAGTCATGTTAGATGGTTTTCCCTATGTCTTCAACAAGATGGTGAATTGCATTGCCAAAAATTTACCCGCAACGGTGATTTGGTAACACATTAATTGTGGGAGTAGGGAATAGGGAATAGGGAAATGAGAGAGAAAAACTAATAATAACTAATGACTAATAACTAATAACTAATTACCAATGACTAAAAAACAAAAATTTCCTTATTTACTTGGTTCTAAGTGGACAGCACAGCAAAAAGTAGACGGATGGAGACATTTCCAAGTTATCAACCGTAAAAATCAGGGTAAGTGGGTTTATGCTGAAATGGTGGCTGCTTGCGATCCCAAAGTTCGTTTTTGGATAAATGCCAAATTATTACAAGATAACTCGCAGTGGCAAGCTGGCTGGCAAACATTACAGCAAATCGAGGAACTAAAAGATGATGTGTCTTGATTGCCTGAAATAGAGAAATTGAAATAAATCCTAATCTAAGTTTGGTAGCCAGCGATAAAATCTTAACTAATGACTAATGACTAATAACTAATAATCAAAAAAGGACAGGTACAAAACCTGTCCTAAAATAATATTAGTTGAAAAGAGCGATCGCTATCTAATTAGCAATTTCTGGCGCACTCAAAGAAACCTTTGGTACTTCTGGTTTTTGTTGTGCTAATGTTGGCACTGAATTCCGCAATCTTGCTGTCAATTGTACAGTTGTAGAGTCGTACATTTGAGTGAGTAATTTCGGATAGAAACCAATACCAATAATTGGCACTAACAAGCAAGCAATGATAAATACTTCACGGGGTTCAGCATCTATCAAAGCTTGATGAGAAACTAATTCTTTGTTCTCTTGACCGTAGAAAATTTCGCGCAACATTGACAGCAGATAAATCGGAGTTAAAATCACCCCAACTGCCATTAAGAAGACGATGATAACTTTGAAAGTAGAGCTATAAGCATCGCTAGTAGCAAAGCCAACAAATACCATTAATTCTGCTACGAAACCGCTCATTCCTGGCAATGCCAACGATGCCATTGAACAAGTGGTGAACATCGCAAAAATTTTCTGCATTCTCTTACCGACACCACCCATTTCATCCAACATGAGGGTGTGTGTCCGGTCGTAAGTTGCACCTACAAGAAAGAACAAACTCGCCCCGATTAAACCGTGGGAAACCATTTGCAATACTGCCCCACTTAACCCCAAATCGGTAAAGGAAGCAATCCCAATGGTGACAAAACCCATGTGAGAAATTGAAGAGTAGGCAATTTTTCGCTTCAGGTTCCGCTGCGCAAAGGATGTCAGGGCAGCGTAGATAATATTTACTACCCCCAAAACCACCAATACTGGCGCAAAATAAGCGTGGGCGTCAGGTAGCATTTGGGCATTCATCCGAATTAGAGCGTAACCGCCCATTTTCAGGAGAATACCTGCAAGCAGCATGTGTACGGGGGCTGTAGCTTCACCGTGGGCATCAGGTAGCCAGGTGTGCAAGGGAATAATCGGCAACTTGACGGCGTAGGCAATTAGGAAGCCAGCGTAAACCAAAAGTTGGAAATTGAGGGCGTAGTCTTTGAGGCCGAGCGATCGCATGTCAAAGGTGACTGTATCGCCATAAAAGGCCATTGTCAAAGCACCGACCAAAATAAACAGCGAACCACCGGCAGTGTACAAAATAAACTTGGTGGCTGCATATTGCCGCCTTTTGCCTCCCCAAATTGCCAGCAGTAGGTAAACCGGAATTAATTCCAACTCCCACACTAGGAAGAACAGCAGCATATCCTGGACGGCGAAGACGGCAATTTGACCGCCATACATCGCCAAGAGCAAAAAGTAAAATAGCTTGGGCTTGAAGGTCACAGGCCAAGCTGCTAAGGTCGCTAGGGTGGTAATGAATCCAGTCAAAATAATCAGAGGCATGGACAAGCCATCAGCCCCTACCGACCATTTCAAATCGAGTTGTGGTACCCAGGCGTAACTTTCCGCCAACTGCAAATCTGGATTGGAGAAATCGTATCCAGTATAAAAAGCGTAAACAATCAGTGCAAAATCTATCAGCCCGACAATCAGGGAGTACCAGCGCACTGTTTTGCCGTCTTTATCTGGGATGATGGGAATTAGTAGTGACGCCGCTATCGGAAACAGAATAATCGTCGTCAGCCACGGGAAATTAGCTGTATTCATCGCAATTCGTCTGCTATCAAAATCATGTTTGGCAAAAAGTCACTAGTTATTAACTAACAGCTTTTTGGGGATTTGGTCTTAGTCGTTAGGTTGATTTAATTAAATTGCCTATCCCAGATTTTTCGGTTGGGAGTCTATTTTGACATCTGGTGGTGCGGAATGTGAGTAGGTACTCCCAGTCAAGTCAAAAATTTACCCGAAAAAAGCTGCTAGGCTAGAGTTTTAGGGATGCGATCGCGTAGTAAAATCTGGCGATCGCTAAAAATACACGATGCTGTTTGGTGGTTGTCAAAAAAGCGATTTGGTGCAAAAAAGTATGACAAGAGAAACAACCATAATGATAATGGCACAAATTGAAAATTAGGTTCGTTATCAGCTACCAATCCTTTGTACACCTGATAAATTTTTGATGTCCAAAAGAAATCGATCGCACACCTAAAATGCAAATTACCATCGAAATCCCCGACGAGATTGCCCATCAACTCGCTAATACCCCTGACCAACTTTCCCGCCGCGCCCTAGAATCTTTAGTGGTCGAAGCTTATCGCCATCGGCAACTTTCTACTGCCCAAGTTCAGCGTCTGTTAAATCTCTCTTCTCGACTAGCTACCGATGCTTTTCTCAAAGCCTATGAAGCTTACCTACCCTACACCGCAGCTGACTTAGAGCAAGACTTGGCAGCTATTGACCAAGCCGTTACTCAGCAATGACCGTTGTTTGCGATACTTCACCCCTGTGCTATCTAATCTTGATTGATTGTGTTGAAGTTCTGCCTCAGCTTTTCAGTCGCGTCACCATCCCCAATGCTGTCTGCACAGAACTCCTTGCCGAAGGCTCCTACACCCAAGTTCAAAACTGGATTGCCCGCCCCCCAAGCTGGTTAGAAATTCAAACTACCACGTCTGTGTTACCCAACCTATCCACTAAACTTGGCATAGGTGAGCAAGAAGCCATTTCTCTGGCTGTCCAACTCAACGCAGCCTTGATTATCTTAGATGATATGGATGCTCGGCTCTCAGCGATCGCTCAGGGTCTCAATGTAACAGGCTTACTCGGTGTTCTTTATCGTGCGGGAACCCAAGATCTAATTGATTTTCCTAACGCCATTTCTAGATTGCAATTAACTACCTTTCGTGCATCTTCTACCCTCATCCAAAGTTTTTTAGAGCGTTATTACCAAGAACGAGGTTAATTTTGCCATGTTCGTCAACCCAAAACTAGTACCTGTATTCATCTGGTCGCAAGAAGAGGTGACATGAAGGAGGGCAGTAAATATCAGCCACTCCTGGAATTTTTACGTGGCAGCGATCGCGTAGTCCAACCTGGCGATCGCTAAAAATACACCATACTGTTTGGTGGTTGTCGAAAAAAGGAATTTGCTGCAAAAAAGTATGACAAGAGAAATAACCATAATGATAATGGCACAAATTGAAAGTCAGATTCGTTATGTAACAAACGCAGATGGAGAAACAACTGATGTACTCGTTCCTGTAGAACTTTGGCAACAGCTTATAAGTTCCATAAATTCTGATAACGTCAGTGGTTTAGCTTGGATTGATGAAAAAGAGCCAAAAGCACAAATATTAGCTGACCTGCAAGAGTCTGTGCGACAAGCAGCAGCAGGACAAAGTTTGCCAGTTTCAGAGCTTTGGGACGATATCACAGCTTAGAATAAGAAAACTAAGTTGCATATCTAATAATCTCCAATTCTGCTCCATTATTAACAGCTAATTCTGCTTTTTCTAAAACTTTTACACTTTGTAAATGAATCTTTAGCTCTTCTTCGATACTTTCACGTAACATAGATTTTGAGTGAGCTTAAGCAATTGCTATGACGAAGAAGTGGATTTTGTATAGTAAAGAAGACAGGCAAGTTAAATGGCCTACTTGCATTAATAAGTTGTCGCCTGTTAAAAATAAAAATCCACTAGAGGGGGAATCGCTCGCCGAACTGAGAGAAGCACACACTTGGACAGATAGGTTTGATGAAATGATCCTTTCAATTCGGTCAGTTTCAATTCTAGGAAAATGCAGTACAGCAAAATACTTAGAATGTCCAAACATACCCGATCATCATAGAGAAAATGCTAGAGATTCTACTAGGCTTTATAGAGAGCATCCATCAAAATATTTCGATAATATTGGACAGTATTACTGGGTAGATTTTGATATTATTACTTCAGATAAATTGACAATGAAATTACGAATGGTTGTCAATGAGGGTGATGCTGATTGTAATGATGGTCAGTGGGGAGAAGTTTGGGAGAGCAATACGGGAAAGCCTGTTGCACAAATATTGAGTACTGGTGACATGGAAACGACAGTGGCGACCAGTTCAAGTGAATTGGACAAGCTTGTGCGTTTTATAATCGAAATCGTACTGTTTTAGTCTTAGCGTTGATATCGATAATAATCAAAGTCTCCGGTCTAACATAACCTCTGAGATAGACGAGAATTTGCCACTATCAAGGCAGCGAATTTGAAGATGCTTATGACCCTGGCAATTGTCGCTGAAACTGATCCTCTGAAAGCAAATGAGGATGGTGTGATTCTTATAGGCAAAACCCGCGTGACATTGGATACTGTGGTTGCGGTCTTTAAGGAAGGCGCGGTAGATTTTCTCTTAGTTCCTCTTCGGTTTCACTCTGAGTCTAATAGTCAATTTATGAAAAGATACGTAGGGTGTTATAGCGGAGAGTACGACACCAAACCCTGGATAATTGTGCGTTACGAACTTCGTTCTAACACACCCTACAATACCTAATTTTGTTCAAAAATCAAATAGGAGTCCTATATCATCTTTAGACTCTGAAAAAACTTAGGGGCGGACAGTCGCCCACCCCTATTCAAATCAGGTCACACCAAAAACGATCGCTAAACCCAAAACAGCCCCAAACACAATCAAGGCATAGAATTGAGCGCGACCGTTTTCTAGATATTTCAAACCTTCGCCGCTGACAAGGGTGAAGAAACCTGTGAGGTTAACTGCACCATCGACAACGCGGAAGTCAACTTCCATAACTTGTCTAGCTACGCGACGCAAGCCAACGACAAAAACGCGATGGTAAATGTCATCAAAGTACCACTTGTTGAGGGATAACTCGTAAAGTGGTTTGATTTTAGCAGCGATCGCCGCCGGGTCAATTTTACCCCGCAAGTACATTAACAAAGCCAAGGTAATACCAACTACGGAAATTGCCACGGAAGCACCCGCCATAATATAAAACTCTGTCGGGTCGAACTCAGCAGTTTTTTCGATAACTTCCGCGAGTGTTTCGCTTGGTGGAAAGATAAACTCCTCGAAGTAATTGGCAAAGGGAGTTCCTATCAAACCAATCAAAATCGAAGGCACTGCCAAAACTGCTAAAGGCAGAGTCATTGTCCACGGCGACTCATGAGGAGAATCGCTGTGATGTCCGTGGGAGTCATGGGAGTCATGATGACCGCCAGTTGCAGCCAATTCTCCTTTTTTCATTGCCCCAGGCCCAAAATTCGGCACTGGTTCTTCTGACTCTAATTCCAGGACGATTGTCGCCGCTTTTTTGAGTTTTTCCTTGATTTTGTTGTCAGTGCCGCGGAATTTGCCTTCAAATGTCATGAAATACATTCTAAACATGTAGAAAGCAGTAATCCCGGCGGTTACCCAGCCAATTAACCAGAGGAATGGGTTGGCTTGAAAAGCTTGCCCCAGAATTTCATCTTTTGACCAGAATCCAGCAAAGGGGGGGATACCAGAAATTGCCAAGCAACCAATCAAAAAGGTAGTTGCCGTCACTGGCATATACTTCCGCAGTCCTCCCATCAGCCGCATATCCTGGGCTAAGGCGGGGTCATGGCCGACGACACCTTCCATACCGTGAATTACCGAACCCGAACCCAAGAACAGCATGGCTTTGAAATAGGCGTGGGTCATCAGGTGGAATAGTCCAGCACTGTACGAACCTATTCCCATTGCCATCACCATGTAACCGAGTTGGGAAATGGTGGAATAAGCTAAGCCTTTTTTGATGTCGTTTTGGGTAATGGCAATACTTGCCCCCAAAAACGCTGTAAATGCCCCAGTAAAAGCAATAACGTTCATTGCTGCTGGGACATGTTCAAATACTGGGTACATCCGGGCTACCAGGAAAACCCCTGCTGCCACCATTGTTGCCGCGTGAATCAAGGCAGAAATGGGGGTGGGGCCTTCCATCGCATCTGGTAGCCAGACGTGGAGGGGGAATTGGGCAGATTTTGCCACCGGGCCCAGGAAAACTAAAATCGCAAACAGGACAGCGAGAAAATTGCTGATACTACCTGTTTCGACGAGATGGGCGAGGCGATCGCCCATAATATTAAAATCAAAGCTTCCTGTTGCCCAGAATAGCCCTAAAATCCCCAGCAAAAGACCAAAGTCGCCCACACGGTTGGTTACGAATGCTTTTTGCGCGGCATCTGCTGCTGACTTGCGATCGTACCAAAAGCCGACCAGCAAGTAGGAACACATCCCGACAAGTTCCCAGAATATATAAATTTGTACTAGGTTGGGGCTAAGTACCAAACCTAACATTGAAGAGCCAAATAAACTGAGATAAGCATAAAACCGGACGTAGCCGGGATCGTGAGCCATGTAGCCATCGGTATAAACCATGACTAAAAAGGCTACTGTTGTCACGATTACCAGCATTAGGGCTGTCAGGTGGTCAACAGTGTAGCCCATGCTCAGGTGAAAATTGCCTGCCGCAGCCCACTCTAAGGTATGGGTGTAAGCCGGATGTCCTTGGACTTGACTCCACAACAAGGCAAACGACAGGGCCATAGCAGCTCCCATTAGGGAGATAATGACTACAGCGTTCAACTGCCGCAGACCGTTTGTCACCTGATTCAACGATATTAACCCTAGACCGACCAGCATTGCCCCGAAAAGAGGTAATACCGGAATCAGCCAGGCATACTGATAGATCACTTCCATCACTGACGCCTACTTTTAGAATTCTTGATTAGCGTGTCGGAACTGTTAACAATTGTGACACACACCCTTTAGGATAAAATAACCCACCCAAGGCTGATTGGGTGGGGTATTAAGCATGGTTTTAGATTTGGGCTTATGGCATAGAGCATTGGGCATAGGGGATTGGGAAAGGGCAAGGGGCAAAGGGTAAACGAAAAATCCCTCCTTTTCCCTTTTCCTCTATCTCCCCATCTCGTTTATCTCCATGCCCTATGCGCCATGCCCCCTTCCCTATTCCTATCAAGCTGACCAATACTCCAAGTCAGCTGTTTTAGAACCCTTGTAGATTTTAGGGTAGCTAGTGTAGCTAACTTTGATATCTTCTAACGCCAAACGTAAATCTTCTCTGCCACGAAAACCTTCCAAGCGATGGCGAATGTTGCCATTTTCAATCAGTAGTAAAGTGGGCAGTGATTTGAGCTTATAAGTCGTAGACAATTTAAAATTTTGGTCGGCGTTAATCACAACCATTTTAATTTCCTCCCCACATTGGGCTTGAAATTGCAACAAAAGTGGGTGAATAATCCGACATAACCCACACCAAGGGGCTTCAAAATTCACTAAAACAGGAATTGGAGATTCTAAAACTTCTTGAGTAAATGTCCGCTCACTAACCGACAACACCATGACGCCTCTTGGATTATAGGGTTTTTATATTAAACTAGCTACTTGCACTCAATTCGTTAAACTGCTGAGTTTTGAGTCCGGAGGAGCCACCGCGGTCATTTGGTCTGCAAATTTAAAGCAAGTGGCGTTGCTGAATGGAAGTTCATGACTAAAGTTGGGGAATTGAATGAGGAAATCGTTTCTCTTTGCGATTCAAGTGGGGGCTGGGGACTACTTGCCAAGTAAGGAATACTAATGTTTTTGATTTTACTCATTACTTAGGACTCATTGCTTAGCAGTAGTTTGGTGAAAGATTAGCAAGCCAGTAAATTGCGATAGCTGCTTTTAGGAGATAATTTTCCGGACAGAACACGATCTAGACATAAATTTACCGCGCCTATAGTGTCTGCTTTCAAAAAGCCAGCATAATTTTCACGGTGGCTTACACGTTTAATTTCTTATTGCCGTTGCTCCCTGAGAACTTAACTAAAACGGTCGTTTACTCCCCAGGAGTGGCAGCTGACCAACACTTAACCCAGATAAAATTTCAATTTGACCGAACCCACCCCCAATGATGAATATTTGAGTTTATCGTACATTGATTTGGGGGCAATTGATAAGTTGAAATTTTCATTGACTTGGGATTTTATGCTGACATTGGGGATCGGTTAGAATTCCCATTTTATCGTACCAGTCGCTTCGAGCAATAGAGGGTGCGACCACCAAAATAAAGCCACAAAAATTGCAACTCCTAAATAGGCAGGTCGGATAAATTCCTGCCATTTGATAGATTGACGTCCGTCAAGAATTGCCTTGAAGGGAATAATTGAAGTCCGCTGTTTGACCATTTCAAAGGCTTCCCCATAGCGTAAGCTCAAACGGCGATCGCCATGCCAAACCCCAAATAAGTGATGCAAAATCAAGCCAATGGAGGTGACAACAGTAAAAGTAGTACCCAACCACAGAGTATGGGCAATACACCAAATTATTTGTCCTACCATCTGGGGATGACGAGTAATCCGCATAATTCCTGTTTCGTAGAGACGAACTTCAGGCTTTTGAATGGCAGCAATTTCTAGTAGATTGAAGGTACCAGGATATAAAAACAAAAACGAAATTGCTGATAAAATCCAAACAAATTCTCTCACTCCCGGTACTCCTTGTACCTGCCAAAGTTGCAAACCATCATAGCGATGCCGAAAAAAGTAAATAATTAAGAGCACGGCCAATGGTAGGCTGACTAATGCAAAAATAATACGATAAAGCCTTGCCCCAATGTATTTTTCTGCCCGAGGGCGCAAAGCAGCGCCTCCACTGTGAGCGATCGCAAAAACTATTTGTAACCCTATTATCACAAAATGGCTGGGTGTCAACCAAGAAATCGGCATCATAATACACGGGTGAAGTAATTTAAAGAAAACTGAATTCAGTACAACCAATACCACAAAGTATTCAAAAGGGGACTTTAGTTAAGATGTTGTGCTACTGTCTTTTTCGAGTCAAGCCTTCAAGTTTAAGATGCAACGAATCACATCCAGCCAATTGCTGCCGAAGATGATTTGCTGCGTACATTTGCTCCTTTCAAAGTTTGTGGGTTGAGCCTTATGTCTGACCTTCCTTTCACTTTAGATCAGTTACGTATTTTGAAAGCGATCGCTGTAGAAGGAAGCTTCAAGCGCGCTGCTGATAGTCTTTACGTCTCCCAACCTGCCGTTAGTTTGCAAGTGCAAAATCTCGAACGACAGCTCGATGTTCCTTTATTCGACCGTGGAGGACGACGCGCACAATTAACCGAAGCTGGACATCTACTGTTAAGTTACGGCGAAAAAATCCTCAGTCTGTGTCAGGAAACCTGCCGCGCCATCGAGGATTTGCAAAATCTCCAAGGCGGTACTTTAATTGTCGGTGCTTCTCAAACCACTGGCACGTACCTTTTGCCGAGAATGATCGGTATGTTTCGCCAAAGATATCCAGATGTGGCAGTGCAATTACACGTCCACTCTACTCGCCGTACTGCTTGGAGTGTCGCTAACGGACAAGTCGATCTCGCCATCATTGGCGGTGAAATTCCCGGCGAACTCGGAGAATCATTGGAAATTATTCCTTACGCGGAAGATGAACTAGCACTGATTTTACCTGTCTTTCATCCCTTAGCTAAACTTGAAAAAATCCAAAAAGAAGACCTGTATAAATTACAATTCATCGCTTTAGATTCCCAGTCTACAATCCGCAAAGTAATTGACCAAGTATTAGCACGTTGTGAAATTGATACTAGGCGTTTTAAAGTGGAAATGGAACTCAATTCCATTGAAGCAATTAAAAATGCCGTGCAATCTGGTTTAGGAGCTGCGTTTGTTTCGACTAGCGCCATTGCTAAGGAATTACAAATGGGCGTACTCCACTGTGCCACCATTGAAAACGTAATTGTAAAACGAACGCTGTGGCTGATTTTTAATCCCAACCGCTATCGTTCCAAAGCCGCAGAAGCCTTTAGTCAAGAAATTCTGCCCCAGTTTGCAAATCCTGGATGGAGCCAAGATGTGTTAACATTGACACAAAAAAATATAGTGCTAACTACATTGGATATAGCAACACCTACATCTCCTGGCGAAGACTAAAATCTGGTCATTAGTCCTACTCTTACTTACAGGACGCTTGTGTGCGGCACGGCACGAAGGCATAGCTTGCTTCGACTCAGGGGTAAGAAAAATCTCCTTACAGCGTCCATGTCATTTGTCGTTTGTTTTTTGTAAATGACCAAATAATTCGTAATTCGTAATTCGTAATTATTACCCCAACTGCTGTAGCTGAGCTAAGGATTTGACATAAACAAAAAGTTTCCTGTTCTTAATAAAGAAATTTAGTTTCTCTATAACCTGAACCGATAGCGAATTACGAATTATCAATTACGAATTATTTTGACTAATGACTAATCACTAAAATGGAAGTTTACTGCACTCGTCCAGGTTGCCCGCGCCCACAAAACTATTTTGCCGATCTAGATGATATTACAACCCTAAAAACAACGCAGCAAAAGTACTGTATTAGTTGTGGTATGCCACTATTGCTTGATGGTCGATATGTGACCGTTAAGTTATTGGGAAGAGGTGGGTTTGGAGCAGCATTTTTGGCACGCGATCGCCGAATTCCCGGAATGCGTCAATGCGTAGTTAAACAGTTTCAACCAGCAGGAAATTTAACTTCAACTCAACTGCAACAAGCACAGTTAATGTTTGAGAGGGAGGCAGAAGTTTTAGCCCAAATAGGTAACGAACACGAACAAATTCCTGACTTGTTTGCCTTCTTTCCAGTCATACTTAACAGCTTGCAACCAGGACATCAAGACCAATTTTTTTACTTAGTACAAGAATATATTGATGGGCAAAACTTAGAAGAAGAATTAGCTCAACGCGGTAAATTTTCTGAACCACAAGTATTAGAAGTATTGCAAGAAATCCTGAAAATACTTAAGTTTGTTCATGAAAGAGGTATCATCCACAGAGACATCAAGCCCTCTAACATCATGCGTCGTCGTGATGGGAAACTCTTCCTGTTAGATTTTGGTGCAGTCAAGCAAGTAGCAAACATTGCAGTCGGCGCTGCTTCTTCCACGGGAATTTATTCTCTAGGCTTTGCACCACCCGAACAAATAACTGGCGGCCAAGTATTTCCATCTACAGATTTATACGCCTTGGCTGTAACTGCAATCACCTTGTTAACAGATAAAGAAGCAACTCAATTGTTTGATGCCTATAGCAACCAATGGCAATGGCGATCGCACGTGAATGTCAGCCCACGCCTTGCTAACATTTTAGACCACATGCTTCTACCCGCTGCCAATCAACGCTTCCAATCAGCCCAAGAAGTTATAGATGCAATTAACTCACCGCATCTAGCCCCGACACAAATTAACCCACTGTCTGCAACACTTCCGCCACAGCCACGCCAAAGCCCTAGCCCTCCCGTTCCCCGTACTCCGAGAACTCAACCAGCGTTTTCGACATTGGAATTATTGGGCGGAGCAGCTTTCAGCGGATTTGAAGGTGCATTGATAGCGATCGCTCTCTTGAGTTTAGTAAAATCGCTACCGATCGCATTCGCTGTTGCATCCCTAATTTTGGGGATACTAATATTTGCCCAAACCAGGCGGTGGATTGAAAAGTTCGATTTATTAATTATTCCGGCAATTACTTTTGCTATTATTTTTTTTCTACCTTTTTTAAAAGGAAGTCTTGGGATTCAGGCAATACTTATTTTAGCAGTTGCAGCTAGTTTAGTAGCCATCTCCATAACAGCCATATTTCGACTTATTTATAAATTACTATCTCTCATTCTTTAAAAAAATTCTATTCTTAATATAATCATTGTCAAGAGCTGAGCCACAGACATTTCCCTTACTTTGGCAATAATCCATAACAAAGGAGGCAGGAGTTAGCAGCGAAAATTAACAAGGCTTGGATACCCAAGCTTGATAATTTGAAGAAAATCAAAAAATTAAAAATCATCACATACTTGATTCTGAATTCTGATTTTTGAATTTTCCCAAGCATCAAATAATAAAGAATTTTTATTTTATAAAAAATATTCATGTCACAAAAGAATGAAACTATAGTTTTAGTATTGTCTCTATTACTGACAGTTGGAATTGTTGGGGCTGGTATTTGGTGGTTTACTCAAAATGGGGTCAATATTAAAAACATCACCCCAAAAACGCCAGAGCCAGCTAACAATATATCATTAGAAGACCGCATTAGTTTTGGCGAAAAAAGTTTGATTCCAGGTGGAATTTCTCCAGTCAAAAAAGAGGGAGTACAAGCGATCGCTGCACAAAATTATGAGAAAGCGATCGCTAGTTTGTCAGCATCTTTAAAACTGCGACCCAACGATCCAGAGGCACTGATATATTTGAACAATGCCCGAATTGGGACTTCCAAAAGCTATACCATTGTTGGATCTGTGCCTATTGGTACAGATCCCAATACTTCCCTAGAAATTTTACGTGGCATTGCACAAGCCCAAAATACTATTAATAGCTCTGGCGGAATTAAGAATGTGCCATTAAAAGTAGGGATAGCTAACGATGATAATAATCCAGAAATCTCCAAAAAAATCGCTGCTAATTTAGTTAATAATTCCCAAGTATTAGGTATAGTTGGCCACAACGCCAGCGATACTACCTTAGCCGCCGGCACGGTCTATAATACCGGAGAACTGGTAGCCATTTCCCCTACCAGTAGTTCTGTGAAAATTTCTAACTTTAGCCGCTACGTTTTTCGCACAGTTCCTAGCGATTTTATGGCTGCTAGAAGTTTAGCCAACTACATGGTGAAAATTTTGCAGAAAAAAAATGTAGCGGTTTTCTTTAATTCTGAAAGTAACTATAGCCAGTCTTTAAAATCAGAGTTCGTTTCCTCGGTGTCTTTGGAAGGTGGACAGGTATTAAGCGAATTTGACTTATCCAAGGCAGATTTTAGTGCAGCTAAAAGTGTAGAACAAGCAACTAAGCAAGGTGCAGAAGTGTTGATGTTAGCTGCTAACGCTGAAACTCTGGATAAAGCACTGCAAGTAGTTCAAATTAACCAGAAAAAGTTAACTTTGCTGGGAGGAGATGATGTTTACACACTCAAAACGTTAGAAATTGGTAGAGAACAAGCTGTGGGGATGATATTAGCAGTTCCCTGGCATATTGAAGGCGATCGCAATTCAGATTTTCCCCAGAAATCGCGGCAGTTATGGGGCGGTGATGTGAGTTGGCGGACTGCCACCAGTTATGATGCTACAGTAGCTTTGATTGCCGCCTTAAAACGCAATCCTACACGCTCTGGAGTCCAACAAGCACTCTTATCCTCTGATTTCTCTGCCACTGGTGCTTCTGGTACAATTCGCTTTTTATCATCAGGCGATCGCAACGCCCCAGTCCAACTTGTCAAAATCGTTCCAGGCTCTCGCTCTCGTACTGGGTATGATTTTGAACCAGTGAGATAAGAGGATTGGGGATTAAGGAGTATAAAAGACAAGAATACTTGAGTGAAAACTTGCAACAAGTCTTTCCTGTTGTCTTCATTACATACCTAGTCCCCAGTAAATCGGCTCAGGGGAAATATTATGTCCCAAAAAAACGAAATACCTATTCTTGTTTTATCTATTTTAATTACGGTTGGGTTAATAGCTGGCGGTTTTTGGTGGTTCAGCAGAAAATCTGGTGTTAATTTAAATCAGATTAATTCTCGCAACACCAACACACCCCAGCCTATATCGCAACAACCTGATACAAATACTTTTGCTTCAGTAAAGGATGTTCCTACTGGATTATTCAATTATGGAGGGAGTACTTCTTGGGCACCGATTCGATTAATAGTTGACCCAGCAATTC
Organism: Nostoc sp. DedSLP01; assembly: GCA_034530875.2. GTDB lineage: Bacteria > Cyanobacteriota > Cyanobacteriia > Cyanobacteriales > Nostocaceae > Nostoc. The sequence continues at coordinate 180,283 of JAVRCJ020000006.1, forward strand.
AAGCAGCACGAGGAGAATTTAGGCTGCGCTATGTAGAACCGAGCAATGGATCTCCCGGTTCTGGTACTGGTATTGGGTCGTTAATAGATGGTCAACTAGCTTTTGCCCAGTCTTCTCGACCAATCTTAGATGAGGAATTTAGCCGCGCCCAGCAGCGTGGGTTTACTTTGAAACAAATTCCTGTGGCAATTGATGGTTTGGCAGTTGCAGTCAACCCAAATCTCAATATTCCAGGATTAACGATAGACCAGTTAAAGTCAATTTACACTGGCAAAATCAATAACTGGAGCCAGGTTGGTGGTTCTAATATCCCAATCAAACCTTATTCCCGCCAGATTGTTGATGGCGGCACCGTAGAACTTTTCGTCCAAGACATCTTGGGTGGTCAAGCTTTCGGCTCCAATGTGGAATTTGTCTCCACAACCACCCAAGCCCTGCAAAAATTGGCTGGTAGTCCTGGTGGCATTTACTACGCTTCTGCCCCAGAGGTCGTTCCTCAATGTTCGATTAGAGCCTTGCCGTTGGGGCGTACACAAGGACAATATATTCCTCCTTACCAAGAACCATTTGTCCTCCCGTCTGAATGTCCTGGTAAACGAAACAAGTTAAACATTGAGGGTTTTCAATCAGGAAAGTACCCGATTACCCGGAATCTGTTTGTGGTGGTCAAACAGAATGGTCAGACTGAGCAGCAAGCAGGTGTCGCTTACGCCAACTTACTGCTGACTGAACAGGGACAGGAACTGATTACCCAAGCTGGGTTTGTCAAAATTCGCTGACACTGCGATCGCTCTTGGCGATGTCTAGCCCATAGCATTCAGACAGAGTGGCAGAAATCGCCCCTCTGAACTGTGCTTTAACTGGCTCTGTTAATCGACTCTGCTGGTAAGCAAATGAGATTATCGCCTTGGGTGAGAATTAAGCCACGTTGACGTAGCTTGCCCATTAGGCGGGTGACGGTGACACGAGTCGAACCAATCGCGCTACCAATTTGGGCATGGGTAAGAGGAAAAGGCAGACAATAACCGCGAATTACATCAGGATCGGTGTCGCTCATCGCCGGCTCGCCATATTCCTCAATCAACAATGTGAGAAATCCTAAGAGTCGGTCAATTGTGCGGCGTTGTCCCAAAGCGCTCAGCCACAGCAGTTTGCGCTGGTGCTGATATCTAAAGGCATCCATAACTTCGCGGCGGAAGTGAGGCCAGTTGTCTAAGTCGTGCCAGTACATCCACAACACCGCAGTTTGATCGACGTGGGCGTAAGCCTGGAGTGTGAATGGTGACTGAGCAACAATTTCAAATGGCTGTCCAGCTCCAACAAAACCCAAAAACGCTTCTTCTGGAGTTCTGTTGATTCGTCGAGACGTTAGCTGGCTAGCAGTCGCACTAACTTGGGCGGTTCCTACCATACGGATTGCACCCCTTTGCACCAAATATAGCAATCCAGGTCGGGCTGGAATGCGCTCATCTTTGCTGAAGGTGCGGCATCGGTAGTGTTCCTGAGCCCAGTCAAGAATTCGTTGCCAAGTTAAAAAAGGCCGTGATGCCTCGGAAAAAGAAGATGGAGATTGCATAGGTAACAAAGAGCGTTCGGCTGAAGACAAAGACGTAATAAAAAGGTGCAAGGAGTGTCTTTGTGTTGGCGATGCTGGCTTAACGCCTAATAACAGCGCCAGCCATCCAAAGAACAGAAAGCAAAGAATCACTCTCTATTCTTTTGTTATACTTCCTACTGTACAATGATGGTAGTAAAGTTTACTCACTATTCATCGATTATTCATCAAATTTTATCCTACTCTCATTTTTCTTCATCTAGATTAAACCTATATCCGGAGATAGGTGACACCAAATTGACAAATATCTTTTCCCAAACCATTTACGTAAAAGTTCGTGAGTAAAAAAATACAAGCATTCAACCATATATCATTTAGGCAGCTAGTATATGAATGTTTAAGCGAATTTTTAAGTATTAGTACTGAGGATATACAAAATAAATACAAAGAAGACCAAAAAATTTCTCTACATAAAAATAGAAACGATCGCAAAATTTTGTATACCTCTGGTTTGGCGTTGCGAGCCTCAAACTCTCAGAATCAAAGAGCAATGGAGTTTGCCAGCGCGATCGCTTTTCATGTATCCGCAAGCTGTGGCGGGGTTTTCAACGTGCAAATAGTTCCCCCTGGTTGGATACATTTTGAATTGACTGACTCAGCCTTGGCAAGTTGGTTACAAAACTTAGCAGTTGGGAAGGGGGAGATGGGGAGATGGGGAAGTGTGGGGAGTGTGGGGAGTGTGGGGAGAGAGGGGGGAAAGATTTCTTCCCCATCCTCCCAGACCTCCCACACCTCCTGCCTCCCCCATGCCCCATGCCCTATAACTAATTCCTTATTTCCCGTTCAACATGCTCATGCGCGTTGCTGTTCGCTAGTGCTGCTGGCTCACCGGGAGGGATTAATTCAACTTAGAGAACCACTTGTAAATAGCAGTCCCAGTTTTTGGAGCGTTATTTCCCCCGATCCCATACCTTGGCTTAACTGCGATGGAAGATTGCGGCTAAATCATCCAGATGAGCTTTGTCTACTTAGCGAGTTAGTACAGGCGGTAGACAGCATAGAATGTCCCGATATTAGAAGTTATGTGAAATGGGAAAAGACAGGATTGAATTTGAGCCAAGCTTTTGAAAACTTCTGGCGTAATTGCCGCATTTGGGGTGAAGTGAAAATTGTTTCACCAGAGGTAGCCCAAGCTAGGTTGGGATTGCTTATGGCTGCTCAGTCAGTGTTAAAATTTGTACTAGAGGAAAACTTGAGAATTTTTGCGCCATTGGAACTATAAAAACTTTCTCATAGCTATTGACTCAATGCATTACCTCGGCTACATTAGCTCTTGTGTGAGGAGCGAACCAGCAGGGGCACCGAGACGAAACACGGCCAGTCGTCGGTGTCCTTTCTGATTTATATGGGTTTGGTTAAAAAAATTGCCCTCACTAAAGCAAAAATTTTTCGATCGCCACTGCTACTCCGTCTTCATCTACACTAGGAGCTACCCACTGAGCGATCGCTTGCACTGGTACTGGTGCGTTTCCCATAGCTATACCAAAACCAACATACTCTAGCATTTCCAAATCGTTGAAGTTATCGCCAATAGCCATAACGTTGGCTAGTTGTAATCCCAATAATTCTTCGGCTAGGTAGCGTACAGCAGTTCCTTTATTCACAGCAGCGTTAGTGGCTTCTAAAAAGGTGGCAACAGATGTCGTGAGGTAAAGTTCAGCTGGTGTGTATTGGCGGCGCAAATTCCCCAATACTTTGCTGATGAAATTTGTGTCATCACACAAAGCAAGAATTTTTGTCGGTTCATTCGTTAATGCTTTACGTAAATCTCCTACGGGAATTGGGGTAATACCGGAACGTTGTGCGTAAATTTCGGTTTCATTAGTGATTTCTCGGACGTAAAGTTGGTCGTTGATGTAGAAATGGACAGATAAAAGCGATCGCAATTGTGGTTGTTCAAAATAGTCGAGTAGTTTGCAGGCAATTTCTCTCGAAACCACTAAATGGCGATGAATTTTTTGAGTATTGGGGTCTTGAATCCAAGCTCCTTGATAAGCCATTAATGGTAATGTAGAGCCGATTTCTTGGTGAAAGCGCAAGGCTGAACGATACATCCGACCTGTAGCGATGGCCACTGGAATGCCTCGTGCTTGTGCCGCAATTAACGCTTGTTTGACAGGTTCGCTGATAGTGTTGGAGTGTCCGGCGATCGTGCCATCTATATCTACAACGAGTAATTTAATATCTTTTGCAACAGCTTGATTACCAGTCGATTCCAGATGTGGGGCAGATGCTTTCTGCATAAACTTCCTAGATTTAAAGTTACAGTAAGAGGTTATACTATTTTGGATTTTAAATTTGGAATCGAGAATAGCGTTTTGATGCCAATAAAAAAACCCGATTCTCGAAAGAATCGGGGATTTACATTTAAGTTAGATGATTTGACTGATAGATAGAAGAGAAAAAATCTATCTATTCAACTAAAGTCTATGAATTTAATACTTTGGCTGAAATCTTTTTGCGTTGTGATAACAGACAAAGCCCAGCAACTAAACCAATTCCAAGGGTAGTTGATGCTTCAGGTACAGACTTCAATTCTTCGTAGTTATAAGTTACTTTGACACCTGCTTTGGCATAAGTATCAATATAGGATCTAATGTTACCCGATCCTGAAACTAGTGAGTTGGCAATTGCTGAGAACAAAAAGTCAACGTTGCCGTTACCAATAAAAGACTGTAAGAATTGCGTATCAGTGAAAGACTGAGTACCAAACTGTGTAGCTGTTAAGTTAGAAAGAGTCTTTCCTGATGTGCCAGCATAATCAGTGATGCCATCGTATTTGGCAACTTGGTACTGTGAAGTATATTTTGGATTTAATGTCAACAAAGACTGATTATTTAGTTCTAGACTCAATTGACTGCCAAGAGTTACTGTCGCTTGACTTGCGCTGGGACTTCTATTTTCAAAACCTGCATTACCAAGTATGTCGCCAGTAAATTCTATAGTTACACCTTTGAGCGTACCGAGAGATGAATTAAATTTTTGGATGCTCAAAGGTGCATCAATAATATCTGTAAATTCGTAATTAGTAGAGCTAGTGTACGAGAGAGAAGCTGCGTTAGCTACTCCAGAAGTTGCAACAATTCCTGCCAAAGTTGTAGCAGCGCCTAGAGCGTTCAATAGTTTTGTTGTCATGATAAAAGATGCTTTTAAAAACTGAGCCATTACAGGGTTTACTAAATTATTTTTAACTTGGAAGTCCTACTTATAGGGTTGATAAATACACGTAAAATTATGTAAAAGTTTTGTATTTAATTTACCCCAATAAATATATTTTTTTAGTAAAAATATAAAGTTTTGTTAAGATAACTATCTCGAGGCTGCGAAGAACTTCAATAAAAGAACTGATGCAGTATGTAAATAACGAAGCTTCTGGCTAAAATAGGGCTATGTCTCAAACTCCTGCTACTGCAACCCCAACACGTCCGACCTTCATTCTGGTAGACGGACACTCTCTGGCTTATCGTTCATACTTTGCTTTTGCCAAAGGGCGAGATGGAGGACTACGTACAAAGACGGGGATTCCTACGAGCGTATGTTTTGGTTTTATTAAATGTTTATTGGAAGTAATGGCAACACAACAGCCCCAAGCAATGGCTGTAGCCTTCGATCTAGGTTTGCCGACCTTCCGTCATGAAACAGATGATACATACAAAGCCGATCGCAAAGAAACGCCAGAAGACTTTATTCCAGACTTAGAAAATCTCCACGAGTTACTCGATGGCTTGAATTTACCAATTTATACTGCTCCTGGTTACGAGGCAGATGATGTTTTGGGAACTTTAGCACAGCAAGTTACGGCTGCTGGGTATAAGGCGAAGATTCTCACTGGCGATCGCGATTTATTTCAACTGATAGATGCCGATAAAGAAATCACAGTTCTAAATTTTAGTCCAGATGCTTTAAAGCGTTCTACAAATAGCATCACTGAATTTAAAGCAGAACAGGTTAAAGAAAAGCTGGGCGTTTTACCTTCACAAATTGTTGATTATAAAGCACTTTGTGGTGATAAATCCGATAATATTCCTGGGGTTAAAGGAATTGGGGAAAAGACGGCAGTACAGTTGCTTAATACATATAATTCTCTGGAAAATATTTATGCTGCGTTAGATGAAATCACAGGCGCAACTCAGAAAAAATTAGCAGCAGGTAAAGAAGACGCTGATAGGTCTCGCTATTTGGCAAAAATTGTTGTAGATGTTCCTCTAGAATTTGATTTGCAAGCTTGCAAATTAAAAGGATTTGATACCAGCGTTTTATCCCCAATTTTAGAAAAGCTGGAATTTAAATCATTTTTAGGAAAAATAAACGAACTACAGCAACGTTTTGGCGGTCAAGTTGAAGAAGCGCCAAAAACAGAAACAACAGAAACAGAATCCGAGTTTGAAGACCCGGATCTTTCTTTTTTCAGTTTTGCTGAAACACAAGCCGCACAACAACAACCTGCTTCATCAATTCAGCCACGCATCATTAACACTGAAGCTAAACTGACTGAATTAGTCAAGATTTTGCAAAAATTTACTAATCCAGAAATACCTGTTGCTTGGGACACTGAAACTACGGATTTAGAACCAAGAGATGCCGAGTTAGTAGGAATTGGTTGCTGCTGGGGAACGGAACCAGATGAACTAGCGTATATTCCTCTTGGGCATAAAACCGGAGAAAATTTAAATCAGGATGTGGTCTTAGAAGCACTACGTCCAATTCTTGAAAGTGCCGATCATCCTAAAACTTTACAGAATGCTAAATTTGACCGCTTAGTTTTTAAGTGTCAAGGCATTAATTTGGATGGGGTAATATTCGATCCGATGTTGGCGAGTTATTTGCTAAATCCAGATTCGAGTCATAATTTAATGGATTTGGCACAGCGATATTTGGGATTAACAGCGAAAAGTTATTTAGATTTAGTACCCAAAGGTAAAACCATTGCTGATATAGATATTCCTTTAGTCGCAGATTACTGCGGTATGGATGTTTATTCTACATTTGGTTTAGTGCCAAAACTCCGCGCAGAATTGGAAAAATTTCCAGCTTTATCTAAGTTATTAGTAGAAGTGGAACAGCCGCTAGAAGCAGTTTTAGCGCAGATGGAATACATAGGTGTGCGCATTAATTCAGCTTATTTACAAGAACTTTCGCAGCATTTAGAAACAGAGTTAGTCAGATTAAAAGAGAAAGCAATAGAAATAGCTGGGGAAAACTTTAATTTGGGTTCTCCTAAACAATTGAGTTCCATTTTATTTGAAAAACTAGGCTTAAGCACCAAATATTCTCGGAAAATTCAAACAGGTTATTCTACAGATGCAGCAACGCTAGAAAAACTCCAAGAAATAGATTCAAGTGGATTTGTTGAGGTCATAACTGAGTACCGGACTTTATCTAAATTAAAGTCTACTTATGTAGATGCTTTACCTGCGTTGGTGCGTTCAGATACTCAACGGGTACATACTGATTTTAATCAAGCAGCAACATCGACAGGTAGGTTATCTTCTTCTAATCCAAATTTACAAAATATCCCGATTCGTACAGCTTTTAGTCGCCAAATTCGCAAGGCATTTTTGCCAGAACCGGGGTGGTTAATGGTGGCTGCTGATTACTCACAAATTGAATTGCGAATTTTGGCTCATTTGAGTCAAGAGCCGATATTAGTGCAAGCATATCAGCAAAATGAAGATGTTCACACTGTGACAGGACGATTAGTATTTGAAAAAGAAAATATCACATCAGAAGAGCGATCGGTAGCCAAAACTATTAATTTTGGTGTGATATATGGAATGGGTTCTGTCAGATTTTCTCGTTCAACTGGAATAGATAGAGCTATTGCCAACGAGTTTATTAAGCGGTTTAATGAACGATATCCTCGAATTTTTGCTTATTTGGAGCGAGTGAAAAAAGAAGCGATCGCTCAAGGTTATGTAGAAACTATTCTCGGTCGCCGTCGTTATTTTGATTTTACCAACAACAGCTTACGCAAATTAAAAGGCAGCAATCCAGAAGATATTGATTTGAGTAAATTGAAAAATTTGGGTGCTTATGATGCCGGTTTACTACGTTCCGCTGCTAATGCACCAATTCAAGGTTCTAATGCTGATATCATCAAAATTGCAATGGTGCAACTGCATGAGGTTTTGCAAAAATATCAGGCGCGTTTATTATTACAAGTTCACGATGAATTAGTCTTTGAAATTCCTCGTGATGAATGGGGAGAATTACAACCGCAAATTAAATCCGTGATGGAAAATGCTGTACAGTTAAGTGTACCGTTGGTAGTTGATGCGCGTGCGGGCGAAAATTGGATGGAAACTAAGTAATTAGAGTTTTCGGCCGATCGGGGACTAGGTAAGCGTTGCAAAACTTCGGAGTTATTGTAGAATTTTAAACCCTCATCGCTAGTCTCTTAAGTACAGCTACTACATCAAGATAATACCAAGCTAAACATTAAAAGTTTGGTTAAATCTTGCTTTTTGTAGTCAAATATACTAATATATTTAAACAAATAGTAAAAACTATTTATTAGTCAGAGAATAATCACTGACATAACTATAAATACATAATTTAAGAGAATTTTTTTAAATAAACCTTGTATAGAATCTGGGGGGTAGAACAGTAACAAAATTCTTTAGGAATTTTGAAATCTGCTTTTACTCGCCTTTTTTTATATCCACAGTGGCTGTGGCTGGTTAAAAATCTGCGAAGCCAGTTTCTAGTTTTTCATGATGTGTGAATGCTGAAAAAGATAAGGAACTTTTGTCATAAGTGTTTTGTTTGAAATTGGATGAGCAAATAAAGGTAAATCTCAAATATTGAAAAATTAAATATAGACATATTTGCTATTTTTGAATGTGCGGATGAGGTTGTTTGTTCTACAATTCCTATAGTCTGGTTGAAAATACGCCAAACTAAGTAGAAGGCAGAAGGTAAAATCCTCAACAGTAAAAGGTTTTGCTGCTTGCTTTGGATTTTACATTTAATTATGTCCGTCTACTTATATGAAAGACAAACTCACAAGGAATTTTATTATGTATCGGCGTTGGCTCTTATCTGCTTTAGCATTGTTTTTGAGTATAATTTTAATTGCTTGCAATACTGTTAGTACTCAAAATCTACCAACAAACGCGACAAATAATAGTGAAACAGCTAATATTAATTCCCAGCAATTACCAAAACGATCGATAAAAAGAGTTGTTGCTCTTTCTTCTTTATCAGCTGATATTATTGCTCAACTCGATCAAACAAAAATTGTTGGCATTACTGGTAGCAAGTTATTTAACGATGACCCTCGGTTTAAAAACATTCCTCGTGTTAGTGAAGGTCAAAATCCTCCGAATTTAGAAAAGATTGTGGCGCTAAAGCCAGATTTAGTTATTGGTGCGGAAGGTTTTTCTACTATTCCAATTCAAAAAATTAAGCAATTAGGGATTCAAACTTTGCTTACCCAGGTTAAAAGCTGGGAATCTCTAGAAGAGTTAACTAAAACATTGGCTCGGTTTATTGATGCGGATCCTCAGCCTTTGTTAAACCTTTATAAAACTTTCTTGCCAGATAAACCTGCTCAGAGTCTTACGGCTTTGGTGTTGGTTAGTCGGCAACCGATTTTAGCACCGAACAAAAATAGTTGGGCAGGAGATATACTAAGAAAATTTCAGGTGAAAAATCTGGCAGCAGAATTACAAGAAAAAAGCCCGGTTGGCGGGTATGTGACGCTTTCGGCTGAGAAAGTTTTAGAGGCAAACCCAGAGGCGATAATTTTGGTTAATACTCCGCGAGGTAATTCGGAAGTAGGGCTTTTAGATTCTTTGAAAAAGGAGGCTTTTTGGAATAAATTGCAAGCAACTCAAAAGAACCGAGTTTATGTATTTGATTATTATGGTTTGGTGAATCCAGGTAGTATAGATGCGATAGAAAAGGCTTGTCAGCAAATCAAGAAAGATTTGTTTGGAGGAGAGCGTGGTTAGTTTAATGAAAGATAATTTAAAATCTTGTTTTAAGATAGGATGGTTTTTTCTCACGCAGAGACACAGAGGAGCCAGTACGCCCTTGCGGGTTTCCCGACTTCAAGCATCTGGCGTCGCGCAGAGAGAATTAAGAGGGATATTGAGTCTTTACTAAGATTTTTTTAATCTTTAGCAGAATTGATTGGTTTTTGGCGAGAGAAAATATCCTTTTTAGGTTTAGAAAAGCTGACTCCAAGACTACGGAAATATATTCCGCCAATGGTGAATAAAAATGTTATGTATCCGATGGCTTGGACGAGATAAAGTTTGTCGCTATAGCCAAATAAAGATTTGAGAACAATGCCGGGGAACTGTTCGTCAGGCAATATTGCGGAGGTATTTGAAACCATCGGTCCCAAAATACAGGAGTGAATTTTAGTAAAACGTTCGTAATAGAAACAAAGGCTTTGTGTGGCACGGCTGCTAAGGGCAAAGTTCGCTACAGCGTCGTCAAAATTTTTCAAGGCTGAAACTACTAACCCAGCGACAATTAATACTAATAAAACGCCCATCACTTGGAAGAACTGGCGGATGTTTATTTTAATGCCCCATTTAAATAAAAGCACGCCTATGGCGATCGCCACTATCAAACCTGCAAGTGCGCCGATACCCTGTACTAATCCTTGTTGAAAGTTAGCGGCAATGAACAGAACTGTTTCAAAGCCCTCGCGAACAACAGCAATAAAAACTAAACTAAAAACACCCCAACCTGCATTTGAGTTTTGTTTGAGTGCTTGCGTAACTGCTCCCTCAACTTGCCCTTTCATAAATTTGGCTTGTTGAGTCATCCAGATTAGCATCCAGCTTAACATTGCGATCGCTAGGACGCTAAATACACCTTCTAGCAATGGCTCAACGACGGAAGTATATTGAGGATTAGCAGTCCCCACTACTTGAATTATCCAACCAAATAACACACCTATCAAGCCACTAATCGCAATTCCAACGCCGACGCCAGCATATACCCAAGAATTCAGTCGGGATTTTTTCGCTTTTTTGAGCAAAGCTAACACAATTCCAACAACAAGCGCAGCTTCTACTCCTTCTCGGAGTGTAATCACAAAAGTAGGTAGAGCAGTACTAAAATTCATCTTTTGTCCTTTGTCATGCGTCTTTCGTCATTAGCCAGTTGCCATTTGTCAAATGTCCTTTACAAATGACCGATGACTAATGACTAATGACTAATGACTATTAACTAAAATCGCGTAACATCTTTTTCAATTCGAGATTATGCATCTCTTCTTGTCCGATCATGCCGCGAGCAAATTCTTCTAAATAAACGCTGGCATTAGTGACAGTTTCAAGGAGACTTTTATACAAATCTAATGCCTTTTTTTCATGGGATAAGCTTTCTGCCAAAATATCTTTGACGGTATGCTTATATGTTTCTTCCATTGGAGCAATTTTTAGGGAAGGATGCCCATCTAATCCAGTAAGAATTTCTCCCACTTGTTGAGCATGAAGCAAAGATTCGCTTGCTTGTCCTTTGAAGAAAGCCACAATGGGAATGCGGTTAGGACCAGTCACCATCAATGAATAATGTGTATAGCGTACTACTCCTGCTAGTTCAAATTCCATAATGGCGTTCAGCAGGTCGATGGTTTTTTGTTGGTCAAGTTCTTGCATCAGTTGTTAGTTGAAGTGACGAATATAGTGCAATTAGTTAAAAGTTATGAGTTTGGAGTGAGAAGTTAAAAGTTGATAATTTCTAAATTATTAACTTTTAACTGGTAACTTTTTACTCTTAACTCTTAACTGTTTTCTCATTTTAAACTCCTTACCATATACTTCACATTAAATCAAAATGTTATCGTTGTACTGAGGAAGTAGATTTATCTATCACTTTTTGAGAGTTTTCCTCAATACTTTTCACCAGTTTGGTAACATCTTCTGGAGTTTTTACTGGTTTAGCTGGTGGAATAGCATCGGGCCAAACTTTTATCAGTTCGGCAAAACTAGCATTGATTACTTTACCTGCTTCGGAATCTTGTTGACTTACTTGGCTAGAAATTCCTTTATATAATTCGTTGGCGTAAACAACAAATCCCCGAGAGTCTTGATACTCAATTGCTGCGGATATTTTACCATCTGCGATCGCTGCACCATATTCGGAATTAGCAGCATCGAGTAATTCGTTAATTACCTGTAAGACAAATGTTGGTTTTGAACGTTCAGTTTCTGGTAATGCGGCGATCGCTCCGTCTACTGCTGCCACTGAAGAAGTAAAATTAGTTTTAACTTTGCTATCTTTGGAATTAGATTTTACTAAATCTTGCAAACTCAGCAAAGTTGTCTTAAATTCTTTAACTTTGCGTTCGTTAAGTTGGTCTTCTACATCAACATAAATCTCTTCGACTGGGTGTCCAATATGAGGTTCTGCTTGTTTTGGCTGATTCTTATCTAGCAGTTCTTTTGCTACTAAAAGATGGCCTTTCATTAAGCCTAATTTCGACATGTAGTCAACATCTTTTGCTTCACCTGTTAAGACTACATCTTGAACGCCAACCTGGTCTTTAATTTGGTCGAATTGCTCTTGAGTAATTACTTTTTTTGTAACTAAATCTTCTGGACTACCATAAGGACGATTCGCCTGAATTTTGTTAGATAAGGCCGGTATACCTAGCTTGGCTTCAAATTTATCTAATTCTGACAATATCGCACTATTAATATTAATTTTTTCTTTGCTACTGTGACCGCTATGACTGCTATTACTTGCTGCTTCTGTAGCTTGAGGCGCAGCTGGTGGTGCTGATGGATTTTCTGCGGTTGGCGTACTGCTACAGGAACTCAAGCTAATTATTGCCGCAGTCGCAACTGTTAAACATATATAACGAAGTTTTATCATTTTGCTCCTCACAGAATTTAAAAGGTATTAATTCAAACAGGTCAAACTAGTACTAAAAAGTAGTTGTTTGACAATTTGTCATAGATTTTACTTTCGCATATAATGATATTCTTTATCAACAAGTTAATTTAAAATTTTCAGCAATTAATTACGAATTAGTTATCTTGCGTTTAACTTCGCTAGAAATTACTAACTTTTTTGTCACGAATTGTTAACAGTCTTTTGAGACTTGCTGTCAGTAATTACTTCAAATTGACCCATACAACCGTTTTCGGCGATCGCATCTTGATGGGGATGGAACATATACTTACCTGGATAGCGAAAAGCAAATTCTAAGATGTGCCTTTCTGCTATACCCATTGTGATTACATCAGTTTTTTCGCTAGCAACCATACTCATGCCATAGCGATAGACATCAAAGAAGTTGGCGTGGAGATGAAAAGTTACTGCCGGATCGTATTCAATAATGTTGAGTACATACAGCCGAATCAACTGATTTTGATAAATCGGAATGGGATGATGCATGTAATGATGGGGCAAACCATTGAAGGCGTAATAATCATTACGACTATCATCATTCACGTCATATCCAGCCATCACTAGTACCATTTCGTCAGCTGGAGGACGAGGAGTAGGCGGATCGATGATAAACATCCCGTACAATCCTTTAGCGATGTGACGGGTAACTGGTTCGATATGACAGTGATATAAGTGAACCCCATAAGGTTCGGCGTCAAATTCATAAATTGTGGCTTTGCCGTTGCTGACTGGGCGAATACCATCCATTTCTGCGGGATGAACGCCATGAAAATGCAAAGAGTGAGAATGTCCGGCATTGTTGAGAAAAAGCACTCGCACGCGATCGCCTTGTTTTGCCCGTAGCGTTGGTCCTGGTATGCGGCCGTTTAAATCCCAGATGTTGTATGAGACAGCGCTATTGAGTTGAATGATGGAAGTACCCGCAGTTAGCTGAAATTCTCGAATAGTACGCCCATTTTCTTTTTTCACCGTCCCATAATCAAAATCCCTTAGCATCTTCATGGGGTTAGCAACGTTGTCTGATGCTTCTAGATCGAGTGGCGGTACTTTAACAATTGACTGACTTTGTAGATTCAGCATTTGCCAAAGTCCGGCTGCACCAGTCACTCCCACACCTGCTAAACCCAGCTTCAGTAATTGACGGCGACTCCAGAGTTTATGACTTTTAACGCTTACCACTAAAAAAGAATTAAAAATTTTTTGCAATTGTTCTTGTGTATATTATATGAATTAGAAATTATTGTCAATAATATTGAGATATTTTCAGACTCCTGTCTAATACCGATTAGCTTTGAGGTTGCATAGAGCAAGGAGTTTAAGCCCTTTCTCTTCCATACTTAGATGTTGTCTAGTTTCACATAGAATTGACATTAGTTATTAAATTTAGAGAAACACAAAATCTATTCTGGAAAACTCTCAAGTAAATTTTCTGGCGATCGGTATTGTTAGGTTTGTTTAATGTATATTATTTTTAAGTAAAATTAATTTTTTAGACTTCTATTTTAGATTTATAGGCTAATTCCTGTGTAAACAACACCTAACAAAAGGAGTTTGTAACTAAATGTCAGTAATAAACTGTTGCTAATAGGTAGCAGATTTAATTAACTAACAGATAAAATAAATCCAATTTGAAGGAATTTTGCATACTTCCCAACATGACAATTTTTAATAAATTTTGATATGTTATTTTCGTGTTATTGAAAACCGTATGTCATTTTTTTGTTATTTGTATGGCATTGATGTGTAGATTCCTCCATCGCCATCAGTGAATATTGAAAGGATAGTATAGTATTCACTAAGGTCAAATTACCCAAGATATTTGATAGACGCTTGTCAAATAAGAAGTTTATCGTATATCTTTTTGCAATCAATCGGCATTATGCTCTTTGGTTGATAATTTCCCAAATTAATTATCTGAGGTCAAAAATGACTACTTTTTCTCATATTTCAGTATTGCAAAAGACCGCAAGTATTACTTTGTCCAAGCCCGTGCAGATAACGCTTTATATGCTGCTATCTTCTTTAGTTATCTGGACTGTCTTGTTCTCTACCTATCCTGCGGTTCATAATGCAGCACACTCAACACGTCACCACACTTTAGGCGTTGCATGTCACTAAACTATCTAATTCCAAAATTTTTTCCTTGGATTAGATGATGATTTGACATCTAATAAAGTTAGCAAAACGGAATTCACAAGTCAGTCGTCAAAATTTATTTGGAATTTTGGCGGCTGATGGAAGAATAAAGGGAGTTTTTGAACTTCAACCAAAGAATATATCTGTAGGTTGTTAATTAGAAAAGCCCTAGCGACTAGAAGTCGCGGCTACACAGAAAAAACCCGCCTGCACGGGTTAAAAATCTAACTTTTTTAATAGTCCACGTAGGTGGACTTTGCCTGTGTAGTAGCGAATTATATTCGCCTAATACTTTTCCAACATCCTCTAACTCTTTTATTCTGAATTCTAAATTTTCAATTCTTCAACCTAAGTTTTTATGAAAAAATATCGACTGTTTGGGTTTATCAGTGCTGTCTGCATCACTTTGTCAATTCTTTATTCTTTAGTAGGGAATTCTCAAACTCCTAGTTCTAGAGTGCTACTTTCTACGAACCCACCTTTAGAACGTATTCTTCCCTTTGAAGCAGAGGCAGAAAAACATCAATCTCCTGTTACCCTGACACTACAAGCTGTTGATGCTGCGGATAAATCCTTAAAAAATGCCAAAATCAGCCTAGAAATTCTGACGCCACCATCTAACCCTTGGTTAACAACAGATTTTCCTATTGTCGAGGGAACAAAACTCTTACAAATGAATGCTGTTGCACCTGATGGGAAACTAGAAATTCAGCAGATTTTACCCATCCGGGGAAATTATAAATTGCTAGTTAAAGTGTCACCTTTGATAGCAAATGCTTTTTCTCCTTACGAGCAAACTTTAAATTTGAATGTCCGAGAAAATCCAGTCAAATATAAATATTTTGTCGTTATTGCAGCTATTTTACTATCAGTTGGATTGGTGGGGGGTTGGGTAATCGGCGGACAACAAGAACTACAAGAAGGAGAAATTGCGCCCCAGTCAGTGCGACTATTATTAAGTACCTTGACAGTAGTAGCGATCGCAGCTCTATTGTTTATTAACATTAGTGCAGAAGTTGCTGAAGCTCATGGTAGCGAACACCACTCAAACAGTACCGAGGTAATTGCACCATCATCCCAAAAATCGCAAGGATTGGAAATTCAACTCCAGGGAGATAAAAACGCCACTGTCGGTAAACTTGCTTCTTTAGGGCTAGAGGTGAAAGATAGCGCTACAGGACAACCGATTAAAGATGTAATATTGCAAGTAAAAGCGATCGCTCTCGAACATAATTTAACAGTCTTTGCCTCCAAAGGGCTTACCGACCGAGAAGGTAAGTTAACATGGCAAGAGCAATTTTTTGATGGTTCACCCCATAAAATCGAGGTGGAAGCAATTACCAACCCAGAATCTAGTCGGCAATTTACACCAGTAAAAGTAGCACAAGAAGTTGAAGTTGAAGCGATCGCACCACCAATTTATATCCGATTGATTGGTTTATTCTACTTCACTGTTATTGTCGGTATTGGTATGGGCATTGGATTGCTAATACAGCATCGACGAACACCACAAGCAAGGGAAAATTAGTAATATCCAGTTTTATAGTATTGGGCGAATGGAATTCGCTACTACACAAACGTAGGCGAAGCCTTCCCGAAGGGTAATCCACCTCCGTGGACTAAAGAAAAATCAAGTTTTTTAACCCACGGAGGTGGGTTTTGTCTGTGTAGCCGCAAATTCTATTCGCCAAGGCTAGTAATAAATTAGACTTTTCAAACAACCTCTTAATAAAGGCTGGAATTGTTACTCCAAACCTTTAATTATTGAACCTTGATATTATATGTTCAACAGACAATCGGTAGTTACTAAACATTTTCCTCCAACAGCAATTGCAAAACATTTTCCTCCAATTTGGCTCCGATTTTTAATCGTTATTTTGTTAATATTAGGGATATTTTTTCGCTTCGCATATCTGGATAGAAAAGTCTACTCCCACGATGAAGCGTATACCTCATTACGAATTTCTGGTTACACTAAGACAGAATTTGTTCGACAAGTATTTAACGGTCAAGTGTTTGCTGTTGGAGATATACAAAAATATCAACAGCCTAATTCTGAAAAAAGTTTAATCAATACAATCAATTCTTTGGCAGTGGAGGATGCTCAACATCCTCCACTTTATTACGTAATGGTTAGATTATGGATGCAATTTTTTGGCAATTCAGTAGCGACTACAAGAAGCTTGTCAGCCATAATTAGCCTCCTAGCTTTTCCATGCATTTATTGGCTATGCTTAGAATTATTTCAGTCACCCATAGCGGTATGGATAAGCGTTGCCTTTCTAACAGTCTCACCCTTCCATCTGCTATATGCACAAGAGGCAAGAGAGTTCAGTTTGTGGATGGTGACTATTTTGCTAGAGAGTGCTGCACTGCTGCAAGCAATCAGGCTGCGTAACAAGAAGTTTTGGGGGATTTATGCAGTAACAGTGGCGCTAGGATTATACACCTTTTTGTTTTCTGGATTGCTGGCGATCGCCTACGGTATTTATGTATTTGCTATTGAACGCTTTCGATTCACTAAAATTGTTAAAGCTTATTTAATAGCAACTAGCGTCGGCTTTTTAGCTTTTATTCCTTGGATTTTAATTCTTATTAATAGCTTATCTGAAATTGAGCGCACAACAGCCAGCGCTCAAGCTAAACAATCTCTGTCAATTTTGATTTCTGGTTGGATTAGTAATATTAGCTATTTATTTGCTGATTTTTGGCGCTACGAACCATTTTTTCCAGATTTAAATTTGCCAGTTTTGCGCTGGGGTAGATTTTTAATTCCCTTAATACTAATCTTGGTAGTATATTCATTTTTATATCTTTATAATCAGGCAGGTAAACAAGTTTGGTTATTTATTTTTCTGTTAGGTGGAGTACCTGCTTTAGCTCTCATTTTACCCGATCTAATTATTGGAGGTAAAGTCAGTCTGCGACCTAGATATGTCACTGTGTCTTATGTAAGCATTCAGCTAGCTGTTGCTTATTTACTAGCAGCTCAAATTATTTCTTCTAAATTAATAGTCCGCAAATTTTGGCAATTAGTAATGGTAATACTAATTTCTAGTGGAGTTTTATCCTGTGCAGTCAGTTCTCAAGCCCAGACATGGTGGAATAAAAGCAGCCATACCAATCCTCAAATAGCTCGCATCATCAATCAAACTAACGAACCACTATTAATTAGTAGTAATTATTCCTTAAATATCGGCGATTTAATGTCTTTAATTCATCTTTTAGATAACAAAGTACAGATGCAATTGGTAATTGAACCAAGCATACCAAAGATTCCTAATAATTTCAGCGATATATTTTTGTATAATCCTTCTAAAAGATTTAGAGCCGAACTGGAGAAGAAATACAAACTAGTTGATATTTTTCACAATAGTAGGCTGTGGCAGCTAGAACAGAAAAGCAGCTAAATTTTATATAGCATTTCTTTTGGATTCTCAATAATTTAGTATATTTTTTAAGTAAAATTTTATTATTAGCAAGGTTATAAAATTAAAAATTTTCAGAGAAATTAAGAGAAAAATGCTGACAAAAATTGCTGTGGAAAAAATTCTTGAGCGTGCTTTGATGGGGTACGATTTATCTCCTGAAGAGGGGGTGGTATTGTTACAACAAAGCGATCCGGAGACGATCGCGGCAATACGTACCACATCTGATACACTCCGCCATACACAAGCAGGCGATACAGTTACCTACGTGATAAATCGTAATATTAATTTTACTAATATTTGCGAACAGCACTGTAGCTTTTGTGCTTTCCGTCGAGATGATGGCGATACAGAAGCATATTGGTTAGATTGGGCGCAAATTTTGGAAAAGGCTACAGATGCAGTGCAACGGGGTGCAACGGAAATCTGTATGCAGGGGGGATTAAATCCACAAGCACAAATCAACGGCAAATCATTATCCTACTACCTCAAGCTCATAGAAACCATCAAACAGGAATTTCCCCGGATACATCTCCACGCTTTCTCTCCCCAGGAAGTGCAGTTTATCGCCAGACTTGACGGACTTGAATATGCTGATGTCATCGCTGCTTTACGAGATGCTGGTGTTGGTTCAATGCCAGGAACAGCAGCAGAAGTTTTAGATGATACAGTCAGACGGATACTTTGCCCAGAAAAAATTGATACGGCGACTTGGCTAGAAATTGTCAGCACTGCTCATAAATTAGGCTTGCATACCACGAGTACCATGCTATCTGGGCATATTGAAACCCACGAACAGCAAATTGGGCATTTAGAAAAACTGCGATCGCTGCAAAAAATAGCCGTCGAGCAAGGATATCCAGCACGAATTACAGAGTTTATTTTATTACCCTTCGTTGGTCAAGAAGCACCCAAACCTTTACGTCGTCGTGTCGGACGCGACCAACCAGTTTTGCAAGATGCACTTCTACTAGGGGCTGTAGCCCGGATTTACTTAGGAAATTGGATTCCCAATCATCAGCAGAGTTGGGTAAAACTGGGACTTGCAGGTGCAACAGAAGCCTTAGCTTGGGGCTGCAACGATATCGGCGGCACATTAATGGAAGAACACATTACCACAATGGCAGGAGCCTTGGGCGGTACGTGCATGGAAGTAGAAGCATTACAAACAGCGATCGCTTCCTTAGGACGACCTTACCAACAACGGGATACTCTTTATCAAAGAGTCATTAGTCATTAGTCATTAGTCATTGGGCAAACAATGAGTGTGGGAGGAGAAGGAGGAGAGGGGGGCATAAATTCTGTTTCTCCCCACACTCCCCACACTCCCCTGCCTATTCCCCATTCCCCACTAAATTGATCCCCAAGATACCAATCCAGGATACGATGGACGTTGATTTACGTAGTCTTTCAGTTAATGCTTATGAAGCGCTATTGGTCGCGTCTGCTTGCGCTCGTTTTAGTTGTAGCTATCGGCTTAATGGGCTGTTCTAGTCCAGATACTTTGACTGGTGATTATCGCCAAGACACTTTGGCTGTGGTCAATATTATGAGACAAGCCATAGAACTTTCACCAGATTCACCAAACAAAGGAGCAATTCAAGCAGAAGCGCGTCAAAAAATAAATGACTTTTCAGCTCGCTATCAACGAGCCAACTCTGTTTCTGGTCTTGGTTCCTTTACAACTATGCGAACAGCCCTCAATTCTCTAGCTGGACATTACAGTTCTTACCCTAATCGTCCTGTACCTGAAAAACTCAAAAACCGTTTAGAGAAAGAGTTACAACAGGTAGAATCAGCCCTCAAGCGTGGCGGTTAAATTTTAAAAAACCAAAGGAGTAGGGAGTAGGAGGGAAGAAAGTGTTTCTTTCATTTGTAGTTGGTGGTGCGCCACCTGTGCTCCTGCTCTTAACTATTACCTATTCCATAATTAAGAGTCACAAGTTCCAAATTTTGATTTTCGAGCGAGAGTGGAGACGCAAACACTCCGACTCCACTCTTGACTAAGTTTTTAATTTAAATTTAAGTAAGAGTTGAAAATTTTAAGCTAAACAAATTTATAGCTACTTCATGGAAGTTGGTGTATCTTTAGTTCAAAAATTCCTTTGATTTTGGTAGATTTTCACCTACTTAGATAGATGCAAATTCTACCTCATACTCCACTAAACTTATTTTGTATTTATACCTATTTGAAAAAAGAATGCGAGAGGTCTATTGTATGGGGGCGCAGAACTAGCTGTGCGCCCCTACTATTTAGCTTATTCAAAGAAAAATCGCTGTATATGTTTTATACTTCGATTTATCGAAACAATCGGGTCTAAAACCGGGCTTCGCCCCGCTACGTTCGCGGAGCGTCTCGTTGACGTAGCCTCTCGTAGAGAAGAGAAGACAGCCTTTTAAAGCGAAAAGTTTTTGGAGCGGGGTATAATCCCCCTTACAAAAAGGGCCTCCTGCCCCCTGCCTCTTGCCTCCTGTCTTCGTTAAGTATTTATGTGTTTATAAAAATACGGCACAGAAATATATCTTTAGCAGTCTTGAAGAGGTAGGTTTTAAAACCTAGATTACTCAAGTGTATAGTTTGATACACCTTACTCGCTATTATCTGAGTTCGAGTAGTCGATTTCTATGTCCATCTACTAGTCGGTATGTCTAATCGCCCTTTAAAAGTTGAAAAATCGAGATTATTTTGGCGACGCCTATTTGCTGTAGTTTTCAGTAGTAGTTCGTTGCTTTCCTGTTTTGGCAGCCAACCAGCAACAGCACAAGTAACCCAGTATTGTCAGTTATCACCAGCAGCGGCGCAAGAAAAAGAAAGCTTACGTTTAGCAGGTTTCAAAGGCAATAAAAATGCCCAGGCTCAATATCAAAAAATATTACAAGAACAGGCACAGGAATTAAAGGAGTGCCGGAGTCGGACTTGGCCGCAAATCCAAGCAATGTGGTTGCGCTTGTATCCCTGTGATATTTACCCAGGATCTATCGATCGCGTTATGGATCGGATTGTCAATGGTGGCTATAACCAAGTTTATTTAGAAGTATTTTACGATGGGCAGGTATTATTGCCAGCAGCTGCTAACCGCACGGTTTGGCCTTCTGTGATTCGGACACCGGGAACGGAAAACATCGATTTACTCTCTGTAGCGATTCAAAAAGCTCGGCAACGTGGTTTGAAGGTCTACGCTTGGATGTTTACGACAAATTTCGGCTATACTTACGCCCAGCGGCGAGATCGAGAAGCTGCGATCGCTCGCAATGGCAAAGGTCAAACAAGCTTATATGTTGTAGATAATGGCTCTCAAGTATTTATCGACCCCTACAACCCCCAAGCAAAACGCGACTACTACCAATTAGTACAGGAAGTTTTACGCCGTCGTCCAGATGGCTTGCTGTTAGACTACGTGCGTTATCCCCGACAAGCAGGAAGTGATTCCATCGCCACTAAAGTTTCAGATTTATGGCTATATACTCCTGCAACTCAAGAAGCTTTATTTAAACGGGCACAGAATTACAAAGGGCTGGACTTAATTCGCCGCTTTTTAACTAACGGATATGTTACCGCTGCCGATATAGGGGAAGTCGACCGACTTTATCCCCAAGAAGGCGAACCCCTCTGGCAAGGACGCATTCCCCCACCAGCCCAAAAATCAATTCAGCCTGCAACCGATAGACAGCCGCTTTTACAATGGGAGTTGTGGCAGCTCGCTGTTGCCCACGCCATGCAAGGAATTCTAGATTTTGTCACCATCGCCAGTTATCCAGCAAAACAACAAGGTATTTCCACAGGAGTTGTGTTTTTCCCTGAGGGTAACCAAACTGTTGGACAAGGTTATGATTCCCGCTTGCAACCTTGGGATAGATTCCCCACAACACTGGAGTGGCATCCCATGTCTTATGGTGCTTGCGGTAATGTAAGTTGTATCGTGTCCCAAGTAGAGCGAGTTTTGAGTATGGCAAAACCGGGCACAAAGATCGTCCCTGCTTTAGCTGGTCGGTGGGGAAAACCCATCAGTAATCGTCCGTCGCTAGAAGTACAAATGCAGGCGCTTCGCAAATTTGCCCCCCAAATTAAAGGAGTGAGCCATTTTGCCTATTCTTGGCAATATCCTGACAATGATAGCGATCGCAAATTTTGTCGCAATCGCTAAACAGAAGTCAGGAGTCAGAATTCTGAATTCTATATTCTTTATTCTGTATTCTGAATTCTGAATTCTGACAATTAACTTAAAGCCAAGTCCTCTGGTGTATTACAGTTAAACAGCATTTCTGGTTCTGGTAGAGGCAAAACTTCTACCGGATGTTGCCCCAACCAATTTTGAAACGATCGCCCCCCTTGGTTGATAAAATCCAGGAGTTGTGGCAAACAGCGACGCCGATAAAAACCACAAAGAGGTTCCCAGCCTTTGGGATGATGAGCTAAAGCTGCGATCGCATCATCCCCTACACGATCGAGTCTAGTCGCCCATTCTTGCAAAACTTCAACCCGTAACTTTGGCAAATCGCAAGCCAGCAATAATACCCATTCTGTCTTTACTTGGGCTAATCCTTGGGCAAACCCAACTAAAGGACCGTGTGTCTCCACATCACAAGGCAAAGGTACTTCTTGGATAAAGTGGCAATCAGGCAATAGCAAATGTTGATAGCGTTCCGGCCAAGGAGTAACTATATAAATAGTATCGGCACAGCCTTTGGCAATTCCATAAATCCGCTGCAATAATGGCAAACCTTGAATGGAAATCAGGGCTTTATCCTCACCCATGCGAGAACTCTTACCCCCAGCCAACACAATTGCCGTTAATTTACTAGAAGTAAAGCTAACAGTAATGCTTTCGTCTTCTGTACCCACTCCCTACTCCCTACCTACTCTCTACTCCCCGATTCTGACTTTGTTCGACTTGCTGCAATAACTTTTCTACACTTTCTGCTGGTGCAAGGCACTTTAAACCTTGGCAAACTAAACCAACGCTTCCCTCTGGTAAATCGGATACCACGCTAAAGACGGCACTCGGTAAAAACTTGGGAATAAGAGAATTAATTCGTTCTGCTGTGCTGCGAATCAAGGTAGAGTTACGATACCAATCCAAAGCTGTAAATAAGCTCGGACAAGCTTGGGGAGCGCGATGCATGACACTCCTAAAAGCTTTTAAACCTTGTTCTGCTAAATCCAAATAATGTAGATTATCAGTGATTAAAGCCAAACGTACCAGATTAGCGATCGCTACTCCATTAGCTGATGCTGTGGCATTATCCGCATAACTGCGCTCTCGCACAATTAAATCTTGACTAGCATCGCTAGATGTGTTATAGTAGCCACCTAATTCTACGCTCCAGAGAAATTCATTAAATTCATCTTGAATAGCGATCGCTTTTTCTAACCATTGCTTATTTTCGGGGTTGGCAGCTTGTAAATCGAGGAGAGCTTTGATAAAAAAGGCGTAATCTTCAGACTGAGCTAAAACTGTTGCTTCCCCTTGATAGTTGAGTCGGTGGAAACGCCCATTCACAAACTGCCGATCTAAAATGAAATTCGCTGCTCGTGTTGCTAGTTCTAAGTATGAAGGTTGCTGAAATACCCCCGCAGCCCTAGCTAAACCAGAAATCATCAAGCTATTCCAAGCAACAATCATTTTCGTATCTGTCACCGAGGGAATGCGACCTGGCCAGTTAGTAGTTTTTGCTTCTTGATTGTTGCGAGCTGGGGGAAATGTTTCGAGTTCGGGACTAGCCCCATAACGAAAAGTAAAAAGTTTGCTGAGTGCTGTTTCTAGTGTTGCGCTCAATTGTCCTGAATGGCGTCTTTGTAAAACATTCTTGCCTTCAAAGTTACCCTTAGGGCTTACCGTAAACTGTTGTTCTAATTCCGTTAGTTCTTCCGGGGTTAACAGTTGTTGCAGTTCGCTGTAAGTCCAGACGTAAAACGCTCCTTCCTCTGGTTCGACTGCTGTGGGTTCGATGAAGCTGTCGGCATCTTGAGCAGCATAGAAGTAACCTTCAGGCGCGGTCATTTCACGTTTTAGCCATTGTACGGTAAGTGCGATCGCTCTTTTAAAAGCTGGCTCTTGTATGCCTGCACTCCACAAACAAGCCAGATACTCGACAATTTGCCCATTGTCGTAAAGCATCTTTTCAAAGTGGGGTACAGTCCAAGTCGGGTCAACAGTATAACGGTGAAACCCACCCCCTACATGGTCGTAAATTCCTCCCAGTGCTAGGTCTAGTCCTCGTTGGGTACAAACTCGATCGCCATCATACCGAGATTCAAAATTAAATCGAGTTCCCCGCAGTGCTAATTCTGCGTAGGGGATCATCGGAAAGCTATTGCCAGTTTGATTAGGAGTAATTATGGCTGTGCTAGTTTCCCAACCTTGTCGGAATAATTCCCGATCTTCTAGCTCGTTTGTGGTTGCATCTTGTAACACCGCAGACGTCAGCAACGACTCAAGAATTAAGGCTTTGCGTTGCTGTAAGTCTTGTTTTTCTGTATCGTAATAACGGCGTAGTGCTTGCAACACTTGTAAAAAGCCGGGACGACCATAGCGTTGGTCTATAGGGAAGTAAGTACCAGCATAAAATGGCACTAAATCCTCTGGGGAAAGAAACACATTTAAAGGCCAGCCTCCTTGACCGCTCATCATCTGCAAAGCTTGCATGTAGATGCTATCGATGTCAGGTCTTTCTTCTCGATCTACTTTGATAGGAAGAAAGTTGGCATTCATGTACTGAGCGATCGCTAAATCGGAAAAAGCCTCACCTTCCATCACAGTACACCAGTGGCAACTAGAGTAACCAATGGAGAGAAAAATCGGTTTATCTTGCGCTTTTGCAGTTGCAAGTGCTTCATCACACCAAGGCCACCAGTCAATGGGGTTTTCGGCGTGTTTGCACAGATACAGGCTCTTAGCTTCAGCAAGGCGATTAGTCATAATCAAATGCAAATAGTTGCCTTATTTGCTCAGTCTACCTTGTTGCCAGGAGTGTTCGTATCGATTGATGTGTATATATAGAAATAAACCCTACGAGAGAATTATTTCTTGGGTAGGAGGCAGTGTCTAGATATTTTTAGTGCCACCTACACATATAGAAGTTATAAAAATTTTTACCGAAAATTACGCAATAGCAAACTGACGATAATATTTGTCGGCGTTTCGGGTGTAGGTGATACTGCTTTTGTCTCAACTATAGTATTTGCGCTAAATCCTGCTATCAGGTGCAGCAAGAAGGTGATGATAGCGGCTTGTAAGAGTCTTTCCCGCATGGCACGTCTCTCTCGATGGATAGCATTTCAATTAGGACTAGTAATTGTAAATACACCTCAGTACTATCGATTTACTGAATCTAACAAAAATAATTTGACAATAGCTGAGGAAAATTCTGAAAAAATGTTTAAAATATTACTTTCATTTAATAGAATTCCTCAAGCCAATCGAATTTCAGTTATTAAAGCGATCGCTACATCACCGAAGTCATACAGCAAACGTCGATATCTGAGCATTGGCTACAGCCAGTCTTTTTTGATTGTTATTCCCGAAGTAGGGACATCCTCAAAAGACAGTTTTTGCATTTGAAAAGTGCCCTGACTGAGTGTAACTGATGCTGAAAACTGTTGAAATTCGATTCTGATAAATTAATTTGAAGATCCGGATTTAGAACTTAGAACTATTGCAAAGTTATGTTTTGCACTGTTGCCAGAGACAACAAAATAGGAAAAATTTAAATCTACTAGATGACAGGAGAGATAAACCCCAGTTTGCTGTTGCGATCGATAAAATGTATTTAATATAGCCACAAACACGCTTCCATGATTCCTATCGTTATTGAACAATCGGGTCGAGGTGAACGCGCCTTTGACATCTACTCACGGCTGTTGCGTGAGCGCATCGTATTTTTGGGACAACAAGTTGACAACAATCTCGCCAACTTGATTGTCGCCCAACTGCTGTATTTGGATGCTGAAGACTCGGAGAAAGACATCTATATGTATATCAATTCTCCCGGTGGTTCCGTGACGGCTGGCATGGGCATTTTTGATACTATGAAGCAAATTCGCCCAGATGTCTGTACCATTTGTACCGGATTAGCGGCGAGTATGGGCGCTTTTCTCCTCAGCGCTGGTACTAAGGGTAAACGGATGAGTCTACCTCATTCTCGGATTATGATTCACCAACCTTTAGGCGGCGCTCAAGGACAAGCGACTGAGATTGAAATTCAGGCGCGCGAAATTCTCTACCACAAGCGGCGGCTAAACGAATATTTAGCCGAACATACAGGTCAACCAATCGAGCGTATTGCTGAAGATACCGAACGCGACTTTTTTATGTCGCCAGAAGAAGCTAAAGATTATGGCTTGATTGACCAAGTAATTGACCGCCACGCTGCTGGTAGCCGTCCAGTGGCACTAGTTTAGTCATTAGTCATTAGTCATTAGCAAAAGACAGAGGACTAATGACTAATCAAAATCCTGTTGGCGGATCTGATTGAGATTGCAGGTATTCCTTGAATTCCTGCAATTCTTCATAGGTCAGGAAAGTACGCGATCGCTTTCCATAGGTTTTAATTAGAAGTTGCCGTACCTGTTCTGGCGTCCAGCTTAACTGCTCCCTTTCGATATCTGTTTGAGAAATGAGATCTTCGTCTAATGCTGGTGTCGGTTGAGATTTAAGGCATTGGAGAAAGTTTAGTAATTCTTCTTCTGTGAGTGAAGTACGCGATCGCTTGCCATAAGTTTTAATCAGATGTTCCTGCTCCTGATTTGTTGTCCAACCTAATCGCTGCATTTCAAAATCTATTTCTTGACCTATTGCTTTAGAGAAATTAAAAGGTTCCATAGATTAATTAGTATTTCAATAGCCTATGTCTTTTGTCATTAGTCCTTACTAATCACCAATGACAAAAGACGAATGACTAACTAAAATCCCGCTATCGGGTCTGGCTGAGATTGGAGATACTTGAGAAATCCGTGTAATTCTTCTTCAGTCAGCAAAGTGCGTCCGCGCTTACCGTAGGTAGTAATTAGATGTTCTCGCCCCTGTTCTGGTGTCCAGCCTAAGCGCTGAAGCTCGACATCTGTTTTGGCAATTACATCAGATAAATCTACAGGTTCAGCTTTTTTCTTTCTCTTACTTGTGCTTGCCTGGGGAACTGTATCTTCTTGAAGACTATAATTCCGGGGTGTAAATGGTGTGACGTTACTAGCAGAAATTCCTGAAAATGTTGGATTTTCTATCTGCTTACCAGACATCACTTCTAGGTTTTCCCCTCCGGTATCAAATTCTAGTTGTCGGTTAGCACTCAGAGCAAACTGTTCGCTTAAATTTGGGCTGTAGGTATCGCTGGCGCTTGGTATGTCAGCTGTCACTTCTATTCTGCTGGTAGCGGCTGGCGTATCTAAATTCTCAGTTTTTACTGGTTCTAACTTAATGTTCTCTTTTTTGGTTGGTGGTATGGATATTTCTTTATCTTTAGCAACTGACCACTGACCAGCAACAAAATCCTCATTTTTTGTAGGTGAATAAGTAGAATCACTCAATCCACCTTTAGCGTTCAATGAAGGATTTGGTTGTGCCTGAGAAACTGACTCCTGTGGCGCATTGGTCATTCCCAAAACCATTAAAGCTCTAGTTCTGGCTTGGTCTTCTGCTGCTTCTATTGTTTCTGCCGATGCCATACCCGTAGCACGGGTTACGCCTTCAATGAGCACGCTTGCTCGGACAATATATTTTCCTTGAAAAATTTGGACTAATTCAGAAATCAGGCTGCCGTTGGGATACAAGCTCTGGAATTGAGCCAACATAATACTGTTACCAATCTAAGGGGAGTGGGGAGTGGGGAGTGGGGAGATGGGGAGGCAGGGGAGCAAGGGGAAAAGGTTAAAGGGAAAAGGGAAAAGGAATAAATTTAATTTTACCCCTTTCCCCCTTACCCCTTTCCCTTTCCCCATTCCTATGCCTCATGCCCTAAAGTAATATTCTTGCTTTGTCTTGTGTCCCAATTGTAGCAGTAGCTCTTTTTTGAGGAAATTTTTAGCTAGTGCTAACTTATGTGGGTAGTCTTGTTTGTAATGTTATACTGATTAGCCAAATTAATGTCTATAACTCTTTTCTCGAAGTGCGCTCTAAATCTACAATAATGTAGATAAGGTTCGCCCTCACTGCTTATTAAGCTGATCGCCTAATTGTTACCGATTCTACGTGTGGAAAAATTGGGTTTACCAGCAGTTCCTCCTAGTTAAAATCAGAGTCTAATGGCGTAAAATTACCTTCAATCTAGACAATCAAATACCTGTGATTTTACCCGTACACCGCTTTGGGCAGCATGGATTCTCCAAAGCCAGCTTCTCAAAAACCGTTACGTAATTACCTAGTGGGGCTAAATCTCAATCAGGCGTACTTTCTAAGTTTGGTTAGATGAAGGAATTTAAACTCAGGCGAACTCTGAGAGCATCGTACAGTGAGAGCTCCAAAAAACGCCCAGAGTTGATTGTGGGTCGGCTTCCTCGGCTTAACACAACTTTGGGAGCAATTTCCTGCAAGGCTAGGTTGGCTTCCTTTCCTTGGAACTTAGGAAGCCTTGCCTCAGGGCAATTCGTTTCCAGCTTGTTTCTGTAAGCCGTCAATACCCTTTAGGCTCTTAAAAGGGTAAAGGTGAAAGCGAAAACAGAAGAAGAGAAAGGTTAAACGGGAAAAGCCTCAAGATATGCTTTTTTCCCTTTATCCTCTTATCATCAGCTGATATGGCTTACCTTTCGCCTTCTTTGGTAAGGGCATACAGGAAAGAACCAGATAAAAAAAATGATGTTTTGACCAAAGGTCGGTTCACTGCATGGAATTTTCAATCGCTACACTCCTTGCCAATTTCACCGATGATAAATTGGTGGCTCGCAAAGTTTTGGAAAAGAAACTTGGTTGTGAAGATGAAAAAAGTTTACAAAAACTTCACATAGCCTTAGATGTTCTCGAAAAAATCGGTATTTTGGTAAAAGAACGCGGCAAGTATCGCCGTGTTGTAGAAGAGGGAATCATCGAAGCAAAACTCCGTTGTTCTAGTAAGGGTTTTTGCTTTGCGATTCAAGATGTGGAAGGAGCTGAGGATATTTACATTCGTGAAAGCCATTTGAGTAATGCTTGGAATGGCGATCGCGTTTTGGTCAGAGTCCTCAAAGAAGGCAGTCGCCGTCGCTCTCCCGAAGGAGAGGTAAAGCTAATCTTAGAACGTTCCAACCACACGTTACTGGCACGAATTAAGCAAGTAGAAAATGGTTTTCGGGCTGTGCCTTTAGACGACCGACTACTGTTTGAACTCAAGATTCAAGCTAATGGTGCGAAATTAGAAGATGCGATCGATCATCTCGCCCATGTGGAAGTCTTGCGTTACCCATTAGCTCAATACCCCCCTTTGGGTCGGGTAGTGCAAATCCTCGGCAGCGATGCCGAAGCTGCTGCTGATATAGATTTGGTAACATGTAAGCATGACCTTTCCCGCACTTTCCCGGATAACGTCCTCGAAGCAGCTTCTAAGTTACCGAAAAAGCTTTTAAAAGCAGACCTGAAAAATCGCTTAGATTTACGTAAGATTTTTGCCATTACTATTGAAGGTGTAAATGATGACACCAAAGTAATCGAAAATGCCTTCAGTTTGGAAAGAAATCCTAGCGGAAATTGGCTTTTAGGAGTTCATATCGCGGATCTTTCTCACTATGTCCAACCTGATGAAGCCTTAGATAGAGAAGCACTCAAACGAGGCAAATCAGTTTATTTGGGTGAATTGATCCTGCCAATGTTACCGCCAGTTGTGGCAGAACGCTGTTCTTTGGTGCCGGGAAGCGATCGCTTAACCATCTCTTTTCTAATTACCATCGATCCGAAATCCGGACAAATCGTAGAGTGGGAAATTCAACCAAGCGTCATCAAGGTCGAAACTGCATTAACTACAGAACAAGCCGAGGAAATTCTCTCAGGTGAATATCACAATCAATCTCCAGAGGTGTTGGAAATCCTGCAAAATCTCCAAGCTTTGCAAAGAGATTTAAAACAGGTCAGGTTAAATCGTGGTAGCCTCCAGTTAAATCTGCCCCCCAGCCAAAACCCGTATTATGATGAGGGAATTCTTGGGGCTGTGGTGGTTAACGATTTACCAGTGCGATCGCTACTGACCGAGTTGGTGCTATTAGTTAATCAACTGATGGCAACTCACTTAAATGCCCTTGGCGTTCCCGCTATCTGGCGAGTCCAAGGCACGCCGGATATCGAAGATGTCCAGGAAATGCTGAAATTGGCCATCAATTTAGGCGTTGACCTCAGCCTAGACCCAGAAGCAGATATCCAACCTTTAGATTATCAGCATTTGACTAGAGCTTTTGCCGAATCTCCCTCCGAGCAAGTTCTCACCTATTTGTTGCAAGATACTCTCAAGCCTTCTGCATACAGCACCACCAAAGGATCTCACTTTGGTCTAGCGCTAGGGCAATACGTCCACTTTAGCGCTCCTTTACGGCGTTACCCAGATTTGCTAATGCAGAGAGTGTATTACACGCTACTCGAACATGGACGCGATCGCCGTAACACCCGCGTCAGAGAAAAAGTAAACCTGCGCCATTCGTCCAGCCACGCCGAAATTAACTGGAATGTTCTACCCCCAGAATTGCAACAAGAACTCCAAAGCGATTTGACTAGGGTAATTGTCCAAATCAATGACCGAGAAAAAGAAGTCCAAGAAGCCGAAGCTGATTTAGCAGGATTGCAAAAAGCTCAACTGATGAAGCAGCGAATTGGTGAGGTATTTCAAGGCGTGATTACCGGCGTTCAATCCTACGGTTTCTTTGTGGAAATTGAAGTACCAGCAGAGGCGATTGAATCCAGCAGTAGCCTTGGCGTACCCCTGAGAGTAGAAGGGTTGGTACACGTTAGTTCTCTCAAAGATGATTGGTATGAATACCGCGCCAGACAGCAAGCACTTTTTGGTCGCAAAAATCGTGCTTCATATAGATTGGGCGATCGCGTCGCCGTGCAAGTGAAGAGTGTCGATTACTACCGTCAACAAATTGATTTAGTGACTGTTGGTAGCGATGGCGTACCTAAAGGTTTAGCTGGTGGCGCTGCAAATGATGATATTTCCGACCTCTATTTAGGAAATGATATTGAAGGTGATGACCTAGACCCTTATGCTGAGGATGAGTAAATAACCTTAGATTTTTCGTGTCAAATAATACTAAACCTTTGATTATCGGCGTATCGGGCGCATCTGGTCTGATTTACGCCGTTCGCGCTCTCAAATTTCTGTTGGAAGCAGAATATAATATCGAGCTGGTTGCCTCTAAATCAACTTACATGGTTTGGCAGTCGGAACAGGAAATTCGGATGCCAGCAGAACCAATTCAACAAGAACAATTCTGGCGAGAGCAAGCTGGAGTACCTGTTTCTGGTAAACTACGCACTCATCCTTGGGGTGATGTTGGTGCTGGAATTGCCAGTGGTTCCTTTGCCACTTTGGGAATGATTATTATTCCATGCAGCATGAGTACAGTGGCAAAGCTAGCAGTTGGCTTGAGTTCCGACTTACTAGAACGTGCAGCCGATGTCCAACTCAAAGAAGGGCGCAAACTGGTAATAGTCCCCCGCG
Source organism: Nostoc sp. DedSLP01 (assembly GCA_034530875.2). GTDB lineage: Bacteria > Cyanobacteriota > Cyanobacteriia > Cyanobacteriales > Nostocaceae > Nostoc. The sequence continues at coordinate 211,951 of JAVRCJ020000006.1, forward strand.
AAACCCCTTTTAGCTTGATTCATTTGCGTAACTTAACTTCTTTAGCAGAAGTTGGAGTTAGAATTGTCCCCGCTATTCCCGCCTGGTATCACAATCCGCAAACTATTGAGGATTTAGTTGATTTTGTAGTTGCCCGTGCTTTAGATCAACTAGATATTGACTGTATACCAATTCAGCGGTGGCAAGGAAGGAGGTAATAGCAATTCAAAATTCAAAATGACGCTCTCTACGAGACGCTGCGCGAACGCGGACTCGCTCTAAGCGTACCCCTACGGGGAAGCAAGCTACGCGTAGCGTCTCGTAGAGAAGCCATGCGGAAGGCTTTACGCTGCGCTAACAAAATTAGGAAACCTAGAGGTGAAAAAGGTTTTTGAGTTTCGATGTGTTACTGAATTTTGGAGAATTGATATAAAAAGGTAAAAGTAAAAAGGTATAGCAGGGAACAGGCAATAAGGTTTCAAGTCTATTGCTGTTGGGGTTTCACGATCGCTTTATGTCCTAAACTATGCTTCAACTGCTGTAAAACAAAGATAGAGTCACTTTTTACTTTTACCTTTTGCCTTTTGCCTTTTGCTTTGTACCTTTTACCTTTTGCCTTTGTTATGGCTGTAATTCGCTTAATTTTATTAGTGGCGGTACTGGGAGGGCTAACACTTTTGTTAATTCAAAATTGGTCGCCTCCCCTATCGCTAGTATTTTTAGGTCTGCGGAGTCAACCATTACCGCTAGCAATGTGGGTTTTATTTAGTACCGTCAGTGGTGCTTTTACATCTATATTGATTGCTACGTTGTTTAAATTATCTAATTATTTTGCGGCAGGACAACGCCCAACTCCCGGCAGAACCACAGCAACTTCACCTCGTAGCAAGGCAAATCGTAGAGAAGAACCTACATTTACATCTACTCGTCCGAGTCCTCCACCACCAGCTAATAAAAAAGAAGAACCTAGCAACGAAGTCTTTGATGATTGGGAGACAAATAGTAGTGGAGATGATTGGGACTTTGATGAACAGCCAGAACCAGCACCTACGCCTAATTCGCAAACTCAACAGTCTAGGGAATCTAAAAGTTACGAACGTCAATCGCAACCTAAAAGCAGTTCTGGATCTGGTTCAGTTTATTCCTACAGTTACCGAGAACCTAAAAATACGGCGGCGGGAAAAACTGAATCTATTTATGATGCTGATTACCGAGTAATTATTCCCCCTTATCAGCCACCGACTACCAATCAAGCAGATGATGAGGATGATTGGGAATTTTTAGATGATGATTTTGAAGGTGGCGATCGCCCCTCCCGTCGGTGAGACGCATTAGGCTACTTTTCTACTTGATACCACACCTTTCTCTGGACTCTTGCTTGACTTTGCCAGTCATAGCTGCTTCCTGCAAAGTCATAAAAGCATTAAAATCTTCCAAGTCATAACGGGTAGTCAACAGTTGTCGGAGTCGATCTTCAGCTTCCACTGTCAAATAGCCAGTTGCTAAAGCTTTTTGTACAACATCACGAATTCGAGTCATAGTTGACGCCTCATTCATCCTACTATTCATTAATTCAGGCTTATTCAAGTGAAATATGCGGTAGTTTTTGTGTCGAAACTTCCTATTTGCAAATATTTTTTGGATTGCTTTCGTTAAAGAGTCATTATTTATACCTTTTTTAATAGAAAAATTTAATGGAGCTTGTGATAACTGAATTAGTATAGAAATTACATTGTGACGTTAGAAACACAGTATTTAGTATACTTAAAATTCCTCATCAGAGAAAAAACCAGATACTTAAGTAGACACAAATCCTTTCGATAAAGTTTCAGAAAAGTTATATTAAATTTTCGTTAAGGCTAAGCATAGCGATAGAAAATTTGTTAATTCAGTTAAGGAAAGTTACTATCTGCGCGATTGATGTATGTTTATTTATGCTGAATCATCCTTTATCTGCTAACTAAGTTATTTTAAATACATCAATTTTCCTTGCTCTCAATTGAAATTATCGATAAAGGCATTATGCTTTAATTTGATGTAATGCCCTATGTGAAAGTGCGATCGCCTTGACTATTCATCTTGTAAGTAGTCAGTTTCGTTGTAGTGAATGAAACAGTGCGATCGCAATTTTACATTTAAATTTAGTTGATTAGCGATCGCTTTGTGACTACCTAAAGTGCAATGCTTTGCTATGAATTGTCTACAAATAAGTGCGTTGGCGCTATAATTTGGGGCTGTGATTCAGAACTCATAATTGGAGCGAAGCAACTGGTGAGCAGTTTATTACAAGGAGTCAACCTCTACTTAATTGGGATGATGGGTGTTGGAAAGACCACAGTGGGGCGCTTACTCGCACAGCAATTGGGCTATGGATTTGTAGATACTGATGATGTTATTGCTAAAGCAGCAGGTAAATCCATCAATCAGATTTTTTCCCAGGAAGGAGAAGCAACATTTCGTCAGTTAGAAAGCGATGTGCTGTCACAGGTTTGTGCTTTTACAAAATTAGCGATCGCAACTGGTGGCGGTATTGTATTGCGGCGAGAAAATTGGAGTTACTTACACCACGGTTTGATAGTGTGGCTAGATGCACCAGTGGAGTTGATTTACAGCCGTTTAGCTGAGGATACTACAAGACCCCTGCTGCAAGATGTCGATGCTCAAGAAAAGTTGCGATCGCTTCTCGAACAACGCCAAGGACTATATTCACAAGCCGATTTAAGAATCACCATCAGTGAGGGAGAAACGCCAGAACAAATTGCTACGCGAGTACTTGATGCAATTCCTAGCGTTCTGAAAAAACCTGTTTCTCATTCATAAGAAAAACGTACTAACAGATTATTAAGTGTAATTGCGGAATTATAGAATTATTGCAATAATTTTCGCAAATCTCGCTGAATCAAAAACCCTATGCTTTAGATATCTAGGCAGCAGTTGCAGGGCGGTAAGTATGTAATTAAACAGTTACTTGGACAAGATGGATTGCGATCGCCACTTAACTTTCAAGACAATCGCCACTGTTTACTCGTAATGCGTCCACATCCGAATTATCTTAATTACTTGCTCAGATTCGATGACCTCATAGACTAATCGATGCTGTATATTAATCCTGCGAGAATAAGCACCTGATAAATCACCAACTAATTTTTCAAAAGGTGGAGGGTTTTGAAACGGATTTTCTGCAATAACAGTGAGTAATTCCTCGGCTTTATCCTTCAAATTACTAGAAGCTAACTTCTTCGCATCTCTTTGCGCTTGTTTTGTGTAAACCAACTGCCAACTCACCAATTCAAATCCCGATCGCAATCTTCAATAGCAGTAGCCAATCCTTCTTTAATAGATTCTCGCATTCCAGGGATAGATAATAAGTACAGAGTTTCCTGAATAGCAGACCAGTCTTTTTCAGCTAGCAGAATTGCATTCCCACGATTTCCTTCAATAATAATAGGTTTACCCTGCTCTGCTACTTGGTCAATGAGCTTTTGTAAATTATTTTGAGCATCATTTACGGGAAGCGAAGACATCATAATTTTTATAACTCACAATAACTTTACTCTAGCTTATAAGATTGGCGCTTTCTCTTACCACAAGAATTATTTAATACAAATCCTACTTATTTATTATTAAGAGGAACAAAATCATACCCAGTAGAAGATTTACTACTCGGCTGCACCTTGACTAATATTGCTGTGCCATTGCGATCGCCTGATGGTAAAAATTCGATTTTACCTGTGGCGCCATAAGCTGAAAAACTTGGACTATGCAACACCTTTTCCAAGCCATCGCGGTTTTTGCTTTGCTGCAAACCTTTAGCGATGGCTATAGTTGCATCATAAGCCGTAGCAGTTCGCCAATTAACAGTTCCACCCCAAAGTTTCACAGCATTTTGAGAAAAGTCATTACCTGGAATTGCGTTAGGATGCCAAGTTACAGACAATACCATGCCATTCACATCTGCTTTTCCTACCTGTAAAGTTTGAAATGTGTAAAGCGTAGGACTAGCAAACAGCGTTAATTTCCCTTGATTTGCTGCTGCTAATTCCAAGGCTTTGTTAATTCTATCTACATGAGGCGCTAACACTAAACTATCTGCACCACTACTAATAAATTGAGAAATAACTGCATTGGGATTAAAATCGGCAGCAAAAAGATCGCAATTTGTCAGATTAACTTTGCCACCTGCGGCTAATATGCCTTTAACAAGCTCATCTTTAAACGATTGATTATCAATAGCTTTGGAATCAGCACAAATGCCAACATTAGTTTTGCGAGCTGTTTTGACGATATGAGTAGCAAGACGGTCAGCAACAGAGTTAATACTGGGAATAGTGCGGAATATATAACTGCCAATACCAGAGAGGTTTTGAGCGAAACTGGTGGGAGAAATCATAACTAAACCTCCCTGTTGATAGACTGGAGCAGCGGCAATGGAAGCATTACTAGCGTTATGTCCTACTACAGCTAGAATGCTGGAATCTTTAACAAACTGCGTTGCCACCTGTTGAGCTAAACTAGGGTCGTTGTCATCGCTGGCGATCGCTACCTGCAAAAGCTTACCATTAATGCCCTCAGTCCGATTAATCCGATCTTGAGCTTGAGCCACACCCCGCAAAATTTCTTTTGCAACATCTAGATTGCCACCAATCGGCACGCTAACTGCGATTTTGAGATATTTACTATTGTCTCCTTGGGAATTATTTAAATAAATTAACGTCTCTGGATCGTTGCGGTCTTTAAGTAGAGACGCTTTAAAACTATTGGCAGCACTCACAAAATCGCCCTTAGCAAAAGCTTGTACTCCTGCTTCTTTATCAGGGTTAGTATTAGCAGTAACTAAAATTTTCTCACCTAAACTAATTCGTTCTGATATTGAATTTGTATTTACTTGACCTTTATTCTCTTCTTGTAAAGAAATAATACTTTTTCCAAAAAACTGATTCCACAACCAAAAGCCAAAGCCCAGTAAAAAGATTGTGGACAGCAAAGACAAAATAAGAAGTTTAATTTCCTTCTGGGAATTCATAGTTTAGTTAACAATAGTAGTCGCCAGATGTGGCACTGAAGTGAATGAATGGGGAGATGGGGAGATGGGGAGGGGAGCAGAGGGGCAGAGGAGGCAGGGGGGGAGCAGGGGAGAGATGGGGGAGTGTGGGGAGTGTGGGGAGAGAGGGGGGAAAGATTTCTTCCCCATCCTCCCACACCTCCCACACCTGCCACACCTGCTGTTTGCCCAATGCCCCTTACCTTATTGTTACAGGCTCCAAAGTCTTCTACACTGACTGAAATAGGTTTTAATTTTCAATGGCGGCTCCTCATGACGGTTAATGATACTGAGTACATCAGGCAAGCTGAAGCCACTCGGGTGCAAGTGCTAAGCGAAGCACTACCTTACATTCAACAATTCACAGGTCGCACTGTTGTTGTTAAATATGGTGGCGCGGCGATGAAAGATAGCAAACTTAAAGATCAAGTCATCCGCGATATCGTATTTTTATCTTGTGTTGGCTTGCGGCCAATTCTAGTCCACGGTGGCGGGCCAGAAATTAATAGTTGGTTAGACAAATTGGGAATCGAACCCCAATTTAAGAATGGTCTGCGAGTTACCGATGCCCCCACAATGGATGTGGTGGAAATGGTTTTAGTAGGTCGAGTCAATAAAGAAATTGTGGCGCTGATTAACCAAGCTGGAGGCTTGGCTGTAGGGCTTTGTGGTAAGGATGGTAATCTGATTACAGCTCGTCCCCAAGGTCAAGAAGGTATCGGTTTTGTCGGGGAAGTTAGCAATGTAGATATTAAAATTTTAGATACCCTGGCTAGTAATGGCTATATTCCAGTAGTATCCAGCGTCGCCGCAGACGAAACAGGACAAGCCTACAACATTAACGCCGATACTATAGCTGGCGAAATTGCCGCAGCGCTTGGAGCAGAAAAGTTAATTTTATTAACTGACACCAGAGGTATTTTAAAAGATTACAAAGACCCGTCAACCTTAATTCCTAAAATAGATATTCGTGAAGCTCGAGAGTTGATTGCTACTGGTATAGTCAGCGGTGGTATGATTCCCAAAGTCAATTGTTGCGTGCGATCGCTTGCTCAAGGAGTCCGCGCCGCACACATCATCGATGGACGCATTCCCCACGCTCTACTATTAGAAATTTTTACTGACGTTGGGATCGGCACAATGATTCTCGGCTCACAGTTTACATTGTAGAAGGGCATGGGGCAAGCAGGAGGTGTTGGAGGTGTGGGAAGAGAGGGGGGCATAAATTCTCTTTCTCCCCACACTCCCTTGTCTCCCCTGCCTCCTCTGCCCCTCTGCCTACTCACCCTCTACCGGGGATAAGTAATAATAACTCGCGATCGCCCGCCGCTAAATGGTGTACGGCGCCATGAGTTATTGATAATCACCGGATTAACTAGCGTTGAGTCGCGAATTGTGGGATTAATCAAAGTTGGATTAATCAAGGTGGAATTTCTCACCCGATGTCTGACCCCAGGATAAGAATAATTGTTGTAATAATCAATGCGTTGTGGTGTTAATCCTGTTGCTGGATTTACAGGCATGGGTGTGAGAATCGGACTACCATAAATGAACGAACCAACAGCAGGCGCTTGGTTAAATCCAGAAGCACCATCAATTACAATTACTTGGGCGGATGCTGGGGCAATGGTAGCGCTCATCATTGCTAGAGATATGCCTGCTCCTAGCAAATACAAGTCTGATTGCTTGATTTTCAGCATATTTTGATAACCTGAATTTGATACCGGAATTTTTAAGCGAAAAATAGCCGCAGCTACATAATTAAAATTTTAGAAGTCGATCTAATTCCAGGTTGCTAGCTTCTGAGAAGATTTTAAAAAGATTCCTGAAATTGGCAAAATAAAAATAGTGGTAATTTGTGTGTAGAACGTGAGTGCAGATAGTATAGAAATTGCTAAAGCCCGCTACCAGACTGGAAAGGTTGCCTTTGAAAATGGGCAATACCGCGAAGCTATAGAAAATTTAGAAAAAGCAAGCGCCTTGTTAGCTCGCAATTCTCGTCTTGGGGGTGAAGTCGAAATTACTCTAGTGACTGCTTATGAAGCAGCGGGACGTACTGATGATGCGATCGCTCTTTGCGAAAGACTCAAACGCCACCCGCATTCTGAGATTGGCAAACAAGCACGACGGATGGTTTACATCTTAAAAGCACCAAAACTCAAAAGACCAAGCGAGTGGATGACTGAAATTCCCGATTTAGGCGCACTACCAGATAACGAACTCAAAATTACTGTAGCTGCTAAATCTCCTAAATCTTCTGTCGAACAGAAGCCTAAACCGATTGAGCGAGAATTCGTTGACCTCAGTCAAGTCAATACCAAAGATAATCGCTTTATCTGGGTGGCATTCATTGCCATTGGTTTTACAATTTTATATTTGATTTGGTTGAATCTTTCCGGAGCACCTGTTTGATGGCCCGATCGCAAGTAGCTTTTCTTGGAAGCGAATTTTATACTTTTTGATTGTTTATAAACCTCATGCCCGCAAAGGCAGATAAGTTTATCAATCAAGTCTGACTGCTATAGACAATGATGGTATACGTCAGCTGTCATTTTTGCAATGTAGCTCCAATTATACTGTTGAGCTAGCTCAAAATTGTGTTTTCCCATAAATAATAACTCATCCCGCTTTTCTAAAGCAGAATTAATTGCTTTTTTTAAGCCATTTTCATCATCTATCTGATATAAAAATGCTCCTCCCTCGTCAAGCACTTCTCCAATACAACCTTTGCGTGGTGCGATGCACGCTCTACCGAATGACATTGCCAAAATTACTGCGCCTGATGTCAAAATATCTCGGTATGGAAATATAACTATATCGGAGGCATTCATATAGACTTGAACTTGTTCGTCTGGAACAAAGCCTGGAAAAAACTTGATTTTTGGATTGTTAGTAATCTTTTGTCTGAGCGTATCCGTTATTTCTTCGCTATCGTCGTGAACTCTACCAGCAATAACTAGTTGAACATCATCACTATTGTTAGTGTATAGCTGATTAAATGTATCTATAAGTTCAAATACTCCTTTGTAGGCACGAATCGTACCAAGGAAGAGAATAACAAGACTAGAATTTTTTAAACTTAACTTTTCTCGGGCAGTTGCTCGATCGATTTTATTTTCGTAACACTCTATATAATTTCCATGTGGAACAACAAATATTTTTTCTTTGTTATTGATGGAAAATTCTTTAATAATTTCTTCTTTAGCTGCTTGACAATGAGCAATAATAGCGTTAGCTAATCTAGATACAACAATACTATAAACTCGATCTAAAATTAAATTTTTATTTTCATGATTTTTAATATTATGTACAGTCCAAATAATTTTTATTCCAAGGATTTTTATAAAAATTAGCTCAAATGTTATTATTAAAAATTTAATAAAATTAACTAAATGATTCGTAGAACGTCCAAAAAATGGATGTAACCAATGTAGATGCACTACATTTGCCTTTTCTGGAAAAAGTACTGTGGGTAAAAAGAATGTTCTGGAATATGTGTTGGGAATGATTAATTGAATATCTACTTTTTGAAGATTGGCGATTAGCTGTGTTATGTAAGGGTTATTATCAATTACTTTAGGTAAAAAAATAGATTTTATATGTTTTGTTTTTGAAGCTACTTTAATCGGTTCTGTTAGTGTCATAATGATTTGAGTTTGTTAAACTTTATATCAACATCAGACCTAACGGCTCAAACTGTGCAGTTTGTTCCGTTCATAATGACAATTTTATACTTTATTTTGGCTGGGAAATAAAATATCCTTTTGAATCGAGTTAATGAAAATTGTCAGCTTTTAAAACTTATTATTTTTGGATGAGACTGGTAGCACAGCAGGGTGGGAATAAACATACGATTTGAAATGTCTAAAACCCTTATGCAACAGTCATTACGAATTACGCGAAGCGGTACCAGCCTCATCCAAAAATTTGGTTTTTTATTTTAAAACCTTCAAAATCATATCGAAGTTAGCGGCTGCTTGTTGCTTAACTCTTGGTAAAACTTCATTTAGTTGATTAGCAACTTCGTGACGTTTATTCCAAGAGTTAACTATGGCTTCACATGCTAACTCAGGATTGAGAAATTGTTGAATAGAAATCAATAGTCCATTATTATGCAGTGTTTCGGAACCGAAAAGATCGGTCATAATTCCTTCTGCTTTAACTGAATAACCAACTGGCATAGTACAGACACCGCTGGAAAGACCAGCGATCGCTGGATGCATTCTTTCAGCTACAACCATATCGCAAGCTCCAATTAAGCCTTTGAACTCTGATGCAGTCAGATCTGCACCTGCAAGCCGAACATCTAAATTATAGTCAAGGGCTTGTAACAATTGTGTGGCAAAGATGCGATCGTCGTTATTCGCGTTGATTTCCTGAACGTGAGGAATAATCAAGACCTGCGCCTTAAATTCGTTAATCATCAGCTTGACTACTTGACACCAGACATTGATATGGTCGTCGTAATCTTGAGCAGCATAACGGCAAATCGCCTGACTAGGTGCGATCGCTATTTTAGGTCTATCTGGGTCAATACCGTAGTTTCTAAGAATTTTACCTACAATTTCTGGCGATGGTGGTCTCAACAAAAAAGCTGGATCGGCAGTGTGTTTGACTAGGGAAGGATCTAAGCCTAAATCTTTGGTCACATATTTGTAGGAAAGTTGTTCCCGAACCGTAACTAACTGAGAACGACGAGCAACTTTCAACCAAGATTCTATTTCATTCTGAGTTTTGAATGGCCCAATTGATTGAGCGAGAAAAACAACGGGTACACCAGCATCCAGTGCGATATTTAATGGTAATAAGTGCCGATTTAGCCTTCCATAATCAGAACTGAATACATCTCCTCCTGAAGCAATTACAATTGATGCTTCACCAATGGCTTTTACATTGGATTGGTAATCTTGTGATAAAGGCTTATAAAACTGAGAAACAATATTACGTAATTTGTGTAGCTTTGTTCTATTAGCATTTTTCAGCCAATCTTTAATTGCCTTGGAACCAAAAGCTTTTAGCCGAATGTCGTCATAGTCTGGTGAATCTGTCAAAACATCTATACCTAAATTAGGCTGACGTTCTAGTAACTGTTGGATGGTAGGGATAACTAATGCTTCAACACCCCTATTACGTAATCCAGTAACTCCGGTAATAATTGCCTTCATGATGATTTCTATCCTTTGATTTTTTTATATTCAAGATAAAGCGTTGCAATTCAGATGTAATAATTAGTGTTTTGTTTACTAAATTACCATTTATTTTGACATATAAAGCGAATATTAATGAAACGGTGAATATTTTTTATTTGAAAGATAAACAATATCGAAAATTTTCTAGACATTGAAAGCTTCGGCTGCTAAATTTCTTCTATCAAAGTAGAATTTTTGGGGTGGTATTTGGTAGCTATAATTGGGAGATTTAAAGTAACTCAAAGAAGAACCGAGTGTAGCCGCATACTAATCATCAAGCCTAAAGTACGAATTAATGTCTTAGGTGTAAAGCACCAAACATATTCACTAATACTTGTTTAATCCGTCTTGCTACTCGTCTCCATAATGGCTCCTGACGATATAGCTTTTGATATCTCTGTACTATGGGGTCAAGCTGCTGTTGAAATAAAGAAAATTCACCAGCATCAACCGCATCCTTGAAAGCAACATGACTATCTGCTGCTAGAACCACTCTTAAATCTTGCCGTTCTTTGAGGGTTTTATTGAGATGGTTAGCTTTGGGTTGAACTCGTTTTTGGGGACGCCATTCACCTTTTAAATCAGTTAAGTGCAAACGATAAGCCAGACCTTCTCTTCGATGCTGAAAACCTGATTTTTGGGATTGAGCAACTTCATCAGCACTAATGCGATCGAGCTTTAATTGTCCTGCATTCATTGCACCCTCGATTATTTCATTAATCGCTGGATGACGCACAACTACAACATTTGTGCCTTTACTATCTTTAACGTACTGGGGTAGCCAAGCATCACCAACTGTAACATCTGCTGTTTCCCCAACCACATCATCACAATAGTCACAAGCTTTGTACTTGAAGAAGCCTAATCCCCAGTCAGTACCATAAAGGTCGCGTACAGGCATAATATGAGTGGCTATCTGTCCATCTTGTTGAATTCCAGTCACTTCAACGCCATAGCGATTAGCGTCTGCATCCGGTAATTTTTTGCGAAAGTCAATTGCCAAAAGATTACCAGGCGCGATACCGGCTTGCCAAGCAAACATCTCGGCGAAGCGCATACTTTTAAGATGTCCGCAAATCAGCGCTACACAAAATTTGATTCTTTCAGCTAAGACTGGATCTTGTAGCATCAAAAGACGGACGGCTTTAATAAAACATGGAATACCAACAATGGCGTAATTTCCTGGACGTTCGCGGATTAGCTGTATTACCTCAGACATTTCTATCGGGTAATAGCGTGACTTAGCGCCATTATGTACCTGTTCTATAGTTGTGGAAAGTTGATAAGAAAATAGTCTCGGGTCTGATTTTGAGGGATGGCGTTGATGCACGTGAATTACACCATCTACCAGTCCTTGACTCAGAAGATTACTCACAATCCACGTTCCCATACCTCCGGAACTACCGCGATCGCGAAAATCTTTTTCTAATACATAACCCGCATAAGTAGCCAAATGGTAGCCGATTTTATCGTGGTATTTGCCATTATTACTGAATAATGGCTGGCTAATTTGGTCTTCATTGAGACTTTTATTAGAAAAAGGACATACAGATTGAACTGAATTAGTTACAAACGACGCATCTAACGATGGATCTATAGCCGCTTGCAACTTTCCATATTCATCTAATTGCATTTTTAGAGGAGAGTCACTGATAGCAGCGCAAGCGCCACAACCTATACAGTAACTACCATTAATTACAGTTTCTAATAAGTCAGTTACGTCAGAACCTAACTTATAGTCTGCAACCTGTTGATTCTGTGTCATAGAATTGTTTACCTACTAGCTTAAAGGTAAATTTTGTCGAGCTTGTCCCAGACAGTTATTTACCTAATAGGTTACCGCGAAATATTTACTACTTGCCAAAAGAGTTTTGGTGCAATTAAGAATACAGATGCAACGTATACTATTATACCGACAACTATAGAAATGCCGAGAACGGCATAAGTAGTAATTAAGTTATTGAGAAAATATTTAACACTAAAGATAGCAAGCAACATCACTATTGTTCCTACTAAAGGAACAGCACCTTGGCGTAGATAAGTCCACACATCAATCCGAATTAACTTCCAAACTACCCAAATATTCAGCGGCGCCATCAAATAACCTCTGATTACGTAAGCAGCTGCAACAGCCACAATTCCCCATCTAACTGCTATGGCAAAAGCAATAACATTGCTGACTGCTTGTATAAAATCTAAAGCTAACTTCCAAGAAGGTTTTCCAACGGCCATCATCATAGAACCATTGAAATAAAAATAAGCATAAAGAATACCTATAAGATTTAAAACTTGCATGACTGGAATACTTGGCGACCACTTTTGTCCAAATACAACTGTCACAATTTCCGGTGCTAATATTACTGTGGCTAAGAACCCAGGAAAAGTAATTAAACTTGTCATTTGGATTCCTTTGTAAAGGGCATTGCGTAATCTTTCGGGTTCTCCTTGTAATCGAGAAAACGTAGGCAGAGAAACTTTGACAATAACGCTAGTCAGCAATTGTGTTAAAATTAATAGCAAACGATACGCAACGGTATAATAACCCAACGCAATCGAACCCAAAAAATAACCAATTAAAAAATCGTCTGAACGACGGTTTAAGAAATTAAATAAATTCATTCCCATGACATTCACGCCAAAGGAAAATAATTCTTTAAAGTGTCTTTGGGAAAATCTGAATCCTGGACGCCAATCACTAACCCACCAAAGTACTAAAACTTGTACAAAACTATTAGTTAATTGCTGACCTACAAGACTCCAAACTCCAAATCCCATAAACGCCATAGTTAAGCCTACTACACCGCCGATAATCACAGCTACCAATGAGCGTATTGCGAGGGATTTGAAAGCTAACTTGCGCTGAAAAGTTGCTTCTTGAACGCTACTAAAAGCACTGATTAAAAAGCCTAAGGATAAATAGCGAATGATTGGCGTAATCTGCGGTTCTTTGAATAAATCAGCAATCAAGCCAGCACAAGCAATACTTAGTATTGCTGCCAGTCCGCTGACTCCTAAATTAGTCCAAAAAGCTGTATCTAAATGTTCTTTTTCTAAATCTTCACGTTGGACGATCGCTTGAGAAAGACCTTGGTCAAGAAATACTTGCAAAAAATTTATAAATATAGTCGATAGAGCAACTAATCCAAAAGTTTCCGGCCCCAGCAAACGTGCCAGGATTAAGAAAACCCCAAGGGAAATTATTTGGCGTCCCCAACTATCTAAAGCAGACCAAAATACTCCTTTAATAGCCTTTTGTCGTAAATCTGATGATTCTTTTTGTGGTTGCATTATACAATTTACTGATGAACTAGCTTAATATTTAACTGTCAGATTTTTTGATTCGCTAACTAGTTGTATTATTGAGTTTTTATTTAAATTACTAATTATATTTTGCAAAGATTATAGTTATTAGTATAGCTTTATCGTCTATATAAAGACATAGCAGAATATATATTCTCTGGTTAATATAATTCTTACAAATAATCTTGTTTAAACTTGAAAGACTTAGTTAATGAAGACTTTACCACAAAAATTTTCCACATTTGCAGCCCAAAAATAAACTTTAGCCAAAAATTCATTCATAACTTTATCGAATTTTTATATTAAAGTATTTGATTGTTTATATCTTTATTTTTGAAGTATATGTAATCTGTGTCAGCCTATTGATTTAGAATATCAAACAATCAATATGGTTCCTGATTCAAGAATCAGTGCTCGAAAATTTTCTCTTGGCTCTTGGCTAGAGATGTCAGCCATTTTTGTCGGCAGTTAAAATTGATGAGGATAGATTGAAATTTATTAAACAGCTGAGATAACTCAAGCTCGATAGATAGTCTAATACTAAATCATAAGTAGAAGGCAGGAGGCAGAAGGCAGAACGCAGAAGGTAAAAACCAGTTGAAGAGAGGATTTGAAAGATTGACATTTTACATTTAATTATGTCCACCTACTTACAAATTAGTTATCAATAGTAATTTATAGTTTGTATTTATCTTTAATTACTATACATAGTTTTATAGCTATGAAGTGCAAATACGAGTCCAGTTATTGTGTATTTTAACGAACAATAGCTAAATTCCTGCGATCGAGCTGATATTTTTGCATAGTCTTGAGACTTAAATTTAAATAAATAGCTTAATTATACCAGTAAATTAAATACCAATTTTACAAAGGTATAGTATTTAACTTGATTGGCAAATTTTTGAAAGTCTTGTTTAATAAGCTAAAGTTACCAGGGCGTCATAAACTTGACTTTAGACGTTTAAAGTGTCACACTCTGATGATTTTGGCATGTTCCTGAAGAGGTATCCTCTAGAGTGCGCATAAAATTTGGGAAAGCTTTTGAGCAGTTTCTCCAAAGGAGCCAGTCTGTTACGAAACTTTCCCGAAATTGTAGGAACTGGCGTCAAAACCTCTAACACCAGATTGCCTGCCGTTGAGGTAAAAGTGAAGATTGGTTAAAAAGTTTTGCTTTGGGGAGATTTTATAGTTATGCATTCTTCAATTGTAGGACAAGCTTTTTTGCGGTTCATCAAATCGTTTAGTTTTTTATTGGCAAAGATGAAATTTCGCGTGCCAAAGATTAATCGAAATCGAATGAGCCACATTTTTGGAATCCCAAATCCTATTTTGTGGATAGTGCTGTTAACATCACTGCTACTGTCTGGTTGTGTTAAGTATGATGTGGGAGTTAACTTTAATAACTCAAATAGTGGGGAACTAGTACAACATATTAAGTTAGGAGAACAGCTAACGAGTTTTAGTGGCGATTATGTATACGAATGGTTAAATAGTATAGAGCGCCGCGCTCGGAAACTTGAAGGTAAAGCACAGCGAGTTTCTCCAGAAGAAATGATTGTGACAATTCCTTTTAGCAGTGGTGGGGAATTGCAAGAAAAGTTCAACGAATTTTTTAACTCGCGTGTTAATCAAGTCTCTGAGCCTGCGCCAAGTAAATCTGATTCAGAACTACCGAAAATTGAATCAAACGTTATTTTGGAGCAGAACAATTTTTTACTGTTAGTAAAAAATCGGTTGATTTATGATTTAGATTTGCGATCGCTATCTTTAATTTCTAGCAATGGTAACGTCTTGGCGAATGCTGGTTCAATTCTCGATTTTGAATTCAGCTTAAAGACTCCTTGGGGAGCAAAAAATATTTCCCTAACTGAAACCGCGATCGAACCAGAAAAGAATGGCAATCAACTGTTGTGGAAACTCCAGCCTGGGCAGCTAAATCACATAGAAGCTGTCTTCTGGCTTCCCAGCCCCCTTGGTATCGGTGCATTGTTAATTATCCTCTTTGTCTTGGGAGGATTGTATTTGAGATACAATTTCATGCCAGATCCTAGAATGCAGTTTTATTCCAAAGCAGCAACTCAAGAATAATACAGTGGGCATGGGGCAAACAATGAGTGTGGGAGGTGTGGGAGGTGTGGGGGGATGGGGAAGAAATCTTTTCCCCCACACTCCCCACACTCCCCACACTCCCCTCTCTCCCCATCTCCCCATCTCCCCATCTCCCCATCTCCCAACGTCTTCTTTACGGCGATAACCGCTGAATTTTCCAAGTGCCATTATCGAGATGGCTATAGAGTAAGCGGTCGTGCAAGCGGCTAGGGCGTCCTTGCCAGAATTCAATTTCTGTGGGAATCACTCGTAAGCCTCCCCAATGAGGCGGCCGGGGGATTTCTTGATTTTCATATTGGCTTTTAAACTCCTCCATACGTCGCTCAAGAACTTCTCGGCTTGCTAGCACTTCGCTTTGATTAGATACCCACGCACCGAGGCGGCTGTTGGCAGGGCGAGTGTGAAAATATCGATCGGACTCGGTTTCGGAAACTTTCTCTACATAGCCACAAATCCGCACTTGACGTTCCAGTTCCGCCCACCAAAAAACTAAAGCCGCTTGGGGATTTTCTGCCAGTTCTTGTCCTTTGTGACTGTTATAGTTAGTGAAGAATGTAAAGCCCCGTTCGTCAAAATCCTTAAGCAGCACCATTCTGGCTGAAGGCTTACCATCTGGTGTGGCGGTAGCAATGGTCATGGCATTGGGTTCGGGAAGTTGGGCCGCTAATGCCTGATCGAACCATTTTTTAAATTGAACAAAAGGATTGAGGTCAACTTCGAGTTCGCTCAAACCTTCTAAGGTGTAGTCTTTGCGAAGGTCAGCTATGGTTTTGTCCATTGTCATTTGCTTTCTAGCTATCAGATAGGCTAATACATAATCTGTGTTAAAAATATCTACGATCGCGATCGCCACTAACGCCAGTTTTACAATTTATCTCAAGTAGTCCTAAAAACAGATTGCATCAGATGCGCCGTACCGCCTCCCTTAAACGTCTGTTAATCTATGGTCTGAGCGGCCCGCTGATCGCTCTCAATGTCTGGTTGTTATCTGTGCTTTTTCGTTATTTTCAGCACCCAATTAGCATTTTGAGCATTGCAGCAATTTTGGCTTTTTTACTCAATTACCCGGTTAAGTTTTTTGAACGCGCCCGGATTACTCGCACTCAAGCGGTGATTGTTGTTTTGCTTGCTACTTTAACTATTGTGGCGATCCTGGGCTTGACACTAGTACCGATGGTAATTGACCAAACAATCCAATTATTAAATAAGATTCCTGATTGGTTAACTGCCAGTCAAGCAAACCTAAAGCTGTTTGAAGCCTTCGCCAAACAACGACGTTTGCCAATCGATCTGACGGTTGTGACCAATCAAATTAATGCCAACATTGAGAATTTAGTGCAACAGCTAGCTACTGGTGCGGTAGGATTTGCTGGAACGCTGCTTTCAGGATTATTTAACCTAGTGCTAATAGTGGTGCTGGCATTTTATATGCTTTTGTATGGCGATCGCGTCTGGTATGGTTTAGCAAATCTTTTGCCCTCTGATATCGGAGATCCCCTGACTGCATCTTTGCGGCTAAATTTCCAAAACTTCTTCCTGGGCCAGTTATTACTAGGGCTATTTATGGTGATAACTCTAACGCCAATTTTCTTAGTCATGAAGGTGCCCTTTGCTCTATTATTTGCCATACTAATCGGGATTTCAGAACTTATTCCCTTTATTGGAGCATCTCTAGGCATCGGTTTAGTGACGATTTTAGTATTGTTGCAAAATTGGTGGTTAGCAGTTCAAGTTGCCGTGGTAGCAATTCTCATGCAACAAGTTAAAGATAATTTATTAGCTCCCAGATTACTCGGCAACTTTATCGGACTCAATCCCATCTGGATTTTTGTTGCTATTTTGATGGGATATGAAATTGCTGGATTGTTAGGAACGCTTGTTGCTGTTCCGATTGCTGGTACTATTAAAGGTACTTTTGATGCTATTAAAAGCGGCAAATCTGGCGAATTTGTATCAAAAGTCATTATTGAGGATGAGCCATCCCTTGATTAAATTATCTAACAAATAAACCCAGCAGCGATCGCATAACAAGACCCCGTGCTGGGAAGGTATAGTTTATTCTGGCCATGTTTGATTTGGTTAGCGCTTATTTGCCAAAAATAATGCGTCTCCCTACCTACAATAACTAAAATGTTTGCAAAACTTAGTTAATAAACGTTAACAACCAGGTTAATTTACAGTTAAGCCCAGAGGAATGGGGGATGGGGAAGCAGAGGAGGCAGAGGAGGCAGAGGAAGCAGGGGAAAACTAATGACCAATGACCAATGACTAATGACTAATAATATAAGAAAGCGCTTCACACTTCTTAAATAATCAGCTTTGCAAGAACTATGGCCAGAGACTTACGGGGATTCATTAAAATTCTAGAAGAAAAAGGACAATTACGGCGGATTTCAGCTTTGGTTGACCCAGATTTAGAAATTGCTGAGATTTCTAATCGAATGCTACAGAAAGGCGGGCCAGGGTTGTTGTTTGAAAACGTCAAAGGTTCTTCTTTCCCGGTGGCGGTGAATTTGATGGGAACAGTGGAAAGAATTTGCTGGGCGATGAATATGCAGCATCCAGAGGAGTTGGAAACTCTGGGGAAAAAGTTGAGTATGCTGCAACAACCAAAACCACCAAAGAAGATTTCCCAGGCTATAGATTTTGGTAAGGTGCTGTTTGATGTGGTGAAGGCAAAACCAGGACGGGACTTTTTCCCGGCTTGTCAGCAAGTTGCGATTCAAGGCGATGATTTGGATTTAAATAAGTTGCCTTTGATACGTCCTTATGTCAATGATGCTGGCAAGATTATTACCCTGGGATTAGTAATTACTAAGGATTGCGAGACTGGTACGCCGAATGTAGGAGTGTATCGCTTGCAACTACAATCCAAAAATACGATGACGGTTCACTGGTTATCGGTGCGGGGTGGGGCAAGGCATTTGCGAAAAGCGGCCGAACGTGGGAAAAAATTAGAAGTAGCGATCGCACTTGGTGTAGATCCTTTAATTATCATGGCAGCAGCTACGCCGATTCCTGTAGATTTATCAGAATGGCTGTTTGCTGGGCTTTATGGCGGTTCGGGCGTGCAGTTGGCGAAGTGTAAAACTGTAGATTTGGAAGTTCCCGCAGATTCAGAATTTGTCTTGGAAGGAACGATTACACCAGGAGAAGTTTTGCCGGACGGGCCTTTTGGCGACCACATGGGTTATTACGGTGGCGTTGAAGATTCGCCTTTGATTCGTTTTCAATGCATGACGCACCGCAAAGATCCGATTTACTTAACAACATTTAGCGGTCGTCCACCCAAAGAAGAAGCGATGATGGCGATCGCACTTAATCGCATCTATACACCTATCCTGCGGCAACAAGTCTCCGAAATCGTCGATTTCTTCTTACCAATGGAAGCTTTGAGTTACAAAGCCGCGATTATTTCCATTGACAAAGCATATCCGGGACAAGCAAGACGGGCGGCTTTGGCGTTTTGGAGTGCTTTACCACAATTTACATACACCAAATTTGTTATTGTCGTCGATAAAGATATAAATATTCGCGATCCGCGTCAAGTTGTATGGGCAATTAGTTCTAAAGTTGATCCAGCTCGAGACGTGTTTATTTTGCCGAATACACCCTTTGATAGTTTGGATTTTGCCAGCGAAAAAATTGGCTTGGGCGGACGCATGGGAATTGATGCTACTACAAAGATTCCACCAGAAACAGACCATGAATGGGGTGCAACTTTAGAATCAGATCCAGATGTAGCGGCGATGGTAGATAGACGATGGGCGGAGTATGGTTTGGCAGAGTTGCAATTAGGAGAAGTTGACCCAAATTTATTTGGCTACGATATGAAGTAGTATTTCGTATCCTGGTGCGTTAGAGGTTGTTTGAAAAGTATTTTACTGTGATTTTAGGCGCGTTTAGATCCCCCCTAACCCCCCTTAAAAAGGGGGGAACTGGAATCAAAGTCCCCCTTTTTAAGGGGGATTTAGGGGGATCTAGAACTTTTCGATACCGACAAGAGGACTTTTCAAACATCTTCTTAGGCTGTGCCAACAACGCACCCTAAATTTGAATTGTTTAAGTGCTAAACTTTGCCCTTTGTTGTTATCTAATTGAATAACAGATTTACGAGTCGCAAAAGTTAATTTCCAACATGAGAACGCGATAATTTTAAATTTTGGATTGCTTATGCCTTCTCCATTTCCAGGAATGAATCCGTATTTAGAAGATCCTGCATTATGGCCGGGAGTAGATGGGAGACTAATAGTAGCGATCGCAGATTTTCTTTCTCCTCAACTGCGTCCTAAATATTTTGTCGCTATTGAAGAACGCATTTATCAAACTACTGGCGATGATAGGCTTTTAGTTGGTATTCCTGATGTCATCATCAAAAATTCGCAGACAGAAATAAATCCTAAAATACCGAACATAGCTTTAGCTACACCTGTGGTTCAACCTAAAACAGTAACAGTTCCTATACCTGAGACAGTCAAAGAGAGATATTTAGAAGTGCGAAAAGTAGGAACACAAGAAGTAGTAACAGCAATTGAAGTTCTCTCACCAAAAAACAAACGCCCAGGAGAAGGACGCAACGCATACGAAACTAAGCGACAGAGAGTGTTAGGAAGTTTAACACATTTGGTAGAAATTGATTTATTACGCCCTGGAGAAGCAATGCTAGTTTTTGGCGATGGTACGCAAAATGACTACCGGATTTTAGTTAGTCGTGCAGAAAATCGTCCCCAATCTCATTTATATGCTTTCAATTTACAAGATGTAATTCCCTCGTTTCCATTGCCATTGCGAACTGGCGATAATGAACCTTTGGTAAATTTGCAGAGTTTGTTAGCTGGAATTTATGACCGCGCCAGTTATGACTTAGTAATAGATTATAGTCAACAGCCAGCATTACAATTGTCAGAAGAGAATGCGGTTTGGGTAGATGGATTATTACGAGAGAAAGGGCTGCGCTAAAAAAATTATAAAATAGTTCCTAGCTTTTAGTATACTTTATCATCGATTGATTACTTTACTTTAAACCATTTTTATCCAAAAAAGTTTTTAATAATTTTTGGCTTATTTCTAATGCTTTTCTAAAATATTTAATCACTTGTTGTAAATTATCTATTTCCTCTTGAGTATTAACTTTCGCCATTTGCATTTCTAAAATTTGTTCTTCTATTTCATTAATTTTATTTCTCTGCGCTTTAATGATGTTTCTAGCATTCAAAGCAATTTGCTGCTTTATAACATCTTCTTGAACCAAGATAATATCGTTGAAAGTTACTAGAAATTTTGCTGCTTCGCGGACTGCTAAATTTGGTGACTGAGCAAATAATGAACTAATACCAGTACCAGCGCCAGTACCAAGAATTGCACCACCACCAACAATCACAGTCATCCCACCTGCCATACCAAAGCCACCTGCTGCCATAGCACCTCCACCCAAGACAGCTAATACAGCTGAAATTGCCGCTGCGCCTGAAAGCCCTGGTGCAAGTATAGGAGCCAGCAAAGGGACAAGAACAGGTATTGCGATAGCAGCAGCTACGGCTGCCACAACAGCTCCCCCTATTAAGCCTCCTAACAAAAAATTTAAAGGATTTGAGCCTATAATTTCATCGATCCATTTTTGGTGATTAGATTTAAATCTTGTAACGTATTCTCTTTCTACTCCAAGCTCATTTGCAAAAAAGATGACTCTTTCTAAAATTATCGAACGAAATGTTTCGCTAATTTTTAATTTTTTGAATTGTTCATCTTCCTGGATACCAAAAGGAGTATAGAGACTAAACAGCGACAGTTCCAAGACAATTGAATATAAAGGTCGTTTTTTATTTAATGACCACTTCATTCTTTTGAATACTTCCTCGAACGAACAATAATCAGTATATAAATATCGATTATTTTTTTCTAAGCTATTAGTAGCTAGACTTTCTAAAAAATTTTCAACTGATTTAACCCAGTGGTTTAAATATCTACGTTTAAGCTGCTTTGTTAAAAAATCTGTTTCTCTGTCAACGTCTTGTTGTATTAAAAAATATTGAAAACTATACAAAATTTTCGTTTGCTCAAAAGTTAGTCCAAACTCTTCCATTGGCGAAGTCATATTTTGATCCGTAAAACTTATACATAGTATTCCCAAATTACTTAAGTGTATAACATCATAATATGTCGTAATACCCTCACTTTCTGCAAATTTAATTGCATTAAAATAAATTAAGATTTGATATATAAAATTAAGCAATTTTTGGGAATATCGCCCAAGCAAATTGAAGGGTTTACGCGGAATGAATATTTTAATAGAATAATCTCATCAAAAGATTCGCAGAAAAATAAATGGACTGGATTACGCTACTGCGATCGCTACAGTCTGATTTTATCAAAAGGTTAGCATCTGGTTGTCTGCTTCATTGTGAAACAGAAGGTCAATATAGCGAACTAACTGTAATTTCTGGAGAAAGGTTAAAGACGCTACGAGAATTTTGCTGGCAGATGGCTGAGAAATACAAGCGTGTTTTGCCAGTTCGTGATGTTTTTCTCAGCTACCTAAAAGGAAAACTCGGCGAGGAAGTTGTCAAGGAACGGTTAGCTGATTTTATTACCGAAGTCGATTATGAAAAGCGATTCGGTGGCGATGGTAAAATCGATTTTACCTTGACTTCTGACCCATCTATTGGTATTGAAGTTAAATCTCGTCACGGTAGTATTGACAGAGTTAGATGGTCAATTAGTTCTGAAGAAGTTGAAAAAAATGCAGTTGTTGTTTGCATTTTAATTAAAGAGGATGTTAGCGAAGCACAATCTGAGTATCACCTTTTTTTAGCTGGCTTTCTTCCAACCCGAATGATTAAGTTGAAGACTGGGAGAATTTCATTTGGGATAGACCAATTACTTTATGGTGGTGGCTTATTTTGCTATTTAGAACAGTTACAATCTTCGATAAATCATCATCCTTATCAGCAACAGCCAACAATTTCAAAATTTCTTCCAAAACAAGAAACATCATCTCTGTTAACTAAAAATCAATTACCAAAATCTTCCTTTAAAGCTGATGTTGAGAGTTATTTATCTTCTCGTGATGAAGATTTAAGTTTACTTTATATGAGATTAGGTGATGAATGTTTAAAAAAAGGAGAATATTCTCAGGCAATAACTAGCTATAATCAAGTTTTAGAGGCTAATCATCATGATGCTGAATTATATTATAAACGAGGCTTAGCTCACTATCAAATAGGCGATTATGAAGCGGCGATCGCAGATTATTCTCAAGCAATAAAAATAAATATTAATGATGCTAAATCTTACAATAAAAGGGGTTTAGCTTTATATCAAATAGGACGTTTAGAAGAAGCGATTAATGATTATAGTCAAGCTATTAGAATTAATCCTAACCTGGCGATAGCTTATAAAAATCGGGCTGAAGCTCGTTCTCATCTCGGAGATAACCAAGGAGCGATTGAAGATTATACCCAAGCAATTAAAATTAATCCCGATTATGCTGATGCTTATAAAAATCGGGGTATTGCTCGTTATTTACTAGGAACTCCACCTGTATTTTCCCAAGCAATCAAAATTAATCCTCAAGATGCCAACGCCTATAAAAATCGTGGAAATGCTCGTTGCGATCTAGGAGATTTTCAAGGAGCAATTGAAGATTATACTCAGGCAATACAGATTAATCCTAATTATGTTGAAGCTTATTATAACCGCGGGAATGCTCGTTACGATTTAGGAGATTTTCAAGGAGCAATTGAAGATTATACTCAAGCGATCGAGCTTAATTTTAATTATGCTGATGCTTATTATAATCGTGGCAATATTCGTTTAGAAATGGCAGATAAACAGGGAGCCATTGAAGACTTTCAAAAAGCCGCAGATATCTATCGTAAAGAAGGTAAGCTAGAAGCTCTTAAAGATACGAAACAAAGAATATTAGATTTAGAAATAGAAGAATCGTTAGATATTTTAAACTTTTAGTGCATAAGACATCGGTTTTTCTCCGTATCTCCCCATTTTCTAAAGCATATTGGGTAAGTCCTGGATTTACGTAGGTATCAGCTAGAGTGGGATTGATACTTATTATCAAATTAAAATCGTTGATAAATTTATCAATCTTAGGATTCGCTAAAAAGTAATAGAACTAGTTCACATCAAACCTCCTGAATTCTAACTTCTGGGTTCTGAATTGTTACTTATTGATATCGATTATCGTTATTAAACTATTAACTTGTAAAAATTGATTTTTTTCACTATCTTTAAAGAAAGGTTCTATATTAAATCACCTACTCATATCAACAAAAATGAAGCAAAAACTACATTCAGAATCTTCAGATTGTTGCAGCTGCGGGCACGAACATCATGAGAATCATAACCATCATCATAATGAAAATTATAACCATGACCACAGCCATAATCACAATGAAGAATTTAACTTAAAAAAAGAGGTATTTCCTTTAGTAGTGATTTTAAGTTTGTATGCGCCTGGTGTAATTTTTGAAAACCAATTGCATAATACACTCTACTCAATAGGTGAATATTTAGTTTTTATTCCTGCTTATTTATTAAGTGGATGGAGTGTTTTAAAAACTGCGGGGCGCAATATACTTAAAGGCAGAATATTTGATGAAACATTTTTAATGACAGTAGCAACGCTAGGGGCGATCGCCATTCATAAATTGCCCGAAGCTGTCGGAGTTATGTTATTCTACAAAATTGGCGAATTGTTCCAAGATATTGCTGTGAGTCGTTCGCGGAGTTCCATCAAAGCTTTATTGGAGATACGCCCAGACTATGCAAATATCCAGACAGAAACCGGACTCAAAAAAGTATCGCCAGAAACAGTAAATATTGGAGATATTATCGTCGTCAAGCCTGGAGAAAAAATTCCTTTAGATGGTGAAATTATTGAAGGTAATTCCCAAGTTGATACATCTGCGTTAACTGGAGAATCTGTACCCCGAACTGTGAAGCTAGGAGAATCAGTTTTAGCGGGAACAATCAATAAAGTTGGTGTTCTCAGAATTCAAG
The DNA here is from genome assembly GCA_034530875.2 of Nostoc sp. DedSLP01. GTDB lineage: Bacteria > Cyanobacteriota > Cyanobacteriia > Cyanobacteriales > Nostocaceae > Nostoc. Next base: position 236,584 of record JAVRCJ020000006.1, read on the forward strand.
TCACAAAACTTTTTGATGAATCTTCCATTGCTAAGATTTTAGACTTAGTACAAAATGCCAAAAGTAAAAAAGCAGAAACAGAGAAATTTATTACTAAGTTTGCTAGATATTACACACCAATAGTAGTTTTTACATCTCTAGCAGTTGTTTTGTTACCTCCTTTATTCATTTCTGGAGCAACTCCTTCAGAATGGATTTATCGTGCCTTAATTTTATTAGTTATTTCCTGTCCCTGTGGATTAGTAATCAGTATTCCATTAGGTTACTTTGGAGGTGTGGGAGGTGCAGCTAAACGGGGTATTTTAGTCAAAGGTTCTACCTTTTTAGATAGTCTCAATGCAGTTAAAACAGTTGTTTTTGATAAAACTGGAACGTTAACAAAAGGAGTATTTAAAGTAGCTAAAATAGTACCAAATAATGGCTTGAGTAAACAAGAATTACTAGAATTAGCTGCCAAGGTTGAATCGCATTCAAATCATCCGATCGCTCAATCTATCCGCAATGCTTATGCTGATAAAATCGACATAGATGAGGTGACAGATTATGAAGAAATAGCAGGTTATGGAATTAGGGCGAAAGTTAAAGATAAGCTAGTTATAGCAGGCAGCGATCGCCTATTGCATAAAGAACACATTGCTCGCGATAATTGTCTACTAAAAGGAACAGTTATTCATTTAGCAGTAGATAAGATTTACGCTGGATATATAGTCATTGCTGATGAAGTTAAAGAAGATGCCAGACAAGCTATTCAAACACTCAAAAAAATGGGTGTAGAAAAAACAGTAATGTTAACGGGAGATAATAAAGCGATCGCCTCTCAAATTGCTGAAGAAATTGGCATAGATATCTACGAAGCAGAGTTATTACCAGAAGAAAAAGTCAACGCTATAGAAAAATTACTCAATACCGCTGAAAAACATACTAAAGTAGCTTTCATCGGCGATGGAATTAATGATGCACCAGTAATTGCTAGAGCAGATGTTGGTATAGCAATGGGTGGCTTGGGTTCAGATGCAGCGATAGAAACTGCCGATGTTGTCATCATGACAGATGCACCCTTAAAAGTGGCAGAAGCAATAGAAATTGCTAGAAAAACCCGCAGAATAGTTTGGCAAAATATTGGATTTGCTTTAGTAATTAAAGGTGTCTTTATTGGATTGGGTATTCTCGGGATAGCGACAATGTGGGAAGCTGTATTTGCCGATGTCGGAGTAGCCTTGCTAGCAATTTTCAATGCAACTAGAGCAATGAAATAAAACTTTGATTTAATCGGGAATCCGTATTTGGGAAATTGTAGAAGTTAAAACTGGAAAGTAATAATTGAAGCAAATATTCCCAATCGGATTTTATCGAGGTATGCCGTGAACTCACATCTTAAAAGTATTGCTACAGCTGCGTTAGCTTTGCTAGTAATTTATTCAGCAAAACAAGCAGTTGCATTAAGCCAGAAAATCGATAATCCAGTTAATATCGCAAAATCGCAACCTTTAACAGACACTTTGATTGTTCCTGGCGAAAGAGTCGGGCCGATAACACGCACAACCACCAAACAGGATTTAGTTAAACTGTTTGGTGCGTCTCGTGTAGTTGATAAAACCATTTCTGGTGCTGAAGGAATTGGTAGTTATGCCGCTACTCAATTAAAGCTAGATCGAGGGCGATGTCTAACGACAAGCTGCTCCGCATCTACGCTTCTGGTAGTCTGGAGTGATAATACCCGTACCAAACCTCTAGATGTGCGTAATCTAGGTTCAGCTTGGAAAACCCGCGAAGGTCTCGGTGTTGGCACCCCATTAAGCGAGTTACGCAAGCAATTAGGTAACTTTAAACTCTATGGATTAGCTTGGGATTACGGCGGCACGATTTTGTTGGATAGTAGCAAATTATCGCGCTATCAAGGCAAAATGATTTTACGAGTAGACGCTGCTCCTAATGCTTACGAAAAGTTTCCCAATGACTACCAAGCAGTGTCCGGAGATAGTACTTTTTCCTCCAGCAATCCTCATTGGAAACCTTTGGGGATTAGGCTAACAGAAATTATTGTTGTATTGAATCCAAGTCAGGAATAATGGGCTACTTAACATTTAAGAAGCTGATTTAGGCAAAGGCAGAATTTATTGAAGTTGTTCGGTAACTCTTCCATCGAGAGGCAAAATTAGCAAATCTTAGCGATGAATTAAATAAAGTTGAGTCTGCATTGAAATCATCAAATTCATTAAATATAGTGTTATTTGCCTGACCAAAATTAGGATTGCCTAAGCCAGAATAGTAGGAAAACAAAGATATTCAGCGAATTGGTGTTTGTTTATACTATTTCAATTTTTTGTAGTCGTTATACTCATGACTTAGGTTCTACCTGGGAATTAGGAAGTGGCTTTGCCACTTCTTTTTATTTATATCGTAGTCCAGCAAAAAATAAATTAAAAGTTAAAAGGAGTTTGTTACAACTTTTAACTTTTATTTAGTTATTGCAGCAATTAGCAACTAAATGAAGTAAAATACTTCGATCTCCAACCCATATATCAAGCTTTTTTACTTCTAACTCCTGAATCCTGAATTCTGACTCCTGAATTCTAATATTCAATCATTACTCATACTATCTCGCCATCTTTCCCGTTTGGCTTTGATTTCAGCATCGCGCGATCGCGTTTCTTCCCAAGTTCGCCACATTAGTGACTGTTGTTTCTCAACATGATTGATGAACTGCATAATCGACTGATCCGCTCTAATTGGGGTTTTCAAATCAAACTGAATAGTTTGGACGATTTTGATATCACCCATGAGAAAGTACTTACCTGCAATCTTAGTCAGCCACAGCACAACTCGATTGGATAACCAACCAAAAAAGCCTTTACGTTTTTTAACCATCAACAGAATTTGACCTTCAGCTTTTCCTCCTTCATCCAAGCGCGTAGCAAACATCATATGAACATGAAGGAAATCGGGGCCAAATGTGACAATCCCAATAGTACCGTACCAATAACAAATACTGTAAGCGATCGCATTTTTGTAGAAAATACGAATCAGCTTAATGAAAAATGAATCCTCTTTAACGGGTGCAGTGTTGGTAAAGATAATTGCATTTTCGTTCAATTGCTGTCTTTCAAAAACAACTTCTACTGGCAACTTATGAACTGTATTTAGGTGCTGAGCATCAATTGCATTAATCATCACCACATTCGGGTGGCAATTCATTAAGAAGTTAGAATGGATGGCAATATCGCATTCTTTTTGTTCTAACTCTGGAATGAAAGGTAGAGGTTGTTGTGGTATTTCTCCAGTCCAAACCCAAATCATGCCGTATTTTTCAGCAGTCGGCCAAGATTGTAATTTCAAAGAAAGCGGCGTATCTAAACATGGGATATCAATACACATTCCTTCAGCATCAAATTTCCAGTGGTGGAAAAAGCAACGTAGCCCATTGCCTTCAACTTTGCCCTCAGCAAGGTGAGCGCCCATGTGCGGACAGTAAGCATCAAAGGTAACTACTCTTTTGTCTTTTCCACGATAAATTACTAGTTCTCTGCCCAAAATTGTCACAGGTTTTACTTCACCTACTTGCAGATTTTGAGAAGGTATTACCCAATACCATCCTTCAATAAAACGTTCTGGATTATTAAAAGTTTTAGGTTTACGGATTGAGCTAAAAGCCTGTGAATTGAGATTCATTTTATAGATTCACTTGCAGTGAAGCGGTTAATCTACAAGTAACATGGCAACTCAAAATAAACAGTTACTTTCAGTACTACAGCAAGCATTAACTAAAGAAATATATATGCAATATTGAATTATAACTGTTACAAATATTTAAAATATTGCAATAAAATAGAATCGGATATAACCTTTTATCCAATTAAAATAAATGTTTTAAAAATAAAAACTCAGTAAAAGTTCTGGACTACTTTCAGGCTACAAAAACACAAAGAACTACTAATAGGATAGAATTTGTCCCAATATCGAAAAAATACTAGATAAAAGATTCCCCTTCATGCCTTTGCCTCTTATGCCCCATACCCCTAAAAATGTAAAATCCCACAACCAATAGGTGTGGGACTGGCTTAAGTAAATTTTGTGCCAATTTTACATCTGATCCAATTGCTTGCGTAGGGAATCCAACTCAGCATCAACAACATCATTAGACTTGGGAGGAGTAGTTTGTTGTTGTGGTGGTAGTTGGGGCTGATTTTGGGGAGCAGCTGGTGGTAATATTTGCGCTTTTAAAGCAGCCAATTCATCATCAATATCACTACCAGATTCCAACTGAGCAAATTGGCTTTCTAAATCTGCACTTGCCAACTCTCCTGCTGATTGAGCGCGGGCTTCTTGCATCAAGACTTTTTCTTCCATGCGCTCGAAGGCAGCCATTGCACTGTTGGTATTCATACCACGTACCATACCTTGAAGTTGTTCTTGGGCTTTGGCAGTGGTAATCCGAGCTTTGAGCATTTCTTTCTTGGTTTTAGCCTCAGAAATTTTGCTTTCGAGTTGGATTAAGTTGCGTTTGAGGGTTTCAACTTGAGTGTTTTGTTGATCTAAGCTGGCTTTAAGGGCTGCGCCTGTATCAGTATAAGTCTTCTTGCGCTCTAAGGCTTGCCTAGCTAAGTTTTCATCACCTTTTTGTAGTGCTAGTTGGGCATTGCGTTGCCACTTATTAATTTCATTTTGAGCATCAGTATATTGTTTATCAGTGCGTTTTTGAGCTGCGATCGCCTGGGCTACCCCCTGACGCAGTTGTACCAAGTCTTCCTGCATTTCCAGGATGGCTTGCTCTAGCATTTTTTCGGGGTCTTCAGCTTTGTTAACTAGGTCATTGAGGTTAGCACTAACAACTCGTCTAATGCGATCGAATAATCCCATAACTTTGTTTTTCCTTACTTTTGGTTTACGCTCTTTGTTGGACAGTTAGCTTTTTTACTTTTTAATAGCTACCTATTTCAATGTAATCTTTCCGTTTGGAATCAGTACCTCACAACAACTCCTAATTGTTAAGATATCTCGAAGCCGCGGCAATTCGCCGAATTTCAAGAGTCTTGTGTTTTGGGTGGCTGCTGTTGGGGAAGCTGTTCTATTTTTTGGTTATCTTCCAAGAGGCGATTGTTGGGCTGTGTGTTTTCTGCCTCATTTAAAACTTGCACCTTCATCGCCGCCAATTCGGCATCTACATTATTAGTAGATTCCAACGAGGCAAATCGTGTTTCCAGGTCATCGCTACTAAGTTGAGCAATTGCTTCTGATTTAGCTTCTATCTGCAAAACTTTTTCTTCCATACGCTCAAAGGCATTAAGGCTGCTAGTGGCGGAAACACCATCGAGCATTTCTTGCAGGCGATAAGAGGCTTCAGCAGAACGGGCGCGAGCAATATACATGTCTTTTTTAGTTTTCGCCTCGGCAATTTTCAACTCGAGCGATCGCATATCCTTTTTTAACCTAGCGACTATTTCATTTTGCTCTTGTACTTGGTTGTAGAGAGATGTCGCAGTTTCTTTATAAGCTTGGCGTTTAGTTAAAGCTTCCCGTGCTAAAACTTCGCTACCTTGCCGCAGTGCTAATTGGGCGCGACGATACCATTCTTCTGCTTGACCATCCGCAGCAGCAGCTTGTCGTTCCGTGCGTTTTTGGGTAGCGATCGCTTGTGCTACACCTTGCCGTAATTGCACCAGATTTTCCTGCATCTCCATTACAGTTTGCTCCAGAATCTTTTCTGGATCTTCTGCACTGTTTGTCAAACTATTGAGGTTAGCGCGAATCACCCGCAGGATACGCTTCATTAACTCCATCTCTGCTCTCCATTCACGAAACTGAGCGCTGAGTGTTGAGTGCTGAGTACTGAGGTCTACTCTTAAGTATAAAAAACTGTAGTACACTTGTAATCAAGCAACATTTTATCTCTACTACTCACCACTCCTATACAGACAAGGGTTAATCCCGTTTCTACTCACCACTCAGCACTCGTAACTCAGCACTGCGATCTTCATGGTATCGTAGATTTTTCCGACTTATTGCTATTCAACTCTTGCTTTAATTCCTCTTTTCTCTAGCAATCGCATGTGTTTTTCTACTTGTTGTTTAGTCTTAAAAGCACCGAGAAAAATCAATTTTTTGTCAGGTGATAAATAAGCATCGGGGATAACTTGCCGTGCTGAGGCTAAAGCACGGTCTTGATTATCTATCACTACATGATATAGCCCATCTATAGATGGTTTGATTTCTGGATTTGGTTCGGGTGAAGTTTTTGCCTTTGGACTGGGGGATGAATTTACTGTAGGTAAAGCCTTTGGCTTCGGTAGAGGTGCGACAGCGATGGGATTGGTCGGCTTTAGAGGTGTAACGGACTCAGGCAATGGGGCTGGAGGATTTACAGGGTTTTGGGGAACGACTGGATTTGTGACTACTGGGGAGGTTGGTTCGGCTTTGGGTTTTAAGGCAATTAGATCGTTGGGGTCTTTGACTTCAGGAAACTCTTCAGCCGCAAGATTGGGATATTTGGGTATAGATGTGCTTGGTGGCTGGATCTGCTGCGGTTGGACGTTACTGCCAACTTCTGGAGTATTGTCTGCTGGGGCAGACGGCTTACTATTAAATAAGTTGGCTAAATTCCACTGTGGCAAGCTTTTAGGATTTAAAACTATATAACCTAACGTCAGACTTGCCACCAATAGCAGCAACATAGAGCCGATACCCAAAGGCGATAGCAGACTATCGCTATAATTACTTGGCTTTTTAGTTTGTGGCTGTTCTTCTGTCAAACTTCGCAGCAGTGCTTCACTAGATTCCAAATAGTCATCTGGCGGCTTCACCCCATCATCTGGCTGTACTAGATTTTCGCTCTTAGTATCTTGAACGGTGGCTGGCACAATACTGGTACTAAAGTTGGGCGGTGGCGGTGGAAGTGGAGTTGATTTTTTAGCAGAATCCAAGCTAGGTGCAGCATTGTTAAGATTATTCACTTCCTCAGTATTTGCCGTTACTGCTTCTGGGTTCCTCTGAGGATTCGCGGTTACAGATATCGGTGGTTCGTCAATTTTTACTACAGATGGCGCTGGAGTGACCTGAGGATTTATAGGTACAGATACAGGTGCAGGTGGTGGAGGTGGTGGCGGTAAATTGATTTTAGTTTCTGTTACTGATGGTGCAGTTGTACTTGATGGTGTAGAAACGGTAGTGAAGTGTTGGGGTTGACTGCTAATGTAACTCCCTACACGCAATTGGTTCGAGGGTGCCAAGACAGTTCGCATACGTCGGTATCGAGCTAACTCTTGATCTAGCGGCACCTCTAAACTTGCTAGTGCTGCTGCTAGTGCTGGTTTCAGACCAGCTATTTTAGACGATTGGTTACCGGAATCATTCAGGGGATTTTGAGTCATTGCTTCTCTACCTCAAAAGTAGATTACTGGAATTAACTGTAAACATATTTGTGCCAATATTAGCGAAAATTACTGAGAAAATGGGTATGGGGAAATAGGGAGATGGGGAAGTCGGGGAAGAAAGAGAATTTATGCTTCCCGCACCTCCCTCTCCTCCCACACTTCCCACACCTCCCACACCTCCCCATCTCCCCATTCCCCACCTTATTAATAATGTCGTTGAAATCACTTAATGATATTTTGGATGTTCTCGAAAAGCAGGCTCAATGGCAGGAGCAGCCATTTCAACGCCTGGTTAAGTTTTGGCCAGAGCTTGTTGGCCCTGTGGTTGCGGCACATACTCGACCATTGTCGATTCAGCGCGATGTTTTGTGGGTAGCAACTTCTAGTGCAGCTTGGGCACAAAATCTGACTTTTAGTCGCTCGTCGCTGCTTTTAAAGTTGAATCAAAAGCTACCAGCACCTTTAGTTGATATTCGCTTCTCAACTGCTGGCTGGCAGCAGCCATCTGCGGAAAACAAACAGCAACAAACAACTTTGCCCGACGAGCATCCTAGTTATGTAGGCGATCGCATTAGTTCTGGTAATACTAAGCCTAGTAGTCAAGATGCGAATGCTGCTTTTGAGGATTGGGCTAAGATGGTGCAAGGGCGATCGCATGGCTTACCCCTTTGCCCACAGTGTCAATCCCCCACTCCCTCTGGGGAACTCCAGCGCTGGGGAGTCTGTTCTATCTGTGCTGCTAAGAAATTTTGAGTTCAAAAGTCACAGCAGATTACTACACAATAGTTCTAATTCTGGAGAAAAAAGATATTTTCCTGGCAAAATACTGCTACTTTGATATAACGTTAGCCTATTTATCTCGAATTCTCTCCCTTCAGCTATCCTTAAAGAGGAAGTTAAAAGATTAAATAAATCAAAATCTTTACTTTTACTCTTGATCCCTAATAAGTTTTAGCCAAAATCTATAGGTATCCACTCTAAACAACATTGAAAAATATAACAAGAATATAAAAACATCCTAAAATTTATTTGTTCGTGGGGATCGCTGAAACCTAGAGTAAATAATGACTTTTTGGCTTTCCTCCGTCTTTATATATAGAAGCAAAATATAAGGGTGAAATTCAGCCTGAAACGGCGCTAATGATAAACCCAAATGAAACCCATTAAATTTTTAGCATCTGCCTGTAGATATTGCCGCCATTACCAACCAGAAGGACGTCGTGGCGGTATGTGTCAGCAATTGGGAGCGCCAGTTCAAGCAAGTTGGAAGGCTTGCTCTTTAGCGATCCCAGCTTTTGCACCTTCTTGGGAAACTTTAGAAGATGCTTGGGGTTTGCCAGATGCAAAACCTGTTTTAGCTTCTTGTCAATCTATAGCCTCAGACTTAGATAATACAGATCTTAGTCTTGTTGAAGAAACAACTGTCTCTACTTGCCAAGAAGCTGAGACTAACACTGTGCTTATTTAGTCACTCATTATTACTGGACTGAGTTTGCAGTCTGCTTAAAATAAAATTTGTTTTTAAGATTTTTAGTGCTGTAAAGTTTAACATCTACAAAAATCGCACCCTTGGGAAAGGTGCGATTTTTGCAATTTTAAGGTAACCAAGGAAAAGAGCGAAAATCTGGCGGACGTTTTTCTAGAAATGCTTTTTTGCCCTCAGACCCTTCTTCTGTCATGTAATACAGTAGGGTGGCATTGCCAGCGAGTTCTTGTAAACCAGCTTGTCCGTCACAATCGGCATTGAATGCTGCTTTGAGACACCGAATTGCGATCGGACTTTTTTCTAAAATCTCTTGCGCCCATTTAATGCCTTCCGCTTCTAGTTGTTCAACTGGGACGATGCAATTAATTAAACCCATTTCTAGGGCTTGTTGTGCATTATATTGACGGCAGAGAAACCAAATTTCTCGTGCTTTTTTTTGCCCTACAATGCGAGCAAGATAGCTGGCACCAAAACCCCCATCAAAACTGCCCACTTTCGGGCCAGTCTGTCCGAAAATGGCGTTATCTGCGGCGATGGTGAGGTCACAAATCAAGTGTAGGACATGTCCGCCACCGATCGCATATCCGGCAACCAAAGCAATTACTACTTTCGGCATCGAACGAATCAAGCGTTGCAAATCCAACACATTTAACCGGGGTACGCCAGAATCATCCACATAACCAGCATGTCCCCGCACGCTTTGATCGCCACCAGCACAGAAGGCATATTTACCATCAGTGTGCGGGCCGTAACCAGTAAAGAGAACAACACCTATAGTAGTATCTTCACGCGCATCACAAAAAGCATCGTAAAGTTCAAAGACAGTTTTGGGGCGGAAAGCATTGCGTTTGTGGGGACGATTGATGGTAATTTTCGCAATGCCATCAGTTTTTTGATACAGGATATCTTCGTAGGATTTGGCAGTTTGCCAGTCGATTTGCATTGGTATAGAGTGCGCTGTTGCTTAGAGAATTTTATCGCGGAGTTGGGGAGTTGCGATACCTGCGGTGGGCTATGCCTACGCTAAGATTAATTTCTCAAGCTTTACAATCAGGGCTGGTAATTAATTAGCCATAAAAATGCGGCGTGACTCCATCTTCTACAAATTATTCAAGCAATTTCCAGGCTTGCTGTTTGATTTGGTAGACCAACCACCCCCAGAAGCGGCAGACTACCAGTTTGAATCGGTTGAGGTTAAAGAAACAGCGTTTCGGATTGATGGAGTATTTCTACCTCCCGCCAATGCTGCATCTAAAATTGTTTTCTTTGCTGAACTTCAGTTTCAGAAGGACGAAGATTTATATCACCGCTTCTTTAGCGAATTGTTTTTGTTTCTTTATCGTCACTCAATTCGTTACGATGACTGGTTTGGAGTAGTAATTTTTCCTTCTCGCAGTCTGGAACATCAAATTTAATGATTCACCGTGCTTTGTTAGAAAGCGGACAAGTCAGGCGAGTTTATCTCGATGAGTTGGGAGATTTACGACAACAACCTTTAGGATTGGGTTTAATGTTGCTAACAAATGTTACTGCTGAAACTGAAGCAGTAGAGGGGGCGCGGTTTTTGCTTGAACAAGCACGGCAGCAATCAGAGCAAGCAATAATAGATTTAGTGACGACTATTATTGTTTACAAGTTTTCTAACCTGAGTCGAGAGGAGATTGAAGCGATGTTGGGACTGAATCAACAAGAGCCACGGGCTATTCGGGAAGCTAAGGAAGAAGGAGAAAGAATAATAGTTTTACGACAATTAAATCGGCGTGTGGGCAATATTCCGGATGCGGTTCTGTCCCAGATTCAAGGGTTATCGGTGGAACAATTGGAAGCTTTAGCTGATGCTTTATTGGATTTTTCTACTCTTGCTGATTTGCAAGGGTGGTTACAAGGTGAAGTAAGAGGGTAAATTTCACGCAGAGGCGCAGAGGCGCAGAAAGGAAAAAGGCGATGCTCATTCTACTTCGATCTCAGAAGTTTTTAAGAGCAAGGCTGGATCGTGGATTTGTTTAATTATTTTTGAATAGTTGCAAAATGTGTGATTGTTTACATTGATTGCTTAGTTTAGATTCAATTGCCGAGATCGGCATTGGTAGCAAAGTTTCTTAAATTATCTTGTCGCCATTTTGCATCGGCTTTGCGATTTGTCTGCAACTCTAAAACCCGAATTCCTGTAGTTGGTAGCGGGTTTAATCTTTGCTGCAATTCTTCCCAAGAAGTAATTAATTCATGCTGCACATTATAAGTAGCACATACCTGGGCGAAATTAATATCTTGGGGAGTGCCAAAAAACTCTTCAAATGGTGGCTCAAATTTGGCGATGGGTAACATTTCAAAAATTCCACCACCATTGTTATTAATTAACACAATTGTCAGATGTCCCACAAATTTATTGCGGATTAAAAAACCGTTGGTGTCATGCAATAAAGCTAAATCTCCTGTTAGCATCACACTACTTTGCCGACGATGGGCAATTCCTAAAGCTGTGGATAATGTGCCGTCAATACCATTTGCACCCCGGTTAAAATACGATCGCACTCTCAAATTATTTGGTTTCCAGAAAAATTCCACATCCCGCACAGGCATACTATTAGCAATAAACAGTGGCGTTCCTGGTGGTAGCGTCTGAGAAATTAACCAAGCTGCTTTACCCTCAAATAATTCCTCCATATTCCCCATCGTTTGGTCAACAGCTTTTCTAACTTGCGTTTCTGCTGCACACCACTGATGGAGATAATCCGGAGAAGAAGACGCGGAGAGTCTTTGTAATAAATTCCCCGCGTCCCCGTGTACCCGCGTCCCCGCGTCCTCTTCATCTTGCCAAAAAAGCTGTTCTACCGTTATTCGCAAGTGCGTCGTCCTTCCATGCAGAGGGTCGAGGTTTTGGTTGCTGTTATCAATTACCCAGCGTCGAGGTTGGCTTGCATCTATCCAAGTACGTAATTCTTTACTAGTAGGCATTTCTCCTATTTGAATCACCATTTGGGGTGCTAGCTGTTTGGCTAGTTGCTGATTTCGCAAAATCAGGTCATACGTAGAGATTAAATAGGGGTTGAGGTCAGCATAATTTCTCAGTGGCGAAAGTCCCTCTGCTAAAACAGGCCATTGGAGAGTTTGGGAAAGTTGGGCGATCGCTCTACAATACTCCTCTGGTTGCTGTGGTTGGGCTACACCTGCAATAATAATGCCGCGATCGCATTGTTTCCATTCTTGAGGAATGGGGTATGAGGCATGGGGCTTATGGCATTGGGTAATGTTTGCAATTCCCGCAAAGAATTCTTCTGGCTGAAATTGGGGCTGTAAAAAACTCAAGTCACTTCCATCGGGAACGGGTGCTAAAGGATCGCGAAAGGGAATATTTAAATGTACCGCGCCTTTCGTTGGGATTTGCGTCATTTCCCAACTATGAATTACCATTTGTCGCAGATAAGCTAACATTCCCATATCAGCAGAGGGTAAGGCTAACTCGGCTTGCCAATTTGGGTAATTGCCATACAATCTCAACTGGTCTATAGTTTGCCCGGAGTGACAATCTCGCAGTTCTGGCGGTCTATCGGTGGTTAACACTAAAAGCGGTACGCGGCTATATGAGGCTTCGATTATTGCTGGATAAAAGTTTGCCCCGGCTGTACCAGAAGTGCAAAGAACTACCACAGGGCGTCCGGTAGCTTTAGCTTGTCCTAAAGCAAAAAAGGCAGCGGAGCGTTCGTCAAGCACGGAAATTGCTTCAATCTCAGGTGCTTGTTGAGCAAATGCTACTGCTAAGGGTGTGGAACGCGAACCAGGGCAAATAATCGCACAAGTCAATCCCAGTTGTTTTAGCGTTTCTGTTAAGATATAAGCCCAAAGTTGATTAACATTTTTAAAGGCGATCGGCATCCAATCAAACATAGCTATAAAACAATCCTAAATTTTAGATTTTGTTTAGGGAAATTCAATTTAAAATCCTTTTTGGAAAGTTGGGCAAGGGAAAGTCCGAGGCTCGATTTTTAACCTTTAGAGGTTCAAAAACAGCTTTCCCTCACAAATCCGGGGATGGAAACTCATACTGCCACACGAGTTTGTTGGCAAAAAATTTCCACACAGGCTAGCTTGACGCCAGTTGATTCAACTTTGGGAAACTTCACAACGCAGTTACTACATTTACTAGAAAATACACACGATTGGCTCTCAAACTTTTATGGATTGCATTTATTTAACAGGAATTCGCGGCTATGGCTACACTGGGTATCTGTCAGAAGAACAGGTGCTAGGACAATGGTTTGAGGTGGATGTGAAGTTATGGTTGGATATCTCCATAGCGGCTAAGACTGACGCGATCGAAGACACTTTAGATTATCGCAGCGTTATTAGGCTGGTACAACATCTGCTCAAAACTTCTAAGTTCGCTTTGGTAGAGAAATTAGCAATGGCGATCGCAGATTCTATTCTGCAAGAATACGATCGCATAACACAAGTCCAAGTCATTCTCAGTAAACCTGCCGCACCGATTCCCGACTTTGATGGCAGAATTAGCATTGAAGTGACTAAAACTAAGTCCAATCTCTAAACCACGGCAGAGAAGGGAGGGGGCAGAGGAGCAGGGGAGCAGAGGGGGAGAGAACAAAGCTTAACTGAACGGTATTGATTTATTCTCCCCCAACACGCACTCGTTCTCATAACCTAAAATAAAAAAGCGAAGTCTTGGGCAAAGATTTAGTTTAAGTTGTTAGCTTCAGCTGACAAAGATAAATGCGTTAGATGATGGGCTGGCATCATTACTGAATAGTGTTTGATTTCTAAACCGATACTATTAATTAAGTAGGCAGACATAATTAAATGTAAAATCCAAAGGAGCGAAACCTTTTACTATTGCTTTTACTATTGATGGTTTTACCTTCTGCCTCCTGCCTCCTACCTTTTGCCTCCTGCCTCCTACTTAATAGCAATCTGCAATGGAAAAAACCGAAAAACAGAAAATGCTAGCAGGTGAGTTATACCTTGCAGAAGATCCTGAATTGGCTGCGGAAAATAAACGAGCCAGTCGTCTGTTGCGAAAATATAATTCTACAACTGAAGAACAGCAACAACAACGACAACAAATTTTGCAGGAATTATTAGGAAAAGTTGGTCAACAAATAACAGTCGTACCACCTTTTCACTGTGACTATGGTAGTAATATTTTCGCTGGCGATAGATTATATCTTAACTATGGGTGTGTAGTTTTAGACTGTAATACAGTTCACATTGGTGATAATGTCTTATGCGCTCCTTACGTGCAAATTTATACTGCATATCATCCTACAGACCCAGAAATTCGCCTTTCTGGTAGAGAACTAGCAGCACCAATTAAGATTGGTAATAACGTTTGGATTGGTGGCGGTGCAATTATTTGTCCGGGCGTAACTATTGGGGATAACACAACCATTGGTGCTGGTAGCGTAGTTACAAAAGATATACCTGAAAATGTTATTGCTGTCGGCAATCCTTGTCGGGTGATTCGGAATTTAGCTTAAAATTTAAAATTTATACCCTCTACCAAGCCAATACAACCAATCTGCGATCGCTTCTTCAGTTTCGCTATCAACATCAATGGCTACTATCTCCGATAGCTTGGCAGTATATACATCATCATCCTTACCGCCAATATAAGCCACTTCTACATACATATCTTTTAAGCACTCATCATCTGGTGCCATTCCCAAAACTTCCACTGGTTTCTCTTCAGTTGAACCTGATTTACGGTTCTTCTTTTTCCATTTACCCATAAACGGAAAATTCAGAGTTTCTTCCAGATAGTAGTACCAACCCATGGCCCGGTCTTCTTTGTCTTCAGCATCTGCAATAATCTCTGTTTGAATGCGATGCTCTCGGTTTTCGTTAAGTTCAACACTAGGCATAAGACAACGGTTTGCGTAGGATGCACTATATGGTATATCGTTTTGGCGGCTGTCTGTCAATTTCCTAATTGCTACTTCCATCTTTTTAAGTTGGAGTGGGGGTAGGAGTTGAAACTGACAGACCGACGCAAACAATAAAGCTTGCAAAACTTTTGTGATAGACCACTAGTAGTGTATCAAGTTAACGAAAGCCCAAAATAAAATTGTTGACTGTTGACTGTTCGCAGTTAACCATCAACAGGCAACAGTCAAGAAGAATCTACAAATGTACTCTGACTTTCACAAAAGAAATAGGATTGCTATATACAATTTATTTTTAACAACATCATATATAAAGAATGCTTTATATATTAAGCTTTATACGCAATTACAATCATGATATATATTTATACCAATGTAACTGTCTTGAGATTTTTAAGTATATGAATAAAAATATGGTATTAAATTGACATTTACTTTAAAAAAGCTTTAAAAAATATTATTTTAGTGTTTTTTTAGTTAATTTATCGGGTTTAACTAATCAACTAATAATAGGCTTTCAAAAATGATGGTACTGTATAAAAAATATTTCTATATAATTATCATTAACATCTATGTAGTATATTGTATTTACAGGTAAATAACTGGTTATCTAAATTATTTGTTTGCAAGACTTCACAAAAAAAAATTCCAAAAAATTAAAATTTTGATGAAATTTTAGGAATTTCAAACATTAATTTAATCATTTTTATAAAATAAATAGGTATCAAATCCTGGCTTTTATAACTATGCTGAATGAAAGTATATCTTCTCAGTTGTGCTTGTCAATTCTCAGAATTTTTTAAATGTTATTAAGCTGAAAATCAAATTGATTCTGGAAAATAGAGTCAATTTAATTGTTAATTAAAAAACCACAAAAAAAGGGAGATCTATGCATTTTTCTCACATTACAGGAATTGTTAGTTGTACGGTAGCAGCTTTTATATCGATTGCGCCTATACAAGCGGAAGCTGCAACTTTTAAAGTGGAATCTGGAGTCACTAGTATCGATCGCGATCACGAAAATATTCTTAAAAATCTTGGGCTACCCATCACAAATACTCAGGATACAGTCCCACCGATTCCCAGCAATTACTTAGTTGGCTTTCAAATTGACTCAGATACTAACTTCACCTTCAGCGACGAAGGTGGTTTCACTCCACTCTTCGGTACAATCGAACATACTGGTACTGTTACCATCAAAAATCAAATTACTGTTGGTAAATTTTCAATTGGTTTTGCTTCGGGACGCACTGTATCTAATGCCAGTGGACTTGTTTTAAGAGACACAGTTTCTTCTATAAATCCAATTTTGTTTGACTTAAGTGCCCCGCAATCCGTAATATTTGACGAACAAAATTTAACTCTCACCCTAGCTGATGTTCAATTATTAATTTCTCCAGAGTTTGCTCAGCAGCTTGGCAACTCTAATTTGGCAGGTTTATTTGCTGGAACTGCACGAATTGATGCTAAAGTAGCTGCCGTACCCGAACCTGGAAGTGCCTTAGCAATTTTGGCAGCAGGTGCGGCTTTGTTGGCAGCTAGATTTTCGACTCAAAAAACTAAATACATTTAATATCCTCAAGCATCTGGAGATGCTTGTTAATAGGTGCAAGAGTATTAGCTGCAATCATTCCACTAGCGGCGACTGCTGGTAAGCCAATACCGGGAAATGTCGAATCTCCACAGCACAACAACCCTGGTAGGGGAGTACTAGGGCCAGGAAATATACCAGAACCAGCTGCGATTGCCGGGCCGTAGGAACCTCGATGGCGACGCAGATAACGCTGGTGAGTTAGAGGCGTACCAACAAGTGTGACTTCGCAACGAGAGCGAATATCTGGAATAACTCGTTGTAGAGCTTGCCACATTACTTCTGCACGCGATCGCTTTTGTTCGGCATATTCTTTACTCCTTCTATCCATCCCCTGCCATATAGAGTATGGCTCATTACCTGGCGTATAAACGTGAATCACATGCTTGTCTGGTGGTGCTAGGGATGGATCGAGAACTGAAGGAATTGATATCACCACCAAATTTTGAGGTGCTGTTACCCCTAATTCCCAATTATTCACGACGACGTAATGACATTGTAAATTTGTCTGTAATCCTTCAGCATTAATACCTAAATGCAGATGCATAAAACTATCACACTCAGGCGTTGCTTGCTTTTGAGCGCGGAACTGTTTTGAGACTGCATTTTCTGGTAATAGCTTCAGCGTGTCCCAAACCGATGCATTAGAAATTACAGCTTTGCGGGCGCGGATTTCTTGGCGATCGCGCAAACGCACGCCCACCGCCCGATTTCCCTCCACAAGTACTTCCTCGACATGTGCGCCCAGGATGAGCTTACCACCGTGACGCTGCAATCCCTGCACGAGAGCGTCAACTAAAGCACCACTACCGCCAATTGGATACTCAAGTACTGCCCCTGGTTTATACCAGTCAGCAAACATAAATGCTACCTCTGCGGCAATCGTGCTATCTGCTGGCAAACCAGAAAGCAGAAAACACAACAAATTCAGCCAATTTTGCGTAAATTGGTCTTTAACAACACCATCCATAACTCGGCTGAAAGGCCCAGTCAGTTTGAGGATACTTGCAATATGTTTTGCGAGAGTTGGGGCAAATCGTCCCACAGTTTGAACTGCACCCAAATCAAAGCGTAATGCTGCCGGCGACATAGCTGTTGCTGCATTAGCCAGCGGTTCCATAATCCGCTGGAGTTGCTGCCATTCAGTTACAGCATCACGACCGCGCAATTTCATCAACACTTCAGAAAATTGTTCAGTGCCAACTGATGTATCAAAATAACCTTCTGGTAGATAACAACCCCAAGTATCATAAGTGACACACGGTAATTCAGAGCCAATAGCGTCTAGGACTTGCCGCAGCGGGTTCGTAGAAGGACTGTAAGACAGTCCAGAGTAGAGAGATGGACCAGAGTCAAACTTGAAACCATTGCGCTCAAAACTGTGGGCGGCACCACCAGGTATAGAATGACTTTCGCAGACTCTGACATCAAAGCCATACCGTGCCAAAAGAGCAGCACAACTTAAACCGCCAATACCGCTACCGATGATGACTACATCTGTGTTTTGCATATACTATGTTTGCAATGATGGTTTTTAAGATTTGTTAAGCGATATTTGGCAGTATAGCTTTTTGGAAGTGAGTGAGATGGAAAAGGCAATGCATTTTAAGGGATTCTCAAATTTTGACTATCAAAGGTCATTCCCTATGCTGAGGCATTGAGCATAATTGGACTTTAAAAGACCGAGTTTACCCATAAGCTATTATGGTAGCGTGAGATACAAAAATGAGCAATTTCAATATTTAATACAAAATCTTATGCTGCATACTTCTAAACTACCTGCGATTCCTGTTCTCACACACAGAGATATAAAATTTTTCTTGAAGTATTTTAGAAGCATAGATCAAATACTTTGCCAAAGATACTCATTGGGTTTTTGCCCCGACGAAGAACATTTAACTTCGATACTTTGTGAACTTTTGGATGATAGAGGTTCGCAATTGCATCAACTTCCATATAGCATTGCTGATCTCAACAGAGATTTAGAAAACAGTGGCAGCTTGCTTAAAGCAGAAGTATCTTTGGAAACTAAAACCTATGATAAATACCAAGAACGACATTTCACTCAGTCAGACTTAGGAATTATCCTAGAGTATAAAGATAGAATTGACCCTAAATATAATTTTACAATTGGGATACTTGTTCAAGCAAAAAGATTGTTCCCAGATGCAAGAAAAAAATACTCTTTTGCATCTAAATATAATTCATTTGATGCAGACCAATATCAAAGATTTAAAAATCTAATAAATTACTTTGAAAACAGTTGTGATTGTAGTGAATGTGGAAAATATCTACTATACAATCCTATTTTTAGGGATTTTGCTAAAAATGAAAAAGAAAAAATTTTACATTGCCAGTTACTCAAAGATAGAAATACTATCTTTCAGGACGCTTCAATACTAAATCAATATCGTGAAATTTATGATGTGGATAGTGAATTATCACTTTTGCCAATGGGTAGCTTAATTGTATCTCTCCAGGGAATACAACAGATAGCTACCAAACAGGGGCTTAGTAGTAATAAAAATTCTATAAATGAGTCAAAATTATTACCATTTACTCTACAAAAAGTTGTAGAAAAAATAGATATATATCAGAGTTCTTTACCTTGGTTTATAGTTGCTCAAATGATGGTATTAGGTAAAGGATGCTCTTGTGAAGAATTTACAAAATTAGTTACGGCTGGAAGAGATAGCAATCACATAACACAGAATTTTGAATTTCTACCGCCTCGTTATAGTTTGCGTATAGCTTTAACAGCTGGTGAAGAACACCCTGAGGAATTTGAATTTTAAGAAATCTCGGAATTTAATAACTAAATTCAAATACTTTTTAGTTAAATTTTTTGCAACTTCTCTAAAATATGACCATTATCGTCTTTGGCAGCATCAATATGGACTTGGTAGCCACAGCGCCCCGTTTACCAGTCGGCGGAGAAACATTGCTGGGAGAAAATTTTTTTCAAGTTTCGGGAGGTAAAGGAGCCAATCAAGCTGTAGCCCTAGCGAGATTGGGAATTCCCGTGCAAATGGTCGGGCGTGTTGGTGCAGACAATTTTGGTGGAGAACTTGTCAAGAATTTGCAAGCATCTGGAGTTCAGACAAACAATGTTTTTGTTGATGAAACTGTTAGTTCTGGAGTCGCCATCATCACTGTAAGTCAGGCTGGAGAAAATCAAATTGTTGTAATTCCTGGTGCAAATGGACGCGTCGATCGCGAAGATGTGCAAAGATTATCTCAGTTATTACCAGAAGCGAAAGCACTGCTTTTACAATTAGAAATTCCGATTTCTGCGGTGGTTGCAGCAGCGAAAGCAGCCAGAAGCGCAAACATCAAAGTCATTCTTGACCCCGCACCAGCACAGTCTAATTTACCCGCAGAACTTTATCCATTGGTAGATATTATTACGCCCAATGAAGTTGAGGCTGGGCAATTGGTGGGTTTTGCTGTGGATGGAGAGGAAACAGCAGCCAAGGCAGCTGAGGTTTTATTGCAACGGGGTGTGAAATGTGCGATCGTCAAATTGGGGGCTAAAGGTGTTTTTTGTGCAACTACCCAAGAGAAGTTTTTTGTACCCGCTTTTCCAGTTGATGTAGTTGATACAGTAGCCGCGGGCGACGCTTTTAACGGTGGTTTAGCAGCAGCACTTTTTGCAGGAATGTCCTTACATCAGGCAGTTATTTGGGGTGCAGCAGCAGGTGCTTTAGCCGCGACAAAACCAGGCGCACAAACATCACTGCCAGATAGGTTGACGTTTGATGCTTTTCTCAAGGAAAAAGTTAAAAGTTAAAAGAATGCTAGATATAAATTTAGGTGTAGATTGGGTTCCAGAACTTAGCTTGCTTCCGCCAGAGTAACCTAACCTACACCTGAAGCTTTCTTATTTACCTGTAAACTATTGCTCCAACAATTTCATCCGCTGCCACCAAAGATTCAGGGGATAATAAACCACTGGTGCCCAGAGGCTACTAAGAATCGCAGAAGCAAGGGCGACACGTTGATAATATGTCCAAATATCTCCGATATGACGTGGATTTTGTCCACCGTAAGCATTGCCCATGAAGGTTAATTGCAAGCCAAAGATAGTTTCTCCTAAAATCGCCATTACAAAAACAATTACAGCAATAGAAATAAAATCTTCTTCCATGAAGCGCTGTTTTTGGAGCAAACCAGTGAGAAATCCCACTATACCTAAACTCAGAGCATGAGTCGGATGAGGTGATGTCATCCCATCTTGAAGTAACCCCAAAATAATACCTGCAAATGCTCCGGCAAACATTGAGCGCTTTACACTCCAAGCCACTACCCAAATTAACAACCAGTTTGGCCCAATTCCCAATAATTCCATACCCGGCAGCCGGGTTGGTAACAACAGTAAACATAACAACACAGACCCAACTGTAACCGCCGAACCCGCCAACTTACGTGCAGCAGGATGCCAACGAGAAAGTGGTGGTATGAGGTTTTTCTTTCGCTTTGATGATTTTGGCTTTTTCTGTCTGCTGCCAACAAATGCAGGAATCTTCATTTTTGTGTAGATTTTCAACAAAGAATTTACTTAGACTTTTGCTCTGCCGACTTTTGGGTTTGGGAATCTTGGTTTTCTGGCTTTGGATACACAGCCACCCAATCTAAAAAGCGTATTGGCGGAAAAAGCTCGATTTTCGCTACTGAGGCTGGAAGTTTCTTTAAATCTAAGGACTTGATTCGTCCTACTGCCAAGCCTGAAGGAAATTTCTGACTATAAGTGGATGTGGAAACTAAATCTCCCACCTTCACATTCGGAACTTTTTCATAAAACTCCAGCACAGCATCAGCAGAAGAATCTCCTCGCAAAACACCTTTAGCAGCTGTGCGGCTAATTGTGACGCCGACTTGACTTTTAAGGTCGCTGATTAACAACACGCGGCTAGTATTGGGAGTCACGCTTTCTACTAAACCAACTAGTCCGCCTTCAGCCTTGACTATATAACCTTCTTGAATCCCAGAACTAGCACCCCGATTTAGGGTAACTTGTTGCCACCATTGGTCAGCGCTACGTCCCACCACCCTTGCTGGAATTGGCCTTGATGCTAGCGGCTCTTTTTCTACGTAGCCTAATAAGTTTTGTAACTTTTTCTTTTCACTTTCCAAATCTACAATCCGAGTTTCTAACTCTAATACCCGAGCATCTCTAAGGCGTTCTTCTGGAGTTGGCCCTGGCTGTAACATCTGCAACGGACGGGTAATTGTGTAGTACGTCTCAAGCACCAACTCACCTTGAGTCTGCCGTAGTATCCAAGCACTACCAGCTACTAGAGCTAACAGCCCAATTTGTAAACCTTTACGATCCCACCACCGCCGTACTGTAACCATATATACCTTTACATACTTAATAAATTAAGTTCTACCTGGATTCTATTTATATAAAACCCAAATAGAACTCAAATAGAACTCAAGTCTGATATTTTTTCCCTACATGTTACGAGAGCGAGCGCTGAAAACTCGTTCCATTTGCTTAAAGTTTTCTAACACGCGACCTGTCCCCAAGACAACACAACTTAAAGGATCGGCGGCAATGTGGGTGACAATGCCTGTTTCATGACTAATCAGGGTATCTATACCTTTGAGCAAAGCACCACCACCAGCCAGCATAATACCTCTGTCGATAATGTCTGCTGCTAGTTCTGGAGGGGTGCGTTCCAATGTCCGCTTCACAGCTTCTATAATTACCGATAACGGTTCGAGCATACTTTCACGGATTTCCGGCCCTTTGATTGTTACAGTCCGTGGCAGACCAGAAAGTAAGTGTACGCCGCGGACTTCCATCATCAGATCGTTATCTTCGTTAGTGGGATAGGCAGAACCAAGGCGAATTTTGATTTCCTCGGCAGTGCGTTCGCCAATCACTAAGTTATGCATTTTCTTGAGATACTGAACGATGGAGTCAGTAAGCTCATCGCCAGCAATACGTACTGATTCGCTTAAGACCGTACCTTGAAGACTTAGGACTGCAACTTCTGTAGTGCCGCCGCCAATATCGATAATCATGTTACCAGTAGGTTCAGTAACAGGTAGTCCTGCACCAATTGCCGCTGCTACAGGTTCATCAATTAAGTAAACTTCTCTTGCTCCAGCTTGCTGAGCTGCATCCATTACAGCTCGTCTTTCTACTCCTGTGACGCCACTGGGGATACCAATGACAATCCGAGGTAAAATTAGAGACCTACCTTCATTTACACGTTGAATAAAGCTTTTGAGCATCAGCTCGGCAACCTCGAAGTCAGCGATTACACCATCACGCAGGGGACGGAGAGCAATCACATTTCCAGGCGTCCGACCGAGCATTTTTTTGGCTTCTTCTCCCACAGCCAAAGCTACCTTTTCATTTTGATCGATGGCAACCACTGAAGGTTCTTGGAGTACAATACCCTTACCAGATACATAAACTAGGGTGTTTGCGGTACCAAGGTCGATACCCATATCCCATGATGTGCGAAAGTTCCTGAAAAGCCCCACGCGTCTCTAAGCCCCCTATGCGCTACTTTTTGATTAAAACAATTAAGAGTTAATAGTGTTATATGCTATTCGTTTGTATCCTGAGTCCAGTAAACTAGACTATATCTTTATATAATTCCCAGCAATATTAACTATGTCTCAGGCATCTATGTTTCTATCTTCTACGGTGAAGTTAGTATATCCGTATACTTTTATGGGTTTCTCCAAGTGTTATGTATAATTTTTCAATTCAATCATATTGTTAACTCTTTAAGACATTATTTTCAATAGTTTGCTAATTCGCTATGATAGGAGTCTAGACTAATCAGTACGTTTGTACTAAAAGGTAGCACAGATGAGTATCAATATTGTCACCCTTATTGGTCGTGTAGGCGGCGACCCAGAGATTAAATATTTTGAGTCTGGTAGTGTTAAATGTCGGTTGACACTAGCCGTTAATCGCCGCACAAAAGATGGCGAGCATACCGATTGGTTTAATTTGGAATTATGGGGAAAAACGGCAGAGGTGGCAGGTAATTATGTGCGTAAAGGTAGACAAATTGCCGTCAAAGGTTCTTTAAAGTTTGACACATGGAGCGATCGCCAAACAGGAGCAAACCGTTCTTCACCAGTTATCCAAGTAGACCAACTGGATTTATTAGGCTCTAAGCGCGATGCCGAAGGCGGCGGAGATTTTTCACCAGAAAATTTCTAATTACAAAAAGACGGCGAGTAAGGCCATTGCTTGTATAAGTGCAACGAACTTCGCTCGTCGTCTCGATCGAGAGTCATTAGTATGTATTTCAAGATTTTCGTTATTTGAAACACTAATGACTAATAACTAATGACTAATAACTAATTTGCAACGTTACAGATGCTTCTACTTGCTGTTCGCCACCAATCACGGGGGTGGAAGCATCAGCTGCATTCTGCAATTTAGCTGCCTCAGCACGATATAACACTGGTGGTGGAGGCGCACTTGCATTATTAACTTGAATGCTTACTACTTCTTTGGGGCTGAAACCCAAAGCACTGAAAACAGCATTAGCTTGCAGCCTAGCATTTTGAGTCGCTTCTGCTAATGCCTCGTTTTGCGCTCTAGCGATCGCTTCATCATTCGCAATAAAACTAACACCTTCAATTTGTGTTGCACCTGCTTTGACTGCGCCATCTAATAACGTACCAGTTTCCTGAATCGGAATGCGAAAACTCACAGTATTAGTGGCAGCATAGCCTGTAATTCGCTGCACATTATTGTTGTAGCTATAAACTGGATTGAGACGAATACCAGTAGTTTGTAATTTTTCAACATTTTGGCTTTTGAGAAACGCAACTACAGCCGACGACCTGCGGGCGGCTTCTTGCTGTGCTTCCTGTGCAGTTTTACTTTGAATTTCGACTCCTAAACTGACTTGCGCTAAGGTTGCGGGAACTGCTTCCGTTCCGCGACCATTAACAGTTAGAGTTCGCCACATTTTCTCCTTTTCTTGTGCCAAGGCAGGTGGCAGTGTAAAAGCTGTAAATAAAAGCAAAGTTAAAGACAGTGTTTTCCACATATTTGCAGATGGAAACAGAGAACCGGGTAAAGCGGCTCTAGTCATAAGATTTGCACTCCTCAGAACAAATGTTTTTAGTTAAGCGTATATAGCAATCCTTTGGTGGCTGTTGACTTTCAACAACCACCACAAGTTTTTCATAATTCAAATGCGATCGCCAGAGACGATTTGTATGTTTATACTTTGACACCACCAGAATCAAAACCTGGAATGGTTACATTTTTGGAAACTGAAAAAATTACACTCATATTTTTGGAGATTTGGTGATGGCGTATTGGCTGCTGAAAACTGAACCAGAAAATTATTCCTACTTCGATTTGGAACGGGACGGCAGTACAATTTGGGATGGAGTCAACAATCCTCTAGCCCTCAAACATATACGCACTATGCAGATTGGTGATTTGGCGTTGATTTATCACACAGGCAAAGAACGACAAATCATAGGTCTAGCAGAAATAATTAGTCAACCTTATATCGATCCAGCACTCAACGATAGTAAACGCGCAGTTATGGATATACGGGCAGTGCGACGAGTAAAGCAACCCGTCACTTTAGCCCAAATCAAGCAAGATGAAAAATTTACAGATTTTGACTTGCTGCGAATTTCTAGACTTTCTGTAGTTCCGGTTTCTGAAGCCTATTGGCAGCGCTTAATTTATTTGACAAATGGTACAAATTAAGTTTATCAAGCTGCCAATATCGTCTCCATAGGCAGATGTTTCTCAGAAACGCGTCAAAATCAAAGAGAAGGATTTTCACACAACCCAATGCATTTGTTAAATCCAATCAACTTGTGTTTTCCTCTGCTGGCTACCGCAACAGAAGCCGCAGACAGTTCAATGGTAGTAGCAGCGGTGCTACTGAGCTTAGTAGTCGTTTACCTTGCCAGCAAAGTTGGTGGGGAGTTATCAAACAAAGCAGGTTTACCGCCCGTCTTAGGCGAACTCGTAGGCGGCGTGATAGTAGGTGTCTCTGTTTTACATCTTTTGGTATTTCCAGAAGGCGGCACAGATGCTTCTAATTCTTTGATTATGACCTTCCTGCAAACTACAGCGGGTTTATCTCCCGAAGCTACTCCAGCAGTGTTTGCAGCACAGTCCGAGGTCGTTTCCGTTTTAGCAGAGTTGGGCGTGATTATCTTACTGTTTGAAATTGGTTTAGAGTCAAACCTAAAAGAATTAATGGCAGTAGGTATCCAAGCCACCGTCGTCGCAGTGGTGGGGGTAGCAGTACCCTTTGCTGCTGGTACTGTGGGATTAATGACTTTGTTTGGTATTGGTGCTATCCCAGCAATTTTTGCAGGTGCGGCTTTAACTGCCACTAGTATTGGGATTACTTCCAAAGTACTGTCAGAACTGGGGCGACTCAATTCTCGAGAAGGGCAAATTATTCTCGGTGCTGCTGTGATTGACGACGTTCTGGGAATCATCGTCTTAGCAGTGGTTGGCAGTTTAGCTAAAGATGGTGTGGTGGACGTTGGCAAAGTTATTTATTTGATAGTCAGTGCCACTGGTTTTATTTTGGGAGCAATATTGCTAGGCAATGTTTTCAATAAATCCTTTGTGGCGATTGCCGATCGGCTCAAGACACGAGGAGAATTGGTAATACCGGCATTCATCTTCGCTTTTGCAATGGCATATCTGGCTGCTGTCATCCAGTTAGAAGCAATTTTGGGAGCTTTTGCCGCAGGTTTAGTCTTAGAAGAGACAGATAAACGCAAAGAACTGCAAAGGCAAGTCTGTCCCATTGCGGATATGCTAGTGCCAATTTTCTTTGTGACAGTTGGTGCAAAAACTGATTTGGGAGTCTTAAACCCAGCGATTCCCGAGAATCGCGAAGGTCTAATTATGGCAACTTTCCTGATCGCCGTAGCCATTATCGGTAAAGTAATCACAGGCTTAAGCGTGTTTGGTCAACCAGGAATCAACCGTTTAGCGATCGGTGTAGGCATGATTCCCAGAGGCGAAGTCGGGTTAGTATTTGCTGGTGTCGGCGCTGCTAGCGGCGTTCTCTCAAAACCACTGGGAGCAGCAATCATCATGATGGTTATCTTAACCACCTTTTTAGCTCCTCCCTTGTTACGATTTGTATTTCCAGAACCACAAACCGTGGATGCAACCTCAGAACAACTAATTTTAGATGGTGCTTCTGGAACATCATTGGTAATCGAATCACCCCAGTCAAAGGTGCCAGTTTCAGAAGTAACTTCAGAACCTGGGGATAGTTAATCGTTAGGGCATGGGGTAAGCAGGAAGTGTGGGAGGTGTGGGAGGAGAGGGGGGCATAAATTCTCTTTCTGCCCACACTTCCCTATTTGCCTATCTCCTCAGCCCCTCTGCCCCCATCCCTCCATCTCCCCCTGACGGGTGGAAACTTCTCTTCCTAAATCTCCGTCCCGTGTGATTATAAAATTGTGGGTTTCTTTGTAATTTCTACTAGTATTCGGAATGTTACTTATTTCCAGTTTCTATGTACTCCTCAGTTTTAATTTGAAGATTTTTCAAGTAATTAGGGATTAACACCCATAAAAAAAGCAAAATCGACAGACAGTAGTAGGAATTATTTATTTAGTGCATCAATGGCAACAAACAACAAACACTTATTTGTGAAGAGTTATCAGTTATTTAGTCTTATTGGGAGTTAGAGCCGCCCACCTCTATAAATGACAGCTTTCACTTTGGATCTAAATCCTGATATGAAATTTAGCAACTTTTCGCTGATAAATCACATTGACTTAAGTGTGTCTTTATACCAACTTAATCAAAAAAGGCATCAAAGCTCAAGTTTAGATGGTGGCGGTGTGATGATTAGACCTCTTGCAAAAGTCCCTAACACCCCACCCCCAACCCCTCCCCTTGCTAAGGTCAGCAAATGCGGGGTGGGGTTCTTTCTTTTCGATTTATGCAAGAGGTCTATTTACCAATGAATTGAAATCTTGACCGAAGCAGTGCTGAGCAACAATTAGCAACAAATAAGCCAAATAAAGCACATAAATATTCTTTGTTCGGTTATTTAATCCCAGAGTTACCCGATCGCTTCAGGCTTGTTGAGATTTAAATTGCGCTGATGGAGTGTCTACTCAGCACTACTTAAGGCTCCCATGAATGTGAATTAGGAGAAAGGACTGTGAAATTACACTGGTTACTACCCAGCGCGATTGGAACTATCTTCATGCTTTCCTCACCAGCAATGGCTGGGAGACTGGAATCTTGGCGCTTTGATGCCAATCAAAATAAATTAGAAATTAATACTTTAGGGAATGTTCAACCCCAAGCACAATTAATTTTCAATCCGACTCGCTTGGTAATTGATTTGCCAGGAACGACATTTGGGCGTCCCCAGGTTACCCAACAGATAGGTAATGGGATTCGTTATATCCGTGTTGGGCAGTTTGACACAGAAACAACGCGTATAGTCGTCGAACTGACTCCCGGTTATACTTTAGACCCCAAACGAGTGCAGTTTGTAGGCAGAAGTGGCGATCGCTGGACAGTGCAATTACCTAGACCAGAACTCGATCGAACAGCCTCTCCCCCAAGAAGTGTTTACAGTGTAGTCACCCCAGATTCTAGTCCTCGACCTAATTTATCCACGGTCGCCACCAGTCCCAGAGCAGCGACTCAAATTGACAGCTTACAAGTCACAGGCGATGGGTTTTTCATCCGCACCAGTGGCGCTAATCCACCGATTCAGGTAGTTCGCAGCCGCGATCGCGGTAGCATCTTCATAGATATTTCTGGCGCATCTTTATCGCCACGGCTGATACAGCAAAATAATCAGCCCGTTAACAAATTCGGCGTTAACCGTATTGAATTCACCCAACTACGAACTCAACCACCAGGTGTCCGTTTAACTTTGCGGGTAAATAAAAATAGCCCAGACTGGCGAGCAAGTACAAGTAGAGATGGTGGTTTAATAGTTCTGCCTACTCGCGTTGTCACGCTGCCTGAAAGTAATAATTTCAACAATGTGCCAGAACCTCCTGCTTTTCCCAGCAGACCATTGGCCAATAACTCCCCAGCCACAATTGAATCGGTGGAACTAGCTGATAATGGAACGCAACTGCTAATTAGATCTGACCAAAATGTAGCTGCTACGGGAATCTGGGATAGAAACTCTGGTCTGTTCCGCATCACCATTTTGAATGCAAAGTTAGCCCCCAGAGTTACAGGCCCCAAGTTTGTACCCAATAGCCCCATTCTCAGAGTACGCCTGCAATCCCAACAACCAGATAGAGTTGTTGTTTTGGTTCAACCAGCAGCGGGAATACAACTTGGGCAACCCAATCAAATCAGCGACGAGCTTTTAGCTGTACCGATACAAGGCTCTCGGCGAATTGTCACACTCCCCGGAAGGCCACCCTATGCCATACCCCCGCTACCACCAATTAACCGCGGTCCTTTCCCAGACCCAAATAATCCTAATCCTCAGCCTGCAAGACAACCACTGCCCAGAATTAATAATGGGCGACTAGTAGTAATTGTTGACCCCGGACACGGAGGTAAAGACTCCGGAGCCATCGGTATTGGAGGAGCGCGTGAGAAGGATGTGATCTTGCCGATTGGTAGAAGGTTGGCAGAGATTTTGCAGCAAAATGGCGTACAAGTGATACTGACACGGGACTCTGACTATTTTGTTACCCTTCCGGGACGAGTGCAATTAGCAGAGCGAGCCAATGCTGATGTGTTTGTTAGCATCCACGCTAATTCAGCCGGTGCGAGTCGTCCCGATGTTAATGGTTTAGAAGTTTATTATTACGACAGCGGTTTGAGTCTAGCTCGTATTGTCCGCAGTAGCATTCTTCAAAGCATTAGTAATCTCAGAGACAGGGGAGTGCGACGAGCGAGATTTTATGTTTTGAGAAAAAGTTCTATGCCCTCGATTCTGGTGGAAACTGGTTATATGACTGGTCGAGAAGATATGGCTAGGCTCAGAACTTCAGCTTACCAAAATCAAATGGCAGAAGCGATCGCTCGTGGCGTTCTTCAATACCTGAAGAGAAGATAAATAATTTCGTCTAAAGTTTTGGGTAAATACATCTAAAATGATTACTAAATTTATACAATTTAATAGTGATTTTGACGACGGTATTGCTGGTCTTGGGAACAAATTCAGCTCGTTTAGACTCATCAAAATCTTTAACTCCCAATAGGCATAATTCTAACTACTCCCTCACGAGTAAAAAATTACTAATTTCTGCTTGCTTCTGCTTGACTCGAAGAACTACCAAGCATTCGGGAGTTACGTAAAAAATTTAGGTATTCTTGCGGCGGGAGAGGAGTAGCTTCTTTGTTATTGTCATCTGGTGCTTTGCAGGTCTAATTTATATGGACTAGAAGCATGGCAAAATCAGATGAGCGTGCTATATTTTACGCCTAGCTGTATCTTCATAACAGCGCAAAACTCAAATTTAGGCGGTGATGGTGTGAGGATTTGCCAATATGTTGAGATGTTGACGGCTCCCATGAATGTGAATCAGGAGAAAAGACTGTGAAATTACGCTGGTTATTATCCAGTACTATTGGAACGATCTTCATGCTGTCATCGCCGGCAATGGCCGCGAGACTAGAATCTTGGCGCTTTGATGCCAATCAAAACAAACTGGAAATTAATACTTTGGGAGATGTTCAACCCCAAGCACAATTAATTTTCAACCCCACTCGGCTGGTAATTGATTTGCCAGGAACAACATTTGGGCGTCCGCAACTAACGCAACAAATAGGCAGTGGTATTCGTTATATCCGCATCGGGCAGTTTGACACAGAAACAACGCGCATAGTGGTAGAACTAGCCCCAGGTTATAGTTTAGACCCAAAAAAAGTACAATTTATCGCTACAGGTGGCAATCGCTGGACAGTGCAATTACCTACGCCAGTAGCCGAAAATGCACCTTCAATAAATCCTCAAGAGCCAGAAATAGCTACAGCAACACCACCGAGAACGCCTACACCAGCGTTTCCACCAAGAAATATTTATAATGTGGTGACACCTGATTCCTTGAATAGACTTAACAACAGAACAGCTGTCGCTAGAGTTACTCAAATTCAAGACTTAAAAATTACAGGCGATGGGTTTTTTATTGTCACCAACGGTGGCAATCCTCAGATTAAAGTAAATCGTAGCAGCGATCGCCAAGAAATTAATATTGATATTGCTGGCGCAACTCTCTCACCGAATCTACAGCAAGATTTGCCCATTAATCGCTACGGAGTCAGCCGCATCCAGTTCTCGCAACTGGAAAATAGCCCGTCTGTGGTTCGCATGACCTTACAGGTTAACAGCAATGGCTCTGACTGGCGGGCAACTACTAGCACTGTCGGCGGTTTTATAGTTCTGCCCAGTCGCGGTCTTGCCCAGTTACCAGGAAATAATACTCCGCGCCCGATACCAGATGCCAATAGTTCGCCTGCTACTATTCAATCTGTGGAACTAGCTGGTAATGGCACGCAACTGATAATTAGAGCCGACCAAAACTTATCTGCTACAGCAGGTTGGGATAGAACTTCTGGTTTATTCCGCATCACTATTAACAATGCTCGATTAGCTCCTAAAGTTATCGGCCCTACTTTTAATGCTAATAGCCCTATCCTCCGCGTTCGCTTGCAACCACAACCAGCCAACACTGTCACCGTCTTAGTTCAACCAGCAGCCGGAGTCAGAATTGGCGAACTCAACCAAGTTGGCGACCAGTTTTTGGCTCTAGAATTACAGCGTGTTAGCAGCAGCATCACACCCCCCATTGTTTTACCTCCTCTACCATCAAACCAAGGTCAACTCCCTACCCCCACAGATAACCCTCGTCCCATACCCCAACCACAGACACGGCCGCCAATTCCTCAAGGAAAATTGCTAGTAGTAATTGACCCAGGACATGGTGGCAAAGATTCTGGCGCCCCTGGTTTGGGCGGACTCTTAGAAAAGGATGTGGTCTTGCCTATTGGAAGAAGAGTCGGAGCTATTCTAGAGCAAAATGGCATACAAGCAGTACTGACAAGGGATGCTGACTTTTTTGTAGAACTTCAAGGACGGGTGGACATTGCCGAACGAGTCAATGCAACTTTGTTTGTCAGCATTCACGCTAATTCGGTTGATAATCGTCCTAGTGTCAATGGCTTAGAAGTCTATTATTACGACAGCGGTTATGCTCTAGCTGAAGTAGTTCGCAATACAATTCTGCAAAACATCTCTACCATTAAAGACCGGGGAACCCGCAAAGCTAGATTCTACGTTCTCAGGAAAAGCTCTATGCCCTCGATTTTAGTGGAAACAGGCTATATGACTGGTAATGAAGATAATCCCAGATTAGGATCGCCAGAATATCAAAATCAAATGGCACAAGCGATCGCTAGTGGCATCCTCAAATACTTACGCCAAAGGTAATATAGTAAAAATTACTTATTTTAGGGGTGGTATTTGGACTTCTTTTATGTGCAGAATTTAGTGGTAAGTTTGGCAATTGTCTGCTAGATTCTGTATTTTATATCCAAAAACCTCAATCAATAAGCTGCCTGTGTATTCATCTTCCACTTTTGAAGGAAATTTTGACCATTTTTCCGAGCAAGAACCCCAACGTGCTCCAATTGGTATTTTTGATAGTGGCGTAGGAGGGCTGACAGTACTGCGACAGCTATATCGCCAACTTCCTAACGAATCTATTGTTTACTTTGGGGATACAGCTCGACTTCCTTACGGGATTCGTTCGCAAGCAGAAATTTTACAATTTACCCGTGAAATCCTCACCTGGCTAGAACAGCAACGGGTAAAAATGGTAATTATGGCTTGTAACACCAGTTCTGCTTTAGCATTAGACACTGTGCGTCAAGAATTCAGCATACCTATACTAGGAGTAATCCTACCAGGGGCAAGAGCAGCAGTACAGCAAGGAAAGCGCATCGGTGTAATTGCCACTCCAGCTACGGCTAAGAGTAATGCTTATAAGCACGCCATACTCGAAATTAATCCGGACATCCAAGTTTGGCAAGTTGGATGTCCGGAGTTTGTGCCCCTGATCGAGCAAAATCGCATTCACGACCCTTATACTACTCAAGTAGCACGAGGCTATCTAGAGCCTTTATTAGAACAAGAAATTGATACTTTAGTCCACGGCTGTACGCATTATCCGCTTCTAACACCAGTATTGCGATCGCTCCTACCCTCTCAAGTCCAGTTAGTAGACCCAGCTATTCACGTTGTCGCAGCTTGTGCCCAAGAGCTAGATTTACTAGGCTTAAGAAATACTCACCTTCCACTACCCACTCGCTTTGCCGTCAGTGGTTGTCCGCAACAGTTTTCTCAGTCCGGAGTGCAGTGGCTAGGCTATACTCCCTTAGTCGAACAAGTTTGCTTTACTGATATCGCTATTTCCCAACTTTAATGCAATTAATTAGTCATTAGTCTTCTCTTACAAAGTTCTGAGCGGAGGAAACCTCCGATCGGAACTTTGCGCTTAGTCATTAGTCATTAGCGATCGGTAATTTATAATCGTTACCAATGTCCCATACCCAATGCCCAATGCCCAATGCCTATTGACTATTGACTGCTTCAGTCACGTTTGTCCTAACTGATATTTCCGGTTCGTGTTTTACTTCACCAGATCGACTAAAATTTGTCGGAGCAGCCTTTGTAGTCGTGCGCTTTGCTAATGCTAATAACAGGTAGACTGTGAACAAATATCCAGACGCTAAAATAAAAATCATCATAGGCATACTTCCGTAAATCATTGTTCTACCAGCACCTTTGATAACGAATAGAAGATTTCATGAAATTAGTAGAACTTCAACCAACTAAGTAGGTTCTTGATGGCTGTAGCTTGCTATGGTAAATTTACCTATAGAGACATAATTCTCTACGGACAAATAATTTATATCTAGTGCAACTTTTTGCAGACCATAAATCCCACAGCAGTTAAGTTGCCAACAGACAACCTAAAACTGCAATTCACAGCGGTCTACTCGATCTGCCTTATTTTTGCTCACATTACTGTGAAATGAATAACCCTTGCGCTCAACGTGCGCTAAAAGTTCTAGCTTTTGGCCAAATCTATCTTAAAGGACACCTTTAAAATCTATTTGACCTCAGCCTACTCTTAGCGACGCTTGCTTAGCGTCTCGCAGAGAAGGAGCGTCACCCGAAGGGTTTTCCATAGGGATATTGCATAGCTCCGAATTAGGAGTTTCGCATATCGCCAGAAAAGCGAAGGAGTTTCCTCCGATTTTCACCAGCGAATAGTTATTTTATACACACAATTCCCATTTGCGTAAAATCAACTAGCAGGTGACTTAACTTTTGGTATGTGAGTATCTCAAAAATTTAAAATTCCTATATTTTAGCGTAACACAACAGCCCCGAATTTTAAGCCCTCTCATCGGCTAAATTTCAAATTTTTTCAATAGCTAGACTTGAAGCTAGAGAAAATTTAGTCTTATATCACTAAGCTTAATACACGTTTTGTTATTATTGGCAATAAGCAATATTACTTAATTGATTTTGTTCTGTCTGTAGATAACAGTGTAGAAATACTGCAAGTGAATACCCTGACATCTTGCGCCAATTGTTTGATGCCAATTTTTCGAGAATCGCCACAGGCTAAACCCTTGTTTTGCTTTTGTGGACAGTACCCTCAAAAATATTACAAGATGTCATTAACACGATCCTCACTCAAAACTCTTGCCATATTGCCAGAAGCCATATCCATATCGAGCATAATTGCTTATTGACAAAAGCAGTATTAGCTATATCGCGATCGCTAGACTGATGAGTATGGGATTAGCCGATGAAAAGTTTGCGCTGGCACAGGGTTATCTTAAAATGAGTAAAGGATATGTAAACTTTCGTAACCTAAGTCAGAGTCCGCCCATCCATGACCCCAGCCACCTCACTGTTTACCCCTGTGGAAGCAGACCTGCGACAACTAGCAGATAACCTCAAACAGCTAGTTGGAAATCGCCACCCCATTTTGTTTGCAGCAGCCGAACATTTATTCGGAGCTGGGGGAAAGCGTATCAGGCCAGCAATTGTCTTGCTAATATCGCGGGCTACAATGTTAGACCAAGAGATTACGCCTCGTCACCGCCGCTTAGCTGAGATTACTGAAATGATTCACACAGCAAGCTTAATACACGATGACGTGGTAGATGAATCAGATATGCGGCGAGGCGTTCCTACCGTTCATAGTTTGTTGAACAGCAATCGCATTGCCATATTAGCAGGAGATTTTCTATTTGCCCAATCTTCCTGGTATTTGGCAAACTTAGACAATTTAGAAGTCGTAAAATTGCTCTCAGAAGTCATTATGGATCTGGCTACTGGCGAGATTCAACAGGGATTGAATCGTTTTGATGCTAGTATCTCCATTGAAACTTACCTGCAAAAGAGTTATTACAAAACTGCTTCATTAATTGCTAACAGCTCTAAAGCTGCTGGGTTATTAAGTGAAGTCTCCCGCGAAACTGTTGAGCATCTGTACAGCTATGGCCGTCATCTGGGTATAGCATTTCAAATCGTTGATGACATTCTGGATTTTACGAGTACGACAGATACTTTGGGTAAACCAGTAGCTTCAGATCTCAAAAGCGGTCATCTGACTGCGCCAGTTTTATTTGCTTTAGCTGAAAAACCATACTTGGAAGTGTTGATTGAAAGAGAATTTGCTCAAGAAGGGGATCTAGAGCAAGCATTAGCACTGATTCAAGATAGTCAAGGTATACAGCAAGCCCGAGAATTAGCTGCCCATCATACTAAATTGGCAATCGAACATCTTGCAGTTCTGCCTCCTTCAGAGTCCCAACAGGCATTGATTAACATAGCTGATTATGCTTTGAGTCGGCTCTATTAAATCTAGTTATCAATCGACGAATTTTAGATTTTAAATTTTGGGAGAAGTTGAGCTAGTGACGGCGAGTTTCCCGACTTGTGTCTCAGCACCGGAGGGTAATCGTATAGTGCTGCCGTTGAGCTGAGGTTTCCTTTGTTCGCAGCTTTTCAAAACAAATTTTCGATTGAATGATTAAAAATCCAAAATTTAAAAACATCTGTTGTGCGGGATCTTTGGCTTCGCCCTAATCACCAAATAGATATGTTTTAGCACCATAAATGATGTCTAAATGAAACCCACCCAAATATAT
This sequence comes from Nostoc sp. DedSLP01, assembly GCA_034530875.2. Classification (GTDB taxonomy): domain Bacteria; phylum Cyanobacteriota; class Cyanobacteriia; order Cyanobacteriales; family Nostocaceae; genus Nostoc. The sequence continues at coordinate 272,078 of JAVRCJ020000006.1, forward strand.
TTGGGTGGGTATTTTTGATTAAACAGAAGTGAAGAAATAGAAAATAGTTCGCTAGTAACTGTTTTTTAGTCAATTTTATATACTGCAAAGAGTTGACATCCAACTTATGGTTCAACAGCAGTTAAATAAAAAAATAAAAAATTGTTCGCTAGTAACTGTTTTTTAATAAATTTTAAATCTGACAAAGCAAAAAGGAAAAAAGAGTTTCCAAATTGACAAAATTTTTGCAGTTTGATTGGAAATTGAAAATTTTTGAAAAATTTTTGAGTGCCAAAAATCGGCGCTCAAAACCTTTCAAGACTGATATTAGATTGTATCGAAAAAATCTTACATCCTGAATAATTCTATGCAATATCAGGGGGTATGTTTTTAGGCGATCGCATCTTTCGCAGCTGTTTTTGCATAAGCTTTTCGAGTTCAGACCGTCGGACTTCAAAGGTATGAGTGGTCTGACCCGGCGTTTCCAAAAAAACGATACTATCTACGGGTTGGAGTGCAAGTAATTGAAACAAAATATGGGTCGCCGGAACAATTTTTGCGGCCATTTGAGGGTCTAGCCCAGCAGTGGAAATTAGGGTGGCATCCTGTATGGTAGGGAAAGCGTAAACCACTCGCTTTTCCAATCCTGGATTAGTACGATTGCTCAACGTGGTTAAGACCCAGTTGCCCTCCGAACTTTGGAGAATATAGTACTGGGAGTAACGTAATTTTTGAGCGATCGCTTTCAGGGCAGGAGAAATTGCTGAAATCAAATTTGGTGTAATACCATCGCGGGGTGCATTGTCAATCAGCAATTGAATTTGTGCTTCTAAATCCATAATGACTTGTATACGGCTCCTGGGTAATGGCAATAACATCTATCAAAATGCAAACAATCGCATTAAATTTGGGAATCATAAAATCAGGCACATCTTTAATGTAGGTAGCGCCTGCCTTTAGCTTATAGGCAAAACTCCAAAAGCCAACACCCACGGTCGTACAGGTTGTATTTAAATACTTTAAGGTCTTTTGAAAACCGAGACTATGAATTCAGCCGCAACCGCAACTATTCCATCAGCAACTATTCTGGGAGAAAATTCTATTGGTGTGGAGGGGATTTTTCAACTCCTGTCCAGGGAGTTTCAGCAGTCAACTAAAGCTTCGGAACAAAATTGCCACGATGTAGCAAGACGAATCACCAACGAAGTCTATAGAATTTGCAACGAAAGCAAACGCATCCAAGCTTCCGGGGCTGTAGAAAGTTCGGCACTCACCCTCGCCCGACACCGCCTGCAACAGTGTCTCAGGTACTATCAGCTGGGTTCAAATCGCGGCAGGGTAGAATTACACAGTACTTTGAGCGCTATTATTTATCGTTACATTAATCCCCCTCACAAGCAATTGAGCTATCAAGGGCGGCTAACTATCATTGAAGATTTTCTACAAAGTTTTTATCTAGAAGCATTAAACGCTTTCCGGCGAGAAAATCAACTCGGTGCCACTTATCGTCCGCAAACGCTACTGGAATTGGCCGAGTACATGGCATTTACCGAACGTTACGGTAAGCGACGAATTCCTTTACCAGGTCGCCAGCAGCAGCTAATTATTCTCCGGGCGCAAACTTTCTCGCAACAACAACCCCCCGAAACCAGCGTAGACATCGAACAAGCCGCAGAAGGTAGTAGTAGTGAAACCGACGGTTGGGAAGAACCAGCCATCCAGCAATTGCGCTCTACAATGGCTACGCAAACAGAACCCGAACCTGAAGAAGACACTTTGCGTTCCGTTGTCATTACCGAATTAATGGATTATCTCGAACAACGCCAACAATCTGACTGTGCTGATTACTTTTCCCTTCGTCTTCAAGATTTATCAGCCCAGGAAATTGAGTCAGTTTTAGGTTTAACCCCTCGTCAGAGAGATTACTTACAGCAGCGCTTCAAGTATCATCTAATTCGATTCGCTTTGTTACACCGTTGGGAATTAGTTCACGAGTGGCTGGAAGCTTCATTGCATACCAACTTGGGCTTAACTCCCCAGCAATGGCAAGCATACACAGCACAGTTGGATAACAAACAGCGGTCTTTACTGGAGTTGAAGCAGCAAGGGCAACCCGATGAAAAAATTGCTAAGACTCTAGGGTTGTCAATGGCACAACTGCAAAAACGCTGGTTTAAGATTCTCGAACAAGCTTGGGAAATTCGTAACTCATTAGTGTCCGGATCTGGTGCATCTACTCATGAATAGTGACTCAGAATCTTCACAACACGAGTGTCTCTACTGGTTATTGACAGGTAATGTCAAAAACAGTGAGGATCCCTCGGCAGAGTGTGAGGAAAATCACGGGGTAAAAAACCTCTCCAAGGAAGCCACTGATTCAAAAAACAGCGAGCCAGAATTGAGAGGAACGCCCGAAACCTTTCTACTGGGAGAAATTCCTACTGTGCAAGATCGTTTCCAAGCCGTCCTTAAGCGTCGGTTACAAATCCAAATCCAAGACCAGCCACCCTTGTTTCCTTGGGAAACACAAATAACCGAGTATCCCGATTTTCTTGATGAGCCGTCTATGGCGCTCGTTCCTTCCTGGGGATGGATGGCACAGCAATCGAAGCTGAATCTGCCGATTCCCTTGCCAGAAAAAGTTTTTCGGCAATTGCTAGAACAGTGTCAGGCGTTGGTTACATCTTCAGTGCCGCTAGGGGCAAAATTAGTTCAAGTGGTGGAGAACTTTTTCCCTAATGATTCTCAGGCACTCAACGACATCGCTGGATTAGTGCTTAGAAGCACTTATCGCTCTGTGAATACTCTGGACAAAATGCCAGATATTCAGAGTGATTATTCAGATTTACAACCCCGTCAACAAATGGCTTTGTCATTGCTGGCGGCAAAACAATTGCTGGAAAATCTGACTCTACCACTTTCAGCAAATAGTCCAGTGGTAGAAAGACAATGGTTAACCAGTGTCGGTACTTTGAACATTAAAGTAGAGTACCAATCTGTAGGTAAACTGACAAAGTTACTCGTTCAAGCTGATTTACCCGTTAAAGGAACTTTGACTTTGCGGGGAAGTGGCACTTTAGCCATGACAACATCTTCGAGTTCCGGATATTTGAATGTAGAGTTAGGGTGCGAGCAACTTCATCCAATTTATACCCTAGAAGTTGAGTTTCCAGAAATAGACGAACAACCACTGTTGTTTGTGATTAGCCCTACATTCTAGTCTAAATTGCTACCGCTAGCACGCTATGTTAATCAACACCCATAATTTGAGATAACTTTCCCTAGCTTTTGCTTTGGGAATTTGTGTCTCTTGTTAAAACTATTAGAAACAGGGTGCTTACTTAATGTAAGTTGCCAAATGTTAGGCACGTGTAAACTCATACCAATTCAAAATTCAAAATCAAGAAATCCATATTTGACAACGGTTTCTGGATTTACATCTGTTTCAAAATTTTAGTGAATTGGTATCGCCCCATAATAGTAATTCGCAATTAAGAAACTGGGGAAGGAGTTGATTCAATGCGTTGTGCTGATTTTTTACTAAGGCTTCAATTTTCTACTTATAGACTAGACGCCCAAAAACAGGATAAGAAAACTTCTCACAACGGGAATACTTAAAAGTAGGACGACCAGTTCCGTCCTGAATATGATTTCCGTCGCATCTACACCTCAGAATCGAAATGTTTAATTTATCCAGGATGAATCGGTTTTGGCGTCTCTCTATAAGTAATTTCAGCCAGCGAAATACACACGGTTCGCCTTTGATAGAAGTAGAAGATTCAATTTCCTTGCGGGTGCTGGTGCTAGCGTTGGTTATTTTGGGAATTGTGGCGACTGATATAGCCGCCGAAACTTCGTTGAGTCTTTGGGCATTACCGCTGAGTGTAGTGGGTGCGGTTTGGAGTTACTATCGTCGCCGCGATCGGAATGTTGCAGTCAAGTTCTGCATTGCCATTGGGATGTTGGTGGCGCTGGGTGTTTTCTTTGGGCGCTTAGTCACAGAGTTGAATGATACGCGGTTGGGTTTAGCAGAGTTATTAATTCAACTACAGGTGTTGCATAGCTTTGATACACCCCGCCGCAAAAATCTGGGTTATTCGATTGTTATCGGATTGATTTTATTAGGTGTGGCTGCAACGCTGAGTCAGACTTTAGCCTTTGCGCCTGTGTTGCTGTTATTTTTAGCGATCGCTCTCCCAACTTTAGTATTAGATTATCGCTCGCGTTTAGGTTTGCAGCCATTAAAAAGCCAAAAAGAAAAGACTCCAAAGGAGAAATTCTCAAGTTTAAATTTTAAATTTTTATTTGTGAATTTTTTTGTAATTGTCGGTCTGGGGCTGGCAATTTTTGCTGTTTTACCCAGGTTACCTGGCTATCAATTACGAACTTTTCCTGTAAGTTCTCCCATTGAAATCAAAGGCGATTTTACGGGGCGTAGTATTATTAATCGCGGTTATGCCCGCCAAGGTAATGGAAAGAATCAAGGTAACGGCACAGGAAAAAGCCAAAGTGGTCAACCAGGAAAATTAGATAATAATTATTACTACGGTTTTAATAGCGAAATCAACCAAAATCTGCGCGGTGAGATGAAACCCAAGGTGGTGATGCGGGTGCGATCGCAAGCTGAGGGTTTTTGGCGAGTCTTGGCATTTGACAGTTATACAGGTCAAGGCTGGGAAGTTTCTCGTAAAGAAGATGTTACCATCATCAAGCGGCCGCCTTGGTCTTACCAAATTTTTATTCCCCCACCTCTGCCCACTGGGAAAACAAAAGAAGTAGTACAAACTTATACAGTGGTGTCGGATTTGCCGAATTTAATTCCGGCAATGGCTAATCCCAAGGAAATTTACTTTCCCACACCAACGATCGCAGTTGATAAAGAAAATGGATTGCGATCGCCTGTAGAATTATCAGACGGTCTAACTTATACAGTCGTTTCGGAAGTACCGTACCGCGATCGGACTTTGTTAGGCCAAACTTCTACTAAATATCCGCAACATATTAAAAACCATTATCTGCAAATCCCGCCTGAAATTGCCGAAAAAGTCCGACAACGTACCGAAGAAATTCTCGCTAAGTACAATCAACAACGGGTAGGAAAGTCTTCTAAAAGTCTGGATTCGGTTTATGAAAAGACTCTTTACTTAGCTCAATACTTGAAGCAATACTACTCTATTCCGGAAAATCCCTTAGGGCTACCTTATTTGGATGAAAAAGAAGACTTGGTAGAAGCTTTTTTATTCAAGTACAAAGGAGGCTATCCCGACCATTTTTCCACAACTCTGACGGTGATGCTGCGTTCGATTGGTATTCCAGCGCGCTTAGTGGCGGGGTTTAGTCCGGGAGAGTTTAATCCATTTACGGGGATGTATGTTGTGCGTAATACAGATGCACACTTGATGACAGAAGTGTATTTCCCCAGATATGGCTGGTTTGCCTTCGATCCGATTCCCAATCATCCGTTGATACCCCCTTCAGTTGAAGATACTGAAACTTTTAGCGTACTGCGACAATTTTGGCAGTGGGTTGCTGGATGCTTACCTTCTCCGGTGACAGGTTTATTGAATAATGTATTTGGGACATTATTTAACTGGATCGGTAGAGCGATCGCTTGGTTTTTAGCTTTATTTAATCAAGGTTGGTTGGGTGTATTGACTGGCTTAATCTTGAGTATTACCATAGCTTTCTTTGGTTGGGTAGGTTGGCAACAGTGGCGAGAGTGGCGCAACCGTCGATGGTTAAAGAAATTGCCAGCGATGGAAAGCCTTTATCAACAAATGCTGCAATGGACAGCCCAAAAAGGTTTGGGCAAACATCCAGCACAAACACCTTTAGAGTATGCCAGACTTTCCTACCAGCATCATGCTCTAGCAACTGCTGAGGTCATAGATGAAATTTGTCAAGCCTATGTTAGCTGGCGTTATGGTGGTCAGACGCCTAACTTGAAGCGATTGCGAGAAAGCTGGCAAGGTTTGAAAAAGACTGGTAAGTAATTTAACGTAAGTTTTAAAACAATATCCACTTCTTTAAGCCCAATTAGACAAATAGTTTAGATGCCCAAAAAGAAATTTGCAGATATTCCCTTTCCTCCTGTAATTATTATGGATACAGATACTCCAGTTTCCATAAACCAAGTTTCAAACATTTTAAGGGAGCGCCCAAAGGGAGCTAGTATCTGCATTCGTAGTACACAGGGGCATACTAATAGAGGCGGGTACTTCTTTCATATCCTACCGATAGAGAGCGATTTAAGCAAATGCGAGTTATACAACTTTGAAAAAATGTTGGTTGCTACATTACCTGTCGAACAGATAATCCTCTTTATTAATCATTGTTCAGGCTTGGAGTTCAACGACTGGGTATTTCAATTCTGCCAATCAGTTGTTAATTTCCGCCTTGACCCAGCTGAACCTGAATCTGCTGAGCTTAACTCTACAGATTCAGATCTTATTGAGTTTGATTCTCTTGGATGAGCCGTTTTGGTTTTTTCCCTGTTCGCTTCAATGTCAATTTTCCTTTTTTATACTCAAATTCTCTCCAAGCATATTTATCTGTAAGTAAGTAAACTTTGCTGACTGTTAGCTGGCTGAGAACTAAATTTTGTTTTTTCTGTGTCGAAACAGCAGAGCTTGATAAGAAGCAAACTTCACCTGACTGCCAACCAACTGGCTCATTCTCGTAGAGGACGGCAACAACCTCAGTATTTCCTGAAAGCCCAGGTAACAATAAATGAGCCAAAGTATCTAGACCTGCTTTGATGACTCCATTTTTAAAGGCAAGATAGTCTGCAATAGTGCGATGAACTATATCCGACTCTGGTGGTTCATATTGAAAGCCCTCTTGCCATATCCGTAGAAGCTTACCATAATTGCCCTCCTCTTCGTTATATTTCCCGCCTTTACAGTTGACAGCATATCTCAGGTCAAAACCTTGCAATCCATTACCCAAATCCTTAGGTGGACAATTTAGCCAGTACCAGTCGCGCAGTAAAGCAAGTGAAGATGCATGGAAAGCATACGCATGATGAATGAAGGGCGCTCGATCCCAGGTTACACCCTCAGGATCGGCTCTCCAGTCCCAAGCAAAAACAATAACAAAGTCGGTTCGAGGATGAATGTCTTTCCTTAAAGTATCAAAATTAGCAGACTTTTCTTCAGCAATAGTTTGAAGGCATTTAACCTCAACCCGAAGACCGCGAGAGCCTGAAGATGTGCGAACTTCTAAATCAGGGAAACGGTTAGCCACAACGTAACTCCAGAAAATATCTTCAATCTCGTAATCTTCAAGAATGCGAGTTGCCAAACGCGCTAATTCATATTCGATGATTAGACTCACGCGATTGCGTACATCAGTAAGGTTTCTCTCATTTTCTGGAATTTTCTCCCCAGCATATATACCAAGCCTACGCCTAACGTCAGTTTCATTCAGTCTTTTAACAACTTCTGGTAAGAAAAAGTCGGTTAACCAAGACAACGTATCTAGAGGGTTGGACTCCCCTTTTAGAAAGGTTCTCAGGCTTTCAGGAGTGAACACCATTTGTTTCTTCTCAATGGGCATAAGAGATGTTGTCTTTGGGCTTCCAATAAAAGAAGAAACCAGTTCTTGTACTGACGATGCGAGCATTGATTGAGAGCGGTCTAGAAAGCTTCCAATATCCGATTTTAGGTTATCTACTTTTTGCTGCTGACTCAAATACCGAAGGTAAATTTCCTCCTGAACATTTTTAGGTGGAAGCGGAATCATGACTTCCAAGAGTTCTTTTGAGTTTATTCTTGGACGACCAATACCCGTGACCAAATGCCTAATTTGCCCATAAACAAAGTCAGACCTCAGCAAAACACTTAGTATAAGAGGGTCAATGATATATGTACCATCAGCCTCTTTCTTGACGGTCAAAACTGAGCATTCTGAGGATACAAAACCTGACTCTGGGAAGCTCATTAATACAACTTTTCGCAAGTTTGGACGCATTTTTGCAAAAATAATATCACCAGGTTGGTACATTTTAACTGAGCTTTTCAGTGAGTCAGCAGGTGTTGGCTCTTGTTCAAACCGTCCAGTATTTGATTCAATATTTGCTAACCCTGTATATCTAATAATTGCGCCAGAGAGTTGCTTGCATGGGGTAACGGAGACATTTATTTCTGTACAAATATCGGCTAAACGCTTTAATGGATAAATACAACTAGCAATTAACTCTTGGCTTTTTCTTCTAGATGGGTGATGATACTGAAAATCAATACGATATCCATTACTCGCTTGAAAACAATTAGAATAAACATCAGCAATATAGATGTTTTCTGATTCATCAACTCTACTTTTGTTAAGATATTGATGCCAAGCATTCAATATTGAGGGAAGATCGCTATTGAGATAACTTTTACCATCAACCTCGTAACGAATATCTTCATCCCCACTTGTTTTACGTCCAACTTTATCCGCTTTAGCAAAAAAAACTGAATAATTGCGATCGTTGGATATTTTTTTAGACATTATTAAAATCGAAGCATTCACTGTAGCATAAGGCATGAATGCTGTTTCAGGCAGACTGATAACAGCTTTTATATCAAAGTTTTTGATAATAAACTGTCTAACATCAGTTGCATGAGATAAGTTCAAAACACCTTCATCAAGAATTATGGCAAGTGTACCCTTTTCGCGTAAAAGAGCATGACAGCGTTCAATAAACAGAATTCCACGCCGACGAGATAATTTGCCCGATCCTAATTCAAATGTTTTTAAAACATTAGCCTCAGTAAAATCACTGCCAAATGGTGGATTAGTGATTATCGTATCGAAACATGAAAATAATTGTTTGGCTTGCTCACCAAGAGTACCCCCAGAAGGGAGAAACACTGTACGAATGTTTTTTGCTCCGTGAAGAAGCATATTAATTCCCGAAACCCAAGACAGTCGCTCGTCAATCTCAATACTTGTAAGAGATGAATAATTTATTTGATGCCTTGCAATGCTAGAGAGAAATCCACCCGTCCCGGATGCTGGGTCACATATATCACCTTTAATGTAAGACTGGCAAGCAGAGATAATAAAATCAACAATATGAGGCGGAGTGAAAAACTGTTGATGATCGCCTTTGTCAAAAGTATTGCGAACAACTTCTTCGTAAGCTAATCCCTTCACATCAAATTGTGTAGACGCAAAGTTGAAAGATTGAAGGGCTAAGACAGATTTAACAATTACACTATCAGAACAATTAAGCTCACTAAACCGTTTTGGAATCAGGTTGCTGTGCTGGTGTGCAAGATGCTGATAGTATTTTCTGACGACGCAGGGATTTACAGGAAGCTCAGAAGGGGCAAAGGCTGTGGATACCCCACTGTTATGAGTCTTATCGGACAAAATCTTGGCGAAAACCAGTTTAGTGATTTCGTCAAAACGGCTGATGATGTTGCTCTGGCTATCATTGTCACGGAGAATGTCATGGAGCCGAGATACCAGTAGACGAATGCTTCTGAAGTCAAACACGTATGAGGACATGAAATCTGTCTTCTGTGAAAATAGCTCAAGCTGCTGTTGAAACTGCTTAGATGCAGCAGTTTCAACAGAAGTAACATGTTGCAGAGCTTTGCTCGATAAGAATTTGGACATGGCAGAACATGATAAAACTTTATTGTGAGTCAAAAGACCATATTCTCTTAGCAAGCTATTTAGAGTGATTGCTGGAATCGAAGTAGGTTAAAACTTTGAAGATTACCTTACAGGTTCTTTTCATCTCTTGGATATAACTTAGTATTTAATATTGTCAATTGTCTGTAGACAAGTGTCAACTGTCTGTAGACAAATTACACTAAAATTATGATTTGGAGTTTACCTCATAACAGTAGTGCAAGTTAAGCGAGTAGTGGAAGTGGTGCAGGACTTTCCAGATATTGGAAAGCGGATAAAGCAGGCTAGGGAGAGAGATGAACGGTCTCTATCCCAAATTTGCCGGGAGTCTGGTATTAGTCGGGCCTATTGGTATCAATTAGAATCTGAAAACTTGAGAGCGCCTGTAACAGAAGCAATGATTCGTAAGATTGAAGCAGTTCTAAGTGTTGACTTAGGGGTAAAGTTTAATGGATAAAAATGGATAAATATTATAGTTAGAGATAGTAATCCTGAAGTTGTTGCCCACTAAAAATTGTTGCACGGTCATGGGTTAAAATAATTTCTCTAAAATGAGGCTCATAAGCTAATTTACCTGATTAACTTGACGTAATGATAACTTAACTGAGGTGCTTTAAATGTACATCATTGAATCACTTAATACTAGTATAATTTTATCAATATTTTAGTATATTTTTAGTAAGTTTAGATGATAAACAGGTAAACAAAGCAGATAAAAGTGGTAATTATAGGAGATGATTTTAATGGCTTACAGTGATTTTAAATTAAATGAAGTCATCCAAAAATTTGGGCTAGAAATTAATGAGCGATCGGGACTGTTTATCAATGTAAATGAAGAGAATTATAGCGACTTACTAGCAACTATTCTTCGAGAAAATGTTGATTTAGCTGTCTCTATAAATACAGAAAAAGCACGTTCTGAAATGATAATTAGTCCTATATTGCTAGAAATCAGACGTAAATTAAATTATGAAATTAGTTTATTTTCAGGGGTTGATTTTAATGTTGATATTCCAAATGGTTTAAATGGCTTTTGTGATTTTCTCATCAGTCTATCAAAAGAACAGCTTTTTATTCGCGCACCAGTAATTACCCTTGTTGAAGCAAAAAACGAAAACCTGAAATCAGGGTTAGCTCAGTGTATAGCGGAAATGGTAGCAGCCCATTTGTTTAACGAACAACAAGGTAATTCAATTAAAATAATTTATGGTGCTGTGACTATTGGTACTATCTGGCAGTTTCTTAAACTAGAAGATAAAGTAGTTTCTATTGATTTAAGTGAATACTACATTAAAGATATAAAAAAAATTTTAGGTATTTTATTAAATGCAATTAAACAAAATTCAATAAGTTAAAACATCTATATTAACAATTAAAAACTCATGCATTAAAGACATTTTCAGCCCTTGGATTTAAACTCCTACTGAAAATATACTACGTATAGATGTGGGGGTCTTAACCCCTGGGATTTACGATAAATGATGCTATATATTAAACCTATGCATTAAACAAAACAATAAATTGCCAAAAGATATCGTACTACCATTTAGTAGCGATCGCAGCTTCATAAATGAGGCGTGTAGTTACTAATGCGATCGCGTTATGGATACGGAAATAATCTTTACTCATCAAACTCTGCAAATGTAACAGAATTTTCACTACTGAGAGTCTTAGTACAAAAAGTTACATTTTAGCTATGGCTCAAGAATACTAATTGTGCTGTATGACACAGTAGTGATTCAGCTGACACATAACTAAATTTTTCCAGTAGATTTTGCTTTATCAATTCTGATTTAAATACTTATTTGAAAAAAATAAATGTACATCATCCAAATAGCTGATAACAGCATAGATTTCACTATATCTTTAGGTAGATTTTTCGCAAATTTGGGTGATAAACGGCTAAAAAAAGCAGACATTAATTTAAAAACTAAGGCTGACGTTAATTTATTCGTTGTAACTCCTATTTATTGGCGATAACATGGAAATAAGTTTACTAAAAGCTTCTTAAACCGCGTTTGATTTCAGTTTTTTTATGGACATTCAGCTAATCAATATTGGCTTTGGCAACATCGTCTCCGCCAACCGAGTAGTTGCAATTGTCAGTCCAGAGTCTGCCCCGATTAAGCGGATTATTACCGATGCACGGGATAGAGGTCAACTGATTGATGCAACATACGGACGGCGAACTCGGGCTGTAATTATCACTGATTCCAGCCATGTAATTCTGTCAGCAATTCAACCGGAAACGGTAGCGAATCGCTTTGTAATCTCCCGCGAGCATCAGACTGTAGATAATTGACCTAGTAGTGGGTTAAAAACTCTGCTCTATTTGCAACGTATCCGCAGTAACATGTGAATTAGATCGATTATTAGTCACCAATGCTACAAATCTCGGAGCCAATGGTGAGCTTGGCCAGGAATACAAGGCTAAGAAATAATATTTATTGATTAATTCACAGGTTAAACGGATGATCCGAGTTTTACCCATCCAGAGTAGCGTTACTACCGAGGAATCTCTAAATCCAGGCAGGTTAATTGTTTTAACTGGTCCCAGCGGGGTCGGTAAAGGTACTTTAATGCGATCGCTCTTACAACGTCATCCGGAACTGTATTTTTCTGTATCCGCGACGACTCGTTCTCCCCGTCTGGGGGAAATTGATGGCAAAAATTATTACTTTATTAGCCGCAGTAAGTTTGAACAATTAATCGGTGAAGGTGAATTTTTAGAATGGGCAGAATTTGCTGGTAACTATTACGGTACTCCCCGTGAAGCTGTGCTTAACCAAATTAATTCTGGCAAATTAGTGGTGCTAGAAATTGAGCTAGAAGGAGCAAGACAAATTCGTGCTTCCTTTCCCACTGCCTTCAGCATTTTTATATTACCGCCTTCTTTTGAGGAATTGGAGAAACGGATACGCTCTCGCAATCAAGACTCTGAAGATGCGATCGTTCGTCGTTTGCACCGCGCTCAAGAAGAAGTTAAGGCCGCAGATGAATTTGATATTCAAATCGTTAATGACGATTTTCAAACTGCTTTAAAAGACATCGAAGCGGCTTTGTTTGGATAAGCATTTTTAACAACATAACCACCCTTACTATTAATAAACAAAGGACACAAAGAAAAACCTCTGTGTCCTTTGTCATTTATCGTGTCTTACAAAGTTGAGGTAGCCCATTAGCAGGTTTCCCCGCTTAGAGGAATTGCCGTTGACCCATTGCGTTCGCCGGATCTCCCGGCTCCTTCAGTGGGATCTCAATAGCTGGAAACCTTGGAAGAGACTTAGCTTTGGTCATTATCATTTACCATTTTTTGTTAGTAACTACTAACTAGTACTAGCTACCAATAGCTAATGACTAATGACCAATGACTAACGACTAAATTAACCAAATAAACCTTGAATTAATGCGAGGTTACCAGCCAAAAAGTAAGCAACTACAGCACCACCAATACCACCAATTAAGAAAGAACTGGCAAAGTTATTCCAGCTTTCTTTAGAATTAAAAGCATCTGATGGAGGGTTGGGTACGGTAACGCTAGGAAGTGCTTTTGGAGGATTGCTATTGGCATATAAGGACAAAGCACCGGTCAAAACAACAATTAAACCGATCGCTCCTAATAATCCAGCTAAATTAGCATTAGCTGTATCCCGCAGTGGACCCAATTTCGCAAAGGGACCGAACACCCAGTAACCATGAGCCATACCAATTTCTAACGCACGTCTGGCAGGAGTTATACCAGGACGATAAGCAGGCAGGTTATTAATAAACCACTTGCTCAAGGGAGAAGAATTAATTGGAGTTTCTAGGTTACCTACTTGAGGATTGCCGAATGCAGGAAAAACAACTTCGCGATTTCTTGGATCGCTGGGGAGATTTTTGGATGCATCTACTGCTTGCGCCATATTTTTATGTTCGCCTTTGAATTAAAATGGTGGCCTTTTTATATTAATAATAATTGTAGCTAAATATGTCTTTTGCTTAGGAAATTTAAAAAAATTAATTTAGCTTTTTTTAAACCTGTGAAACTCGCAATATATAAATAGAATCACGAGTTTCAAAAAATATTTTTATTGCTTATTGTAGGTGACAATTTTGTTTAGTTAGTCTATTTTGACTAACTAAACAATTTTAGATAATTGCCCTACAATCTCATTTTCAACTTATGGTAGTGGGTGGAAAAGTAGATCCGGGAAAAAGCGGTTGAATTCAATCAAAATCCCTGCGGTGATTGTCAGCCATATAGTAGCTGCAACTGGCGCTGTGGAAATAAATTTCACCAAGTAGGATGAGTTGTCAGTTTTTTCTGCCATGAATTTAGCCTCCAAACAAATGAATTAATGAAATCGTTTAGCGTGGCGAAACAGGAATTTCGGAATCTTTGGCTGCTAATTTACCAGAGGTTAATTCTTGGATTGCTGCTAGCGGCCAAGTAAAGCCTGTGGCCATGATGGGTAGTGCCAAACCCAAATCGATTTGGATTTCTTTTTGTTCGGGATCGGCTTCCTTTTTGATCGCTTGCAGATAGGTACGACCTACCCAGCCAATCCAGCCAGTAATATATAAAAATAGAATGCTGGGGATCAAGAAATCACCAGCACGATCTAAACGACCATCAACAATCAAGTGGGGGTAACCTTCAGGACCGCACAGTGCTTGAGAATAACGCTCAAAACGTTTTTGGCCTGATTGTGGGTCACTGGTAGTATTACGGGCATTAGCTGCTAGCTGTTGAAAAGCAGGATTGTCTTTACAAGGTGTCAAATTAGCCCCTAGAGCTTGTGCTGGGGGGGCAAAATTGCACCACAGACAAATCGCTAAAATCAAAGCAAACAATCGTCGCATAGAGTGTTTCCTTTTATTACAAAACAAAAAGTTCTTTGTACAAAACGAAGCGGCTTGTACAGTCTTTATTTGCATAACTAGGAAGTCATCATACTCTTGGGCGGGAACCGAGTAAAGTTTCAGTAAATAAAAGTTAAAGCTTCTCAACCAAGATGAGTGATGAGTAGGGAGTGGTGAGTGGGGAGTAGTGAGTGAGAACTCCTAAGCATATTAATTCTTGTAGTAGGGTAGTAAGCAAGCACGATTTTGTCTGTGCTAGTCAAAACTCCGAGTTTGTAACTCCCTACTCCCTATTCCCCACGACTTTCCATGACAACCGTTTTAGCAATAGAAACCAGCTGCGATGAAACTGCTGTCGCAATTGTGAATAATCGTGAAGTTTGCAGCAGCATTATCGCCTCGCAAATCCCAGTCCATCAGCAATATGGTGGGGTAGTGCCAGAAGTGGCGTCCCGGCAACACTTGGAAACGATCGATCGAGCGATCGCTCAAGCTCTAGAACAAGCCAAACTAGACTGGGAACAAATTGATGGAATTGCCGCCACTTGCGCCCCTGGACTCGTAGGAGCGCTGCTGGTGGGATTAACTGCTGCCAAAACCCTAGCTATGGTACGCAACAAGCCTTTTTTGGGAGTCCACCATCTCGAAGGTCACATTTACGCAACTTACTTGAGCGAGCCAAGTTTAAATCCCCCTTTTCTTAGCTTACTGGTTTCAGGCGGACATACAAGCTTGATTTATGTTAAAGATTGTGGTAATTACGAAACGCTAGGACAAACTCGCGATGATGCTGCGGGTGAAGCCTTTGATAAAGTGGCGCGATTATTAAAATTGGGTTATCCTGGCGGCCCAGTAATTGACAAACTCGCACAGCAAGGAAATCCCCAAGCCTTCGTTTTACCAGAAGGAAAAGTTTCCTTACCTGGGGGCGGGTTTCATCGTTATGATGCCAGTTTTAGCGGCTTAAAAACGGCTGTATTGCGTTTGGTACAGCAATTAGAGAAAGATGGCAAAGTGCCAGTGGCAGATGTGGCAGCTAGCTTTCAGGATACTGTAGCGCGATCGCTAACCAAAAGAGCGATCGCCTGTGCCCTAGACTATGGTCTAGATACAATTGCCGTTGGCGGCGGTGTCGCAGCCAATAGCGGCCTGAGAAAAAAACTCCAAGCCGCCGCCATTGAACATAACCTACGCGTCCTATTTCCGCCTTTAAAATTCTGTACCGACAACGCCGCCATGATTGGCTGCGCCGCCGCCGACCACCTATCCTCCGGTCATACTTCTCCCCTGACATTAGGCGTTGAATCTAGATTAGCCCTGAATCAGGTGATGAAATTGTATCAATGATGAGGTTGGGGACTGGTGACTGGGCATTGGGCAAAACCCTTCAGGTAGGGAAAAGGGGTAAATATTAGGTGATGTATGTGAAAGGTAAAAGGGATGTATGTAGGGTTTATTCCCTTTCCCCTTTGGTGTTGCCAACCCCCTAGTCACCAGTCCCCAGTCCCCAGCCCCTATTCACTCTTAACAATCGACCGAATAAAATCAGCTACCGCTTCTGGCTGCTCTAACATCGCCAAGTGTCCGCAATTAGGAATTTCTAAAACATTGTCACCGCAGTATTGAAACAGTCTGTGAAAGCTAGCTAAGTGACGGACATATTTCGGTTCCATAACTTTGTCTTGAGCACCAGCCAAAAAATAAACTGGCTGCTTGAGTTGGGATACTAACTCTGGTAACCGATTGATTTCTTCTTCAGTTGTAGAATCTAACAAAGCTCCCAGCGCCGCTTCTGGGTCAGCCACGACAAAATCAATCACTCGCTGACGTGCCCAATAGCGTTCTAAAGGACGTGCCACACTAGCTCTGGTAAATAACAAATCAATCAAAGGCACTTGGGACAGCCAACGCGGGCGGATTTGCAAAAATTTCTGACCCGCCGAGCGAAACTGCTCAAAAGCTTCTTTGAGGTAAATACCGCCACCAGCGTTGATACAGATAACTCCCTTAACGCACTCAGGTATTCGATCTGCTCCCCATAGAGCGATCGTACCTCCCAAAGAGTGACCAATTAGCCAAGCACTAGTAATATTTAGCTGTTCCAGAAGAATTGCTAAATCTTCAGCATAAGCAGCAGGAGTATAAAGAGAATCGAAAGGCGAGCTAAACCCACCACTGGAGATGGGCGTCAAACTCACAGACGTTTGTGCCCGACTAAAATCGCTTTTTACCTGGGACTGGGATTCACCAAAACCCCGCAAATCATAGGACAGGCACTGCAAATCATCTGATAGGCGGGAAATCACAGGTTGCCAATATCCACGGCTATTAAGCCAACCGTGGATAAATACTAAAGCATGGGGGCAGGAAGTAGGAGCCGTTAGCTCGTATGCGTGTGGAACGCCCAAGATTTCAATAGTTGCCATACTTATATCGTACCCCTAAGGGCGGGTGCGACTAAATACGAAGTGTCAGGAGTTAAGAGTGAGTAGTGAAGAGTGAGGAGTGAAAACGAGGAGTGAGTAATAACTTCTAACTCCTAACTTTTTCATTTCCCCAACAGCCTCTGTCGCACCCCTTCAGCAATTTTGTGACCAAGATATTCAGGAATTAGGCTTTCATTCGGCCCTAGCAAGTAGAGAATTAGCCTTGTACGTCCGCGCCAAACGAGTAAATTCGCATTGACTACCAACAAATCTTCTTGCCAGATGGCGTACATCACTTTATAAAATAATCCTGGTTGATTATCAGCTTCAATCACTAGGGCAGGGAGATGAAAAACCGGATCGACATAAAACTCAGTCTGTACCTGCTCTAAACCAGTGTCAAGATTGAATTCCACTGCCAGCATTTCTTCTACCTCAAACCGACCTCCTAAAGCCTCGCGAATCGCACGACAAACATTTTCTGCGGTTTTCTCAGTCAAGGCTTTACTACCACGAGATACCAACAGTTTGATAAAAACTAACATCGGCGGACGGATCTGACCGTATAGACTCAGACCGTGGATTGTTAACCCATAAGCTGCTAGTACGCCAAAAATATCGCTGAGAAGAAAAGACTGGTTGCGGTAAGCAAAATGCAAAGCACTTTTGCTACCTTCAGGTTTCAATTCAATCACAGCGCGTCTAGTTTTATAGAGACGGTAGGCTAGCCTTAAATTTTGCAGTTGAATCTCACTGCTGACGAATTGCTCGTAAAACTGGGGAAACGCTCGGTTAAAGCGCTTTAGGAGTTCCAGTGTTGAAGATTTTAAACCAGAAGCCATTGTTAAGGGTAAGACTCGCTTGCTTTCGTCACCTGGGATTAGTAGTTCGCTAAGAGAACTTGGTGGGGTAAAAGGTAAGGGGAAAAGGGTAAAGGTTTTAATCCCTTTCCCTTTCCCAAAACCTCACCGAGAATTTTTAGGTTGGTAAACCACTAGAGAGTGGGAAATTTTCCCAGATATCCAAATTCCTGATATACGATTCACTCTTAAACTAACGTGCATTTAAGCTAGATACGAAAAATTCACAGGATCTTTGCCAGAATAGGATTTTTCTGTGGTTTTTGATAAAAATCAATAGCAGTGACTTAGGTCGTTTCCCGCAAAGTTAGAAAGAGGATCGCAACAGAGGATAATTTTGAATTACTTATATTCTTCCCTTTTGCGGAATTTTTACTAGGCTTTACAACAAAATGCTAAAGTTGAAGATGATTGGTGTGAAACATGTCCTAACTAACTGTTCCCATTACGAAGCGCGCAAACACAATCCAAAAATTTTGAGTGTCAAGCGTAGTAGATGGCGGCAACCATGTTAGGTATGAATCAACGCTCAAAGAGAGTGGAAACCAATTTAGTTATATTACCCGAACCACGTCGGCATGGGTTTTTGGAAAACTTGGTTTAGTACTCCTGAGTCTGTAGCGACAACTAAGACAAATCCTTTTGAAGAACATAACGCTGAAACTTTAGGCAATAGCCTCAGTAGTGTTAACGAAGCTTCTTCAAAAGAGGCTCGCATCGTCTTCAGTACAGAACGAGATATCGATCTGTATGAACTAGAAGAACTCTGTGATGCGGTAGGTTGGTCGCGTCGTCCTCTTAGAAAAGTAAAAAAAGCCATTGAGCATAGTTTTCTCGTCGCTTCAATGTGGCAAGTGAGAGGAAACCAAAAACGGCTCATTGGTTTTGCCCGCGCTACCTCAGATCACGCTTTTAACGCCACTATTTGGGATGTGGTAGTCCACCCAGACTTTCAAAATCAAGGGCTGGGTAAAGCGTTGATGAAATACGTCCTCAAAAAACTTAGAAGTGAAGAGATTAGCAATGTGACTCTCTTCGCCGATCCTCATGTTGTAGATTTCTACCGAACTATGGGGTTTATGCCAGATCCAGAAGGTATTAAAGGCATGTTCTGGTATCCTCACTAAGACTTGATGCAAATAAAATCCAATTTGCACAATAAAATCAGGTATATTAGTAAAGGTCTACTATTTTGGTCTGTTTTAGCAAGGTTTAGCCGACAAACAAGCAAGTATTATATGTCTTGTAAAACTCAGTCGGCAGAAAAACCTTTACTATAATGTGAAGATGTTATCTGTTTCATCTTTACAAAGATGAAAAAAATTATGCATGAGCGATATTATGTGATATGATATTCATAATGCTTTTGTGAAAACACAGATAGCTCTGCAAATAAGTTATCAGAGAATCGGAAAAAGTAGATATGTATAGCCGGGATGTAGCGCAGCTTGGTAGCGCGCCTGCTTTGGGAGCAGGATGCCGCAGGTTCAAATCCTGTCATCCCGATTTGTAGAGACGTTGCATTGCAATGTCTCTAAATTTTTTTAATAGGAAAAAATCGTGGGGTATGATTCCGATCCAGCAACAGTAGCCTTAGTCTATCTGCCTAATTCTTTTTTGAAATTGCTATTAAAATATTTGATTAATTAAACCCAAATGTCTGAAGGGGTGACAGTAAGGCTATAATGCTGACTGAATAAGCGTCATGGCGCGTAGACCTTTCTGAAAATGAGGTAG
>JAVRCJ020000007.1:0-280826 GCA_034530875.2 Nostoc sp. DedSLP01
ATTTAGGAGGCAGTGACGGGTACGTAGGGGTGTCCCCAAGTGGAGCAACTGCCGTGCAAGCAGTTCTTGAGCAGAGGGAGCAGAGGGAGGAAGATTTCAGATGATATTTACTCTCACCCATTGAATAATTTATTTTCTGGAAGTCCCCTAGACTAAGAAGCGATCGCAGTCAACCAAAGCGAAACACCCAGAGAAAACAGCCTGGTGTTGAGGATAGATAATATGCCGATGCTGCTTAATTTTTGTACACTAGGCTGGCGACTACATTAGTCAAATGTGTTGCTTCAATCGGTTTGGCTATGTGCCTTTGGTAGCCTGAGGCAATTGCTTTGATTTTATCTTGTTCGCGTGCAAAGGCTGTGACCGCTACGGCAGGAATATGACCGCCTTTGTCAATCTCCCACTCCCTAACTTGGCGGATAAAATCGTAGCCGTCCGCCAGTGGCATACCAACATCGCAAAGGATGGCGTCGGGTTGCCACGCAAACACCTCTTTTAGGGCGTCGGCCGCACAAGCACAAGTGCGGACTTGTGCCCCCTGTTGCATGAGTACTGTGCAAAGAAGATCTCTAGCATCAGGTTCGTCATCAACCACAAGCACCCGCACATCCTGAAGCTGAAACGAGCGCGTGCCATCGGTGGATGTCATGGTTGCAGCGCTGATGTTCTCCCGATGGGCGATCGCCGGAAGTTCAATAGTAAAAGTAGCCCCCTTGCCCTCGCCCTCACTATCAGCCTGCACTGTCCCGCCGTGAAGTTCGACTAAGTGACGGACGATAGCCAAACCTAGCCCCAAACCGCCATACTCCCTTGTAGTCGAGCCGTCGGCTTGGCGGAAGCGCTCAAAAACATGTGGTAGGAATTCTGGTTTGATACCTACACCAGTGTCGCGCACTATCAGCTCAACTACTGAGTTAACCTGCCGCAGCTGAACTTCAACCCGCCCACCTTGAGGCGTGAACTTAACAGCATTCGAGAGCAGATTCCATACTACCTGCTGAAGGCGATTTTGGTCTCCTAACACAGGTTCCACCTTGGTAAGTTGCAGTTGCAAGTCGATTTCTTTGGCTTCAGCAGCGTGACGCACTGAATCCAGGGCGCTGAGGATTACAGTAGTTAAGTTTAGCGGCTGTGGTTCGAGGCGGAGTTTGCCAAGGATAATCCGCGATGTATCGAGGAGGTCATTTACCAGTTGTGCCTGGGCTTTAGCGTTGCGTTCGATGGTAGCGATCGCTTGCTGTGTTTTTTCTTGGTTGAGTTTGCCGCCACGTAATAACTGCGCCCAGCCAAAGATGGCGTTGAGAGGGGTTCTAAGTTCGTGGGAAACAGTAATTAAGAACTCGTCTTTCAGGCGGTTAGCGGTCTCTGCCTCAGCCTGCGCTGCTTCGGCTTGTCTTAAATTTTCGTCCCGTTGGCGCGATCGCTCTAACAGCAGCTTGGCAGAAAATTCTAAAGCTTCCCCTAACAAAGCGACTTCCTGAATCGGTGAGGGAGTGATGCGCGGATATTCACCTTTGGCAAGTGCTTCTGCGGCTATTGCAGCTGAGGCTATCCCTTGAGAAATCCATCGTGAGAGAACGAGTGCCCCCAGGCCGCTTACCACAAGCAATACTAAGCCAGACCCAATGACCAGCCACATCGCACGGCGACCTGGACTTTCAATGTTTTCTACTGGAACGACGACGGCGGTTGTCCAGTTAGAAAAATTGGTTCGGCTGAAAGCCACGTAAACTGATGCTCCCTCCAAGGTAGTTTCGCGGTAGACTCCCTCGGTTGTTTTTGCAATTCGCTTCAAAAAAGAGGGAGTACCCGACTTTCCTATAAAGCGATCCGGATTGCGAGTCCTGGCTACAATAACACCACGACCGTCAACGACAGTACGCGTCCATTCCCCATCGATAGGCGTCTGGCTTTTAATCAGGCTAGTGAGTGTCTGTGAGGTGATGAGGGCAGTAAGCACATAGCGTAGTTTGCCGCCGCGCATGACCGGAACGCGCACAGGGAAAGCCCATTTTCGCTTGAGACGTGAAACGGCCAGGTAACCTACTGTTGGCCTGCCTGTTTTGACAACATACCGCACGCTTTGAGGCTCATTCGCCAAAGGTAGTGGAGTACCGAAGGGACGAAAGGTGTTAAATACCTGTTGTCCGTCCGGCGTTAGCAGGATTGCAGCCAACCAAGTCGGCTGCGTCTGTACTGTACGTTGCGCTTCTTGATAAAAGGCTTTTAAGTCACCTTGGTCGAGGCGATCGGAGGATGCTAGTGCTTGGAGTGTCCTAGTTGTACTTGCAACTTCGCGCTCTACATTTTCAGTGAGATTGCGTGCTGCTAAAATCAAGCGGCGCTCTGATGCGGCACGCTCGTTGAGTGAGAGCCTGTGTACAATAGCAACAGCAAAAACAACAACTGGGAGTAAAGCCCCTGCCACAAGTAAGACAAGATGCCACTTCAGAGCCAGTGTCCTTGTGCCAAAAGCTTTCGGGCCTTCATTGATACTTGTTTTCTGCAAACCTACTCCCAACTGTGAGGAGAATTCGGTTTTATTCGATCTTGTCACGCTCTTTTGCTCAAAGCATACCAAGTGATTTTTGTACTCTAACCATTGGATTATAACTACCCATTAATCTCATAGTAGTCATAGTCCTAAAATATTTTCCTTACAATAAAATCATTCATTAAAAGCTGAGTCAGATACTATTTGTCAACTAGTAATAATACTGAAAATATTTTGAAATAGGCAGACAAGGCAGCCGGGATGAAAAATTTTTTCATCGTATGCATGTAATACCAATAGGAAAAAAGAATGCAACAAATAAACCATTTGTAGAGACGCGATGAATCGCGTCTCTACCCAAGGATGTGTTGCAATCATGAATCGAATTGATATAAGTATTTTTTATACGGTTTTTTATAAAAGTGCATATACAGTAGATTGAAAGTAAGTGAGAACAGGACTGATTCATCAAAGATAAAGAGTTTCTTTCTAACTCCTACCTCCTCCTGCCTCAAAACCCGTAACTTTGTACTTCATATAAATGAAAACTGCTGTATTTACCCCCCTGGCTAAGCCGCCTCCAATACTTTGGGGAACTACAGGGGGGTCTTGATTATGTGCATTTTCATACAGAATTGGTATTAAGCAATTCCAGATATTTGCTTAATCACAGGAATTCGTAATTAGCGATGCACTTCAACTCTAGGAAAAATATCGCAATCTATCGGCTCACCAAGTTTTTTAGTTTTGAATGAATTAAATTCTGGTAAATCAATTTCTTCAAGAGGTCTGAAAGGCCAAGCTTTTGGACGGTTATAATAAGTAACATCATCACCAGTCCAATTTGTCACTACTGCACGTCGTTGTGTAGAAGTTATGTTAGTTACTGAATGATGAATCGTCAGAAAATGATGAATTAAGCAATCTCCAGGTTCCATATTCCAAGAGACTAATTCGTGGGGTTCTGGCTCTACAAACCACGAGGGATTCGACCCTTCGCGTAATTCTTTACCCCATTTATGAGAACCTTTAATATACTCTAATCGACCATTTTCTTCATTAGCAGGATCTAAAGTCAGCCAAATTTTACAACATTGCCAACCTTGTATAGGCCAATAAGGTAAGTCGTTATGCCATCCAACACGGCTATCTGCTTTCGGCTTTTTGACAAAAAAACCATCCGCTAAAAAGTTCAATTTTTCTGTCTTTAAAACTTGAGCCGCTAGCATTGCTAACGGAGATTCAAAAGCCAAAGCACGGAAATCAGCATCAACGAGCCATAAACTACTAGCATGTTCCACCCGGCCTTCTGGTCTTGGGGCGTTTTTCTCCTCTAGAGGGCCAGGGATTAATATATTCTTGTCAACAGCTTTTCGCAGCCTTTCTACCCAGATATCATCCACAGCATTTTTGACGCAAATAACGCCATCTCTCTCGAAATTTTCAACTTGTTGATGACTAATTTTTGATGTGTCTAACTTAAGCATTTTCTCTTTTTTCAGATTTTGAAATTAAACTTTTTTGATTCGGAACTGCTAAATGTATATCAGCCGATTTCACCAAATGATTTGTTTTCCTGAAATTAATTTTGTCACGCTCTAACAAATTTTTTTCAGTATAGGGGAGATATTTAATTAGTAATTCTTTCTATAGATGGACTATTTTTTCACAGCCATAGCTAAATAATTTCATTCTAACTACCGACATCCTTTTTAATAATTAATGGTAGAAGTGACACTAGTCGTAAAATTCCAGAGACAATAAAAATTTCAGCGATGCCGAAAGACCCAGCAAATTGAGCGATAAAGCCGCCTATCGTTGCTCCTAAAGCACCGCTGGCTCCAGCAATAGCAGCTGCGATCGCAAAATAGATAGACTGATTTTTTAATGGTACAATTTCTATCTGGAGATTGTTGTTAGACAAGTCAACTCCTCCCCAATTTGCGCCAATAAAAATGTGTAATAAAGGTAACCACAACCACAAATCCAAGGGCGTAGAACCCATCAGCAGCCACAACCAAGGTATGACTGCAATGAGAGTTCCTGTAGAAATTAAAATTCGACGATTGCCAATTTTATCTGATAATTTACCCCAGACAATCAGCATCAGCATGTGCGCCCCAGCTCGCAAGCTGTTGTAGAAAGTTACCCAGCTGACATCCAAATTAAGCGTATCTAGCAAGTAGAGGTTAAAAAATGGAGCGCTGAGGTTAACAGCAAACGTCCATAAACCGAAATAAAGCAAAAACACCAAAAAGTTAGAGTTTTGCTTAATACTACTAATTAAATCGTTTTCTGTTGTCAGTAATTGCGGTAAGGAAATTGCGCCAGATGTCTCCCCAAGTTCATTTGTTGATGAGTCTACCTCACTCTCAGTAGTTGCAGATGAACTAGCATAATAAGTATTTTGTAATTGGGGATTCATATCTACTTGGAAATACTGAAACCCCAAGCTGACAATTCCAAAGAAAATCCCTACTAATAAAATCGCTCCATAACCTTGGATACTTCCCGCATACCAATGCGATACAGCTAAACCTGCTAAGGGTAAGCCAACTAACTCGGTGAAATTGGCAAGGCTGTTGCGTAGCCCGAAATATCTACCTCGCAATCTTCGCGGCACTAACATTGCTATCCAACTGAACCATGATGCAATTCCTAGTCCTGCTAAAAGATGACTGCCTACCAAAATTGAGAGCGATAAAATTACCAGTTGTGTTGCATCTAGCCATCCCCAGCTATAGCTAATAATACCAAATACTAAAATTAGCCACAGTAATCGAGCAATTCCGTGCGTCCTTAGCGAATACTGAAAGCGGCTGGTGCTACGTTCAGATAAGTAAGCGCCTAGCGGCTGAAACAGATGCAGCAACATGGGAATAGAGGATACCAAACCAAAGACTATCGGACTGGCATCTAACTCCACTAAAAAATTACCCAGCAAAATTGAGCCAGTGGCGATAGAGAAAAGTGCTGCGAAAATACCATCGGCAGTGGAAGCCCTCAAACTAGTGCGAATCGCATCCTTAGGAATGCGAGAGTTGGGTGTTGAGGTAGGAGAAAGCGTTGGTGGCGAAACAATTTCGGCAATTTCAACAGAAACAGCTGCGCCTGTTTCAACCGGAACAAAATCCATAAATCTAGTACTAAAAAAAATAATAGGGCAGCATCCCAATCAGAGCGTATCTATAAAAAACCATAAAACAGTAAGGGAAAGCCGATCGCTTAAAAGTAGGAACTTCTCATCAGCTTTGCTGAGAATATGCGTATAAATACTTATTAGCAAAATTCTCTGTTTTCAAACAAGAAATCACTTGCTCTAAACCTTTATAGGAAGGTGGATAGTTGAAGGTGACGAACAATTAAATCAGTAAAAAATGGCTATGTAACCATATCTTAGTACACGTCAGTGTCAAAAAGGTTTGGAATTGAATTGTTCGTACCTGAGGTTGAGATTTTACTCTTACTTACCTCTGAAGACTAATGTTAGTATTACCAAAACTTGCGGAGGAAACCTCTGTACGATTTGGTAAATCGGCGTGAAAAAACTAAACTATTTTGCAGATGAGTAAATACGGAAAAGCCATCTACTGAGGTGAGCCGCTTAAAGCAAAATAAAATTTATAGCGTTACAGCGTTTTTCATCTATTTGAACCACAATTTTCGGTAGGGGCTTTACAGCTATCATTAGTGTCAACTTAGCGTGAAACCCTTATAAAGATGCGATATTCAGTTCTCTCACTTAGCATCAAGATCCGCATTACCCCACCCCGATTTTGTCTAAAGCTAAAATCGCCCCTCCCCTTGAAAGGGGGTTGGGGGTGGGGTAAAACGCTTGTGGAATAAGTGTTTGAGCTGAAGTTGACACCAATGACATCTGTGCGCCCCTACAATATGGTCTATTTACCTGAAAATTGCTGTAAAGCTACAGGAAACTACAGTACGCAAAGCGTTGGACTTAACTCTTACATGTCTGCTTAACATTTGTTTACATAGTTACGAGTTTTCCTGCCCACTTGTTTTTGTATGTATCCTGCCGTATCCTCTTGTCAAGCAAAGATTAGCTTTTTAAATCAAGCCTCAAACCGCTAAACCGTCAAAATCTAGTTTTTTTTGTTTCAAATCTACCTTTTGGTGTAGGTGCAATTTTTGAGAAATAGTGATACTTTAACTAATGTAAACAAGTGTCTAAGCTTTCTCAGCAAGTGAAGCCACTCTCCTAGCTTGCTTGTAAACCGTTATTCAGCTACTAAAAGTCCGCGATCCTTGAGGCTAGACATGGAAGTAACAGTCTAATAATCTGATAAAATCTATGAAGTTTTGTTGCATAAATTAAGTTAAGTTGCGAGATCCTTAAGGTTCAGCGAAGGCTTAAGGTCTTTTGCTCTACTGATGGAATGACACGTAGATGCACTTCATCTCTAGTGCTATAGTTTGTCATCTCTAAATCTGCAATCCTACTAAATTTCATTGAGATTTATAGCCGTAGTCAGATATGTTAGGACATTTTAAAAGCTTGAATGCGAGGAATAGTAATACTTTTACCTCCAGCAAGAACTGCCCCCTGCCTCCTGCTATACATCTTTTTACTCAAGAATCACGGGCAATTTAGTTACTTACGACATCATGTCGGCAAGTTCAGTCATTCCGTTTGAGAAGTGCTTACACTTCTAATGGCGTCAACATCAAAGTTACAGTTTCTTTCATCTAGAGGACAAAATTTGTGAGCATCGTTCAAACAAAACTCCAAGCTACCGAAAACAAATTTCACGTAGAAGCTTATGAAAAGATTGAATATGAATTAGTTTATGTAGATGGTGTTTTTAATATTGCTAATCCAGAACTTGCAGAAATATATAGAAGTTTTGGCAGATGCTTGGCTGTTATCGATACTAATGTCTACAATTTTTACGGTACTCAGATTGAGAAATATTTCCGGTATTACAATCTCGATTTGAGGATTTTTGCTCTGACTATTACCGAACCAAACAAATCTATTCAAACCTTTGAGAAGATTATCGATGTGTTCGCAGACTTCAAATTAGTACGAAAAGAGCCGGTATTAGTCATCGGTGGTGGTTTAATTACAGACGTTGTAGGTTTTGCTTGCTCTACCTATCGTCGTAGTAGTAACTACATTCGGATTCCGACTTCTTTGATTGGTTTGATTGATGCTAGCGTCGCTATCAAGGTAGCGGTCAATCATCGGAAGCTGAAAAATCGTTTGGGTGCGTATCATGCTTCCCAAAAAGTTTTATTAGACTTTTCTTTGCTGGGGACATTACCAAAAAATCAAGTGCGTAATGGGATGGCAGAATTAGTCAAAATTGCTGTAGTTGCTCATGGGGGTGTGTTTGAGTGGTTAGAAAAGTATGGTAAAGAATTGCTTGATACCCACTTCGGCAATATTGATGCAACTCCAGAGATTAAACAAATAGCTCATAGTTTAACTTACGAAGCCATCAAAAAAATGTTGGAGTTAGAAGTACCTAACCTCCACGAACTAGATTTGGATAGAGCAATTGCTTACGGACATACTTGGAGTCCGACTTTAGAACTTGCGCCACACATTCCGATGTTTCACGGTCATGCAGTGAGTATCGATATGGCTTTATCTGCAACCATCGCAGCTAATAGAGGCTATATCACAACCGAAGAACGCGATCGCATTTTAGGATTGATCGGTGATTTGGGTCTAGCTCTCGACCATCCTTTAATGGATGAAGAACTATTGTGGGATGCTACCGAGTCTATCAGCCTCACACGAGATGGTTTGTTGAGAGCCGCGATGCCTAGACCAATTGGTACTTGCTTCTATATGAATGATTTGACACGGGAAGAATTGGCACAAGGTTTAAGAGACCACAAACAGCTTTGCGTTAACTATCCTCGTGGTGGTGAAGGTGTGGATATGTACCCCGTTTATCAGACAGAACTAGTTGGGAGTGCAATATAATGTCCACCACAATTGCCAAGCCCACAGCTAGACCAGTTACACCGGTAGGAATCTTAGCAAAGAAGCTAGAAGCTATTGTCCAAAAGATTAACCAACGCACAGATTTACCTGCGGAGTTAGTTGCTAACATCACTCAAGCGTGGCAGTTGGCAGCTGGTTTAGATCCTTACTTGGAAGAATATACAACCCCTGAATCAGCCGCTTTAGCAGAACTTGCCGAAAAAACATCCACGGAAGCATGGCAAGAACACTTTAGTGAAGGCACAACAGTACGACCTCTAGAACAAGAAATGTTGTCTGGTCATGTAGAAGGACAAACCCTGAAAATGTTTGTTCGTATGGCCAAAGCTAAAAGAGTACTGGAAATAGGGATGTTCACGGGTTATTCTGCATTGGCAATGGCTGAGGCATTACCTCCAGATGGAGTGCTGGTTGCTTGCGAAGTAGATCCCTTTGCGGCGGAAGTTGGACAAGCAGTTTTTGACAAATCTCCTGACGGCAAAAAAATCCGTGTGGAATTAGGGCCAGCTTTGGAAACCTTGGATAAGTTAATAGCAGCTGGAGAATCATTTGATTTGGTGTTTATCGACGCAGATAAAAAAGAGTACATAACTTACTTCCAAAAGTTGCTAGATACTAATTTGCTAGCACCGTCAGGATTTATTTGTGTAGATAACACACTGCTGCAAGGAGAGGTTTATTTGCCTACACAACAACGCACTGCTAATGGTGAAGCGATCGCTCAATTTAATCGTGCTGTAGCACTCGACCCCCGCGTAGAACAGGTAATACTCCCCCTACGAGATGGCTTGACGATTATCCGCCCAATTGCCTGATTGAGTATGGCACAATCTATTTCTGTTTCTTCTTCACCTGCTATCCCGTCTTTTCCTTCAGAGACAAAAATAGCCGTAATTATCCAAAATCTGTTGACTTTGGCGTTGCTATTATTAGCACTGCCAATTAATGCCGCGATCGTTTTAGTAACTTTGTTGTGGCATACCATCTCGCGTCCTTTCCAGCAGCCAGCCACTAAAGCAGCAAACCCGAAAAATGTGCTGATTAGTGGCGCCAAAATGACCAAAGCTTTACAGCTAGCGCGGTCATGCGCTGCTGCGGGACACAGAGTGGTACTGATAGAAACCCACAAATATTGGCTATCTGGGCATCGATTTTCTCAAGCTGTTGACAAGTTTTATACTGTTCCTGCGCCGCAAGACAATCCAGAACGCTATACTCAGGCTTTGATAGACATCATCAAACAAGAAAATATCGATGTCTACATTCCTGTTACCAGTCCGTTGGGTAGTTACTACGACTCCCTGGCCAAACCAATGCTGTCGGAGTATTGCGAAGTATTTCACTTTGACATAGATATTACCGAGAAATTGGATGATAAATTTGCCTTTGCCGAAATAGCGCGATCGCTTGGTTTATCAGTGCCTAAATCTTTTAAAATTACCTCTGCCGAACAAGTTCTAAATTTCGACTTTTCCCAAGAATCTTGTAAATATATCCTCAAGAGTATTCCTTACGATTCAGTACGGCGTTTAGACTTAACTAAGCTTCCCTGTGCCACTCCAGAAGAAACAGCTGCATTCGTCAGAAGCTTGCCAATCAGCCCAGACAAGCCTTGGATTATGCAAGAATTTATTCCTGGCAAGGAATTTTGTACCCATAGCACCGTCCGGGATGGCGAATTACGATTGCACTGTTGCTGTGAATCTTCAGCTTTTCAAGTCAACTATGAAAACGTTGAAAATTCTCAAATTAGGGAATGGGTGAGGCATTTTGTCAAGGAACTCAAACTTACAGGACAGGTTTCCTTCGACTTCATTCAAGCTGAGGATGGCAGAGTATATGCTATCGAGTGTAATCCCCGCACGCACTCTGCAATTACTACTTTCTACGACCATCCCCAAGTTGCCCAAGCCTACCTCGATAAAGAACCGATGGCTGAAACGTTACAGCCATTGCCAACCAGTAAACCAACTTATTGGACTTATCATGAAGTCTGGCGTTTAACTGGTATCCGTTCTTTTAAGCAATTGCAAAAATGGATTGCAAATATTTGGCGGGGAACTGATGCAATTTATAAACCAGATGACCCGTTACCATTTTTAATGGTGCATCATTGGCAAATTCCTTTGCTTTTGATTAATAATTTACGTCGGCTTAAAGGGTGGACGCGGATAGATTTCAATATCGGGAAATTGGTGGAATTGGGGGGGGATTAGTATCACGCTCCAGGCGCAGAGAAAGAGAGAGAGTAAGCACAAATAACGGATGGATGTTTCTAAAACTCCTCATTCTCTCTGCGCCTCTGCGCGAGCAATCTTTTAATATTACATAGGAACATGAATCATGTCGGCACTTCGTATCCTTCATTTAGTTGGATCTGCACAGGATGATTTTTACTGCGAACTCTCACGCCTTTACGCCCAAGACAGTTTGGCAGCAACGGCAGAACCGCGTTATGACTTCCGCATTGCATATATTACGCCCGATCGCCAATGGCGATTTCCTCGCTCTCTGAGTCGAGAAGATATTGCTCAGGCTCAACCAATGCATCTGTCTGAAGCTATAGAGTTTATTGCGGCACAAAACATTGACATTGTATTACCACAAATGTTTTGTATCCCTGGAATGACTCAGTATCGTGCTTTATTCGACTTGCTTGAAATTCCTTACGTAGGTAATACTGCGGAACTGATGGCAATAGCAGCTCACAAAGCAAAAACTAAAGCAATTGTGGAAGCAGCAGGGGTAAAAGTGCCTCGCGGAGAAGTGCTGCGCCGCGGAGATGTTCCAACAATTGCACCTCCAGTAGTTATCAAACCCGTAAGTTCGGACAACTCACTAGGAGTAACTTTAGTCAAAAATACCGCTGAGTATGACGCAGCACTGAAGACGGCATTTGAATATGCAGATGAAGCGATCGTCGAAACATTCATCGCAGGTCGAGAAGTCAGATGCGGCATCATTGTTAAAGATGGGGAGTTAATCGGTTTACCTCTTGAAGAGTATCTGGTAAATTCTCCCGAAAAACCCATCCGCACCTTTGCTGATAAACTCAAAAAAACAGATGATGGCAACTTGGGTTTTGCCGCTAAAGATAATATTAAGTCTTGGATTGTAGACACTAACGACCCGATTACTCAAAAGGTTCAGGAAGTAGCTAAGAAGTGTCATCAAGCTTTAGGCTGTCGCCACTACAGTTTATTTGATTTCCGCATCGACCCACAGGGACAACCTTGGTTTTTAGAAGCTGGGTTGTATTGTTCTTTTGCTCCGAAAAGCGTAATTTCCTCTATGGCGAAGACAATGGGAATCTCTATCAATGAGTTATTAATGATAGCTATTAATGAGACCTTGGGCAGTAAGCTGTCTTTATTACCTTTAGCAGTTATCTAAAACGCAGGACAAACCTTTCACTTCCAATCCCGCTAATGAGCAACCGTTCTTTTTTGTTATTTAGTAATTGTTGAGTCCAATCGGTAAATCCACCATCTACAAGAAAATATTCTGTTCCTGATGGGTCGCGGCCATAGATATGGAATCCGGCACTATCGTAATAGCCACGACCAGTTTCACGTTCTTCATCGAAGGCGAAGCTAACTTGTGGATATTGGGCGGCGAGTTTTTCAAGTACAGAGATTTGAAGGGCATTGTAGCGAATTTTATCGAAGGCGGTTAACGTGACACGCACCTCTGCAATTGCAAATCCACTATGGTTAGCTGCTGCAAACAGCCGCAAATAAAATTCCAAATGTTCTATGAGGGCATCTATCTCAAAACTATAAGAACCTGTATCCCGTCCAGCCGTACAAAGACCGAGTAAACGAAAATGCTGAAATAAATTTGGCCCCTTTACTTGCTGGGTGCGTACCACACGCTGACTAGCACACAATTTTATAATTTCACGATCGCGTGTATGTTTAGCAGCTCGTTTGCGCCTTGCACACTCTAATGCCAGAACGTTTGTTATGTCCGCAGTCACTTCAGTATTGCGTATCGTGGACAGTACTTTGTTTTGGTTAACTGTGGCGACGACAGAGTTTGTCCCCAGTGGAGCTACTGGCGAAAGTTCTAGCACCTCAAACCCTAGTGGAAGTACGGAATAAGCCAGGCGATCGAATTCAAGTTGTTGTTGGGGATTTATTTGCGACGGCACTACAAAGCGATTGTTTTCATATTGCTTTAAGATGTCGCTAGGTGTCAGGGAAGCTGTGCGTTGGCGATAAACTTCAATTAGAAGAGATTGTAAGTCTGACAAACTCAGCCGATTCGTCAAAATCTCAAGAAGGTCTGGAGCATCAGCAGCAGCGAGAATGCGCTCAATGATTTTATCTTGCATAATAGACACTTCAAGGCTACTAAAAACCCACACTGATGATAGTGTGGGTAGCTTACTTAAATATACTAATGGTGTGTTGGTAGTCAAGATTAAGAATATGCCGCAAGGCAAATCCAACAAATCTGGACTTTATAATCTTCCAACCGAACTTTCTCCATCAAAGAAGGGTGTTGCTTCAGCTTCTTTGACAAATCCGCTGTAAGCTTCCATACCGTGTTCGCCGATGTCTAAGCCTTCTAATTCCTCTTCTTTGGATACTCTGATACCTAAAGTAGCTTTTAGTACTAGCCAAAAAATAGTACTGATTAAAACAGTGAAGCCACCTACTGAGAGAACGCCCAGTAATTGAACGCCTAACTGTCCAAAGCCACCCCCTGCAAATAAGCCTTTTGCTGGGCCTAGTCCCTCACCATACCATGAGTAAACACCAGGGCCGACAGACCACAGACCCACTGCTAGAGTTCCCCAGATACCGCAAACTAGGTGAACTGAGGTAGCTCCCACTGGGTCATCAATACCAAGTTTGTCAAAGAAGGTGACAGCGAAAACTACGATTACTCCAGCAATTAAGCCAATGATGAAAGCACTATTGATGCTGACGTAGGCACAAGCCGCTGTAATCCCAACTAAGCCAGCCAAAATACCATTGATAATCATTGATAGGTCTGGCTTACCTAAGTAAAGCCAAGCTGTAATTGTGGCGGCAATACCACCAGTAGCAGCAGCCATGTTGGTTGTTAAAGCAATGTGAGTAATTGCACTGGGGTCGGCAGCCATCACAGAACCGGGGTTGAAACCAAACCAACCCAGCCAAAGAATTAAACAGCCCAAGGTGGCAATACTCATGTTGTGGCCGGGTAGGGCAACAACTTGCTTGTCTTGATATTTACCAATGCGGGGCCCAAGAAATGCTGCTCCCATTAAAGCTGCCCAGCCACCGACGGAGTGAACTACTGTAGAACCGGCAAAATCCCAGAAACCGTTTTTTGCCAGCCAACCGCCTCCCCAAATCCAGTGTCCGGTAATGGCGTAAGAAATACCTACAAGCAAGAGGCTGAAAATCAAGAAGTCAAGAAATTTAATTCTTTCTGCAACTGCGCCAGAAACAATTGTTGCCGCGGTTCCAGCAAATACTAGCTGGAATAAAAATTTTGCAGCTAGAGGTACGCCAGCCCAATTCAAGGCACTAAAGACACCTTTATAAGCGTCTCCTGTTGCTGGACTGTTATCTGCTCCTGATAGGAAAAATCCATTCAATCCGATGAAGGGATTACCATCGCCGAACATTAAGCCAAAGCCAACTGCCCAAAAAGCAACGGTGGCCAGAGCAAATACAATCAAGTTTTTAGCAAGAACGTTGACAGCATTTTTCTGGCGACAGAAGCCGGTTTCTAACATACAAAAACCAGCGTTCATGAAGAATACTAGAAAAGCGGCGATCGCAACCCACAGCGTATCAAGAGCAACTTTGAGGTCTGCTGTGGTCGGCCCTGCGGCTGGAGTTTGGGCAACTGCCGCATAACCCCAACCCAAGACAATCAGACAGGCTATAGGTAAGCAGGCTTGCCAGCTGGGAGTCAGTCGCTTTATTGCTAAATAAAATCTCTTGAATTTTGAGTTGGACTGTGCAGATTTCCTGTAAGAAATTGCAGAAAGATGCCTTTTTTTTGGGTTCGATTTTTGTTTGTACATGAATTTGAACATCATCCTTATAAAGCTTCGTTCAAAATAGAAAAAAGCTCAAACTGAAAGTGAAATCCAGTATTTTTTCAGATTTATCCTTGAGACCACTTGTTTCCAAACTAGAAAATCAAATA
The DNA here is from genome assembly GCA_034530875.2 of Nostoc sp. DedSLP01. Lineage (GTDB taxonomy): Bacteria > Cyanobacteriota > Cyanobacteriia > Cyanobacteriales > Nostocaceae > Nostoc. Next base: position 14,625 of record JAVRCJ020000007.1, read on the forward strand.
ACCTTCATAGGAGTTTAAAAAAATATTGACACATCTGTAAACATTTTTTTAATAAGTTTTTAATAAATTCAGATATACTTGCTCAAACAATGATGTTTGCTTCATTTAATCTTTAATTTTTAAAAATATATTTTTGCAGAAAAATCGCCCAACATTAGATTATTTATCTAATGCCAACAACAAATACGTTCATGAAGAAGGGAAAAGGGTAAAGGGTAAAGGGAAAAGAAATTGGAGGAGGTCACAATCCTCTTCCAATTAAAGACCGGACTTAAATGAGGGGGCTTTAAACCCATTTGGGGAAAGGGAAACGAAAAAGATACATGCGTTAAAAAATCCATCCCTTTCCCCTTCCCCTTTCCCCCTTTCTTGGTAATACTGGCTCAATGACTACTTTTTTAGCTATTAGCATGATTGTTAGTTCTATTCGCTCTCAAAAGTGTTAATTTTAAGACTCTGAGGAATTGTTTTCTGGTTTGGCGATGGCTACGCCCGCCGCAGGCATCGCAGAAACATCCGGACATACTGATGCTCCATGTTCGTAAGTATCTATACTTATGCGGTCTGCTTCAGGATTAACACGTAAGCGTCCGATCGCTTTCAGGCCGCCATACATTAAAAAGGCAAAGGCGACAGTAAAAACTGCGATCGCTACTACACCCAAAAGTTGTATAGCCAGCAAGTCAAAGCCACCGCCCAAAAATAACCCTGCTTTTTTGTTGAGTGTGAGTTCTGCTTGGCCAAAGAGGCCGATTGACAGAGTGCCCATCATGCCATTGATACCGTGTACGGAAAACGCACCTACCGCATCATCGATATGCAGTGACTCAATCAAATCCACGCCAAGTACAACCAAAATACCAGCCGTTAACCCAATCGACACCGCAGCCCAAGGTGCAACAAAAGCGCAAGCTGCTGTAATTGCTACTAACCCAGCTAGCGAACCGTTAAGACAATAAATTAAATCCCATTTACCCGTGCGGATATATTGGAAAATTAAAGTTGCTATTGCTGCGGTTCCTGCGGAAAGTGTAGTATTAACTGTTACTAAACCAATTAATCCGGGATTAGCGGTGGTCAGGGTTGAACCAGGATTAAATCCGTACCAGCCAAACCATAAAATCATTGTTCCTAATGTCGCCAACCCCAAATTATGCGCTGGTGGTAGCGTTCCCCAAGGAGGGCGATCGGGACGGGGACCAAGCAAATAAGCACCAATCAGCGCTGTCCAGCCACCGGCAGTATGTACAACAGAACCACCAGCAAAATCGTGATAATACAGCTTGCTTAACCAGCCGTTGGCGTTCCAAGCCCAATGAACTATGACAGGGTAGCTAATAGCACCCATAATCGTACTGTAAATTAAGTCACCAATAAAATCCATTCTTCCCACCATTGAACCAGTGGTAATGGTACTGGCAGTAGCAGCAAAAGCAAATTGGAAAAAGAATAAGGTATAGGTGTTAATGGCAGCTGTAGAACCAGGTGCGCCCATTGGATAACTACCATCAGCAGCAGGTAATTGACTCAGGAAGAAGGTATCTATACCAAACAAACCGCCAACACTAGTACCAAAGGCGATACCAAAGCCGATCGCCCACCATGCCAAAATAGTTACAGCCGCATCAATGAAGTTTTCTAATAACGCATTAACTACACCTCTTTGTCGGCTCAAACCTGCTTCTAACATGGCAAAACCGGTTTGCATAAAGAATACTAAAAACCCAGATAATAATACCCAAGTAGTATCAATTGAAATTTGCAGTTTGGTTGTAGTTGCAGATAAAGATTGAACAGTAGAAGGGTCTGCTCCCTGGACGATTGCCGGTGCAAAAACTGCAAATACCATTGAACCGATAGCTAGTGTTAGTAAGCGATGCCAGGGTTGAATACGCTTATTCATTACCTTACTTTTTGCTGCTGGAAAAGCAATCGATTTTGGTAATGGCATTAACAAAATCAATTATTTGAAGTCGCTTGACTAAACAAAATTGTTGCACTCTCGTAAATTTATACCTCAACGGATAAATTTGATTGATTTTCTATTTACTTAAACCAAAAAACTGTATCAAATACTACAATTTTTTATTTATTTTGTGGTGACATAATATCTGATACAACGAATAAAACAACTATATCCTTTGTGCTTAGGTATTTTTCGGTATCAGAATCGGACAAATTTTTATATTATTAAGTTTTTATAAAAAAAGTTAAAGGTTTTTGGAATTTAAAGTTACATCCTGCGATCGAATGCAACTTGCGATCGCCACTACTTATTGCTGTAAATATTGCTCGTAACCGAGTTCTTCTAGTTTGGCTTGCTTGGCAATTACCGATTCGCATAGAGTTTGGCGATATTGTTGCACTTTTGCTAGCAGTTCTGGTTGGGCTGTTGCGAGGATTTGTACTGCTAAAAGCCCAGCATTTTTGGCATTACCGATAGCCACTGTTGCTACGGGAATACCCGCAGGCATTTGAACTATTGAATATAAGGAATCTAATCCCTGTAAGTTACGGGTGGCTACAGGAACGCCGATAACAGGAAGCGGAGTTAAAGAAGCTACCATTCCCGGTAGATGAGCCGCACCACCAGCACCAGCAATAATTACTTTGATACCGCGTTGATGTGCGAATTTTGCATATTCCACCATACGTTCTGGTGTACGATGAGCAGAAACGATCGCCACTTCGTTTTCAACGCCAAATTCATCACAAATTGCGATCGCGTCTTTCATAGTGGGCAAATCAGAATCGCTGCCCATGATAATACCAACTAAAGGAGCCATAGAATTGCATCTAAAATCAGATTTAGCTATATTCTCCTGAATGTGATGACTCAAGCAATACAAACTTCCTTAGAAATTATCAATGCCAGAGTAGCTGGTTATGAAGATTTGCAAATGCTCTTGGTTAACCAACAGGGGATAATCGAGCAAATCTTACCTATGAGTACTGTAGGAACGCACAGCTGTGCGCCCCAGCTAAATGTCGCGGGTGACTGGATTTCTCTTGGGGGCGTTGATTTGCAAATTAACGGTGCATTGGGATTGGCATTTCCCGATTTGAGAACTGAAAACGCTCATTTGCTTGAGAAAATAACGCAATATTTGTGGGATGTCGGGGTAGATGGATTTTTACCGACACTTGTCACAACTTCGGTAGAAAATATCCAGCGATCGCTCGCAGTTATAGCTAATTTTACCGAACAAGAGAGTTTGCCAAGAAAGTCATCAGCCAAAATTCTCGGGGTACATCTAGAAGGACCGTTTTTGAATTTCCAAAAGCGCGGCGCACATCCGGCAGAGTACCTATTACCTTTAACAATTGAGCAGGTAAAGCGGGTTTTGGGAGATTATGCCCATATTGTGAAAGTTATCACCTTAGCACCAGAATTAGATTTTACTGGTGAAGTCATTCCATATTTGCGTTCTTTGGGAATTACCGTCAGTTTAGGACATTCCCAGGCAACAGCTGCTCAAGCACAACGCGCTTTTCAACTAGGCGCAACGATGGTAACCCATGCTTTCAATGCCATGCCACCACTACATCATCGCGAACCTGGATTATTAGGCGCTGCAATTACTCATCCAGATGTGATGTGCGGTTTTATTGCCGATGGCGAGCATGTTTCGCCTACTATGCTGCAAATTTTACTGCGTGCCAGTTATCAAGACAAGGGACTGTTTCTAGTTAGCGATGCCCTTGCACCTCTGGGATTACCCGATGGGGTGTATCCTTGGGACAGTCGGCAAATTGAAGTCAAAAACGGTACGGCACGACTGCCAGATGGCACATTATCAGGAACGACTTTACCTTTGTTGGTGGGAGTGCAGAATTTGGTTAAGTGGGGAATTTGTGATGTGGAAAGTGCGATTTTATTAGCGACTAATGCACCCAGAAAAGCAATTGGCTTGTCAGGAATTCTGGGAGTTCAAAAGTCTAACTTATTACGCTGGCATTGGAATCAACCGGCAAAAGAATTATCTTGGCAACGATTTTAACGAAGGCACTCCTGCCTCCTGCCTTCGTTAAATCTTTACCCTTTACCCTTTCTCCAATACCCACGCCAAAGCACCATCAACGTCACTAACGCGATCGCCTGGTGGTATGGGTGGACGATTTACCATCACAACTTTTACCTCAAGTTCTCGTGCGGCAATGATTTTGGGGTATGTTGCATCGCCACCGCTATTTTTACTAACTATCGCATCGATGTTGTGGTGAATCAGGATTTCCCTTTCATTACTGAGGGTAAAGGGGCCGCGATCGCACAATAACATCCCCGGTGGCACTAAGGCATCAGGGGCAGGAGGGTCAATCATCCGCATGAGAAACCAAATATCTTTGAGGTGAGCAAAGGTGGCGAGTTCTTGCCTACCAACTGTCAAAAATACTCGCTGCGCTTGGTTTTGCAAGGCTGTTGCTGCGGCTGCAACGCTATCAACTTCAATCCAGCGATCGCCACTTACCTTTTCCCAAGGGGAACGAATTAATATTAAATGGGGTATTCCGATTTTGGTTGCAGCCTCTACTGCATTCCAAGAAATCTGCGAAGCAAAAGGATGGGTTGCATCAATTAGCAAGTCGATTTGCATGACTTCTAGATAATTAGCCAATCCAGCTACACCGCCGAAGCCTCCGACGCGCAAATCACCCAAAGGAACTGATGGTTCCCGGGTGCGACCAGCTAGAGATGTGATTGCTTCTACTCCTTGGATAGTTGCAAGTCTAGCAGCTAGTTTTGCTGCATCTCCCGTCCCACCCAGAATTAAAATCCGCATCATACAGGTGGAATTTTTGCCAAAATGCCATTTTTCAGTGCTTTTGGACGTTCTGACCAAGGCAGTAAACCATCTGGCTTGGCATAGTATTGACTAGCACACTCAAGTACCGCAGATGCACTGCCATCAACGGCTAGATCGCCAAATAAATATGTTAATTTGCCTTTGGCAGCAAACGCAACCACGCAAGAGCGATTACAAGCACTCATACATTCAACTTCTTGAATTGAAAATTCGTCTCGCAAGTCCCAATCTTGTGCTAAATGCTGGAGTTGCTCTAATAGTTGTTCGCCACCACCTCCAGCTAAGCGTTTTCCATCTTGCCAAACACTCGCACAAGTTTTACAAACAAATAAAGTGTGGTCGGGAAGATCGCAGCGATCGTTTGTGGAAAAATTTGCAGTCGCGGTCATCTGTACCTCGCAGAAATGTAGAACTGATAAATATACTTCGGCGGGCATCCTGACTCACTGAATTTGCAATTTGGAATTACTGAGGCAAGTTCATCTCAAATTTTAAATTAGTTCACAGTTGCGGGACAGTGCCGGATTTACACCGAACTTTCCCCCTTACCTCTGGTAGCTGACCCCGACCAGAACCGAATAACTTTAACAATCGTAACACTAAGGTCGAAAGATAGTGAAATCACTTCGATTTTTTATCTTGCTTTTTGACAAAAGTATGTGTTAAAATTGATAATCGTGTGGTTAAGGACGTATAGCTCAGTTGGTTAGAGCGCTACGTTGACATCGTAGAGGTCACTGGTTCGAATCCAGTTACGTCCATTTTTGTAGATTGTCAAATTATTTGTCTGTGTGTGACTTAATGTACATTAACTAATTATTTGTCACTGTTAACAGATTAATGTCATTTTTAACAAATTATTGTCACTGTTAACAAATTAGTGACTACTAGACAGTCTGGATACTCTATATTAAAGATGAATTGCTATAGTTACAATAACAGTCTAATAATGACGTAACTGGATTCGCTTTCAACCCACCCATTTCTAAAAAGCTTTTGTTAGAAAAAATCGTAAACTGATATAAATACCTTTCAGGTCGCCTATAGCTGGGAGCAGTATTGAAATCGAGAACTTCAAAACAAAATAAATAATCCACCTCCCTTTCAACCCGCCTCTGCCTGGGAGGGGTGTTGAAACTGTACGAACACGCGACCAATATTCCTATATCGCGTCTTTCAACCCGCCTCTGCCTGGGAGGGGTGTTGAAACCCCCTGCGCTTCAAACCCTTGATTTGCCATACTTCTGAAGGCATTTTTGTCACGTCTCCCAAAATCGCCTCTCAGTTAACACTTAAAAAAGTAAATCAACTGACACGTTAAAAGCTATAAGCCTCATTAAACAAGCGATTTAAAGTTTTGGCAGAACCCCAGGGAAATTGACCCCGCTTCGATTCGCCAAAAAATAATTAAGGTGGGTTCCTCCTTGGTCGGAGGTGATTCGGTAGCCACCACTGCGGTAAACCCGCACCTCTATTACTGGGGGCGCACCTAATTCCTATCCACAAGGGACAGCAGCATCAAGGTGGGCAGCTACTAGGGTCAGAAAGCAAGACTGTTTAACAGCAGTCAAACTAACCCACATTTACGCAGCACAGAGACTTGTAACAAGCATGAACTGCGGCGCTATTGAATATTTTCATTCTATTGTCAAGGTTCGGTGTTTTGTCAATCAGTTTATTTTGCGGGAATGGTAAGCTGCGATCGCTAATTCTTTTGCTTTCTGTTGTGGACTACCTCGAATCGGCTGTTTTGCCTCTTCTATAAAAATTCCTGCTTTAGCAGATTGACTTTCAATATTTGCAATCAATCTGCCATAACTCCATTGATGGACACTAACTCGGTACTCTTTGGCATACTTTTGTTGAACTTCTATAATGTCTGATTTTTGTTCAGCTTTGGCTTGAATCTCGCTTTGAATTTGTTCTCGCATATCGCCCAACTTAGGGAGGACAATACTGCCAGCTTTATATGTTATTGCGATCGCCACAATTTCTTTAGCCAGTAATCTGTCTACATACTGCCCTAACTCTGATTCTCCCATTTGATTTGGTGCAGCAAGCGTTTGAGCTATTTGGCGTTGGTGCGATAGTGAATGTTTCTGTTGTCGCTGTTGGTTTAGTAATTTGTAATTATCGCCCAGTAGTTGTTTAATACTGCGGTAGGTAATGACTTTACTTGTAGAGCCATCAACCACTGCTACTGTTGCAGGCTTCTCTAAACCAAGGCTAACTGCAACAAGAATATGAGATCGACCTTGATATAAGGGTTTGCTAGGACGGGGAAAGGGGTTATTAATTCTGGCTAGAGATGAGTTTTTCCGTTTTATATGAGCAAGTTGTTGCTCGTTGAGTTCACCTTTGGCTTTTGTCTGGGTGATAGTTTTAGCAATTTCTTCTGCTTTCTCTTCTCTGACAAGGTTTGTTCCTTGAGCCGTCCATAGGCGAGTATCTACAGAACAGTAAAGGGTTAAGCGGTTAACCTTCCACTCCTCGCCTTTACCTTCCTCTTGTTGCCAAGCAATACGTCCACTACGGAGAGTGAATAGGCTGCTAGAGTGTTGGTTTTTGCTGTTGTGCTTGATTTGCTGGTCTTCTAAAAAGCGTTGAAACCATTGGAGTTGGCGAGAATCGCAGTAGACTTGAAAGCTATGCTCACTCAAACCATTGAATTTTACACAGATACGTCCACGCTGGTTCTTAAACCAACTCATGTCTTCGTTGGTTTCATAAGCAACTGGGAAAGGGACTTTGCTAGATTTTTTTAAAATGCTGTCTTGCCAAGATTTAGCCTCTGTTTCACTTTCAGGAACGTTATGAGTCGCAAGCAAAAGAGTTTCTAACCATTTGCCATCTGTTAAATCTCGCCCTTTTGGAATTCGTGCCTCTAGTTGCTCTCTGAGACGTTCAATCTGAATCTCAAGCTTACGGCGGCGTTTAACAAACTTTTGAGTGTCTTCATCTTTATCATTGATTTTGCAACCATTCTTGAGAAGATAGCTAATTGCACAACGAGTTACCATGTCTTCTGTGTCGGGGTAATTCTCAAATAAAGTTTTAGAGATATTGCGTTCGCGTAGCGTGCGCTTTGCGCGATCGCCTTCTGCAACTTTGGCTTTTTTAGTTTTTTTACGTTTGTTTGCTTTCTGTGGTTGTGCTTCAACAGTATCGGACTGGGGGGTAAGTTCAGCCAAGATTTCAGCAGCTTTGTTACGAAGGCTCTCTAAAGTCACACCACTGGCTTCTACTAATTCAAGATCGCTTTTGAGCATTTCCCACCAGCGAATTTTGCCTTCTAGCTGGGACTGCGATCGCTTCATCAGCGCAAACCATGATTTATATATGTAATTCACCAATGCGATCGCACTCGTGTAAAAGCGTCCGGGTTGACCGATGAAGCGGGGGTCAGTTTTCAAAGGTTCGCATAATTCTTTGACAATTTTGGCTGGGTGCTTGCCTTTTTGCCGCCAACTCTCAAACTCTGGCTGTTGAGCTACCTTGAGCAACAGTTCGTTAATCAGTGGCGTATTTTTCTCTGCCATCAGTTTCCAAAGCTGTTGGCGGGTAGATTCACTTGCTACTAAACGACACTGAATAGTAATTTGGCTCATATTTTTACAAACATATATGTCTTATAATACCATAAATGTTTAATTAACTGCTGTGCCTACAATGATTTCATGCAAGAAACGTTTTTTACGAGTAAACAAGCGGCTGAAATCACAGGCTGCACCCTGCGTCAACTCCAGTACTGGCGGGAAAAGGGTGTGGTTGTTCCTGTTATTGGTGAGACGGGAACAGGACGTAGTATTTATTACTCAAAGCCGAATTTGATGGAACTGGCAGCAATGTTATATTTTTTATCGATGGGATTGAGTTTTGATATTGCCAGTACTACGGTGAAAACCTTGAGAGATAAGGAACCGGAGTTGTTTGAATTTGGTAAAGGTAGTCGGTGGATGATACTTTTCGAGGGGCATAAGCGATCGCTAAATCTTGTAGTCTATGACCGAGAACAAGCGATCGCATCTTTAGATGAAGGTAAACCTGTAATTCCAGTGTGGTTGGACGAAATTTATCAAAAGTTGGCGCTGAAGTTGGGAAAAAGTTAAAACTTCTGGGATAAAGCGGAAATGGCACTGAGGGCTTCGTGCTAACTTTGGTAAGACAGGAGTGAGTTGATGAGCGATTTTAGCAAAGAGACAGACGCACGTATTAATATTGATGATCTTCTCCGCCAAGCAGGATGGAACCCGGCTGATAAATCTCAGGTAATGACTGAGGTTTCGGCTCAAATGGCAGATGGTAGGAGAGGTAGAGCCGATTATGTACTGCTTGACCAAAGAGGTCGTCCCTTGGCTGTGATTGAAGCTAAGAAGCGTGCGATTGAGCCTTATGTTGCTAAAAATCAAGCACTTCCCTATGCTCGGAAGTTGGAAGCACCGTTTATTTTCCTCAGTAATGGCGAACTGATTTATTTTTGGGACTATCAAAACGATGATGCGCGGATTGTCAATTCTTTTTTCTCACGGCGAGATTTAGAGCGATTGCTGGAAATGCGCTCAACCCGTCAACCCCTAGCTACTATTGAAATTCCTGAGTATTACACTCGACAGGGTGAAACTCGCTTAGTTCGTTCCTATCAAAGGGAAACTATGCAAGCCATTGACCATGCAGTTGAATTGGGCAAACGGCGATTTTTACTCGAACTGCCAACTGGAACAGGTAAAACTGATTTAATTTGTCTGCAATTAAAACGCTTAATTCAATCGGGATATGCCGAAAAAATCCTGTTTTTAGTGGATAGGGAACAATTAGCAAAACAGGCATTAGAAGCAATTCAAGATGTTTTAAATCAGTATGGTAGCTACTGGCTCAAGCCCAGTGTGATCCGGCAAGAGCAGCAAATTACAGTTTGCTTACTTCAAACAATGATTAGCCGTTATCGGGAGTTTACTAGCGGCTATTTTGATGTTGTTGTGGCTGATGAATGTCATCGTTCGATTTATGGTGTTTGGCAGACTGCACTTACTCACTTTGATGCGTTCCATATTGGTTTAACTGCTACGCCAGCAGCTTACATTGAACGTAATACTTTTGATTTCTACAACTGCCGAAATGAGCAGCCAGATTTTACTTACTCTATTCAAACGGCATTTGAACAAAAGTATCTTGTTCCCTATCGGTTCGCTACTGGCATCACTGAAATTATTGCTGAAGGTGCTGAAGTTGATGAGGTTTCTTATGACCCAGCAGACTTTGAACGCAAGTGGACTAATGAGGACAGTAACCGCCTAATGATGCAGGAGTTTGATAGGCTGGCTTGGGAGAATTATCAAGAATTAGCACCAGGACAAAAGATTGGGCCTGGTAAATCAATAGTATTTGCTTTGACAAAAAATCATGCGGCACGGTTGACAAGATATCTTAACGAGTTACATCCAGAATGTAAGGGGCGTTACGCTGAAGTAATTACAAGTGATGTTGCTAATGCCGATGACTTAATTCGTCAGTTCAAATATGAAGATTACCCACAAGTTGCAGTCAGTGTTGATATGCTCAATACTGGCTTTGATTGCCGGGAAGTTTTACATTTGGTGATGTGTCGTACAGTGCGGAGTCCAATTCTTTATCAGCAGATTCGTGGACGGGGGACAAGGACTGCGCCACATATTGATAAACGCAAGTTTGTTATTTATGATTTTTTCGGAAATCACCAATATTTTAATGATAGCGATACTGATATTTATGCTGAAACTGGTCGAGGTCATGTATCAATTAGAAGCAACCAGCAACAATACCGTCCTCGGTCAGAATTAATTGAATTAGGGCTGAGGGATAGATGGCAGCAATATGTCAGTTATGTAGAAGTAGGTACAGAAGGGGAGCGGGTTGATAAGCGAGATTATGTCACTAATTGGGAGCAAACTATTCAATCTGCTGTTAATAACGATCCAACACTCCAGAAAATCCGGGATGGAGAATTGTTGACGGAAACAGAAGAAACTGAACTGGTGCGGCGTTTGAATACACCCCGATACTACTTTAATGAAGAAAACCTGCGGCGAGCTTACCGCAATTATAATGGCAGCTTGATTGATTTTATTCGGGCTGCATTGGGAATATTAAGGCTTAAAAGTCACGAAGAATTACTAGAAGAAAACTTTAGAGCTTGGTTGGTTTCTCACTCTTTCGCACCAGCCCAAGCTCAGTATCTTTCTTTGTTGAAAAATCGGGGTATTGCCAAAGGTCAGCTAACCATAGATGATTTATTCTTGCCACCCCTTTCAGTTCTCAATGCTGCTGGTTTAGGTATAGAACTGTTTGGTGAGCAGGGATTGCGGGATATTTTTGATGAACTAAACCGCTCTGTGTTCGCGGTGGATGCTACAGGTACAGAGGGTTAAGAGAAAAATATGGATTCAGAAATTCGTCGCAAACTCAAGCATATTACTGATACTTTATGGGCTGGTGGGGTAACAAATCCTGTCACCTACATTGAGCAGATTTCTTACCTGATATACCTGAAGCTGTTGGATGAAGAGGAAGCAAATCGGGAGTTACGCGCCCGCCTCACTGGTAATAATGGTAATGCTAAATTACTATTTCCCCAGCAAGCAGAACGTTATCGCTGGTCGAAATGGCGTTTTAAGAGTGGTACTGAACTGCGCGACTTTCTGCGGGATGAAGTTTTCCCCTACATGGCGAATTCTTTGCTGAAAGATGAGCCAAAAGTGGCAGAGTATTTCCGGGACGCTGTTTTAGAAATTAATGACCCGAATGTTCTCAAGTTGGTGGTTGATGAACTCGATACCCTGGATTTCCTCAAAATGGGTCAGGATGTCAAAGGTGATATTTTTGAGTACCTGTTAACCCATTTAGGTCAATCTGCGCTTAATGGTCAATTCCGTACTCCCCGACAGATACGGGCGTTTATGGTGGAGATGGTTGACCCTGATTTGGGGGATACTATTTGCGATTTGGCTTGTGGAACAGGAGGATTTTTGATTGATAGTATTGAGTATATTTTGGCTAAGTACAGCGAAAATCCCATAGAAGTGCCGATTTATGGTGAGGATTGGCTGGAAAAACGGGGACTAACTTTAGCAGAAGCAAAACAGCAAATCCCTAATCTCCAGACTTATCGCAAAGGAAATGGGGATAGATTACCTGACTGGAAACTTTTGGAAGAGTCGATTTATGGCTTTGATGTCTCCCGCCAGATGATGCGAATTTCGATGATGAATTTGGTGCTGCATGGAATTCGCAACGCCAAGCTGAAAGTAGCAAATGTATTGTCAGATATGGGGGGACTGACAGAAGATGATTTGCGCCGTCGCTATAAGGTGATGTTTGATAATCCCCCTTTTGCGGGAACGTTACCGAAAGATTCTATCCGTGCAGATTTACCGACAAATTCCAAAAAAAGTGAATTGCTGTTTTTGGCTGCAATCATGAAGTCTTTGGTAGCGGGTGGAAAGTGTGCGGTGGTTGTACCAGAAGGGTTACTATTTGGTTCTACAGGCGCTCATGTGGATTTGCGGAAAAAACTAGTGACAGAATTTGATTTATTGGCGGTGGTTTCTTTACCTGCGGGGGTGTTTAAGCCATATACGGGGGTGAAGACGGCGGTGTTGGTAATTCGCAATCCAATGGAATCTGCGGTGCGTCAGGTGAATCAAGTTTGGTTCTATGAAGTTAAAAATGATGGTTACGATCCTGATAAGATTTCCGGCGGGGGTAGACCGGAAACGCCAGAACTAAATGATATTCCTAATTTATTAAAGCAGTGGAAGGTTTATCGGAAATCGGGTTTTGTACAACCTCCAGGTTTTGAAAAAGGGGAGTTGTTAAAGCCAGGAAGTGAGGAACCCCGGTGCTGGTGGGCATCTTTGGAGACTATTGCCGAAAATGATTACAATTTAGCTGCTGGGCGTTATAAGCCACAGGTAGCTGAGGCTGTTACTGATGATGAGCCGGTTGAGTTGATTCGAGAAGTGTTGGAAATTGAGAAAAGTATTACTTCTGGGTTAGAAAAGCTGCTTCGTGATGTGGAGGCAGTTTGATGAATTGGCTTACCGCAAGACTTGGCTCACTTTCTCGTATCCGCCGAGGGGCATCTCCTCGACCAAAGGGTGATCCACGATACTTTGGGGGAGATATTCCTTGGCTAAAAATCGGTGATGTTCCAAAAGACAACCGCTACATATATCAAACTGTTGAGGGAGTTACTGAAGCTGGGCGTGAACGCAGCGTTTTTGTTGAAGAAGGTACGCTTTTACTCAGTAATAGTGCCTCAGTAGGTCATCCATTTATTACAAAAATCGGAGTTTGTATACATGATGGATGGCTCGCAATTGATAACTTGATACCGCTATTAAATCAAGATTTTCTTTATTGGTTTTTACTTTTTTCACAACAACAGCTTATCCAACTTGCACCAAGTGGTACACAGCGCAACCTGAACACAGGCATTGTGTCATCTTTTCATATACCTATTCCACCTCTTTCTGAACAACACTGTATAGTCGAGATTCTAGATCAAGCAGATGCACTGCGAAGAATGCGGGCTGAGGCTGATGCAAAAGCAGAGCGCATTTTGCCTGCGCTATTCATCAAAATGTTTGGCGATCCGGCAACAAATCCGATGGGGTGGGATATTCTATTAGTAGAAAAATTATTTTCAAGAGAGCGCCCAGGTACTAAATGCGGCCCCTTCGGAAGCGCACTTAAAAAACATGAATATGTTGATAAGGGTATACCCGTTTGGGGAATTGACAATATAAAGCCGAATCAGTTTGTGGAATCAGGTTCATTATTTATAACTCCAACTAAATATGAAGAACTTAAAAGTTATTCAGTAGAACCTGGAGATATTATAATTTCCCGTGCAGGGACTGTTGGACGTATGTGTGTAGCCCGACCACAACAGTCACATTCCATTATTAGCACAAATCTAATTCGTCTTAGCTTAGAGAAAAAAGATATTTTCCCTGAATATTTTACATCTCTTCTTTCATACTTTCCAACATCAGTTAATCAATTGCGTGCAAGTGGTGATAATGGAGCTTATTCATTTATGAATACTACCATTTTAAAGTCATTAAAAATTCCATTGCCACCATTCGATCTTCAAAATGAATATACCCATCGTATGGCAGAGGTCAGAAGATTGAATGAAAAGCAAATTGAATCTCAAGCTAAATTAAATAATCTTTTCCAATGCCTACTCTATCGTGCTTTTTCTGGTGAACTCACAGCCAAATGGCGAGAAGCACACATGAAAGAACTGCTTGCAGAAATGGAAGAACAAGCAAAAGCCCTCAATTTGAGAGATTACGGAGATTCTCAGCAGCTTTCTCTGTTATAAAACAGTGGATCAGTAATGCAAAACAAAGAAGACACATTTAGAATTAGTGTGTAAAATATACCATTAGCTATTTCTTAACTAGAACACAGGGCTATAGCTAACCAATCTCTCTAATACTAGGATTTAATGCGTAAAGTAAGGTAAAAATACTCTACCTTACAGCATATAACTGAGATATACAAATTTTTAAGAGAAGCGACAAGATGACCCTACAAGTTAATAAAGGACACAAAATTTAAACTTTGACTATTTTTAGTGATTCAGCAAAAATACTGAGACTGATGCTGCACCATTTAATATGCCAGAAAAAATTATTATAGTAACAGTTGGATGGGTTTGTGAACCGATTGTAAATGCCATTCAAAATTATCAGCCCGAACACATCGTTTTTATCTGCACTGATGGCGATAAAGGTAGTCAAATTCAGGTAATTGGGGAAGGAACTCCATGTCAGGGAAAAGTTGAAAAACTGCCTAACATACTGACACAAGTGAAATCTAAGCTCCCTTCCATAACACATGAGTTGCGTCTAATTCAGAATACAGACGACCTAGTGGAATGCTATCAAGCTGCTGCGGAAAGCATTCGTATGGTACAGAAATCTCATCCAGACAGTTCTATCTATGCTGACTTCACAGGTGGGACAAAAATTATGGGGTTAGCATTGGCGATCGCAGCATTGGATCATAATATCCCCATACAGTCCTCAAACCCCTTTTCTGGCGCAACTCAGGATGAAGTCTCTCAAGCACGTTTACGCTTGCAAAGACAAATGATATTATCAGCTTCCCCTAAAACATTATCAAATAAGGCAAAACCAGCTACTTACAATTCATTAACTGCTCTAAGAGTAGGTAATTTCAAAGCTTTCGCCGATCAACAATACATCCCGCTTCGTCCTTTAACCTTGATTTTTGGAGCTAACAGTTCAGGAAAATCCAGCATCATTCACAGCCTTTTGTTAGCACATCACGCCATTAAAAATGGAGAATTGGACATCTACCGCACCGAAGCCGGAGGTGATTCTGTTGATTTGGGAGGTTTTGGGCAATATGTTCATAAACGCGATCGCCGTAGTCAGGTAGAGTGGTCAGTAGATATTGACCCTAAACAGCTAAGTACAGTAGATCGGGGTTTAGTTGACCTTTTACAACCAATCAAAAAGCTGACTGTAGGCGTTGGGATTGGTACTCGTTTAGGAAAAGGAAGGGTAAGAGTACGGTCTTTCTTTATTGAAGCCGATGACAGACGAGTTTTAAACATGAGTTCTCGCCCTAAAGGAAAGCTTCAGTTAGATCGCCTCGATTCCCAACACCCAATACTCAGCAACTTGATTCAAGCAATCCTAGAAGCGAATACATTTACTCTGAAAGTAAATCCAGAGGATCGAGAGGAAATTGAGAAAGCGATCTATGAACTTGTTCCAGAGATTACAGCACGAGTTTCTCGCTTACTACCAACAAAAATTCAAGTTGGAGATGACGGAGATATATCAATTCCCAAAATTAATCCCAAGCCAGGACAACAAGAGGATTTAGCTGATACAGTGCGTCTGATTCTCCCTTACAGACTCAGCGAATTGATTGGAGTAATTACCGAGACTGTAGAACGAGATATTGGAAAACTAAGATATTTAGGGCCATTTCGCACCTATCCTCCTCGGCATTTTGCGTTTTCTCGGCAGCAAGATGCGAACTGGTATGCTGGCGGTGGTTATGCTTGGGACATCCTCTTAAATAACGCTGAAGTACGCCAAAAAGTGAATGCTTGGTTGGGAGATAGTGACAGGATGAAATCCCCTTATGAGCTAGTAGTGCGTAGTCTTTTACCAGATTCTCAACTTGCTGTTGAACTTTACCCCCGAATTGCCAAAAGTTTACACGATTTAACCACTAAGCTGATTTTCCATGCTGCTGGATTTGGGAGTGATATTCAACAAGAGATTGAACGTCTCAGAGGTGATTTTGAAGCTGCGGGTATTGACCTGAATTCTGATAATGTTCTACCCGAAGTTGAACAACTGGTTTCCATGCTCACTGATACTGATAGCTTATCGGAAACTTGGGTACAGGAGATGACTTCAGGAGGCGATCGTATTTCAGATTTAGTCCTAATTGACAAGAGAACTAAAACACCAGTCAGTCACCGCGATGTAGGAATAGGTATAAGTCAAGTTATTCCAATTTTAGTTTCCTGTTATGGTTTATCTGATGCTTTGGTTGCTATTGAACAACCGGAGATTCATTTACATCCTAGACTCCAGGCTGAATTAGGTTCTGTATTTGCAGAGAGTATTAAACCTCCATATAACAATAGATTTATTTTAGAGACGCACAGTGAGCATCTTATGCTCAGGCTACAGAAATTAATTCGTGAAGGAAATTTAAGTCCAGAAGATGTTTCAGTGATTTATGTAGATTGTGACTCCGAAGGTTCACAATGCCTAGAGTTAAGACTAGACGAGGAAGGCGACTTTATTGATGAGTGGCCGGACGGATTTTTTGAAGATGATTTTAGAGAAATATTTTCTTGATATGCTTTTTAGAACTATTGTTTCACCCACTGTATTCAATGGAGTGCCTGAAGATGTTTCAGCACAAAAATCATTTTGTAATACAAATATTCAATTGTTATACGATTTGACAGAAAATTGTGTGGTTCTTTTAGATAGTGATAAATCTATATCGCAGGCAATTATTGACGCTATAGAACAATGGCCAGTTAAATTTAGAAAACCAGCAAAAGAATTAATAAAGGAACTGAGAAATAAAAATCGTTTAGTCGTAGCACCAAAAGAATATACAGTATGTTCATATTGCAATATTGACTATTGTCAGCAGTGTATTGGTATTGCCTTAACTTGTTCCCCCAATGCTATTTTTACAACTGAAGATTGTTGTCAGTGTGTTAAGAATCAAAGTTTACCAATTCGACCAATTGATACTGCCGAATACTCAATATCAAAATTTTTTCAACACAGAAGGCAAATTTCACCACTGACACTAAATAATAGAGAATGGAATCAAGAACAATTTGAAGATAGAATATTAATACCTTTATTCAGAGATGCTAAACATATTAAAATCTATGACCGGATGATTGGACGAGCAACAAATAACTTTATTCCTGAACATTATAAAAATACTTTAGAATGGGTTTTTGATATTTTTTTACAAGAATCATCATCTCGAACTGGACGGATTTTTGAGGTATATAGCGGTCTAGATATTAGATATTTATCTCATCAGGAAATAACTGATATCAAGAATTTGCTACGCCAGTTTGAGGCTGATATGAAACGAAGATATAGCTTTGATTTTACGCTAAAACTCAAAGAAGAGTCTGGACGTGAGCAAGAGATGCCTCATGCTAGATACTTGATTACAGATCAGATAGGAGTCTTGATCGAACGTGGATTTGATCTACTGTGGACTGATCAACAGATGAGAGACAATGGGCTTAATCCCAGTAACGATAATCGTCCTATTCGGGATGTAACCATTTCTAGGATTTCAGAACCTAATAAAATCGAGACAGCAGTACGGAGATTGCCAGATTTGTAATAGTTAGGATATCAATGTCATTGATAAATATCTAGGTACTATGAGCCTAAATTGTTAATTAATTCTTCTATTGCTAAATTCTTTGTATCTTCAGGTAGATAATCAAAGACTTTTTTCAAAAGTTCTGAGGACGCATTTTGAGCAAACCAGTCCTCACTAGGATTTTCTTGAATATTCAAAAAATACTTTAACCGTTCTTCTACAGCATCTTTATCTGCTTTATCTAATTGTCCAATTCTATCTAACCAATTGGCTGATGAATCTTTGAAGCAATTAGCATCAACAGTACAGATTTGATGAACTAAAGCGTAGGAATTTTTATCAAGACCATTTCTACTTGTAGAGTTAATTGGATATGTGGTTGGTAAACCGTTAAATGTTGTTTGTGAAGTCAGAGGGATCGCGGAAAAGGTTGCTATATATCCAGATTTATCTTGAAATTCATCACCTGTCCAAATGATATAAGGATGTAGTCCTCTGAAAACCCTGCTTGAATTAATATTCTCAGTGCAAGTTTGACACTCTACTTCACCTGGCTCATCTAAATTATAAATATGGACATGACCCAGTTTGCAACGAAGAGATACCCTATAGGGATTTATGGAATAGATCCAACCTTGTCTAGGTCTTTGTCCAGCCACTTTACAATCCTAATTCACTGACTAATTTTTCTCTTTCTGCTTGTAAGTTAAGTCTAGCTTTATCTTCTGGTCGATGGGTATTTTTTGCTTCCACCATTGGAGCAGTGCTATATACATAATCTAGTAACTCATTCAGTTTATCTGAGCCAGCCCACTCTCTGCGAATATTATCTAGCACAAACTTAATACTGAGAGGTATTTCCAAATCATCTGCCTGAGCAGCTTGATTCAAAGGTCTAATATATGTTGCATTATACTGAGATTCTTGAATAATCTCTTTTCCATTCATTTGATTTAAAGCAACATCTATACCCTCATTCCAAGGGCCAAATTGATAATAACACCAATCTAGATCGGTCAGCTGCTTTCCCGTCCATTTAACAGAGTAAAGATCCGCTAAATACAAAAATTTGATTAACTGTGTTTTTGTAATATACCCTTTTGTCGCGTAGACAAAATATTTTATGAGTTTATCCAACATAACCCTTCTCTCTGCTGACAATCATAAAATACTTGTATGAACTAACACATATAGATAGATACAGGTATTTAAAAGTATTTTTATTCAAAGCTTTATAGAGAGTTTTAATAAGTTTAGATCGCTTAATTATAGTTGTTTTTATCCAACTCCTGACACTTTTTTTGCTTACAGCTAGCTAAAACTAGTTTATATGTACTAGTATATAGTATGGAATTGATGTGAATACATAATTTTTGACTAAAATTTAATGTGTTGTTATCTCATGGGGGTGTCCCGTTTGGCTGAATAACCTTTTGCCACTTTACCATTTCCGTGAACGGCAGAAAGCGCCTTTAACACCAATCATCCACCCACAACACCGGAATTTTGAATCTAGCACCACAGTTTGGACATTCTGACGACAGTAAGCTTAATTTGTTGCGATCGCATTTTATAAGAGTTATCAAATACTTTTTTCCCAGTTTGGTGTGGTTTTATCGTAGAAACCACCAGCGTTCAGCTCATACATTACCGTAAGCTGCTTGTTTAAACAGAGATAAGGAAGACGAATTCATGGAGCGATCGCACCAAAAGTTTGAGTGAGAGAGGCTATTGTTGCTGTAGACTTTCTATTTGCTGCTTTAAAAAATCGACACGTCTACTATCACCTAACAAAGTGTATCCATCCTTAGCTTGTGAATACCAACTTATAACCTGCTTATTATCGTCTATTGCAGCATAAACATCCCCTAAAGCGAATTGGGCTAATATTTTCTCTTCTAAATCTTCATCACTTTTGGCAAGTTTGATTGCTGCCAAATAGTTGTCTATTGCTTTTTGAGCTAATCCAGTTTGCCAGTAAATATCTCCCAAGGAGCGATAAATGATTGTTGATCGCTTACCTGTTTTTACTAAAGTTTCTAAGGTTGCGATCGCTTCTGCACTCAAGTTATAGCTTTTGAAAGTATCAGCAGTTAAACCATAGGCTGGAATTGCATCTTGCGGTAAAGTGTAGCGGCTATAAACATTTGCCAGCATTAGAGCAGTTACTTGTTCATTTAATCCTAATTTAGTTATTTTAGTTACTTCAGATTGGATAGCTGCTGCCTCAGATTTACGTAGCACTCTAAAATCGAGGTTAGAAGTGCCTTCGTCCTGAGATGTTTTGCCAGTATTGGCTTTAATAACTAATGAATAGTTTGTTCCTGATTGTAATCGAGGTAAGCCAGGATAAACTACAGAATTGTTTTTGACTTGCTTTTGCCACACTACTCCTGTGGGACTCTGCAAAGTTACCGTATATTGCGTAGCTTTAGGTATAGCATTCCAACGGAAAGTAGGAGTGCTGCTTAAAAGTAGTGTATGGCGAGGAGTAATTAAATAGGGAATCAGTGGATTAGTGCCGCCTAGAGTCCCAGCAGGTGGAGGTGCTTTAGAGATGATTGCTTGCCAAACAGGACAGATTGTTTTTAAACCTGATGGCACACCTATGGGAACAAATGGTTTGGAGAGATTAGGACAAACGACTCTCACCCTGACACCTTTATCAGGTTTAATCTGATCTCCTTGATTTAATTCTGTTCCTATGGAAACAGGACGAAAATTTGACCAATCAGGGCGCTTGAGGAATACTTTACCTGTTGAGGAGTCAATTCTCGCTGAGTAGATGGTTGGTTGAACTTGGGCAATTGTAGTTTTTGCCATCCCCAACACTACTGCCCCTAATACCAATATTTTGCCAGTTAGATTCAATCCAATCATTTCCCATTTTCCTGTTCTGCTAAACGTTTTTGGGCAGTAATAACCCAACTATCTTCATCAGGACTAGAAGCAATATTGGCATATTGAATACAAGTTTCCCATTCTTTGAGAGCGCTTTTTTTATCTTTTTGCGCTTCCATTACCTGCGCTAATAGACAGTGGGGAGCAGCAATATTTTTTGTTAATTTGGCGGATTGTTGTAAGTCAATTGCTTCTAGTAATTTTGCTTCTGCATCAGGATAATGGCTTTGCATGAGTCTTGCCCAACCGAGATTTTTCAATAAAGCGTGTTTAGTCTCTGCGCTAGGCTTTAACTTCTGTTCATCAGCCAATGTTTTTAACAACAGATTAGCCGCAGCCGGATAGTTTTTATTAAGGATGTAAAGACGAGAAAGATTATTGATGGCATCGGGAATATTATCTTGTGCCGCAATTTGGTATTCGGTACGTGCAAGATCGAGTTTTTGGAATTCTTCGTAGAGTAAACCTAACCGAAAGTGGGCTAGGGTATCATCAGGGTTGAGTTTAATTGCTCGTTGATAATTCTCTTCAGCACTTCCCCAGTCACCTTCGTTGTAGTTGTTGAAGCCCCATTTATTGTACTGGGTGGCAATTTGGGGCAGAGATAACCGCAAGCCTAATAATCCAATTACTAATAAGAATGAAAAACCTGCACTAATCTCATGCCAGAATTGCTCTGGTATTTTCAACCTTTTAAGAGTGTGTTTGTAGGCTTCTTGTCCTGCTAGAGTCAGTGCGCCACCAGCAGTTAGCAAGGTCAAAATGCTTTGTGTACTGACTGCCAGTGCGCCTAGTGTATCAGGCCCACCTGTAAGGAAACGAGATGAAATGTCTCCGACTAAACCAAGAGAAATAGTTAGCGAAGATATAGAAACGGCACTCCAAAACCAATCAAACTGATCCCAAAATTGATGAGGCTTTCTTTCAGGTGGTAATGACCACCACCACGCTTCTTTGGGAGGATTGAAGCTGGTTTGCCAATCAACAGTTTTGCAGATGGTGCCGATCGCCTGTGCATTATCTTTAAGTATTTTATCTAATTGGGCGATCGCTGCTAAACTCTCTCCAGATGTCTGCGTTGTATCTGCCAGTGCTGCCTGTACTTCGTCTCGCGCTGCGAATACTTCTAAAACCTGCGTAGATGTAAGTTCTGCCTGGTTTGTTGGTTTAGCCGCATCCTCGACAAGATGCTTAGGATCTGTGGCTGCATCAATAGGAGTCTGAAGTTGTTCAATAGCTTTTTGATAACGTTTTATTGCCACTTGCAAGCGAGAATCAGTCATAAGCAGATAAAAAGAAAGATTGTAATTTATTTTGCTTCACCAATAAGCGTAAATCCTGCCCAATCTTTGGGGCTAGGATGATTTTCCCTAGTTTTGAGCATTGCTTCACGTAATGCTTGGGCTTTGTCGAGTTTGCCAGAAAGCCAGTTGCGGTAAAACTCTGTCATCAATTCAGCAGTAGGCGCATCGGGTACCGACCACAGGGAGACAATCACACTGGGTGTCCCAGCAGTAATTAAGGAACGGGATAGACCAATTACACCATCACCAGTGATGCGACCGCGACCAGTATCACAAGCGCTCAAGACAATTAACTCTGCATTGAGTTTCAAGTCTAAAATTTCGTTAGCAGTCAGTAAGCCATCGTTAGGTTCGCCATTACCAGATGGTGCAAGAGCGATCGCTCCTGGTACACCTAATCCGATAAAGTCATCTAGTAACCCATGTGTTGCTAAATGAATAATTCGTGCTTTGGGTAAAAGTGGCAAGATAGCGGATTTTTTTGCTTTATTGCCTGTAATAGCTTTAGTTTCTAAAATCTGTGCGATCGCTTTTGCTTCCGCTTCAGCACCAGCTAATGGGAGCAATTGCTGTGCGGGTTCTCCAATTGAGGGCGAAACTTTAGGCATCGTAGGATTTCCTAGCACCAAGGCACTACCAGGAGATGCCTTACTTATCCTTTGTCGCTGCTGTGCGGTCAAACTTAGGGTCTGAATTGAGGGTGCGCTCGCTACAGTATATTTTTCAATCAGAAACTTACCTTTAGCATCACGCAGTGCAGCAAAAGGAACTAGAAAAAGAGAGCCTTGAGGAATAAAAATTATCTTACTTTCTTGATCTTGAGGTAGTAATTTATCTTTAGCAATCGGTTCAATCAGAATTTGGTAGAGTTGCTGCAACTTTTCTTGCTGGGATGG
Source organism: Nostoc sp. DedSLP01 (assembly GCA_034530875.2). Taxonomy (GTDB): domain Bacteria; phylum Cyanobacteriota; class Cyanobacteriia; order Cyanobacteriales; family Nostocaceae; genus Nostoc. The sequence goes on from JAVRCJ020000007.1 coordinate 37,443, forward strand.
TTCATCCACAGGGATTGTCTCAATTGATAGACTACGACCCCCTACTCCTATTGATTGACGGGTACTAGCAATTAAATCTTCTAGTACAATCTTTGGAAACTGCCGCCTTAAGTCAACTTGACGCAAAAAAACTTCACCTGTTGGTTTCACTACCCAAATATAGAGTTGCGATTCGCGCCATTGTTTTTTTCCTTCAATCTTGAATTCTTCATTTATTATTGAGTATTCAACAAGAATGGCATTTTGTTCTTCAGCAATTTGTTTAAGCTGGTTGATGGTGGGTTTTAGTTGAATCTGCGTTTTTTGTTTTTCAGCTAATAACTCTGCAAATGCACGAGCGCGACCGCGTTCCGAAATTTCTAAGGCTGGATTGGTTTTGTTTTCAGCAATTAGAGCCTGTTGTAAAAAGATATATGTACCTCTTTCTGTATCAATAAGTGAGACTTTATCTATGTCTTTTAATCCTGGTCGTAGAGATTCATAAATTTCAATTGCAGCACGTAGTTTTTCTCTTGCTTCTGCATATTTACCGATTTTAAGGAAAATGTAACCCATATTTGTGAGAGTATTTCCTTCCCCAGCTTTGTCGCCAGCTTTTTTACGAATTGCTAGAGCTTGAGTATAAAACTCCAAGGCTTTAGGATATTGCTCCAAACCGTTATAAGCTAGTCCAATATTATTGAGAGCTATCCCTTCTCCAGCTTTATCACCAATTTGTTGAACAACTGCTAATGCTTGAGTATGGGACTCCAAGGCTTTAGGATATTGCTCCCAATCGTTGTAAACTAACCCAATATTACTGAGAGTTGCTGCTTCCCCTGCTTTATCAGAAATTTGTCTAACAACTGCTAGTGCTTGAGTATGAAACTGCAAAGCTTTGGGATATTGTCCCACAATGCGGTAAATTACTCCTATATTATCGAGAGTTGCTCCTTCCCCCGCTTTGTCAGGAATTTGTTTAGCAATCGCTAAAGCTTTATTATAGGAGTCCAATGCTTTGGAGTACTGTCCCAATTTGCGATAAGTTATTCCAATATTGCTGAGAGTAGCTCCTTCTCCAGGTTTATAACTAATTTGTTGAAAAACTGTTAAAGCTTGAGAATAGTTACTCAAGGCTTCCGAGAATTGTCCCAAGCTACTGTAAGCAAACCCGATATTGTTGAAACTAGCTCCTTGCCTTGGTTTATCATCAATTTGTTTAAAAATCGCTAAAGCTTGGGTATGGCTGTTCAGGGCTTTGGGGTATTCTCCCAATCCTTTGTACACTTCTCCAATATTGTTGAGAGTAGCCCCTTCACCTTGACGCTCTCCAATTTCTTTACAAATTAGCAAAGCTTGTTCAAGTGTCTCCAATGCTTCTTGAAACCGACCTTTTCTTAACCGATCAACACCTACCTGGTTTAGCCGCAACGCTTCTTTTTTTCGTTCGTTTCTGGTTTGCGCGATCGCAACTTCCCGACTTTCAGTCACAACCAACACAGGCAAAGTTAGCATACTGAATAGCAGCCAGAGATTAGTAACTTGAAATACAAAAATATTCGCATTTTTAGAGAAGGGTAGACGGTTAGACATGGGTAAGTGACCTAATAGCAAGAGTTCTTATATAGTTATGCAATTACCTCAAAGGTGATAGACAGTGCAGCCATTTGCCGTGTGTCTATCTGACGAATACCTGGAACAGAAACAGTCCCATTACGACGGCTACCCTCGTCTAAATCATCTAGCAAATTTGCGATCGCCTCTGCTGGCTCTTGATTCAATTCAACTGGTAATCCTCTTCTATCTTCGGGTTTCTCGGCTGCTAAAGTCTGTAGTAACTGAATGGCTTTTGTCAACGGTGTTGTACTGGCAATTACTAATACTTCTGCTGTCCCCGGATCTTTGCCAATTTTGAATTTATACTTTTCTCCCCGATCGCGATCGGGTATTTGAACCTCCTGTTTGGCTGGAATTGATGCAACATCTTCATTACCTGGTAACGGCGAGAGGACTGTTAATTCCCCATCGACACTAATCAACAACACACCAATATAAAGTTCACGCGCTTCATTATTCGCTACCAAAAATTGCACCTCGGTTCCTGGTTGCATTTTCTGAGCATTAGATGTCTGAGGTGCTGTCCCTCTCGTTCTGCTAGGGATTGTTACTGTTCCTCCCCGCACAGTGAATGATTCTGCCACAATCTGACTACCATCTACTTTTTGCATTGCTGCGGATACTGCAAGCTTTGATGAAGTGGTATTCAATGTCAGCTTGACAATTCTGGCTGCTAGCAAAGATTTGAGTTTGGGTTGCAATCGTTTGACTGCATCGGTTATTTTTTCTTCTGGGACTCCAGTCGAACTAGGAATCAAATCTTGTGCTGGGGAAAATAAAGCAATGCTACCGACTTGGGGCAAGTTTTTCACCTTCAGCTTTTGCAATTGCTCATAATAAGATTTGGTGATTCGACCCAGGATATATTGCACTTCTTGTTTTGACAACAACACTGGTTGAATGCGTTTGATAGATTGAAGTGCTTGCTTTGCTTGTTCTATCTCCTTTCTCAGCGATGGATCGAGTCCAATGTCGAGAGTGAGGTTAGTAGGAATTGCCCGCGATCGCTCTTGTAATAATGTACCAGTTCCGATTGCTCCTCTAGTTGTTGTCTGGATCAGTTTGCCTTGTGCTTTTAATTGTTGTCGTGACTCAATCTGTATTTGCCCTTGTTCTTGCCCTTGACTATCAACTACTGTAAAAGTTGCACCTCTACCAAAGGCTTTTAAACTCCGAGGATCTATCCCGCCTAAAAATAAATCAATTTGATTTCCTTGTACTTTGGTAACTACTGCTTCGGCTGGTGTGTTTTTTCGATTCGTAAAGTAAACTATTTGTTTATCGTTATTACTTCCCTGTTTGACGTTAAATTCTGGTTGTTGCACAATGCCGGATGTCGGAAAGTATTCTTGGAGGATTTTTTCGGTTGTGGCGATCGTACTTAGCATCACTCGATCGACTGACTCAGAACTTGTTTGTTGCCAAAGATAGCGGGTTAGTATATAAGTGAAGATGCCACACGGTGTATCAGCAAAACGTGTATCAATAGCTGACTGGTCTAGTTTTGCAGCAGCAAGCATGACTCCTTTCGGTACACCTTGTTGACGCAATTTCACAAAATCTGAATTGCTGAGATTCAACCGAGACATTAATTGTTTTTGATATTCCTGTTCTTCAGTACTTGCTAAAAGTTGGATTTTCGAGTTTGTAATCCGCAAAAGTTCTTGGTCGCCAGGACGCGATCGCACTGTCAAAATTCCTTTTCTTGCGCCACCTGAGTAACAGCTATCCAGCACAAAGGTGACATTTTCTGTATTGATGGCTTGCATTAATAACCACAGAGTATGCCCAGTAATATCATCTACTTTGCCTCCTTTATTGGGATATCCGGGTGGGAGGTAACTGTTGATGGGTACAATTGTGCTGACTCGTCCATCTTCAAAAATTTTATCTGGGTCGGCAACTTGAGAACCGTGCCCAGAGTAGTGAAATACAACGACATCTCCAGGTTGTGCCCACTTAATTAGATGTTCTTCAAAGGCTTGTAAGATATTTTCACGGGTTGCCTCTTTGTCGTGTAGTATGCAGATGTTATCAGATTGAAAGCCAAAAAGATTAATTAAAAGTTCTTTCTGAATTTGAGTATCATTGACTGCCCCTTCCAGTGGATACCATTGAAAATCATTTACTTTTAGGTAATCATTAATCCCTACTAACAAAGCCCTTTTGCGTGGGGTATTTTGGGCTAAAACTTGAGCATAGCGAACAGCTTGTTGCTCAATTTCTAATTGGCTAATACCAAGAGTGGCTAAAACCGAACCAGCGAACTGCAAAAACTGACGACGCTTGATAAATGACATAGCCTCCTGTTTTTTCCACATACCCTTCAGCAGATAAATTTTGATTTGCTGATGAGGATCATCAGCTATATAAACGTATTAATGCAGAAATTCCAAGAAAATGGAGTATATTGCAATAATTTTTACTATTGAGGGTAAAACAAAGATTACAATCCATTGGCAGTATGTGTAGGCGAACAAAGCCGCCATTATATTGGCCAAAAAATTGATAAAACTACGCTGTCTAGAGTCTTCAATTTTGCACAGGTTTTAGATATCACTCTGCCTCACCAATGAGGGTAAATGCTGCCCAATCTTTGGGATTTGGATGATTTTTCATAGTCGTCAGCATTGCCTGTCTTAATGCTTGAGCTTTATCCAGTTTGCGTGAAAGCCAGTTGCGATAAAATTCACTCATCAACTGAGCCGTAGGTGCATCAGGTACTGACCACAAGGAAACAATCACACTGGGTGTACCAGCCGTAATCAAGGAACGCGATAGACCAATTACACCATCACCTGTGATTTTACCCCGCCCAGTATCGCAAGCACTCAAGACAATTAACTCTGCATTGAGGTTCAAGTCTAAAATTTCATTAGCCGTAAGTAAACCATCGTTGAGTTCACCATTGCCAGATGGAGCAAGTGCGATCGCTCCTGGTACGCCTAATCCTTTAAAATCATCTAATAACCCATGTGTTGCTAAATGAATAATCCTCGCTTGCGATAGCTTGGGCAAGATTTTAGCTTTTATGGCTTGATTACCTGTAAATGCCTTAGTTTTAAATAGTTTGGCAATTTCTTTTGCTTCCTGTTCTGCTGCTGGTAAGTTAGACAACTGCTGAGGTAAATCGCCAAGTTTTGTGGTGACTTTAGGCATAGTGGGATTACCAATAACCAATGCTGCTTGCAAATCTGCGGGCTTTGGTTTGAGGCTTTGTTGATGGGTTAAATCTAAAACTTGAATTGCAGGTGCAGTGAGAATTGTATGCTTTTCAATCAAATATTTACCGTTAGCATCTTGTAAGGCGGGAAAGGGAACTAGAAACAATTGACCTTGAGGAATGAAGATAACATGAGAGTCTGGATCTTGAGGGAGGAGATCGGCGATGGGATCGATCAGTAATTTGTGTAGTTGCTGTGATCGTTTTTTCTGGTCTGCTGCATCAACTACAGGCTCTATCTCAATGCTTGCACGTCCTCTAGCACCAATGGAGTCACGACTGCTAGTAACAAGTTTTGCTAGAGAGGTGTTTAAAGATTTTTTGAGGTCAATTGAGCGAAACTTTACCTCACCTGTAGGCTGGATGACCCAAATGTAGAGGTCTTCATCGGAAACAATAGAGTATTCAACTACAGAGGCATTTTGCATTAAAGCAATTTGTTTGATTTGCTCAAGATTAACGATGAATTTTTTTTGCAGAGATTCAGGATTCTGCTTTTGAAGATCGGGGGATAACCGGGATGCTAATAACTCAATAAATGCTTTTGCTCGTCCCCTTTCAGCTACTTCTAGCGCCTGATTAGTTTTTTGTTGAGCAACCAAAGCCCTTTGCAGGTTTCGGTAAGTGGATTCTTGAGTATCAAAGATGGAAATTTTATTTTGATCGTTTAATCCAGGTCGCAAAGATTCCCAAATTTCAACAGACTCTTGTAGGTTTTTTTCAGCATCGGCATACTGTTTCAAATTATAGTAAGTCATGCCAGTATTGTTAAGAGTATTGCCTTCACCTGAACGATCGCCGATTTGTTTAAAAATGGCTAAAGCTTGCTGATAGCATTCCAAGGCTTTGGGGTACTGTCCCAGATTGTCGTAAATCAAGCCAATGTTGTTGAGGATAGTGCCTTCATCTGAACGCTCACCGATTTGTCTGATAATGACTAATGCTTGCTGATAGTATTCCAAAGCTTTTGGGTACTGTCCTAGACTGTAGTCAATTCCGCCGATGTTGTTGAGGATAGCGCCTTCACCTGAACGATCACCAATTTGTTGACGAATGGCTAAAGCTTGCTGATAGTAATCCAAGGCTTTGGGGTACTGTCCCAGGCTGTGGTAAATTCCGCCAATGTTGTTGAAGGTAGTGCCAACGCCTGAACGATCGCCGATTTGTTGACGAATGGCTAAAGCTCGCTGATGGGATTCCAAGGCTTTGGGGTACTGTCCCAGATTGTGGTAAATCAAGCCAATGTTATTGAGCGTAGTGCCTTCACCTAAGCGATCGCCGATTTGTTGACGAATGGCTAAAGCTCGCTGATGGGATTCCAAGGCTTTGGGGTACTGTCCAAGGCTATCGTAAATCAAGCCAATGTTGTTGAGCGTAGTGCCTTCACCTAAGCGATCGCCAATTTGTTGACGAATGGCTAAAGCTTGCTGATAGTAATCCAAAGCTTTGGGGTACTGTCCCAGATTGTTGTAAATTCCGCCAATGTTATTGAGTGTAGTGCCTTCACCTAAGCGATCGCCAATTTGTTTAAAAATGGCTAAAGCTTGCTGATAGTGATCCAAGGCTTTGGGGTACTGTTTCAGATTGTCGTAAATTCCGCCAATATTGTTGAGGGTAGCACTTTCACCTGAATGATCGCCGATTTGTTTAAAAATGGCTAAAGCTTGCTGATAGTATTCCAAGGCTTTGGGGTACTGTCCCAGACGGGAGTAGATTCCGCCAACGTTGTTGAGTGTAATGCCTTCACCTAAGCGATCGCCAATTTGTTGACGAATGGCTAAAGCTCGCTGATAGTATTCCAAGGCTTTGGGGTACTGTCCCAAACGGGAGTAAATCAAGCCAATGTTGTTGAGGGTAGTGCCTTCACCTGAGCGATTGCCGATTTGTTTAAAAATGACTAATGCTTGCTGATAGTACTGCAAGGCTTTGGGATACTGACTTAAGTTGCTGTAAGATACGCCAATATCGTTGAGCGTTCTAACTTCTTGAGTGCGATCGCCTACTTCCCTCCAAATTACCAAAGCTTGTTGATAAAACTCCACCGCTTGGGAAAACTCAGCCTGACCATAGTAAATATTACCAATATTGTAGAGAGTAACACCTTCACTCTTGCGGTCTTTAGCTTGTAGATATAAAGCCAAAGCTTTTTTAAATGCCTCTAGTGCTGTTTGAAACTGTCTTTGCTCTAATTTTTGTTTACCCTCTATTAGCAGTCTATCTGCCTCATCTTTCTGATTTTCAGCAGTTTGTGCCTGTGTCAAAATCTGATTGACAAAGATTGCGTTTGCTGGTGTGCCTCCCAAAGTTGTGAAGCACAAAAGCAGGCTGGCACAAAATAGACTGAAGCGATCGCGGTCTAAAAGCATATAGCCGTTTTCATTTACATTAAATACTGAATATATTACGCTCTTTCAGTTGAAAAACCCTATTTTTCAGGCTATAGTAAGATTTTTAGATAAAACAAGGTTAAACAAAGCATAGATTAATTGTTGCAAGCCAATGCATTAATAATGTAAGGTGATGCATTAGCATTGTGTCAGGCGATGTATTGGCATTGCATGAGGTTGCGTTCTGGACTACAATCCATTGCCAATTAAAATAAACGGTGCCCAATAGTAAGGATGACTTAGGCGATCGCTTACATTTGATGGTAAGGCTTCTATTTCAATACTATTCCCGCGTTGTTTACCTTTAGTATTTTTGCTAGTATTAATCAAAGCTATTTGTGCCTGTCTTAAAGCTTCGGTTTTGGTGAGATTTCCTAGTTTCAGCTTGGCATAAAATACATCCATTAAAGCTTGAGTACCACCATCATTAACTGACCACAAAGAAGCAACAGCAGCTCTTGCACCAGCGTTTTGCATCAAGTAGCCAAAGCCTAAAATCTCTTCGCCATTGCCTAATGTTCCACCTAATCCAGTTTCGCAGGCGCTCAACACCATTAAATCAACGTTGGTTAAAAACCAAGTGTTTTGGATGTCTCGCAGAGTTACTCTGTCGCCATTTCCAAATAAAATAAATGAATCTTCTGGTAAACCCGGAACAAAAGCCGCATGAGTCGCAAAATGTACCACAGAGTTTTGATTCATTTGGGGAATTGTAGCGGTTGTGCTAAAGTCTTTATCTAACAGTTTGGTTGTGCCAGAAATAGCTGCTTCCAGACTGGCAACTTCTTTAGCAGCAAATGGTAATCCAGTCAACTTAAAGTGTTGATTACCTACTTGAAATTCATAATGCCCTTGAGTAAAAGCACCTGCCAAAACTTTTAGATGTGCTTGCGGTTTTGTAGTAAAGTCAGTTAAAGATGCAGCAGTGATATTATTTACTCGCAAACGTTCTACTAACCATTGTTTGCCATCGTACAAAGCTGCTAAAGGAATGTAGCGCAATTGCCCATCGGGAGCATAAATAATAGTTTTAGCATCTGCTTTTTGCAAGTCATTTTCTAGAGGTTTGATTAACCAATCATATAGTTGCTTTGCTGGCTGTTTTGCATCACTATTTGGGTTTTGCAAAGCACTGCGGAAGTTAACAATTGCTTGGTTCAAATCTTGCCGTTTGACAGCTACAGTCCGCCGGATGGGTGGCGATCCTGGTGTTGCTAAAATTAGTTCTAAACGGTCTTCGAGAATTAAAGGATAAAGCAGGACGGCGTTTTGTTCTAATCGTTTGAGGTTGTCAGCAATGTTTCTCAATCGTTGCAAACTTACGTTTTGGTCTTTAGCAGTTTGGCGTAATTGTTGGATATAAGCAACCACATCTGCACGATGGGTAAATTCTTCAAACATTTTGACGATTTGTCCTTGCTGGGTTGTGAGTTGAGCAAAACGTTGTTTTTGTGTAGAAGTTTGTTGAGCATAAGGAATTTTTTGTAGTTCGGTAAGTTCCTTGCCGATTTCAATCGCTTGATTTAAAAGCTGATTGTAGCTGTCGGTAATTTTTTGTTCTGGCGGTAAATTATCTACTCCCTGTTGTGTCTGCTGATTACCCCGGACATTGCGGAGGTATTCTTGTAATTCTTGTACTTTCAATAAATCTAAAACTTGTTGTGCCTCAAGTACCCGGTCTTTTTGCAGTAACAAGTCAGCAAGACGGCGATAGGTGTCAGCAACAGTTTTTGTATATGATTCCTGTTGTTCTTTGGGTAGTACTCGCAAATCTTGCCGAATCTTTTCTGTGACGTTCACAGATTGCTTAAAGAAAACAATCGCCAGTTCAGGCTGTTTCTGTGCATCTAAGAGAAAACCAATATTACTGAGGTTAGTGCCTTCGCCAGAGCGATCGCCGATTTGTTTAATAATCGCTAAAGCTTGCTGATAGTACTCCAAGGCTTTCGGGTACTGTCCCAGACGGTAGTAAATTCCGCCAATGTTGTTGAGGCTACCGCCTTCACCAGAGCGATCGCCAATTTGTTTAAAAATGGCTAAAGCTTGCTGAGAGTAATCCAAGGCTTTGAGGTACTGTCCCAGTCTGCTGTAAATTACACCAATGTTGTCGAGGGTAGTGCCTTCACCAGAGAGATTGCCGATTTGTTTAATAATCGCTAAAGCTTGCTGATAGTAATCCAAAGCTTTGAGGTACTGTCCCAGACGGGAGTAAATAAAGCCAATGTTGTTGAGGGTAGCGCCTTCATTAGAGAGATCGCCGATTTGTTTAAAAATGGCTAAAGCTTGCTGAGAGTAATCCAAGGCTTTGGGGTACTCTCCCAGTTTGTTGTAAATTACACCAATGTTGTCGAGGGTAGTGCCTTCATTAGAGAGATTGCCGATTTGTTTAAAAATGGCTAAAGCTTGCTGATAGTACTCCAAGGCTTTCGGATACTGTCCCAGACTGGAGTAAATAAAGCCAATATTGTTGAGGGTAGTCCCTTCAGTTGAGCGATCGCCGATTTGTTTAATAATGGCTAAAGCTTGCTGATAGTACTTCAATGCTTTCGGGTACTGTCCGAGACGGGAGTAAATTCCGCCAATGTTGTTGAGGGTAGTGCTTTCGCCAGAGCGATCGCCGATTTGTTGACGAATGGCTAAAGCTTGCTGAAAGTACTCCAAGGCTTTGGGGTACTGGCTTAAGTTGCTGTAAGATATGCCAATATTGTTGAGTGTTGTAGCTTCTTGAGTGCGATCGCCCATTTCCCTGCAAATTACTAAAGCTTGTTCATAAAAAGCGATCGCTTGAGAAAATCTAGCTTGATAGTAGTAGACATTGCCAATACTGTAGAGTGTATCGCCTTCACCTTTGCGGTCTTTAGCTTGCCGATATAAAGCCAAAGCTTTTTCAAATGCTTCTAGTGCTGCTGGAAATTGATTTTGCTCTAGTTTTTGTTTACCGTCTTTCAGCAGTCTGTCTGCCTCATCCTTCTGATTTTGAGTAGTTTGTGCTTGTGCCAAAGTCAAGTTTGCAACAACCGCAACGGCTTTGAGTTCTCCTGTGACAGCAAATGACAACAGCACAGTTACAATCATAACTCTCAAGCGAGCAACACTACTTAGAAGCATATTGTCAACTCGATTATTTTACATAACCGCAAATTCCATTAAATAGATACTATATTTCGCTGAAAGTTTACGGAAATTTATTCAATCAGCTTCTAATTCGGTATTTCTTGCTAAACCACATCATAAAAATCTATCTGTGAGCGATAAAAACAAACATCAAATTCCATGAAAAAATTGACTTGCTCTCAAATCAGGACAAGCAGCTACCCATCTACGCCTCATTTACCCTTCTCCTGAGTTGGCGAAATTATCCCTTCTGCCTGCGCTTGCTTAACTGCTCGTTTCAGAATTAACGCCGCCATTTGTGACAAAGAACGCTCTTCTGCATCTGCAAGTTGTTGCAGAGCTTCTTTGTCTTCTTCTTCCATATAAATACTTACTACAACTTTCCCCATGTGACTATCTTATGCTTTTCTATGTTTTTTTATATTAAATCACTAAAAACAAATAAATTTACATAAAACTACATAATATTTATGTATAATTACTGATAAGTCAAAAGCCAGCGCTCAACTTTCTCAGGGCCGACGCTGACTTTTGGCTCCCTCTATACAGGAGACATATTCCATGTTAAAGCCTGTTTGCGACAAAACAGATGAAGAAAGAGGCTATCACCAAGCCTTAAATGACTTCGGTATTGCTGAACTATTGGCAAAACTTGGCGATTATTGCCAGCAGCCAGAACAAGAAAGTTTAGCAGCACTGTTGATTTCTCAACTAACCCAGAGTATCGATACTGAACTGATTGCTAATTATTTGACTGCGATGGGCTATGCGTCACTGGAAGCGATCGCGCTCAATCATCAGCATCCACTCCCAGGATTAATTAACCAGAAATTTACTCCAGAGTCTGTTAATTTACCCGATAATTTTCCGAATACAGCGAAGACACCCCGCTTTTTGTATGGCGATAAATTACGCTGGCTGAGTTTTGATACCGACTGGGGAATAGTTATTGGCAGATTTTACAGCTTTGCTCCGCATCTTTGTTGCTGGAGTTGGTGTTACCTAATTTGGTTAAGCAAAGACAGTCCCAGTGCAGCTTGGATATCTGCCGATATCGCTTGGGAAGAGGATCTAGAACCACTGGAAGGAGAACCAGTGTTATGACTAATCCCCGTCCTCTGGAAGCACGAGAGCAAAATTTGATTGATTTTTACAGCGATTGTCAACTAGGAATGACCCCCAAGAAATTTTATGCCAAATGGGATGTTAATCATGAGGCGATCGCTCGGATTTGCTCTCGTTCACTTTCGACTGTTCGGCGCTGGTTCTGTAAAGGGCGCAACTACCATAGTCCGATGCCCTGTGATTTACGCCATCTTGCCTTGATGGATTTTCTACTAGAACACTTCGAGGAAATTCCAGAAGAATTTCTGAAGATGCTTTGTTTTCCTAACCCAAGGAAGTAGGAATTGAAAAGTTGACGGTGAGCGAAGTCGAACTGTCAACTAATTGCAATATCATCCTGACATTTTCTTACCAGCCACTCTCACAGTAGGGTGGCTTTTATCTATGACACAAGTATTTTGAGGAGTTATTTTGACCTACATTGAGAGATTAAGCCCTTGGTGTATAGTTCGCCATCTTCCTAATATGCAGCATCAAATTGTTGGACGTTTTCGCCGTCGCAGTGAGGCAGAATCTCACACACAAGCACTGCGGCGGCTCATTCCCAGTGCAACTTTCACAATAATTTTTAATCCGGCAGTAGAACTGTCAGAGCAAATTACCCTACAGTTAGGTCATTTGGGAAATAAATTAAATTTGTAGTGAGCCTGTTTGAGAGGATCTGACGCTCTTAACGTCGCTAACGCTAAGGCACTAAGGCATTTCAATTATTTGACAAAAAGCGATCGCTTTATAGTATTCGATTACATTGGCTTGTTAGTTAATAACGCTTCTGAGAGTTTGCCATCTCAGCAAAAGTCATAAAACACCTTTGACACCAACCATCCACCCATAACGCTGGAATCTTAAATCTTGCCCCACAGTTTGGACATTCTGACAGCAAGCTTAACTTGTGGCTCGCGCATCCCTGCGTTACCTTCAACAGCCATTCAATCTTGTGACATGGTGACTCAGTATAACAAGCAGCACATAACCGAATCGGCTCCATTTTCATTCCCACCCCAGCAGGTGGTAACATCTGCACTAACCTATCGACTTCAACACCCACTACAACAGCCAATGCTTCCAACTGCTGCTGAGAAGGAGGTGGATTAAACCGAAACTTTTCCCAACGTGCGATCGCACCCCCAAGTCCTGCTGCTTTACCTAAGCCAGTTGGGGTTAAATCATTTGCCCGTCGAAAGCGCCCCAAAAAATGACTTAGGCTTTCTCCTTGATATGGTTGAACTTTAAACAGCCAAGGCTTAATATTTTCCACTTCCATCACTTGTACTCAGCAGCTACTTCCTTCAAAGTTTCCAAGTCAATTTTTTGCAGTCCCTTTTTTAAAGCCCGGATTGCAGCCTCTCGGAGAATCATATCCATCAAACCGATATAACCTCCAGTTGCTTCCCCTAACGTCTTCAACATCGTCTTACTCGAAAGGTTGGAAGCAACTGGCAATCTTAGTATTTGCTTCTCCCAAATATCCACCGTTCGCTTAAAATCTTCCCCTGACATCTTTCCAAAACGGTGACAAGATCGAAAACGGTTATAAACCTGCTCATCCCGTTTAATCACGGCATCTAAGCGATCGGTTCCTACTAAAATCACTGCTATTTCCAACCTGTCAAAAATATCACGCACTTCCGCAAAAGTTTTGGGCTTAAAGCGGTCAGCTTCATCAATAATCAACATCTCTACCCCGCAACCTTTGAGAACCCGCAGTGTTCTATCTCGAATTTCTGCCACTGTTCCTTTAGTTACTTGATATTTCAAATGCTCCATAATTACCCCAAATAATTCCTTAGCACCGCACTCCTGGGGAATTTGGATATAAGCTACAGGTACAGTTGGGGGTTTTCCTGCAACTTGAGAGGGTTTATTCCTAAGCCTATAGGCATCACAACCCATTGTTTTACCTGTTCTCGACTCACCTACCACACGCCCAGATTGCCTTGATTGGCGCTTTCCTTCGAGCCAATCATGGAGCATTTGCACTTGTTCAAGTGGGACATAACCTTTACGATTTAATCGTTGAATCTCCGCCTGTAATTTTTCACTATTAACAGGAATATCACCCAATTGTTGAGCAACTGTTTGAGCTTCTTGTAAAGTCATTTTTACCACCCGTAATCTTCACGCATTTGTTCATAATCAAAAACTTCCGGCATCTCTTGCTCAAGTTGGCTGTCAATAGATACTGCCTCTACTGATTCCTCTGGCTCAACAGGTATAAGTTGTTTAGCTTTTTTGATCTCAGCCTGTTCTACTTTCTGACGCTCTTTTTTAGTTTTCTTTTGAGTTTGGAATGTTTCGCGTTCTCTAACTTCAGCCAAAATTGAGCGATTGCTCACAGCCTTACCCGCTTCTCTGACCTTACGACTAATAGCTTTTGCCTCATCTAGAGATAGTTCCTCTGTCTCCAAATCTTGAGCATACGCGCGGGCAAGAAACACCTCTTTATCCCCTTCTGTGCGGTAAACCAAAATCGTTGTGATATCTCTGGGGTCATATCGCAATACAACACTTTCCCCTGCGTAACCCGCTAAGAGTTCACCTCGATACATCAAGTTTTCAAATTGCAGATATCCCCCGCGTTGAATTTGTCGCCGTGTTTGCTTCATTAGGCAAATATCCAAATCCCTCTCGGAAAGTAAATCAGGGGAAGCAATTAAACCAGATTCCCAGCGTTGAAATCTTGTCTGATCGCCCATTCGAGCGTCAGATCGCTGGTTATAATTATTAACGATGTAACGCACCAACAATTGCTCTAACTGCCGCAACGTTAAGCAAGCTTCTTTCTCTGCTTCCTCTGGTCGCTCTTGAACGTTTGAACCTGTGTATCCTTGTAAAGTTGAGAATAATTCTGTATTTAGAGTTTTAAACGGACGCTCAACAATACCACCTTCGGATGGGCGATCGCGCAAATGACAAACAAACCCTAACTGCACTCCTATTTGCTGTAAATGGTTGGAACGAAAATCCTTACCCCCATCTGTATAAAAGTGTTGCGGCAAACCAGAAGTACCCCATTCTTCGTGAAGTCCATATTCTGAACCATATTGCTTAGGCAAAATTGCATGACGTAGCGCCAAAGCTACAACCTGAGAACTTGGTGCATCGTAGCCCAAGTTAATCCCCATAATGCAGCGCGAATAACTATCAATAACCGTTGTTAACCAAGGACGACTAAGAATTTTGCCATGCTGGTCTACTAATAAAACATCAACAAGGGTGTGGTCGGATTGCCAAACTTGGTTACTATGTTCTATTTGTAAATCTTTTCCATCACGGGTTTTTACTGATAAGCGCGAACCACGCCAACCTGGACTGCGAATACTTTTAGCTTGCTCAATTTTATCTATTAATGGTTGCAAAATTCGGTAAACCGTCATGTGGGAAAGAGGCTTAACTCCTAGTTCATCAGCTCTAGCCTTAGCTTTGATAAATACCTGCTGGCGAGTCATCCTTTTACTTCCCTTATTACCCTGCTTATAGGTATTCAAAATAAACTCTTGCCAGTTTTCATCAACTCGATGCTTCCCTTTATCCATCCGTTGATTTTGTGCTAGTCCAGCCAAACCCTCCTGTTCCCATTTGTCTACTAGTCGTCGCACTGTACGTACTGACTTCCCAAGCTTTTCTGCTGCTTCCTTGAGCTTTTGAGTATATGTAGTGCGATCGCTATTGTCTAAAAGACTTTGAATCACCTCCATTTTCAGCAAGGCTTCATCTGAAAGTTTAGAAACTATAACGTTTGCTTCAGCAAGATCGTTACTAACATCTGCGGAGCTTGCCCAAGTCGTAGAGGTTGTAGAAAATTCTGCATCTTGCATACAGTGTTTTATCAAAACATAGTTGTATTATACTAATCTACTGACAAATAATTTGTTAATTTATGCAAAACCACTATATTTCCAGGTTTCTAGGAAGTGACAATTAAAATGTGAAATTTATGCTATTTGACATCTAATTTGTTAAATCTGACTTGAAGGGGTATTACTGTCTTCAATAGCAAAACCCCTGATACAATCCTTGCTATATCAGGGGTTTAGGTATTTTGAATATTGTGACAATATTTTGTTAAATTGACAAATAATTAGTTAATGTACAAAAGGAAAAGATTGCCGTTTTTTAAAGTAAAAGCTTGCCGAACCCATAGCCTGACTAGCTTTGCAGTAAATCTACACTCTCCAAAAATGTGAAAAGTGTACTAAAGCCTTACGCAGTATAGGATGAACGCCGATTTGGTCACGAACCAAAAATGGCGATCGCAGTATGGCTAATCATCAAACTCTTATACAGAGGGCATTTTTCTCTATCTATTGTTTGGACTCACGGCAGACTTTGACTTAAATTCTCGGGACTGGTGGTAGTTTTATCGTTTAACCGTAGTCAACAACCACTTAGCACAAATCGTAACAATCAGGCTTTCATGCTTTGATGCGGCAAGCTTATCCTTTAATTTCCAGCAATCTTTTCCTTTAAGTCACATTGACGGCAAAATTATGGTTCCAGTAGCGGCAAAGTTATGGGTAAAGTCACAAAATCTATTTGTGTAAAATCAAAGTGCAGCAGAGATTTTTCTATATGAAAGTGTGCGAGTCATCTAATCCAAGAGTTTCCCCACCATGATCGCAGCCAAAGACAACGCCCCCCACCTCACCCCAGACGATTACTTTGCCTGGGAAGCAACCCAACTGGAAAAACACGAATACATCGACGGCAAAGTTTACGCCATGAGCGGTGGTAGCGTCAATCATGGTCGTATTGCCATCCGCTTCACCGCCATGTTCGACAGCCATTTAGAAAATACAGGTTGCATCACTGGAAATTCTGATATCAAAGTTAATATCTTGGGTACTAATAACTATACCTACCCAGATGCCAGCGTTACCTGCGACGATCGCGATAAAACCACCACCCAATATATTACCTACCCCTGCCTCATTGTCGAAGTCCTCTCCGCCAGCACCGAAGCCTACGACAGAGGCGGCAAATTCCGAATGTACCGCCAAAACTCAGCCTTAATTGATTACCTACTAGTCAGTTCTACTAGCATCGAAGTTGATTTGTATCACAAAAACGACGCAGGCGACTGGTTGATTATCAACTACAAAGCAGGCGACACCATCGAACTCAAAAGCATTAACCTCAATTTCCCTATTGAACAAGTCTATCGCGGTTTAACCCTTGAACCAGAGAATGGGGAATAGAATCAAAAATATTGGAGAATAAATAATTGATAAAATCAATGCCCACTCAACTGCAATTCCTAACCAAATTAAACGGTTTGTAAAAAAGCCCAACCGGAAAATTGAAACTCTTTCGGAACGACAAGCAAAGACGTTACCATCCTGACAAGCAACAATTACAGCCAATGTCACAGTTGTCGCTTGATAGTAAATTGCCATCGCGTTCTGCTTCTGTTAGTTCCTGCTGTTGTCCGTTATGCAAAATAAACCGAGAATGTTGCACCATATCCAATGGCGCTTTTCTCACCGTCGAACTCACGTTAAGTGAGGTACAACCAGGAGTGAATTCATCAAACATAAAGAGTTTCGTTCTAACTCCTTCCTTCTGCCTCCTGCCTCCTGCCTTCGTTAAAAATGGTTTCTGAGAAGTAGTTACCTCAAGAATGATTTAATTTTGGATATAAATATAACTACATTCTGAAGCTGGTGTAGCTAAAACTTCTGAAATTGTTTGAAATAGTCTGTCTGTTTCTACAGGCTTAACTAAATACATTTGGAAGCCGGCAGCTAAGGCTTGTTTTTGGTTAATTTCTCCAGCATAAGCTGTAAGTGCGATCGCGGGAATTTTACCTCCTTTTTCTAACGGCATAGCTCGAATTAATCGCATCAACATATAACCATCTATTCCGGGCATCGCAATATCGCTCAATATTAAATCTACTTTAGTTTTTGCTAAGGTTTCTAAAGCTTCAATTGCTGATACCACTGCCGTCACTTTTGCTCCAGATTGTGCCAATATATAAGTGAGAAATTCACCCGTATCGGCATCATCATCTACTACTAATATATGCAACCCTGGCAAACTTAAAGTATTATTGGATGGTTGAATTTTTGGTATTATTGGGGTTGGATCGGGCATTAATGGTAATCTAACTGTAAATGTTGCCCCCATGCCTTCTCCTGCACTTTCTGCTTTCACAGTACCACCATGTAACTCTGTTAGATGCTTAACAATAGCTAAGCCTAAACCTAAGCCTCCAAATTCTCTGGTACTTGTGGCATCTGCTTGACGAAAATAATCAAATACGAATGGGAGAAATTCTGGAATAATACCTTTACCATTATCTTGGACTTGAACTTCTGCGTAGTTATTAACTTGTTGTAATCTGATTTTTATCTTTCCGGCTGCGGGAGTGAATTTAACAGCATTAGAAAGCAGGTTCCAAATGATTTGTTGTAGACGACCTGCATCGCCTGCAACCATACAAATGTCATAGTCTAGTACAGTTTCTAGACTAATGTTTTTGGCTTCAATTGCTAGTCCGATTGTTTCTTTTGCTTCTTCAATAGTGTTAGCTAAATTCACAGGCTGGATATTTAAAGTAATTTTTCCCCTTTGGATACGGGAGACATCCAATAAGTCCTCAATTAGTTGAATTTGTAATTTAGCATTGCGCTCAATAGTTTCTATTCCTCGTATTTTTGTAGCTTGTTCCAAGCTATCCTTTTTCAGCAGCGTTGCCCAACCCAAAATCGGGTTAAGGGGATTACGCAATTCATGGGAAAGAATAGCTAAAAATTCATCTTTTAACCGATTGGCTTTTTCTGCTTCACTTCTAGCAATTTGTTCGCGTCTGAGCAAATATTCGCGTTCTTGCTCTACATGTTTGCGTTTTGTAATATCTCTAAAAAATATCCCCAGGCCATCTTCAGCAGGGTAGGCGTGAATTTCTAACCACATATCCCACGGTACGTATAATGCCTGAAAATGAACGGGGATATTTTCTAAAAGCGATCGCTCGTATTCTCGCTCAAATTCTGAATCCCTAGCCCCAGCCCACTGTTCCCAGTAATTTGTACCAATCAAGTCTGCTGGTGTTGAATTCAGAATTTTTGCCGCTTGGTGATTAGCATAAGTAATCTCCCAATCTCGATTCACAACAATAAAAGCATCAGTCATACTCGACAAAATATTACTCAAACGACTGTGGAGAGATTGTTCGCGCTTGAGTAATTCATCTTTTTCTCGGTGGGATTCTTCTAAGGAAATATTAGTTTGTGCCAGCGATTCATTAAGTTTGATGAGTTGTTCTGATAATTCAGCACGGACTTGATATTCACCGAGTCTGACTCTTTCTACTGCCAACTCTACTTGAATTTGCGATCGCTCTGTAATCGCAATGCCTACAAATAAGCTAACAATACACTGCACCAATAAACTCAACTTGTGGACGTGCAATACTTGTGCCTCTACGGGAAATGTAGGCAAAGATATAGCGTTGGGATACGCCACTAGATAAGAAAACAATGTCACTAGTACGCAAAAACTAGAAACGAACGTCCCAGCGATGACACCAAAGCGAGTTGCAGCCCAAATTACAGGTACAAAACTCAAAAAAGATAATTGCTGAAATCTAAAGCCATTGCGATCGCTTTCCGCAACAGTAATAGTTGCTATTACTACACAAAGCAGGATTATAGTGCTGAATTCTACTATAAAACGACGGGAAAGTGGAAAATTGAGCGACACAAATGAAGAGTTTAATGGTTCGGGATTTAATAACCAACCCCGAGATTGGAGATAAGGAGTGATGACAAATAAGGCAGTGGGAGCAATAGCCATAATTCCCATCGCATTGCCTAACCACCAATGGGAAATACTATTACCTAAGCTGCTAATGGGAATTTTACCCATTGCGGCAAAAGTTAAGTTACCAGCGATCGCTAAGCTAGCACTGGCAATTATAGGTACAGCCACAGTAAAAAGTGTAGCGTCTTTGAGGGTATTGATTGTTCGAGAACCTCTCCACAAACGACGATAAAGCACCCAAGCAATAAGAGGTTCGATCGTATCCGTAAATGCACCTAATCGCTCCCAACCATGAAAACCCCAAGCCGGAGCCATCAAAAAAGATGCTAGCCCAGTGAGAACGATCCCACGAGGCCCAAACCAGAAAGTTAAGGCGATGGCTACCCCTGATGGCGGGAACCACAGCGAGACTTGAGGCTGAATCCGGTAAATCAATGCCATCCCATGAGCAGCGATTAAGGCAAGTAAGCCCAACAGTGAAATCATCAGCCATTGATGTATGGGATTAATTTTCCTGGAGTTTTTCATAGGCTGCATAATCAAGGTGTGCTTTGTGCTTGAGCTGAGGTAATTACAAATTTACCAATAGTTTCAATCTGTGATTGATTGGGAAGTAATTTTTCCTTCGCGTAGTTGAGTCCCAATTACTGGACAATAGTTATTGTCATCTAATTTTTACCGTTCGCGATTAGTTATCACCTTTCTTTAAATTCTTTCTTCCGGGAATTTCAGATTTGGCGCTACATACCGCTGTCTTTTTGAAGCATAAAGGATATAAATTGTTAACTCCGAGCTGCTTCAATATTGACAATCTGTTAGTTGACGCTAACCTATACCACAATTTGTAATGTTACCAGTCATTTGTATGGCGATCGCTAAGAGGATGTTTGAAAAGTCCTCTTGGTGGTATCAAAAGTTTTAGATGCCTCTAAATCTTCCTTTTGAAGGGAGACTTTGATTCCGTTTCCCTCCTTTTTAAGGCTACGGTGTACACACATCTGTGTAGAAAATCAAAATCCTCGTAGATCCGTCATTATCCTCCTTAAAAAAAAGGACTTTGAGAAGTTTTTGCCCCCCAATTTATCGGGGGGTTGGGGGGATCGAAAGTCTGCGAGGTAACTTTAGAAGACTTGTGTGTACACCGTAGCTTTTTAAGGGGAGTTAGGGGGGATCTAATTTTCTTGTGGGTGGACGTCTCGCCGACTCATAAGTAAGGGCAGACAAGATGTCCGCCCTACTAGTAGTATTAATTTATTTCTTGGTAATCTCTACCATTAATTACGAATTACCAATTAGTAATTATCGAAACAATTGGATCTAAAACCGGACTTCATCCCGCTACGGAAAGCGGAGCGTCTCATTAACGTAGCCTCTCGTAGAGAAGAGAAGACAGCCTTTTAAGGGGAAAAGTTTTTGGAATGGTTATAAATCCTCGTTACAAAAACGGCTTCCAGCAAGAACTGCCCCTGCCTCCTGCCTTCGTTAATCAGTTATTTAACTTCTTCATACCATATACCAACGGTTTCAAAAGCAGCATAAGCAAGCTTGAGAAAATTCACCACTCTCTGTTTGCTAACGATCCCAAATTCTTTATACTGCCTTGCCTCGGCAAATGTTAATCTATGCTGGTCTATAATATTCCTTTCTTTATACGTTAGTTTAGGAAAATCTATAGCCTTAATATTATATTTTTTTACTATCTCTTGTATTGTGGCATCAGAATTTACATGTTCCCAGTCATCGCATAAGCCTAAATTTCTAACTAATACATGAGGAATTTTGCCATCATAATTATTTACAGATTGCTTAAATAAATTTAGGCTGTCATACCCTCCTGTCGAGACAAACCACTTACAAAAATCTACCCCTTGCGACTCTCCCAGTTCAATTAAATGGTTCTTCTCAATCCATTCTTTGACTGCTCTATGAGATTGTGCCGCTAAATTAGCAATCACTGTTTTATTCATTGCGATCTCAAAGATTCTATCCGCCTTATCAGCTTGCCTCTCATCTTCCGTAAATACTGCATACTGACATATTCCTTTGTACACTCCAGCTACATCCGGGTTTGACCTATCCGTTTCTACTGGTACAAACGGCATATTCTTATCTAGGCAATACTGAATCATGGTTCTAGCGACCAGAGATTTGCCTACCCCTCCCTTTTCCCCATCTATCAAATGAATTGTTGGCATAGCTTGACTCCTGTATATTTACGGTATCTGTAAAATTTAGAAACTAAAGGCTGGTTTTGTTAGTGGATCGCGCAGGCATACTAGCCAGAAACGCTACACACCAAACGCCGATCCAACCAAACTGAACATCCGTATTATAGGAGAGCGAAACGGAATTCATACTCTAAATCTAGAAACCTCGATCGAACAAGCCATTATACTCTTTCCCATTCAGATTGATACAGATGGCAAGTAGGGGAAGCTAGGGTTCCAAGCGCAACCTTGATAATATAACAGAAGGCAGAAGGTAAAACTAAATATCTAAGTAAATCAACTTAATTAAACATAAAACAATAGTAGGGTGCGTTGCGCTTTGCGGCAACGCACCTCAATTGATATAGTAGAATCTATCGAGATGCCGTACCCTCAGCCGTAACACACCCTACATTTATTTACATCGACATCTTACGTTTTTTTAGGTTGAGCTACTTACCAAGAATGAATTTTATTTGAAATAGAACAGACTAGTTCAGGCGATCGCGCTTGTAGAGGAATAGTAAGAGTAAACTCTGCCCCTTGTCCGGGTGTGGAAATACATTGCATATTACCGCCATGTTTGGCAACAATTTGATAGCTAATACTTAATCCTAAACCCGTTCCTTTACCTACAGGCTTTGTCGTAAAAAATGGGTCGAAAAGATGTTTCAACACATCTTCAGTCATTCCCGGGCCGTTATCTGCAATTTGAATCGCAACATATTGATTGTTAATGACTGTAGTCCGAATCCAAATTTGACTTTGCCAAGATTGAGAATTTTGCAGATACTTTTCTTGTTGATACTCTTCTAAAGCATCAATTGCATTAGCAAGCAAATTCATAAATACTTGATTGAGTTGCCCAGCATAACAATCGACCAAGGGCAAATCTCCATATTGTTTAATTACTTGAATGCTGGGATAATTTGTACTAGCTTTGAGACGATTTTGCAAAATCAAAAGCGTACTATCTAAGCCATCATGAATATCAACTGGTTTCATTTCCGCTTCATCAAGCCGAGAAAAATTCCGTAGTGATTGAATAATTTCACGGATACGTTCTGCGCCAACTTTCATAGAAGCTAACATATTCGGCAGGTCTTTAATGAGAAAAGGTAAATCCATTGCCTCTGCTTGCTCTGCAATTTCTAGAGATGGCTCAGTAGTATTTTTTTCATACAAATGTAAAAGTTCGAGTAAATCTTGAATATATTGACTGGCATGAATTAAGTTGCCATAAATAAAGTTAACAGGATTATTAATTTCGTGAGCCACTCCTGCTACTAAATATCCCAAACTAGACATTTTTTCACTTTGAACTAACTGGCTTTGAGTGTCTTGCAATTGGCGAAATGCAATTTCTAACTGAGTGGCTTGTTCTCGATAACGAGTTTCTGATTGCTGCAAAGCTTGTGTTGTTAAAATGCGCTCTTGAATTTCTTGGTGGAGTTGTTGATTTATTGTTTGCAGTTGGGATGTTCTAGCTTCTACGCGTTTTTCTAATTCGCTAGTTAATTGCAAAAGTTCTTGTTCTGCTTTAACTCGCTCTTGAATTTCCTGTTCTAAACACAGAGAACGATCTTGCACTTTTTTGGTTAAACTTCGCAAGCTTAGATGAATTTTGACTCGAGCTAAAACTTCCTCATGCTGCAATGGTTTAGTAATATAATCTACAGCCCCAAGGCTCAATCCCTTAACTTTATCAACTGTTTCAGAAAGTGCAGTCATGAAAATTATCGGAATATCTTTTGTACTTTCTTTTGCTTTTAAATGGCGGCAAGTTTCAAAGCCATCTATACCTGGCATGAGTACATCTAGCAAAATTAAATCGGGTAGAGCATATTCTAATTGCTCTATTGCATCTTCGCCATCTTGAGCAACTAAAACTTCAAAGCCTGCATTTGCTAACAAATCAAATAATATCCCTAAATTTGTTGGCGTATCATCAACAATTAAAATAACGTTGTTTTCAGTATTTGCAAAATTCATGATTAATTGCCTGCGCTGATGAGAAATTCACGGATTTTTTTGACTTGAAACTTTTTAGCTAATTGTTTCAATTCTTGGGAAAAATTAAGATATTCAACATTTGATTCTTGCAAGCGAGATGCCTGCTCGATAATTGCTTTCAGGTCGCCTCTTTTAGCTAAATTCAACAGTAAAGCTATTTCTTCAGATGGAGGAAAGACTAAAGTTTGTTCCCCAACATTAGGTTGAGAATGAACAACGTTTTCTGATTCTTTGTCGTACATCCATTGTAAATTTAAATAAAGTTGCAACTTTGCTAATAGTTCTGATGTTCTGATAGGCTTAGGAAGAAAATCATTACATCCAATTTCTTTACTTTTTTGTTGGTCAAAATCAAAAACACTAGCAGAAGTTCCCAAAATTATCGTATTTTTAATTTCTGGCGATCGCCTGATTCTCCGAGTCGCCTCTAAACCGCTTAGTGTCGGCATCATCAAATCCATTAATATACAATCAGGCTGCAATTGTGTTGCTTTTTCTAAACAATCTTGACCATCGACTGCCTCGATAATTTCAAATCCATAATGAGCGAGTATTTTTAGCAAAATTAAGCGATTTTCTAACCTGTCATCAGCAACAATTATTTTACGTTTTTCACCTAGATACCCGATAATATTTTGTGTTGCTGCTTGTACTGATTCTGGAGATTGTTCAACTTCTGGCAACTCAATATCAAACCAGAAAATACTACCTTTACCTAAACTACTTTGAACTTGAATTTCTCCTCCCATCATATCTACTAATTTGCGGCTGATAGATAGCCCCAATCCCGTACCTTCTACTTTGCGATTGTGTTCGCCTACTTGGTGAAAGGGTAAAAAGATTTCGTTTAATTGTTCGGGAGTCATACCCACGCCTGTATCTTCTATCTGAAACCTAATTTTGCGATCGTGATAGCCTACTTTTAATCTGACTTCTCCTACTTCTGTAAATTTCACCGCATTTCCAAGTAAATTAATTAAAACTTGTCGCAACCGTTTTTCATCGGTTTTCACTCCTTTAGGCAAATTGCTTGTTGCCTGATAAATTAAACCAATACCTTTTTGTTGAGCGCGGATGCGGCAAATTTCTGCAATGCCTTCCAGAAAATCAGGAAAATGAAACTCTGTAGGATATAATTCCATTTTCCGGGCTTCAATTTTGGCAAGATCCAAAACTTCATTAATCAAATTTAAAAGATGATCGCCACACTGATAAATAATATTTAGCCCATCTTTTTGAGAACTCGTGACATCTTTTTCTCGTTGCAAAATTTGCGCGTAACCTAAAATGCCATTTAAAGGTGTGCGGAGTTCGTGACTCATATTTGCTAAAAACTCACTCTTGGCTTGATTGGCAGATTGCGCTGCTGCTTCGGCTTTTTGCAAATGCACATTTTTTTCTTGTAATTCTTGGGTTCGCTCTTGTACCTTAGCTTCTAAAGTGGCGTTAGCTGTTGCTAAATCGCTATAAAGACGAGCATTTTCAATAGAAATTGCTGCTTGGGAAGATAAAAGTTTTAAGATTTCCAATCTATCTGGAGTAAAGGCTTCAGTTGTCAGGTTATTTTCTAAATAAAGAATGCCAGCTAATTTTCCTTGATGCAGCAGTGGCGTACATAATAATGATTTAGGTTTGTGATTAAGAATGTAAGGATCGGTGGCAAAAATCCCGTCGCAAGTTGTATTACTACAGAGAACATTTTCATGAGTTCTAGCTACATAGTTAATTACAGAAATAGGTAAAGCTTCGCTAGTGGCTACTGGCTGCGATTGCATAACAATCGCTTCTTTTTGTTCTACGGTTGCTGTTGCTTCTATGAGTAAATTTCCATCTATCTCTAAAATTAAATACCCACTTTGAGCGCCAGCATTCTCTAGTACAATTTGCATTAATTTAGCCAGCAATTTACTCAAGACAATCTCGCCAGAAAGAGCTTGAGAAGCTTTCATCACCGTCATTAAGTCGAGATTATGACTGTCTTTGATAATGGTAGAACTTGTTTGAGTCAGTTCTTTGTTATTTGTATCTGGTTTTTGGATATTTTGTGATGTTTCACGAAAATCAGGTTCCCGTCTACCCGCAATCAATTGGGGATAGCGTGTTTCTAAATCTTTGACTTTAGCGATCGCTCCCCAATGCTGATAGGTATAATAGGCATTATTCATGTAGGTTTGAGCAATAGTTTCTTTACCCCATGACAAATAAAACTTAGCAGCTAATTCATGCGCCAGGGCTTCTTCATTGATATACTCGTTTTCTTTGGCAAGTGCGATCGCGCGATCGTACATTTCAATTGCTTCTATTTTTTCACCTTTTACTCGGTATCTTTCTGCCTCTACTAAATAGAATTTGTGCAGATGATTCATCGGGGCATGATGCGCCCATTTTTGCATTTTTTCTTGATTAGCTTCGACGCGAACGAGAATGTTCTGCTGTTCAGACTCGAGATTATCGCCATACACTGCCAGTCGGATTAAAGAATCGTAGAAATGGAAAATCACAAAAACTAGCTGCCCTGCTGCTGCATCCAAATAATTTTCTGCTTCCTGGAGATTTTCTAACGCTTGGGAGTAGTTTTCTAATAGATAACAAAGCAGGAGTTTTTCCAAATATACAAAATAAATTGCTACGCGATCGTTGGTTGAATGGTGCAGGGGCAGCATTTTATCTTCATCATAAGCTTCACCTTTTAAAATGCACGGATTTTGATTTTTTCCCATTAAATTTAAGACAGTTTGCCAATAAATCTCGTGATAATGCAGCGATGTTTCTTGCTTAATTTTACTAATCGCTTCCCAGTAGGCTGGCATTTCTTGTTCAATTGCAGCTAGTTGCTTAGCCGCCCAATATTGTTGAGAACAATATCCAAATGCACCATAAGCAGCATATTCTAAATCTCCAATTTCTAAACCCCTAGAGTAATTTGATCGAAAAGTTTCTAAGGTATTGCTAACGTGTTCTTTCCAATGTTGAATAAATATATATACTAGTTGATATGTCTTGGCACTAACTTTTTTGGCATTTAATTTTGCAACCAAATTTAAAGCTAATTGACCAAATTGATAGCCTCGTTCAATATCTCCCACAACCCCACATAAAAGAAAACCATAAAGGGAATAGGTATGAGGAGACACAGGAGCATTGCCATATTCAACGCATAAATTGACTTGTTTGCATACTACTAGAGGTATGAGTTCTGGAGCACCTAAGTAGGCAGCAATCGATAAACTTGACAGTAAACTCAACGCTGCTAGTTTATCAGGGTTAGTCATTTGAGGTAAGTAGAGCAAATCTGAAGCTTCTTTACCAGTCAAAATCGATGCAGTTTCCTCTAATGCTTGCTCAATATCTGAAGGGTTCACTTTTTCGGGAAACTTCACTCCCAACAGCCTTAAGGCTTGTAGTCCTGTATTAATTGCATCAATGAGCTTATTTTGCCCCATATAACCTTGAATCTGGACTTCATATACCTTCACTTTTTCCAATAGCGATGTGGCACAGTTTTGCACTACAGCAACAAATCTCTGCATGAGGTCAAAATCACCGCTTAAATAAGCCACCTCTGCTGCTTCTTCGTGCAGGTTTAATGTTAGTTCATACTGATTTTTCCAACTATCTTCTGCTAGCAATCCTAAACCTACCTGCAAATATTTAATGGCAGAATCGTGCGCGGTTGCAGCTTTTGCTTTTTGCCCTGCTATGAGGTTGAGTTGAGCGAGTTGATATTTTTCTGACTCAGATGTGAGTAGTTCCGTACCGTAATTGAGTTGATTAACTAGTGCAAATATGTTTTCTTTTTGTTCTTCTGGTGTTGTGTTTTGCAGCAGTAATTGACCAATTCTCAGGTGCGTTGCTTTCTTCTGTTCGTCGGGAATCAATGAATAAGCGGCTTGTTGCACGCGATCGTGCAAGAATTTGTATATGGTTGTTTGAGGACTAGAAATTAACGTCCCTACTCGAACTACAGTATTTTCTATTTCTTCTGGCTCGAATAATAGGGGTATTTTATATGAATTATCTAAGGTGAAAATTAAACCTGCTTCCAGAGCTTCCCATAAATCTGCTGCTGTTTGTGACTGACTTGTTTGATTAACAGTTGCCAAAACTTCTAGAGTAAACTTATCTCCAATACAAGCCGCTATTTTTAAGATATTAATTGTTCGAGATGATAGTTTTTGAATTTGGCTAACCATCAAATCTACAACATTATCTGTATTGTTAATATCTTTTAACTGCCCGATTTTCCAGTGCCATCTACCAACAGAAAAATCAAAATTTATTAAATTCTCTTGGTACAGATATTTGAGTAATTGAGTTAAGAAAAAGGGATTACCTTGGGTTTTATCAGATAGTAACTCAGCCAGTGGTTTAACTGTTAAGCTACTGCTACGTAGAGTATCGGCTACCAACTGATTCACGCAGTCAATATTTAAAGTTGTGAGAACAATATTATTGATAGTATTCCTAACTAGCTGAATTTGGTTTAAGGTATGAACTAAAGGATGAGTAGCACTGACTTCATTATCACGATAAGCTCCAATTAATAATAAATATTCGCTGTCAGGATCGGTAACAATTAGCTCGATTAGCTTTAAAGAAGCTGAGTCTGCCCATTGCAAATCGTCTAAAAATAAAACTAAAGGATGTTCCCGTTGAGTAAAGACGTGAATAAATTTTTGAAATACCCGGTTGAAACGGTTTTGTGATTCTGTTGCACCTAGTTGTATGACCGCAGGCTGAGAACCAATAATACGTTCTACTTCTGGAATCACATCTATAATTATTTGCCCATTTTCGTCAAGGGCTGCTAATAGTTTAGACTTCCAATTTTTTAATGATTCAGCACTTTCTGTTAGCAGTTGCCGCATTAATTCTTGAAAGGCTTGAATTAATGAGGTATATGGAATATTACGTTTAAATTGGTCAAATTTACCAGAAATAAAGTATCCCCTTTGGCGAACAATTGGCTTATGAATTTCATTTACTAATGAAGACTTACCAATTCCTGAGTATCCGGACACCAGAATCATTTCTGTTTGACCTTTACTGATACGTTCAAAGGCATCTAATAATGTATTGATTTCTGTTTCTCTACCATACAATTTTTGCGGAATTAGAAATTGGCTGGATAAATCTAATTTTCCAATAGGGAATTCAGCAATTTGACCGTTATTTTCTAACTGCTGGAGGCATAATTCTAAATCTGCTTTCAACCCCCAGGCACTTTGATATCTATCCTCAGCCATTTTTGCTAAGAGTTTCATCACTATTTGAGAAATCACTAGTGGAATTTCAGAATTAATCTCGTGAGGGAAAGCAGGAGTTTTTGCAATGTGGGAGTGAATTATTTCTAAAGGGTCGTTGTTATCAAAAGGTAGCAAACCAGTTAGCATTTGATAAAAGGTAATCCCTAAAGAATAAAAATCGGTACGATAATCAAGCGACCGATTCATTCTTCCAGTTTGTTCGGGAGACATATAGGCAAGAGTGCCTTCAATTAAGTTGGGGTTGCTGACGGTTGGGTTTTCTCTAGATAAGTGCGATGCAATACTAAAATCGATGAGTTTAACAGTCAGATTATCAGGATTAATAATAATATTTTGAGGTTTGATATCCTTATGGATAACTTGTTTGTGGTGGATATTTGCTAAAGCTAATGCTAATTGATTAGCTATAGTTAGGAAATTTTTTAAAGATAATTTATGAGTATCGCTAAAATACTTGAGGGAGATGGCATTAAAATCTTCTATAACTAGAGCTAGCCTATTTTGATATTTTTCTAAAGCTAAAGCATGAATAACTTCATTAACTTCTATGAGGCTATTAAGAATATTATATTCGTGTTTGAATCCAGTTAACTGCTTTAAAGTGGGATATTCTGCTTTGAGAATTTTAATGATGACTGGAGTTTTATCTATCTGTTTGAGGGCGCGATAAACCAAGCTATCAATACCTTCGTTTAAGGTTTCTACAAAAGAATAGCCAGGAAGATTTAACATAATTTATGCTGTGTTGGAAAATCAGAGAATTGAACTGGAATGCATTTAAGTGTTTGCAAATTAAACTCTTAAATTCACAAAATAATTTGCTTTGTATATTAATAGTGCCCAGTTCAACTGATTTTATTGTTAAACTTTAATAAACTAAATATTTAGGAATGTAACAGCATTGCTTATTTTTAACAAAACTCAATTGACAATTTAGCTAAAAGAATGCGAATAAATATCGCGTAGAGAGGGAATAGGGAAAAAAGCGTACTAGCTTGGCAAAAATCAAGTAGGAGTTCTATAGATACTAATAACTAAGAATAGGGAGAACAATCTCAAATTCTGTGTCCTGGTTTGGTTGCGATCGCACGCTCAGAGTACCGCCATGTTGTTGGATAATCGAATAGCTGAAAAATAACCCCAGACCCGTACCGCGGCCTGCGGGTTTTGTTGTAAAGAATGGGTCAAAAATCCGGTTTTGAATACTCGCGGGAATCGTACTATCTGTATTAGCGATCGCAATTCGCAAATGTTCGGTGTTTATCGCTTCAGTACGAATCCGGATTTCCGGGTGTTCGCTACTTTCGGGATTATCTCGAATAGCGTCAATGGCATTATTAATGATATTTAGGAAAACTTGATTTAGCTGGCTAGGATAACAATTCACCAGCGGTAGATTGCCATATTCCTTGATTACTCGGATTTCAGGTTTATTTGTAGATGCTTGCAAGCGATATTGCAAAATTAATAACGTGCTTTCAATGCCGCTGTGTAAGTTTACAGCTTTGATTTCTGCTTCATCCAAGCGAGAAAAATTGCGTAAGCTCAAAACAATTTTACTGATGCGATCGCTGCCCAGCTTCATAGATTCTAAAATCTGACTGACATCTGCAAACAGGAAATTCAGGTCAATTTCTTCGCTCTTAGCTTGAATGAATGGACTAGGTTGAGGATATTCCTGTTGATAAAGTTGCAACAAATTCGTTATCTCTACAATATAACTTTCTGTATGCGTGAGATTACCCTTGATAAAATTAACAGGATTGTTAATTTCATGAGCAATACCAGCTACTATTTGACCCAAAGATGACATTTTCTCGCTATGAATTAATTGGGCTTGAGTTTGTTGTAATTTTTTCAAGGCTTGCTCTAAATCTTCAGCTTTTTGATTGAGAGCTTGGGTTTTTCGTTCTACCTCTGCTTCTAGGGTGTGGGAATAGTTTTCGGTTTGTTGATACAAACGAGCATTTTCTACAGAAATGGCGGCTTGGCTACTCAGCAGTTGCAGAATCTCGATGCGATCGCTACTAAAAGCGCCTACAGTTAAGTTATTTTCTAAATACAAAATTCCAATGAGTTTTCCTTGGCGATTAATCGGAGTACACAACACCGATTTAGGTTTGTGAGTCATGATATAGCGATCGCCTGCAAATTGCACTGCATCGCTCAAGTTTTCAAACACAGCCGTATTTTGAGTTCGCGCTACCGTATAAATCAAACTCTGGGGAATTTCTTGATATTCTTCTAGGGGAATTTCTAAAGTTTTTGAGCGTTCTCGGTCGGCTTGAGCGACAACTAACCATTGTTCGTCTTGGCGCAGGATAAAATAACCGATTTGTGCGCCAGCATTAGCGATCGCAATCTGCATTAAGGTTTTTAATAGTTTCTCTAATTCAATTTGTTGAGAAATTGCCTGTGCTGCTTTCATTACTGTCGGAAAATCTAACCACAAATTTTGGCCGCTACTGGCGCTAGTGACACTTTTCACTAGGGTATGAGCGATGGTTGCGGTAGGTGTAATTGTCAGGTGAGGAGGTTGGAGAATGGGCGCTAGCAGTTGCGGATAGTGTTGTTCTAAATGGGCGACTTTCGCCTTAGCACCCCAACGAGCATAACAGTAGTAAGCTTCTTGCATATAGCCTGCGGCTACCTTCTGTTTACCCCAAGCGAGATAAAACTTAGCCGCTAATTCATTCCCCAAAGCTTCTTCTTGAATATAGCCGTTAACTTTAGCAAGAGCGATCGCTTTATCGTATAACTCAATGGCTTCTGTTTTGTGTCCTAATACTCGGCATTTTTCCGCCGCTACCAAATCGAGTTTGTGTTGGTGATTCATCGGTGCATAATGCGCCCAATGCTGTTGCAGTTGCGTTTGGTTTTGTTCCACGCGCTCTAATGCTTGCGATGTCTCCTCCAATCCTGGATTCAAAGCTGCTAAAACTATCAAAGAATCATAAAAATAAACCGCAGGTTCAGAGACAAATCCAGCACCAGCAGTTGAATATTTTCTAAGTTCAACTACATAGTTTGTCGCTTGCTCAATTTCCCCGAATAAGAAACAAAGCAACACTTTATACAAATAAAAGAAATATAATCCAATGGAATCATTAGCAGACAATAATAAGGGCAGAAATTGAGTTTCTTGCACAGCTTCCCCAGCTAAAATAACCGGATGCTCCCCAACTCCCAGCAAATTTAAAATAGATTGCCAATAAATTCGGCAGTAATTAGCTGCTGTTAATTGGTTCAATTGCAATAATCCATTGCAGTAAGCGCGTACATCTTGTTCTAAAGTCGGTAAGGGCTGACCGCACCAAAAAGAATTCAAACAAAAACCGTAGGCAGAATATCCAGCAAACTCTGGGTTACCGACTTCGAGTCCAGTTACATAACCTTCTTGAGAGATTGATAGTGATTCTTGAGTGTGAGATTTGCGGTGGACAATAAACAGTCCTAGCACAGGTAAGACTTGAGCTTTTACAGCTTTGGCATCAAATTTGGCGATGATACCGAGCGCCAATTGTCCAAATTTTGTTGCTGTATCTACATCTTGTTGCATACTACATACAATGATGCCACAGCAAGCATAGCTATAAGCTGAGAGCGATGTATTTCCATATTGAATAGATAATTTAACTGCCAGAGAAACTAGTAATGGAAATAAGCTAGAGCCGGAGTTAAAAGCTGCTGGAAAAATACTATTAGTAATTTGAAGAGTTGCGAGTTTTTCTGCATCAGTCATTACAGGTAAATGAACTAAATCTGCAATTTCTCTGTTGCCAATAAGTTCCTTAATTTCTTGGATTGTCTGTTGAATATCTGTCAGTGTTGGTATTTCGGGAAATATGACACCAAATTGTTGCAAAACTTGTCTACCGATCGCCAGACTTTCTGCAAGTCGATTCCCAGAAGAATAAGCTTGTATTCTGATTCGGTAAACATTGGCTTTTTCTACTAAGGAATGTGCCCGATCGCTTACAAGATCGATGAAATGTTCCATCATTTCAAAATCACCGCACAAGAAAGCTAATTCAGCAGCTAATTCATGAAAAGTAAGGGTGATTTCGTATTGCTGTTGCCAAGCTTTTTCTCCTAATAAAGATAATCCAACTTTCACATATTCCCGGCCCGCTTGATAGGCGGTGGCGCTTTTGGCTTTGCGACAAGCTGTGAGGTTAAGTTGTGCTAATTCGTCGCGTTCGCTTTGTTCGGTAATTAAAGCAGTTCCATAGTTGAGGTGACCGATTAGTTCAAAAATGCGATCGAATGTTGCTTCTGGAGAAATCTTTTCTAGGAGTAGTTGTCCGATATGATAATGGGTGGTTTGTTTTTGGTCTTCAGGAATCAGAGAATAAGCAGCTTGTTGGACGCGATCGTGCAGAAAACGATAAACGAGATTTTCAATATTGCTAGTATTTGCATCTACTTCATCATAGCTAAGATAAAATTTATACACTTGACTTTGCGGCAAAATCAGCCCTTCTTGTAAAGCTTTCCACAAAGCCGTTGCTGTATCTGCTGACGATCGCTCGCAAACAATCGCCAAGGTTGCTAAGTCAAATTGATTGCCGATACAAGCAGCTAATTTAAGTATTTGTTGCGTTTCTTTTGGCAATTTCTGCAACTGCTGTGCCATAAACTCTACGACATCATCAGTGAGAGAAAGCGCATTTATTTGGCTAAGATCGCATTCCCAATATCCTCGATCGCGATTAAACTGAATCTGTCCATCTTCGTGTAACGCTTTGAGAAACTGGGTGATAAAAAACGGATTGCCTTGGGTTTTGCGATCGATTAATTCTGTGATGGGACGCGTTCGCTCAACTGCACAATGTAATGTATCAGCAACTAATTGATTCGTATCGCTCAATGCCAAAGGTGAAAGGGTAATTATATTAACAGTTTTGTTAGCTTTTTTCAGTGCTTCTACTGTTAAGATAAACGGATGTGCCGCTTGTACTTCATTGTCTCGATAAGCCCCCAACAAAAGTAGATAGCTGTTATCTTGCATCAACAGTTTAATCAACGCCAGGGAAGCTGAATCTGCCCACTGTAAATCATCGAGAAACATTACTAACGGATGTTCTTCCGTGGTAAAGACAGCAATAAATTTTTGGAACAATAAATTAAAGCGATTTTGTGCCGCAGTTCCTGATAGTTCTGGTGCTGGAGGTTGCTGACCGATAATAACTTCTAATTCCGGAATCACCTCAATCAAAACTTGTCCGTTGTTACCCACAACTGCGAGAATTTTAGTTTTCCACTGTGCTAATTGCGCGTCAGATTCTGATAATAATTGCCCCATTAAATCCCGTAAAGCTTGGACAAAAGCTGATAGGGGAATATTGCGATTAAACTGGTCAAATTTGCCTTTGATGAAATACCCTTGCTGGCGGGTAATTGGCTTATGAACTTCATGGACTACCGCAGTTTTACCAATCCCCGAAAATCCCGCCACTAGCATCATTTCAGATGTGCCATTGGCTACGCGCTCAAAAGCTTGGAGTAAGATGGCAACTTCTTTTTCTCGCCCATAAAGTTTGTCTGCAATTGTAAAGCGATCGCATACATCGTGCTGACCAATTTCAAAATCTTCAATTTTACTAGTTTCTTTGAATTGGATCAGACATTTTTCTAAATCAAATTTTAAACCCAGGGCACTTTGATAACGGTCTTCAGCATTTTTCGCCATCAACTTCATCACAATATTAGAAAGCACCTGCGGAATTTCTTTCGTGTAACTTAATTCCGCAGGCATTTTAGCAATATGGCAATGCACCAATTCCATCGGATCGTCAGATATAAAGGGTAATTCTCCTGTTAATAATTCATAAAATGTAACGCCCAAGGAATAAAAATCGCTGCGATAATCTATACCTCGATTCATTCTCCCAGTTTGTTCGGGTGAAATATAAGCGAGGGTTCCTTCTAAAACATTGGGGCTTTTAAGTTCTTGAGTTTCTTTAGGTAATAACGAGGCGATACTAAAGTCAATAAGTTGAACTTGTTTAGTTTCGGGATGAATCAGGATGTTTGCAGGTTTGATATCTTTGTGAATTACACGGTTTTGATGTAAACCGTGGAGAATATTAGTTAATTGAATGGCGATCGCGAAAAATTCAACTAGAGAGATAGTAGT
This sequence comes from Nostoc sp. DedSLP01, assembly GCA_034530875.2. Taxonomy (GTDB): domain Bacteria; phylum Cyanobacteriota; class Cyanobacteriia; order Cyanobacteriales; family Nostocaceae; genus Nostoc. Next base: position 72,281 of record JAVRCJ020000007.1, read on the forward strand.
AGTTTTAATATATTCTCGTAAAGAAATTTCACCACCATCTGCCGTCACCAAAATATAACCGTTTCCACAGGTTTCTAACGATAAGGGATGAATTATACCAGGAATATTCAGATTTTTGCTAATAATGTATTGATTGCGAAATTGTAATAATTCATTGAAACTAGGATATTCAGATGTTAGAAGTTTAATGACTACTGCGAGTGTTCCCTGTTCTCGGATTGCTCGATATACCCTAGTTCTGGAACCTGCATAAAGTTGAGAGCTAATCTCATATCCAGGAATAATCGGGCTTTGACTCGCAATACTCATTTATACTTACCTCATCGTACAAGTTCGTTTTTGTTTGATGAAGTTAGTATTCCCAAAGGCCATCTGAGTTTTCGCGTCAGATAAAAAAATTAGCAGGATTTAAAATTTTAGATAGGATTATAAAGATTATTCTGTTGCGATCGCAAACAATCCTCAATTTGTAATAAGTATAAGGCAGGAGGCAGTTCTTGCTGGAGGCAGGAGGTAAAACCCTCAATAATAAAAGGTTTTGCTGGTTTGGTTTTTACATTTAATTATGTCTGCTTACTTATCAATTTGAAATAATAATGCTACAGATATATGCGTATGGGTGTACATCTGTATACCTATAGAGGTGATTTATTTATTGCCAAGATTTTTGATAACGATATTCAAAAAAGCCCGGTGCTGAAAATAACCGGGCTTTGAGTTAGCTCAATCTATCATCAAAGGAGGTAGAGTTGTTTCACATTATGCAGTAGGTTCGAGATTAACCTTAACAACTTTGTTCTTTTCTTCCTCGGACTTAGGCAGTGTCAAATTCAAGATACCGTCTTTATAATCTGCTGTGACATTGGTATTTTGAATCCGAGCAGATAGAGGAATTACACGTTGGAACTTACCATAGTAGAATTCGCTCTTGGTAGTGCCATTGTTTTCGGTTTTAGTTTCAGATTTGCGTTCGCCGCTAATGTAAACAGCATCTTCAGTAACTTGAATATCCAGGTCTTTAGCATCAATTCCTGGCAGTTCTAGCTTCAGGTGCAGAGCATCATCAGTTTCTTGCAATTCAGCAGCTGGAACTTTAATAAAATCTCTATCAAATGATGCCGATGGTACTCTCGTATCTTCAAACAAACTGTTGATTTGGCGTTGTAGAGTGTCAATTTCTCTCCAGGGATTCCAACGAACTAGTGCCATAACTCCAACTCTCTTTAAATAGTTTCTGTTTAATTGTTTTTGCACTTCGTTTAGTGCTTACATATTGATATTATCTTTGGTCAAAATTCTGGTAATTTCGGTTTTCATCACCTAAGAAAATGATAATTACCGTACTCAATTAAGTAGGGAAAAGATTACGGTTTCCTGGAATTTTTCAGTTCGGTAAACCAGAATATATAGGGGCGGTTAGAAACCGCGTCTACACAAACAAAAGCTACCGATCCTGGGTTTCAAAACGTTGATTTTCCCTTAAGACAAGGCAGGCAGACTTTTCTACGAGACGCTACGCGTAGCTTGCTTCTCCGTAGGAGTACGCCTGTATAGCTGCGAATTTCATTCGCCAAGGCTTAAGTTGATTTAATTCTCAAAGGGTATATAGCAGTCCTAAATGAGTTGCAAACACATCTATTCCCTATTCCCCATTCCCTATTCCCTGCCTCTACGAGTAGTTTGTAAATCAAATAGGATTGCTATATTTCTAAAACAACAACACCCAAGCTCTACTCACTTAGTCACTTCCTCACATCCATCAACAGTTTAGGGTTGTACCGATTGAAATATATTGAGCTATCGGTCACATTACCCTCTATCCACCATTAGGAGGAAATATCAGCGTTCGAGTTGGGTGTTGTTGTCAGTTGACGAGACAGATTAAGATGAAACAGCGTTTTTACCTCTTAACTAAATTGAACATTGGCTGTTAAATCTGCCAGGGAAGCTTTAGTGCTTCAATTAATAAGTTATCACTCTCTAAAAAGAGGAGATTTAATTTGATACTAAACTTAACTTTTTAGATATGGCGCGATCGCCTACCTACCCGCACCTGATTTTTTAGCGATGGACTGCAACTCGCTTACCGGGGTCTTGTTTTCTTACCCATGCCAAGAATTTTTGCATTTGCGGTTCGTTAGTGAGTTTTTCTAAAGTATTAAGTTCTCTGGCAAGTAGTTTGTTGTCAAACAAGGCATGAATCTGACGATGGCAGGGAGAACAGATGTTTACTGTTGGGCCTGGATCTTGTTTTTTGCGTTTGGTATTTTGCCGTGGAACTAAGTGATGGACAGTCAAAGATTCCATCTCTCTACGGCAGAGTTCGCATTGCTGTTGTTGATTGTTAGACACGTGATTTAACCTTTGTTGTTAATTCTTGCGTTCCAGGTTACTCAGCCGATGGCGATCGCACAGGCGAATTGTTGTACCATCGATTTCGATTATTCCTTCTTGGCTAAGTTTATAAAAGGTGCGGGATAGCGTTTCTGGAATTGTGCCTAGTAATGCGGCAAGTTGTCTTTTAGGTAAATCTAGCTTAACAATATCAGTATTACCGTTGCGATGGCTCAAATTTAATAAGTACTTTGCCAAGCGTTCCGGGACTTCTTGAAACGAGAGGCTATCAACCAAATGTGTTAACTTTCGTAGGTGTTTGGCAAAAGTTCCTAAAATAGCGATCGCCAGCATTGGATGTTGCTGCAAAACCATCAAAAAGGCTGCTCTGTTTTCCATCAAGTTCTAGCAGATCTCGATACTCAAGATAAGAGTTTACAAGATTGGGTCGATCTGGCTTTGAAAGTTGGACAGATGAACCTCAAAGCAATGGAACTGCTTGATGCGGGAAATACCCAAACCTTTGGACATCCGACTCCCACAGTTGTCAGCCTCGGCACAACAATTGGCAAAGCAATTCTCGTTTCTGGACACGATTTGCTGGCGTTAAAAGCCATCCTAGAACAAACCGCCAACACAGGCATTGAAGTCTATACTCACGGCGAACTGCTGCCTGCACATGGCTACCCCAAGCTGAAACAAACTTACCCGCACCTCTACGGGCACTACGGCACAGCATGGCAAAATCAAACCCATGAGTTTGAACATTTCCCTGGTGCGATTGTCATGACGACGAACTGCCTCATGCCTCCCCATGAATCTTACAAAGACAAAGTATTTACCTTGGGGCCTGTGGGTTATCCTGGTTTGCAACATGTCAGCATTCAAGATATTTCACTAATTATCCAAAAAGCCTTGGAACTGCCAGGATTTGAGAACAAAAGCGATCGCGGCAGCGTAACTACAGGCTTTGCGCGTAATGCTGTCTTGGGTGTAGCTGATACTGTAGTTAATGCTGTCAAGGAAGGTAAAATCCGCCACTTTTTCTTAGTTAGTGGCTGTGATGGTGCTAAACCGGGACGCAATTACTACAGCGAGTTAGTAGAAAATATGCCGGATGATTGTGTGGTTTTAACTTTAGGTTGTGGCAAGTTCCGGTTTTTCGATCGCCATCTCGGTGACATCAATGGTATTCCTCGCCTCTTGGATGTAGGGCAATGCAATGATGCTTACTCAGCGATTCAAATTGCTGTAGCATTAGCCAAAGCCTTCAACGTTAATGTTAATCAATTGCCGCTATCATTAGTGCTATCTTGGTACGAACAAAAAGCGATCGCCGTTCTTTTGACACTGCTTTACTTGGGTATCGAAAATATTCGCATTGGCCCCACACTCCCGGCTTTCTTCACACCTAATGTTGTGAAGCTACTCGAAAAAACCTTTAATCTCAAACTCATTACTACCCCAGAACAAGATTTAGCAGCATGTCTTGGCTAATTCGTATATGGTGCGGTGTAACCCCGCACCAACATCTGCCACTATGTTAAATGGCACGTCAATATGGTGGGACAATTAGACCCCAATTTTATCTAGAAGAAACCAACAAACAGATTGTTCCTGTTGTTTTTTTTGTTGATATTTTCCGTAAAACTACCTTTACTAGTTGATTACATATTTTGAGGGTACAAAAACATAAAATCTATATTTTCCAGGAGTAGTATTCGTCAAATATGACATACAAATTCAGTTCTATTATTTTGGGTAGCTTGGGATTTACGATCTTAATTAATAATGTAGAAGCTAATGCAGTAACACAAATTGCTCAAACTATCAACAAAACAACACAAACTGCATTGATTTGCCAGCTAGAAGAAGCTAAAAGCAATTTTGATGATTACGGTAAAATTACGCAAATAGTAGAAGTTGCTAAACAATATATTAAAGCTGGACAAAAAAATGAGGCTGAAAAAATATTATCCTCTGCTTTTGATATTGCCAAGTTAAAAAATGAAGCATATTTCTTCTATCCTGTAGCTAATGCTTATATCGAAATGGGAAATAACGAACAAGCATTAGTTATTTTGTCTGCAACATTAGAAGTAATTAAAAAATCGCCTTTAGATGCGATTAATAAAATTAATGAACTCCGGGCATTATTGAGTTTGTATAGTAAATTTAATCCTCAAGCTAAAGCAATCATATTAGACGAAATTTCTAAAACGATCGATACTATTGAATATCCTTACTCGAAAATTGAACCATTAACTAATCTAGCATTGGGCTACTACGAACAAGGAGAAAAAAACAAAGCTAGCGAAATTCTAGCCCAAGCAGTAAATCTTACTAACAATATAGAAAATCCTGCTTTAAAAGGAGATGCTTTAGTTAATATAGCCCAACAATATACACAGCTGAGAATCTTAGATAAAACAATTACACTTCTAACATCTTCTCTACGAACGCTAAAAGATATTAAAACTCAAGAAAATAAGGCATCTTTCCCTAATTCCTTTACAGTTTCTCAAAAAATTACCCAGGAATATAGTAAATTAGAAAAGTATAATGAGGCTTTACAAGTTGCGATTAATATTAAGGAATCTGAATATAAAACTAGGGCTTTAGTTGATATTGTTGATAGTTATACCAAAGCAGGAAATCAAAAAGCAGCATCTAAGATTTTATCCCTAGCATTTTCTACAGCGCTCAAGATAAAAGAGCCAAGTGAAAGAATTCCATTGTTACAGGAAGTTGCTATTAGATATGCCATTCTTAGAGAATATCAATTAGCCTTGAAAGCAACTCAAGATATAGATGGGACATTCAATATTGATGCTTTAGTTGAAGTGGTTAAAAAATCTGCCGCAGATCCTAATAAAAATATACCTTCTGAAGTCTTATCTCAAACTATCAAAGCTATCGAAACTATTGAGACAGCAGAAGGAAAAGCCCAAGCTCTAGCTTTAGTTCTTGATAGTTATCCTATTAGTGGCGAACCAGAGAAAATTAATGCTGTTTTATCACAAGCATTTGCTGTAGCTCAAACATTAGAAAATGTTCGTAACCGTTCTACAGTTTTGATAGAAATTGCCGATAAATATGGAGAAGCTGGACAAAAACAGAAAGCAGTAGAAATTTTATCCGAAGCTGCGAAAATTACTGCAACTTTGCCAGTTGGAGAATCAAAGTACGATCGCTTAGGCAATGATGCAGGTTATGGCGATTATACAGAGATACTTCAAACTTATTCTAAACCTTATTTGCTAGAAAAAATCGCTTTACTTTATTTCAAAATTGCAGAATTTAAAAAAGCGATTCAAGTAGCTCAATCTATTGATGAGATGGAAACTCAAGCTTATGTGCTAACAGACATAGGTGCGAAATATTTGGAGTTAAAACAACGGGATAAAGGATTACAAACGTTTACCCAGGCTAGTACAATAGCTAAAAAAATCAGTTTTGCTGCTTTTAGAGATAAAGCTTTGCTGAGAATAGCAATCAAATATATTGATGCTACACTTTATGAAGAAGCTTTGAAAGTTAGTAATGGCATAGAATTTGAACCTTATCGGTTAATAGTATTAGAACAAATAACTAATATATATATGCAATTAGGAAACAAAGAAAAAGCCATTACAACTTTGTCTCAAGGACTAGCAAAATTACCCAAAACAACAAATAATTTGTATAATAAACTGACAAAAAGGCTTGCTTGTTATCAAATTAACTAAGCTAAATTGCAGGATCAAACCAGATGTAGAGACGTTGCAATTCAACGTCTCTATTGAAATTTTTAATAGAGTGGTACTCCTCAGTTGTAAGCATCAACAAAAATTTTAGAGTAATTTTTTTGGTTTAGCTTCAGAAAAAGGATTGAATAGACCTCTTGCATAAATAATTTTTTATATCACGCAGAGGCGCAGAGGCGCAGAGAAGAGAACGCAAAGAAGGACTTTTGCAAGAGGTTTAATAAATATAAACTCTTATTTTTATATTATTAACAACCTGAGAAATTTTGCCGATCGCCTCCAAGAATTATGAGAGAAATGAGGCTGTATTTTACATATCCATACTAAATAGCTTTTCCGTACTTAACAAAGGTTAAAAATAATTAACTTTGGCTAATTTATCTCAAAAAATGAAAGCAACTAAGGCAATAATTAGGGTTTGAGAAATTGGATTGTTCGACTAAGTGAGTTAGAAATCGCTAATATTTGGGAAACATGTAAATGAATTAGTTTCGTTATTAAATTTAGTAAAAATGACTACAGCAGTTGATTCACTTACCAAGATTCTGGGTTATAGAATTAGCGAGCGAGTGTATGCAGGCTCTAAAACCCTAGTTTACCGTGCAATCCGCGAGGTCGATCGACTGCCAGTAGTCATTAAGATACTGAAACAAGAGTATCCGACATTCAATGAATTGCTTCAATTCCGCAATCAGTACACTATTGCCAAAAATCTTGATTTTGGGGGTATTGTTCGTCTTTACGGTCTAGAGAATTACCACAACAGCTATGCATTAGTGATGGAGGATTTTGGTGGGATCTCTTTGCGAGAGTGGATATATAAAGAAATCACCAACAATAGCGATCGCTCCTTGGAAAAATCCCTTGGGAAGCATCGCCTGCAAGCATTTTTAGAAATTGCGATCGCTTTAGCCGCAATTCTTGATGAACTTTACCGCCACCGCATCGTTCACAAAGACATTAATCCTGCCAACATTTTAATTAACCCAGATACCAAGCAAGTAAAGTTAATTGATTTCAGTCTTGCTTCTTCACTGTATAGAGAAACCCAGGAAATTTATAGTCCTAATGTTTTGGAAGGTACCCTTGCATATATATCGCCAGAACAAACCGGACGCATGAACCGAGGAATTGATTACCGCAGCGATTTCTACTCTTTAGGTGTTACTTTCTTTGAACTACTCACCGGAGAATTGCCTTTCCAATCTAACGATCCGATGGAACTAGTTCACTGTCATATTGCCAAACAACCACCTTTATTAGAAGGCAGAAGGCAGGAGGCAGGAGGCAGGAGGCACAGAGAAGTCCGAGGGGAGGCTTCCTCCGATGCCTACGGCAACGCCAGGGGCGAACGGAACTTCAAAGAGGCAGAAGGCAGGAGGGAAGAAATTCCGCAGGTGATTGCAAATATAGTGATGAAGTTGATGGCGAAAAATGCCGAAGACCGCTATCAGAGTGCTTTGGGGCTAAAACACGATTTAGAGATGTGTTTGAACCAACTGCGAACAACTGGGGAAATTGAGAACTTTGAAATTGGACAACGAGATGTATGCGATCGCTTCATCATCTCAGAAAAACTCTACGGTCGTTATAACGAAGTAGCAAGTTTAATCGCCGCTTTTGAGCGAGTTTCTCAAGGACGTAGCGAACTGATGCTAGTAGCAGGTTTTTCGGGTATCGGCAAAACTGCTGTAGTTAACGAAGTCCACAAACCAATTGTCCGGCAACGAGGCTACTTTATTAAAGGCAAATTCGACCAATTTCAGCGCAACATTCCTCTGTTTGCTTTTTTACAAGCATTTCGCGATTTAATCGACCAATTGCTCAGTGAAACTGATACGCAATTAGAGCAATGGCGGCACAAAATTCTTTCGGCTTTGGGAGAAAACGCTCAAGTCATTATTGAAACAATCCCAGAACTGGAACGGATTATTGGCAAACAACCTGCTGTTGTTGAACTTTCTGGTAGTGCTGCTCAAAACCGCTTCAATATCTTATTTCAAAAATTTATCCAGGTGTTTACGACCAAAGATCGTCCTCTGACGATCTTTATCGATGACTTGCAATGGGCCGATTCTGCTTCTCTCAAATTTATGCAACTGTTAACGAGCGAAATAGATAGCCGATATCTGTTGCTGATTGGGGCTTACCGAGATAATGAAGTCTGTGCCACTCATCCACTAATGCTGACGCTGCAAGAAATTGAGAAGTCACAGACTACAGTCAATACCATTACTCTTGCTCCGTTAGATCCTGCGTCGGTGAATCAGTTGGTTGCTGATACATTCAGCTGTTCCCTAGAGTTAGCTTTGCCGTTAACAGAACTAATATTTAGCAAAACTCAAGGAAATCCATTTTTCACGACTCAATTTCTTAAAGCATTATATGAAGATGGACTGATTGCATTCAATTTTCACGGCGGTTATTGGGAATGCGACATTGCACAGGTGCGATCGCTGGCGTTGAATGATAATGTCGTAGAATTCATGGCAGTGCAACTCCAGAAATTACCCCAAGCTACTCAAGAGGTGTTGCAGTTAGCAGCTTGCATTGGTAATTCTTTTGACTTAGAAACATTAGCGATCGCCTATGAAAAATCCCCAACCCAAACCGCTAACGATTTGTGGGTAGCTCTGAAAGACGGGTTGATTCTACCGCAGAATGATGTTTATAAGTTTTATCAGGATTCCTCATTAGTCATTAGTCATGGGTCATTAGGAAATAGCGAACGAAAGACTAAAGATAAAGAACAAATCACAGTTTCTTATAAATTTTTGCACGATCGCGTCCAGCAAGCAGCTTATTCATTGATTCCTCAAGACCAAAAGCAAGCAACTCACCTGAAAATTGGGCGACGTTTGTTAGAAAATACACCCGCAGCAGACCAGCAAGAGAAAATTTTCAATCTTATTAACCATCTCAATCTGGGTGCGGAATTAATTGATAATCCTAGCGAACGAGAGCAATTAGCCAATCTCAATCTCATAGCCGGTCGTCAGGCAAAATCTGCAACAGCATACGAAGCTGCATTGAGATATTTGAATACAGGCATAATGTTTTTAGAACCAGATAGCTGGCAGACTCACTACGATTTAACGCTGAATTTGTATTTAACAGCAGCAGAAACAGAATACCTGAATACGAATTACGAGCAAGCAAATCTGCAAATAGAGACGCTTCTGGAAAATGTTCGGGATACATTACAAAAAGCTAGAGTTTACGAAATTAAAATTCAATCTTTAATTTCTCAGAATCAAATGCAGTCAGCGGTAGACATAGCATTAGATGTCTTGCAGATGTTAGGTGTCAGTTTAGAGCAAGAAGCGATCGCCACCTTAGAGAATGAAGCATTAATCGCCCTGCCAGAAATGACCGACCCGGATAAACTAGCAGCACAGCGAATTTTGATGACCGTTGGGCCGGCGGTTTACCTTGCTCATCCCCAAATGTATCCATCAATTGTCTTTACAATGGTCAATCTGTGCATTAGATATGGCAATTCTAGCCTTGCCGCTTATGCCTATGTCATCTATGGATTGTTACTCTGTGGTGGGGGGGATATTGAGTCTGGTTATAAGTTTGGTCAGATAGCGATGGAGCTGTTAGATCGTTTTGATAGCAGGAAGCTGAAATCTAAAGTTTACATGATGTTTAATGGCAACATTCGCTACTGGAAAGAACACTTACAAACCTGCTTGCAACCTTTGCAGGAAGGATTTCATGTTGGATTGGAAACTGGAGATTTAGAATTTGCTTGCTACAACGCTACAACATATTGCGATTTTTGTTTTCATACTGAGCCAGAGTTAGAAACAGTGCTTGACAAGCAAGCTCAGTATCTTGAAATTATTCAAAATTTAAAACAAGAGTATCAGCAAATTTATAGCAAAGTCAGCAGACAATTTTTATTAAATTTAAGTGGTAGTGCAATTGATAAGTTGCGTTTGGTTGGTGAGAGTTGCAATGAAATAGAAATGTTGCCAATCTGGATTCAAAATAACCTGGGCTTCATCGTATTTCTTGTATATTTATACAAACTGATTCTTGCCTATTTGTTTGCAGCTTATGGTGATGCGGTGGAAATTCTGCGAGCAGCAAAACCATATCAAAACTTTGCTATGTCCACAATTCATATCGTAAATTATAACCTGTATTCGTCTCTATCGCTGTTGGCGCATTACCCAGAGGTATCAGCCAGCGAGCAGCAGCAATATCTGCAACAGGTAGATGAAAACCAAGCACTGATGCAGGAATGGGCAACTCATGCCCCAATGAACTATCAACATCTATGGTGTTTGGTCGAAGCAGAAAGAAACCGGGTATTGGGTAACAAAGCCACCGCCATCCAAATGTATGACCAAGCTATAGAAAGCGCCAAACAGCAGGGCTACATTCAGCAAGAAGCGATCGCTAACGAACTCGCCGCCAAATTTTATCTCGACTGGGGCAAACAGCAAATCGCGCAAAACTACACGATTGAGGCATATTACTGCTATACGCGTTGGGGAGCTAAAGCCAAAGTTACCGATTTAGAAACTCGTTATCCCCAACTTTTAGTTCCTATCCTCGAACAAGTGCATTTGAATTTCTCAACTCACGAAACAACCCTTGGATCTAGTCGGGGAAATTCTCATCATTCTTCTTCAAGTAATAGCAATACTTTTGTTGCTTTAGATTTAGCGGTGATTTTCAAAGCTTCGCAAACCCTTTCGAGTGAAATTGAATTAGAAAAACTCGTCTCTACGTTGCTGCACGTTGCCTTAGAAAATGCTGGCGCTGATAAGTGCGTGTTGCTGCTGTCTGAAAACGGCCGTTTGCTAGTGCAAGCGATCGCTAATATCGAGAATTCCGCAACCCTACTCAATCCCCAACCGATGGAGGAAAGTTTAGAAATACCCCTGAGTCCAATCAACACGGTGAAACGTAGTTTGCAACCATTGGTGATTGTTGATGCAATAGTGCATCCGAGATTTAGTAATGATGCATATATTCAGGAGCATCAGCCCAGGAGTATTTTGTGTAGTCCAATTTTGCATCAAGGCAAATTATTGGGGATTTTGTATCTAGAAAACAATCATTCTATTGGCGCGTTTACTGACGATCGCGTTGATATCCTGAATCTTCTATGTACTCAGGCAGCTATTTCTTTAGAAAATGCTCGTTTGTATCAACAATCTCAGCACTTGTATCAACAATCGCTACACTACAGTCAACAATTAGAGCGATCGCTGCAAGAAGTACAGCAGATGCAGCTGAAATTAGTCCAGAATGAAAAAATGTCAGCTTTGGGAAATCTCGTAGCTGGCGTTGCACATGAAATCAACAATCCCGTCGGTTTTATTTCTGGCAACATCGAACCAGCAAAAGATTATGTCCAAGATTTGTTGGGGTTAATCAATCTTTACCAAGAAAAGTTTCCCGATCCTGGTTCGGAAATCGAAGATGAAATTGAGGCGATCGACCTGGAGTACTTGCGCGAAGATTTACCCCAGTTGCTCGACTCGATGAATTTGGGCGCTAATCGCATTCGTAGTATCAGCAATAGTTTGCGAACTTTTTCCAGAACTGATAAAGATTACAAAGTGCCCTTCAACATTCACGACGGCATTGACAGCACAATTTTAATTCTCAGACATCGTTTGAAAGCCAACGAATTGCGCCCAGCAATTGAGGTAATTAAAAATTATGGCGCATTACCTCCCATCGAGTGCTTTGCCGGACAACTCAACCAAGTATTTATGAATTTGCTAGCAAATGCCATTGATGCCCTAGAAGAATCTAATCTTGGCAAGAGTATAGAAGCGATCGCTGCAAAACCCAATTGCATTACCATTCAAACTAACGTCACCCAATCAGGCGATGGCGTTGTCATTCGCATTGCAGACAACGGAGTGGGAATGTCCCCACAAGTGAAGCAAAAAGTATTTGACCATTTGTTCACTACCAAAGCTGTCGGTAAAGGCACTGGATTAGGATTAGCGATCGCCCGTCAAATCGTAGTGGAAGCTCATGACGGCACAATTGAAGTAGATACCACCTTGGAAGATGGAACAGAGTTTGTAGTCACGCTACCGATTAAGGCTTAACGGGGAACACAGAAGGGTTTGGACAAGGATTTAAACCCGTTGGGGCGGGGTGTGGGGTGTGGGGAAAAACTCTTTCCCACAACCTCTATCGTCACAAGCCCCGTCAACTTCGGCGACGCTTGCGCCCTGAGGGATCGGAATCCTCTTAGGGCGCCGTCTTCACTACACCCCACACCCTACACCCCGTTCAAATCAATGACAGCTGTAAAGCCCCTACCGGGGATTGCGATTTAATTATCTTGATTCAAAGGTTTGCAACAATCAATCAGTTGTTGATTAGCTATTTCTTCTAGGCCGACGGAATTGAGCAAAGTTTTCCACTTTGTTAGTAAAGTCTGATTTTGCCGATCGCTCAGGCGTAATTCTACCAAACTCGCGATCGCATCGTACCAAATACCATTTTCGGCATAAAGCGCGGTCTTTTCTTGGAGTGAGGATTGTTTGAGTTGTTCTTCTAATGTTGAATTTTGATTAACTCTTTGCACCCAACCTTCTACATAATCTAGCGTTATCAGTTGTGTTTCGTCGCATTTCACCTTTACCTTAAAAAACCAGTGATACATTTTTCCCATTTGCAATGAGGTGACGCTGGCAGGTAAATTAACGCTAATAATTCCTGGTGATTTTGGTGGCGTTAGTGAAGTTCTGTATAAAGTCTGACCTTTTTTGATTGTCTCGTCTTTTAAAACAAACTCAATGTCGGCAATAGATGAGGCATTATATGGAACAAAAAAGAAAAAGTTAGGATTTTCAGAGTTTGTTAAACCCCAAACTTGAGTTATGGGAGGATCTACCAGTTGCTTACCTTGGTTAAGAGTATGCTCGTAGGTTGGTACTAAGGCTGTTAATGTTTGATTAGTTGCTTTGCATCCACGGCTTGCAGCCCCGCCTCTAGAACCTGTTGCACTTCGGTCTGGTGGTGGCGGTGGTGGGATGAATTTGACTGAGGCAAAATGATTATTAGCAAGATGATTATTAACTGGTAAAGCTTGCAGTTGTAGGGGATAGGATATGTTACTAGTGAATGCTATCCCCAAGACTATGATGTGTTGAATAGTTTTCATAGTTTGTAATCTAGGAAAATGATATTAATTAAGAATCAATGGGTTTTATATCTTTATCCTACGGCAATCCTAAGAGCATAAATATGTAGCTAAATTTTTTGTAATCGGGGTAAGAATTTTAATTTTGATTAGGAATTGTTTGTGCTGGTTGAATATGCTTGATGACCGCTACTAAGATGAGAGTAGTAGTACCATACGCGATCGCTGCTGGTACTAAAGGAACCCAACAACTGTATAGTATTAATAATATCAGGCAAAAGCCGTACAAACTCAGGAATACTACCCCAACTGCCAAGCTTAAGTAAATTAGCGGCCGCAGATAAATTGCTAGCAAGCCTCCTACAATAGCCCAACCCCATATCCAAATTACTTCACCCCATATCTGCCAAGTCGATAACAAAGGTCGGCTATCCAAAGCCGCACTCACTAATTGACTGACCATCTGTGCTTGTAAAAATACTCCTGCTATTTCCTGTGGTTGTCCTTGGGACGAGGCGTAGGGAGTTAATGAATAATCGCGAAAGCTTTCGGCTGTTGTGCCAATGATAACTATCCGGTCTTTCACCGCATCGACTTGCAGTTTACCTGTTAGTGCTTCTTGTAAGGTGATGCGGGGAGCGATCGCTTCTAAGTCAGAAAAGGAGCGATAATTGAGTAGAATTTGGTGTCCCAAAGCATCAACACCTTGGTAGCCTCCAGTGTGGGCTTCGATGGGTTTAAAAGTGAGCTTTCCTAGTTGCCATGCCCCATCAGAAGTGAATTTTAACTCAATTCCCTGAGGGTATAAATAGCGTAGTGCCAATTCTACATTTAAGGCATAACGTGCAGTACAGGGAGATGAAGGAGGGGGAGTTAAAGCCAACAGATGACGGCGTGCTACATTATCGGCATCAATGGCGATATCGCTGAAGCCGAGACGGTTGGCAGCAACCTCTGGTGGTGGTTTAATGCCTGATTTGCTATTTTGCGGCTCGCTAACTTTACATACTGCCACAAAGCGATCGCTTTTTTTCAATCGCGCTGCCAAGTCTGGATAAGTTGGCTGTACGGCATAATCTCGGTATATATCCAAACCAATTACTTTTGGTTGATATGCCTCTAATTTTGCCAACAACTTACCTAAAGCCTCATCTGATAGCGACCCCCGCCTATTATCAGATTGGGCTTGTACATCTGCTTCAGTGACAGTAATTACCAGTATGCGCGAATCTGGCTTTTCCTGGGGACGCAGACGCAGCAGTTGGTCGAATGCCATCAATTCCCACGATTGCAGTAAACCAAAATATCGTACTCCCATTAATAGTAGTGCGATCGCTATGCTGGTAAACATCACCGCAGACAAAGCTTGTCGTCGGTTGATACTTCCCCTAGATGAGATTTGCGGTACAGAAGTTATTAACTGACTATTTTGGTTGACATGCAATTCTCGCCATAATAGAGGCATCACTGCTGGATTTTGATAAATTACAGGCAACCAAGTAGCGCAGGGAAATTGACTTTCTAATCCTTGCAACCGTTCCCGCGCCTCTCTAACTGCTAAGTATAAAGATTCACCACGGGCAAAAGCTTCTAAAAAATACTTCAGAAATTGTTGCGCCACCCTATCAGGAACCGGTTCTCGCATGACGATGATTTCGGGTATGTGTAAATCTGCAAACTCCCGCGCCAAACCCAAACCATCGCAAGAGTTAAAAATCGCCAGATGTAAACCCCGTTCCACAGCCTTCCGCAAAGCGTACTTTGACTGAGCAATTGTCAAACTCTCTGTTTGATTAATATAAATTTTTCCTGTATCATCGCTTTTATCGGTAGTACTATGTCCAGCAAAAAACAAAATTTGCCAATCTTGCTCCCATAATTGATCGGTCAAATCTTTACTTGATGGCTCAACCAAGAAGGTAATATTTGCATAAGGTAACTCTTTGAGTAGCTGACTATCAGCTTGAATATCAATTCCCTGACTATCACCCAAAATAGCTAAAACTTTCACCTGGGGTTTAGGTGGTGAGTTGCGATGAACTTGTTCGTAACTAGGCGCACTCAGAGCAATTTCAGCTTTTGGATAGCGTTCTAACAAATCCCACAAATGCCAAGGAAGTTTTTGCAATCTCAGGTCATGAGTTTGTAATAAGACGCGAATATAGTCTTCTGGTAAAAGTTTTTCCAGCCATTTTTCGCGGATGGGGCGAAAAGTTTGGGAAGATAACCACGTATTTAAATGAACTCTTAAAGTATCAGCAGCTTGTTGGCAATCTTCTAAAGAATGAGTTTGTTTTAATTGCTTCGGAATACCGATAGGACGGGTAGTAAATTTGAGTTGAGAGTAAATAGACTGCCAATGATGGTAACAAAGGGGAATGTCAGAGTTTGGTGGTAATTCGCCAGTAATTTCTACATTGGCACGAGCATTTTCATCACCAATTTGTAGAGTTATCGGAAACCCCGCCTCAAAACTTCCTGCGCCTAACTTTAAAATTACTAACTTGTTCAACGTCAGTACTCCGGATATGGCGATGCGATATCAATTCGTAATTCGTAATTCGTAATGAGCTTTGTTTAACTGTGCTAATAAAATAAAAAAATCATAGGTGAGTCTAAAATTATCAAAAACAATCGGGTGTAAAACCGTACTTCGTCCAAAGTTTTTGTAACGAGTATTTATAGCTCGTTACAAAAACGGCCTCCTGCCTTCGTTAAAAATTACTGGGCAGATTGAGAACTTTCATGAATTACATTACTATTTTCAGGAGTATTTATGGTATCTAATGTTATCCATCGTGCCGTGGATACTTCATTTTACAATGGTTCCATTGGGTGCAGGCAATTCCTCCTCTTCCTGTGACCGAAGAAAGGCAGAGGGCAGAGGGCAGGAGGCTCAGTTGTAAAAAGAAAACAACCTCTGCCATCAGGGATAAAAGCACCATTATTTATTTATGAACAAAGAGAAAACATATATTTCGAGACGCGTAGTGCGAGAAATACTATGTCAAAAGTTAAATCCCCTAAATTTATTTATGGAGATTCCTTCTGCCCTCTGCCTCCTGCCTCCTGCCTTCTTAAGGTGACTTCTCCTCCCTCACGAAATTAGTAAATCTTCTTTCTGGTTATTAGTACGATCGCTTTTTGTCTTTATACACCCGTTAGGCAAATTTTTTGGCAAAAATCTGAAAAATCCGGGAGCCTTGCGTAATACAATTAGCTAAAGATTCGTAAACTTTAAATTTTCTTTACTCACAAATTTACATGCAACCCCGGCAGGGCATTATTGACATCTTCTCGACCTTTGTGCAGTTTGATGCAGATAGGTTTAGCGTTTGGGTAACAGATAGCAAGCTACAGCGAAGTATCAAAAAATGCTTAGAACAATATCCACAACAAAAATCTGAAAATTTCTGGTTGCTTTACTGGTACAAAATCTGGCAAATTGAATCCAGCCCTTTAGTGGTGGGGCATATTTCTGCTTATTTGCAAGAGGTTTGCTATTGGGTAGCGAGAAAAATAGCTCTGAATTTTAGCAATCAATATAATGTCGAAGATTGTTTTCAGATTGCTATGTCTTGCATTTATAAAATTCTTAAAAGTTTTAATCCCGAATACAGTACAAATTTAAAAAGCTATGCTCAATATGCTTTTGAACGGTTTCTTAAGGACTCTCTGCGTCTAGGAAAAGAAGCGGATATCTGTACTGACTGGGCTTTATTGCATAAAGTTAGTCGCAAGCGGTTGGTAAATTCCTTAGAAAATGCAGGTTTTAACAGCCAAAAAATTGATAGTTACGTCTTAGCTTGGGAATGTTTTAAGGAAATCTACACTAGCGATCGCCAAACAATCCGTCAGTTGGCTAAACCGGATAATACTACATGGCAGCAAATTACTCAACTGTACAATAGACAAAGCTTGAGTCAAGGGACTCCAGAAAAGTTGGAAGCATGGCTGAGTAGCTGTGCTAAAGCTGTGCGTGATTTTCTTTATCCCAAGTTTGTCTCTGTGGATGTTCGTATTGATGGAGAAGGCTCGCCTAATTTATTAGATACATTATCCGCAGATTTGCCGCCATCTTTACTCACAGAAATTATTGAGCGAGAAGAAGCTACAAGTAGAGAAACGCAACAAGCACAAATAAATCAAGTTATCATCAATGCTTTAACAGCTTTAGATCTTCAATCTCAAAAATTACTCCAAGCTTATTATCAGCAACGACTGACTCAACAACAAATCGCCCAACAGCTAGAAATGAAGCAATATACAGTTTCTCGCCGCCTATCTAGCATCAAACGTTCTTTACTTCAGATTTTAGCGGAGTGGAGTCTGAATTCCTTGCATATTTCCCCGGATTGTGTCGTATTACAGGGTATGAATCAAATTTTAGAAGAATGGCTCGAGCATTACTATGATTCTATTAATCAAAATCCTTAAACTCAAGGTATCCTGATTATGTTTAATATCTCTGCCGATTTAGTTCTCGATCGCAATTTGTTGCTAGAAATTGTTCAGACATCGCCATATTTAGAACAGAGTTACTCTACAAACGGCGGTCGTCAACGCGCTTGGGTGAATCAAGCTTGTGTAGAAACATTTTTGGCTTGGTTAAAAGCAGAGATTACGCCCAATGCTAGGGTATTTCCTAACACGGCAATATTACCTAGTTTTTGGGAATTTGTGAATGGTACAACTATTAATTTTGATGATGCTCGTTTGGTATTGATTCCCACTTTAGCAATCGATGTGGATGAATTACGCATCCCTCAAGAATGGGTGGATATTCCTGAATGGGTAGCTGACTATTATTTGGCTGTGCAATTCAATCCAGATGAAGGCTGGATGAGAGTTTTTGGTTACACAACTCATCAACAAGTGAAAACTTTGGGCGTTTATGATGCAGGCGATCGCACTTACAGTTTAGAATTTGAAGATCTCATCCCAGACTTGAATGTACTTTGGGTAAATCGCCAATTTCATACTGAAGAAACCAGACGCGTACCAGTTGAGCCTCTACCACCATTACCCCAAACCCAAGCTAACAATTTACTCGCAAGATTGAGTAATGCAGATATCAAATTTCCCCGCTTAGAAGTTCCCTTTTCGCTTTGGGCATCGTTAATAGTTCATGGCGGTTGGCGACAACGTTTGTATGAATTGCGCCAAGGAATTGCCCAACCAGCATCAATAGGGCAATGGCTGCAAGAAGGCGTATCAAATTTTGCCCAACAACTTGGCTGGCAGTTACAGCAGTTTACAGCCTTGCCTTCAGGAATGAGGAGCCGAGAAACATCTGTGTCTGTTTTAGGGTTATCTCGACAAATAATAGTAGCTGAAAATACTTATGAATTACGGATTTTTCCTCAAGGCAACCCAGAAGAACAGATTTGGCGCTGGGAATTACGCAGTGCAAATCGAGAAAATATGATTCCTGCGGGGTTTCAACTCAGACTGCTTACGGAAGATTTACAAACGTTTCCTAACAATGAAGATATAGCGACAACACCTGTAGAAGAACTGTATGTGGAGGTGATGTTGGAACCTGGTGAAGGGTTGGTTTGGGAAGTCATACCTTGTCCGGTAGAATACGAGTGGGAAATTTTACGTTTTTAGTTGTCAGAGGTTGTTTGAAAAGTGTCTTATCTTAATAGCCTTAAAAGCCTAGCTAAATATTAGGTTTCAAGCACAACTATTTATCTCTGAGAAAATAAAATATTTCAGTTTCAATGCGTCGTTAGATAAATAGCCTGAATTGAATTTTGGACATTTTCCTGTTCCCTGTTCCCCGTCCCTTGTTCGCTTTTCATAACAGTAACCATACCTAATTAACTAATAGGATGAGAAAAGATTTCAGTATTTCAACTGATTTCATGAGTAGAGAGCAAGGATACAAATTGTAGGGTAATCAAGCCCTATCAGTGGGAACAAGATTCCCGCTTTTGTACTCTTAGTGGGACTTAACTTATGAAAGTTACAATGACATCGATTAAAACACCACATGTAGTTATCGGCATCCTCATGGTCGTGAATTATGCACTTTTTACCCTAGTACTCAACTATTTGGATAATATTTAGTTTCCGATCTGGTAGTTGATAATTTAGTTAAATTCTTGGTTGGCTGTAGTTAGTAATTTGCTTAGTATTATCGTGCGATCGCTTGTACGTTCAGAGAAAATGGGGAACAGATAACAGGCAATAATTCGATCCCCATAATTAGAGAATGAGGATTTGTTTTTATAGCAATCCTATTTGATTTTTTGAAAATTTACCCTATCTAGATCCCCGACTTCTGCCAAGAAATCGGGGATCTAACTTTTCACGAATGATTTACGATCGCTATAGTTACTCAACCCTAAAAATCAAATTTTTCCTCCCCTGCCCCTCTGCCCCTCTGCCTCCCCTGCCCCTTATGTCCCCGGTATCGCTCCCCCCACCACTCGACAAAAACTTACCTCTGACTGCTCTTGCACCCATGCAAGACGTAACAAACCTCTGGTTTATGAAAGTCATTGCCCAATATGGCAGTCCTGACTACTTCTTCACCGAGTATTTCCGTGTAAATGATACCTCACGGCTCAACCGTAATATTCTGGCATCAATCGTCGAAAACGATACAGGTCGCCCCGTTTTTGCTCAGATGATTGGCGAAAGCATTCCAGACTTAGTAAGAACAGCCAAGGAACTATGCAACTATAATATCGCTGGAGTTGACTTGAACATGGGCTGTCCAGCACCTAGAATTTATCGCAAAAATGTTGGGGGTGGATTGCTGCTTTCGCCAGAAAAAGTCGATCGCATTTTGGGAGAACTGCGGCAAGCAGTTAGCGATCGCCCTTTTACCGTGAAAATGCGTATTGGCTTTGAAAATACAGATACCTTTTATGAAATTTTAGATTTGGTCAATCGCCACAGCATTGATTTACTGAGTTTGCATGGTCGCACGGTGAAAGATATGTACCACGGGGTAGTGAGATACGATCTAATCGCCCAAGCAGTCAAACGAGTTGATTGTCCGGTGCTTGCTAATGGCAACATCCACTCGGCTGCAACTGCTCTAGAAGTGCTTTCGCAAACAGGCGCGGCGGGTGTAATGGTGGGACGCTGGGCAATTGGGAATCCTTGGGTTTTTAATCAAATTCGGCAAGCTTTGCGAAAAGAACCGATCGCACCCGTTCCTTTAGCAGAAGTACGCAACTATATCGATCGCTTATGGCAAACTCCCACAGGGGCAACCATGCCAGAGCGATCGCGTATAGGTTACCTAAAAATGTTCCTCAACTACATTGCCCTGAGTGTTGACCCTGAAGGTCATTTCCTGCGGCTGATGCGACAGACGCAGACCGAACTAGAACTGTTTAACCTGTGCGATCGCTTTCTCCTTGGCGATGCGACCAAAACCTTAGCCCTAGCACCCTACTCAGGCGTTTAAATTTGCAGGGTAATCTCAATTTGACAAATCATTTAAGACTGGTATATAGGACTCATATTTGATTTGGTGAAAAAAAATCAGTACACCCAAACAAGGCTTCTTTCCCACTCCCTACTCCCCATTCCCTACTCCCTGTCTACGCAAATAATTTCATGAATCAAGTCAGATTCCTATAGACGTTGGTAGTTTGGAAATAGTTAACTGTAATGTTTGCATTTGAGGAAAATCGCGCTGAATAATTTCCATCGCTTTTGTTTGACTGTCTTGATTTTTAACAATTAGTTGTGCAGTGCCATCGCCTTGAGAACCTACGCCTTTGCCTCCGAAGATATAAGGCTGAAGCGGCTCGTGACCCAGAAGGAGATGCAGCTTTTTCGCAGTCAATTCAGAAGGACAAGCCGGAATTACGTAGCGATCGAATTCAGCTTGGGCTTTTGTCATTAAAGCTCCCAGAAGTTCGGCATTTCCTTGTTGTATTGCTTCAACTGCGGCCAAAGTAATTTTAGGGCTAATAGAACCGAAATATTTTTGCACATTTTGTTGAATTTGATTAGTAGCGAAAGGATAACATTGATTTAATTGTTTTAGTATTTCTTGTGTATTTTTGCTACCGCCGAGATCGACAATGACAAAAAATAAATCTTCGCTAACTTTTAACTCGTAGTGGTCGATTTTTTCGCCATCAAATATCATCAAAGTTGGGCGATTTCCATAAGCACAACCCTGATCCATCCGACCGCAAAGGCTAGGAGTGGTTCTTTCTCCTAAATAGGCAAACTCCATTTCTTCACGAATGGTCATCTTCAAATCATACAGATGATTAAAAGCTCGAGCAATGAGAACGCAAAACGCCGCACTCGAAGATAATCCTTTTTGAATGGGCAAGTCGGTGAGATAATTATCAACCTCAAGTCCGCCCACACCATAGCGAGTCAGAAATTGATAAGCGGTACCAGCAGCATAACTAAAAAAACCGCCCTTTTTAGCTACGGACTTGAGAGTATTAGATTCCATCTGTAATCTGAAGGGTTCATAACGCGTACCATCATTAAGAGAAGCATGAATGATTAATTCCTGAAAATTATGTTTAACATCAGCATAAATTCCTTGATTAGTACCAACAATTAAGGTGTAACCCTTTTCGATTTCAGGATTAATTCTGCGATATTCTCCTGCCCAATCGGTGTGTTCTCCGAACAAACAAAGACGCCCTGGAACAAAAATTCTCATTTCAAGTTTCCTGTTATTAATCGGGATATATGCTATCCTGATTAACTTCAACGAACAAGCGATCGCGAGATTGATTCTAGATTCTTAAAAACATCCTCTAAAATTTGGATAGATCGATAGTACTTAATCTTTTGTAATGAATCCCTACACTATCCTTAATCAGACCGAACTTCAGCGCGTTAGTGATGGCACAACCCGACCCCTACTAGAAAATTGCGAGGCTGCCTCATATATCCTTATTTTAGTCTGGCCGCAACTTGGGGATTTTGATAGTCTTGAATATGCGTGGTGGTTACAGCGCGAAGCTAAAAAATTGCCTCCTGAAAAATTCGCTATTCGTGCAGTGGGAATTGGCGATCGCGCCTCTGGAACAAAATTCTGTGACTATACAGGATTTCCACCTGAAAATTTATTTGTCGAACCTAATGCAAAACTACATCAGCAACTTAACCTTTATTCAGGTCTAAATCTTTCTCTCCCTGGACTTTCTCAGCCCCAGAAAGCTTGGCTAAATCTGCTGTTAATGTGTGCGGGGTTTGGAAGTCCTGGAACGTTAAAAGAAGTTTTTCGAGGATACAAGGGAGATCGTCAAGCTCCTCAACTCATTGGAAATGATGAAATTATTCAAGGTACTCCTCTACCTGCTTTTAAAGGTTCATTTTTCCAATTAGCTGGCGGAAGTGGGTTTCAACGTCCCTTTGAATTAGCTACTCTACGGCTGCGGAATATGGCGGAAGTTCTGAGAAATTGGCGTACTTACGTGCCTAATTCTGCTTACTTAACAATGCGTGGTGGAACTTTTCTGTTTGATTCCAAAGGGCAGTTACTTTACGAACATCGAGACCGAGGAATTCTCGGCTTTGCTGCTAATATGAGTCAGCCTCTATCATTTTTATCCTCCCTCGAAACAGATACCTTCACCTCAACTTGCTAATTCCCGAGAGACGTTGCAATGCAACGTCTCTACATGTATATTCATACGGCAATTCAGCAACAGCCGATATACAATACCCTATAAATACAGATTCTAAAGGCAAAATCCCGAACATGCGATCGCAATCTTTAATTTCTGTACTGATTCAGTTGTTTCTAAAAATTGTGGTTTAGTAATAAATGAAAATTGGGATTCAAAAAACAGCAGAAATTTTAGAGAAAGTTCATCAATTAGAATCCACACAGGGTCTTAAAAATGAAGCCTGCCGTTCCAAATTTTTGATTCACTCCGATATAACATCAAAAGTTTTTTTGTTTTTGCATGGTTTTACAGCAGGACCTTATCAGTTTGAGCCACTTGGTCAAGCCTTCTTTAAAAAAGGATATAACGTTTTAATTCCTTTACAACCCGGTCATGGACGTTCGGGCAACTGGAACCGTCAAAATCCTCCACCACTACCAACAGATATTCAGATATATCAACAATTTCTACTAGAATGGTTGCAGATTGCAAAAACGTTAGGAGAACAAGTTGTAGTTGGTGGATTATCAACAGGTGGCACTTTAGCTGCTTGGTTAAGTTTAGAATATCCCCAAGAGATTGACCGCGCTTTATTGTTCACCCCTTATTTGGGTAGCCGTTACTCAGTATTCGATTTCCTGATTAAAATTCTACCAATTTACTTTGAATGGTTCAACAAAGATGCACCTGGAAATTTTGGTTATAAAGGTTTTTGCCTCAAAGCGTTACGAATACTTCTTCAATTAGGAGAAGAGGTTTTACAAAAGTCTGAAAGCTCTGTTTTTGCGCCTATTTTAATGGTATGTAGTGAAGCAGATAGTGCTGTTAGTCGCTCTAAACAACGGGATTTTTTCCGTAAAATAGTTATGCAGCAACCAAAATCTTGGTATTACTGTTTCGATGATTCGCTGCACATCGAACACCGGATGATGACAAAATTGGAAGACAATGATTATGAGGAATTAGTAATTACCCTTGCGAAAGCTTTTGTTGAAAGTAATTTGACTTGGGTAGAGTTTGAGCAAATGGCGAAGCGAATCACCGAAGGACATACTGATGACCAAATCATGCGAGAATTCAACGTCGATGCTCAAGTTTTTCAACAACTATCTGCAATGATGACTCAAGGTTTGGGCTGCGACGATCTTAAGTGCATCAATCCATATTCCTAATACTAAAGATATTTGATAACTATTAAGCGATCGCAGCTTCTTTATATATAAGTCCGCACCTCTTGATTATAAAGTTTTCATCGCAAGTATTTTTATTCTTGTGTTGCTCTCGCATTGCAATTTTAATCACAAGCGTGGCTAGAGGGAAACGTTTTATTGTAATTTGGTACTGTACAAAAAGGTCGGCGAAGCAATTTTTTACTGATACTGGTTGAGTTTGCCTCAAATACTATCAAATGCAATACTTGTTCTAAGAAACGCCGTTTGTCAAAAATTCCTTGAATGAATACTTCTAACTCAGTTGCAGCCTTGGCAGGAAAGTCTTCACCATCGATGGTCTGCCAAGGTAAAAACTCTTGCAAGTCCGAGGTTAATGTACCGACTCGTGCCTGATTTTGGCAAGTAATAACTAGCAATGTATTGTAGAAAAACAGCTTCGGTATCTGTTGAAAGTAGGCTTCGATTCGCTCTTTACCTGCTTTGAAAGTTGCTTGTTCGTAACTTGAGTCGATTGAAACAATAACTGCTAAGGGTAAACCGTTGATAAAAACAACTACATCAGGACAATGAACGTGGTTTCCCTCAACTACAGTCAATGGGTGAATAACTAGCCAATCATTGTTTAGTAGATTATGTGGATCGACGAGCCACACCCGATCGCGAACGATTTCTTTATTGAAGAGGTATTCAAATTCAACACCATTGGTAAGAAGTTTGTGAAAGCGTTGATTGTTTTTCAGTAAGTCAGAATTCTGGAAGTCCCTAACTTGAGAGATAGCCGCAGCGATCGCTTGTTGTGGTTTTGTCGGGTTAATTTTTTGCAAAGCACTATGGAGGCGATCTTCCAAAATCACTTCTTTATAACTGCTGCGCCCTATCCGATACTTACCCAAAGCAATATCTGGCTCTAATAAAACCGTGTAGCCAATAACCTCGAACCAGGTAAGCAAAGATGGTATGTTCGCAAATTGTATAAAATGACAACTGGCGCGAAGTTTTTTTCTAACACGACTCGCCTTTACAGTTATTTGCCTGAGCTGCGCTGGATTCATGAGAATATAAGACTTGATTTTGAGTCAATGCACAAGCTCGCGCCTAGCTTGCTGACATTGGTTGGTATATTTGAAGATGACGTATACGGCTTGATACTAACTATCAAAGCTAAAATTGTTCTAGAATATTGTATCTACTGCTACATATTACCAATATTTTTGGTAATAATTCTATTTCTGGCTAATCGACGACTCAGTGGCTAGATATAGAAGAACAGTTGTTATATCTGGCTGAATTTAATATTTAACTTTTGTCTCCTGCTCTAAAAACAGGTTGCCAATATCAAACAAAAGCTGCATAGTACCTCGATAGCCAACTTTGGTAAACTGATTGGCATCTAAACGGTCAAAAATGGGAATACCTTGACGGTAGAGAGGAATTTTTAAACGTTGAGCGATCGCAACTGCATGAGAATTAGTTATGAGTAAATCAGAACCAACAGCCAGTTGCTCAAAGTCTTCTAAATCACCAATAGTAACACTAGGAATCGGCAGTTTTTCTAATACAGGAGAACGCGTTGTCGTCACTGCCGCGTGAATTTGCACTCCCAGCGATTGCAAGAAATAAACTATTAACCAAAGTAAATCTGGTTCCAATGCTAAAGCAACTCGCTTGGAACCAAAATAAAAATGATTCTCTAACATCAAATATTGCAACTGACGGCGCTGCTGGCGATATTTCTCTGCTACGCTAACACCACTGATATCCGCCAATGCTTGCAAGAATTTATCTACTGCTATTAGTCCCGTGAGTTCGCCAAACACCTCATAAGGGATGTTGAATCTCTTTTCTAAAATTTGTGCAGCACCGCGCATACTTTCACCTAATGCCAAAGTGAACGCAGAACTAGCAATTGAGCGCAACTGTTCTAAAGTCGTGCCATTTGCTGTCATGACACCAGAAGAATCTTCTATGCGAGCATCTAGAACGCCAGAAAGGTCAGGTACAACAATTGGTACAAGTCCAAAGGAGGTAACAATCTCTTTAATTTCTCGTACATCCCCAGGAGTGAAAGCAGAACTCACCAAAATTGTGATTTGTGTTGGGCAAGCCTTTTGCTTTGAGCATTTTTCGGGAATTTCCTTAACTATACTCTCGACTGCACTAGCAAACCCATCCTGCAATGTACCCTTAAAATCTGGTGTAGAGACAAGCACAATTGGTAAATAATCTAATTCTGGATGGCGGTGGCGAATCTCCTTGACAAAGCGTTCCATGTCATCACCTCTAGTTTCCACAAGTCCAGTAGTACAAAGACCGATAATTTCCGGTTTTGATTTCTTTACCAACGTGAGAATTGCTTGTTCGACTCTCTCCTCACCACCCAAAATCGTTGCAACTTCCGTCATCGCGGTAGTAGAAAGAGGAATCGTCTGACGAAAATGTTGTACTAACACTGTCTTTGTCAAAGCTGTGCAACCTTGAGAACCGTGTAATAAAGGCATCATTCCCTTCACTCCCAAAAAAGCCAAGGTTGCACCTATAGCTTGACTTTGCTTGAGAGGATTAACTGCTACTGATGTACTTGTAATGCTAACAATTGCCATTAGATTTCCTCCAATGAAGTAGGGGATGAGGCAGAATTTTCTATTTCCCACGGAGCAGTCTGGCGTACTTGCTCCCAGACAGGATTATAAAAAGTGACATATAATTCTCGCGCCAATTCCAATATTCCTGTATAACCTGTATAGGCGCGATCGCCTTGTCTATTAATATCTAAGAACGGAATCTTAGCTATTAGAGCAGTGTCTAGATATCGGCTATCAGTAATTAAAATATCAGCTTGATTATTGTTGATTACCTGCAAGATTTCTTGAGGAGCGTCTGATTCTAAAACTATGGTATCTCGACCTAGCAAACTTTTAAGTCTAACTAATTCGTCTTCATTATTACTCTTAGTACAGATAGCAATCACTTCCATCCCTAGTTTTTGGGCTGCAAAGATAATCAACCAACTTTTGAAATTTTTAAGAGAAAGAACAATGCGTTTTCCTTGCAATCGAGTACCATAATGAGTGAGTTTTGATTCTAAAGCACTAGTTTCTTCTGCAATTAACTTTTCGGTACGTTCTACTAAATCAGTATCTCCCAACTTGGTAGCAATATTTCTTAAACACTGATTAATTTGTTCTATACCATAAATAGATTCTTCAATATATGGAATACCATAGACTTTCTCCATTTTTTCCGCTACATTAATTAACGCTTTTGAAGACAATACAACGTTAAGCTTGGCATGATGAGCGTAGCAAACTTCTTTATAAAGAGCATCACCTGTAATTTTTGATAAAACTCGGATACCTAATTTCTCTAACAAAGGTAGAAAGTTCCATATTGCACCTGCGATATTGTACTCACCAATCAGGTTAATATCTAATGGTGTAGTAACATCTGGTTGGGCTGTTCCAATAACGTGTTCTAGTAAAGCTTCGCCAGCAACCCGGTTCCCCAAATTTTGACTGCCAATAAATCCAGGACAATGTACGGGAATAGTTGGTACTCCTGTTTTTTCAGTAATATTATTGCATATTCCTTCTATATCATCACCAATTAAAGCAGTAATACAGGTAGAGTAGACAAATACTGCACTTGGTTTGTAGCGTCTTTGTAATTCTAGAATGCCTTTGTACAGCTTTTTCGCTCCACCGAAGATAATATCGCTCTCATCTATGTCAGTAGTAAACCGTATTTTATAGAGCATCGAACCAGAAGAAAGACTGGTGTAATTTCCCCAAATACTAGCAGCACAGCCACTCGGTCCGTGGACTACATGAGCAGCATCAGTAATTGGCACTAAAGTAATCATTGCACTATCAAAAGCACAACTTCCTTGAGCAGTTCCAGGCTGGGGTAATTGTGTAGAAGGCTTTTTTTTCTGGCGTTGCTGTTGGTTTTCGCCCTTTGATTCACTGAACGAATCATTGATTTTTTTAGGTTGAGAGTTCATTTTTTTAGGGAAAAGAGGTAGGAGTTATGATGTGGTAGCTAAATTGACAAAAATTGAGCAAGAATTTTATTTACTCGACGATATATTTCTAGCATCAAAGAAAAAGGAATGAGAAAGAGAATTTCTCATTCCCTAAACAATGACCAACCAATTAATAGAAGGAGTAAACAAAAAACAACAACAGCGGTTTGACCGCGTAAATATTAACAGATTAATTTCTCTTAGGAGAACTTGAAGAATTCACAAGCCGTAATTGGGATTAATCTGTTATTTGGAGAAAATTCTACTGATTTGATTGAACTTCCAGATAGTTTTAATGGTGAGGGAAAGTGAGCTAATTGCCCCCTTAATTGTTTCCGTTCCTTAGCGAGTTCTGCTATTTCTTAAGCAATCACAAAAGTCTGGCTTTTTTTAGCTACCAGAAACTATTTCCACATTGCCTTTTGCCAGTGCTTCTAATGCTTCGCCTTGGGCGTCTTCTTGCTTTTTATCAGCTTCTTCTTGTGCTTTAGTGACACCAGCTAGTTTTGCAGCGTTTTCTTCACTTTCGAGAATACCAAACTCAATCAACAACTCTTCTAGCTCGTCCATTTCAATGGGTGTAGGAATAGCAAGATTTTTATTGTTGATAATCTTGTCTGCTAATGTCCGGTATTCATTAGCTTGGTTACTATCAGGTGCATACTCGTTAACTGTCATCCGGCGCAATTCTGCGTGTTGCACGATGTTGTCGCGGGGGACAAAGTGAATCATCTGGGTACTTAATCGAGATGCCAGTGTGGTAATCAGTTCGTCTTCTCGGTCAGTTTTGCGGCTGTTACAAATCAAACCACCCAAGCGCACGCCACCTGTGTGAGCATACTTGAGAACGCCACGAGCAATGTTATTAGCAGCAAACATCGCCATCATTTCCCCAGAGGTAACGATGTAAATTTCTTGCGCTTTCCCCTCCCGAATTGGCATAGCGAAACCACCGCATACAACGTCGCCCAATACGTCGTAGGATACGAAATCCACACCACTATAAGCACCGTTTTCTTCCAGGAAGTTGATGGCGGTGATAATACCCCGACCGGCGCAACCTACACCAGGTTCCGGGCCACCAGATTCTACGCATCTGATACCTCGGAAGCCTTCTAGTACCACTTCATCAAGTTCTAAGTCTTCCACTGCGCCTCTTTCCGCAGCTAAGTGCAATACGGTGGTTTGAGCTTTAGTGTGCAAAATCAAACGGGTAGAGTCAGCTTTGGGGTCACATCCGACAATCAAGATGCGTTGGCCTACTTCTGCCATAGCGGCTAGGGTATTTTGGGAGGTGGTAGATTTACCAATACCGCCTTTACCGTAGAAAGCAATTTGTCTAATTTTGTCGTCGGACATAACGATTTTTCCTGCAATTGTTGTTTGGTGGGTCTTTGGTTTTGCGTTCACACTGTTAAGTTACAGATGTAACCTCCTTGAGAACGTCGTTGTCGGCGTTGTACGCACCGGCGGCGATGCCTACGGCGGGCTGCGCCAACGCTCTACAGCAAAAACATCTACTATTGAATACATACGAGGCGTTGTAAAATATTTGGTTTGTTCTAATTAACGATAAGATTGCATCAAATGTACGGTTTGAGATGATGCGTCACGGTACATTTGAAATCACAAAAAGTTGAGATATACTTCTTGTTGAATCTTCGATGGATATTGCAAGTATTTCCAGACTCTCAGTTATAAAGCGATCGCAACAGGAATTTAAATTTAGGCAGAGTTTTTCCCGAAACCACACAACCAATTTGACAAAAGCAATTGACTCTAAACAGTTGCTACCACTTACCCAATTTTGCTGATATCGTAGCCTTGACAGCCAAGTGCCTTTGCTAGGCGGAGTGTTATGGTCACTGAGGGAGCGTATTGTCCCGACTCTACACCACTAGTCGTTTGACGAGTTACACTAGCTAGGTTTCCCAAATCCTGTTGGCTCATACCTAAGCAGGTTCTAATTGACTTCAAGTTGCTACGGAGATCGTTATCCTGCTTCATTGGCTTGAGCTATTTTCAGTTTCAAAAAGCCGAGCGCGGATTTAACTTGTATCTACCAAGGCGAAAGTATATTTACATCATTTGTCTTAGACAAGATAATTGTGCTTTCGCTGTTTTGATTCCCTCTATTCAAAGAATATCATACAATTTGCAATTTTCCTTGCGAAGCGCAATTTTTTTTGCTGGAGATTATTTTTTAGCTGATAGTTATGGCTCAGAACTCGCCAATCATCGATAACAAAGGATTTTTCTGCTATTCGATTATTACCAACTTTTATGGTAAAAAGTGGTTCGCAATACAGTTTTGCAAATTCATTTGGGTTTTAATGTTTAAGGGGCGACAATCAGCGCAAAACTAAACCAGATAAAGGTTTTGCAGGCACATACTCCTTGAAAAAATTAGGTGCTTAATATAGCGATCGCACTGATGTTTGGAGTCGAAGCCGTTGACCTTCGTACACATGTAATTGCTGGTTATTCAGACAAAAAACCCACAGGCAAAGAACTTACCGAAGAACAAAAACAATCCTATCGCAAAAAAGTAGCGATGTCTTTGACAACTTCTTCGGGGAACGCGTTAAATGTGAAAACTCACGCTGGCAAGCTAAATTGCAACTCTGTTTTGGGCAAAGGTACAGAGTTGATGATTGCAATTTCAGCGTGAGTATTAAATCTGTGTTGTTAAATTAGACGGCGTAAGACTACAATTGAGCGCTCTGTAACTGGTACAGTTTGCTCGCCGATAATAAACTTTCCTGGGCTAATAAACCGAGGTTCGTCAGTGTTAATCACCATTTCCCATTCTCTATCCTTGAAAACATTGGGTAATGTAAACTCAATCATCTCGTAATGAGCGTTAAAAAATAGCAGAAAACTTTCATCAATAATACGTTCGCCACGGGGGCCTGGAGTAACAATCCCCTCGCCATTCAAGAAGATTTGCATTACTTTGGCATAACTAACTAGCCACTGCTTTTCAGTCATCTTACTACCATCGGCATTGAACCAACCGATATCGCTGATGCCAAAACCGTGAATCGGCCGACCTTGAAACCACTTACGCCTTCTAAATACTGGATGTTGATGGCGGAAATAGATAAGTTCCCGAGTAAAGTCTAAAAGTTCCGCATTTGACTTTTGTAAACCCCAGTCACGCCAAGAAATTTCATTGTCTTGGCAATATACATTATTGTTGCCCTTCTGAGTACAGCCAATTTCGTCCCCTCCTAGCAACATGGGAACACCTTGAGAGAGCATGAGAGTTGCTAAAAAGTTTCGTTGCTGGCGCGATCGCAATTTTATCACCTCTAAGTCATCAGTTTCCCCTTCAACACCGCAATTCCAAGATCTGTTGTGGCTTTCTCCATCTCGGTTATCTTCTCCATTAGCCTCGTTATGCTTTTGGTTGTAACTGACCAAATCGTTGAGGGTAAAGCCATCGTGAGCAGTAATAAAATTAATACTTGCATGGGGATTGCGTCCGTTTGTTTGATACAGATCGGGACTGCCAGTAAAACAGTAAGCAAATTGTCCGAGACTATCATCTTCACCACGCCAAAAATCTCGCACAGTATCCCGATATCTGCCATTCCATTCAGACCAGCGTAAGGGAAAATTACCTACCTGATAGCCTCCCTCTCCCAAGTCCCAAGGTTCAGCAATTAGCTTAACATCAGCTAATATTGGGTCTTGATGAATAATATCAAAGAAAGCTGCTAGATTATCAACCTCATATAGTTCTCGTGCTAATGCTGAAGCTAAATCAAAGCGAAAGCCATCAACATGCATTTCTGTTACCCAATAGCGTAGGCTATCCATGATTAATTTGAGAACTTGGGCATGACTCACGTTAAGAGAATTACCGCAGCCTGTAAAATCCATGTAGTACCGCGGATCGTCCTTGACCAAGCGGTAGTACACGCTATTGTCAATGCCTCGCAGTGACAGTGTAGGGCCTAAATGATTGCCTTCACCAGTATGGTTGTAGACTACATCTAAAATCACCTCAATTCCAGCAAAGTGCAAAGCTTTGACCATCTGCTTGAACTCAGTGACTTGTTGACCTAGAGTTCCACTAGCACTATAACCAGAGTGGGGTGTGAAATAATTGATGGAATCGTAGCCCCAATAGTTTTTCAGTCCTTTATCTACTAAAAATCCCGGACGAGATAAAAACTGATGTACGGGCATCAATTCTACGGCTGTGATTCCTAGTTGTTGAAGATATTGAATTGCAGCCGGATGTGCCAGTCCAGCATAAGTACCGCGTAATTGTTCTGGAATTTCTGGGTGTAATTTAGTAAAACCTTTAACATGAGTTTCGTAAATAATGGTTTCGTGCCACGGTCTATTCAGTAATTTGTCATCTCCCCAATCAAAAGATTCATCGATCACAATACACTTCGGCACTATTGGGGCGCTATCTAGATCGGAAAAAGCTAGGTCTTGTTCGGGAGCATCTAAACAATAGCCAAAGATAGCTGAGGTATCATTAATTTCACCATCAATTGCTTTGGCATAAGGATCTATTAGTAATTTATTAGGGTTAAAGCGATGACCCACTTCTGGCGCCCAAGGCCCGTGTACTCTAAATCCATAACGTTGTCCGGGGCCTACTCCTGGTAGATAAGCGTGCCAAACAAAATTGTTCTTTTCTGTCAGAGGTAAGCGGATCTCATTACCGTCAGCATCAAATAAACAAAGTTCTACACCGGTTGCATTCTCTGAAAATAAAGCAAAGTTTGTGCCTTGCCCATCCCAAGTAGCACCTAAAGGATATACGTTCCCTGGCCATACAGGTAAATACATAAGTAAAATTCCAATAACTAATTTTTGCTTCTAAATAACATTCAAGGTGTTACAAGTAAATAATTTAAGTAAATACATTGGCACATCAAGTCGAAACAAGCACTTAAAAACTCCCTATCTACAAAGTTAATAAATTGTTTAAAAAGTTTATCAATCGCAGCTTTTAAACTTAATAATCTGACTTGGATACCAGATGAATACATCCACCATAGTGATTAAAAGTAACTCCCTCATTGTAGAGATTTACTTAAAATATCTTTTGTGTAATAGGTTATTTATATAGTAAAAATAAAATTACTGGTTTTTACCTTCTGCCTTGGAGCCTTCTGCCTTATACTTAGCTTGGAGAATGGATTCCCAGAGGGTAATTGAAAGGATTAATTTAGCATTATTGCAATTCTGTGATGGAAAATAGTCGTTGTCTGTCTATTTGCTGAAGCTTGAGTTTTTCGGTGTAAAAAGCCTGATAATAAGATTGATACTTTTCTGGTTCGGCTTCAGGATCGGTTTGCTGCCATAGTTCTAAAAAGTGACGATAGCGTTTTTCTAACATGACCAAATCCATGCAAGCGATCGCAGCTTGAACTACCTGCGGAGTTCGCAGTATTTCTTTTTTAGTTTTCTCGTTCAAATGAAACAGATGCGATACTATTGTCAAGTCTTCTGATAATTCTAAATATCGATTTTGCAAAGTTGAAATTAAATCTATTTCTTCCACCGCTGTTTCTAAAATCTGCCGCCACAAAAATCTATGATGGGAAAGGCTAAATTGCAAATCTCGTTCTTCTAGTTCGTCAAGAATTGCTTGACGTTGTTCGGGGCAATGCAAGTAAATTCGCAGTAATAAAGCTTCTGCGTGTTCTAAAAGACTGCGTTCGTTAGGCAGTGTAGAGACGCGATTCATCGCGTCTGTAGAGAATGGGGAAAATTTAGCATCTCCCCATGCTTTTTTTGCTGATATAGGTTTAGAATATGTAGGCGCAGGGGGAGCAATTTGAGTTAATAAATTTTCAACTCGTAGGGGTATAAGTCTGGTATCCCCCAAACTCAGAATTTCTGCACAATAAGAAACATAATAATTCCGCGTATCGCTATTAGCTATATTTTTCAGTAATTTAACTATTTGCTGAGTTACTTGTTGAAAATCGGTAGCCTGTTTTAAGTCGCGGTCTTTAATAATTTGTTGAATTTGCCAGTCTAGCCAAAGAGGGGCATTTTCTAATAGTTGAATATAATCTTCTGGAGTTCGTTCGCGCAAATATTCATCAGCATCTTTACCATTAGGTAAATTCAGAATTTTTAACTGAACTTCTCCTTTATATGCTAATTCGGCAATTTCACCGATCGCTCTTTCAGTTGCATTGGTTCCGGCTTTATCGGCATCAAAGTTGAGGATTAATTGTTTCGATTCGGTGTAACGTAATATTAGCCGCACTTGGTCTAAGCTTAAGGCTGTACCAAGAGAAGCAACGGCGTTATTAATCCCAGCGGCGTGGAGGGCGATCGCATCAAAATATCCCTCTACTACCACGGCTTTATCGAGTTGGGAAATCCCGGTTTTGGCTCGATCGAGGGCAAATAATGTTTTACCTTTACTAAAAAGTTCGGTTTCCGGTGAATTGAGATATTTAGGTTGTTCGTCAGTCAGGGTTCTACCGCCAAAAGCAATGACGCGTCCTTGCACATCGCGGATGGGAATCATGAGGCGATCGCGGAAGACATCATAATAACCGCCGCCTTCTTTGCGCGGTTTAATTAATCCGGCTTTTTCCACCAGTTGCACTGGATAATGTTTGTCTTCCACCAAATAGCGATAGAGAGTTTCCCAACTGGCGGGGGCGTAACCTAAACCAAACTGCTGTATTGTTTCTTCTTGAAATTTGCGATCGTTTCGTAAATATTGAAGTGCCTTTTGTCCTTGGGATTGTCTCAAGGCATGTTGATAAAACTGGGCGCAGGAAGCCAGAACTTCATATAATTGTTCGCGCAAAGACAGATGGCGCTGTAATTCTTGACGTTGTTCTGGTTCTAGGGTTTGTACGGGTATTTGATAGCGCCGTGCTAAATCCAGCACTACCTCAGCAAAAGAACGTTTTCCCACCTCCATGACAAATTTGATGGCATTTCCCCCGGCTTGACAGCCGAAGCAATAATACATTTGCTTTGTCTGGCTGACAGTGAAACTGGGAGATTTTTCGTCGTGGAAGGGACACAACCCGACAAAATCCTTCCCGCGTTTGCGTAAGACTACATACTCCGATACCACATCAACAATATCAGCCCGGAGTTTAACTTCTTCAATTGTGTCTGGGTGCAAGCGTGGGATTTGCATAGGATTGGGCATGGGGCATGGGGCATTGGGCATTGGGCATTGGGAAAGAGGCAGGGGGCAAGGGGGAGAATTAAAAATTACCTCTTTTCTCCCACTCCCCACTCCCTACTCCCTACTCCCTTCTCATATCAAGTTTAGAGAAATAACAAAGGACAAATGACTTTGGACTTCTGATAGCTATTATATTGTTGTTGCGAAGCCACCTATTATTTCTAGAATTGCTTACGCTTAATTTTATCAGAGGAAATACTGAAGATGGGACGTATTTTTATCTCGGCAG
The DNA here is from genome assembly GCA_034530875.2 of Nostoc sp. DedSLP01. Classification (GTDB taxonomy): domain Bacteria; phylum Cyanobacteriota; class Cyanobacteriia; order Cyanobacteriales; family Nostocaceae; genus Nostoc. The sequence goes on from JAVRCJ020000007.1 coordinate 107,724, forward strand.
CTCACGGAGGGAAAGAAGCGGGAGGAATCGATCCGGGTGCGATCGCAGGTGGTACAACTGAAGCTAAAGAAATGATTCTGCTGCGGGATTTGATTGTCACGGAACTGAGGGCGCGGAATTTTGAAATTTTAGCGGTTCCTGATGATTTGAGTGCGGCTGAAACTATCACCTGGATCAATTCTCGTGGGCGTCGGGGTGATGTGGCGGTTGAAATTCAAGCTGATGCAGCTGGCAGTCCTTCTGTACGTGGGGCTAGTGTTTTCTACATTGCTAACAATACTGAGCGCAAAAGCAATGCCGAACAGTTGCTAGTGGCATTGTTGCGCCGCGTACCTCAATTACCAAATCGGGGAGTCAAGCCGGATACAGATAGTGGATTGGGTAGTTTAGCATTCTGTCGCCGGACAACGCTGCCGGCTTTGTTAATGCAAGTGGCGTTTCTCAGCAGTCCAGAGGATCGGGCTTTGCTGCAAACTCGTCGGCGCGATTTTGCTTTGGGAATTGCTGATGGCTTGACAGTTTGGAGCCGGATAATTGACCCTACTGGAACTCCAACAGAACCGACTTATTCACCAATTAATATTAACATTAACGGGCAAAATTATTCAGAGCAAGGAATTTTAGTTAATGGTAATGCTTACATTCCGATTGATTTAGTAGACCGTTTAAGAATTGACTTGACAAAAGCACCGAATGTCAATCGAATTACTTATCGCCGAATAGTGTATGTTAAAGCGATCGAACTGCGGGATTTTAATGTTGCAGTCGGCTGGGATGCTGGAACTCGTACTGTTAGCTTGCGCTCGAATTTAATCGTTTGTACTGGTCAATTAGACCGGGTAATGTCTAATGGAAATACTTCGGAAGTCCAGTTACAAATATTCCTGAGAAATAATAATGAAAATGCTTTAACTAAGTTTCCCGATATCGCTAAACTGTATCGAGAAGAAGCAGCCGTAGAAGGGGTAAATTATGATATTGCCTTTTGCCAAATGTGTGTAGAAACTGGATTTTTACGGTTTGGTGGTGATATTACACCACAGCAAAATAACTTTGCAGGTTTAGGTGCGATCGGTGGCGGTTCGGAGGCTGCAACTTTTCCCAGTGCCAGAATTGGAGTGAGGGCGCACATCCAACATTTAAAAGCTTACGCTAGTTTGGAACCTTTGGTACAGGAAGTAGTAGACCCGAGATTTCGCTTTGTAACGCGGGGAATTGCACCATTAATCGAACAACTATCAGGGCGGTGGTCGGCAGATTCGGACTATGGTGCAAGAATTTCTGCAATGGTGAAACGATTGTATGAGTCAGCAGGACTTTTTTAAATATTATTCCTAAGTATAAGCCAAGGCGATCGCTAATTATATAGACGATGCAAAGAGCGATCGCAGCTTCAACTTCACGAGTATATAATCTATGGTCGCCTTTTCCTTCTCTATGAAATGTACAACCTGCTTGTTCTAAAAGCTTAATTAACTCCTTCGGTTTCAGGGAAGGTATATTTTTAGGCATAAACCTTCCTTAATTCATATATCTCTGAATCTTGTTCTTTCTCTTGAACATATAAAAATTCATGTAATTGCTCTATTGAAACAGGAGATTTATAAATATTAGTTTCAGACTGATAAACAATTTCAAAAGATTCAATCGCTTCTTTCAGCTTATCAATTGCATCTTCTCGAGTATTTCCCTGGCCGACAATACCATTTTCTAAACATAAAGCAACCCAATAGCCAGAACTTTGTCTGAGTACAACTGTATAAAAGTTCATTTTTGTTACTTATTCATGTTATATAATTAGGAGAACATTGCTTACTTTATTCTATTTTATAGACTGGCAAAAAAGAGGCGATCGCTTCATTAAGTCCCGTTAATTGCTACTTCTTGAGTTATCCATTGTTCCCTTACATTCATTTCCACAAATATTACATAGCATTTGATATATTACAATAAATTTATTGTTATTTTAGAGAAATTAATTAGGGATTTTCATATTATTATGAACTACAACTGAAGCAAATTCTATCCCCCGCTCAGTTTCCCAATAATGTAAATGATATTCATAATCTATATCTCTTCTCCAAGCTTTAGCTCCATCTTTTTTACGTTTTTTCTGAGGATTATTTGCACCTTTACCTGTTCTCAAAGAATGAGTACCACCCATATTTTGTTTTAAAATTATTTCAGCACAAGTCCGAAGTAACATCTTGATTTTTATAGGTTCATCTAGAAAACCTAAATCTTTTAAGCTTTTTAAAAAACAACTTCCAAATAACCAATAAGTTAGTTCATGGATAGGTTTTGGATTTTGTAATTGCTTATTTGTTTGTGCAACAAAAATACTAATAGCTCTCTTATAAACTTCTTCACACTGATTAGCGTTAATCCAAATATCTGAGGCGTCAAAATAATCATGCAAACTGTTAGGATTGACAAAAGATTCTAAACAAATGCTAACATCATAAGGAATGTTGATATAGCATAAATTATTACAAAATTCACAATCTACTATTTCACATTCTATTAAAATCTGTGTATTTTCTGCTTGAAGACGGCGGGTAACTATAATTTGATGTTTATTAGATAAATTTTCAATTTTACATAACAAGAATATTAAAACAGCTAATTCATAATAAATTTGTACAAAAATCTCATTTCTTCCATCAAGATAAAAGGCAGGCTGACACTGTATATTGTCGATTAATATTGCATTAATGTTAAGTCTGTCTTCAATAGAAGGAAGTTTTAAAAACTTTTCAATTAAAATTAATATATCATGAGGGTGTATTACATCTTATAAATTTAAATTTATAATTAATTTTTCTAACTCATTTATTTCTGGATATCCATTAGTGACAGCTAATATTTCAGGAGCTTTTGCAGATAAATAAAATGTAGCTAAATTAGCTTCCTTTATTTTTTCTATTTCCTCACCCCATGAAACTAGGCTATGAATATAGTTTTCAAACTCATCAATTCCCGAATTAGCTTGAGGATAAACAAGAAAATACGGGTCTACGTATAATTGATACATATTTTACATTTTTATAGACAGTTTTTTATTGTTTAGTTGACTCTTTTTTTCTTTTTTCCATAGCAGCTTTTATAATAGCTCTTGCATTTTCTTCATTTTCATCAAAGAAACCTTTTGGCCAGTCTTCAAGTACACCAAATTTATTAACTTTTACAGATCTATACTTAGACTCACCGCTCTGCTTTTCTACAAAATACATAAGTACATTTTTAGATATTTCTTCGCCTTCTGAAGCAGCAGCCTGATAGCGAAGTCTATTTATTAAATATTCACTATGCGTTTCTACAATACATTGCTTTTTTAGCATTGTCATTGATATAAAAAAGTCTGCTAAACGTGTTTGAACACGAGGATGCAAATGTAATTCTGGTTGCTCAAAAATCAACGTAGAACCTTTTTCTGCTAACAAAGATTGTACTAAAATTGGTAAAACTTGACTAACACCTACTCCAACATGAGTAAGGTCATGCAATAATAAAGAACCTGTAGTAGCAACTTTGAGTTCATGACCTAGCTTACCTTTATCGAATGTCTGGACATCACTAGCTACTCCCATGTAATTTAACCAATCTAGTACTGCTATTGGTAAAAAATCAACCTTAGTGATAGTTTCACTGCTACCAAATTTTAGGTTACTACTAGGTATATACTCTACCTTTGTATTTCGATTAACATCCAAGACAGCAGCTGTATGTTCACCTCTAAAACCTATATCTTTAGAGTCAGTTGTACCAGCAAGAGAGTAAACTGGTTTTGGCTCATCTCGTAATGGGCCTAAATATTTTACAAAACGAGTAAAAAATCCCTGAATATAATCAACTGCAAGTTCTGAAATGTCTGGAAGAGGAAGGTATGAAACTCTATTTTCTACAGGCCGATTAGCTCTGACAGCATTGAGAATCTCATCATATTTTTCAGCTAGCTTTTGAGCTAATATTCTTTTTTTAGTAGGAGGTAATTTATAGCAGTTTGATAAGTTTTGAATAGTAAAGTCATTTTCTAGATTTAAAATATTATTAATAAAGGCTTTGCTACTAGAAGTTTCTAACTTATAAATATATTCGGACGCTTCTTTAAGTGTATTTAAAATGAGAAGTTTAACCTTTTCATTTAATAAACTATTTATCTCATCTATGCTGATGCCTCTTATTCTATAAAATAATATCTCTTGGTCTTCTTGAATAGTTAGAAAATCAACTAGCTGTCTTGATTGTTCTTCAACAGAATCGAAAATAATAGAAAATTTTCCAGGTAAGAAGTGATTAAGTAATGCCCCAACTGGTTGCTGGATTGCTTGAAAACGATAATAACGGCGATATCTTGCTTTAGTCAAAAAATTTAGTTTATTAACTTCATATTCTAAAGATGCAACCTCTATTTTGTGAAGACTTTTTTGTGATAATTCATATTCTTCTAGACGTTGTTTTATACTTTTTTTACTTCTGCGAATATAAACTTCTTCTTCTTTAGGTGAGCCTACCAATTTAAAATTTACTTTAAGTTTAGACTCTTCCAAGCGAGGTTGCAGTTGTATTATTTCTCTCTCTTTTTGAGAGCCAGTTGCTGAAAAGCTAAAAGAGCAATCTATAGATGTTAAAGCTTCAACTCTACGAGTAATATCATAACGCATAGATGTTGTCATAGAACTCTCACGCTCATCTACACTTGGAGTTAGCTCAAACCCTATGAAAATATTTTTGGATTCATCATTGTTTGAGACAATATCATTAAATGCTCCAATTCTTAAAATATGCCCATTTAATATGACAGACCTAGATGAAACAGGATTTTGTAAAGTTTGAGTAGTTAACAGAAGGCTTTGAATAATAGTGCTTTTTCCCGAACTATTTGCTCCAGCAAATATAGTTAGTGGAGCCATATCAAGTGTGGTTTTAGCACAGACTGATTTAAAGTATTGAAGAGTCCATTTAGTTAGCATAAGTATTTTTACGATAAAATAAAATAGAAATATTATTAGAATTTTAAGTATAAAACTTAGTAATTAACTACCATAGTATAAAAGATAAGTATTATTATTGAATGAATCATGAATTTTTAATAATCAATCTTAATAAAACATTATTTTATTTCCTTGGCAAGGTCATACCATCTAGTATGAGGTGGGCGATGCCCACCTTATTTTAATTACTAGCGTAAAGAAGTAGCTGGCATACCCAAAATATCCTCGATTTTAGGCATATCTTCCAACGCAACCACTCTTCCTTCATCCTCAAAACCGGCAATTTGATCGAAGTTCAAATAGCGATACAAATCATTAGCAAAAGGATCGATTTTCTTCGCCACAATATCCAAATATTCCTGCACTGTGGGAATGCGTCCAAGCAGCGCGCAAACTGCGGCTAATTCTGCCGAACCAAGATACACTCTTGCATCTTTGCCCATGCGGTTATTGAAGTTGCGAGTAGAGGTGGAAAACACTGTTGTACCATCAGCAACTCGCGCCTGATTTCCCATGCACAAACTGCATCCTGGCATTTCTGTTCTCGCACCCGCAGCGCCAAAAATGGCGTACACTCCTTCTTCTTTTAATTGGTGTTCGTCCATGCGGGTTGGTGGTGCTATCCACAGGCGAGTTTTTACTTCACCAGCACCTTCTAAAACTTTCGCCATTGCGCGATAATGACCGATATTTGTCATACACGAACCCAGGAATACTTCTTGCACTGGGTCATTAGCAACTTCCGATAATAATTTAACATTATCAGGGTCATTAGGAGCAGCAACAATTGGTTCTTTGATTTCGTTCAAATCAATTTCAATTATTTCGGCATACTCGGCATCGGCGTCGGCTTCTAATAACACGGGATTTGCTAACCATTCTTCCATTTTGGCAATGCGGCGGAGGATGGTACGGGCATCGTGATAGCCCCGTGCTATCATGTTTTTCAAAAGTGCGACGTTAGAACGCAGATATTCAGAAATTGTTTCTACACTCAGCTTAATGGTAGAACCGGCACAAGAACGTTCGGCTGTGGCGTCGGCGAGTTCAAAGGCTTGTTCGACTTTCAAATCTGGCAAACCTTCAATTTCTAAAATTCGCCCGGAGAAGACATTTTTCTTGTTTTGCTTTTCTACTGTCAGCAAACCTTTTTGAATTGCTACGTAGGGAATGGCATTCACAATATCCCGCAAGGTGACACCAGGTTGCAATTCACCTTTGAATCTTACCAAAACTGACTCTGGCATATCCAAAGGCATGACGCCCAACGCCGCAGCAAAGGCTACTAAGCCAGAACCGGCGGGGAAGGAAATTCCTAAGGGGAAGCGGGTGTGGGAGTCGCCGCCAGTTCCTACGGTGTCGGGTAGCAGCATCCGGTTTAACCAAGAGTGGATGATACCATCGCCGGGACGCAAGGCGACACCGCCACGTTGGGCAAAGAAGTCGGGGAGGTCGTGGTGGGTTTTAATGTCTACTGGTTTGGGATAAGCTACTGTGTGACAGAAACTCTGCATTACTAAGTCTGCACTGAAACCCAAACAGGCGAGTTCTTTTAATTCGTCGCGGGTCATGGGGCCTGTGGTATCCTGGGAACCAACGGTGGTCATGATGGGTTCGCAAGATGTACCGGGACGGACGCCAGGTAAGCCGCAAGCTTTACCAACCATTTTTTGGGCTAAGGTGTAGCCTTTGCCTGTGTCGTTGGGTTGTTGGGGACGGATAAAGACGGTGCTGGGTTCTAAACCGAGGGCTTGGCGTGTTTTATCTGTGAGGGTACGCCCGATGAGTAGGGGGATGCGTCCACCTGCACGGACTTCATCAAGGATCGTATCTGGTTTGAGGGTGAAGGTGGAAATGACTTCGCCTGCTTCGTTGGTAATTGCACCTTTGTAGGGGTGGATGGTAATTACCATACCAGTTTCTAGTTTGGTGACATCGCACTGGATAGGCAAAGCACCGGCATCTTCAGCTGTGTTAAAGAAGATAGGCGCGATCGCACCACCTAAAATATATCCCCCAGCGCGTTTGTTTGGCACATAAGGTATATTATTTCCCAAATGCCACAACACTGAATTTATAGCAGACTTCCGCGAGGAACCCGTACCAACTACATCGCCCACGTAAGCTACAGGATGTCCTTTCTTTTTCAGTTCGGCAATGGTTTGTAAACTTCCCGGTTGCCGTGACTCTAACATCACTAGGGCGTGTAAGGGAATATCCGGGCGAGTTGTGGCGCTTTGGGCGGGGGATAAGTCATCGGTGTTGGTTTCGCCAGGAACTTTAAAAACTGTAACGGTAATGGCTTCTGGTACAGTCGGGCGGGCGGTAAACCACTCAGCTTCAGCCCAAGAGTCAACTACTAGTTTGGCAAAAGGATTGGTTTTCGATAACTCCAAAACATCATGGAATGCATCGTACACCAACAAAATTTTGCTTAAGGCATTGGCGGCGTAGGCGGCGATGGGTTCCTTTCCTTGCCCTCCCATTACCAGAGGTGTTTCGGAAGAATCAGAAACAGACACGGTGGGGAATTGCAGCAAATCAATTAAAGCTTGCACGTTATAGCCACCCACCATTGTACCCAGCAATTGCACCGCTTCTATGCGGGAAATTAACGGACTGGTGATTTCTTTCTTGGCAATAGCTGTGAGAAATCCAGCTTTTACATAGGCAGCGGCATCAACACCCGGGGGGACGCGATCGCTCAATAAATGCAATAATGTATCTTCTTCACCCTTGGGCGGATTCTTCAGTAATTCACATAATTCTGAGGTTTGCTTCGCATCCAACGGTAAAGGGGGGATTCCTAATGCTGCCCTTTCTACAACGTGTTGACGGTATTGTTCTAGCATTTTTGTATTCTCCGTTGGCATGTTCTACTCTTAATTATGAAATATTTTTAGGCAAGGCTTGGCTATAAAAGTTTACCTTATTTTATAGTTCAAAACCTTAATAGTAATAGCTTATTAAAAATTTTGTTTTATACTTAAAGTATGGTTTAGAGTATCAATTCAAACTGAAGATATTCTAATTACTGGAAATGCTATTATTCAGAAATTAATTGTTATTTTTTATAAAAGCAATTTGTTATTTTTTCATATTTACAATTAAAATTTGCTGTTGACTGCCCACTTTTAACAGTCAACAGCCTGGATGTAAGATTTTGCTTTCTCATTGAAGGCTGGTATATTCTTGGTTTAACCAAGCTTCTAAATCAGCAATACTAGAAAAATCTAATAACGCCTCTCCTAAGTTTTCTAATTGTTCAATCGATAATCCTGTAATTTGCTCGATTAATAACGTGTCAATTTCACCAACACGGCGATTGAGTAAACGCAGTATTAAATCTCTTTCTCCTTCTTGTCTTCCCTCTTGTCTTCCTTCTTGTCTTCCCTCTTGTCTTCCTTCTTCTTTGGCTTGTTCTTTGTTTCTTTGATAAAGTGGTTCTAGTCGCATAATTAACTCCCTATCGTCTGCTTCTAATTCTTGATTTACTCTTAAATTTTCACGCAAATTGTAAACTAATTCCAGGGTTACTTTTTGATATGGATGATTTAATGGTAAAGCCTGCAACTCAAGAATAGCTTGTGACTGCACGCTTCCTCTACCCAAAAGCCTCAACCATAAAGTCTGTGGTGTTGGCGGTAGTTGATGTATTGCCACAATTGCTGTCCGTAAAGCATCTGGCAAAAAATGTACTCCTGGTAACCAACCTGCTTGTTGCATAGTTCCAAAGCTAGACAACCTAGTTTCAGATACGGTAGGTGTCAGAATCCACAATTTAGGAATTTCTGAGTCCTGAAGTTTGGTTTTATTGGTTTTAGCTTCTCGTCGTAAGAGAGCCTTTACTTCTAATAATTTTAGAATACAGTCGCATATCTCATCGGTAGAAGCTGGATTTCGGAAGGGTTCTATGAGTGCAGGATATTCCGCAAATCTTCCTAGCAAACCTAGTATTTCTATATTAGAGCTTTGCTGTTTAGCAGGAGTGAATAAAACATCTATTTCTTTAATCTCTCCTGAAACTTTTTCTGATGCTTTGACTTCTCCGTAATCTTTTAATAATTCTTCTAGATAGTCTTTGGCAAATTTATCGTGTATAAAACGGGTCATTCAATTTTAAAATTGCGGAATTTCTAGGTTAATACCAAGTTTTATTATATAGTCATTTGTAAAAAAAATATCCCCGATTTTTTAAATAAAGCGGGGAGTTAAAGTCTGTAAATCTTCCAAAACTTCCTAAAAGTATCGCGGAACTTTACTAGGTAGTTATTGCCTTTTCATCTGATATTTTATTTGTCTTAGATTTTAACCGTGTTAATCTGCTTTTACGAACGCGATCGCTATCTCGAACCCCACCGGCGAGTTCATATTCATTGCTATTTTTGCCGTACTTGAAACCAACTCCCGCCAGCATTTTGTCTGAAACATGACTTAAGATTTTTTCCATTTCATCCAGCTTTTTTTTAGAAGAGTCAATCATAGCTATATCAGCGTTATATTCATCAAGCATCTTGTGAAACTGCTCTATTAATTGAGTCAAGTTTTGTAAATTGTAAGTTTCATCAAAATTGATATTTGGATCGATCGCTTTCAGTCCAGCAACTCTAAATTCAGCTTTTTTTAGAACCAGGGAAGTACGTTTTTGTCGAGACATAATTTTATACCTTTAAAAAGGTATCAAAGCTATTTTGTCTTAATTGACATGTATTCTGGTTCAGCAAAAAACGCATTTTTATTAACAAAAAAATTTATTTATACCCGTAATTTCTCTGAATCCGAGCGCGAAAGGTTGATTTTCAGAGAAATAATATTATGTTTAAATTCTACCAAAATTACAATGAATGTTGTTGCAAAAGCGTAGGCATAGCCCGTCGTAGATATCGCACTTTTACTTTTATAGCGGTTTTCGTATCTTGCGGTAAGCCGCTACGCCTCTATGGATGCAATACACAATAGGGTACAGTATTGCTGTACCCCTACAAATGGTTTGTATTCTATGCAATTGAGAACTGGTATAGTCAACAACGATCGCTTGAATCTTAAGCCTTAATGTCGTAATCTTAAGCCTTAATGTCGTAACTTTAAGCCTTAATGTCGTAATCTTAAGAGTCAAAGTTATGATATTAATGATTAAAGTTTGCTAGTGAGTGCAATCATCGCTACATAGTGTATATTGTTGATTTACAGCGATCGCAGAGTTGGAAAAATTTTTAATAAAACTGAAAAGCTTATTCTATAAGCCTTTTGACTTCGCTGCCTCGGAGCAAATCATAATTAATCAGCAAGATTATGATAGTAATAACATCTGTGCATCCAACTTCAGACGATATTAGTCCTAGCCCCAATCAAGTTATGTCAGTCGCCCAAGATTTAGAACCAGCAGAAGATATAATATTTCCACCAGGAGATATCTACAGTGACGAACCACCATTGGAAAGCGATTTACATCTACGCCAAATTATTCTATTATTACAATGCTTAGAATTGTGGTGGCAAAATCGCACTGACTTTTATGCAGCCGGAAATCTGACGATTTACTATAGCCAACGTCAGCTGAAATCAGAAGAATTTCGCGGCCCGGACTTTTTTGTAGTGCTAGGATGCGATCGCAAACCGCGCAAAAGTTGGGTGATTTGGCAAGAAGACGGTAAATATCCGAATATTATTGTTGAGTTGCTTTCGTCTTCCACAAAAGCCACAGACAAAGGTTTAAAAAAACAAATTTACCAAGATATCTTTCGCACGCCAGAGTATTTTTGGTTTGACCCAAACAATTTAGAATTTGTAGGGTTTCATTTAGTAGACGGTAATTACCAACCAATAGAACCGAACCCCCAAGGTTGGTTATGGAGTCAGCAGTTAGATTTATATTTAGGCGTGCAAGACAATCAATTACGCTATTTTACACCACAAGGACAGTTAGTGCCGACACCGCAAGAATTGGCAGAGCAGGAAAAGCAGCGTGCGGACGAGGAAAAACAGCGTGCAGAACAAGAAAAGCAACGCGCAGAACGCCTAGCTGCTAAGTTGCGAGACTTAAATATTGACCCGGATATTCTATAAAAATTAAATAAATTTTGCTATGAGAATCACTCTTTAACCTAAATTTTTATGGTGATATCTGGATATTTTTAACTAATTCCGATATAGTAAGAAATTTGCCCCTTGCTTAAAACTTTTTTTTGAATATGCCCAAAACTTACACCGTAGAAATTCACCACCAAGGTCAAATTCATACTTTGCAAGTCCCCGACAATGAAACCATCTTATCAGTTGCCGAGGCAGCTGGTTTAGAATTGCCGGCTTCTTGCCATGCAGGTGTTTGTACAACTTGTGCCGGTCAAATCAGCGAGGGAAAGGTAGATCAAGCTGATGGTATGGGCGTTAGTCCGCACTTACAAGAACAAGGTTACGTATTGCTTTGTGTTGCCAAACCCCTTTCCGATCTAAAAATTGAGACTGAAAAAGAAGACACACTTTATCAGTTGCAATTTGGCAAAGACTAATAATTACAGCAGAATTCAGAATTCAGAATGGGCTACGCCCCGCTACGCTAACAGAATTCAGAATTAAAGAGTAAAACAAGCTTTATGGTTGGCTTTGAAACTGGGGTTGCGTACACCATAAAGTTGAAATCTGTTGTTAGCGAACAGTTATCAGTAGAAAGTTGATTTATTCGTAACTGAATGACTGTTCGCTAACATGATTACAAAAACTGGAAAATCATATAAGTACTTGATAGCACCTGATAAGCTATTCTATAAATTAAAAATTAACAGGATTTGGGGCGATGACAACTCATTTTATTACCGCAGAAATCGACCTGCAAGAGACTCCCGCAGAATTACTCAAAACAATTGAAACAGAGTTAAAGAAACAAGGCGAACCCCTGCGTTGGGCTGTTACTTCTGTAGATGTTGCCCAGCAAAAGGCTAAAGTTGAAGCCGTTGTGACGACAGTTGAGAGTTAGGAGTAGCGAGATGGGGAGATGGGGAGATGGGGAGATGGGGAGACAAGAGAAACAAGGGAAAGAATTTTTCACTTTTACTTATTGCCTTCTAACTCCTAACTCCTAACTCCTAACTCACCACTCAATATGCATCCATACACTGCGATTTTAATAGTACCAACCGGCGTTGGGGCTGCCATTGGCGGTTACGCTGGTGATGCTTTGCCTGTTGCCAAACTTATAGCACAGGTTTGCGATCGCCTCATTACTCACCCCAATGTCCTCAATGGCGCAAGTTTGTACTGGAATCTCCCCAATGCTTTCTACGTTGAAGGTTTTGGGCTTGACAAATTCGCGGCTGGATGCTGGGGTTTGCGTCCAGTACGCAACAACAAAATAGGTTTGCTTTTAGACCGAGGCATTGAGCCGGAGTTGCGGCTCAGACATTTGCAAGCAGCCGACGCAGCTAGAGCTACCTTAGGATTGACTTTAACAGATTACGTTATTACTGATGCACCTTTAAATGTAGAATTACGGACTACCGCATCAGGTGCGAGTTGGGGGACAATTGGTAACCCCGATAGCTTGTTGAGGGCAGCAGAAATACTGATTAAAAAAGCTGGAGCAGAAGCGATCGCAGTTGTAGCCCGTTTCCCGGATGATATGGATGAGGAAGCACTACAGAAATATCGACAAGGTGAAGGAGTTGATTCCATAGCAGGTGCAGAAGCCGTAATTAGCCACTTGCTAGTGCGAACCTTTCAAATTCCTTGCGCCCATTCACCTGCCCTTGCCAGTACTCCTCCAGAACCAGACTTATCACCCCGTTCCGCAGCAGAGGAATTGGGTTACACATTTTTACCATGCGTTCTTGTTGGTTTGAGTCGTGCCCCACAATTTATAGTCGAGAGAAAAGCGATACCATTAGAACAAGAAGATATTTGGGCTGATGAAGTGGATGCTCTTGTCGTACCTGCAAACGCTTGTGGTAGTAGCGCCTTACTGAGTTTAAGCCAAACACGATGCCAAATTATTACAGTAGAAGAAAATAAAACTGTAATAAAAGTTCCTCCCCAACCGTTGGGGATCGAGTCGATACAGGTAAACTCATATTTAGAGGCAGTTGGCGTTTTAGTAGCCCATAAAGCAGGCATCGATCCCTATATTCTCCGTCCCAAACTCTCATCTTTACAACCAGTAATTACTAGTCATTAGTCATTAGTCATTTGTAAATAACCAATACCCAATGCCCAATGCCCCATTTTCTAAAAACCCGTGATTGAACAACAAAAACAAGAACCAGAAATCCCATATCTGACGCGCATCCAAGTACTTGGGGCGATGGGAGCAACTGCAATCCTTTTGCTGATAGTCGCTAAACTGTCGTTGTACTTTGGCAACTTCTCCCTATTTTCTTGGAAGTTGAGCCAAAGAGATTTACTGTTGGGTGTAGGGTTGGGATTTGTCATCACTTTATTAAGTGGTTTAGCTTATCGCCTTTGGACTCCCTACCGTAAAAGTGCAGATTTTTATCTAGAAATAATCTTGAAGCCTTTAACCTTACCAGATTTAATTTGGTTAGGTTTGCTACCAGGTTTGAGCGAAGAATTATTATTTCGGGGCGTGATGCTGCCAGCTTTAGGTTTAGATCATCTGGCTGTCATTGTATCTAGTCTTTGCTTTGGCGTTTTGCACCTAAGTGGTTCTCAACAATGGCCTTATGTAGTTTGGGCAACAATTGTCGGGATGATATTAGGATATAGCGCCTTATTTAGCGGCAACTTATTAGTGCCTATAGTTGCTCATATTGTGACGAATTTGATTTCTAGTTATATGTGGAAAATCTGGCAATTATCGAGAAGCAAAAAATAATTCCTCTCCCAGAAGATCCAGCTTCAACCATGAATATGGAATTATTGCTAACTTTTAGAAAAACCGCCAATCTCAATTTTTTCTTGGCTAAAAGTCTCTTTCAGTATTTTGCGGAGAACGCGCTGAATGCGAAGGTGTTGTCCAGGCTTGACTTTTGTTAGTGTTAACAGCAATAAATGATTCTCCCCAAAATGTTCTATTCCAGCTACTCGTGTAGGTTCTAAAACATCTTGTTCATCTATTTTTAACTGCTCTCCTATTCTCTCCACTACTCTATATACACGATCTAAATTTGAGTCATAAGGAATATTAACTTCAACTCTAGCATATATATACTGCTTGGAAAAGTTAATAATTGAACCAATATCACCATTACGAATAATCTGCAATTGCCCATCAGGATGGCGGACGTGAGTAGTTCGTAATTCAATCGCTTCTACAGTTCCCTCAACAGTTCTTTCTTCTAATTTTCCAACATCAATATAATCGCCCACTAAGTAATAGTTTTCAAACAAAATTAAGAATCCACAAACAATATCATTAATTATATTTTGCGCCCCAAGACCAACAGCTATACCAATAATTCCCGCACCTGCTAAGATAGGCGCAGGATCGATACCAATCAGCTTGAGTATAGTCACCCCGCCAGTAAAGTAAACAAAATATTTAGCAAAACTCCGCATTAAAGGAATCAGTGTCAGCCGTTTTTGTCGCTGTACGTCATTGACATCTGTAGTCCTTAAGTAGAACTCATCTAGAATAAAGTAAGCAATTTCAACCAAAACATTACTAATAAAGAAAACCCCAATAATCTGCACAATTCTAGGAGTATAAGAACCGATCCAAGCAATAGGTTCTATTTCTGGAACAACAAGATTGACTATACCTACATAAAGGATATACTCTAAACATTTCTTGAAGAGTGGAATTAAGTGACGTAAATGCTCGTATAATCTTAAAAGATTACTATAGTTAGAGTATTTAATACTTAAAGCATCGAGTGTGTCTACGATAGTAGCAACAGCTTTGACAATGAGTAAGCCAACTGAGATAATAATGTATATTTTTAAAGCAATGAAAAGATATTTAGGAAAAATTTCTGGAAGGTAAAGAAATTTAGCACATAAAATAGCAGATGATATCCAGATAGTATGAATAATTATTCTTTTTAAGGTATTAAAAAAAGCTTCAACGCTCTCATCATTAGATTTAATACTATCGGCTTTTTTAGCATAATTGCAAACCCAGTCTATACCTCGACTTAAAGGTAATATGCTAAATTTAACTAAGATTAGCAAACTAACTGTTTTGAAACTTGCAATACAGAGATTAATCCAAAATTGAGTAGGAAGAGTGCGAATAAGATTAATTTGAAATTGCTGAATGTTTCCTCCTTGATAAATTACTATTCCATTTACACCAACCAGTGCTAGACATAGAAGCACACAAGTTAAAATTAGAATTCTACTGATACTCTGCCGCAAGAAGGTTATATTTGCAATTCTTCTTTGCAGCCACGAAGCTTTAGCAATTTTTTTGAGGATGAAGTTAATCAACCAGTTTAATAACCAGAAAATGGTTATTAAAAATATAACTTCACCCAGAATAATTACTATATTAATCATTTATAAGCGTGAATTCCAAAAAAATATAGTGCTAGAAATTGTTGTTATTATACCAATTCTCCACAATCAAGCAATTTGCGATCGCTCCAGCCCTGACTTCTCTCAACAAAGCCAACCACAGTAGTATTTACTGTGAGTAAGAATTAGTATAAGCTGCCAAAGCGATCGCTCTTGGTAAAATCCGATGTTCTTGAATTTGAATTCTAGCGTGCAGCGTTTCTGGTGTATCATCAGGTAGCACTGGTACTGCCGCTTGCATCAATATGGGGCCGCTGTCCATTTCCAAACAAGCAATATGCACGGTACAACCAGTAATTTTTACCCCAGATGCCAAAGCTTGTTCGACAGCATTAATTCCCTTAAAACTAGGTAACAAACTCGGATGTATATTAATAATTTTGTTAGGGAAAGCATCAATAAATACTGATGTTAAAAGTCGCATCCATCCCGCCAGAATCACCCATTCGACATCATACTGGCGTAATGTCTGCACAATTTTTTCATCGAACTTTTGCCGGTTTTTGTAGTTGCGGTGGTTCAACAACACAGCTTCTACTCCTCGATTGGCGGCTCTTACGGCTGCTTTAGCAGTTGGGTTATTATAAATCAAAACTTGAATTTTGGCGTTTAGCTCTCCATCTTCAATAGCTTGGGCAACTACATCAAAATTACTGCCATTTCCAGAAGCCATAACTCCGAGTTTTAAAGGAGTATCTTGTCGGTAAACATCGTTAATACTGGGAGAAACCAAGCTAGGGGTACAATCAGGACTGATAATCATAGCAGCAAAAAGGGAAAATTATAAATGCGAAAAATATATAATAAGTCGTGGTTGGATAATGATACAGCAGCCGCTTGGATTTTTCTCACACCAGCACTAATTTTATTAGGCGTTTTTATTATTTGGCCCATAGCCTATTTGTTTTACCTCAGCTTCACTGCCGGCAGTTTCACTTCCAAAGGTATTTATTGGATAGGGTTAAAAAACTATTGGCGCTTGTTATTGAATTCTGACTTCTGGCAAGTTATTGGTAACACCATTTATTTTACCGTTGCCACCATCATCCCCAGTTTAATTATTCCCTTGGGATTAGCAGTCTTATTAAACCGTTCCTTGGCTTTGCGCTCAATCTTGCGCAGTGCCTATTTTTTACCTTCAATTATCTCTCTTGTCGCCGCTGGCTTGGGATTTCGCTGGCTGTTTCAAACATCGGGGCCGGTTAACGGATTTTTAAATTTTTTTGGTATTCCGTCCATATCTTGGTTAGGAGATACATTTTGGGCAATGCCAGTACTGATTTTAATGAGTATTTGGAAACAACTCGGTTTCAATATGGTGGTATTTTTAGCCGGGTTGCAAACAATTCCTCCCAGTCGTTATGAAGCGGCAGATTTAGATGGTGCAAACGCTTGGCAACAATTTTGGCATATTACGCTGCCCGGATTACGCCCTACCCTGATATTTGTCACAATCACTACCGCGATTTTTACATTGCGGAGTTTTGAACAAGTTTATGTAATTACCGGCGGCGGGCCATTGAATTCGACTAATTTGTTGGTTTACTACATTTACCAAGAAGCCTTTGCTCAATTTGATTTTGGTTATGCAGCTGCCGCGGCAACGGTGTTGTTAGCAGTGACTTTGGTACTAGTGTATTTGCAGTTGCGAACTTGGGGAGAGGAATAATAGCAATTAAAAATTCAAAATTAAAAATTAAAAAATTGAAAATTCACGTATGAAGTTCTCTACCGAGATGCTACGCGAACGTAGACTCGCTCTAAGCGTACCCCTACGGGTAAGCAAGCTACGCGCAGCGTCTCGTAGAGAAGCTATGCTGTTGGTGATGAAAATAAAATTTTCTTATAGCAATTTGCAAAGAGAATGGGGTAGAGACATAAGCTCAAACCCTTGTGCTATGTAGTTTTATTAATTTTTAATTTTGAATTGGTATTATATTTCTGAATTTTAACTCTGACTACTAAATTTTACGTATCAATATTTCCTGACCTATGTCAGCATTTTTTGTTGTAAAAAACACTCAAATAGCCTATTTTCAGGTGATTGATGATTTTTTGAGAATTTATTCTTGAATATAGATAGTTTTTCTTTCCATTTGAGGTGTAATCTCAATATACGGTAACTACCGCGATCGGCCTTTGAGAGAAAAGACACCAGAGGTGAATACCATGAAAAATTATGCCGACAAGCAGGAATTGATCTTAGATCGGATCGCAAATAAAAATTTTCAGCCTCATAATTTCAGTGGATATGACTTAAGTGGAATTGACCTGAAAGGACTTGATTTAAGTGGAATTAACTTTATAGGAGCAGATTTGCGTGGTACGAATCTATCTGGCTCTGTTCTGACTCGTGCTAATTTGAGTGGCGCAAGTTTAATGGACGCATGTTTATGCGAAGCTAATTTGCATGAAGCCTCTTTATGTGAAGCTAATTTAACTAATGCCGATTTAAAGCAAGCAAATTTGTGTGCAAGTTTTTTATGGCGGGTGAAATTAATAGGTAGTAACCTTTGGGGTACTTCCTTATGTGCTGCGGATTTGAGTGAAGCAGACCTAACTGAAGCTAAATTAATTGAAGCATCCCTGATTGAAGCAAATTTAGTTAGAGCAAATTTGACAAAAGCAAAGCTATGTGGATCGTTATTGCTAGAAGCTAATTTAACCGAAGCTAATTTAACTAGTGCAGACTTGACATGGGCAAACTTAACTAAGACCAACTTGAGTAAAGCAAATCTTTGGAAAACCAATCTGATTTACGCTAAATTACGAGATACTATTATGCCTGATGGTACTCTTAAAGAGCCTCAAATAATTATTAGTTATTAGTCATTAGTTATTGGTCATTAGTCATTAGTTATTGGTTATTCTCCATGAATGGCCAATGACTAATGACTATAAATCTGTAACTAGGCTAGTGCTAATGCGATCGCGCCCTTCGTGTTTAGCTGTATAAAGTGCTTTGTCAGCTGCTTCAATTAGGTGTTGTGGTGAGAATTGGGGATTTGGCACAACACTGGCAAGACCTATACTGACAGTGACATAACTAGATATACTAGATTGAGCGTGAAGAATTTCCAAGTTGCGTACTGCTTGGAGAATTTTTTCAGCCACAGACATGGCTCCTTTACCTTGCGTATTCGGAAGAATTACAATAAATTCTTCTCCACCGTAACGAGCAACTAAATCAGCTGGACGTTGAACAACACCTTCTATAGCACTTGCAATTTGTCGCAAACAATCATCACCCATTAAATGACCGTAAGTGTCGTTATAGAGCTTAAAAAAATCAATATCTAACAATATTAAAGATAAAGGTAAGCGTTCGCGTTTTAGACGATGCCATTCAATATAGAAACACTCATCAAATCGGCGACGATTAGCTATTTGAGTTAAAGGATCTAAATTAACCAGTCTTTTTAGTTCCTCGTTAGTCGCTTGCATCTGCTGATATACTACTAATCGATTAGTAGGGTCTACATGAGTCGGGCACTTATTAGCACACAATTTAGGGTCTAGCGCAATGATTGCGTCCTTCATTTTCTGAAGCTCATTACTCAAAAATTGCTCGCGTTCATAGCGATTGATTGCTGTTTGAATCGCAACGTAAAGTTCTTGTTCTCTAACGGGTTTAACAATATAACCAAAAGGTAATGTCAGCGTTGCTCGGTCTACGGTACTCTTGTCAGAATGCCCAGTAACGTAAATAATAGGAATTTGAAAGTACTTCCATATTTGTTCTGCTGCTTGAATACCATCCATTTCGCTTTGGAGACAAATATCCATCAAAACCAAGTTGGGACGTAGTTTGCTTGCCTTTTCAATTGCTGTTTCCGCAGAATCTGCAATATCGACTACTGTGTACCCATGCGATTCTAGGATTTCCTGCAAATTCATAGCAAGAATATACTCATCTTCAACAACCAGGATTCGCACTAACTTAGTTCTGTGTATTTGTGATGAGTTATTCATGGTGTTAATATCCTGCTTTGAATACTGCAATAGCTTGCTATATCGGCTCTAGTTTTCTCCTTATTTGAATATAGTTTTAAAACACGCCTTAAAACTCGCGTTTTGAGAAAATAACAACAGCGATCGCTAACAAAAGAGCACTATAGAGTAAGCCATAACCAGCATTGATAATCAGTGAAGTTGTATCCGGAAGTGCTTGTAAACCATAAACAGCATCATTTTTCAAATCTAATCGAGATAAATCTGGCAAAACGAGAAACAAACCTTGAGTTAGACGTTCCATCCCAGGGTTGCGACTGAGACGACCAAGTTGTACTAAATCTGGGGTAATATTCCCAATTAAATATACTGCAAATGTTAAAACAGTTGCGAGTATTGAAGCAGTGAAAACGCCAAAGGTAATAGCCACAGCGGTAATTAAAGACAGCTGCAAAAATAAAAAAATTGACGCGATTAGAATACTCGTCGTGGGATAAGAAACTTTACCAAATTGCAGAAATAATAGATAAATTACTGTCATCGCGGCCACAAGTACAGCCAGAACTGCGGATAGACCCAAATATTTGCCAACAATAATTTCACTGCGGCTAACAGGTTTAGCAATTAATACTAAGACAGTGCGTTTCTCAATTTCTTTATTAACTAGTCCCGTGCCAACAAATATCGTTATAATTAACCCGATGGCATTCATCGCCGCTAAACCGAAATCTAAAAAGATTTTGTCTTCGTTAGCAGCTGCAAATTCAGGAAGGACACGAAACGCCGCACCGAGTATTAAGGCATAAAAACCAATAATATATAGGATGCGATCGCGTATCACTTCCTGAAACACATTCTTAGCAAGTACAAAAATTCTGGTCATCATTGGTAATTAGTTATTAGTCATTAGTCATTGGTCATTAGTCATTAATCATTGGTCATTAGTTATTAGTTATTCCCCCCACACCTCCCACACTTCCCCTGCCCCCTCTGCTCCTCTTCACTGCTGTGGAGGCGGAGCGCCACCGATAAATTTATTCAAGCGATCGCATTCAATTTCTGCAACTGTGATTTTATCCCCTGGACTCTTGGTTGCTGCAACTGGTTCAATTCGACAAGATTTCTTTAAGTAGTACCCACGCGGGTTGTAACTAGGCCCTATCCAAATATTTAATAAATCTAATACATACCCAGACTTAGTATTAGATACCCGTGGTTCAACACGCCATAATTCTTTTTCTTCATATTTTTTCAAGTTTTTTTCAATTATTTCCCTACCCAAGCTTCCTACTCGCTGTTTTGCTTCTATCAACCATTTTTCTACTTCTGACCAAGGTGTTTCATTAATTTGATCTTCTACTCTTGGTTGAAGTTTATCTAAAACTAAAACCCCATTTCTCGGAACCTTAGATGATTCTTCAGTTATAACAACAAAGGTGCTAGTTTTAAACTTATCTGCTTTTAGAGTAGGATATTGCAGCATACTAGGATATTCTTGTAACCAGTTATCCACTACAAAATAAAATTGAATCCAGCAGCTTAGCAACATACTGCTAGCAACTAAAATTATGATTTTTTGACGGTCTTCTGGTTTAGGAATTTGAGCTTTAGCATCTGTATCATTTCCTTCAATAAATTCTGGTATTGCCGTAATTAGTGCTGAGATGGTTGGCCAAAAAACAATTGTTGTTGGTGTAACTGCATCCCTTTGACTTCCAAATGCAAAAACACTAACTAAAAATCCTGTGATTACTGCTCCCACGGGCATAAAAGTACCAGGAACCCTCAAAGGATCTTGTGTTGTATACCAAGCTGTACCAGAAATTAAAAACAACCAACCAAAAAATGCAATTATATCTTTTATATAACCTATAGCAAAATATGAAAGTATCCAAGAATAAATACTCAGATAAATAAATGTTTGCCAAGAATAAGCTCTGGGTGGAATTAATAACTTTCTAATTCCTGCATAAAGCCCTTCAGCAAATCTGAAAATCCCAAATAAATCTTTAAGTAGCGTATTCATATTTCTCCCTACACCTGATTAATCTTTATCTTGCTCTGTGTGAATAGAACATAACCTGTTGCTACCTTGAACGCAGCAATAAAATAATGGTTATTGCACTATAACTGAGAGAGTTTGCTATCAATATACTAGTAACTACATTTGTACTTTGTAATTTAAGGTTGTTAAATCCCCGCCATTTTTGCCTTTGAAATCCTTGAATTTCTTCTTCTTTCTTAGCAAATGGTTCTTTCAATAAGGATATAACTAAAACTCTTAATAGCAAAAATTTAACTATAAAAGTACCAAAAAAAATTACAAAGGCTGTTAAAACTAACATAGTCTGCGTGCCAGCAGACTTAAAAGTATTAAAAAACAGATAAGTCATTAGTTCTGATTTCGTCTCTATTGGCAGCACTGGTTCGACAGCAAAAAATATAGACCAACCAATTACAGCTGAAAATAGATTAATAGAAATGGCATAAAAAGTACTAGTTTTTTTGTCAAATTTTAATCGCTTATGTAAAATATATGCCTCTATGGGGATGGCAATCAGTACAAATAAAAAGTCAAACAGAATTCCACCAATGGGAAAAATCCTCGGAAGCATCCAATTTTCAGGCATAAAAACTCGATGGTAAGGGTTAACTGTAGAGAGTATAACCGGGATAGTGGCGGTGATGGGGGAAATTATCGTATTCGTCGAGCAGAGGGGGCTGGGGGAGCAGGGGAAGTGTGGGAGGTGTGGGAAGTGTGGGGGAAATAACTAATGACTAATAACTAATGACTAATGACCAATGACTAATGACCAATGACCAATGACTATTGACTAATGACTAATACCTAGAGATTAAAAACTGCTATATTATAGCTTTTCGAGAAATGACAAGGAACGGCATCGGTATTCGCACGGCGCAAGTGCGTCAAGAACGGCTAACTGGTCAAATTCATGTTTATGATGGTGCGGGGAAAGGTAAGTCTCAGGCGGCTTTAGGGGTAGTTTTGCGTTCGATTGGGTTGGGGATAAATACACCTACTAATTCCAATCGAGTTTTATTGCTGCGGTTTTTAAAGGGGCCTGAACGTGATTATGATGAAGATGGAGCGATCGCGGCTTTGCAACGTGGCTTTCCTCATTTAATTGACCAAGTTCGCACTGGGAGAGCAGAATTTTTTGGCCCCGAAGAAATCACTGCCTTTGATAGACATGAAGCGGCGCGGGGTTGGGATGTAGCCAAAGGTGCGATCGCTAGCGGTTTATATTCAGTTGTAGTTTTGGATGAAATTAACCCCGTCCTGGATTTGGGTTTGCTACCAGTGGATGAGGTGGTGCGGACGTTAAAATCCAAACCCCAAGAGTTAGAAATCATTGCTACCGGACGCGGCGCACCGCAAAAGTTGCTCGATATTGCAGATTTACACTCGGAAATGAAACCGCACCACCACCCAACAGCCAAAGCACTCTTGCTTAATGGCATTGAAATTTATACTGGTGCTGGTAAAGGCAAGTCTACGAGTGCTTTGGGCAAAGCTTTACAGGCAATTGGTAGGGGAATCAATCACCCAGGCTCTACGCGTGTATTAATTATGCAGTGGCTCAAAGGCGGTAGTGGGTACACGGAAGATGCAGCGATCGCCGCTTTGCAGCAGTCATATCCAGAAGTGGTGGATCATCAGCGCTGCGGTCGAGATGCAATTGTCTGGCGCAATTCTCGGCAAGAATTAGACTACGTAGAAGCCGAACGGGGTTGGGAAATCGCCAAAGTTGCGATCGCTTCTGGGCTGTATAAAACAATTATTCTTGACGAACTCAATCCCACAGTAGACTTGGAATTACTTCCTGTTGAACCCATTGTTCAAGCTTTGCTCCGCAAACCCCGCGACACTGAAATCATCATCACCGGTCGCTGTCAAAATCAACCAGCATATTTTGACTTGGCTAGCGTCCACTCAGAGGTTTACTGCCACAAACACTATGCAAATCATGGCGTAGAACTCAAACGAGGCGTAGATTTTTAAATCGGACATTGGGCAAAATAGTTGCGAGTTTTGAGTTCTGGCTCAAAACTCGTTTTTATTGAGCGATCGCTGTAAATACAGAACATAACTTATACCAATTCGCAATGGACTACGCCCCGCTTTGCTAACGCAATTAAGGAACTTAGATGCTGCAAGCCTTCCGTGATTTGCATCTGTTGCTTGATTTTGGAGAATTGGTATTAGTAGAAAAGAATGTTTAACTTAAACTTATACTTAAAAAAAGATGTTAAAAATATAACTGATATACAAAATTGGTTCGCAACCAGCCATACTTAATACTTTTGTACAGATGCAATGAGTTGCGTCTGTAACTATTCTCTGTTTCCAACTCAGATAGTAAACAACGAATTAAACTTGAGATAGAGTATAAAAACTCTGAAGAAAAAATTTGTTTTGGAAAACGCTTACGATTTTAATGTTTAAAGATTTAGCAGTGATTGACGAACAACTTTCTCGGCGTCATATTGACCTCGATCCTGGTGGATATTTCATCATTTATTTGGATAGAGAGGCAAAGTTAATTTATGCCAAGCATTTTACAAATTTCATTGATGAGCGTGGTTTAGCAGTCGATCCAGAAACAGGAAAGGTAATTCCTGCACGAGAAAAAGTAGAACGAACTTCCACGACAGTTTTTAATGGAAGGACGGCTAAAGAACTTTGCGTCAAAATTTTTGAGGAAACTCAGCCCTGTCCAGTTACTCAATTAAATCATGCAGCTTATTTAGGTCGAGAATTTGTTCGGGCTGAAGTCGCTTTAGTTACAGAACAAGAGTATGTTCAAGATTGAAGTCTGGAGTGAAAAGTTGGGAGTTAAGAGTGAGGAGTGAGGAGTTAAAAGTTAATAGTGAAGAGTGAGAAGTTAGGAATTAAAAGTTGATAGTTAAAAATTTACGATTCAAAACTCTTAACCTCCTCTAAACTCCCAACTTCTAACTCTTAATTCATAACTTCTAACTCCTCACTTTCTCTTTATCCGTCAGATGATGGTTGATTTATCTGATAGATGTAGTACGTCGCCATTGGAATAACGGTGGCGGCAATTAACAATCCTATTACCCAAGCGGTAGCGCTACCTTGGACAGCTTTAGTTTCTTCTGCATCTTTGAAAGTACCTTCTACCTGCACATTATCAGCAACTTCGGGCGGGCCTGGATCGGGTTTGCCTGAGAGGACTGCAACCAAGCGATCGCTAGTATCTGTAAATGCTTGATTATATTTATTACCCTGGCGCAATGGTATACTTAGGGTTTCCTCAGCTACACTCTTAGCAATAGAGTCTGTAAGCAAAGGCTTAACTCGATCCCCAGTAATAATCGCGGTACCATTGGTGGCTGTGTCAAGAACTAATAAAGTTTGATTGGCTTGGGCTTCTTTTGTGGGAAACCATTTTTCAAACAGTTCTTTACTAAAGCTTTCGGGCGTTTCACCGTAGTCAAAATGGCGAATAGTAACGATTCTGACTTCATTGCCAGTCTGCTTTGCTAAATCCTCGAAAGCGCTGCTAATCTTACCTTCATTCACACGACTGATGATTTCACCTCGATCCAAAACCCAGGTGTTATTCCCTGGTGTCAGGTCGGGTATTTCATACACGCCCGTCGCCAAAGCAGGTGCGGTAAATAGCGAAGCCGCTAAAATAACCGCGACCAATGGTAAAATTAGCCGGATAAAATGCTTTCGATTGCTAAATACTTGTTTGAGGAGCTGTTTCATCGTATTAACTCTAAGACTGGCTTGCACCAAAAATAATATAGAACCATTGTCAAAATAACCTGGTTCCGGGTTTTGTTGAATAATAAGTTTCTGCTATTACCAGCAGATATATATTTTACAGGATTTTTTATTACACAAATTTCTTCTCTAGGGAGTTACTAGCATTACTCTGAAGAAAATAAGCGAGACGCTATGCAAGAAATCATACAACGAGGGTATGAAAATATTTGTTTCCCAGTCCCTAGTCCCCAATTCTCATTTTCAAGCTACCATCCATAAGAATATGTCAGCTATCTTTAGGAATAAAAAATGAGGAAAATTTGGCTACTGGGTTTGACATTAGTTAGTTTCGGGATGGTGTTGCGGTTTAATATGCGTTCTTTAACAACACCAATACCCGCTGTTGCAGTTTCACCAGCAAAAACTATCCGCTACGAACAGCGGACTTTGCCCGAAAGTATAGCCAATATCCTATTCGTTCCAGCTAATAGCCGATTTTTGGTAACTCCTGCATTATCACAGAAAGTAAGCACTGTAGAAGAGTTTGGGCAGAAGTATGATAAAGCGATCGCCATTTTCAATGCAGGCTTTTTTGACCCAGCTAACCAAAAAACTACATCTTATGTCATCATCCAAGGAAAATTAGTAGCCGACCCCAAACAAAACAATCGCTTAGTAAACAATCCCAACTTAAAACCATACCTGGGTAAAATTTTCAATCGCCCAGAATTCCGTCGCTATCTATGCGGTCAAAATATTAAATATGATATTGCTTTGCACAATGAATCAACACCAACCGATTGTAAGCTAGTGGATGCAATAGGCGCAGGGCCGCGTCTGTTACCAAAACTGACTTTAGTAGAAGAAGCTTTTGTGGATAACGCCAATAAGCGAGATGCACTTGGTAGCAACCAACCCAATGCTAGAACTGCTGTAGGAATTACCCGTGATGGAAGTGTTGTTTTAGTGATGGTAGCTCAAAAACCTTCAGTTGGTGCTAATTCTGGAATTTCGTTACCAGCGCTGGCAGATTTCATGAAAACCCTTGGTGTTGAGAAAGCGATGAATTTAGATGGCGGTAGTTCGTCTTCGCTTTATTACAAGGGTAAAACCATTTACGGAAAAATTGATTTAGAGGGAAACTTTATTAAGCGACCTGTGAAATCAGTTTTACTGGTTCAGGAAAACTAACATCATCAAGTCAAATATTTACGCAATTTTTAAGTCGTATTTTTAACGAAGGCAGGAGGCAGGAGGCCGTTTTTGTAATGAGGATTTATACCCCATTCTAAAAACTTTTAGCCTTAAAAGGCGACGTTTTATACCTGATTATTTCGATAACTTACTTAAATTGAAAATGCAGTGTAGGGGATGAGGAAGACGCAGCTTCAGCTTGCTGCAACATAAGAACAGTATAGCAGGAGAGAAATTTCTCTGCCAAAGGTGGATGACTCCAGGCGGGGCTAAATTGCTAGGCAAGACGTTTTAGATTATACAAATTATAATGTAGGCATTCTTTGAATTTTCTTTATGTATTCTTGAATAAACAAGAATTGGTAATGAAGGAGATAAATAAAGGTGACTGCTCAAAATAGTTTTGATTAGTTTAGAGATTAAATATTTATGAGTATGAGAGTAATAGTTATATGAAAGCAGTTAAAAAATTTTTCGCATTATTTCTTCTCGTATTTGGCATTCCATTGTCTGCTGGGATGCTCTGGGAAGTTATTAATCCTCAAACTAACCCTCAAGACAAAGAAGGTGCTGTAGCTATTTTAGCTCTTATGAGCATTCCTTCAACAATGATTGGAGGCTGGTTAACTTGGTCTTTAGTACAGGAGAGCAAAAAAGAAAAAGCTTTGCTCTTGGAAGCAGAACAAAAGCGCCTTCAGTTGGTATTTTTAGACTTAGTTGAGAGTAATTCTGGAACAATTACAATATTACAAATGGCGAAAAATGCTGATATTTCAACCCAGAAAGCTAAAGAATATTTAGATGACAAAGCCAAAGAACTAAATGCTTCTTTTGAAGTGGGTGTAAATGGAAATATTTTGTATCGGTTTTCGTAGTGAATCAAAATTCCGAAATCAGGATTATGAATTTAGAAGTCAAATAATCTTTATGCTTGGTTCCCAAAATTAGTTTGTTTACTTTCTAGCTTGAAATGTCTTGGAATCAAATATTTAAATCGCGTAGTGCTAAACGAATTTGTTCCACGCGTCTGCGGTTGACACCGAGATCGTATTCTCCAATGCGAGATGCCGATCGCACATGTATTACTGATTCATCGGCAGGGAAATAAAACTCTACATCATCAATAAATTTAAAGATCCGGCTTTTAGAAAGAGCATGGATGTAATTATCTGTTTGTTCGATAACCTGTGTACGGGGAACAACAGTGAGAACTTTGAGTAAGGTTTCTTTTGCTGCGTTGCGGTCTATATGATAGGCGATGGGGTCAATGGTATGTTTGCTATCTGCGTTTTGACTAACAACACAGTTGTTTGAAACTGGACAAGCATTTAGATGGCCGTTATTAACTCCCAAACCAGAAGCAGCCAAAGTCACAGCAGGAAGTATTAAAGTACCGATCAAAGTTAGGAGTATTGCAAGACTGACACTACACCAGAGTCGCTTGATGTAGGTGTATCCCTTCGTAGGCATCTCAATTAGCAGACAAGACACGATAAATTGACTCCTCAAAACTTAAATAGCACTCAATTATTTTCGGTCATTTTGGCACAGTTGTGGAAGTTAAAATAATTCGTAATTTGTAATTGAATTAGTTGGGGATTTAAACCTCAACTAATTTAAGAGTACTAAATTGGAAATTTGCGATCGCACATCTTACCGCATCAGCCATCTTCATAAGAAATAATCAGCATCGATCGCTAATTTTTTCAATAACTTTATTTAAACTTCATGTATTGGTAAAATTTGCAATTACTTGCACGAAATCCTGAAATGCTTTCTCAAAACTCCTAAATGCTTTCTCATTTGGGTAGATTTAGCAAGTAAAATGCTTAAAGAGCTTCTCCAACAAACAAATAACAGTTAAAACTTAAACTAGAAAAACTTTTACTCTGGAACTGCTGATGATTTGTCACTTCCTCATTGGTGTCCCTGGTAGCGGGAAATCCACTTTGGCGGCCGAGTTAGCAAAACTGGGGAATTATCGCATCGTCTCTACTGATACAATTCGTCAACAACTCTATGGCGATGCGAGTATTCAAGGTGAGTGGAGTCAGGTTGAAGAAAAAGTTATCTCAGAAATTGTAGATGCGATCGCTCAAGGTGATTCCATCATCTATGATGCTACTAATGCTAAACGCATCTGGCGGATAGATTTGCTTGGAAAGCTAAAATCTATTGCCCCATCTAGTTTGTGGATAGCGTGGTATTTGCAAACTCCCGTTACAAATTGCAAGTTATGGAATCAACAACGTACTCGTCAAGTCCCAGATTCTATAATTGAAAGTATGCACCAATCTCTACAAGACTTTCCACCAATAGCTGGCGAAGGATTTGTAACTGTTAAAGAAATCGATGTCACTTCGGCAAACTTTGATATAAATGCAGTTCGCAAGGATATAGAAAAAACTCTCAACCCCGATAAAATATTGTCAGAATTTCCGTCAGAGATGAGTATTTTGCAGGGTAATGCTAATTCGTAATTCGTAATTAATCTAATGAATAAGAGTATAAATGTTATTGTAATATTATTATTAATTCTATATTTTAGCTACTCGATTAAGGCTAATAGCAAAAGTAGTTTGGATATCTTTCCTGGACATACTCCTAAGAGTTTAGAGAGAATATCTGGAGGAATAATAAACTGTAAGTGGTTTCCAAATCCACATCATTGTCAGTGAGGTTATGCAAGGAACATAAGTGATTTATCAAATCTCGTTTTGTAAAGTGTGTTATGCCAATTCACGAAATTAGCGATAAAAATTACTTCCTCTGCCCCCACTGCCCCACACCCTTCTAATATTAGAAACCTCCATTTTGATTAGTTAAATCGTGACTAAATAATCTTGTGGTTCTTCTTCTAATTCATAACCATTACGGAGTTTTCTGATTGCTTGGTCAATCATTTCTAAACCCCGATCTACTGTTTCAATTACGCTTAATTGTCCTCGTAATTCGGCAGCCCCGACAAAACCTTTAGCATACCAAGTCATGTGTTTGCGGGCTTGACGAACGCCGCGATCGCCTTTATATTCCCACAAGGCTTGTAAATGATCTCTCGCACATTCCAACCGTTCGATTGGGGTTGGTGGCGGTAATATTTCTCCAGTTTTTAAGAAGCGATCGATTTCTCCCACTAAAAAGGGATAACCTAAAGTTCCACGGGAACACATCACACCGTCAGCGCCAGTTTCTTCTAAACATTTCACCGCCGCCTCAATAGAAAAAATATCTCCATTGGCAATCACTGGAATAGAAAGTATTTCCTTCACACGGGCAATCCATTCCCAACGGGCATTGCCATTGTATCCTTGGGCACGAGTGCGTCCGTGTACCGTAATCATTTTTGCCCCTGCATCTTCCATTCGCTTGGCAAAGTCGAGAATAGTAATTTCTTTGTCATTCCAGCCAATACGAGTTTTTACTGTCACAGGTACATCAACAGCTTTCACAACTTCTCGCACAATTGCTTGGGCAACTTCCGGTTGGCGCAATAGAGAAGAACCGCCCCCATTTTTAGTAATTTTATTTACCGGACAACCCATATTAATATCAACAGTATCAGCCCCTTCTGCAACTGCTTTGACTGCTGCTTCTGCCAGAAAATCTGGACGACAATCAAATAATTGAATGCTTATTGGGCGTTCGTTGGGGTCTACCTCCATGATTTTGGGCAACTCTTTCACATAATGCAACCCGGTAGCATTGACCATTTCGGTATACATCATCGAATCAGGTGCATAACGACGCACCAAGCGGCGAAATACCAAATCTGTTACCCCAGATAAAGGCGACTGAAGAACGCGACTTTTTACCTCGAAAGAACCAATTTTTAAAGGTTGAGAGAGTCTAGCTTGCAGAGTAGGAGATAGGGAAATCATACAATAAATTAAAAATTCAAAATTGTGTAAGCAAAAGATTTTTAGGGTATTTAAGACTATTTACTGATACTGCGAATTACATCCTTTAAATTTCCTCGTAACCGATTAATTTTGTTTAAGTATCTTGAGTAGGAGGATGTTTTTGAATTTCTTGCTGTACCTCCTCTAAACTCAAACCTAACTCTTTTGCTGTTTCTTCAAAACTCAATCCCAACCTCAACAACAAAGGAATCATTCTCAATTTTTCTTGACGCGCTCCTTCTTGCTGCCCTTCTTGATAAACTCGTGTTTGTTTCAAATCGCTTAATCCAAACATTCCTTCAATCTCCTCTCGGCTCATAGTTGGAAATTTGTAAACCAAAATTGTCTCTATTAATTCTAATAACTGCCGCCGCCGTGGTTCAATATTGATTTCTTGCTCGGTTCTGTCTATTAACTGTCTGGCGGATGTGATTGCTGTATCCTCATTATCGACTACTAATTTCATCGTAGCAATTCCAATTGGCAACGATGTAGTTTCACCTAATTCATTTAGATAAATACGACTGATGCGCTGGCTGTCGAAAAATTCACTGTAATTCTTGATGTCTGCTGTATCTAAACTGCGATTGGGATAGATAACAACTCCTCGCCAAGAATTTTTAGGTTGATTTTGACGTAAGTACAAACAAATTTCTGAAATTAGCCGCGAATAAATTTCTGTATCGGTTTGAAATTGAACCTCAACAAAATAAATTGGATTTTTCTCTCCTTGTGTTGGTAGAAAAACCCCATCAATGCGGAATGCAGTTTGTTTGATTTCTACTGAAGAGAATTGATAACCTTCTGCGGTTTGGGGTGGGTTGCCAATTAATTCAAAAAAGATATCAGGAAATTCTTGAAAAAGACGATAAAAAATGCTGTCAGTTTTCACGCTCGATCTATTGCTGGGATTTGCCTCGTTGAGATTTTATCGTGAAATGGGTGCTAACAGATTTTGTTAAATTAGACTGGCGAAGTTTACAAGAATCGATCGCTATGTAAATATGCATTTCAATTGCATAACAGCTGAGTAAGCCGACTGGCGATCGCACCGTCGGCTTGACAAATTGATAATTCAGTTGCAATTTAGCCGCGAGTTGCACCCTGAGGCGGATGGGAGACAACTTTTTTGGCTAAACCTAAAGTCTGCAAAACTTTGATGCTCCACCAAGTTACATCAATTTCCCACCAAGATAAGCCAGATTTCGCCAGATGGGGATAAGTATGATGGTTATTATGCCATCCTTCTCCGTATGTAACGAGGGATACCCACCAAAGGTTACGAGCGCCGTCATTGGCGTCAAAGGTGCGATAACCCCATAGGTGTGATGCTGAATTTACAAACCAAGTTGAGTGCCAAAGTAAAACGCATCTGACAAACATGCCGTAGATGACAAAAGACCATCCTCCTAAAGCATATAGCAGCAGCCCAAAGGGAATTTGCAATAGTATAAAGTAGCGATCTAACCAGCGATAGAAAGGTTGTCTTGCTAAATCGGGGGCATATTTTTGATAGGTTTCATAGTCAAAAAACTCTGGACGCGGATAAAAAATCCACAGTATATGGCTCCACCAAAATCCTCGTTGAGCAGAGTAGGGGTCTAGGTTGATATCTTCGGTGTGGGCGTGATGCTGGCGGTGTCCGCCTACCCAAAAAATCGGCCCTCCTTGTAAAGCCAGCGCTCCGATCAGGGCGATCGCATACTCTAACCACTTGGGAACTTGGAAACTTCGATGGCTCAGTAGCCGATGATATCCCAGGCAAATACCAATACTTCCGAATAACCAGTGGAGAAATACCAGCAAACCTAATGCCGACCAAGAAAAAAACCAAGGAGCTAATAGTGCCAAGACATGAAATGTAGTGAAAAATACTACATTAGTCCAACTGAGTCGAAGTGAATTTCCTTTCTCAGGGATAATGCCTTTGTCGAATGCTCCATAATTTGTGGTCATAAAAATTCCTGTTGATGGATGATTAAGCGATTTGCCTTTTCTCGGATGCCATCCCCCAAGGGATTTTCCCAATCTCTGTGCCAGTTCGTTACAGTAGAGTGAGGCAAGTATCGCTTACATTTTTATGCTAGCAGTACTCTTACTTCTTGTGCAAGTAAGACTTGCATTTTTCTATGTCGTCTCAAATTATTTCAACTCGTCAACGTCTCATCCAAGCTGCACTTGAGTTGTTTACTGCTCAGGGAGTTAGCGCTACTACAACTCGCCAAATAGCTGAAAAGGCTGAAGTCAATGAAGTGACTTTGTTTCGGAATTTTGGTAATAAACATGGGCTGCTTTTGGCTGTGCTGGAGGAGTCAGCAGCTTTCAAAAATTTGGGTGAGTCGCTGGTGCGGCGGGCAACTCCTCCTGGTAACGTCTACCAAGCTCTGAAAGATTATGCAAGTGATACCTTACATGCTTTAGAACGAGTGCCAGAGTTTGTTCGTTCTGTAGTCGGAGAGGCTGACCAATTTCCGGCAGAAAATCGCCGCGCCTTAGGCAGGGGTGTAACAGAGGCAAACCGCTATGTGGCGCAGTATCTAGCCACCATAATGCAACAAGGACACTTAAATACCTATCTCCCCGCAGAGAAATTAGCCAGTTTGCTCAATGGCATGATTTTGGGATATGCCGTCATTGAATTTACTAGTGAATTTCACGAACTTTGGGAAGATCGGGATGATTTTCTGGAGAATTTAGTAGAGTTGTTTTTACATGGGGCGATGTCACCCCCAGCCGAATCAGCAAGCAACTGCTTACAAGGAAGCACCATCGCCACAGAAGTAGCTGATTTACCAGCTAATTTGGTTCATACAATTCTGCAACAAGCCAAAAAATCGGGAATGCGAGATTATGCCTTGGCTTATGTGTTATTCGGTGCTGGGTTATCGGTTACAGAAATAATTAACTTAGAGCGATCGCACCAGATTTACGATACTCAAGGGCACTTCTTGCAAATTACAATTCCTGGACTTGTCCGACAAGTACCTATCAATCAGTGGATTTTAGGCAAACGCTACGGTTCTTATACTAATAATCCGTTAATTAAATGGCTCAAAAGTCGTAAAGATAATCAAGCAGCTATGTTTCTTAATGAGACAGCCAAGCCAATTTCTGAATCAGAGGTTGAGGCACGTTGGCAAGTATGGAGCGAGGGATTATTAACTCCCCAAGGACAACCGCCAGTCATCGCTCAACCACAACAAACCTGGCGGGTAGAAATGTTAATGCGGGGAATTAGTTTAGAAAACTTGAGTATTTTAACAGGTTGCGATCGCACCCAATTACAACCCTATGCCCGCCGAGCCAAAGAAAAAGCCGCGCTAGAACAAGCAACTCGTTTGGATCAAAAACCGGGATAGAATTCAAAATTCAAAGTCACTCTTCGCATCACCCCACCCCGGCTTTGCTAACGCAAAACCTCCCCTCCCCTTGGCAAGGGGAGGGGTTGGGGGTGGGGTAAAACGGTTGTGGAGTAAGAGTTTGAGCTTAAGTTAACACCAATGACAGCTGTAAAGCCCCTACCGAGGATTGTGGTTTAAATAAGTAGTAGTGCAAAATTAAATATACATTGTCATTGCGAGTGTAGCGTTCGCGGTAGCGTCTGGTAGAGAAGCGAAACGAAGCAATCGCAAGGTTTTGGGATTGCTTCACTTCGTTCGCAATGACATAAATAATTTTGCATAACCACTTAGATGAAAAACACTGTAAATCCGAAATCCATCACTCCCTTAGCTTTCAAGATAATTGTCTAAGCTGGGTACATTAACCCAACTTCTTGTTTCATGGGATTTGTGGGATAAATCCATCAATAGCTGAGAATAAACTCCTTCTCGCAAGGATGGGATTGTTTGCTGTTTTTGGTCAATTCCTTGTATCCATTGGTCTATGACACGAAGAAATGCAGAAATCCGTCCATCGGCATAATTTTTGGGAAAAATTAATCGATTTGGTATTTCAATTTCTCCCAGAGGTTTACCTGGTTGAGAACCCCAAACACGAAAGCCATGTATATAATCTTTTTGATTTTCACTACCTACAATTAAAGTGCCGCGATCGCCATATACTTCTATCCAATGAGTTCTTGGTGCATGAACAACGGCACTGATAGTCACTTGGCAAGGCGTACCATCTGCTAGTTCCAACGTTAATATACAATTATCGTCTGTATTTACTTGTTTTAATTCTTGATTTGTGGGATCGATTCGCGCTGGAATTGCAGTAGTTAAATGAGCGTTTAATTTACTGACTGGGCCAAATAACCAGTGAATATAATCGAAGGCGTGGGAACCCAAAGACCCCAACGCACCACCTCCTTTTTCTTTGTCAGAATACCAATTCCAAGGACGGGAAGCATCAGCGCGAGAAGAACCTAACCAATCAATTCTAATTAGGCGCAAATCACCTACATATTTTGCTGACAAAAGTTCCGCAAATAATTGCCATCCTGGGACAAAGCGAAATTCAAAGTCTACCGTAGCAATGACGTTCTTTTCTTTAGCTAAACGATAAAGTTCTTTAGCTTCATTTGCATTTAAAGCTATAGGTTTCTCTAATAGTAAATGTTTGCCAGCTTGAAGGACTGTTTTTGCCATTTCATAATGCAAAAATGGCGGCGTTGAAATACTAACTGCTTCTACTTCTCGTAATGCCACAATATCTGCAATTGTTTCGCAGGCATGGCGAATATTATGCGATTCTCCTATGGCTTTGGCTTTATTGATATCTCGGTGATAAACAGCAACTACCTCGGTGCGAGGATGTGCTTGGAATGCAGGAATGTGGACTTTTTGACCAAATCCAGTGCCAGCGATCGCAACCCCAATCATATTATCTTTACTCCCAATCTTTATACAAATTATTCTTAAAAATTCAAAACTCAAAAGCCACAATAATGTGGCTTACATAATACAGACACATCCCACCTCATAATTTTACAAACTAAGGTACTCTCTAGCACAACGTACGATAGTAATTAGTAATTTATTACTAATTACTATCGTAAAATTCTCATTGTTAAAGGATAACGATAATGTTGTCCATTGTAAGCTTTAATAGCAGCAAAAGTGACTAAAAATAATTGTAATATTAGTACTAATGAAGTTAAGCACATTATAATAAATAATAAACTGTCTAATGTAAATTTTACTTCATTAACTGTACTATTAGTAGTTATTGCTAAACTAAAGCTTGCAAACACAAAAAACAAAGAAATTACTATAAAAATCATTGTATAAAACGTCAAAGAAATTTGAAAATTTAAAGATTCTTTGCCTTGGAAATCAATCCAGGGATATTTTTGTTTTTGGAATCGCCAAATCAAAAGTGGGGCTAACAGATTTAGAGGCAAATATAAAGGTATACCAATAAAGACTAAAAACAAGACTAAGATCCACGCTAACAAAGCCGAGAGGTGGCACAACATCGCCCATACACGCATTTGTTGTTTAGGTTTTTCTCTCATAGCTTTTAAAGTCGAGGTGGATCTACCGGATAACTCTCCACTTTACTACTAATAAAATAGCCAAACAATAGCTGAAAATCTAAGTATTTGTCGATTCCGCCCTAGCTTTGAGTTGTGCATGGGTGCAGTAACCCCAAATTATCACATAGTCTTTATCTAGTTCTAAGTAGAAGGCAGGAGGAGTTCCTAAAAACCAGCGTCGTAAGGGACGGCGAGGTGAGTCCCCAACTACAAGTTTTGAGCAAACATCATTTGTTGCGAGTGTGAATGCTAACAGCAACGAGAATGGAAATAAAGCACTAACAAGTTAGGAATTACGAACTAACCAAACCAGCTTGAAAAATCTGGGCAGGGGTGAGATGCAATTCGGGAAAAGTTTGGGAGATAATGCGATCGCTATCTCTAAACTTACTTATTTGATATTCTCCATCTACTAAGTTACAAACCAAGATTGTCGGTTGTTTAGGGTTACCAATAAAATTGCGCCCACCTAATGCCGCATAATCGACAATCCAGTATTCGGGAATACCCATCTCTTCATAATCAGCATATTTCAAGTGATAATCATCCCGCCAATTAGTTGATACTACTTCAATTACCAAAGGTATTGATGCAGCTAAACTGACAATAGATTGTTTTTTCCATAATGGTTCATTTGCCAGATTTGCACGATTTAGCACCAACACATCGGGAAAATAACCAGAATCTTTTTCAAGCGGTCTAACTATAGCTTGATTAGGGACAAGATAGGGGATTTCTAATCGGTCAATTGCAGCACTAATTTTTATTGTCAAAAAGCCCTTTACTTCCTCGTGTTCCCCTACTGGTTGCGCCATTTCAACAATACTTCCATTATGTAGTTCGTAACGTACCTCAGTATTTTCGGGTAGCCAATCGACGAATTCCTCAAAGGTTACTAGCTTTGGTATGGCTTGAGTCATAAATGATAGAGAATTACTGAATCATAGAAATATTATCTCTAATCTACGGAAATGCAGACAGCTTTTCCACTACGGTTATATGAAAATATACTTTTACTACTAATAGTAAATATGGATGCCATTGCAATTGTGAACCAGTCATGAGTGTTACAGGGTAGTACTTGTTTGGGAATACTTTTATTTATAGGAGTGATGAGAAAGGCGATCGCTAATACTTTTAATTCAAATGTACTACATTCCGTTATAATCACTCCCATTTGACGAAAAAAATTGTATAAACATTCACTAATCTACCAGGAGCAAACAACATGGGATTCGCTGAAGATATTGCCAAGCTGTCAGAACAAGTGCGTAAGCGGGCTGACCAAGTTGTTGGCGAAGAATCTACTAAGATGGCACTAATTGTTCCTTTTTTGAATGCTCTTGGCTACGATGTTTACGATCCTAGTGAAGTCATGCCAGAGTATGTAGCGGATTTTGCTACAAAAAAAGCAGGGCAATTTGAAAAGGTAGATTATGCCTTAGCTATTAACAATAATATAGTTATGCTCGTAGAAGCAAAAGCCCGTGGTCAAAAAGCTGAAACACACGATGGTCAATTAAGAAAATATTTTAATGCCCTTGTAACAACAAAAATTGCTGTTGTCACTAATGGAATTGAGTACCGTTTTTTCACAGATCTGCGTGATAAAAATGTCATGGATAAGGAACCATTTTTTAGTTTTAATATCCTTGAATATAGTTCAAAAGATATAGATAATCTCAAATTTTTTCACCGTGACAATTTTGATGTTACAGCTATTACCAGTCATGCTGAAGAAATGGTTTATGTAAAAGGTATGACTCATCTAGTAGGAAATCTTTTACGTTCTCCATCTGAAGAGTTTGTTCGCTTTTTACTGACTGAATTAGGTACAGTTGCTTCTAGTTATGAAATTCAAGGTAGAATTACTGGTAGAGTAATTGATAAATTTAAACCAATTGTTAAAAAATCGATTCAGGAAAGTTTAGTAGAGTTAATGACCCGTTCTTTGAGCCAAGAAATAGCTCAACCTGTTGAAGTTGAAGTAGAGCCAGAAGTTGAAGAAGAGGAGAAACCCCAAGACGTTCAAGAATCAAAGATAGTAACAACGGCTGAAGAAATTGAAGCATTTGAAAAAATTAAATCAATTACACAAACTTCAAAGAGCTACGGTTTTGAACTTAAGTATAAAGATACTGCTTCATACTTTGGCATCAATCTTGGCAAAACTACCTGGTGGTTTCTACGGCTGTATTTGTCTTCCCAGAAAAAAAGTTTGATTACTAGACTTAGTGTAGATGAAGTAAAATCTCTAGCTTCAAATTTTGAAGTGCAGGAAGTAACAGCCTCACTAGGAGATGCTGCATCAAAAGTAATTATTTCTTCGGTCAGTGATTTCGATAAACTGACATCGCTGATTCTTAGATGCTACGAAGCAGAAGCAGCTAAACATCAAGTATTTACAACAAATGCAATTGAGATGGGAAAATCAGCATAACTTTAAGTCTTTGCTACAAAATAAAATCCGATTTTCACCTGTAAGCAAAAGAGCGATCGCACTATTAATCCCAAACCTGTAAACTGGACAAAAAAAAGTGGTTCCGCAACTAACAGAACCACTAAAGCTTTTGCAAAATTGTGATGATTTAACGAGCTGCGCCTTGAGCAGAAGCAGCATCAATGGGTTTCATCAAGTACAACCGTAATAACTGCCAGCCAGTGGAGATAAAAATGGGCAGTTTTTGGAAGAATTGCAGGAATTTGGGAGTGTTGGAATTAGCGATCGCACTCAGCTTCGTGTTATTGTTTACACAAACATCCAACCGTTCGTAAAACTCTGGATTGTCAACATCCAGCATCAACGGGAACACTCTACCTGCGGTCTCGTTGGTCTTCTTGATTACGTAGATGTCGTATTCTCGCGCATCTAACCCAATGGACGCATAAAAGTCCTTGCGTTGGATGTCATTGAGATACATTGTTACAAACACCGACAACAAGAAGAAACGACTCCATAGCCGTGCCTTCCAATCATTCAACATTTGCGGCTGGGATTTCATCACCGCATCAAAGAAATCACCGTGACGGTTTTCATCTTGACACCAGTTTTCAAAGAACCGGAAAATTGGATAAATCCGGTCTTCGGGATGTGCTTCTAAATGACGATAAATGGTGATATAACGCCAATAACCAATCTTCTCAGAGAGATAAGTAGCGTAGAATATGAATTTTGGCTTAAAGAAGGTATAATTGCGGCTCTTAGTCAAAAACCCTAAATCGAGGGACAGATTAAAGTCCGACATAGCTTTGTTTAAAAAGCCAGCGTGACGTGCTTCATCCCGTGACATTAGGTTAAAGCACTCTGCCAAGACGGGGCTTTTGTCTTTCAAGCGACGGCCGAGTTCTTTGTACAGCAAAAATCCGGAAAACTCTGCCGTACAAGAACGTTCTAGAAATTCAACAAACAGCTGACGAGTTTCTCCATCAATATGATCCCAGGATTGTTCAAACTCGGCATCCCGAACAAAGTGATGGCGGTTGTAGTCAGCGCGAAATTCTTCGAGAATGGCTCTCAACTCGTCTTCGTTGACGGAAATATCCATCCGCGCCATTTCATCAAAGTCGGTAGTATAAAACCGAGGTGTTAACAGGGTTTCTTTTGCTGGAACTTTAATTCCTGGGCGTATTTCTTCAAAGCCTGGTTTTTTGAGGGAATCTACCATGTCTCGATCGCAATGAGTGTCTTTATTATCTTGAGTACGCCAGAAAGCTAAGGATAATCTTCATGGCAATGCTCAACAGCCGACAAATAATTCATTTGTATAAAGTTCAGTCTACCAAGGCGCGGGTGAGAAACAAGTAAGCAAAACGTTAAGAGTTGCAACAATTGGTAAAACCAATTAGGAATTTGAGGCTGGGGAGTGGGAGTTAGCGATCGAGGACTAGTACGGCTTTGCGTAATTCGCCCTGGGGCTACGCCCCGCTGCGCTAACGTAATTCGTAATACTCGCCTCCTGCGAGAAGCAAGCTACGTAATTATTGTTGCGTAAGGGTTTTAGACATTTTAACTTGGATGTTTTCCGCCGTGCTGTACTAGGAATTGGCAATTAGTTTTCCAGCTAGTTATGTTTGGGGCTTTAAGCGATCGCAATTTTCAGGAGACTCACCTAGCCTCCCATTTCCGGTCGCAGTAATTTCCCGTAGTTTTGACTACAATAAAAAAAATGGCTTTATCAATAAAGTTGCTTATCTTGAAATTAATAATCCATGACTAGCACGATTAGTAAATACTTGTGATGAATCTAATGTAGAGTTTGTACGATTATTAACCGTAGAAAAGGCACTCTCCGCAACAGAAAAATCAGGGTT
This sequence comes from Nostoc sp. DedSLP01, assembly GCA_034530875.2. GTDB lineage: Bacteria > Cyanobacteriota > Cyanobacteriia > Cyanobacteriales > Nostocaceae > Nostoc. Next base: position 147,783 of record JAVRCJ020000007.1, read on the forward strand.
TAAGCAGTTACTCAGCAGTGCCTAGACTAGAAAAATTATCATCAAACAAATGGTGCAAGATTTGAGCCTAGCTATCAATACTGGTCTCAAATAAAACAGTATGAAAAAACCATCTTAGACAACAAGAGCAAATCTAAAGGATTGACAACAAGATGAATCTTGAAAACAATCAGCATAAAGACCGACTTTTTGTCTCTTACATCTTGAATGCAGCGATATTTTTAGGATTAGGAGGGCTACACCGTTTTTACAATGGGAAGATCGGCACTGGTTTGTTGTGGCTGTTGACGGGTGGTGTGTTTGGTATAGGTCAGTTCGTGGATTTGTTTCTCATTCCCGATATGGTTAACCAATACGAGAACGATCTCAGACTCAAAGCGGGTGTATCTCCGTTTGGAGTACCTTTAGAACAACCTACAGCGATCGCTTCTCAAGTTTACCGCCCGACTGGCAATCAATTGATGGTTAAACTCATTGAAGTCGCGGAAAGCAAAGGTGGTAGTCTCACTGTTACTCAAGGAGTCAAAGCCACCGGAGCCAGCTTTGCGGAAGTAGAAAAGACTCTCAAAGAAATGTATAAATCAGGCTATGTAAAAATTGATAACGACCCCGTTACTGGAGCCGTTACCTATCATTTTCACGAACTTTAATTGTCATTTGTGCTTGGTCTGAAATACTAATGACCATTGTAGAGACGCGATTAATCGCGTCTCTACTAATGACTAATTTATACCTAGCCACTTTTGACCGTCTAAACGCTGCACTAGTCCATAAACTAATAGGTCTAGTGTAGTTTTGCGTTCATCAATTAAGAATGATTCAAGAGTGCTTGGTTGTTTGCCTTCATTACAAGAAAAACCCTTTTTCCCTTGAATATCTTCTTCGGGGAAATAGAGATTAAAATTGTACGCGCCGTTTTGCAAACTGCCGATAATTTGCCAGGATTCTTCAGCGGATTCAAAGCCCTTAATTGGTACTTTTTGCTTAGCAAAAGAGACTTGTAAATCTTTCACACCTTGTTGAGCGATGGCTTTTTGTAAAGCTGGCAAATAGTCTTGCTCGATGAACTCTACAAATGGTTTATCTTCAACAGCTGGTGCTTTTTCCTTTTTAGCTTTTGCTGCGGCAGGTTTTTCTTCTCCTGTTGCTGCGGCTGCGGGTTTTTCTCGCTTGGGTGAGGCCGCGGCTGGTTTAGCAGCATTGGGGTTATCTTCGGGGTTTGCGGCTTTAGGATCTGGCGCGTTGGCAGTAGGGATGTCTGTCGCTTCGGGCGAGCTTGTACTGGGAGCATGTTCTTCAGCGACACTGGGAGCCTGCTTGTCAACAGTGCTGGGAGCTACTTCTCCCGCTTCATTGTGATTAGTTTCTTCTGCCATTACTCAGGTCAATCCTTTACTCTTGCTTTAGGAGCGATCGCTCACCTTGAGATATCGGGTATCTTCATTTTGACATACTAGTGTCGTTGGGGAGATGGGGAGATGGGAAGTGTGGGGAGTGTGGGGAGTGTGGGAAGTGTGGGGAGTGTGGGGAGTGTGGGGAGTGTGGGGGGAAAGATTTCTTCCCCATCCTCCCACACCTCCCACACTCCCTGTTTGCCCAATCTCCAATGCCCCATACTAAATTCCTTTAAATCCCATATTTTTTTCTACCTGTTGTTGTGTTTGCATAGAACTTACTTTGGCAGATGCAACTTTGCTATGAGTTTTACGCTTAATGCCAAGGTGGCTGAGGATTATGCCTACCAAAATTAAGCTACCGCCAATATATTGAGCTAGGGTAGGAGCTTCACCCAAAATTAGATAGGCTGCTAAGATGCCTGCAATTGGGCTAAATGAGCCAACTAAGGAAGCCATCGATACTGTGGAAGTTTTTAAGCCTTTAATCCAAAAAGACTGCCCTACTACTACAATCAACGCACCATACAGAAACATCCATTGCCATAAAAATGGTGAAAATACATCAGCAAAATGATTGCTGCCATAGAGTATCAAAGCAATCAAGAAAAAGATTAGGGTTCCGAGTGCAGTCCGAAAAATACTATAAATTCCCACTGGAATCTGGGAAAGCTGTTTTTTGCCAATAATTGTAGAAGCGGATATGGCTACCGATGCTGCTACTGCCAAAACTTCTCCTACACCTAAAGTCAAACCTCCCACGTTCATCATTGCTGTCTGTGGAGGTTGCAAGATAATAGTTAGGATAACGCCAACAAAAGCTGCGATCGCTCCGGCAATTTCCCAAAGATGCACCCGTTCTTTCAATAGCCAAATCGATAAAGCCAGAGTTAACACTGGTTCCAAGCGTCCAACCAAAATAATATTGTTCACCCCTGTAAGTGCTAATGCTTGGAAAATTAAGCCGGGGGCGATCGCTCCTGATAAAATAGCTACTGCTGTTAGACTGACCCAATCTTTGTCTGAAAGCTGCATCAAATTCGCTTTGTTCCACTGCCGCCCATAAATTAAAATTAGAAGTATCAAGGCACACAGGTTGCCTACGAACAATACATTACACAAAGAAATCGGATTGCGACCCCCCATAAAATGTTGGGCGCCAATTTCTGTAAGCTTGCGAGTTACTGCACTAGATGCTCCAAAAATTAGCATCGCTAGCCAGAGATATGTTTGTCCGGAAATTTGTTTAGGGATTAGGCGAGGTAGTGTGTTGGGTCTAGTCACAATAATATCGTGGCAATCAAAGCATTTTTAATTATCTTAAGTTGCTGTGTTCTAGTTCAGAATTAAGTTTTGCTGAAAAAATACTTAAATTCATCTGTGACTTTGAGATACCATTATTCCCTGAAAAAATCCTGAGAAATCACTAAATCTTCTTTTGAAAAAAATTAATGAAAATACTTCCTGAGTTTCACCTCGGCTTCAGTCGCAACTGCGATGCTTTGGTTGTTCCGCAGAAATCAAATTTCAGGAGTAACAAATGAAACTTGCCCCACTAGTTACAAGCCTTGCCTTGGTTGGTTTTTTCACAGTTTGGGATGCACCGCTAAAAGTAATCAATCCTTCATTAATTCAAGCATCGGCAGCTGAAGAATTGCCTCTTGCAAAAAAACTAGAGTCGCTGACTAAGATTAAAGGTCAATTTGGTAGTGGCGATCAATTGCGTCGTTTCTTTTTTGGTGACTTGGAGCCAATTGGTATTCAACCTGGTGGAGCAGGTCATGTAGTTAATCTTTACAACAAAGCTAATGATGTTACATTTTCTTACTGTTCAACTTATGATGTAGTTGTTGCCATTAAGAAAGGGAAGGTGGCAAAGTTTGAACCGAATGAAGTGAAATAAGTTAAAAAGCGATCGCCTGCAAAAATTAAATTATTTATCAATAAGATACTCGGCTGTTCAAAAAAGCCGGGTATCTATAGTTTTCTATTCTAAACTTGGTGTTGTTCTAATTGAGTGCTAATAACACCATTAATTTCTGACTATTTAATTTAAGTAAAATTTCACAATTCCATTGTATACAAATAGTATATATATTTAGTAAAATTTCTCTATTAAATTAATCAAACTTTTTACTTCCAGCTATTTCCAGATAAATACGCTAAGCTTTGGGGTTACAGTAATGTTCCCGAAAAAATACGTGTTTCAAATAGCTGTAAATATTTGAAAACTTATACCAATTCTGTATGAAGATACACATAATCAAGACCCCCCTGTAGTCCCCCCTTGGCAAGGGGGGACGGCGTAGCCGGGGGGTAAATAGATCTAGCTTCACAAAGAAACGGTATTAGCATTTGATTTGTAAAATTATTTTTTCACCTATGCAATATTATGCAATATGCATCCATGAGTAAAACCAGTGATGACGAAGCATTTTTACAAAACCAAACTTGGCAGCGCGAACGGCAAATCATAGCGCGTTTGTCTTCTTTGAATTATCGAACTGGTGAACTAGGAAGCTATTTGCACAACATTGCTTGCGGAGTCAGCGAATTAATTAGAGTTGATTGGACAGTTGTAACTTTTTGCCAAGAGGGGCTAGAAACTATTCTTGCCAGTAGTTTGGACATGGCAGAAGATGCACCCCGCGTATATGCTTTGCATGGTCGGCTAATTTCTACAGTGTTACAAATTGGGCGCACATTAGCAGTTAAAGATGCTGTAGCTAATCCAGAGTACGGCAGACCTGCACCCGGTTATCGAGCATATTTAGGAATACCGTTGCAAACTTCTGAAGGTCAAATATTTGGTACTATCTGCTCTTTTCATCGCCAGCCACGGGAGTTTTCTGGCGATGAAATTCAAATTGTGGAGTTATTTGCAGAAAGAGCTGCTACTGCGATCGACCACTATCATCTGTACCAGCAACAGTGTCAATTTAATCATATCCTAGAGGCTGAAGTAGAAAAACGCACGGCAGAATTACGAGCAGCCCAAGCCAAATTAGTAGAACAAGAACGGCTGGCGGCTATTGGTGAATTTGCTGCCATTATCGTCCATGAAATTCGTAATCCCTTAACTACGATGATTATGGGATTAAAGTATTTCCGCAAAACCGTTCTTACTGAATCTGCCCAAGAAAGATTAGAGTTAGCATTAAGCGAAGCTAGCCGCCTAGAACGTCTATTGAGCGAAATTTTACTCTACGCTAAACCCCAAGTTTTACAGCTTTCTGAATTGGATATAAATGAATTCATTAATGAATTACTTGTACCCATACGTGAAATGCCAGAAGCTGTAGAACGGCAAATTGAATTTATTCCAGCATCACCTACGGTAAAAATTTTGGGGGATAAAGATAAACTCAAACAAGTATTTATCAATATTGTTCGTAATGCTTGTGAGGCAGTTGTACCAGGAGACATTATTAAGTGGACAGTAGATTCTGATACAGATAAAGCGTGCATTAGCGTCCAAAATGGTGGCGAACCAATTCCAGCAGAAATTATTGCCAAGCTTTCTACACCGTTCTTTTCTACAAAACCTTGTGGCACTGGATTAGGGCTTGCGATTACCAAACGTATAGTCAATGCTCACAATGGAGAACTGTTAATTTCTTCAGACTTAGTAACAGGAACTACTGTAAGCGTTCAATTACCTGTAGTTAATTAATATCTTCATGTAAATACAAATAGTGGATTCTATCCTTTAGTATTTTTCTAAACAATTGCATTTTTAATATCATTAATTAATTCATCAATTCTTGATTTAGTTGTATTCCAAGAACAGACAAAGCGTACTCCTCCCACACCAATGAACGTATAAAATTGCCAGTTTTTGGCTTTTAAGCTGTGAATGACTTGTTCGGGTAGTTTGACGAACACGGCATTGGCTTCTCTAGGAAACATGAAATCAACACCTTCTATATTCAATAGCTGATTTTCTAAATATTCAGCACATTGATTCGCATGTCTAGCATTTTTTAGCCAAGCACCAGTTTCTAATAAACCCAGCCAAGGAGCAGAGATAAATCGCATTTTAGAAGCTAATTGACCTGCTTGCTTACACCGATAATCAAAATCTTCAGCTAGGGCTTTGTTGAAGAAAATAATTGCTTCACCTAATGCCATGCCATTCTTAGTACCGCAAAAGCACAACACATCTACGCCAGATTTCCAACTAATTTCGGCGGGGCTTTTATTCATTGCGGCAACTGCATTGGCAAAACGAGCGCCATCCATGTGAATTTTTAAGTTATGCTTTTTCGCAACTTCTTTAATTTGCAAAAGTTCTTCAATAGTATATAAAGTTCCTAATTCAGTTGATTGTGTAATGCTAATAACTTTAGGTTTGGGATAATGAATGTCATTACGCTTAGTGACAACTGCCTCTACAGCTTGTGCTGTTAACTTACCATTTTTACCTTGAGCAAGTAACAGTTTAGAGCCGTTAGAAGCAAATTCTGGTGCGCCACATTCGTCTGTTTCGATGTGAGAAGTTTCATGACAAATGACGCTGTGATATGACTGACAAAGTGCAGCTAAAGATAAAGAATTTGCTGCTGTACCGTTAAAGGCAAAAAATACTTCACAGTCAATTTCAAAGAGTTCTCGAAAATAATCTGCGGCTTTTTGAGTCCATTCATCATTTCCATAAGCGGGAACGCTACCTTCATTGGCCCTAATCATATATTCCAGGGCTTCCGGACAAATACCAGAGGAATTATCACTTGCAAACTGCTCTAAGGGCTTAGTCATCATCTCTAAGTTGATTTTTATTAGTATTTTTTCCAATGTTAGTGAATAATTTTGCCACCTGCCAACTCAAGATTTTTGATTCTACAATCGTACTGAGTGCTTGATGCTTTGGCTAAATGATTGGTTTCCTAATATCCACAGATAACTAAAGTCTGAGTTGCAGTTTACTGAGATATTTGGTTACTATAAGATGTTTATCGATCGCGGTATACTCGGAAACCTGAGGTTGAGGTATTTTGCGAAGTGAAACCTTTTAGCTAAATATTGTGCTAAAAAAATAAAGTTTACCAATTGAATGCTAATTATATACTTATAATGTATTGCACAATCTACGGACAATAACTATGAGATTACTATTGGGCATATTTGTCCTTTCTGATTTGTCAGATAATTTTGCATTTTCAATTTTGGATTGACCTACGGATGAATCTGCTTGATTTGTACTATTAAGAAATCATTGGCTATTTGACTTTGTTATTTATTGTTTGTCAGTTACCAATAGCTAACGGCTAACGACCAATGACTAATGACTAATGACCAATGACTAATGACCAATGACTAGTAATTCATAACTAATGACTGAACCATTAATTGAACTCAAAAATGTTTCTAAGTCCTTTGGTAGCCATAAAGTTCTAGACAATGTAGATTTAACAATTTATCGAGGAGAAGCACTAGGAATTATTGGGCCATCGGGGACTGGGAAATCGACGATTTTACGGGTAATAGCAGGTTTGCTAGCTCCTGATGAAGGAGAAATTTACGTTCAAGGAGTGCTACGAGAAGGTTTGATTGAAGATGGTAGCGAGCCGGTTGGTATTGGTATGGTGTTTCAACAGGCGGCGTTATTTGATTCGCTGACGGTCGAGGAGAATGTAGGATTTTTACTTTATCAAAATTCAAAGTTACCGCGATCGCGCATTCAAGATTTGGTAAAAGAAAAATTAGAAATGGTCGGCTTATCAGGAATTAGCGACCTTTATCCAGCAGAACTTTCTGGAGGAATGCGAAAACGAGTTAGTTTTGCCCGTGCGATTATGTCTAACCCCGATAATCCTAAAGACAGTGCAGAAGTTTTATTGTACGATGAACCAACAGCAGGACTCGATCCCATTGCTTCAACAGTAATAGAAGATTTAATCCGTTCTTTACAATGTACCCAAGGAGTATGCAGCACTTATGCTGTTGTTACTCACCAAGATAGTACTATACGCCGTACAGCTGATAGACTTATATTTTTGTATGAAGGAAAAGTACAGTGGCAGGGTACAGTTAATGAAATATATACCACAGAACATCCTTTAATTAAACAATTTATTAGTGGAAGCGTTGAAGGGCCAATTCAGGTCGTCGGTTAAAAAGTTAGGAGTTAAAAGTTAAGAATGAAGATTTAAATTTCATAACTTAATCATCGCTACTAAGTTATAAATTTTAACTCCTAACTCTTAAGTTATGAATAATTATTGGAGAGAGATATAATGCGAGATTTTATCAGAAACCGCTTCGCCTCTGGGCGAACATTTAGAGAAGGTTCTGTGGGATTGTTACTTCTGCTAGGACTAGGGGTATTTACAATACTTTTCCTATGGATAAATAGAGTCAATACTGGTCGCGGTTCATACAAAGCTATTATCGAATTTGCTAACGCTGGGGGAATGCAAAAGGGAACGCCAGTTCGCTATCGTGGCGTTAAGGTAGGAAATATTTCCCAAATTAGGCCAGGAGCAAATGTCATTGATGTAGAGATTGAAATTGTTCAAAAAGACTTGATTATTCCTCGTGATGTAGCGATAGAAGCCAATCAAAGCGGATTAATTAGCGAAAGTATGATTGATATTACACCAAGAACAACGCTTCCGACTGGAGTGGCGATCGCTAAACCTCTGGATAAAGATTGTAATGCGAACCTGATCGTTTGTAATGGCTCTCGATTACGAGGTCAGGTTGGGATCAGTGTTGATGAACTAATTCGCAGTTCAACTGAACTAGCTAATGCATACAACCAACCAAAATTTTATAGAAATATCAATGGAGTTTTGGAATCCGCTACAGTTGCAGCAAATAGTTTTACAGATTTAAGTCAGGATCTGAGAACTTTAACTAAAAGTTTACGGCAACAATTAAATGCATTTTCCGCTACTGCTAATTCAGTGCAACGTGCGACTAACCAACTTAATGAATCTGCAACTGAAACAGTAAATCAGTTTGGTGTAACTGCAACTCAAGCAAATCGATTGCTGACGAATCTAGATAACTTATTGGTCACAAATCGTTCTGCACTAGTTAACGCGCTGAACAATATTACCGAAACTAGCAATCAATTACGTGTTACAGTTAGTAGCTTATCACCAGCTGTTAATCGCTTCACTCAAGGAGAATTGCTAAATAATTTAGAAGCTTTATCTAATAATGCCGCACAAGCCTCAGCTAACTTACGTGATGCTACTAAAACCTTAAACGATCCAAAAAATATCGTTGTATTGCAGCAAACTTTAGATTCAGCACGGGTAACATTTGAAAATACCCAAAAAATTACATCTGATTTAGATGAATTGACAGGCGATCCTACTTTCCGGCAAAATCTACGGCAACTTGTAAATGGTTTAAGTAGTTTAGTATCTTCTACGCAACAGATGCAGCAACAAGTACAGGTTGCTACTACTTTAGATTCAGTAAAAACTGCTGTGAATAAACCAAATAATATGATTCGTACTCCAGCAGTAATTCCACAGGAATTAGCCAATGAAAAACTAGTTTTGAAGTTGCCTTTACCCAACACCGAACCTGAGAAAAATCCTGAAGCTTACGCAATTAATCCACCTCCAGCTTTGGAGAGTGGTACTACCAATTCTCAACTAATTCCGAGTCCAACTTTACCTAATTCATCCCAAGAAAATCTGTTGAGACAGCTGCGGGAATATGGCAAGCAACGAGAGCAAATGAATACAGAAAATAAGCAAATCCAGCAATAGCTATTGCTCATTTTGAAACGACAATAAAGAACAGCAAATGACTAATGGTTCATTGCGATATTGATTCCTCTGCTAGTAATTCTGATGCTGGTTCGCTTTCAATTACATTCTCGGAATCATCAGACTTAGAAAAACCATCTGTTAGATCTTTAATAAAACCAGCTATAGGTACGGCGATTAGCAAACCTAAAACTCCACCAATATTGGTGCCAACAAGCAAAGCAATTAATACCCATATTGGTCGAATGCCAGTAAATTTGCCTAAAAGACGAGGTGCGATCGCCTGATCGATTAACTGGTCAATTACAACAGCCACCGCAAAAACTTTCACTGCTAACCAAAAGTTATGTGAAGCTATAATTAAAGTTATTACAACGAGACTAACAACATCACCAAAAGGAATTAAGCTCAAAAGCCCAACTCCCAAACCAAATAGTAAAGCAAACTGGATTTGAAAAACTAAAAATAGTAATGTTTCTGACAATCCCATCAGCAAAGCCAAAGTTCCTTGACCAATCAAGTAATTTTGGAAATTTTGCTGAATCGACTGGCTTACTTTTTGAGCATAAATTCCAGGAAATTTCTTAAATAAGCCTTCCCAGATTCTCGGTCCATCTAATAATAGATAAAAAGCCAGCACTACAATAATTAGAGCCTCAGATATATTATCTATTGTATCAATAATAATACTTAAAAGTTTATCTGAAATAAACTCTAACTCACGAGGCAATTGTTCGGTAACTTGTGTTAATAATTGTCTGAGGTTGACATTTAACTTATGGCTAGAAAACCATTGATTTAAAATCTCTAGTTTTTCTTCGCTAGAATCAATCCATTGGGGAAGAAGCCTCGCCATCTCATTAAATTGGTCTAGAACAATAGGTAGTAAAATAATACCCAAAGCTCCGAAAGTTATTGATGCTAGGATAAAAACTAAGGCTACTGCATAGTTGCGTTTAACTCCTTTCCCTTGGAGAACCGCAACAGGGAAGTTTAAAATAAATGCCAGCAAAGCAGACAATAAAAGAATTGTCACCACAGGCTGTAAACCTTGAAAAACCCGCAATGCTAGCCAAACATTGAGGAAAACTAAAGGAAATAGTAACGTTACAATTAACCATTTCAGTAGTTGATTGAGCGACAAATTCATATTTAATAAATTTGGTAAAATGACAAAATCTTTCCTCACTCTTCGCCTTCACCTATAATTTTTGAATTCTTGTAATCCTAATTTTCTTGAAAAGCTAAAAATTGCTCGTCATTTATCCTTCCTGCTTGATATAGAGTATTGGTAATTTCTGAAATAGTTAAAACTGCATGACCGCGATAACCATTTTGCTGTAACCTATCTTTTACACCTTGTTCGTGGTCGATAAATACTACAATGTCATTAACATTTAATCCTGCTGATTCTAACTTTTCTGCTCCTTCCATCACACTTTTACCGCTGATGAGAATATCATCAACTACGACAACTGTTTCGCCAGGATGAAAATTACCCTCAATTACTTTCCGAGTTCCGTGGGCTTTTAATTCTTTGCGAGGAAAAATCATCGGACAATTAAGCCGTAAAGCCAAACCAGTTGCAGTTGGCAAAGAACCATAAGGAATACCTGCTAATCTATCAAAATTAAGGTTCTTTAAAATCTCCTCATAAGCAGTGAGAACTTGGTTGAAAACTTGAGGATTAGAAATAATTTTGCGTAAATCAATGTAATAAGGAAATACGGCTCCTGATGCTTGGACAAAATTGCCAAACATAATACAGCCTATATCATATAGTTGTAAAATCAAATCCTGCTGGGGATGCTGATTTAACAAACAAACATCAGGAAACCATACAGAACAAGTAGAATTTTCGTCAATAATTTCAGTTTTGATTTGATTAATTTCGGCGCGTAAAGATTGAATTTCCTGAGATAATTGTGGATTTCCCAGCATATCTTGAGGAACAGGAATTAACAAACCATCACCGTTAGTATTTAAGCCAGTTTCTAAAATTTGCCTCAGGTTTGTTCCCTCTGCCCAAATACTACGCACCATAATAGTTCTCTCAGGGGCCACTCCTCGAATCAGCGCTAAAACTTCAGAATTTGTAGTTCCTACTTCTAAACCCAATTGTTCTGGAATTCCCCAGTTTTTTGATTCTTTTACTATTTGCAAATAAAGTGGTGATTCCTTTGTGGGATACTGTTGTAAAGTTTCTGCTCCTGGATTAGAAGTACAGCATAAAATAAACACTGCTTTATCAGGATAAGCCAAAAAAGGTACTACATGATCTTGTCCTGTATACGGGCTAAGAGTGATTGCATCGATTTCCCATTCTGTAAACACAGTACGAGCAAAGATATTACTTGTATTTAAGTCACTGTGTTTAGCATCTAAAATAATGGGAATGTGGGATGGAATAGCTGCTAAAGTTTTGTGCAGTAATTCTAAACCAGGAATACCTAGCGCTTCATAAAAGCCGAGTGTTGGTTTATAAGCACAAACAAAATTGGACGTTTCGGAAATAATGAATTGCATCCATTCCCATAAACCAGCAATAATATCTTCCGATTGATAACGGCTAGGCATCATTTCTGGATTAGGATCGAGTCCTACAAATAAGAAGCTTTCATTTTGCAAAATCATCCGATTTAATTTATCAGAAAAATTCATATCTTTGGGTTTTATAAAAGAATAAATATCTAAATCAGCAAAATATTTTTTTAGGCATAAGATTTATATATTTAGAAATTCGTAATTTTATTCTAAAATTTGAATTCCCAACTGAGAAATATCTAAATTCCTGCAAACCATTCGTAACCCTGATCCTCCCAGTAACCTTTAAAAGGCGATAAATAACTAGTGAAGGTAATTTGAGTTACCCACTTACTTTGCTTATAACCGAGTTTAATTGGTGAAGCCAAACGCAATGGCGCACCATTTTCTACTGGCAAAGGATTGCCATTTTTTTGATAGGCTAACAAAGTTTGAGGATGTAAAACTGAAGCTATATCCCAACTTTCATAGTAGCCATCGGCTGATTTAAAGTAAGCATATTGGATATTCGGCTTAGGTTGAGCAAGGGCAATAATTTCTTGCAAACGTACACCACCCCATTGAACGATCGCAGCCCAACCTTCCACACAAACATGACGGATAATCATAGAAGCCAGCGGCAAAGCTTGAATATCTGCCATACTGAGGCTCAGAGGATTATTGACCTCACCATCAACAATTAAACGATATTTTTCTAAATCAATAATTGGATTATACCTGAAGCTATTAACTATTAATGCTTCTGGTTCGATTTCGCTGAGAGAAAATTCTGGTATCAGCTTTTGTGGTTGAAAGATTAATTTTTCAACCTTTTGATTTAGTGGTTCAGAAAGTTTCCCAACGACATCTTCAAATAGCGGCGTTCCACAGCCACCAAGAAAAAAACTTATACCAGAAACTCCAGATATTTGTAAAAATTTGCGGCGTGTTAATTGTGGATGCTTGGCACGAAATAAGTTCATAGTTCAAAAGTTAATATTTAGCAATTAGCGAAACCTGGCTTTTGTCATTTGTGCAAGTGTTTACAACCGGAAATAGTGCAATATTTTAGCGGATCGACTTAGTACTGAATTTTAGCCTGATTTGGTACTAGTTTTTTACAAAGTTCTAATAACAAGCACTGGGGGGAAAATCGCTGTAATTTGCCCTGTGTTTCGCTAAAACCAAGGCTCAAGTATTCAATATGACTTTTCCATCATCTTTGACACTGATAACAGTTGAATATTTTTGACAAATAAGCTAGATACATTTTCTCAAATTTTGGTACTATAGCTTGCTTAGACTCAACTAGGTAATTTTCAGATGTTACAGAGAATCATAGTTGAGGAAAGCGATCGCAAAAATTTACTTTGACAACTCTCAGTACTATTCACTTCTTCTTGCTTGCGAAAAAAACAGGGAAATTATCGAAACTATTCGGTCTAAAACCGAACTTCGTTCAAAGTTTTTGGAACGGAGTATATATAAATCCTCGTTAAAAAAACGGTCTCCTGCCGACGCTCGCAGACTCGCTAACGCTGCGCTATCCTGCCCCCTGCCTCCTGCCTTCGTTAATAAAACCTCACCATTGAGGATTTGCCATAATTAATGCTGACGCATCTGAACTATTTAATGGAGGCGAGAAAAAATATCCTTGAGCATATTCACAGTTCAATTTTCTAATAAAAGCTAGTTGCTCTTGTGTCTCTATTCCTTCAGCAGTAACCTGTATCCCTAATTTGTGTGCTAGGCTAACAATTATCTCAATAATTTCTAAATTTTTATTATTAGAATTCATCTGACTGATGAAACATTTATCAATCTTCAATACACTAATTGGAAAGCTAGAAATCCGGGCTAATGAAGAGTGACCCGTACCAAAGTCATCAATTGATATTTTAACGCCTAAATCTTGAATTTGTGAGAGAGTAGCGGTTGTGCGATCGCCGTTTTCCATAATTAAGCTTTCAGTAATTTCTAGAATTAGAATGCTGCGATCGATACCACTTGAGTCTAAAATCTGCTCAATCTGCTTAATTAAATTCGGCTGAGAAAACTGCTTAATAGAGAGATTAACATGGATTTTTTCTAGCACACTGGGACACTCATTGAGCCGCCAAGCTTGCATTTGGTGGCACGCCTCATGCATTGTCCAGTAGCCAATCTCGATAATTAGTCCAGTTTCTTCTGCTAAAGAAATAAAATCTCCTGGACTAACCAAACCACGTTCTGGATGTTGCCAGCGCAGCAAAGCCTCAAAACCAACAATAGAACCACTAGCGAGGGAAATAATCGGTTGATAATAAACTCGAAATTCTCGACGTTCGATTGCACGGCGTAAATCGTTTTCTAAATGCAATCTGGCTATAGCTGACGCATACATATCTGAATTGAATAACTCGTAGCGCGCTCTGCCTGATGCCTTAGCTCGGTACATTGCTGTATCCGCATCTCGAAGCAGCTCTTCTGGTTGGTTATAGTCTACTGTTGAACTTAAAGCGATACCAATACTGGCGGTGGCGAAAACTTCTTGTCCGTCAAGCTCAATTGGTAACACCAATTCTTGTTGAATCCGTTCAGCTAATTTGATAGCATCTGAGGCATCTTGAATTGGTTCAACTAAAATAGTAAATTCATCTCCTCCAAGCCTTGCTCCTAAATCCGAAGGTCGCAGACATACTTTTAGTCTACTAGCGATCGCCAGCAAGAATCGATCTCCAATTATGTGCCCAAGACTGTCATTAATTACCTTAAACCGATCTAAATCGATAAACAGTACAGCAAATAAATAATTCTCTTGTAGCTTAGTTTGCTGGAGTGCATATTTTAAGCGTTCTATAAACAAAGCTCGGTTTGGTAAATCTGTTAGCGCATCATAAAAAGCATTATGCAGCAATTGTTCTTCTACTCGTTTGCGCTCCGTAATATCATGGGTATGCCCGAGAATCTGATAAATTTGTCCATGTTCGTTTAACAGTGGAACGTAAGTAACAATTATGGTAAAAATCCCGCTAGGCAAATTAATCTGACACTCTCCAGTTTGTAAGGTGCGTGTCTCTACAGTTTTTTTCAGCAGTGGTAAATAACTATTTGTAACTTCAAATGGAAATAGTTCTTCATCTGTATGACCAATAAGTTCTTCCTCAGAATAACCACTGCGGTTAATGCCAAAAGCATTGATAAATTGCAACCGTCGCTCGGCATCATAAATTACAAATGGATGAGGGATATTATCAATTGCCAATCGAAATCGCTGTTCGCTCAGATGCAAAGCTTCTTCTACTTGTTTGCGCTCGGCAATCTCAGCTTCTAGTTGTCTGTTAGTCTCTAAAAGTTGAGCAAATGATTCTTGTAATTGAGTAGCCATTTGGTTATGAGCCTGAGCGAGAACTCTTAGTTCTTCAATACCCTCTACTGCAACAGTTTCGTCTAATTTTCCCTTAGCAATTTCCTGAGAGGCTAAAATTAAGCGGATAATTGGTTGGCTAATCCAATGAGAAGTAATCACTCCCGTTATTGTAGTCAGTATCAATGTTCCTAAGCACAGCAAAATAGTGATTCTTGTATTGGCTTCGATATGTTCCATAAAGTCGGCTTCTGGAACCACTACGACAATTACCCAATCGAGTCCGTAGTCATCTTCAAAGGGCATTAGATAGATGAATTGCCGCTTACCGTCAATTTCAAAGTCTAGCTGCTGGGTAGAATGGATGTTTTTAAAGTTAACAAAGCGTGTATTCAAATACTGTGCTGTTAAACGAGTGACACGATCTCTACTCGCCAAAGATGTCACCCGTTTATGCTTTTTTTTTCCTGAGGAATTATTAGGTATAAAAAGTTGTTCGTTTGTAGAACTAGCTACTAAATTTCCAGAGCGCTCGATAATAAATGTCTTTCCCGAACGTCCAATTTTTAAACTTTGTAAAAATTTACTAATTTGAGATAGAGATAACGTTGTATTTGTGACACCTAATAAAGTATTATTTTGCCCGTAAATAGGCCGGGTAGCGCTGATTGCTAGCCCTGATGAAGAAAAATAAGGATAAATTTCAGTCCAAGTATTTTTACCTGCTTTTACTGCTTTTGTATACCAAGGACGAGTACGAGGATCGAAACTGGTGCTAACTCGAATTAAATTAGTAGGATTACCTTGGCTATCGGTGTTATAAGTATAGTATTTACCACTTGTTGATGCATTTTTCATACGGATTACTAGCGAACCATCATGCAAGCGATCTACCGCATAAATATCTCCTTGCTCGCTTCCAAAAGCGATGGGGCTAAAAGACTTGAATAATTGCATTTGATACCAGAAATGGCGTTGTAGACTTTTGGATTGTTTCAAATTCAACTCGCCAAAACGAATGGCATTCGTATTTATTTGAGTGACGAGTTGGGGTTTCTCCATGTAATCTGTGATATATGAATGAATCCGATTTGCTATTTCATTCCTTAAATGAATAGCAACCTCATCAACAGCTTTCTGCCCATTTTTTAACGACAAGAATGCTGTTAGTCCCACAGATGCAAAAATTTGCAGTACAAAAGGTACTACTAAAACTACACGGAGTGGCATTCTCGTAAACCCAATAAAGATTGGAGAACATAAATTTCGCCGTGTCATCTACGGGCAAATCCAAAAATTATGTTACAGAAGAATTTTTGAGCAAATTTGCTATTTTACATAGCTATTTCTCCATTCTATTTAAACTTATTTACAGAGGCGGTAATTAGTAGATCCTGCTCCAGTGCGTTACAAAAGTTACAAATAATTTAAAACTAAACGGTATAGTTTAGCTATGCGACAAATAAAAGTTGCGAATTTTGTTGAAAAGTCCGAAATTGACTTATATTCGTCACAATTTGATACCCAGAAGTAACAAACATCAAGATAACGAATAGCAACTATAGGAATCTGATTTAATTCGAGAATCACTCGTTTAAAGGCTATCTATAAAGTAAAAATAAAATTTTTGTAGGGTATCTTAGGTGCGTATTTCGAGATTAATTGTCACGATAAATATGAAATGAGTACCTAACGCACCAGCTTGTATATCGGTGCGTTACGACTTGAGCCTAACTATAAGCTCATGGTTGTAACAATTCTTTAATATAATCTTTTGCCAACTGGTTGTAGGGAAACCTGGTCATTAGCTGATTTTTGAGCTTAGGAGTATTTTACAAGTAGCGCTTTTGGGCGAATCAAGAGATTTTGCCTACAGTCTACCTGAAGAACATGACCAGGTGCGATCGCTCCAATAGAATTTCAAATTCAGCTAAATAATCTTTCTTATCTAGTGATTTTGATAAATTTACCAGTTTCGCCACCCGCCTTTGGGTGCGACTTCATCAGTAGTAGACTTGAGTCCGTGACCTTGAATTAAAGATTGATATTCTGTACTGCTTGCCCAGCGGTCAATTTCTCGCGCGCGTAGTACTGGTACTGGATGAGTTAATTGGGCTGTACGGGCAGCTTTGACCATTTCACCGAGTTCGGTCTTGCTAATATCATCGTAAGCGCGGGCTTGAGCAACGAAGGCATCGAGGTTGAGTTGTGGCGCTAAGGTAGGAGAACCACCAGCTAGTTTCATCAAGACGGACATCACAACTTTAGGGTCTTGGGTTGCTAGCAATGCGGCGCGATCGCAGGTAAACTCAGCACAGCGTACCCATTCCAAAAGTTGTGCTTGTATTGCTTGGGCAATGAAGCCTCCGACATTCGGCACAATTGCCGCAGCTAATATTAATAAATTTACTGGCGTCAAATAAACGCTATGGTCGCATTTGAGATGTCCCAACTCGTGGGCAATTACTGCTTGGATTTCTTCTGGCGTGAGGATATCAATTAAGGATGTGTGTACAACAATAAAAGGTTGCTTACCCCGCACAGCAAACGTATAAGCATTGGGAGCAGGATGCTGCCGGACATACAACTGAGGCGGCTCTATATCCAGGATTTTACAAGCTTCTAATAACAGCTGGTGTAAATCGGGCAGTTGTTTTTCACCCACCAGAACACTTGAGGCAATATTTTCCACATAAAAAACCTGCTCTGCCATTGGCCCGAGCCAATTTCGCACCAACATATCTATGCCTGGTATCTGCCTAAGCGCATTAGTAGCTTCCAGGTCTAACGGATGACGAAATGAATCAGCTTTTAAACCAATCAGGGGGCTTTTAAACAAGGACATAGTGCAGCAAGCTATAAAAAATACAACTATGGAAGCTGGCTGGTTCAAGAAACAGCCTTCCACAGATAGTATAGCGATTTAAGTAGAGTAGGCATTACTCGCTAAAGATATGCAGCTCTTGTCGGAGGAGATGAGGGAGATGAGAGTCAAAGGGCAGAGAGACAAGGGAGACAAGGGGAATAATTCTTAACTCCTAACTCTTGGAAAGACTTGGGTTAATTGCGTCTCTCCTAACTCTCAATATTGGGCGCATTGTTAATTGCTCATTCTTAACTATTAACTCCTAACTCAGCACAGGCTAAACGCCCCGCGAACAAAACTCCTCATCTTCCTCATCTTCCTCATGAGAGCATCAATCTCAACCTATAAATTTCAACTTGACAAGCTACTGACGCTGGGAGTGATTTGTGGATTTGCTGATGCTTCGCCTACGCGTTGAATTTTAGCTCCCAATTGCAGCAATTTGGCATCAAGTCGATCGTAACCGCGATCGAGGTGCTGTAATCCCTGAATTGTGGTTTTTCCTTCTGCTGCTAGTCCTGCTAACACTAATGCTGCCGATGCTCGCAAGTCTGTGCCTAATACTGGTGCGCCAGACAGCTTCGGAACACCCCTGACGAAAGCAGCATTGCCTTTGACACGAATATCTGCCCCCAAACGATTTAACTCTGAAGCATGACGCAAGCGATTTTCAAAGACAGATTCGTTAATTACGCTGTCGCCTTCAGCCAATGTCAGCAAGGACATAAATGGCGCTTGCATATCTGTGGGAAAACCTGGATGGTATTGCGTTTCGATATCTGTTGCTTTCAGAGTTGTTGCTGGGAGGACACGTAAGTGGTCGGGTGCTTCCTCGATGATTGTCACTCCAATATCGCGCAGCTTGGCAATCACTGGGATGAGATGTTCTGGAGCCACCGGTGAGAGGCTAAGTTCTGAACGGGTAATTGCTGCTGCGACTAAGAACGTGCCTGCTTCAATGCGATCGGGGATAATACTGTAGTCAACAGAATGCAACTTGGGGACTCCTTCGATGATAATTCTGCTAGTCCCCGCCCCAGTAATTTTTGCTCCCATCGCGTTACAGAAGTTAGCCAAATCAACTACTTCTGGTTCTCTGGCAGCGTTTTCAATAATTGTTTCGCCTTCTGCTAAGGTAGCCGCCATCATCAAATTTTCTGTGGCTCCGACACTGGCGATGTCTAAGTAAATTTTCGCTCCTTTTAATCTCTTGCTGCTACCAGGAACGTAGGCATTACAAATACCATGTTCAATCTGTACCTCAGCTCCCATTGCTTGCAGTCCCCGGACATGCAAATCAACTGGTCTTGCTCCAATGGCACAACCACCTGGTAAGGGCATCTGCGCTACTCCCAGTCTTGCTAAAATCGCACCAATGGCGAAAAAACTCGCTCTCAACTGGGTAACTAGTTCGTAAGGAGCTTTTGATGTTTTAATTTCGCTGGCGTTGATGTCTAAGATGTCGCCGTTACGTGTTATACGTAGACCCAAAGCCGATAACACCTGACCCATGCGTTCGACATCTGCCAATAAGGGAACATTGCGGATGCGGCAATCACCCGGACACAGCAAGGCTCCAGCCATGATTACTAATGCTGCATTTTTTGCCCCGCTAATTTTCACATGACCCTGCAAAGGATGCCCGCCCCAAATTTGCAAAACTGAGGAGTCTGCTTTCGGAGCAAATTTAGCATCTGGTAAGCTGGTAGAAGGATTAATAATCTTACCTCCAAAAGTAATACGTATTTTATGTGCCTGAAGTTGGTTTTGATTCTACATTAAAGATTTAATTTGTCCACATTTTAAGACAACATCTTTGATTGAAAAATGTGTTTTTGAGCCACAAGCAAGGCTCAGAGCCAGTAGGAGCAAGGTTTTCAACTTTTTGAAAAATTTCACAAAAAAGAATGGTTAAGTACCACTTACAAGTAAAAAATATTACTCAGGAATAAAGCCTAAGTATTTGTTAAAAATCGATACTCGACTAGAGATTCGTAACATATCAGTGCTAACGCATAACGAAATATAACGGTAATTCTATTTCGTATTGGATGCTTCAGCAGGCGAAAAACTAAACTGCGATTTAATATTCCACCGTCTGCCATCGTGAAGCAATAAAGTTAGTTCGTCAGCTGTAAACTCAAAATACAATTGACGCTTTTCAAATTCTGGCCAAGCAGCTTTAAAATTTTGCTTTGTTAAATCTCGAAATGCAACTGTCATGTGGGGTTTAAAAGGTCGCGTTTTAGAAACTTCGTCAACAACTCTCAATTTGCTTTCTAGATAAGTGAGTAAATCAGCTTGCAAAGTCAAAAGTTCTGGAGTTTTCACCACATCAATATATATAACGCGGGGTGGAAAGGCTGCAAATCCGTTGAGTGTAATCGGTACTGGTTTTTGTTCGCTAGCAAATTCCTTCAAAGATGCTTCTAGCAATGGGAAGTTAGCATCTGCCCATTCAAATGGCGGTTGCAAGGTAATATGAGGCGGAGACTTTTGTGCGCCGCGGCTGGCGTAATTGTCAGCAAAATACTGCTTGATTTGATTAGCGTAGTCCTGAATATCTTGTGGCGGTAAAAGTGCAATGAAAAAACGACTCATTGAATTTTAGATTATGGGAATATTTCTATGATCGTAATTTTTTTGCCTGAAAGTCTGGTTTAAAAAGGATTTTTGTTTTTACTCTAAATAGAGTGTCAAAGAGCGATATGGTGCTTGGTAGTAAAGCTGTAATGCAAGCAATGGCAGTTATGACTCAGATGTTTCCTGACTTGTAAGTGGGGAGTAGGGAGTAGGGGAAAGACCACTTTCATACTTGGTGGTGAAACTTCTTTCATCAGGACTGCCCTGCTTGAGATTATCGTTACCACTAGGAATCTAAAATTTAAAATCCAAAATTGTTATACAAGGTCGCAAGCAGATGCCAATATTCGTAAAGATTGAACAAGGGAAAGTCGATAAATCTACCTTTGACCGATACGTACCTGCCCATAAAGCCTACGTTGAGGAGTTGATTGCTAAAGGACACAAAGCCAGAACAGGCTATTGGGCAGAAGCGCGAGGCGGGATGTTACTGTTTGAGGCAGCTTCAAGGGCTGAGGCAGAAGCGATTGTTGCCAGCGATCCCTTGGTGCAACACGGTTGTGTGGACTACCAGCTTTATGAATGGCGAATTGTTATGGAATAAGACACATTTACTGACTTTTGATGTTATGCTTTTATAAGACCTGGATCTATGCGACTGCAACACCCAAACCTTGTCAGAACCGGAAGGTAGCAGCAACACGGGAGGCTTGTGGTAGGCGTAGTCTCCGGGTCGCCCTATTTCTAGGAGCGTTCAGCAGAAATGCCTGGTTTTGGAGATATTGTTCAAAAAGCTTTTTACCTTGGCGTGGGATTAGCTTCTTACGCTGGAGAAAAAGCAGGGGGGAAATTAGCCGAACTGCGATCGCAAGTCCAAAAACTGGCAGATGAAATGGTAGCCAAGGGCGAAATGACCACAGAAGAAGCTCGTCGCTTTGTCGAAGATATGATGAAGCAAGCCCAGCAGCCCCCAGCATCTGGTGAAACCCCTGAAAAAACTCCTCCTTCAGAACCTCGCCGCATCGAAATTTTAGAGGAAGATGAAGAACTAACGGTGAAAGAGCCATCAGGCGAGAACGTGGATAACTTACGCCAACAAGTGCTAGAACTGCAAGAAGAGTTAAAACGATTGCAACGCGATGAGTAAAAAGCGTTATTTTAGCTTTAAGCTTCAGTTAAAACTGGCATTTTGATATGGCGTTACATATAAAAATCTAATATGATACGTTGCCTAGTATAATTTAGTGCTTCAAATAGGACAGCACAGCATCTCCTGCTTATAGCCTGTAAAGGCATCAAGTTTATGGAACAATGGCAAAAAGATTTAATAGAAATTGTAGAAACAGTGGCAGATGAAGTAGAGCATTTCTTCCTGGGAATGGGTGAAATGGTAGATGCTTTTTTTGAGCTAACGGAAGAAATTACCGAGCAAGTACACAGTAACATTGTCACTGAAGTCGATCGGTATTTACAAGATTTAGCCGAA
The DNA here is from genome assembly GCA_034530875.2 of Nostoc sp. DedSLP01. Classification (GTDB taxonomy): domain Bacteria; phylum Cyanobacteriota; class Cyanobacteriia; order Cyanobacteriales; family Nostocaceae; genus Nostoc. The sequence goes on from JAVRCJ020000007.1 coordinate 169,711, forward strand.
CCGATGATAGAAGCTTACTGGGATTTGGAAGACGTTGTAACAGATATAGACCCGAGTTTTCCTTATTCAATGGAACCCACAGCTGAAAAAAATCCAGCTTGTATGGGTTGTATTCACTATCACGGTCAAGTTTATGGCGGTAACTTGTTAGTTTGTGCCATGCATCCCCACGGTTATGAAGATGAGAATTGTCCAGACTGGGAGAAGGAAAAGTTTTGAGTGGGACTGGGAAGATGGCTTCTCCAAGGGAAAGGAGAAAAGGGCAAGGGGCAAAGGGAATAAACGTTACATACATTCCTTTTCCCTTTAACCTTTCCCCCTTTCCCTACCCGAACGGTTTTGACCAATGACTAATGACAAATCACAAATGACAACTAACAATTTACCTGAGAGTGTATCCCAGCCAAGCCAAGAAATGAAGTATGGCGAGCGTAATATTGCTGAAGGCAAATTAATTACCTTTCCTAATCCGCGTGTGGGTAGGCGATATGACATTAGCATTAGTTTGCCGGAATTTACTTGTAAATGCCCGTTTTCGGGGTATCCTGATTTTGCGACTATTTATATTACATATCAGCCTGATGAACGAGTAGTGGAGTTGAAGGCACTCAAGCTTTACATTAATAGTTACCGCGATCGCTATATTTCTCACGAAGAATCTGCTAATCAAATTTTGGATGATTTTGTCGCAGCTTGCGACCCCTTAGAAGTCACTGTAAAAGCCGATTTCACCCCCCGCGGCAATGTTCATACCGTCGTTGAAGTACGTCACCAAAAGGCTGATTAATTATTGGGCATGGCATCGAGCATTGGGAGATGGGGAGCAGAGGAGGCAGAGGGGGCAGGGGGAGAAAGAATTAATGACTAATGACTAATGACTAAATAACTAAATAACTAATGACATTAACAGCCAAGATGTGTAAAGTAGTTGAAGATCAGTTAGCCAATCTAATCTTTAACGCATCCATCTATGGATAGAAAAAGTAAAAAAACCCGACGCCTTTTGCTGCTAGTTGTTTCCTGTAGTGTGACAGGTGTAATTTTAGGAGGTACTGCTAGTTGGGCAGAAAGCAATCTGTGTTTGCAAGATAGCAAGGTTACAAGTGATTGTCTAACCCAAGACCCAATCGAAAAAACTATCCAAGGGATGAGTGCAGGATTGGTAGCTGGGGCTGGGGCTGCTTTTGGTGCAGCATGGCAGTTACGCCATGAAGACTAAGTTAATATACACCCAAGTTTAATCGAAACTTTATTAGTTATAGCAGGAGGCAGAAGGCAGGAGGAAAAGTCTTACTATTCCCAGCATTCAAGCTTTTTAAATCTCCTAACATATCTGGCTACAGCTATATTAGTTTTCTATTACAAAGTCTGAGCGCCGACAACCGACGCTCAGATTTTGTGCTTTGTCATTGGGGGACAAACCTTGCAAGTTAGACATCCAAGTTTATTGGCGTAAAAGCTTAAAAGCGATAGTTGCGATCGCGTACCCACATACTAATCGGTAATGCATTTCCTTGGGGATCGACTTTCGCCTTGACTACGATGGGTGGTACTTGTCCCCTCCTAGCGCGTTGGGCTTGCAAGTCGTTTCTAATTTGCTGCCGTTGGTTTTCGGAAATGTAATATGTTTCTAAGCCGTAGTTGACGGAACCATCTTCATAGACGCCTCTTAAGGCTACTTGATTAGCTCTAAGGGAAATGGGGCGTTCGCTACTGACTCGTATTGGTCTCCAAGCTCTAGGAACGCCACGATTAGAAGATACTTGCTCTTGTAAAGTTACGTAGATTGTGGTTCCTTCAGGCAATCTTCTGCCACTTCCACGGCCTTTGCTGACTATGGTTTGCCAACCAGGTAGTCTGCTCAAATTAGCAGTCCGGGAAATGTTGTAATCTAATGCTAGGCTATTTCCTTGTAGTACATCATTAGGATTTACAGGCACGGTTTGTAAAATCACCGTCTTGCCTGTCATGTCTGTGTAAAGCGCTTGGGCTGGCACTGCCATAATTAGCCCTGTTTGCACCGCCAATGGTGCTAGCAACCGCCATACAGGTAAGGGCTTATTTGCTTTTTGTTCGGTAGCAATCAAGTAATCCCGAAAAGTCACTTTGTTGGAAAATTCAGCTTCGGGAGACAAGGATTTATTTTTAGATTCAGAGGAATTACTGGTCATGAGCGTAGTCCTAAAAAGCAGGGAGTAATGAAGAGGACAAAATTAACGAAATTAGGACTGACGCAGAGAAACTTTAACAATTTTAGGTTTTGGATTTTGGATTTTGGATTGAAGAAAAAATCTCAAATCCATAATTTATCCTGAATTCTGAATTCTGAATTCTTTCACACTACTTTTGACTTGTAGACTTAGATCCACCAGTTTGGCGGCGTTCAAACCAAAGTCCAGCACTAATTAAAGCTGAACCGCACAAAACAAAGACTAGAGACTTAAAAAGTAAGTCGGTATCATACTCTTGTACCCGACTGATAATTTGGAGTGTTAATAACAGCATACCTCCCCAAAAGGAACCTCTGTTGTTTAATTTCAACCCTTCTTGAATTAGTCCCCAGGCTAATATTGCTAGAAGTATATTGAAAATAAAAATCCCAAGTTCATCAATCCGGCTGATAGTTTGATGCCAAAAAGGCACTAAGGCAATAAAGACAAGAAAAGTAGTAATGACAGCGGTCGTAAAAATCACTTCGCGGCGCGGAGGATTATTTCTTTGACGCAGTAGAAACAACCATTGCAACACCGCCAAGCCGCTGAGAATTCCCAAATCGATTATCGGCAAAGACTCGAACAAGTTTGTCAAATTCGTTGGCTGATTATAGCTATAATCAGGAGATTCCCAGACCCAACGAAAAGACAGGACATAGAAGACAAGGCCAAAGCTTACCAAACCTAAATTACGAGCCAGGGATTGAAACAACCTGTAATTTATGGTTGGAAACAGCAAGTCATCATAACTCCAGAATAATGCAGGTGGGAGTGCAAAAGCAAAAGATGCCACCCAAGGGGCTATATCAGCATAATTTAGGAGTGGGAGAGGATTGAGGTTGGCTTGTAAGGAACTAGCAAACACAAAGGCTGCTAGAACAAAAATCCAACGCGATCGACAGAAGTAAGCTAAAGGCACAAACACCAGCCATGCCAATAGGGGCATGTGCTGCACTACTAGCCGCGACCAAACTACTTCACTTGAAGGGTACCACAAATCTTCTAGTCCCGTCCAATAGCCGATTTCCACAAGGACAATTGATAAAATTCCTAAGGAATTTAAGAACAGACTATAGGCCATGACTGCAACACCAAAGCCCCAAGCGAGAAATAATTGCGAAATGGAACCGCTAATATTGAACATCTGCGCCATGAGCAATAGATTTGCACCTAAAATAAAAGCACTCAAAATTAGCAAACCCTCTCCCAGTAGACGTTTGCTTTTTTGAATTTTTTTTCCTTCAGGTTGTTTCCAACTGTAAAAACCAGTAATAGCCGTTGCAAAAAACAAACTCATGAGTAGAATGAATTTAACTTCTCGCGAGCCTGATTGCCAATTTGCTGCTACAAAGGTAATTATGCCTAAGCATAAAAGGACGCTGCCGATCGCAACCACCATTGCAATAAAGCGATCGCGTGCAGCAGCTTCCAGGTTTTTAAATTGGTAACGTTCTGCTATTTGTTCGTACTGCGAAGAACTTATTATTCCTTCATCCCTCCATATTTGTGCTTCTTTGCGTAATTTTTGCCCAAAATTATCTAAGAACATGACCTTCTCCGGTGCAGTGGGGTAGCTTGGCCATTGCATTCCCAATGGCGGTCATTATATTTTGAGTATGAAGCCAAAAGCCTTAATTACACTGTTCTTATGTAACAGTTTTACTTGTATTCTGATACAACGAAATTAGTAAAAATTCAGAATTCATAATTTTAACCATAATTTTTGATATATCTATATGGAAAAACCTTCTAATTTATTACTTAAACTATCGCGGCGTTTGTTCGCTAATCTCGAAGAACAAGAAAATTTTATTCAGGCATTAATAAATCCTCAGCCGTTTTCATCTAGCATTCTTTGGTGCCATGAAAAACCTGAAAATTTGCCTTTTACAGTAGAAACACCAACTTATTGGCAACCGCAATTTATAGACCGTTTACGTTTGGGAGAAAAACCTGGTCAACATTCCCTCCACGAACAAGGATATTTTTATTGTTTGGATTTTTCTTCGGTATTTGCAGCTTCTACTTTGTTAACAATTCTTCAGGCAGTAAATTTAGTTTTTGATATGTGCGCTGCACCGGGAGGAAAAAGTATTTTTGCTTGGAAAGCTTTGCAACCGCAGCTACTCATTAGTAATGAAGTAATTGGCAAACGTCTAGGAATGCTAATTTCTAATTTGAAGCGTTGCCATGTTAGCCCTAGTGCTGTAGTTAATAGAGATTCGAGTATATTTGCTCAAATGATTTCATGTTCGAGCGATTTGGTAATCGTAGATGCTCCTTGTACCGGGCAATCTCTACTTGCTAAAGGGGAAAAAGCACTCGGTTGTTTTCATCCAACTGCTATTAATAAAAGTGCAAATCGTCAAAAACGTATTATAGCTAATTCTGCCAAAATTGTTTCACCACAAGGATATCTTGCTTACATGACTTGCACCTATTCACCAGAAGAAAACGAGCAAGTTTGTGAATGGTTTTTAGAACGTTTTCCTCATTTTCAAGCCATAGAAGTGAGCCATTTAACAAAATATCAATCGCATTTAACTACGATGCCTTGTTATCGGATGTTTCCTCAAGATAGGTTAGGATCTGGTGCGTTTACAATACTATTTAAAAATACTGATGAAGGTGAGAGGCAGGAAATTAATTTAGATACAATGTCTTCACTATATATAGCAATGGACAGGACTATTAGGACGTAATTTCCAATCTGGGTAATTATGTCAAAATTGCCCCACCCATCAACCTTTCATACCGATACTTCAATTCTTCTTTCATCAAATACCAACGCTCTAAAGTCACATCCATCTCTATAATTTTCTCCGCAGCTTGGCGCGCTAAAAGTAAAACTTCTTCATCTTCCACTAAACTCGCTAAAGTAAAATCTGGCACCCCAGATTGACGAGTTCCCAGTACTTGCCCCGGGCCGCGAAAACGCATATCCATTTCAGAAATGAAGAAACCATCCTGAGACTGTTCTAGCACCCTCAGCCGTTGTTGAGCGTCAGGATTCCTAGAACTGCTCATCAACAAACAGTAAGACTGAGCCGCACCGCGACCAACGCGCCCCCGTAGTTGGTGCAGTTGCGATAAACCAAATCGCTCTGCATTTTCAATGAGCATGACTGTAGCGTTAGGTACGTCTACCCCCACTTCTACTACTGTTGTTGAGACTAAAATGTGTGTTTCGCGATCGCGGAATTTAGTAATAGCTTCGTCCTTTTCCACCGAACTCATGCGACCGTGCAGCAGCCCCACCTGAAAATCTGGAAAAACGCTCTCTTGTAACTTTTGATGCTCGTCAACAGCCGATCGCAAATCTAATTTTTCTGATTCTTCCACCAACGGCAGCACCACATAAACTTGTCTTCCTTGGACAATTTCTCGCCGCATCAGGTCGTAGGCATGGTTGCGTTGCTGACCTGATAATACTGTTGTCTGAATCTTTTGCCGCCCTGGTGGTAACTCATCAATTTGGCTGACATCTAAATCTCCGTGTATCGTTAGTGCTAGCGTTCGCGGAATCGGAGTCGCTGTCATAGTTAACACATGGGGTTGCTCGCCTTTTTGCTGTAAACGCGCTCGTTGTTCTACCCCAAAACGATGCTGTTCGTCAATCACTACTAAGCCTAAGTGCTGAAAATTTACCGGGTCTTGAATTAAAGCATGAGTTCCCACTAATAGCGGCAGTTCCCCTGTTTCTAACTGAGAATGTATTTGTCTGCGTTTTGCAACTTTAGTGGAACCAGTCAGTAATTCTACTGGTAAATGCAGCAGGTTAAACCAACTAACTAACTTGCGATAATGCTGTTCTGCCAAAACTTCTGTGGGAGCCATCAGCGCGGCTTGGTAACCGGATTGAATTGCTGCAAGGATAGCCAGCACCGCAACAACTGTTTTACCAGAACCAACATCGCCTTGCACCAAACGATTCATGGGTGCAGGTTTTTGTAAGTCGTTGAGGATATCGTTAATAACTCGTTGCTGCGCGCCAGTGAGTTTAAAAGGCAGTATTTCGTAGAACTTCTCTATAAGTTGACCGCGTGGCGCGAGGACGGCAGCTTTTTGAATTGCTTTTGCTTGTTGTTGGCGTTGCAGCAAACCAAGTTGCAGGTAGAAAAATTCGTCAAAGACTAGGCGACGCCGAGCAACTTGCAGAATTTCGCCATCTTTGGGAAAGTGGATATTGGCGATCGCATCTTTCAATTCCATCAAAGCATACTTCTGCCGCAAACCACTTGGTAGAGGGTCTTTCAGGAGAGCCGCAGCAGGCAAAGCAGCAATTACCGCTTGTCGCACCGCATTCGCCACCACTCCCTCAGTCAATGCATAAATTGGCACCACGCGTCCAATATTCAGCGACTCAATGGCATCTCCTGGATTTGCCAAAACCTCTAATTCTGGATTATCCAGCGTCAGACCGTATTTACTTTCTTTAACCAACCCACATGCTGCAATAATACTACCTACGGGATAGCGGCGTTTTAAACTTTCTTGCCAACCGCGACTACTGTAGCGCGTACCTGCGTAAAAACGCCCAATTTTAATTTGACCGCTGTTATCTTTTACTAACAGTTCTAAAATTGATAATTTCTGATTTTTCGGGCTAGTAAAACAGTTACAGCGCTTCACCGTCGCCACTATTGTCACCGTCTCACCCGCTTGTAACTCGCGGATATTCACCTGACGCGCGTAGTCAATGTGGTCGCGGGGATAATAAAACAGCAAATCGCGGACGGTATATAAACCAAGACGCGCTAAATTATCAGCTCTTTTAAAGCCGATTTCCGGCAAATCGCTGAGTTTTTGGTCAATCCTCGGAGCCAGCCTCCGACTCACCTCAGCAACAATTGGAGTGGTTGGATTTTGAGTTTTGGATTGATAACTTCTCCCCTGCTCTCCTGCTCCCCTGCTCCCTCCGAAGTTCCGGTCGGAGGAAGCCTCCGCTCGGACTTCTCTCTGCTCCCCTCCCTCTTCCCCCTGCTGTAGCTGGTAAAGATACCTACGAGTCTCTGCTACTAAATGTTGTCTTTCTTCCAATGCTAGATGTGGATAACTAGCAAATTGCACCGCTAGCCCTTGCCAACGCCGACGCTCGCTTTGGGGTATACCTCCGGGAAATTTCCCCAAAGTCAAGCTGAGGAATTCGCTAAAGCGATATTGTCTGCCCATCAAATCTGAGAAACCATGTTCGGCTTCTACTGCTAAGGCTTTTTGCAATCTGATCCAATCTGGTTTCTCATTACTCATTGCTTATTGGGCATGGGGCATAGAGGGGAGGTGGGGAGATGGGGAGGCAGGGGGAGCAGAGGGGCAGAGGGAGAAATGACTAATGACTAATGACTAATGACTAATGACCAATGACTAATGACTAATTTTCAAACCAACTAGCACGCCAGGCAGCTTCAGCTTCTGCAACTGACTTTTCTCGAAGTTTCTTTTGATAGTCTCGTTCTAGCTTGTTGAGCTGAACTAAGATACCGCGGATCTGTCTGCGTTCGGATGAAAGTGTAGGGTCAGCAAATTCAATTTCTCCCAGTCGCAAATTAATAGCCATAATCTGCGTCAGGTTAGAATCTTCTGACTGCTGCTCGTTTTCAATTTCAATTATTAAGCTTAATAAGTTGGGCGGCCCTGGCATGACTTCGGCAGATGCTTCTGATGCAGCTGCGGCTGCGGCAGCTAAAATCGGTTCTGGTAATTTTTGAGGTAATACCCCGGCTTTTTGTAATAAAACATTAGCATCATGGGAAATTTTTTTCAGTATTTCTTGGGTAACCTCTTCTAAGTTCTGTTGCCATTTTGCCAGTTCTATAGGGCTAGAAATATCAGGAGTAAAAGGTTCAAAGTTAGAGATGCCAGCAAATACAGCAGATGGTGAAGATGCTACTTCCTCCTCTGACTCATCTTGCTCATCTTGCTCATCTGGCTTATCTGGCTTATCTGCCTCATTTTTGTCATTTTTAATATAAGTAATCAATTGCTCGGCTGTCAGTTGACCTAACTTGCGAATCCCTTGTTGCAATTGCTGGCGCTGATTTAATGACAAACCCAGGAAGTTTTCTGGATACCCTTGAGTACATAAATGGTAAGTAGCTAGAATCAGCTGTTTTTGTATAGCTAGCCCCAAGGTGGCTAGATAACTAGCATAAGCGGTTTGTAGTTCTAGAGCGATCGCTCCAATCGCTTCTTTTAGTGCTGCAATATCTCGCTCAATTCGCTCAATTGCTCTTGCCATAACTTCTCGTTCTTACCCATATCAACTATTTCATAGTACAAATGCACTTATTTATTTTAGGATAACTTTCCCAGGCATTTTAAATTCTGAATTATAGCAGCAGGCAGGAGGCAGGGGGCAGGAGGTCAAACTATTACCATTCCTAACATTCACCCTTGTCATTATGTCCTAATCTATGTGGCTACGGCTATATATGCGAAATTTCGCTGTATTAATAAAATACAGGTCAGGCTATTGGCTTGACCTGTCTGGTAAAGGGTCATTGGTCACTTATCCTTTACAAATCACAAAAGACTAATGACAAATGACCAATGACCAATGATTAATATTACTTACCGCCCATTTGTGCGGCAACTTCTTCAGCAAAGTTACTTTCTTGCTTTTCAATGCCTTCGCCCAGTACATAGCGGACAAAGCGATTTACTTGGACTTCTTCGCCTACTTGCCCTTTGACTTGCTTCAACAATTCTTCTACAGAAATACTTTGATCGCGAATATAAGGTTGATCTAGCAAAGTCAATTCTTTAAGGCGTTTGTCAATTCGTCCCTGAACAATCTTTTCTTTGATGTTATCTGGCTTGTTTGCCAAATCATCTTTGCCCATTTCAATATCTTTTTCTTTTTGGGCGACTTCGGCAGGAATTTGGTCTAGGCTGACATACTCGACATTGGGGCAAGCTGCAACTTGCATGGCTGCGTTCCGTGCCAAGCTTTGGAACTCTTCTTTAGTAGCAGCTGAATCTGTTTGGGAACCCAATTCTACCAATACACCAACTCGACCGCCAGTGTGAATGTAGCTGTCCACCAGACCCTGCGTGCCTTCTGCTAGTGCAAAAGTGATAAAACGACGCAGTTGGATGTTTTCGCCAAGCGTCGCAATAGTTTGCTTGATGAATTCATCTACAGTCACGCTGGGATTTTCAATATAGGGTTGAGCTAACAAAGATTCAACACTATCAGCGCTCACTGCTTGCTTTGCCAGGTTCTTGACCAAAGCTTTAAAAGCTTCGTTACGAGCCACAAAATCAGTTTGGCAGTTGACTTCTATGAGTACACCGACCTGACCGCCTGGTTCAATGTAGGTGTCTACTAGACCTTCTGCCGCAATGCGATCGCTTTTTTTACCCGCCGAAGTGATGCCTTTTTTCCGTAGCCAGTCTGCGGCTTCTTCTATGTTGCCATCAGTTTCTTTCAGCGCTTTTTTGCAGTCCATCATGCCAGCACCAGTTTTTTGGCGTAGCTCTTGGACGAGTTTTGCAGATATTTCCGCCATGTTCCCTCAATTCCTAAACTTGACCTCGAATTATAATCGCTCACCTAATTTAGTGCTGAGTCACCGAAGTTCAAACCAACTTGAGCCGCTGTGACTTTTGGTTTTTTGAGTGTTGAGTTATCAATTTAAAATTGACAACTCACAACTTCAAAAATCAAAACTTAGCACTATCCAATTTGCTGGGTATTTCTATCTTACTCAGCAGCTTTACCCAAGCATGAAGCACTATTCTTCATCTTCATCATCATCGGGAACCAGGCTGTCAGTATAGTCGCTTTCTTCGTAGTCTTCGTCATACTCAGCGCCGTCGTAATCTTCGTAATCTTCTTCGGCATCGAGTTGACCGTGACGACCTTCATAAATGGCATCTGCCAATTTTCCGACTATCAGCTTAATCGATCTGATGGCATCGTCGTTGGCGGGGATGGGGATGTCAACTACATCCGGGTCGCAGTTTGTATCCAACATGGACACAATGGGAATGTTGAGCTTTTGGCATTCTTGAACAGCGTTATATTCCCGGCGTTGGTCTACAATCACCACGATATCGGGGACTTTTCGCATTGTTTTAATGCCACCCAAGTATTTTTGCAGCTTCGCCATTTCCCGACGCAGCATCGACGCTTCTTTTTTCGGCAATAAATCTAATGCACCGCTTTCTTCGCGCCGTTCCAAATCTTTGAGGCGGTCTACCCGTGTTTTGATAGTTGCCCAGTTGGTCAACATTCCGCCCAACCAGCGTTGGTTAATGTAGTGCGAACCGCAACGGCTGGCTTCTTGAGCAATAATTCCAGCAGCTTGCCGCTTAGTGCCGACGAAAAGAAATTTCTTTCCTTGCTCTGCTTGGGTTCGCATATAACTATAAGCGTCTTCCATCAACTGGGCAGTCTGTACCAAGTCGATGATATGTACGCCATTACGGGAAGTGTAAATGTAAGGAGACATTTTTGGGTTCCAGCGGCGGGTCTGATGCCCAAAGTGAACCCCTGACTCCATCATTTGAGCCAATGAAACAACTGGCATATATTTTTTAACTCCGATTCGGGTTAAACCTCCATCCAAGCGTATTTCCCAATCGGGAAACACCCGAATTCTTAGATGTGCGAGATTAGTTAACCATACTAGGTTAGCATATTGGGGAAAGTTAGGGGAAAGGGCAAAAGGGGGAAAGGGAAAAGGTAGGTTTATTCCCTTTGCCCTTTCCCCTTTTCCCCTTGCCCAATTATGCAAACTCGATAGTCTCAACAAACTCTAAAATATTCTCTTTGATATATTCGGCTTCTTCTTCAATTGAATCGGGAATTTCGCCATTAAGAAAGCTGTGCTGGCTGCTGACTATGTACAAAAATTCACCATTGATAAAGGTCAGTAGCCCTCTATATGCATCTAATCTGACGGCAGTTCCGTTATTTTCTTGCTTGGAAATTGTCGAACCTTTGGGCATATCAACTAATACGTAGTAAGCCCCTTCTAAAGTGTCTTCTAAATATTCAGTATATTCTATAGAAGCATCTGGTACATTTGCCAAAATTGCTTGGGGTACATATTTTTCTACTAAGATTGATTGTAAATATTTTTGCTGTCCAACGGACTCTAGTTCCTCTAACTCTTCTGCGGGGAAAGGATAATAATCAATTCTTAGCAAAGTACCCAGATCGTCGGAAAACCCGACTACTCCTTCTTGACTTTGAATTCTACCGCCGTTTTCGGGATCGACTGGAACCGATACTGTAAAATTCCTTAAGGGCGATTGATAGATCTGTTGAGTATATTCATCTATTACTACTGTTTCATCTTCGTCATCGTCATCATATTCTTCTTCTGCTTCTTCAAAGGCTGCAATTACCTCTTTAATAATTTCCTCTGCTTCTTCATCTTCGAGTTCCAAAGCTGTTTGTAGCTTTTTGAGGTAGCCTTGTTTGGCTTTAGGAATGGCGAGTTCATCGTCTAAAAGCACTATCACGCCGGCGGCGAAACCATCAAGTACTAATTCATCGGAGAGAGAAATTTTAGCAGTATTAAATAAGGCGCCGAGTCCTTCGTCTTCTGCAATACCAATTAGTCTATCGACGATTTCGACAATTTCATCTTCTGAGTATTCCTCAAAAACCTCGAACTCCCAAAGAATACCTGCTAAACTTTCTGCATCTACATCTTCAACTGATAAATCGGCGATCGCTGTGACAGTTGCGATCGCAGCTACAGCTTCCTCTGGACTTAGCGATTCTTCTGATGTCTCGGATGAATTAAAAATCTTATCATATTTGCTCATAATTTTTACCAGGATCGATTGCTTTATAGTAATAAAAGCTTGGAAGTGACAATGGTCAGTTTAGCAATGGAATGAATCTGCAAAATAAAAATTTTTGTCATACCTGGATTAGACCAATTTGGTATTTGAGATTTGAGATTAAAAGCCTTTACCAAAAGGCTGTTTGGTAGAATTTCAACAAAGGCGATCGCAAAAAAATCCCACTACCAAGGATGAAAAATATTTCCTCCCCTACTCCCCACTCCCTATTCCCCATTCCCCATCCTCTTTTTCCCCATCGTTGACATACAGAAAGCGTTCGGCAATGTTTTCATAAAAGCTGGCGTCAAACCAGTAACCCTGATGCCCTTGGTCGCCCCAAGCTGCTTGATATTTCATTTCAACGTTATCGAGATTTTCGTAGTAATCCAGGTGACCGCTTATTGGATCTTTAAGATGGTAGTAATTCACCCAACGAACGCGATCGAGTTTGCATTCGACTGGACTTTTGAGGGAGTATTTATTTTTCTGTGTAAATTGTGGTTTGACGCGGAAGGAGTTGAGGTGTTCTAAAATTCGCTGTCTAATATACTGTCCTTCCTGTGCTACCTCTCGGAAGAAAAAAGCGATTTTATCTAGTGGCGAACCAAAGGTAATTAATCCTTTAATTTTATCCAGCAATATACTTTGATTCTTGTCTTGAGAAAGACTTGCTTCCACACATAAAAGGTTTAATGTATCGTAAGCAATACAACTGCCAAGAGAATGCCCAGCTATTATTACTTGGTCGTAATTTGCTCGTTTATCTTTCAGAATAGCTTTCAGCAATGTTAAAGATTCTCTGAGTATTTGCTGACGAATTGTTTTGTAGGGCGATTTTTGGTCTGTGATACTGTAAATGGCAATATCACCAATAAAATTAACTATGGGTGGAGTTACAAGTTGTTTGCTTAACTGCCAAGCTGATTGGAGAAAACGACCTTGGAGAAATGGCCCTGCAAAGAACAGAATTAACCAAACTCCCATTCGTAATACTGGATATAAAAAGTTAAATATCCGCAGTAATATAGTTAGCGATCGCAAGCGGTATAGAAAAAAACCTTTCCTATTTTTGTTAGCCAAAAGATTGTCTAACAGAGGTTGGTTTTCTTTCCTGTTATAAAATTTGATTGTGCCATTCAGTGTTTGTTCTGCCCATTGCAATATTTCAGATACAGTGATTTTTTTTTCTGTATAAGCTGACCAATAGTACTCATGAATATCAATTAGCCAATCTTCATTGCTGTCATTTGGTTGCAATCTGACAAAGCTTTCTGTCCACAGAGAACCAGTTGATAGTCTGCGCCTAGCAATTAAGTGTTCTAATTGGAAGTTTAAATTTTGTCTATCGAAGTATTGCAGAAAATTATGAGTGAAAAAGTCTACAGTCTCTAAAGGATTTTGTTCGCCAATACCGTGAATAAATAAAAATGCTGTGCGCCCTTTGAGCAATCTAACCTTTTTTGGATTATCTGTCATATTATAATTACCATTTTGATAGGAATACTTGGGTTATTTTAGCTATGATGACCTAGCTGTTGTTACTCAATAATTAGTGTTATTAGAATTTCCAGTAAATTAATTTATATATTGTTGATTAATTCTTTTTTACTTTATTACTTTTTTTTGAAATCTCAAAAATAATTAGTTATTTTTTAAACAATTAATTTTCCTTAATTTATGCGTAAATTTCAAAAACCGTGCGGCAAAATCCGTCTACTTTCATCATACAGAAGCCTGCCTCAGTATTTACCGTAAATTTTTTGCTGTTCTATTGATAGTATTAATTTTTATTAAAAAGAAACGACCGCTAATAACTGCTATATTCCTGCGTTTTTATCCTCTAGCAGATGAATTATACCTATCGATAGAATTATAAACTAGCTAGCGATAGATACCTACACCGCAGGCGGGATGTCAAAATATCGTTGTTTCATAGCTACACAAAATATTCAAAACACGTACTGTCGAATATACAAACATACAATTCTGCAAGATTTTGAGTTTCTTATGGTAAAGACCCCTCCATCCCAATTTTCACCAGATCAGTACACAGTAGATTCACCAGCAGAGAAAGTTGAAGCTTTAATACAAACACCTCCAACAGATACTGAAATAGATCTAGATTTTCTCTATACTAGGGATATTGAATTTCGTCAAGAGACAATCTACTTTCTTGTGGTCGATCGCTTTTATGATGGCGATCCAGATAACAGCGAAGGTGCAAACTCAGAACTCTACGATCCAACTAGGCAAGACTGGGGTAAGTACTGGGGTGGCGACTTGCAAGGCGTAATTGACAAATTGGATTATCTGAAAAACATGGGAGTTACCGCCATTTGGTTAACTCCCTTGTTTGAACAGGTGGAAGAGTTATTTGTCGGTAATGCTGCGCTACACGGTTATTGGACAAAAGATTTTAAGCGAATTAATCCTCGGTATATTGCTGACGGAGAAAATCCTTCTTTAAACGCTACTCAAGAAGAGAAAAATACCACCTTCGATCGCTTGATTACCGAACTGCACAAGCGCAATATGAAGCTGATATTAGATATTGTCTGCAACCATAGCAGTCCTGATACCAGCGGTAGTAAAGGTGAATTGTATGATGATGGCGTGAAAATTGCCGACTTCAATGATGATGTCAATCACTGGTATCACCACTATGGCGAAGTGCAAGACTGGGAAGACGATTGGCAAGTGCAAAACTGTGAATTAGCCGGTTTAGCAACCTTTAATGAAAACAATAGTGATTACCGTCAGTATATCAAGTCAGCAATTAAACAATGGCTAGACCGGGGCGTGGATGCGCTGCGGGTGGATACAGTCAAACACATGCCAATTTGGTTTTGGCAAGAATTCACCGGGGACATCACCAATCACAAACCAGATGTGTTTATTTTTGGTGAGTGGATTTATAGTCATCCTGGTGACGATCGCTCTGTGGAATTTGCCAATCACTCAGGCATGTCCATGCTAGACTTTGGGCTATGCGTAGCGATTCGGGCAGCACTAGCGCAAGGTTCCGAAAACGGATTCCATACAATTCAATATATTTTCGACCAAGATCATCGCTACAGTGGCGCTACAGAGTTGGTCACCTTCATTGATAACCACGATATGCCGCGCTTTCAATCGCTGAACCCCGATCCAGCGATGTTGAGGGTGGCGATCGCCCTAATTATGACATGTCGCGGTATACCGTGTATTTATTACGGTACAGAACAGTATCTACACAACGACACTGACGGCGGTAACGATCCTTATAATCGCCCGATAATGGAAAGTTGGGATACAGATACAGAAATCTATCGTTACATTAGGTTATTATCTGGTTTACGCCGACTCAATCCCGCAGTGTCAATGGGTAGCCACTGGCAAAAATACTTAACAAATGATGTGTATTGTTACGTCCGCCGCTATCGGGATTCACTGTGTTTTGTAGCTTTAAACCGGGGTGGAGAAGTTACTTTACCAGAAGTAGAAACAGAATTACCTGATGGCGAACATACCTGTGTAATAACTCGCAACAAGTATGAAGTCAAAGACGGTAAAATCTACGACTTAGTACTCGAAGAACGAGGAGTAGTTGTTTTCAGCCACGTAGGAGAAAGGATTAAAGGGCAAACCATAGTCCGCGTCCAGCTTAATGGCGTGCAAACTCAACCTGGTGAAATCATTGTTGTGACTGGAGATTGCCCAGAGTTAGGTAACTGGGATATCAGCAAAGCGTATCCCTTGGAATACATCAATACTAATACTTGGTTTGCGGAGATTCCCTTTAATGAAAGTGCAGGTAAGCTGATTGCTTATAAATATGCTATGTGGCGGGAAGGACAATCGCCCCTACGGGAAAATCTCGTTAACCGCCGCTGGGTGATTGCCAAAGAAGGTACCGTAAAATGGCGTGATACCTGGGCTTCCGGGCGGGAATCGTAGAATAGGAGCAAAACCCTTCGGGAAGGGAAAAGGGAAAAGGTGAAAGGGAAAAGGAGGGATCTTGCCTTTGCCCCTTGCCCTTTGCCCTTTGCCCCTCTGCTCCTCGCTTGGTCTAGAACCAGAAGCTTAAGATTTTGGTATGAATTAGGAATTGAAAATGGCTGGTGTAAAATTGTCATTTGTGGCCTAATTTCTTTAGACACATTTACTGCTACCAGGTGCGATCGCGATGACAAATAGACCTCCTTACGAACCTGAGTCATCCCCAAAAAATGCCCTTGGCTTTGATGAATTTATAGCCATTCTGGTTGCCTTCGCTACTATCGGAGCAATTCTTTTTTGGTCGCTCTCCCGCAGAGATTCGAGTTGGAATTTCAACAGTTTGCTCTCGCTTTCCTCCACTTTGTCTGGTAGCGTGCAACCAAATCAAGTATTACCCTCTCCTACTCGCAAAGTAGAATCAAATCCAGTCTCAAAATTAAACTCATCTCCACCTGAAACTATTGAACCTAAGACATCCTCATTGCCGACTAATAACGCAACTCCTTTCCCTGAAGTATTACCACCTCCTGAGGTAACTCCGACTCAATCCCCCAAACCACAGACATCTGTACCCTCTTCAGTAGAGCTTGACTCAGCAATTAAAGCGTCAGCTTTGCCTTTAGTTACTCCAGCAAAACAGAAATCTATTATTCCACCGCCAATTGCATTTAACGATGTGCCTAATAACTTCTGGGGTCGGCGTTTTATAGATGTTCTTTCTTCTCGTAATATTCTCAAGGGGTTTCCTGATTATTCTTTTAGACCAAATGAGCCTGTAAACCGGGCTGAATTTGCTGCCATCCTGCAAAAAGCCTTTGACAAAGAATTGTCTAAAAGTGCGATCGCATTTCAAGATGTACCAGCAAAATTTTGGGCAAATTCAGCAATTAACCAAGCCATCAGTAGCGGATTTCTCAAAGGCTACCCACAAAAAACCTTCAAACCACAACAAAATATTTCACGAGCGCAAGTTTTAGTTGCCCTTGCTAGTGGTTTAAATTTAAAAACACCTACTTCGCCCAATCAGATTTTAAGTATTTATCAAGATGCTAAAGATATTCCCCCTTATGCTGCCAGTAAAATAGCTGCTGCTACAACCAATGGACTTGTAGTTAACTATCCAAACCCACAAATACTTGCTCCTAATAAAGTAGCGACTCGTGCTGAAGTGGCCGCAATGATTCATCAAGCTTTAGTTAAGCAAGGCAAATTGAAGGCAATTTCATCTGAAAACATTGTCCGTAGGCGTAGCCCAACCCAGCCATCGCCTAATATATCTCCACAACCTGCCCAAACTCCAAAACAGAAGCCAAAGGTTAATCGATCGGTAGGCGGTTCATCTCAATAAACTAGCATTTTCAATTTGAGATTATCAGATTTTAGGCGTTGCTGATTTCATGTATAAAAACGATTGTGCATGATATCAAAATCGTTGTAGAGACGTTGCATTGCAACGTCTCTAAGTGTGTATTACTTATTTTTCTATTGTGACTAATTTCATCATTCCTTGATCTTCATGGTCTAGGATATGGCAGTGCAAGACGAATTTACCATTAAATTCCGTTGGAAACTTGTATCGCAGTTGACCCATGATGATGGGCATGATACCAATGAGTGCCAGCTGGATGGCGTAATGGTAATTCAATTTCAATCGGGTAGGAAGGGTCTGGATCTCCCTCATTTTTGTTGGGTTCCATTTCCCTCAATATATTGTCAGCACGATCGCTGCGGGAAACGTGAAATCCGTGAGTATGGAAATTAGTAGTATTAAAGTCGTGTGGAGTATTAGAAGAGCCTGTGTGTTCTGGCTGTGGTGGGAGACTGTTGACTAAAGCGATCTTCATGCGATCGCTTGGCTTGACACGCAGCGTCGGCCCCACTAAGTTGCCATTGTAGGAACGAAGATGTACTGGGCATCCGGCAATTACGTTATCGCCATATTTGACTTCTAATGGAGTTTCCAACACACCATCTTGAGATAAAATCTCCGTTGGATTCTGAAGGTCAGCACCACCATACTTGTTAATATCAATCGTCTCTTTAGCACAAGCATTCAAATTAGCAGCATTATCTACTTGCTGTGCAATCTCTAAAGAAGCTGCGTATGAAGCGGGTGATACTGTAACTAAAAGTACTATTGTTACAGCTATTACACAGAATATATTAAAGATGCGTTTTCGCATTATGGTACTCAATTAATGATGTTGAACCTGAATTTACTAAGTTGCAGCCAAAAACATCTATCTTAAGAAAGACAGCAATTAACTTGACAAACTCTAGCAATTTTAGGTGCGGATCGGGATTAACTGTAAATAGCTACAACAGGTTATTAATACTACTTAATTTTTGTGGAGAAATAAAAATATAGCGTTTCCAACTGGGTAGAGAAATTTTTAGGGGCGCATAGCTATCACCTGTGTCAACTTAACGCGAAATCTTTGCTATGACCTAGTTTTGAATTCACTCATTCAATATCACGATCTGCGTCACCCCACCCCGGTTTTGTCTAAAGCCAAAACCTCCCCTCCCCTTGGCAAGGGGAAGGGTTGGGGTGGGGTAAAATGATTGTGGGGCAAGAGTTTGAGCTTAAGTTGACACCAATGCGTAGCTATTTGCCCCTACCTCTTATGTCACAAAAGCGAGAAATTTTATAAATGCTGGTTGCAATTAAATATAAGGGTGCGTTCAATTACCGTTTTTATATGCTTAGTAAAAGCGATCGCTTTGCAGGAATATGTTTATTATTTTATAAGCGAAAAATTAGCAAGATATTCAACTATTAGCTTAGAAATTCACAAAAATATTTTTAATATTGAGAAAAATCTGAGTCTCGGTTTTTGATAATTCAACAGATTAGGTTGACTGAAATCGAAAACTTTTAAAATGGGAGACGCTACGCCTAGCGAAATCCCTACTGGTATGGCGCACACTCAGAACAGGATGTGATTTTGAATTAGAGCATTAGCGTAGCGTCTTTGCACAAGAAGCGAGAATTTAGATATTAAGCTTCTGGAATTTTACCGACAACTTGTGATTTAAGAGTAGTGATTTCACTAGTTAACTCTTTCCTAGTTGAGGCTTTGAGTAAATAGCGGTAAACAAACCAAACAGAGTAACCAATACCAATCAACTCAAAAGTAGGAGCAACCAAGGGAATATCATTTAAAGCATCTAATACTGCCAAGAGTACTTTAACGCCAACAATCGCTCCAACAATTAAACCAACGCTAACCAGGGGCTGCTTATATTGATTAAAGAAGTTCCCCACGTATTCGGGTAACGATGCTAAAAAGCTAGAAACTTGCTCTCCATACTTTATCCATTCCTCTTGGGGCTGCGCGGGAGGCTGGATTTTGGTAATAGTGCCAGTTTGGCTGTTAATTTCTGGCACTGTAGCATCTTTGGATGTGGTTTGCGTAAAATCTTGTTCTGCCATTTTCACTCCTATAAACTTTGACAGTTGAGTTTTTCTAATCTAGATAATTACAACTAAAAGACTGTTGATTAGGTAATGCACGAGTCCCCCACTAAAATTGGGTCAAAGGCACAAAACGTTTATAGTATCCTATAACCATAATTGCCCCGAATCTCTACTGCATCAACTCCAAGGTAGAGAGCCAGTAGGAGGATAGAACTCAAAAGGCAGCAGAATATATGACGATTTGGTTCCCTCAGTTGGATTTTTGTCATTAACTACAGTCCTTTGGTTGTAAATTATCCGATTCCGTGTCATTTGCTCATAATCGTACTAAATCTAAGTACAAAATATGCAAAAATTAATCCACCTTTCATTTATATAAGCTTAAAAGCTGATTTTGCACGATATTAAAGCTATTTTAAGGCGGGCTGGCTAATAAATGCATTGGTATTGATATTAATACGTAATATCAGTTTTTCTGTGTTTACCTATACTTGACTTTAAAACATTTTTATGATATGAGGCATGGGGCAGAGTAGAGGGGCTGGGGACTGGTGGCTGGAGAGATGGGGAGTGTGGAGAGTGTGGGGAGTGTGGGGAGAAAGAGAATTTATGCCCCCCTCTCTTCCCACACCTCCCACACTTCTCAATGCCCCATGCCCAATAGTCTATAAGCTTATCCTAATTATTTAGCCAGTATTGATTTGCTCTTGCTATAAAAGAGGATAATCTAGATGTTAATCACTAGTTAAAGTGTTTGCACAAGCTAGACTGATTTGGTGATGTTTGCGGGAAGGCAAGGAGGTTTGAGAAATGCCGACTCAAAAGCCAACCCCTATTGACAGCAGTTCAGAAAGCAAAGAAGTGTCAGCGTCAGACCCATTGACAGACGAACTCCCAACCATAGAATTTCCCTCACGAGGGAAACTCAAAGCCAGTTCATGGCGCATTCATCAAAAAATCGGCTATGGCTACTTTGTGGCTATTGGAATTGGCTTTTTTGGTTCGCTGACAGGGTTGGTAATTGCCAACTATTACCGAGGAAAGGAAGTCAGGCAATTAAATCAGGCCCACGAACAAGGACAGCTACTGAGTAATTATAAGGATGCAGTAGTAGGGGCACAATTGCATAGTTCTAACTTGGTTGCTGTGTTAGAAAATCCACAACAGTTGGAAAGCAAAAAAGCTGATTTCCTCAAAAGTTTTGAAAAAGCCAAGCACCTAGAGTCAAAAATTAACGGCTTTATTGAGAGTAAACCTCGAAGGTTAGCTGCAACAAGTTCTACTTTACAGACGTTATTGCAGGATTACAAAATTAATTTAAAAGCTTACGCTGACCAAATTGAGGGAGTTTTAAAGAAAATTGATTCCCAGCCAGTACAGCCTGAAAAGATTTCGTCAGTACGATCGCAATTATTAACGATCATGCGTAGCCAAACAGCTATGCAGCTAGAGCAGCTTTCGCAAAATTTGACTAATATCCTGCAAACTGCTGAAGTTCAAGAGCAAGAAAGGCAAAAAGCTGTTGAGCAGGCAAGAATAGTTGAGCGATTCATTGTGATTGTGAGTATGCTGGTTTCGGTGGCGATCGCAGCTATTATAGCTTGGCGGACTAGTAGAGCGATCGCTGAGCCAGTAATCGTTGTCACCCAAGTAGCCGAACAAGTGGCGAGGAAATCTAATTTCGATTTGCGAGCTCCCATCACCACTGAAGATGAAATTGGTTTACTCGCCAAATCTCTGAACCGTTTGATTGAGGCAGTTTCTGAGCGCACAAAAGAACTACAACAAGCTAAAGAATTAGCCGAAGCAGCTAGCAACGCAAAAAGCACTTTTTTGGCAAATGTCAGCCATGAATTACGCACACCCTTAAATGCCGTAATTGGCTTGAGCCAACTTCTAGAAGACGACGCTACAGATCTTGGTTTATCGGCAGACTTTATCACAGACTTAGAAACAATTAACTCTGCTGGCAAACATCTACTGCACTTAATTAACGAAATCCTCGACTTGTCAAAAATTGAAGCGGGGAAAATGACTCTCTATCCAGAGACATTCGAGATTGCGATGCTGATTCATAATGTTGTCCTGACAGTCAAACCAACTATAGAAAAAAATGCCAATATTTTAGAAGTGGATTTAGACGATGGACTTGGCACGATGTACGCCGATCAAACTCGGATGCGCCAGGTGTTATTAAATTTGCTCAGTAATGCTGGTAAATTTACAACAAACGGCAAGGTGACTCTGACAGTTAAAAGAGAAAAGGACGACTATAAACCAGAAGCTCCTTTAGGAAGTATTACTTTTACTGTTAGCGACACAGGTATAGGTATGTCCGAGCGTCAAAAGCAGCACTTATTTCAACCTTTTACCCAAGGGGATACATCGACTACAAAAAGATACGGCGGTACGGGGCTGGGTTTGGCAATTAGCCGTCACTTTTGCCAGATGATGGGCGGTGAAATTATTGTCAGCAGTCAGCCGGGAGTTGGTTCGACTTTCACGATTCGTCTGCCAATGACTGTGCAGGAATAAACTGGGTGAAAGTGCGATGGGGAGATGGGGAGGTGTGGGAGGTGTGGGAGGTGTGGGAGGTGTGAGAAGTGTGGGAAGCATAAATTCTTTTTCTCGCTTCACTTCCCCCATCTCCCCACACTCCCTGCTTGCCCTATGGGCCATAGCTAAATTGATTACGAATTAGGTTCGCCAACTAAGACAATTGAACATTTCAATTCTTGAATTATCTGGGTTGTGACTTGGCTAACGGAGAGTCCGCCGGCTGTGCGATAACGGACAGAACGTAACACGACTAAATCAAAAGCTTGAGCTTGGCGAATTACTGCTTTTGCAACATCATCACCCTTGACGGTTTGAATATTGGTATTTACCTGTAACTGGCTTTTAGAGGCGATATCAGACAATTGAGAGACAAACCTTTCCACTAGATTTGGGCGGGCGTTGCGATCGCAAACGTGTAACAATACAACTTCTGCCTGATTTACGTCAGCCAAAATCTGGGCAAACCGTAAAGCGCCTATGGTTTGGCGTGTTAAATCTCCAACTGGTACGAGAATTTTGCGGATTGTCTTGGGACTGCTCAAAAGGCGCGTCACTGCTACCGGACAATGAGAAGACCAAAAGACACTATCAATTACGCTACCAAATAAACGAGCGCGTAAACCTGTTGTCCGCGACCAACCCATCACCACCAAATTAGCGTTTTGTTCTCGACTAGTGCGGCTAATTGCCAAAGCCACATCATCATCAATGCGATTTGTAGGTGAGACTTCTACATCAAATTCTTGACTAATTTCTTTAGCTAAATTCAACCTTTGCCGACTTTGTTCGAGTCCCGTTACTAATTGCGGATCGTCCATTTGGATATGCGCTCTGGTAATAGCTAATGGTACAATCCTGCCAGATTCATGACTAGCTAACAATGCTGCCATTTCTATCAAATAGCGCTGGGTTTGAGGGTTGTATATTGGCACTACAACAGTAAATAAATCTTCCCTTTTTTCTATTAACTCATCTTCACTACTTCCCCACCAAGTAGCCAGACTATCTGTTTGAAAATCTGTCTCTTGCACCTGTAAGTAAGAAGCAAATCTTGCTGTGATTACCGGGCCTAATATTGCAGTCACCAGCATGAGGACAATCACGCTGTTTAACACACCTTCATTAATTAGCCTTTCCCCCGCAGAATTCATGCTTTGATAAGCTACCAAAGTTGCTGCTAGTGTAGCTGCAACCTGTGGGAGCGACAACGACCACATCGTTAACAATTCAGCCGTATTGTAGCGGTACAACAGTTTGGCTAAGAATGCGGCGATAAATTTGCTGCCAATCAAAGCTACTACAATTGCCACAGTCAGCCAAATTGAACTGAGAGTTTTAATAAATGCGGGAATATTAATCAATAATCCCATGTCCACAAAGAAACAAGGGATAAATAAAACACTGCCAATAAACTCAATTTTCTCTTTGACTGGGCTACGTCCCAGAACATCGTTGACAGCTAGACCTGCTAAAAAAGCACCAACAATTTTTTCAACTCCAATAATTTGCGCTCCTACAGAGGCCAAAAATAATGCCAGTAATATGAATAAAAATTGGTTGCTTTGTTCGTCTCCAGAACGGCGAAAAAATTCTTTTCCTGCCCAGTCAAAGCCAAACAAGACAACGACAGAGTAAATTGCTAATCCACCTAACAACATCGCTAAACTCAAGGCAGAGAATTCTCCTCCATGAATTCCCACACAAATTGCTAGTACCAGCAAAGCACCTGTATCAGTAAAAATTGTCGCTCCAATTGTCACTGTTACAGCTTCATTTGTTACCACACCTAAACGGCTGACAATCGGATATGCCAAGAGAGTATGGGAAGCCAGCAAAGAACCAATTAAAACTGAAGAATTCCAACTAAAATTGAATAAGCGTCCCGTAATAATACCAGCAATTAATGGAACTAAAAATGTAAATGCGCCAAACCCCATCGAGCGATTTTTAGTTTTTTTGAATTGCTCTAAGTCAATCTCTAAACCTGCTACGAACATTAAATAAAGTTTACCGATTTCTGAAAGCAGTTTAATAGTTTCAGACTCGGAGTTTAACAACTTTAGTCCATTTTCTCCTAGTATTATACCTGCAAATAACAATCCTACTAAGCCAGGAAGTCGCAAACGCTCAAATATAGGGGGTACAGTAAAGATTACTATCAGCAGAATCGTAAACGCAACGATTGGACTGTCTTTTAGTAAGTCTTGTATCATTTGTAATATTTAATCCTAAATTTTTTAGCGTAAATTTACATACGAAAATCAAATAAAATTTTCGTAGACTTAAGTTTTTTGATGAATGGTAATTAAATCCTTCACAGCATAAATGCTGCATTGCGATCGCAGTTCTATCTCAAGAAGGGTTTATTTATATCAAAAGGCATAAATATATGATTTTTGACCAGAAAAAATATTATGGATATTTGAAGATTGTAAATAGTAACTAAGAATTATAAATCTTGATATTTGAGAAAAATATAAGTTTTTACGGTAGATAATTTCAAGTATTAGCAAGCTAATAATTTTAATATCAAAATAATGTCAATAATTTTTCAAATGACACCATCAAAGTTGGTAATTTAAATTTTTGAAAAAATTAAAATAATAGTTTATTAGGACTCCTAGTTGATTTTTGCGAAGCTAAATACACTTTTTCCCTTTTTCCCTACTTGTACAAGAAGTCTTAACTTATGCGATCGCAGTTTGCACAGCTAACTGAGTATATTTGCTTATCTGCCTGCTATAATCTGGAAAAATCTGGAAAAGCACTTCTGTGGGTTCCTATCAATGATAATTTTAAGCATTGGGAACCCCTAAAGATGAGAGTTTATGAACGCAGCCGACGATAAAACAATTGTTCGCGAGTATTTCAATTCCACAGGGTTTGACCGTTGGAGGCGAATTTACGGCGATGGCGAAGTCAACAAAGTCCAGCTAGACATCCGCAATGGGCATCAGCAAACCGTAGATACAGTTATCGAGTGGCTAAAAGCTGATAACAATTTACCAGAACTAACAATTTGCGATGCTGGCTGTGGTGTAGGTAGTCTCAGCATTCCACTGGCGATAGATGGTGCCAAGGTCTATGCCAGCGATATTTCTGAAAAAATGGTGGAAGAAGGCAAAGATAGAGCTTTACAAACCTTGGGAAATGCTGAAAATCCTACTTTTGCCGTGCAGGATTTGGAATCGTTGAGTGGTAGTTACCATACTGTTATTTGCTTGGATGTCCTCATCCACTACCCCCAAGAAAAAGCTGATGAAATGATTTCTCACCTTTGTTCTTTGGCACAGTCGCGGATAATTCTCAGTTTTGCACCCAAGACCTGCGCTTTGACTATACTCAAGAAAATTGGCAGTTTCTTTCCCGGGCCGAGTAAAGCAACGCGCGCATATTTGCATCGTGAGGCGGATGTGGTGAAAATTTTGGAAAAGAACGGCTTTTCAGTGCAACGTCAAGCGATGACTAAAACTCGCTTCTATTTTTCCCGCTTACTGGAAGCTACGCGTTTATAACTTCCTCATATTCTTGATTTTTCCTTATCAGCTGTGGCGTGGTAACGCTTAAGTTGTGCATTAGATGTAGGTTGGGGAGCCACTGCGTTGGACGGGTTTCCCGGTTTAAAGCAAGTGGGGTTTGAGTAACGCCAAACTAAATTATAGATCTTGATGTTGCGTTAACGTCAGAAAACCCAACTTACAATTTTTTATCGTTTAAATAACCAATAACTGTCTGTTTCCAGAAGTTTACTTTGTTTTCTCGTGTTGGTGTTTTACCAAGAAGTTTACGCCATGTACCATTGGCAGCCCCACTAGGATGAGGAAAGGGTAAATGTTTTATTTTTAAACCTAAATTATTAGCAGTTTCATTAGCTTTTTTTCCCCAAGTGATGAGTGCAATTGGTTCAAAGATATTTAACTCGTCTTGCAAAATTTTGATGGAGCGATCGCAATCTTTTTCACTAACACCAATACTGCGATAACCGTTATTAGGTTCGCTGACCCAAATTTTGAATACATCTGTCAAATAAACCCGATAGCCTTCTTCTAGTAAGACTTGGATCAAATCAAAGTAAAGTCTGGTATTTCGCAGCTTTTCACGGCAGTTCTTCAAATGCATTGCGTATGGCGTTCCTATAACAATTTCTTCTCTTCTTTTATTGCTTCTTCTTCGAGGGTCTTGTCCAAGGATGACAACTGTCTTTTTATCCGAAACACCATTATCTAGTTCAAGAATGCTAGGAATATCAATTCCGATAATTAGAGCTTCATCATAAAGTTTTTGGAAGTTTGGATCGCCTGAACGAAAAATATTTCTGTTGATAGTGTGTTCGGGATAGCCCTCTACTTCAAATTCTTCACGCATCACTTGATAGAGGTTATTTAATTCTTCTTGTTTAATATCAAAAACTTTAGATATTTCCTCATACAGTGCTTGAAATTCACAGCTTTTGAAATTTGAAAATAAATATCGTGACATAAAGGCAAGGTATTTTATAATCTAACTATTTATTAGAATGCCCAATTTTGTCACAATTAATTCATAGGAATGGTGATAATTCAATATACAAGGTTGGGTTGTAGCTTGCTTCCACGAAGTGGTACAAAGTGAAACGCAACACCCTTATCCAAGTTGGGTTTCGCTCTGCTCAACCCAACCTAAGTTAACTGTGCCCCTACTATAAACTATTGAAGTTACGAAAACTTGTCTTCAACATTTCTTGATTGATGTAATACTCGAAAAATTTCTATGCCGTTAGTTATTTTTGTGTAAAACACAATGTAAGGTTTTACAGGAAAGCTTCTAAGTTCCTTCATTAAATCATCTCGCTTTTTGCCCATATCAGGAAACTGAGCAAGCATTGGAAAACGATTGAGAATTTGAGCTATCTGTTTGTCGGCTGCAAGTGCATCCTGTTGAGCAAGGTAAGTCCAAATATCTTCCAAATCTTGTTCGGCTTGCTGGGAAAGTCTGTAATGATTCATTGTCAGCTATCCAGCTTTAGCTTATTCTGTCCTCGCGCTTTGATATTTTCGAGCAAATTAGGGAGAGACTCATCATTGTATTCATTATATTCTCCATGCTTTAGCTGTTCGGCTGCGATCGCAATATCTCTCTGTAATGCTTCAAACTTCAACTGACGCACTTCTTCCTCTGCAAGCTCAAGTCTATGAATCATTTCCTGAAAGGCACTTGCATCCTGGACGACGACTTCTGCTTTGCCATTGACAGTCAGCACAAGAGGTGATTTGGTCGCTTTGATACGCTCTATAAACTGTTTGACGTTGCGCTTGAAGTCTGTAAGTGAGTGAATATTCTCTAGATCGATCATAAAATAGATATTGAATTAAGTGCTGAATTAAAACTCTATTCAATACTATCAAGCTTATCATATACTAACGTACCAATTTGCATATCACAAAACTGGTAAATTATCAACACTATTTTTCCAAGTTATATGGATTTAGCAATTCAATTGCTAAAATTTACTCCTGTGCAAGTATTTAATTTAGCCCAAGATTATGGAAGTGATTTATCAGAAGGTAGGTGGTTGGGCATCCATATTTCATTAGATCGAAAAGTTTTGCGTTAGCGTACCCCTTTGGGGAAGCAAGCTACGCGTAGCGTCTCGAAGAGAAGCTCACCGTTGGCGGAGCCTCTCGTAGAGAAGGTATCGCTCATACTAAAGAACAACTTTGTACATTATTTACAATTTTTTTGCAGAAGAGATATAGCGAGTTCAAAACTATTAGGTTGAGTTTGTACTGCAAAGGCTTCTCTTTCTAAATCTTGTCTGCGGATATCAGTATAGTGCATAAAAAATGGTCGAGCATAATTAATAGGCTCAATATTTAAACCTAAAGTTTTTATTTTGCCTTTACCCGCACAGACTTGTGCAGCATGAACAGCCTCATGAATTAGGGTTTGAGTACCGATATTTAACTCAAAAACTACTGGATTAATCCAAATTTTTTTAGTCTTTTCTTGTAATAAACCATAAGCACCACGCTGAGGTGGTAGTTGAATAATCACCGGAAAATTAAATTTTTCTAATTGTTTTTTTAAATCGATAAATTTTTTGTCTGGGGTCGCTACTTGAGAAATTAATAATAAAGAATTTAATAGTACAGTTTGGATCATGAAAATTTATGTATTAGATTTAAGCTCAGCCATAATCTTTCATATTATATGCGCTTAGTTAACCATGAGCTAATAATCCTAATTATTCTTGAAAGGCAAACTCTCCAACTTGTTTAAAAAATTGGAGAGCTTTTAGTTTCGGCGATCGCAAATTATCTAATCAAATCTTTCACCTTGTTCATAATACTCACTGGGTCAATTCCTTGATGTGGATATTGTTCCCACAAACCGCCGCAACCTTCTCTATGAGTACCAAGATAAGCGTATTTGGGAGTCAACCCACGCTCTAACAGCCAGCTGCCAAAACGGCTGCCTAATCCAGTTCGGCGATTAAATGGCTCAACCACAAGTACAAATGGAGCATTACCGATTTTTGCGATCGCCTCTTCGTCAATAACGTTTAGAGTTGGTTTATTAATTAAACCTATATCTAAACCTTCTTGCTTCAGACGCTCAACGGCATCGAGGGCGCGATACAGAGCATCACCAAAGCTAACAATGTAGCCTTGCGTTCCTTCTCGAATTACCTCATCTTTACCAGGAATAAATTTATAGTCACTGCCAAAAAATTCCTGGCCGTTGTTGTCGAGAATTGATGGTACTTTAGAACGGGTGGAAAAAATAAACCGCAGTCCAGCTTCAAAGAATACAGACTCTACACAAGCTTTCATCTGATTGGCATCAGCTGGAAAGTAAAGACGTGTTTGGTAGCCATCATCTAAACCATTGTCAGCGAACATATTATTGAGGCCGAAGTGGCAGGTATTATCCGCCATATCGTCGATGCCTGCATGAGAAAAGTGACAAAGTACGTTGGAATAATTCAACCGCGCCATCGTAATCTCTGAAATACACATTTCTAAGAAGGCGCTAAAGGTTGCGAAAATACCTTGTTTTCCTGACTCCATCCCAAATCCGGCAGCAGCAGAAAAGTTGCTTCGTTCCATAATGCCAGAGGAAATAAAAATTTCCGGGTAAGCTTCGTGAATTTTCTTCAGACCGCACGAGCCTTCAAGGTCGCTATCGATAACTCTCACTTTTTCCTTACGTTCTACTTCGCTGAGGCGACTTAAAACACCAACCATCGCATCACCGAACACATTACGATTAGCATTCCATTTGTCACTGGAACCGAGAAAAGTGTAGGTTTGTTTCGGTTTCTGAATACTCTTGAGGTAATCAACAGCAGCAGTTTGTCCCCGTGATTCTAGATATTTAATAGCTAACTCTACAGAAATCACATCGTGACCGTGAATAGAGCCTTCTAAACCTGCAATACCAGGACACATGGGGCGTTTATTAATGATGGCAACTGGGCCGGGAGTATTCACAGCTTCGCGAATCCGACTGTATAGGTCGTCTAAGTCTTCCCCATCTCCTGCGAGTATCTTCAATCCATGTCCTTGTAAGGTTTTGGCGACACTGAAACCAGGGAGATATTTGGAAGGATGTCCGGCGATTGTCACGTCATTATCATCAATAATTAGCTTGACGTTAAGATGTTGAGCGACAGCCAACCGAGCAGCTTCAGCATCGTTGCCTTCTTGCTGAGAACCATCGGAACCAAGGCAGAAAACCACTTTACCTGGATTTGCCATTGCCACACCATTGATGTAAGGCCATATATGTCCCAATCGTCCAGAACTAAATTTGACGCCAGGAGTTAGCCCTAATTCTGGATGTCCTGGTAAGCGAGAATGTGCTTGACGATAGTGTAGAAGCTGCTCGGTTGGTAAATCACCGTGCAAAGCTGCCATTAGATATTGAGTTGCGACTCGATGTCCAGCCTCATCAAAGAAAGTCGGCACAAACTTATCGGGTGCTGAATTAAACAAGGCATCAAGTACGATCGCCTCTGGTACTGTGTCGAATGGCCCTCCAGTGTGACCGCCTACCCCTGTCGCAGCTCCCGTGGCTGTAAAAAACACGATCGCATCACGACACAGTTGAATGTTTGCTTTTAGGTTCTCTCGTTGCTCCGAGGTAAGAGTTGCATTTGCCAAATCGAGAACTACTGGTTTGTAAGCACTCAAATCAATGGGAAATTGAAGCTTGGTAACAGTCATAAATTTATTCCTGGGAATTTAGAAAGGGCAATGGCATTTGGAAACTTGCAACAAATCAGAAATTCAGGCAATGGCAATCCGACCGCTTTTGTTTAATAAAGCAGACTATCAAAAGTCATTGAAAATGCAGCTAAGATTGTTAAATCTTGCTTGCACGAATGTGCTTGAATTTATTTAAAGGTGACGAGAAACGTGCAGGAACCTGCATACCTATGAGTATAAACTCACAAACGTGCAATTTCAAGATTAAATATGCAACTTCAGGAAAATAAATTATGCTAACTGCGGAGCGACGGCAATTCATCTTAGAGATTCTGCGTCGTGACAAAAAGGTGCTGTCATCGGAACTGAGTGCGGTTTTAAAGGTTTCTGAAGATACGATTCGCCGGGATTTGCGGGAATTAGCGGAGTCGGGTTTATTGCAGCGCGTTCATGGGGGGGCGCTGCTAATTTCGCCAGCGATCGCTTCTTATGCCGATCGCCAAAAGCAAGCACCGAAAGAAAAAGAAGCGATCGCCCGTGCAGCTGCTAAATTAGTCTCTCCAGGGCAGGTGGTAATTTTAGATGGAGGCACCACGACTCTGCAAGTAGCTCGGCATTTGCCTGTCGATTTGCAAGCGACAATTGTCACAAATAGCCCTCCCATTGCTGTAGCCTTAGCAGAACATCAACATATAGAAGTTGTTATGTTAGGCGGAAAACTCTACAAAAAAGCTTTGGTCAACGTTGGTGCTGCTACAGTTGAGGCATTACGGATGATTCGTGCAGATTTGTGCATGTTGGGAGTGTGTAGCCTACATCCAGAATTTGGAATTAGCGTACAGAACTTGGACGAAGCCCATGTCAAACGAGCCATGATTGCTGGAGCAGCCGAGGTAGTTGGATTAGCCACAGAAGAGAAGTTAGACACTGCTGCTGCTTATGTTGTGGAATCGATTCATGCCCTAACTTACCTCGTAACAGCACCAACTGTATCCGATCGCCTGCTAACTTCTTACAAAGCTTTGGGTTTGGCGATCGTTCGTGAGTAAATAAGGGAACTGGAAAAAATAAATAATAGGTTTAGGTGGTTGAGTGTTGACTGACACCGTTGGCGAAATATTTCTTAATGCTGGAAATGCTTGTGCTGTCGTGGAAACCTGCCAACGAAAGTTTCCAAAAACCACCCTTCCAATGAATTCGCCAACGGTATCTTCGCTACTTTCCCCCATCAAGGAAGCTTGAATAGCTAACGATGTCAACCTCCTCAATGGTGGGCGGCTAGGCAAAAAGCTCGGAAGTCTTTAGGACTTACGCATTGACAGGAAAAACCAAATATGAGGTATGGATTTCAAGCATTAAACCTTGATTTTTCGACACTTTTTAGGCGATCGCTATTTATCCAAAGATGATTGATTAAAGCCTGAAACGACGTATTTTCGTTAATGCACAAGATAATCAATTTGTACAGTGCGTAAGTCCTAGTCTTCTCTATCAGCGCGGTGCCTTCAATTCATGGGCAGGCAGGCAGCAGGTGAGCCAATCAGGCTTACAGCATGGGAAGCACCCGGGGACGAGATCCGGTCGGGAAGGCTGCGTCGATTCGATCGAGTTCGGTTTGGGTCAGATTGAGTTCCCCAGCTCCCGCGTTTTCAGCGGCGTGTTCGGGGTTGGATGCTTTGGGTATTGCGAAGAGCGAGGAATGCCGCACCAGAAATCGGAGCGCGACTTGGCGAGGGGTGGCGTTATGGGCGGCGGCGATTTCCTGTAGTACGCGACCTGCGGTTGTGCGCGAGCTGGGAAAATCCCCATGACCGAAGGGGCTGTATGCGACTACGGCGACCCCATGCTTCTCACACCAGGGGATCACAGCATGTTCGATCGCTCTCTGTCTCAAATGGTAAAGGACTTGATTGCAGACGAGAGAACCCTCGCCAGCGATCTTCTGGACTGCTTCAAGGTCAGGCACATCGAAGTTGCTCACGCCCCAGCAGAGAATCTTCCCCTCGTGCTGAAGCTGCTCGAAGGCAGCGATCGTCTCCTCCAGTGGGTGTTGACCGCGCCAGTGCAACAGATAACAGTCCAGCTGATCGGTATGAAGTCGAGCGAGGGATTTCTCGCAGGCTACGATCGTCCCTCTCCGAGAAGCATTTCCAGGAAGAACCTTGGAAACCAGGAAAACCCGATCGCGTCGTCCAGCGATCGCCTCTGCGACCACCTCCTCGGCGCTACCGTACATCTCTGCCGTGTCGATATGGGTCATGCCGAGATCGAGTCCTTGGCGCAAAGCCGCGATCGCAGAGGCGCGGTCACCGTTGTCGATGTACCAGGTTCCTTGACCGATCGCTGCCACCTCGCGCTGCGTGGAACCAAATCGATGCTGTTCCATACCTGTCCTCCTGATTAACGCTCCGAGTCCTCACACCATCTGCTGTACCTGCCCTGCATGGCTGAACAGCTCGATCGTTTCCCGGTTGAAGGCTGGGATGTCGTCTGGCTTGCGGCTCGACACGAGGTTGTTATCAACTACAACTTCCCGATCTACCCATTGGGCACCTGCGTTTTGGAGATCGGTCTTGAGCGACGGCCACGAGGCGATCCTTCGTCCGCGCACCACATCTGCCTCGATCAGAGTCCAAGGCCCGTGGCAGATCGCCGCTACCGGCTTGTTAGTATCGAAGAAGGACTTTATAAACTCGATCGCCTTAGCATTAGTCCGAAGTTGATCTGGATTGGCAACACCACCGGGAAGCAGGAGGGCATCATAGTCGGCTGGATTTACTCGATCGAGGGGGACATCTACCGGGAAAAAATCCCCTTTGTCAAAATGGTTCCAGCCCTGAACGCGATCGCTCTTCGGTGAAATAATGTAGGTTTGAGCACCTGCTGACTCAAGGGCAAGCTTTGGTTGAGTCATTTCAACTTGCTCAAAGCCATCTGTAACCAGAATGGCAACTTTCTTATTTGTGAGTTCTTCTGTCATCTCTACCTCCTAAAGTGTTAGCTAGATTTGGTTTTTTCGTGTTCTTGTGGGGTTTTAGGCAGCCTGACCTGGCTTGAGCACGATCTTGATACAGTTGTCCTTCTTGTGTTTAAAAATCTCGTAGCCGTGCGGTGCTTTCTCTAGCGGTAAACGGTGAGTGATTACAAAAGATGGGTCGATATCGCCATTTTGGACGCGCTCGAGTAACGGGCGCAAGTACTTATGAACGTGCGTTTGTCCCGTTTTAAATGTTAAGGCTTTGTTCATGGCAGCACCCATCGGTATCTTGTCTACAAAGCCGCCGTAAACACCAGGAATTGAAACAGTGCCACCTTTGCGACAGGCAACAATCACTTGCCTTAGGGCAGTGGGTCGGTCGGTTTCCATACGCACGGCTTGCTTTACCTGGTCGTAAAACGCATCAGGGCCCGTACCGTGGGCTTCCATTCCCACAGCATCCATGCAAGCATCGGGGCCGCGACCACCCGTCATTTCTTTCAATGCTTCACCCACCTCGACTTCCTCATAGTTAAGGACTTCTGCCTTGCCGTCTTTCGCCATCTGTAGGCGTTCGAGAACTCGATCGATTGCAATGACGCGCTCGGCACCTAGCATATATGCACTTCTAATGGCAAACTGTCCGACTGGACCGCAGCCCCAGATCGCTACAGTATCTCCTGGCTGGATATCGCAGTTTTCCGCTGCCATATAGCCAGTGGGGAAAATATCCGTCAGAAACAGGACTTGTTCGTCTGTTAGTCCATCCGGAATCTTGAATAAACCGACATCGGCAAAGGGAACGCGGGCATATTCAGCTTGACCTCCAGCATAGCCACCCATCATATGGGAGTAGCCGAAAAGACCAGATGGAGAATGACCCATCAGTTTTTCCGGTATCCAGCCGTTGGGGTTGGAGTTATCGCACAGCGACCACAAATCTTTTTGACAAAAGAAACACTGACCGCAGGAAATGGTAAAGGGGACGACAACGCGATCGCCTATCTTCACATTCTTGACGGCACTCCCTAGCTCGACGACCTCCCCCATAAATTCATGACCAAGGATGTCGCCCTTTTCCATCGTGGGGATGTAACCGTCATAAAGATGTAAATCAGAACCGCAAATCGCCGTTGACGTGATTTTAACAATCGCATCACGCGGATTGATGATTTTTGGATCGGGTACTGTATCAACTCGTACATCGTTAGCGCCGTGCCAGCAAACTGCTTTCATAATCTTTAACCTCCCTTTGGTTGACCTTCTGTTGTTGCAATCTCGCCTGTTTCCATCAGCATTTTGAAGCGGCGTAAATCATCTCCAATCTGCTGTTCTGGTTCTTCGCCGAAGAGTTTGGCAATGGTAGCTCCAATCGCACCACCAGGCGGGTTATATTCCGTGACGACCTTTACCTCTGTACCGCGATTGGCGGGTGCTGGCTGGAAGCGGACAGAACCAGAGTTATCAACATCTGCACCTTCAATCGAAGCCCAAGCAATCAATTCGTTTTCCCGATCTTCAATGATGTCTGCATCCCATTCAATACTTACACCTAACGCCCCACTGGTCGTCCAGTGCGTTCGCTTATTATTGTGTACTTTTACGTCTTTGAGATGCTTCATGAAGCGCGGCAAGTTCTCAAAGTTATGCCAAAAGCGGTAGAGTTCCTCTGCTGGTTTGTTAATCGTTACCGTCTTTTCAACTTTAATTGGTTGGCTCATGTCTATTGTCTCCCGTGTTTGCTGTATGGTGCTTTGTTTATCGCAGTTTGGACAAACAAATTTGTCCAAACCCTAATACCAGGAGTGGAGAACAGTGTAGAATAAAAGCTTATTAGCGAGAGGTATGTAAAAGTCTCTTGAAAAAATTTACCCTTCGTATCAGCCTTCTAGACTACTAAAAAATTAACTACTACAAATGAATACCTGAACCTTAAAGCTTTCAACTAAACCTAACCTCTAACTAAAGAATGGGATTGGTGTTAAGTTAGTTGGTTCTCGCTTATACCTTGGCGTAATGCTAAGGAAGCTTTCATTATTTTTCCTCTTTTGTATTAACTCAAAACAGGCTGTGGGGTATAGGAATTAAAAATCTCAAAACAGTACACCCCACACCGTTCGGCTGACGCTCACGGCGGAAGCCCTACTCCCTACACCCTGCCCTGACGAGATTGCGTCTTTTCAAACGCAACATTTACTCAAGGCTGCAATCTGACTTTTATGCAATTGTCTTTTTTGTGCTTAAATAACTCAAACCCTTGCTTTGCTTCCGTGAGGGGCAAGTGATGTGTGAATACAATAGATGGATCGACTTCACCCTTCAAAACGTAATCCAGCAAAATAGGCATATACTTTTGACCGAACATTTGCCCCATTCTGAAGGTCATGGCTTTGTTCATGGCAGCACCCATTGGTATTTTGTCTACAAATCCACCATAAACACCCATGATTGAAAGAGTACCAGCTTTGCGACCGCTGACTATCATTTGCCGCAGGATGTGAGGGCGGTCTGTTTCTAAGCGAACCGCTTGCTTGGCTTCATCGTAGAATCCTTCTAAACCAGAGGCGTGGGCTTCTAGTCCCACTGCATCAATGCAAGCATCGGGGCCGCGTCCTCCGGTCATTTCTTTGAGGGCGTCACCGGCATCAACTTCTTCATAGTTGATGACTTCTGCTTTGGCAAAATCTTTAGCTAGTTGCAGGCGTTCGGGAACTCTGTCAATGCCAATGACGCGTTCTGCACCCAAGAGATAAGCACTACGCATAGCGAACTGTCCCACTGGGCCGCAGCCCCACACTGCTACGACATCTCCAGGCTTGATATTACATAAATCTGCACCCATGTAGCCAGTGGGGAAAGCATCGGAAATTGGTAGCAGTTTTTCGTCAGGAATATCTTTAGGAACTTTGATTGTGCCCAAATCGGCAAAGGGTAAGCGCACGTATTCTGCAAAAGCACCTGCGTAGCCACCAAAAGCGTGGGAGTAGCCATAAATGCCTGATGTAGAATAACCGTATACCTTTTCTGCTATCCAGGCATTGGGATTGGAATTATCACACAACGACCACATTTGCCGTTCGCAGTAGAAGCAATGACCGCAACCAATCATTGAAGAAACAACGACGCGATCGCCTTTTTTCAATCTCTTGACTTCACTACCAATTTCAACGATTTCGCCCATAAATTCGTGACCGATAATGTCACCGGGTTGCATTGTTGGAATGTAGCCA
Source organism: Nostoc sp. DedSLP01 (assembly GCA_034530875.2). GTDB lineage: Bacteria > Cyanobacteriota > Cyanobacteriia > Cyanobacteriales > Nostocaceae > Nostoc. The sequence goes on from JAVRCJ020000007.1 coordinate 206,082, forward strand.
TCGTAAATGTGCAAATCAGAACCGCAGATAGTTGCTGATGTAACTTTGAGGATAGCGTCACGGGGATTAAGTATTTTTGGCTCTGGCACTGTTTCCACCCGTACATCGTTAGCGCCATACCAACAAACAGCTTTCATAGTTTACCCTTTACCTCTTGGTTGACCTTCAGTTGTGGCAATTTCCCCTGCTTCCATCAGCATTTTGAAGTGACGTAAATCTTCTGTGAGATTGTGTTTTGGGTCTTCACCAAAAAGTTTGGCGATCGCATTTCCAATTGCACCACCAGGTGGGTTAAATTCTCTAACTACTTTCACTTCAGTACCGCGATTACCTGGCGCTGGCTTAAACTGAACTAAGCCAGAATTTTCAATTTCTGCACTTTGAACTGAAGCCCAGGAAATTATTTCGTTTTCCCGGTCTTCAACAATGACTGTATCCCACTCTAAGTTTTTATCTAAAAGTCCTTCAACAACCCAGTGGGTTTTTTTATCATCGTACACCTTGACTTCTTTGAGATGCTTAATGAAGCGCGGTAAATTTTCAAAGTTACGCCAAAATTGGTAGAGTTCTTGTGCTGGTTTGTTAATCGTTACCGTTTTTTCAACTTTAACTCGTTGGTTCGCCATCATTACCTCTTGTGCTTACTTGGCATATATTGTTTTGTTGTTTTATATAAAAGCTTAAAAAGATTTATTTATCTATTTAGCAATCCAATTTGATTTTTGAATTGCTAGTAAACAAAGGAAACAGAGCAAAAATCTACTTAGCTTCGCATAAATCAAACAGGAGTTGTATTGTTTAAATTTTTATTTAAAAATGAATCATTTAGAGTCTTTCAATAGTATTATTTCCTAAAAATATTCCTATTACAAAAGGAAGAGTTATTTTTTTAATAGTTACTAAAGTTTCTCCTCATTAAATATGATTTATATTTTGATAAAAGTAAGTTAAAGTAAGTATTTTATATCTATCTTTTAATAGCTTAATCGTTAAAATTTGCTAGCAACTGTCTAGCAAATTATAATTGATAAATAGTCTACCAATAGAAGTAGAAAATAACCTCAACCAGAGGGTAGGGTGTCTGAATTGCATTTTGCTTGTTAATTCTGCTCTTTATTGGTAGCTTAAAACTACCATGAATCAATCTTGAGGATGATTTAATACTTTTAGAGATTGTTTTAAAAGTGGCTGGCTGTAATTTTAATCGCATTTTTACCTACCTTAATCCCACCAATAGATCGGAGGGAAACAAGAAAAATCAGTTTAACGTACCAGTTTTTTAGACGCGATTTATCGCGTCTCTACATGAGATAAATAGCGCCTCTTCATTGTTACACGCACTCTGTAGCAGCTTCCGCCTTGGCTGTAGTAACTTCTGCCTTCACGTTTCAGTGTTACGCGCACCCTGTAGCAACTTCCGTCTTGGCTGTAGTAACTTCTGCCTTCACGTTTCAGTGTTACGCGCACCCTGTAGCAACTTCCGCCTTCACGTTTCAGTGTTACGCGCACCCTGTAGTAACTTCTGCCTTCACGTTTCAGTGTTACGCGCACCCTGTAGCAACTTCCGCCTTGACTTTATTAGAAACGTTTTTCAATAAAAATCAACAATTTTACGTATGACAATGTTTTAAGCAATTGTCCACTATAGAGTTATGGCAAATTTAGAAATAGGTATTAATTATGGTAAGAGCGAAACGTAATTCACGTGTTCTCGGTAAAGCTGAAACACGTTTGGCAAGTGTTAAATCCATCAATCCAATTCTAGATGTTGGGGAAGGTTTAACAGTTAAAGATTATACTGATAGAATTGAAAAACTGAGAAAATCTCTTGAAGCTTATAATACTACTCTTTCTACTATCGATATCTTACTAACCCAAATCGTTGAAAACGAAGAAGATTTGGCTGACTATTCTGAAAAGTTTTTGCGTGGTATTGCTTATAAATTTGGTAGTAATAGTTACGAATATAAAATGGCTGGAGGTACTCGTAAAAGCGAGCGCAAGCGTACTGGGCGTCAAAGCGTGGTTTTACCTACTAGCTAAAGTTAGAACAAGTTGTAACGCACATACCCGACTTTTTTAAAAAGTCGGGTATTTAAATCTAGGCAATATGCGATCGCACATCTTTTATAATAAATGGCTTAATTTCATTTCTTGAATGTAGTTACTTTAGCTCACCACTTCACACAGCCGTTACCAACCATAGTATTTTTTACCTGGTTTCTGACGTCAATATCTGATAACAATAGAGAGCTGCTAAGAGTTGAAATCAAAGCCAAACAACACCAAAGGTTCTAAAAATAGTCACATCTGGCTAATGCAACGTTAATATAGGACTCACACTTGATTTTTGAAAAAAATCAGTACATCCAGACAAGGCTTCTGTCCTACTCCCTACTCCCCATTCCCTACTCCCTGTCTACACAAATAAATTCTCCAAATCAAACCTGATTCCTATAGTTAATTTACATTAGAAGTACTTGTGGGTTCTTGGGCAAGTTCATCTTTTTTAGCAGTAACTGAAAGATGTACGATATGTACCGAACAAGGAGCATGGTGAAGGACGTAGTTACTTACACTACCGAGAAATAATTCGGTTAGCCCAGAACGACCGCGACGCCCCATAACAATTAAGTCAGCGTCATAACTACGCGCTAAATCACAAATAATTCGACCAGGATTGCCAACATTTTGAGTAAATTCTATAGTAATTCCTGCTCTATGAGCTTTAGCAGAGTAAATCTGTAACATTTGGATACCTTGATTTTTAAAGGCGTCCCATTGCTTTTGGTATAACTCGAAGCTTTGACTATTCAATCCTGGATAGTAGTCGAAATTAGACACCATAGGTACGTAAGGACTACCCTCTTCTTCTGGTGATAAGACATGCAGTAGCATTAAGTTCGCTTGTGTTAAGCTTGCTAAAGCTAATGCTTGGTCAAAAACCTTTTGTCCTACTTCCGAGCGATCTAATGCAACTAAAATCTTTTTAAACATAGAGACCTCCATCTCTATTTGAATTTTAGGTTACTGAAACGTTTGAGTTTTATAGTTATATTTATAGCAAAAGAATTTGAGAGACTTGTGAAGAAAGCAAATGTATCCCATTGCATAAATTGCGAAAAGGGAAAAAGAGGAATCTTCCTTTTTGCTTTTCCCTTGTTTTCCCTTCTTCTTTAATTTCAGGAGTTACGCACTCAGATCCCTCAACCCACTGACAGCGTTTTTCGTTCTAGTCAATTAACTTCAGCGCCCCTTTGCGTTAAAAAATTTAATATTTGGCGCACCCTCATAAAGAAACGGTATAAGTCGTAAATTTATTTAACAGCGCAAGAAGCAGATACAACGGCTGACTTATGAGGTGTCACAGTTGGTATTTGAGCAACTAGAACCACATTACCATCAGCATCTACTATCCAACCTTGGGCTTCGACTATTTGAGATGGTTCTTCCGCAGAATTAACTTTCTGTAAATTTTGTTCTTGATTTCTCTGTTTGGAACTAACTGCTCTATTTTTAATATCGTTAACAGAATTTTCTGCGTTTGGTTCCAGTGAGATCCAATCTACTAAAACTGTATCAGCCGTCAATGGTTCCACAGGATTCGATGCTACTCCGCCACGTCCCATGACTGTGAATGAACTCCTGCTGCCTTTTCCACTAGCATTGCAATCAGCAGCAATTTGCCGAGATGCATTAACAACATTTACAGGCAGTTCTGTTAATCCTTTGCTGAGGTCAAAATTTGGTAAGATTATTCCTACTAGACTACTTAATAAAGGGTTTTGCCGAGAAAATGATGTAATGTCGCTGGTTGGGATATTACCTGGATTGAGATTTTCTGGGTCAAGTCTCTGTATCTCTGCACCAGTGCGGAGCACAAGCCCAAAGATTCTTTTAGTAGTGATTGCGATTTTACCACTATTTCCAAAGGCATTGGCAGTAATATCATTATTTTCTAAGGGAGCCGCAACAACAAAACCATTAAGTGCATTAATTGTGATATTACCTGCGTCGGCAGGAGATTCTGCCTTGCCTGCATCGGTGGATATTTGACTATTCCGACGCATCAGTAATAAGTCCTGAATTTGGAAGTTGATATTTCCACCCTTACCTGATTCAGTTTCCGAGGTGATTTTTCCACGATCGCTTAGTCTGAGAGTCTGTGTGTTGACAACAATATTACCTGCATCGCCTGTTCCCTGGCTACTAACGCTGACTTGAGCCAGATCTTGGGCAATAAATTCTTTAGTTTCAATTGCGATATTCCCTCCTGAGCCTATAGAACCACGGCGGGTATTGGCAAATAATCCACTATTAGGCCCTTCATTTTGGACTTCAGCCGGAAATTTCTCCCGTCGTTGAGCAAAGGTAGGGTCGCTTCCAGAAAGTATAATCCTGTCAGCATCTTTGATGATGATATTCCCTGCTTTTCCAGAATTGGCAGTGCTGCTGATAATTTGTCCGCCATTAATAGCTTCAAAGTTAGCTGCGTTAATAGTAATGCTACCGGCAGCACTCTGATTGAGAGTTTGAGTATTTACAATCCCACCGTTTGCAATGCTAAAGAGTGGCGTCTTGATGGTAATATCTCCTGCTTTACCTACTGCACCTGCCTCTGTGGCGGCGAATAAGCCACTAGAAAAACCTGTTTCAAAACTAGTGCCTGAAATAGTTACAGAATCAGAGGCATTAACTGTGATATTTCCTCCAATTCCTCGCCCTCCCGGTCTTCCATCTTTTTGGCTAATAACAGAAGTACCTATTTGAGTACCACCAGTTAAAGAGAGCGATCGCGTCTTAATATTAATTTCACCACCATTACCGACTCCTCCTGATGATACATTACTAAAAATTCCACTTTTTTTGGTTGATTCGAGAGAGACAATATCTGCAACGTCTATGAATATGTTTCCAGCATTTCCCTCTGCAAAAGTTCCGGCGTTTATAAAAGCTCCATCTTTTATATAAAGTTCCCTAGCTTTAATGTTGATATTGCCACTGTTACCTTTTCCTGCGTCTCCCACAGTGCTATCTATACGAGATTCTTTACCAACAACTGTAATTGCCCCATTGCTGACATCAATGTTCACTTCACCAGCATTTCCTGTGTCGAAAGTAGTAGCTTGTACTTGACTAGCGGTACTTAAAGATAACGATCCAGCTTTAATATTGATGTTGCCGCTATTGCTTTGTCCATCAGAAGATAGCACTCTGTTGAGGATTTTACTACCGTTTGTAAGAGTTAAAGCTCCTGTGGCATTGAGTGTAATATCTCCAGCTTGACTACCAGCCGTTCCTTGGCTGATACCGCTAAGAAGCCTAGTTTTATTTCCGGAAATTCCTATATTTCTTGCATTGACTGTAATACTACCGCCACCATTAGCTGTTACATCAACTTTAGCTCCATTGCTTAGTAATACATCTGCTAATGCGGTATTCTCAGGAAAACTTAAGCGGAAGTTGTTGTTATCAATATCTAACCCTATTACTCCAGATTCAGCTAATCCTCCTAATTCGACTCGACCCCCCAAAGCATTTAATCCTCCTTGGTCTAACTTCACTTCTCCACCGACTAATAGCAAACTCTGTCCATCAGGAACTCTTAACCCAAATAATTCAACGCCTTCTGAATATACTCCTAGTGGTGCAATTGAATTGTTTTGGATTACTCCTTGGGGATTTTGATACAACAAAGCTGAAGGATTGACTGTCAATAATGGAACTTCGGAAACAGAAGCCCTAAAAAAACCCCGATCGCCAAATTGAATAGCATTGGCTGTAGTGCCTATAAATGACGCTTTAACATTCAACTTTGCATTTGGCCCAAAAATAATCCCATTAGGATTTATTAAAAATAGGTTAGCATTTCCTAATACGCCTAATGTGCCAAGAATGTTAGAGGGTTGATTTCCTGTTACCCGAGTCAGAATATTCTTGGCTCCTCGATCGAGGAACAAAACTGTTGCTTCTTCATCCACATTAAATCGAGAAAAACTGTGAAAAAGATTATTGCCACTTTGAAGTCCACCGTCAATATTACAATTTCCTGTGCATTGACCTGGTGTAGTTGGAGTGGTTCCATCTATTTGGATTGATTGAGCTTGAACGCTACTGTTGATTGCTATCAAATACAATGAAATAGTGCAAACACCCCACAATAAATAAAAATGCTTTTTCATAAAAAACAAGTAAAATCGAAGATGAAATATAGCAAGCTTATTGGACTTATCAAATTAGTTGTGGAGAGAGCAAATAGACAATAAACAATAGTTTTTTTGCAAATTATTTGAGATTGCCATATTAGAAAAATGGAAAATCATTAACAGGGAGTAGGCAACAGAAAAATCCTCATAATTATAATGAGGAGATTTATGTCAAGACATATTGAAACTTTATAGCTTGTGCTATCTCGTTTCAAATATTTTATTTGTTAAGAAAAAATAATAGTGGTTGATACTCAATATTGGGGTAAGCTTTTAAACCTGTCCCCTACCCGTTGGTGCAGGCGAGACACCAGAAGGCTATGGTAAGAGTCTGTTTTAGTGATTAGCAAAAGCAATGCTCAAAATTAGACAATTAGCTTCGAGGAAAACTCTTTAACAGGATGCGTAGGATCTATTGTTCCACCATCATCTTTTACTGCATCGCCTTTCTGGAAAAGGGAATTTATTTTATTGACCGGAGCAGTATCATTTGTTTGGCTATCATTAAGTTTTGCTATATCTTCTTCTACAGAAAATTTTTCTGCGTTAGTCAAATTAGGCTTGATGCTTTGATTCATAACTTCTACCCTGTAGTAAAAAAAACACTGTTAATTAGTGCATCAGCTCGAACTGTCAAAATTACGCATCGTGTAACACAACTTCATATTGTTATGGTCTGCTCAAACTTCAATACTTAAGATCCACTGAAAAAGAATTAGGCAAGAGTTATAGACAATTAGGCCTCGTCCATAACTCTTGCCTGACTACGTATGTACTTAATGTTACTAACCTACTTAGAAATGAGTTTTTGCGATCGCACCATATCTCCCTCGATGAGATACTTTTGATTTAGAACTCCCTGATTTCGGGTTTCTCTAGAGTAGATCGTCTTTTTAGTATCTCTCTCAAATCAACCTTGAGGATAGGTCTATTTGAAGAGAGTTCTCTTTGCCTGAGAATTTGAATTTCTCTCTCAAACGCATCCCTTCCTTGTCTAAAAAATTCTTGAGAGCTAGATGGAACTAAGTCACGCCCAAAATTTGGAAGTGGTGAAGGAAGCGGAGTAGTAAATTTTTGTTGAGCTTTAGCAGAAGTTTCCCCAACTAGGAAAAAAGTTGTTGAAAGCGCTAGCACTTTTATTGTTAGAGAACGAATAAGTTTTAAGTTGAACATAGTTAATAGATGTATTGAGTTAATTGTGCGTATTATCAAGTCATATTAACTTGGTCTAATAATATATAAAGTACACTGACTTTCTGGATGATTACCTCCTACAAATGGGTTAATTTATTTTCAGTAAGCCCATAATTGTAATTTGACTTCTCTGTTTCTAAGTTAAGGTATACCTAGAAAGTTTTAAGTAGGTAGACATAGTTAAATGTAAAATACAAAAATTTAAAACCCTAAGAAAAACTGGCTTTTCTCTGCTGCCTCCTGCCGACGATCGCGGACTCGCTCTAAGCGAAGCCATGCGGTTGGCAAAGCCTCTCGTAAAGAAGGCTTTACGCTGCGCTATCCTGCCTTGTGCCTTCTACTTATATGGAGTTTTAATGATGTCTAGTGATGCAATTGTTGAGTCTGAGTTATTAGAAAATGAAGCTGATAAACAGCGCAAGCCCCGGCAAATTCTCAGTATGCAAGAATTAAGCCTTTTGAATCATCGCTATAACTGGAAAGGGCTACTTCAATTAGCTGGACATCTAGCTGTTATGGGAGTTAGTGGTTATCTGTGGGCAATGAATTTTGGCAATTGGTTGTTAGCAATACCAGCACTGGTAATTTACGGTTTTAGTTTAGCTGCGATGTTTGCACCTTTGCACGAATGCGCTCACAGAACTGCTTTTGCTAACAAGCGTTTGAATGAAATTGTGGCTTGGTGTGCGGGTTTGCTTTCATTTTACAACAGCACATTTTTTCTCTATTACCACAACAGACATCACCTCTATACTCGCACTCCTGACAAAGATCCAGAATTAAACGAGCCGAAGCCAACTAATTTAGGTCGATACTTTTTAATAATTACTGGTTTACCTTGGTGGTTCGGAAAAATTAGCGGACATTTTCAAACTGCACTCGGTAAACTCGATGATTACCCATTTTTAACTCAAACAGCACGAGCTGAAATTATTCGTTCGACTCGTTGGCAATTAGCTGTTTATATAATGGCGATCGCTGTTTCCATAATTGCAGGTCAGCCTTGGTTTTTCCTGTATTGGGTGCTTCCCTTAGCTGTCGGTCAACCAATTCTGCGTTTTATTCTGCTAGCAGAACATACAGGCTGTACTCTTGATGAGAATCTACTGACCAATACCCGTACAACACTGACGTTATTTCCTTTACGATTTTTGATGTGGAATATGCCATTTCATGCAGAGCATCATTTATACCCATCAATTCCTTTCCACGCTCTACCTACCGCGCATCAACAGTTAAGTTCGCACTTTACCCACATTGAACCAGGCTACATAAAAGTTAACTGGGATATTGTCGATAAATCAAGGCGATCGCTGATATAACAAAATCTCTGAGTTGTCTACTCTTAGACAACTCCAATTCGCTCGTTGGCTACGCCTAGACAAGCTATAGTTGTTTTTAACACCAGCTTTATAGAGAATGTTTGCAATTGTCTGTAGCAGCCTATACTAATTTTTGAAATTGTATTTCATCTAGGCAATATTTATAAATGTAATAAACTTATCAAGTTACTGAAGTGCCAAATCTTCCTAAAATCAAAGCTTTGCTTTATATTTTTTAACTTTACTAAATCTTAGTTATACAAAAAAATCACAGTATTTATACTGTTGTTAAACCCATGAATACTTACTTAATATGTAGCACAATATTTTTATTCTCTCAACGATTGTGAAATCTCTTCTACAGACTTACTTAGAACAAGACATTTGGATACTAATACGAGAAAAATGGTATTTTGCGACAATTATCGGCGTTTGGGACGATTTATTGTGGTTTAAACATAGAACTTACAATAAAGATACAGAGGAAGATACTCTGTGGGAAATGGTTGTCAAAATCAGTGAAGTAATAGCAGTTGATAAAGTTAAGTCTGTGATCAGTAGAAAGCCGGACGTGCTGATTTCACGGCTATTAGAAACCGAGCAAGGTATATCCGATTGCAATCAAGAACACGAACGTTAATAGACAAGTGCTTTTTGATTGGTGAATTAGAAAATAGGGAATAGGGAATAGGGAATAGAAAATAGCGAAAGATTTATTGTCTTTTGACTGAGGTATCAATTTTCCAGGCAATTAGATCGCATTATTATTTTTGCGAAGCTAGATACAACTGGAAAAGGCTTCTTGACTATTATGTATTTCCTACTCCGTATTCCCTATTTCCTAAGGAAGCTCTAATAATAATCTGTTAAACTATCTAAAATTTAAAATTATCGAAGCTGGTAGCTCAGGGCTGATAACTAAGTATGAGTAAAGCCTTATTCTGTATCGAAAATCTACGAGTTGCCTATCCTCAACGAAGTGGAGAAGAAGCAAGCTGGGCCGTTGATGATGTATCTTTCACGCTGCAACCAGGTGAAAAAATGGGATTGGTGGGAGAGTCCGGTTGTGGTAAATCAACTATCGGACGCGCAGTCATGCGTTTACTACCAGCTTCTAGTCGGATTGAGGGAAGAGTAACATTTCAGGGACAGTCAGTATTTGACTTGACGCCTAACGAGTTGCGAAAATTTCGTGGAGAAGCGATCGCGTTAATTTTTCAAGATCCGATGACGCGCCTCGATCCGCTAATGACTATTGGCAAGCACTGTATCGAAACTCTGCAAGCGCACTCGCCAGAATTATCAGCTTCACAAGCTAAAGAAAAAGCAATTGCGACATTGGCAAAGGTAAACATACCCGTAAGCCGTTGGAATCAATATCCCCATGAATTTAGCGGCGGAATGCGACAACGGGTAGCCATCGCCTTAGCTTTACTTCTCAATCCCAAGTTGATTGTTGCAGACGAACCCACCACGAGTTTAGATGTCACCGTTTCCGCGCAGATATTACAAGAATTAACGCGGCTGTGCAGTGAAGAAAACATGGGATTGCTGCTGATTTCCCACGATTTAGCAATGGTAGCTGAGTATTGCGATCGCATCGGCGTCATGTACCACGGGAAGATGGTGGAAATGGGTTCGACGCAAGCTGTATTCAGGCAACCGCAACATGAATACACGCAATCGCTTTTGAAAGCAGCTTTACATATTCAAACAGTGGATGAAATAGAAAGTGGGGAATGGGGAGTAGGGAGTGGTGAGGAGAAGCAATTAGGGAATATTAATAAGAAATCGCCGATTTTGAGTGTTACGGAACTCAAACAACATTACACCATAGAACCTAACTTAGTTGAAAGACTGTTTAAGAGACAAGCCGAGACAATTAAAGCAGTTGATGGGATTAACTTGGATTTATATCCGGGAGAAATTCTTGGTTTAGTTGGAGAATCAGGTTGCGGTAAAAGTACTTTGTCACGGACAATTTTGCAATTAATTCGTCCCACTGCTGGCAAAGTTGAGTTTTTAGGACAGGATTTAACTAAACTATCGCGTCAAGAAATTCGTTCTTCACGGCGACAAATACAAATGGTTTTTCAAGATCCTCATGCTTGTCTGAATCCAGCGATGACGGTAGGACAAAGCATAGCCGATCCTTTATTTATTCACAATCTTGCCGATGCTGCCAAGGCAAAAGAACAAGTTTTATGGATGTTGGAAAAAGTTGGCTTAACACCGACACAAGTGTATTATGAACGCTATCCATCAGATTTATCTGGAGGACAACAGCAAAGAGTAGCGATCGCTCGTGCTTTGATTACTCACCCAAAACTTTTGATTTGCGACGAACCGGTGAGTATGTTAGATGCTAGCGTGCAGTCACAAGTCCTCGATTTGATGTTGCAATTAAAAGAAGAATTTGAGTTAACTTATCTGTTCATTACCCATGACCTTTGGTTAGCCAGATTTTTGTGCGATCGTATTGCCGTGATGAACGGCGGTAAAATTGTTGAACTCGGCGATACAAAAAAGATTTTTGCCAATCCTCAACATCCGTATACCAAAACCTTACTAGCTGCTGCTCCCTTATTAGCACGCGCTTAAAAATTAGGATACCTCCTGTCTCTTGTACAGACGCGATTCATCGCGTCTCTCCTCCTCCCTCTTTTAACTATTTCCCCTCTGCAATTAATTTCATTACTTCTCCACTCGAACCATATAACTCAACAAATCTCTTAAATAACAATGCAGTTTCGTGAGTTGAAGCTCGATTTGAATTGAATAAACGCTCTATTTTTCTCTCAGCTAAAGTTCTTAAATATGGTAAGTCTTCAAACAGCGTTAAACAAGCAGCAAAATGTAAAATTATTTGCAATAATGGCTTTGGCCATTCTAGGTCGCTATAAATATCTATAAAAAACTGGTGTTCTGAGTCACTTAATGGGAAAACGTGAAAAATCACAATGATTCTTTTGTTATTGTAGACTGGGATACTCAGTTCAACTGTATAGGGGCTATGCAATATTAAATCAACTTCCACTATTGGTTGTCGCCAAATTCTCAGAGGATTAGCTGGCGAATCTAATATAGTTTGGAATTTGATTATCCCACCGATATTTGTATTTTGAAATTTGCTAACACTGAGAATTTTCAGGTTATTCAGGCTAAATTTATGAATTGTTTCCAAGTGCTTTAAGCTCAAAAGATGATAAATTTGGCATATATAAGGAAAAGGTAAAATATATTCTTGGCTAATCATGTGTAGCTTTTTTATCTTCAGCTTTTCCGCTTGAATCCGAGAGAGATATTCTTGATATTGACTTGGAGTAAAATCCTTGCTAGTAAAGCTTTCCTCTGGTTTGAGATATATCCAACTGAAAAAAAAGAAAGAAGCTGTAAATAGTTGAAATACTTCTACACTCGATACATAGCCATCAGCAAATGCAGCTACACTTCTATCAGTTATGCCAAAAAGCCAAGAGTGAATGCCAAATATCCATATTAGATTTTTTATTTTATCTATAAAAATAGCACTTTCAACTTCTATAGATACGTTGCTAGGTCGAATCTCGCTCATAAAATCATCATTTTTATCAAATAAATTATTAACATAACAACTCAACTTTTTAAGCTTAAAAAGTCTAATATTTGTTATGAAACTTATAGTTACATTAATTTCATCCTAAACATAACTAATATGAACTACCCTCTATCTTTAGCTGGAGATGCAAGTTATATTTATGAGAATTGAGAAAATCAAACTTTCCATAACTGAGCTTAAAAATACAAAATTTTTATATGCATATTTCTGCTTGATGGAAAGCTTCAGAAATTATGTTGTGAGATATTGTAGTCTGTATCTTATGATGCATATATTGAAAATATTCATGTGTTATGATAGTAAAATCAAGCGTAAATAAAAAAATAAGCTATCTAAATCTAACCAAATATATATACATTAAAATCGAGAAATTTATTCTTACTGACATTAGTGAAGTTAACAAGAAAGAATACATACGCTCATCTTTTCTTTTAAAGACGCTACGCAAACGATAAGGGTGCAAAACAATTAGTGGCTGATTTGAATCCTCAACTAATTGATATTTAATTTCCCAATTTCCCAATTCTGAGTTCTTCTTCAATATGTTTCTATGAATTAATACTCAATGAACTGCTTGTTAATTTAAAAATGAGTAAATTAGCGTTTCAGAGGATCTTTATTTCGTTAATATCTGTGAGAATTAGACTATAAGCCGTATAATTGCTACTGTTTAGGCTGTATTATTTTTGAATATTTGCTGACGATTTTCTCTGAGACTTAGCAATGATTATTCGCCATGCGACTGAAACCGACTTAGCCACAATTGTGGCAATTTACAACGCTGCAATTCCCAGCCGTATGGCGACTGCTGATTTAGAACCAGTATCTGTGGAAAGTCGGCTTGCTTGGTTCAGGGCGCGATCGCCTTTACAACGTCCACTCTGGGTAATTGAAGTAGAAGGAGTAACTGCTGGGTGGCTGAGTTTTCAATCCTTTTATGGGCGGCCTGCCTATAGTAATACAGCTGAGATTAGTATTTACATAGCGCCTGCCTTTCATCGGCGCGGTTTGGGAAAACAACTTTTAGCACAAGCAATCCACAAAAGTTGTAGTTTAGGTATCAAAACTTTAGTATCCTTGATTTTTGCCCACAATCAACCCAGTTTAAAATTATTTGAAAAATTTGGGTTTCAACAATGGGGATATTTGCCTAAAGTTGCAGAACTCGACGGTGTTGAACGAGACTTAATTATTATGGGATTCCGAATTAATCAACCTGTTGCCTAATTTCAATATTCTTGTATATGTACGACCAATCCAAAATATTATTAGATGTACATAGAACGCGGTCTAGGATCGGGAATTGGACGGCCTAAATCCTTAGCCGTTTCTACCCACTCCTGCATCACGAGTTCTACATTATGTAAAGCTTCTTGATAAGTCTCACCATCAGCAGCACAGCCTGGTAATTCTGGTACTTCAGCAATAAAAGCTTCATTTTCCCTACTCCAGTAGAGAATGATTTCATAGCGAAACGTCATTTTTATTTCCTAGCTGATACTTAAGAATTACTGCACGAACTTGTTTAACTTGATAGATTTTGGCTTTTCCTCTTTTGTGTTGTAAGTTTAATATTTCCTCAATACCATCTTTGACAAAAATCCGATGATCGCCACGAATCCGTTCTTTAAAACCCAGTCTGTATAAAAGTTGCCACAATTGCGCAAAAGGGATGTCTGTATCAGAAGTCCCAGAGAGGATTTTTTCTAAGATTTTGTCTTGCTGACTCACGTTTTTCTGACTGCCTGACTACTTCTATAGTCTCATATTTTTGGAAAAATTTGTTGATGCAAAGAAAAAGTGAGTTTTATTTGGATAATATGGGGTGATGTTTGCGAGGAGTTAAGCTATATACTTGGTATTTTGTAGAATTAAGCAAATATCAAGCATTATCTTCCAATTATAAAGTTGAGCAGTTAAATTGGCATTGCGGATACTGGTTAACCCTCCAACCAGAGGTATTACTACTATTGTGCCATCAGCATTACGTTCAAATCTGATTAATTCGTTTATTTGATATAGCTGAAAAAATTGCTCATCTGTTAGTTGAATAACAAGAGCAAAGTTAATTTTTAAGGCATCCATAAGATAATTTGTATAATAACAAAGTTTATATTTAGTAAAATATTACTAGAAAAAATAAAAGCGAAGTTTTTAGCGATCGCTTTTAGATAAAATATCGCTATCTATATTTGACTTGGAATACACAAAAGTAGAAATGTAAATTCTATGTCTAATTATCAAGAAGTACTACTGCAAGCTCAAAGCCTAACTCCTGAAGAGCAAATACGCTTAATTGAAGACTTGTCAAGCTTAATTCGTCAACAGGTAACGATGACACCTAAGCCAAAGCGTAGTATCCTCGAATTACGTGGGTTAGGTAAAAAAATCTGGAATGGCGTTGATGCTCAAGAATACGTTAATCGAGAACGTGATTCATGGAATGGCTAGTTCAGCTACAGGGGCAAATTGTGGGTTTGGATACTGCTCCACTAATTTACTTTATTGAAGAAAATCCTAATTATTTGAATGTTACAGATGCTTTTTTTGAAGCAATGTTTCGTAGCGAGTTTAGCGTTGTAACATCAGTTTTGACTATAACGGAAGTGTTAGTCTATCCCTTGCGACAAGGAAACACAGCATTAGCTCAAGAATATCGTGAAATTTTATTTAATTCGCAAGGTTTGACTACTATCGAACTTTTTCCTGACATTGCTGAAAATGCAGCACAATTAAGGGCAGATTATAACTTAAGAACCCCAGATGCTATTCAGATCGCTACCGCTATTCATGGAGGTGCATCATTTTTTTTGACAAACGATGTGCGGTTGCCATCTTTACCAGGGTTATCAGTGTTAGTTTTGGATAGACTGATAGTTTGAGTCTTTTTGTATGCTGCGATCGCTTGTTATAAAAGAGTGAGTGCGAAAGCTTTGCAGAAAACCTCACCAATAAAGCGTAGACACGTAGCGGCTTGTCGTTAGACATCGCCCCGCTATAATAATCATTTATTAAGCTGTTGCAAATTCTGTAAATTTTCTCACATCTGGAGGCTGAAAAGCTAACACAATCTCGCTGCTATTTACACCTAAGTTCATTAATTCAGTTGCTATTCCCTCTTCTGTCCAGTCTTCTTCTATAAAAATTTTTTCATTCTTAATCCGAATATGAACGTGAGTATATTTAAGTCTTTTGCTACCTTGCCAATCTACAGTTAACCAAAGATAATGATCGTGATTTTCATCAAATACTAAACAATTTTCAGTAATTCGATCGGGTGATTGACGAGATAAATTATCATATTCAGTTAGCACCTGTTTAATTAACTTTCGATATGTTGTTAATTTATCCATAAAGTAATTTCCTCCCTTTCATTGTTAAAAACAATAAATTCAATTTGCTGAAGTTTTACCACGGCTTGAATAGATTTTCTTTGAAAGAAAGTATCAAATACTGTATCTCTGATTGCTAGATAAATGTTATAGTTTTTACTGGCTAGTCGTAAAATATCGCGGTATAAAATATATTGACCCAGAGCATTTTCAAAATCTCTCATAGGAGAAGGACTGAGAAAACTTTTGATTTCTACAACTATTTTCCGTCCTTATTGTTCTGCTAACAAGGCTTTTTCTACAAATAAATCAGCATAAAGCTCTGCATCTTCATACTGCAAAAAATAAGGGTCAGCTATAATTGTCCAGCCATCTTTAATTAAGGGATTTTTAACAGCATCATGGTAAATGTCTTTTGCTGGCATTTTCTTTATTGTAGTCTTGGCTAGATATTAAATTGCCGCCCCTTAATTGACGCTTTGATTTCTTCCCAAGTCAGCACATTGTCTGGATTTGAATCGTAATCAGCAATTCGGCGATCGAGTTCTTGTTGCTGCAAATCAGTTTCCCGATTAATAAATTGCTCGAATAATTCAAAAAAGGTATTTAATGCATCTTTCTCATCCGCAGAATGAAAAAGAATAATACTATCCCAGCTATGAGAAGAACTGATTTTAAATCGTCGCTGTATCCAATCTTGAAATTGATTAAATTCTAGCTCTTGTTGAGTTGGTGATAACCCTAAATCTTCCCTACAAGCCATATATCCATCTAAAAAAGCTCTCAATCTGGTAATTGAACATCGGCCTAAAAACATTCCTGGCTTTTGTTTAATTCTTTCGAGCATTTCATACAGATATTCATTTGTAATGATAGGAAGATGATGAGAATTGTTTTCCATAGTTTTGAAGTATTAAAAACTTTCTTCTCTAACTTGGAATTGTTGTGCATTAAAAAGCGATCGCTAATTTTATGGTTGTACTGTAGGCGATCGCTTGCTATGAAAGAGTGAGTGCGGTTACCTCTTAGGCTTACAAAATTGCGCTTCGTTGCATGTACAACCATATTTTGTATATATCTACCTTTTAAAATTAGTAAATATTTATGTAATTGCTATATTTATCCACGATTCTTATTAGTTCTTTTCTCTTTATACTGAATACCCATAACTTTGTCTTCTTGCTTAATGAAATAATCATGATTAAAAGAGTAAATTTCTAATCTATCTTCATAGATAACGTGAAGATGATTTTCATATCTAATTGAACGAGGGTAAACTCTCCAACGAACTACAGGCTCATAAAAATTTATAATTTTTTGATCGCTACATAAAACAGTTAATGACTCATCATATTCTAAAATCACCCCAAAATAAGCAGTACCAGCACTAATTACTCTACCTGGAATTGAATCGTTTAAAAAAGTTTCCACCAATGAAAAAGCATTTTTATTCTCATTAGAGACTTTTGACTGAGTATAGTTAACAACATCAATACTATTAGAATTAGCCATATAGATTTTCTCTTGGCAACCCCAGCTAAAACCTGATTTTTGAAATACTTCTGTATCAGGAATGATTCTTCTAAAACCCCTATTTTGGCTTTGAGTATTACTGTTTTTATTGTTATCCCAGCCAAAAGCTGCAAGAAAGCCTGAGGAAACATAAGAGGAAATATATAAACTTGCAAAAGCCCAATTTACTAAAGAAGAATGCCTATTGCTAACTCTGTAAACTTTGTTATCAACTTCTTCAAGACCAAGTGATTCAATTCCATAGTTATAGTTATTAAGATGTAATTCAAAAGCACCTTCATCTCCTGCCGCCATACCTATAGTATTTTTTGATGCGCTAATTGATAAAAGCGGACAATCCCACAGTTTTTGAGAACGTGTACTAACACCATATTTCGTGTGCTGGCGGTGAATAGCACTAGCAATTAAGCCAGAATCAGTAATCACAAACAAGGTGTTATTATAAATTTCTGTATCAGTAGGTAAATCATTAGCAATATTATCCTGCCTAGAATATTCAAAATTTTTTAATTTTTTATTTGAAATTAACAAATTTTTAGCGGATAATTTTTTAATTTTTTTTAAAAGTAGATTCTTAATTTCTGAATCATTTAATATCGGCTGGTTATTCAATTTGTATAAATAATCACCTTCTATAAAAGCACTTTTTACAAGAATATCATCTATTTTATCCTTAAAAATTGAACTGATGATGTCATCCCAACGATATACACCTACAGAACCATCCATGTACCACAAGTAAAGCCGATTTCTATATATTTGACAATCCCAAAAGTCACCTTCAATTATGAGCTTTAAAGGTTGCATTGTTTACCACTCCGTATTTTTGTGATATGATGCTTGGCAATTATTCCGTCGTTTCTCCAAATTTGCAAAATTTTTGTAGAAGGTCTATCTTGTTGATTGTTCTGGTAATCAGCAGGATGACCATGCCACTCATTAGTTTGACTATCATCTCTAAATTTGGCTATTTTTAAAGGTTCTTGTAATGGCGATAAACCAACTTGTTCTAATTTACCTATTTGATTCTGCTTAATTCCCCAACCTGTTTTTTCCTCTAACCAACCTTTTGAAAGAGCTAATTGAAAACAAGTAATTTCTTCATCTTGTGTAATAGTCCATATAGATTTGTTAGGATTTCCAGTTCTTCTATGAGAAGGATTGATTTTATAGGATATTTCCTTATTGTTATTTGTTTTCAAAGAAGCATTACCATTAAAAGTCATTGAGAATTACACTCTATTAATTAAATGGTGTGCATCAAACTACTATATAATTGCTTTTTATAACGTATAAGTTATTATAAATTAAAAAAAAGAGCAAGCTAATGCTTTATGTCCTAAAGCTTTACCAAGACGTATTGCTATATCTACTATAATTGCTCTTTGACGATTAATAATTTCCTGAATTGTTTGATTAGATACTCCTAAAATTTCTGCAATTTTTTCAGTATTAATATCTAATTCATCTAAAATATCTGCAATTATTTCACCAGGATGTATTGGTCTTACTAATCTATCATTACTCACGTCTTGCCAATTATTCATAATTAATAACTAACTTCAGCTATAAAATATTACCAAATCGCTTCTAGATTCAAAATAAACCCTTGTAAAACATCCTCTCCTGATAGCGTAGTAGGAGAATCCAGCACCTCAACTTCTTGTCCTTGTCTATAAATTTCAACTTGCCGAGATTTGCGGTTAATTAACCAACCCAAACGCGCACCATTATCTCGGTATTCTCTCATCTTTTCTTGAGCAACTTTCAAACTATCACTTGGTGAAAGTAACTCAACTACAAAATCAGGACAAAGCGGGAGAAATTTTGTTTGTTGTTCTTGATTTAGTGTATTCCAGCGTTCCAGTTTTATCCAAGAAGCATCGGGAGAACGATCCGCACCATTAGGAAGTTTAAAACCACCTGAAGAATCAAAGGCTATACCAGTTCCATCTGCGTCTGACCAATTAAATAACTGTTGATTTAGCCTACCATTACGGTTACTGGTTTCTCCTCCAGTAGGTGACATAATAATTAATTCTCCCGTTGCAGTACGTTCAAATCTCAAGTCACGGTTTGCCTGACATAGATTAAAAAATTGTTCATCTGTCAGTTCCAATACTGATTTAAGGTTTACTTTTAAAGCATTCATAGATGTATTGGCTATTCCAGATTGAAAGATTAAGGCAGGCGTGTTGCCTGCCCTATAATGACTATTCTATTCCTTCAATCCGGTCTTCAACTTCTTGGTACAACTCGCGCAGCAAGTCTAAATTACTCTCGCTAGTTTCCCAATAACCGCGTCCATTCACTTCCAACAAAGTTGACACAACCTTGCGGAAAGAATGAGGATTAAGATTCATCAACCGGTTCCGCATTGCTTCATCTTTGATGAACGTTTCGTTAGTATCTTCGTAAATCCAGTTATCCACAGCGCCGGCTGTCGCACTCCAACCCATTGTATTTACTAATCGTTTGGAGAGTTCGCGCACACCTTCGTAGCCGTGAGACAACATCCCCTCGTACCACTTGGGATTTAATAATTTGGTACGCGCATCCAAGCGGACGGTTTCTGATAATGTCCGCACCTGTGCGTTGGCTGTGGTCGTGTCTGCAATGTAAGATGCTGGTGTCTTACCATCGCCACGCAGACTTGCGACTAACTTGGTGGGATCGGAGTCGAAGTAGTGAGAAACATCCGTCAAGCTGATTTCGGAAGAATCCAAATTTTGGAAAGTTGCATCAGCAGTTTTCAATGTACTTTCAAAAATCTGCCGCGATTCGTCCATTATTCCAGGGTTATCGGAATTGAAGGCGAAAGATTTTCTATTGAGATACATTTCTTGCAACTCGGCTTCGCTTTCCCAAGTGCTGTTTTCCACTGCCAAGTTAATATTTGACGAGTAGGAACCGGAAGCGTTGGAGAAAACGCGAGTTGCTGCTTGACGCAAGTTAACCCCCATTTCTTCGGCTTGTTGCAAAGCGTGTTTGCGAACAAAGTTCATTTCCAAGGGTTCATTCGCTTCAGCAGCCATTTTCACTGCTTGGTCTAGCAGGTTCATTTGGTTGATGAACAAGTCGCGGAATACACCAGAACAGTTAATTACGACATCAATTCTAGGGCGTCCCAATTCTTCTAAGGGTATCAATTCTAACTTGTTCACCCGTCCCAAAGTATCGGGAACCGGACGCACGCCTACCATCCACATAATTTGGGCTAGGGATTCACCATAAGTTTTGATGTTATCGGTTCCCCAAAGTACGCAGGCGATGGTTTCCGGCCATTTGCCACCGTTTTCGGACTTGTTACGTGCCAAAAGCCTATCCACGACGATTTTGGCTGATTGGACTGCTGCTGTTGTTGGGATGGATTGCGGATCTAGAGCGTGAATGTTTTTACCTGTAGGCAAGACATCTGGGTTGCGGATGGGATCGCCGCCAGGGCCGGGTAGGACGTACTCGCCTTCTAAGCCTTTGAGTAATGCTCCGAGTTCGTTATCTGCACAAACTTGTTGGAGGCAGAATTCTAAGTACTCAAACAATGGTTTGAGTGTGGCTGTGTCAACTTTGGGATAGCCTGCTTTATGCAACGCTTCTACCCAAGGTTCTTTTTTGCCCATGTTGAAGAAATTCAACCGAGAAACTAGAGAAACTCGACCTTCGGCATCGGTTTTCTCTTGGACAAGGGCGCTAACAGCTGCACGGGTGGCTAAGGTGATGTCTTGCAATAGCTGGACATCTTCTAAAATGCCTTTGTCGCTATTTTGGTAAATTTCGTCAATATTGCGCCCGATGCTGTTAGCGATAATTCGCGGTAAGCTGAGAATTTCTTCTTCTGGACGGTCTAGGTTGGCGATGTTAACTAGAGTTGCTACGGCTTCTTCTGCACTTGGCGGTTTACCAATGACGTGCAAACCACAAGGCAACAACCGAGACTCAATTTCCATCAACTTGCGGTAGACGATACCAACAATATTATCCCGTTCTTCGGCGCTCATCTCTTTGGCGTCGGTTTCAGGCAGGTTAATATCCTTATCCAAGTTGACGATGCGGCATTTATCCATTATCGAGTTGACAATTGGAATACCGCGTCCAGTATCTTTTAAGGTTTGGTACGAAGCAATTAATTCGCTGAGTTCCTTCAAACCTTTATACAAACCAGCGTTTTCTGCCGGCGGTGTCAAGTAAGAAATTGTTTCGGCATAACCCCGACGTTTGGCAATTGTCGCTTCGCTAGGATTATTGGCTGCGTAATAATACAGGTTGGGTATGGAACCAATTAAGTTATCTGGATAACATTCTCCAGACATACCCATTTGCTTACCCGGCATGAATTCTAAGGAACCGTGAGTGCCAAAGTGCAACACGGCGTCAGCTTGCCAAACTTGCTCTAGGTAGGTGTAGTATGCAGCAAAACCATGATGGGGACTAGCGGAACGAGAGAACAGCAGCCGCATCGGGTCGCCTTCGTAACCAAAGGTGGGTTGCACGCCGATGAAGACGTTACCGAAGTGCTTACCATAAATCAACAGGTTTTGTCCGTCGCTGTTGAGGTGTCCGGGAGGTGGCCCCCAGTTTTCTTCGAGGCGTTGGGAATAGGGGGTGAGTGCCTCATATTCTGGCACTGACATTTTGTAGGCGATGTTCAGTTCCGGGCTGGCGTACTGTGCTTGGGCGTCGTGGATGACTTCCTGCATCAGTGCTTCGGCTGATTCTGGCAACTCTGGAAGGTCGTAGCCGTTATTTTTTAGGGCTTTCATCACTTCGTAGATGGAACCGAACACATCTAAGTAAGCGGCGGTTCCGACGTTGCCTTTATCTGGCGGGAAGCTGAAAACAGTGATGGCAACTTTTTTATCTAGCTTGGGTTTGCGGCGGAGGTTAGCCCATTTTAATGCTCTTTGGGCGACGGCTTCCATTCGGTCTTGGAGAGCGATCGCTTTTCCTGTTGCCCCGTCTCTACCCGACAATATAATCGGCTCAATTGCCCCATCCAATTCCGGAATCGCAATTTGCAAAGCTACTTGAATCGGATGCAAGCCCAAATCGCTATCCATCCACTCTTCTGTGGTTTGGAACACCAAAGGCAACGCTACCATGTAAGGACGGTTTAAGCGCTTGAGCGATTCAATCGCCTTGGGATGGTCTTGTCTAGCCGGGCCGCCCACTAAGGCAAAACCAGTCAGCGATATCACCGCATCTACTAACTGTGTGTTGGTAGTTGGTTCGTAGAAGTAAGCATCCACAGGCTTAGAGAAATCCAAACCACCAGCAAACACTGGTAATACGCGTGCCCCTAGTGCTTCCAACTCCTGCACCATTGCGACATAATGAGCGTCATCCCCTGTAACCAGGTGAGTGCGTTGCAATACCAATCCAATACAGGGAGCTAGGGGATCTTTGAGATCTTTAGAGATATCCTTACGGGTTGTGTACCAATTTAGGTACTCTCTGACATCCTCAAACATATTGGGAGCCAAGGGGTGCCAAATCCCCATATCGGGATAAACCACTGGCTCTTGATATGTAGCAGGTGCAATGTTTTTCTCTAAACCTTTAAATACGTATTTATCAGCTAGCATCAGCAAGAAGTTTTCCAGGTTTTCTGGAGAACCGCCTAACCAATACTGAAAGCTGAGCATGAAATTTCGTGCGTCCTGTGCCTTGTCCATTGGTAGGAACTTCAGCACTTGCGGTAGCGTTCGCAAAAGCTTGAGCATCCCATCTTGGAATCCCGCACCGGATTTTTCTTTGCGTTTCCGCATGAATTGGGCGATCGCACTTTTGGACTGACCCAACTGTGCCAGAGAAAAGCTGCCCATTTTATTCAGGCGCATAACTTCTGGCATGGAGGGAAAGACAACGGCAACATCTAGGCGATCGCGATGTGGTTCAACTGCTGTTACTACTTTCTGTGCTAAGTCTTCGATAAAAATCAGGGAGGCGATAAATATATTGGCACTCTCCATATCCCTTTGGAACTCCTTATAGTTCTCTGGATCTCGGAGTTCCTCAATTAAGTAACCGCTGATTTCAATCGCCAGTTCTTCGTGAAGCGCGTTAATCGACCGCACCGCTTGCGATAATGCACTCTGGTACTGGGACTCAAGCACGACATAGACCACCTTGATTAAATTACGTCCGCGTAAGTTATCAGGCGCAATATGTCTAATGGTGGACTTGACGTGGGTGAACATGCTTCCTCGGCTCCTTTGATGCGTGTTCTCTACTAGAAGTTCAAAGCGGCTGATGACACCACAGTTAACTTCGTTTTTATTGGGCAATATGAGTTTTTTATCAGAAAATGCTTGCCCAGTGGGCATTTTATCGCCTATCTGACACAAATCGATAAATATATTGAAATATTTCTTTGCAGATTTTGATTTTTTATAAGAGCATACGCTCTTATTTATGTTAAATAATGTAAAATATAAATTTAGGTACTTGTAATTTTGGCAAAAATATGAATTTAATATACTGAGATAAAAATAATTAAAATACTAAAACTAGTGATTTTTAATACGAAAAAATTTTCAATATAGAAATATCAGGTATGGACTAGATAGCTCTACTTTAGTCATTGCAATTGATAATCTAGTATTTACCTTGATGCCAAATAAGCCATTAATTAGCCTGGAATCGCCACCTCAAGAAAGATTGAACTTTCTTACAAGCATAACCAGTCATTTATCGGCAGTGAGATTAATTGGTATTTACAGAAGGTAGACGATAAGCAACTACCTCAGATAATCTGGGCTTGAATCTACCAACAGCAAGTACCGCAGAGTTTTTTTGCACAAAGCTTGGATTGCAGAACGGCGATCGCTGCTTACATAGCATATCAATATAGATACAAAAATTTAGATAGTTTAAGCAATTCTCAAACTCTCCAACATACTCCCGCACTGTGGGAGTGTACGCTTCTGTTAGAACCCCCCTAAGCCAATGGCTACCAACTCTGAGAGCCTCACAACAGCATCAGTATAATTAATTATCATGTTATCAGCATGTTTTTACGTAATATCAGGTAAACTTTAGAAACTCTTCAAAGGATTTCCAGCAAAAATTACCTGGCAAGAGTTGATTTGAGCCTAAATAATTGAGAGAGAGTATAAAACTCTCTATGATTCTTCCTTCGCGCAGCGAGTTGACAGTGCATGAGCTACTGCTTAAATCCTACCTGTCGCAATCCAGAAAATTTGGTAAATAGCCAAAGGTGTCAGTCTTGTGGCTCGCCACTACTGTTGCGCGATCGCTATCAAGTGGTAAAACCATTAGGTCAAGGCGGCTTTGGAGCAACCTTCTTAGCCCAGGATCGAGTTTTACCAGGAGAACCAAGTTGCGTCATCAAGCAACTACGCCCCTCTGGAAACGCGCCACATGTTTTACAGATGGCTAGAGAACTCTTTGAGCGAGAAGCCAAGACTCTAGGTAAAATTGGCAATCATCCACAAGTACCACGATTGCTTGACTATTTTGAAGATTGCGAACAATTCTACTTAGTTCAAGAATACATCAGCGGTGATACCTTGCAAGAGGAAGTTAAACTTAACGGTGTCTTAAGCGAAACCGGAGTCAAACAATTCTTGAGTGAGATTTTGCCATTGCTGCAATACATTCACGAACAAAAGGTAATTCACCGAGATATTAAGCCAGCTAACTTAATTCGCCGCAGTCAAGATGCCAGAATGGTACTCATAGACTTTGGCGCGGTTAAAAATCAAGTCACCCAAGGCGCGGCGAATCAATCCGGACAGACAGCATTAACTGCTTATGCTATCGGTACTCCTGGTTTTGCCCCTCCAGAACAAATGGCTATGCGTCCAGTTTACGCCAGCGATATCTACGCATTAGGCGTGACGTGTATTTATTTATTAACTAGTAAAACTCCTAAAGATTTAGATTATAATCCCACAACTGGTGAGATGATGTGGGAGCAGCTTGTGCAAGTGAGCGACCACTTGACCAATGTACTGCGGAAAATGTTAGAGGTATCAGTACGTAATCGCTATCAGTCAGCAGCAGACGTTCTCAGAGCCTTAGAAATAGAGCCATACTTGGACACCTTAGCGCAGGGTTTGTTGGTCAAATCTCCTGATTCTGGAGTTAAAGGGCGAACACACAACCGTATAGAAGATTCTGCTATTTTATGCAGTAACAGTAACCCTTCCGCAGCTGTTACCAGTGCAGGAGGAATGGCGCAAGTAGCAGCCGCAATACGCGCCAGACGAGCCAAAGCTGCGGAAGCTTCTGGTATGGGCAAATCAACAACTTTCACGAGTAGCAGCAGTAATGGTTCTCAAATTCAAAATTCTAAAGTTGAGCGCAAGTTAGATACCCAAGGTTTACTAACAGCGTATATGAAAGGGAGACGAGATTTTGCCCTACACAATTTAAATTTGCTGAACCTGCAAGGTGCTGACTTATCAGGAACAAATTTCCATTCTGCTCAATTACAAAAAACTAATTTCCAAGGAGCCGATCTCCACAACAGCGATTTTGGTAGAGCCAGTCTGACTCGAGCAAATCTCAAAGATGCTAATTTGAGTAAAGCGTACTTTAACCATACCGATCTAGAAGGGGCAGACCTGCGAGGCGCAGACCTCAGTCATGCTTATCTTACCAATGCCAACCTCCGAGGAGCTAATCTCTGTGGTGCTAATCTCACCAACGCCAAAGTTTCTGATGAGCAGCTAGCACTAGCAAAAACAAATTGGATGACTGTGCGCCCCAATGGTAAAAGAGGCTTATTGTGATTAGAGATTTTTAGAGGATGTCTGCGTAATATCCGAGCTAAAAACTCTCCACATCCCTGTAGAGAGCGTTCAAAAGTAAGTAATTATCTGAAGTTAATAGAGTAATCAAATCGAATTTTTAAAC
The DNA here is from genome assembly GCA_034530875.2 of Nostoc sp. DedSLP01. Classification (GTDB taxonomy): domain Bacteria; phylum Cyanobacteriota; class Cyanobacteriia; order Cyanobacteriales; family Nostocaceae; genus Nostoc. Next base: position 232,147 of record JAVRCJ020000007.1, read on the forward strand.
TTATTTACGTGGTACGCAAAGCCTAGCACAAATGCAATAAGTATCAATACTATTCGCTTTGTGAATTTTAAACTCATAATTTGGTTTTGGGAAAAGCTTAAAGGGTAGGATTGAACGTTTTTCGTTGCCAATTTACCTTTAACAGACAAGTATTGCTATAGGTAGAGATTAGGGAATAAGAAATCAGCAGTTTCGAGCGCACACAGTTTTTTCAAAAATCAAATACAGTCATATATATATCTAAACAGTATTCGCAGATGAGTGCCAAAAATGGTGCGATCGCATGTCTCCCAACAATGTGGAAATAATAGTTTTTTAACTAATTTATAACAGGATTTTTACCGCCCGATCGCATAGTAAAAATACGGGTCATACTTCCTAATCTTCATAAAATCTTCATGGTTTTTATCTGTTACAAATAACAAAGGATTATTTACAATAAAAAATAAACTATCACATAATTTTTTATTAAAGATAGCCATAATTTTTATGGTTATAAACAACAGGGAATTTCTTACGTAAAAGTTGTAAAATTTAACCTTCCTAAGCAAGCTAACTTCTGAGATGGCAGGCTTAGAAAATTAAAAAAACAATTATCCTTGATTGTAGGCTGAAATAGAATATTCATAACCGAAATCAGGTCGTACAAGGTTTATATATGATGGCTGACTTTTCACAAACGGAAATAGAACGAAGATTAACTTTATATCAGGTATTCCTCAAGTTGTACGAACACCATAGCGGTCTTTTAGATGAGATTCTTCAGCTAGAAAACCTATATCAGCCTTCGTTAACAAAGCTGAAACTATTTTATGTACATGGGGTAGTGGATGCTGCTGGTGTTTATTTAATAACTAACTTGTGCGACAATCAAACCCAGAGTTTACGACAATCACAGGGGATTTGGACTATAGGTCGTAATCGCAGTAGTGGCATTTGTATTCCTGATAGTTATATGTCTCGTCGCCATGCTGCGATTCAACATATTGAAGATCGAGGTTTCTACTTAATTGATTTTAACAGTACTAATGGTTCCTTTGTGAACGAGCAACGTGCTGTTGAGCCGATCGAACTTAAAGATGGCGATCGCATTCGTTTAGGTAATTTGACATTTAACTTTTTTGTGGACAACAAGTGTTGTATTCTGCCAACTGTAGCAATGGAGTTGTTGATGCAACTGAAGCATCGCAAGATTGAAAGCAAAGCAGAAATACTTACTTATCCTCGTGACAGACAAAAACCTTTAATTGAGCAGCCAAGTGATAATTTAGAAATTTTGAGAAATTTCGGAATAACTGATAAAATTGACCATTGGTACGAACACTTCAGTTCCGAACAAAAATCAGAAATTTTAGACCGTTTTTTTAGCAAACAAAAACCGTATAACCCCAGCTAGGAAATTAAAAATCAAACAGTAAGCTTAACGCATCTTTTTTATGAAAAAGGTGCGTTAAATGTTTTAATAACGCACCATACTGGCGTGGCAAGCCTAAATTGATGTATTAAAATTTTCTTTTGGGATGGGGCGTCTTGCCCGTCTGCTAGGAGAAGATGCCCAAACCACAAGACAGAGATTTTATGCACTATTTAGCTGTGCCACGCCAATACCATTAAAAATTCCTAATTATTCTTCATCTAATTCGATGTCTTCTTCTTCTTCGTCTTCACTAGACTTTGATACAGAGTTAGCAGAAACAACAGCACCTTTATCTAGCTTTTCTCGTACCAGTTGCTTAATTTGTTCGGCAAATTCTGGCTTTTCTTCGAGATATTTAATGGCATTGTCTCGCCCTTGAGAGATGTTATCGCCGTTGTAACTGTACCAGGCTCCTTTACGGATAATGATCCCAGTTTCTTCTGCCAAATCCACGAGACAGCCCAAGATAGAAACACCTTTACCAAAAATAATGTCAAATTCGGCAACTCTAAAAGGTGGCGCTACTTTATTTTTGGCAACTTTGACTTTGACGCGATTACCAAATTCATCTGTACCTTTTTTCAAGGTTTGAATGCGACGAATATCTAAGCGCACGGAAGCATAAAACTTCAATGCGTTACCGCCAGTTGTGGTTTCTGGACTTCCGTAGGTAACACCGATTTTTTGCCGCAATTGGTTAATAAAAATTACTGTGCAACCAGATTTACCAATGTTACCAGTAATTTTACGTAAAGCTTGGCTCATCAATCTTGCTTGCAGACCAACGTGAGCATCACCCATGTCGCCTTCAATTTCAGCGCGGGGAACTAATGCTGCTACTGAGTCAATAACTACAATATCAACCGCAGCAGAACGAACCAGCTGATCGACAATTTCTAAAGCAGCTTCTCCGGTATCAGGTTGGGAAACCAGCAAATTGTCAATATCTACACCCAATGCCGCAGCGTAGGTGGGGTCAAGGGCATGTTCTGCATCAACAAACGCAGCAATGCCACCTTCTTTTTGTACTTCCGCGAGCGCATGTAATGCTACTGTGGTTTTACCGGAACTTTCCGGGCCATAAATCTCAATTACCCGCCCCTTGGGTAAACCGCCTCCCAACGCCAAATCCAAGGTCAGCGCCCCACTGGAAATTGTCTCTACCCGCATCCGGGTAGCATCTCCCAGGCGCATGATTGCTCCTTTACCGAAGCTGCGCTCAATCTGGTTGAGTACTATATTTAACGCTTTTTGCTTGCCAGAAGTATCGGTATTGATAGCCATTAGAGCCTCTAAGTATAGGGATTTTCAGGAGTGTGGATTTAGATTGTGAGTAGAACAGATATACTATTTTAACCAGAAAATCCTGGAATCGGACTTCTCGAATTAAAAATCAACTGTGACAAGATCGTAACTCGATCGCCATCTGATTAGGGTAGTCCTGCACAATAATACCAACTTGGATTCAGAGATGGCTGTCGCTCGTCACCACTGGTATTTTTCAGAACTTAAATTAGGATTGCTGTAAAGCTACATTGAGGCAATTCTAGCAGAGCGATCGCATTCAACCTGTTTTAACAATTAGTTACATAGATGGTGATATGGCGAGAACCTGAAGCTAAGTTCGTAAGTAAGATTGAGTATGTTAGCCTGACAGTAGTAAAAACCAAAGGTCAGTCTTAGCAATGACAGCCACGACATCCCAGAATTTATCAGATGAATTAGCTGAACGGGGCTGGCGAACTGAAATTGTCACCCAGCCTGATGGTAGTATTGATTACGTAAAAATTCCCTTAACTTCGGAAGAGTTTCTCCATCCACAAGAAGGATATCACTTGCCTAATAGTACCTTTCATGACGATGCGGCCGGTGATGCCAAAGATATGCTGACTCGTCGTTATGCCAATGATTCCACCGCAGGAGTCTTCCGCGATTTGATTATTCAATGGGGGATTCCCAATTTGAAAAATCATTGTCCAGATACTTTTGTCGTTTTTGGAATTCAAAATAAAGAACAGAACCGTACTGAGTTTGTTGTATCTGAAGAAGGGGCGCGTCCTTCGTTGATTATTGAAGTAGTTTCTCCTCGTTATCGTAAGGAAGACCGACAAACAAAAGTCAAGCACTATGCCGAAGCTGGCGTGCAGGAGTATTTAATTATCGACCGACGCAAGCAACGCCAGCAAGTGATTGACGAAGTTCTGGGTTATCGTTTAGTTGATGGGCAATACTTGCCACTGACTCCAGATGAGGATGGACGCATTTTGTGTGAGACAGTTGGGCTGTTGATTGGACTTCAGGATGGGCGAGTCGTCATGGAAGATGTTGAGACTGGCGAACGACTTCTGACTTCCCTGGAGTTGGAACAACGCGCCATCCAAACCGAACAACGCGCTATCCAAGCCGAACAACGCGCTATCCAAGCCGAACAACGGGCGGCAAGATTAGCAGAATTATTACAGGCACAAGGGATCGATCCTAATCAAATTTGACCGAATACTGAGTCTATACATAGCTTAGGCTGGTTGGTGATTGTTCGTTGAATTCCCTTGCCCATAATAAAAGCTGCGATAATCCTCTAGATTAATAAGTTTAGTAAAGTTCGCGTTATCGTTGAACCCAGCCTATTGGCATCAAGATTTTGTACTGATAGATTAGTAATATATTTTACACAAGTATGTAGAGCCAACGTGAATAAGTCACAGAGTATTAAGCTGCTTGAAAGTGAGGGATGGACAAAAGCAGATGCTATGCGTGCATTAGAGGTAATTGACTTTAGTGCCAATCCTGATGAGATTACCATTCGCAGAGGTATTTCGCTTTTTGCTGGTTCTGAGCTAATTAAGCGTCAACGTCTTCAAGCTGCACAGAAAGGTTTGGTAACAAAGAAAACCAATGAGATTCAGAAAAATAATCAGGAATATGCTGCCAAGATTGAACAACTGAAGAAATCTCAAAAATATGAAACTGAAATTCAAAATTTATCTGACACCAACAAATTGTTAGAAATGAAACTGAAAACTATAAATACTCAAAATAACGAGCTAACGCAAGCAAATGAGCAACTAAAAAAAGATAATAAATTATTAAAAAATTTAATAGATGAAATCAAGTTGAAATTGGCTATGAATACCAAAAAGCTTCTTCAGTATGAAGATAGCGAAATCCGTCAAGCTTTAATTATGATGTTCAAATCGACACTAGGCTAATTGAGTGGATTTATGACTAACCAAAAGAAAGTTTTTCAAAGCATGAGTTACCGCGATCTTCAACGTGCTAACTCCAAGAATAGAATTCAGCTGCGTAAGGAAGACCAAGTTTGGCTAAAAGAAAATTTTTATAAAAATCTTGGTTGGATTAATGTTATTAATCTTTATGAAAAAATTCAAGACTTTTTCAATAAATATGGTGTTGAAGAATTAACGCTTGAGGAATTGTTTTTAGAAGCTGACCGTATTGGCAATAAATATCTGACAATCCAAGAGATACAAGACTTTAATCAAAGCTTATCTAGAGAAGTCAACGATATTGCAGAAGAAATAGATAAGCAGTTTCCAAATACAGAAATAGAATTTATTGATTTCAGTAAAAAAACTAAAAACAGATATTGGAATTAAGTAAATTAAAAACTTTATTTTTGGATAAATATGATGAATTTTCCAGATAAAAGCTTAAAAGAATTATTCGATCTGGCAAATAAAATTGGTAATAAGCGATATCACAAACTAACTCCTCAAGATTTTGAAAATTACAGAAAATTCGATTATTGGCGCTATATTAATGGTGATTATGAATGTGGAACAACGCAAGAAAGTAAAGATTGGGTCAAAGCACATTCAAGCTGGTACTGTCCGATTTGTGGCGATCGCTACTCTGAGAAAGGTGGTAAGACGGTAGACCACAAACTACCTCGATCGCAATATCCCTGGTTATCAATAGAATTTCAGAATTTATGGGTTATTTGCCAGGTTTGCAACCAAGAAAAGAGCGAAATGCATTGGTACGAGTACGAACACTATGTATTTGTTCGCTATCCTCATCTTTATATTTCTGTAAAAGCTGCACGTCCTAGCTCGTTGCTCCAGTCTTTAAAAGATTAAAGCGTTTATTGTGATGAGCTTTGATTTGGGTCAAAAATGCTAGAATCGCTTCAGCACAAATGCTTTCAGGCATCTTTGATGACTTTCGACCTTCCCGACTCCCTGATTCTCGATACGGCACTTTCGGTATCTGGTTTAACTGACTATATCCGCTTGCTGCTAGAGCAAGATGAACAACTGCGGCAAGTTTGGGTGACTGGGGAAGTCTCCAGCGCTAACCACCATCGCAGCGGCTTATTTTTCACGTTGCAAGATACAGATGGCACCGCAGGAATTAAGTGTGTGGTATGGAATAGTCAATTGGCAAAACTCGCGCAATTACCGGTTCCTGGGGAACAGATAATTATTTTGGGTAGTATTCGAGTTTACCCACAACGCGGAGAATATCAGCTGTCAGTTTGGCAGACTTTACCTGCTGGTGTTGGTTTACAGGCGCTACGCTATCAACAACTCAAAAATCGCTTGCTCGCTGAAGGCTTATTCGATCCACAAAGGAAGCGATCGCTCCCCATTCATCCCCAAACCATTGCCGTAGTCACTTCACCAACTGCGGCGGCTTGGGGTGATATTCAAAAAACTCTCAAGCAAAGATATCCAGGCTTACACGTTTTATTTTCTCCAGCCACAGTACAAGGCGAACAAGCACCAGAATCTATAGTTAAAGCAATTGAGCGAGTTGACTGGGATGGCCGTGCCGAAGTGCTAATTTTATCGCGTGGTGGTGGTGCGGTTGAGGAATTGGCTTGTTTTAATGACGAACGAGTAGTAAGGGCTGTTGCTAGTTGTTCGATTCCAGTAATTACTGGCATTGGGCATCAACGAGATGAATCTTTAGTAGATTTAGTTGCAGATGTATGCGTGCATACACCAACGGCGGCAGCGGAAAGAGTTGTGCCGGCAATTGCAGAGTTATATGCCGAACATCGGCAGCGAGTTCTGGCTTTGCATGAGGTGGTGTATGACTCGTGGGAAGCTGCTGAAAATAAACTGCAAGCATTGCGAAACCGTTTGCGACGTTTGCGGTTAGATCGGCAAGTGCAGCAGGAAGCGCAGAAGCTAGTTTGGAAGCGTCAGCAATTGGTGCAAGTGACGATCGCGCGATCGCACCAAGCAAAGCAGCATTTGGAATTATTGCGGCAAAAGTTGGCAACTCTCGATCCGAAAGCTGTGTTGCAGCGTGGTTATGCAGTGGTGAGACAGGAAAATGGTGCGATCGCTCGTAGTGCGGCTGAGTTAGAAGTAGGGCAAGATTTATCGATTCAGTTGGGACAGGGTGAGGTGAAAGTGAAAGTTACGGAAGTAAAAAAGTAGTTTAGATATATAGCGACTTACAACAGATTAGTGTCAGGAATGCGATCGCTCGATTTTGTAAACAATGCCAAAAATTGAGCGCAGGTATAATGACAGAGATAGCTAGAAACCAAATTTAGATATGTGCGATCGCCACATCTCAAGGCGCGATGTCTGCGACGGGCTACGCCTACGCTAAAAGCAGTGTAATTCATTTTGAGACTGATTCGTTATAATATTGACGATAAACTTTGCTAAAGAGGGCAAATATATGACTAGCCGCGAGCAGCTTATCCAAGAAATTGCAGAGCTTCCAGATGAGTTAGTCAAAGTAATGTTAGATTTTTTGCATCGGGTTCAGGCAACGCATAGTCATCATCCTCTAGCAAAATTTGCGGGTATTTTGAGTGATGATGAAGCGGCTGATTTACAGAAAGCAATTCAAACTGATTGTCGTCAGGTTGATTTAAATGAGTGGTGAAATTGCGTTAGATACTTCTGTTGCAGTACGTTTTCTAAATGGCGATCCTAATGTTGTTTCAAGGGTATTAGCGTTACCAGAAATATTTTTGTCGGTGGTAGTAGTGGGAGAGTTACTATTTGGGGCTGAGAACTCGACTCGACCGTTGAAAAATCTTCCTCGATATTTGGAGTTTATAGAAGTTTGTGCGGTTGTGCCTGTGGAAAAGCGAACGGCAGTTATCTATGCTCAGACTCGTTTGGCTTTGAAGCGCAAAGGGCGACCAATTCCTATGAATGATGTTTGGATTGCAGCACACTGTCTAGAACATGGTTGGGTGCTTGTTACCAATGATTCAGATTTTGATTATGTGGATGGATTGGTTATAGAGCATTGGTAATGATAGCTATTATGTTTTGAGATCGCTTTTCCCATCATTTCAAAGCGCGTTAGCGTAGCCCGCCGCAGGCATCGCCAACAAGTGATAATGTAGCATTTTTCACTAATCAGTTAAGATAATCTTCATCAATCTTCTTTCCTTTTACCCTTTTCCTTGGAATTATGACGCAGGATGAGTTATTGGTACTGATAGATCGCGCCGTGGCTGAGGGTTGGCGAGAGTTAGACTTGTCGGGACAAGAGTTGACACAGTTACCTGTAGAAATTGGTAAATTGCAGCAGCTTGAGTCTTTGATTTTGGGAAAGAAGGTTGAAGGTTATGAAGAAGTAGGAAACCGCTATTTCCAGAAGGTTTCAGGCAACAATTTCAAAACGCTTCCACTTGAACTATTGAATTTGCCTAATTTGCGGAAGTTGGATATTAGTGGCAATCCTTTAGAGAGCATTCTCGATGTGGTAACGCAAATACTACTATATTTAGAGGAACTTATCTTAATTCGAGTAGAGCTAACTGAAATACCTGATGCGATCGCGCAATTAACCAATCTGACGCAGCTTCACCTTGATAGCAACCAAATAACCGAGATTCCAGAGGCGATCGCGAAATTAACCAATCTGACGCAGCTTCACCTCAGTGACAACCAAATAACCGAGATTCCAGAGGCGATCGCTAATTTAACCAATCTGACGCAGCTTCACCTCAGTAGCAACCAAATAACCCAAATACCGGAGGGGATCGCTAAATTAACCAATCTGACGCAGCTTGACCTCAGTAGCAACCAAATAACCCAAATACCGGAGGCGATCGCTAAATTAACCAATCTGACGCAGCTTGACCTGGATGGCAACCAAATAACCCAGATACCAGAGGCGATCGCGCAATTAACCAATCTGACGCAGCTTTACCTTAGTTTCAACCAAATAACCCAGATACCAGAGGCGATCGCGCAATTAACCTATCTGACGCAGCTTTTCCTCAGTGACAACCAAATAACCCAGATACCAGAGACGATCGCGCAATTAACCAATCTGACGCAGCTTTTCCTCAGTGACAACCAAATAACCCAGATACCAGAGACGATTGCGCAATTAACCAATCTGACGCAGCTTTTCCTCAGTAACAACCAAATAACCGAGATACCAGAGACGATCGCGCAATTAACCAATCTGACGCAGCTTGTTCTCTATAACAACCAAATAACCGAGATACCAGAGACGATCGGTAAATTAACCAATCTGACGCAGCTTGACCTGGATGGCAACCAAATAACCGAGATACCAGAGACGATCACGCAATTAACCAATCTGACGCAGCTTGACCTCCGTAACAACCAAATAACCGAGATACCAGAGACGATCGGTAAATTAACCAATCTGACGCAGCTTTTCCTCAATAACAACCAAATAACCCAGATACCAGAGGCGATCGCGCAATTAACCAATCTGAGGGAGCTTTACCTCAGTAGCAACCAAATAACCCAGATACCAGAGGCGATCGAAAGTTTGCCGAAATTGGAAAAACTAGATTTACGGGGAAATCCGCTTCCTATTTCACCAGAGATTTTAGGATCTTCTAATGATGTTGGTTCAGTTGAAGACATTTTCAATTACTTGCGATTACTCCGAAGCGGTGAAGTGCGTCCACTCAACGAAGCCAAACTCTTGCTCATCGGACAAGGTAGCGTCGGCAAAACATCCCTCATCCAGCGACTAATCCGCGATAAATACGATCAAAATCAACCCCAAACCGACGGACTCAATGTGGAAACTTGGAACGTGCAGGTCAATAGCAAAGACATCCGCCTGAATGTTTGGGACTTTGGCGGACAGGAAATTTATCATGCCACCCATCAGTTTTTTCTGACTAAGCGCAGCCTCTATCTCCTCGTTTGTAATTGTCGCACCAGCGAAGAAGAAAACCGCATCGAATATTGGCTGAAACTAATCGAAAGCTTCGGCGGACAGTCCCCCGTGATTATCGTTGGCAACAAAAAAGACGAACAACCCCTCGACATCAACCGCAAAGCATTACGCGAAAAATATCCTAACATCCAAGCGATTATCGAAACCTCCTGCCAAGACAATATCGGCATTGATGAACTTCGCACCGCAATTTTGCAGCAAATCGCCAAACTCAAAGAAGTCTACGACCTTTTACCCCTCTCATGGTTTGAGGTTAAACAAAAACTCGAATCCATGACTGAAGACTTCATCAGCTACAACAGCTACATCGGCATCTGCCACCAAAAAGAGATTCCCGAAGAACAAAACCAAGAGCAACTAATCGATTTGCTGCATCGACTCGGCTTAGTTCTCAACTTCCGCGATCATCCCATCCTCAAAGATACCAACGTCCTCAAACCCAACTGGGTGACAGAAGGCATTTACACGCTCCTGAGCGATGAAAACCTCAAAACTAAAACCAAAGGCATTTTCACCCCCGCCGATCTCACCCGCATCCTCAATCCAGAGCGATACCCCACTAAGCGTCACGACTATCTGATCGGGCTGATGAAAGAATTTGAGCTTTGCTTTGCACTAGAATGTTACCCACCACAATTTCTGATTGCGGGACTTCTGCCTAAAGACGAACCAGACGAAACAGAACTCGACGGCGAAACCCTGGAATTTCAATACCATTACAAAGTTCTCCCCGAAAGCATCATCTCCCGCTTCATCGTCATTACCCACGAAAAAATTCATAACCAAATCTATTGGCGCAGTGGCGTAATGCTGCAATATCAAGAAAACAACGAAATCTACAATATTGCTCGCATCAAAGCGGATCCCGAAGACAAAAAAATCTTCATCACCATTAGCGAACGTAAAGAAACCCGCCGCTTATTTCTCGGTATTCTCCGCGATGTCTTCCAAAAAATCCACAAAAGTCTTCCCAATCTCGAAATCACCGAATGGGTTCCTGTCCCCAACTATCCCAAACATCCGCCCCTCGACTACCAAGAACTACTTGGACTCGAATCAATGGGTGAAAGCACAATCACCATCGGCAAACTAAAATTAAAACTCGATTTGCGTCAACTACTTGATGGGTATGAAGATATAAGAACTCGACAAAGACAACAAATAGACAAAGGAATTATTGAACCAGCCCCGATTAAGGAACCAATTATGTCAGAAAGCATCAGAAACCAAATATTTGTTAGCTACAGTCATCAAGATGCAGAATGGTTAACAGAACTACAAATACAACTAAAACCCTATATTCGTGCAGAAAATTTTATCGTTTGGGATGACACCAAAATCAAACCTGGCGCAAAATGGAAAGCCGAGATTGAAAAAGCATTAGCCACAGCTAAGGTTGCTATCCTGCTAGTCAGCCCTAACTTTATAGGCTCTGATTTCATCGACAGACATGAGCTACCCCCCTTACTCAACGCAGCCGAACAAGAGGGATTAACCATTATCTGGATTCCAATTAGTGCAAGCTCATACAGAAAAACCGACATCCAAGAATACCAAGCTGCTCACCCTCCAGATAAACCCCTCGACAGTCTAAATAAGGCAGAACGTAACCAAGCTTGGGTAAAAATTTGCGAAGAAGTCGAAAAGGCAATGAAATAGAACCTATGTCAACATTAACCATAACAAATGATATTATGTCCGGTTAATTAGTTATCATTGCGAGCGAAGCGTTCGCGGAGCGTCTCGTTCGCTGAAAGCGTCTCGTAGAGAAGAAAAGCAATCCCAGAGTCCTTGCGGTTGCTTCGCTCCACTTCGTTGCGCTCGCAATGACATATTATAAGTAATTTAGCGGACTTGATATGAGTTCGCCAAAATAACAAATGCGCTGCCAAAATTATAAATGCGCTCGCCAAAATCATAAATGCGCTCGCCAAAATCATAAATGCGCTCGCCAAAATCATAAATGCGCTCACAAAATTATAAATACGCTCACAAAAATCATAAATGCGTCGCCAAAATTATAAATGCGCTCACAAAATTATAAATGCGCTCACAAAATTATAAATGCGCTCGCCAAAATTATAAATGCGCTCACAAAATTATAAATGCGCTCGCCAAAATCATAAATGTGTCACCAAAATCATAAATGCGTCGTCAAAATCATAAATGCTGAATCGCTATGTTTTGATAGGTGTGCAAGTGTCAATAAATCAGCCATTGTTCAACTGCTGAGCAAACGCTTGATGTTCAGCTGAATTTAGCCCTGTTTGCAACACTGTCAAAACCTGTTGCATATTATCACTAACTAATGCTGAGACATCCAGCCATAATCCAGGAAATATTTGACTTTCAATGATGCCTGAGGCATTTAATAGTAATGGGACGTATTCACCATTTTGTAAGCTGAACCAGCTTACAGTCTGCTCAAAAACCTGCCAAACAATATATTCTTGAATGCCATTGCGACGATAGGCGCGTTTTTTATCATACAAATCCTTGGTAGCACTGCTAGCGGCTACTTCTGCTACTAATTCTGGCGCACCTTCGACGTAACCATCACTACCTATATGAGACTGTCCGCCACAGGCTGCATCGATTAACAAAATGGCGTCAGGCTGGGGTTCGTTATCTAAATCTAGGCGCACAGTTGGATTATCGCCCAATCTGACACCAGGCGTCGCTAACTTATAATTTCCCAGCCAAATCATCAAATTACCATGTGGTTCGGCATGTGATTCAAAGCGCAAAGGTGATGCCACGTAAACGACTCCTTCGATCAATTCAGCTTTCTTAAGGTTGGGCATGGCATTGTAGCGACGCTCAAATTCTGGGCAAGTCAGGCGATCGCCACTTTCAAGAGGCGGAATAAAAGAGGGAGAATGAATTGGAGTCGAATGTTGTGGAGATGTATTGACCACGAATAGAAGACGGTAGAGGTGGTTAAATTGATTGTATCGTAGTGTATTGTGCCGCTAAAATACGACAAACACAGAGAAATTAATGGTTAAACGCAAGAGTGCTTCTAGTTCTGATTCGATGGAAGGGTGGAACTATGAGGCAAAAGTTATTGAAATTGAGGGAATTATCGCCCGCATTGAGGCGGGTGAGTTGGAATTGGAAGAGGTTTTTGACCAATTTGGCAAGGCTGTTGAGTATTTGCGTCAGTGCGAAAATTTTTTGCAAAAGCGGCAGCAGCAGGTGGATTTGTTAATTGAAACTTTAAGCGATGAATAAAATCAAAGCCGCAATTGGTGAGTTAGGAGTCAGAATTAGTGAATTCTAGTTTATAACAGAATCTACAAATTTCTAGTGCGTTATGTTTAAGGTCATTGAATGTGGCGATCGCTAGCTGATAAACTGCATTACCTAACTCTATTTTTTACTATAAATTTCAGCACAATGGCATATTGACAAAGAGATAATTTCTGTCAATTTTTCATACATAAAAGTGACGACAGCAGATTTTTTCTTGCATCTGCTCTATTGTGTCAATCTAATGGTTTAATTTTAAGTGGCTGGATAAATTTACAGTCATTACCGATATACTGAGTACTTATTATTGCAGTTTGTGCTTTTATGAAACCGTTTCTTTTTGTAACCGATTTGGATAATACCCTAGTAGGGGAAGACAAAGCGTTAAAGGAACTAAATGACGAGCTAGAAAGGCATAGACAACAACACGGTACAAAGATAGTTTATGCAACAGGGCGATCGATTACACTCTATAAGCAATTAGCTTCAGAAAAATCGCTTTTAGAACCCGATGCGCTCATAAGTTCTGTAGGTACTGAAGTATCTTTAGACAAAGAGTATCAAACTCCCGATCCAGAATGGTCGAGAAAATTGTCGGTCGGTTGGAACCGTGAATTAATTGTAGATATTGCTGCAAATTTTAGTAATAAACTAACTCTCCAACAAGAATCTGAACAACGCCCTTTTAAGGTTAGTTATATAATCGAAGAAGCCGCAGCAAAAGAAGTTTTACCTCAGTTGAAGTTATTATTAGAAAGCCAGAATCTCAAGTTCAATCTAATATACAGTGGCAGCCAAGATTTAGATATTTTACCGCTTTATGCAGATAAAGGTTTAGCTGTGAAGTATATACAGGAAAAATTGGAATTTTTCCCTGATACAACAGTTGTTTGTGGAGATTCGGGTAATGATATTGCTTTATTTAGTGTTGGAGAAGAACGCGGTATTATTGTAGGCAATGCTCGTTCTGAATTACTTGAATGGTATAACGAGAATCAAACTGATTATCGATATTTAGCTAAGGCTTTCTATGCGAATGGTATTTTGGAAGGCTTGCGTTATTTTGAATTTATTAATTAAGGATTTGGTAAACAGTCGAATTTATAATTTTGTAGATTGCGATACTAATGTAAATTATGGCAACCAATATTTAAGAGTTGCCAAAAAAACAACTAAATCTGTCTGAAAAAATCAAGCTATGTAAAAATAAGTGAATATAGGAGAAATTTCGATGGACTCACTTTTACCAAAAGAATTGAATAATTTAGAAAATCAAAAAAAGGAAGAGAACGAAGAAACTGAGAGGATTGAAACAGGAAATAAACAGAAGCCATTGAAATCGATTTTGAGTAATACTAATCCCGATAAGTTGGAAGTTAATGACATTATTAATGCTGTTAAAACAGCAATAGTTGATATTACTGAATTAGAAATTACTACTTGGGTTGCAGAGTCAAATACTCGAGTTGGTGAAGAACAAGAAAATCGTGTAGAAACAGCGAAACCAGGAAATCGCATATATACAATGATTAATCTTGTAGATGGTAATATATCAAATGAAATCGGCAGTCAATTTGTTGGTAATGGCCCTTATGCAGAACTGCTTGAGTTTCATTTAAGCCAAGTCAAAGAAAGCCGAGAAATTATACAAAAGAATATAGAAACTGTGCATAAAATATATGGGATTTTGATGGAGTTGTATAAATCTCGTAAAAATTAAAACGAGACACTTTATTTTTTAAAAGGTCAAATTTAATCGGTACGAGTCCGATTTGATTGATGAAAAAATTTAAGTATCTGTAGTGGACTCACACAGCTAATTTGGTGCATTAGCAAAACTCAAAAACGTTGCTTTCTATCAATACATCAAAAATCTATTGGATCATTTTAGTCGTGTCAGTCCACTAGATATCCCCAAAATTTTTAGTCTACTGAAGTAGACTTGAGCTAAAAGCCTGTGAAATTTATTTCTTGGCGGGTGAGGAAGCCAACAGTTAAGCCATTTCTACCTTCAGTTGACACCAATGGCGAGACGCCCATCCCACAAGAGCCAAACTAATACACTATTTTAGTCTTGACACGCTAGTAGCCTAACGTACCTAAATCGTTAACTGGTGCGCTAGCCTTTGGCGTAACGCACCTTACGTGTATTTCAGAAATCAGATATGAGTCCTAAAGAATATTAGCTAAGTAGGCAGGAAAATTTATAAGTTTTGGTTTTTCACGCCGATTGACTAACATACATACCACAACTTGAGACGGAGTTGCAGAGATTTAAATTAAATGTAAAGTTAATCTACAGTTGCGAAATAGACCTTGACATTGTACCCCTAACCAGCGATAAAGGTCAAGCGATGCAATTTCTGCACCAAAATGTCGAGATTTGCAACGGAACCAACAGTTGTCTGTGGTAATTAGTGATATTGCTTTATTTGCTGTAGGCAACCAAGAGGGAATCATTAATGGAGAATCCCAAAAGGGTTACTCCGATCGCACGATGAGTATCCCGCCGATCGCTGCTACCTCATAAAAGGTTTTTGTTGAGGTGGAATTCTTGCAAAATTAAATTATTATGGTCTGTTGAAATGATTAGTTATCTAAAAGGTATAGTCGCAGGTATCCAAACAATAGGCGCTAATCGCGTTATCCTAACTTTGGAAGTCAATGGTATGGGGTATGACTTGCAAGTTCCCCAACGTTTAGCGCAGCATTTACCCGATTCCGGAGGAGTGGCGCAAATTTTTACCCATTTGCAAATTCGCGAAGAAGTGCCATTTTTATATGGCTTTGCTTCTCCAGCCGAACGCGATTTATTTCGCCACTTGCTAACGGTTAGCGGTATTGGTGCAGCCTTAGCGATCGCTCTATTAGACACTTTAGAACTACCAGACTTAGTTCAAGCCATTATCGCTGGCAATACCCAAATCTTAATTCAAGCCCCCGGTGTCGGCAAAAAAATTGCCGAACGCATCTGTTTAGAACTGAAAAGCAAATTGATTGAGTGGCGCAAGTCAGCCGGCTTTTTCGTCGCCACTGGCGGCCCGGCACCCGGAATCCTCGAAGAAGTCCAAATGACACTGTTTGCTTTAGGGTATACTGCTCATGAAGTCAGTCACGCCTTACATGTGGTCAGTGAAGACATCGGACTCCCAAAAGATGCATACGTCGAGGATTGGATTAAACAAGCGATCGCTCATCTCAGTAGTAGCGAACAAGTTGGTTATTAGTCATTAGTCATTGGTCATTGGTCATTAGTTATTCCCCCACACCTCCCACACCCCCCACACCTCCCACACCTCCCACACCCCCCACACCCCCCTCTATGCCCCATGACCCTTATGCTTGGATAGAAAAATCTCTGGCAACAATTCATCGGGCAGACTGGTATCGTTCAGTACAAAGTATTGAGGGACGGGCTGGTGCAACGGTGATTTTAGGCGGGCAAGAGGTGATTAATTTTGCCAGTAATGATTATTTGGGATTGGCTGGGGATGAACGTTTGATGGCAGCGGCGATCGCTGCTATTGAGGAATTTGGTACTGGTAGTACTGGTTCTAGATTGCTCAGTGGGCATCGAGAATTACACAGGGAGTTAGAAAAGGCGATCGCATCTACCAAACAAACTGAAGATGCCTTAGTATTTAGTTCCGGCTATCTAGCTAATTTGGGTACAATTACCGCCCTTGTAGGCAAACGAGACTTAATTTTATCTGACCAATACAATCATTCCAGTCTGAAAAATGGGGCGATTCTCAGCGGTGCAACAGTTTTAGAATATCCCCATTGTGATGTTGTAGCTCTCAAAACCCAGCTGAGTCAGCAACGACAAAATTACCGACGCTGTTTGATTGTGACTGATAGCGTCTTCAGTATGGATGGAGATTTATGTCCAATGCCAGCACTGTTGGAGCTAGCTGATGAATTTGGCTGTATGCTGCTAGTTGATGAAGCTCATGCTACTGGCGTACTAGGAAAAACTGGTGCTGGGTGTGTCGAACATTTCGGATGTACGGGAAGACAATTAATTCAAATTGGCACCTTGAGTAAAGCTTTGGGTAGTTTAGGCGGGTATGTAGCAGGAAGTAACGCCTTAATTGACTTTTTGCGAAACCGCGCACCTAGTTGGATATACACCACTGGGCTTTCACCTGCTGATACAGCCGCAGCCTTAGCAGCGATCGAGATAGTGCAACAAGAACCGCAACGCCGCGTCCAATTGTGGGAAAATGTGCGTTACTTAAAAACTTTGCTCGAACAGCTACCCAACCTCAAATTACTGCCTTCAGAATCACCTATATTATGTTTTCAATTGCCTAATGCTACAGATGCACTCAAGGCTGGAAAGCGCCTCAAAGATGCTGGCATTTTTGCCCCAGCCATTCGTCCGCCTACAGTGCCCACAAGTCGCATCAGAATATCTGTGATGGCAACTCATAAAGCAGCGCATATTGAAAAATTGGTAGCAGTGGTAAAAGAATGGCATGGGGCATGGGGCATGGAGGCAGAGAATTAAAGTTCAAGGTTTCATTCACGAATATCAAATACTCGTCGGCGAGTATCAAAGACTCGTTCGCGAATATCAAAGACTCGTCGGCGAGTATCAAAGACTCGTTCGCGAGTAAAAAAGACTGAACCCCTATTCCCCATGCCCTATTCCCGATGCCCCATGCCCCATGCCCCATGCCCAATGCCCAATGCCCAATGCCCCATATCCAATGTTCACTTCCTTCTAAAAAACTGGCAATTGGTTAAACAAGACCCAATAAAAACCAAGTTGTTGGACTGTTTGAAAAAATTGTTCAAAATCGACCGGTTTGACGATGTAGCTATTCACCCCAAGCTGGTAACTCTCAATTAAGTCTCGTTCTTCGGCGGAAGAGGTCAGCATGACAACGGGAATTATTTGTGTGCGGGAATCGGACTTGAGTTGCCGTAAAACTTCTAATCCGCTGACCTTTGGTAGTTTCAAATCCAGCAAGATTACTTTGGGCTGATTTGTCATGGTGCGGTGGGCATAGTCTCCCTGACAAAAAATAAAATCTAGGGCTGCTGCTCCGTCCTCAAGGACTTGAATTTTATTGGCAATTCTGCTGCGGCGTAATGCCCGAATAGTTAGTTCGGCATCAGCCGAATTATCTTCGACTAAAAGTATGGCAATTGGTTCTTCGGAAGATGGATCGGTGGTTCGATCGCTTAGTTGGTCAATCATATCAAGTCCGGTTAATCACTTATGATTAATGCATCTTTGAAAAAACCGCAAAAGCCTTTTTTATCCTGCCTCCTGCCTCCTGCCTTAGTTATTGGGAATAGTGAAGTAAAAAGTCGCACCTCGATCGCTTGCTGCTTCTGCCCAGATGCGCCCACCGTGGCGTTGAATAATCCGCTGCACGATCGCCAGTCCGATCCCCGTACCTTCAAATTCGTCTTCTCGATGCAGACGTTGGAAAACTCCAAACAGATTATCGGCATACCGCATATCAAATCCTGCACCATTATCTCTGATAAAGTACGCTCCTTCACTATTGATCGCCTGATAGCCCACTTCAATGCGGGCATGGGGTTTGTAGCGGGTATACTTGATGGCATTGGATAACAGGTTAATCCAAACTTGTTTGAGTAATGAAGGGTCAGCTTGACATACAGGTAAATTGGCGATCGCAAATTCAATCTCACGACCAGACCGATCCGGGGCTAAATCATTGAGCGCCATTTTCACAATCTCATTGGGAAAAACGGTCTGCCGCGACATTTCCTTACGATCCAAACGGGATAAGGTCAACAAATCATCGATCAGCTCGCCCATGCGTTTGGCATTATCGCGGATAACTTTCAAGTAACGATTGGCTTCCGTATCGAGAAGGTGGCCGTAATCTTCCTGCATGATTCTTGAAAAGCCATCGATCGCCCGCAGCGGTGCCCGCAAATCATGGGAAACTGAATAGGAAAAGGATTCTAATGCTTTGTTAGCAGTTTCTAGTTCGGCTGTTCGTTGTTTGACCCTGATTTCCAAAGACTGATTGAGTTGATGCAGGGCTTCGATCGCTCTCTTGCGCTCTAATTCTGCTGCTGCCCGGGCTGCAAATACGTCTAAAATGATCTCTGTTCGGCGTCGATCTGACAGCGGTCGCGTGTCGAGAATGCAAAGATTGCCAATGGGATCGCCGCTGGCATTTTTTAAAGAAATACCGAGATAACTTTCTGCTTGCATTGCCACCAAGTCTAAGTCTTCAGGGAAAGTTTGCTGAACATTGCTCTCGCAGTAAAACAATCCTTCTCTCAAGGCAAATTCGCATGGTGTACGCGCCGGAAAGTAGAATATTTGTGGTTGCAATGCCCCATGCGCCCAAAAAGCTAGAGCTTTCAATTTCCCTTCTACTAGTTCGGTGACAAGGGCATAGGGGACGTGCAAGGCTTCGGCAATATGATGAACCAAAGCTGGGAAAAAATCTTGTCCTGTAACCGCAGCCGTTCCCATAACCAAATTTTGCAGCGTTGTTTCTGCTGTTTTTAGTTCTGCTTCTCGGTGTTTGGCCTCAGTGATATCCCGAAGGATGGTAGAAAAATATTCCACATTGCCATCTGGTGCCTTGTGAGCAACGATCAATTGGGAAACTGGAATTTCTCTGCCATCGCTGCTTAACAAAGCATTTTCACCAACCCAAATACCATCTCGAATTGCTGTTGGAATGCCTTGGTTTTGAACGATATCTAGCGCCCACTGGGGATGGTAGTTAGCGATTCTCAAAGTGGAAAGGTCTGCATCTAAGGACAGACCAAGGAGTTTGCGACACTGAGCATTGTTCCAGAGGATATTGCCTTGGGAGTCTGCCATCCCAACATAGTCAGTGGTGGCTTGTAGCATAGCAATTAAGCGATCGCGGTCTTTTTGTGCCTGTTGGCGTTCGGCAATTTCAGCCCGCAAAGATTCATTGAGCTGTGTTTGTTGCTTTAACAAACGGGCATTATCAATGGAAATAGCTGCCTGAGTAGAAAGTAGGCAAAGAATTTCAATTCGCTCTGGGGTAAATGCTTTAGTGCTGAGATTGTTTTCTAAAAGCACAATTGCTGTGAGTTTTCCCTGATTCAACAAGGGGGTACAAAGAAGTGATTTCGATTGACGCCGCACAATCCAGGGTTCGGACTGAAAGTTGCCTTCAGCAGCAGCATTATCCAAGACTACACTTTCCTGGGTGCGAACCACGTAATTGATGAGGGCGTTTGGTAAATCACAATTGCTGTCTTTTAATATCGATTCTTGGGGAACTGATTCTAAAATGGCTTGCCGATTGTCAATCGACTTCATCGCCTCAATCCGCCATTGGTCTTGTGTTGGCAAAATTAGATAGCCTGTTTGCGCCCCAGCATTTTCAATTAAAATGTTCATTAATTTTGCCAGGAGTTTATCTAAGACAATTTCACTGGCCATCGCCTGGGAGGCTTTCAACACCGTCTCTAGGTCGAGCGTTTCTAACTTCCTGGAAGCCAATTGTATTGTGTCCAGTTGAGGTATTTCAGTTTTGAGAGACGGCACCTCTAAAAGCTGGGGATAGTGTTTTTCTAAATTTTGGACTTTAGCAGTTGCTCCCCACCGCAGGTAGCCGTACCTCGCTTCTTGGAAATAAGCTTTGGCAATCGTAATGCGGTTGTTTGCCAGATGGAATTTTGCCGCTAGTTCGTTAGCCAAAGCTTCTTCTTGCAGGTATCGATTTTCCCTCGCTAAGGCAATGGCGCGATCGTAGGCGTCCATTGCTGCCACTACCTCACCCAATACCCGATACCGTTCTGCCTCTACTAAATACCACTTGTGTAGATAGTTCATTGGCGCATGGTGCGCCCAAAGTTGCATTTTTGCCTGATTTTCTGCTACCTTTTCCAGCAATTGAGATTGTTTGCTGACCTCTGTATCGGAATATATTGCCAGTCGGCATAGAGAATCGTAGAAATTAAAGATGGCAACAAAAGCTGCCCCGGTCATGGCTGGTAAATATTCTTGGGCGAGTAAGGCATTGGCAATTGCCCGATCTGCATCGCCAAACAAATAACAGAGAAATAATTTATTGAGGTAGAAATAGAACAAACCCGCGTGAAAATTGGTTTGTTGCATCTGGGATAGTTGATTTGCTTCATCGTAAGCTTTACCCGATAACATCCCTGGATCGGCTACTTCCTCAACCAAGTTCAAAACAGTCTGCCAGGAAATATCTATGAAATCAATGGCAGCCGAATGCTTGATTTGTTTGACTGCTTGAGCGTAATTAATTAAATGTAGTTGGAGTTCAGTCAGAGGTTGACCGCTGGCCAATGAATAAGCACAAAAATACATAGCTGCATAGCCAGCAAACTCTAAATCCCCTTGTTCTAAACCAATTTGATAGCAGTTCTGGAGTGGCTTGAGGCTTTCTTTGAGGTATGTATTCCAAACGTTAATCTGGTTGCTAACCGCAAATAAGGTTCTAGCTTGGATGGGTTTGGCATCTGGGCGATCGAGCAGAATTAAAGCCAGTTGACCAAATTGATACCCGGCTTCAATGTCAAAAACAACTCCACAGAGAATAATTCCATAGGCGGCATAAGCAAAGGGAGCCAACGTCATGTTTCCGTACTCAACGAGCAAATCCACCATCTTGAGTACAATTAGCAAAAATAAAGAAGGTACTGCTAAATAAGCCGAGGCACACATTCTTGCTAAAACCTGCATTGCCGCCAGGATCTCTGGCTGGGACATCATTGGCAAATTAACCAAATCTTCAATACGTCTGTTTGCCAGTTTGCAGGCAGTTTGTGCAAGTGCTTCTCGAACATCTTCACTGCTTGGCTCAATGGGGAGGTGAATTCCTAATTCTTCAAGCAACTCTAAAGCAATTTGAATCGCCTCTAGTAATTTATTTTCAGCCACATAAGTCTGAATTTTGACATCGTAGACTTTTAAGCTAGCTAGTAGGGTTGTGGCGCGATCGAGTACCTCTTGGAATAGTGGCTCTACTTGCTCGAAATTACCGCTGAGATAGGCTGCTTCTGTTGCTGCATTATACAAATCCAAAGTGAAATCGTAATTCGTTTGCCAGCTATTAGTTGCTAGGAGATCCAAACCAATTTGTAAATATCGCCAAGCAGCGTCATAGGCGGCTGATGCCTTGGCTTTTTCTCCTGCCATCAGGTTTAACCGAGACAAACGATCGCGATCTAACTGAGTTGTGGCGGCTTTGATGCCGAGGTTTAGCTGGTTGGTGATATCAAAAATTTTCGATTCTAACTGTTGTGCGGGAGTTATTTGCAACAAGCACTGTCCCAGTCGCCAATGGATGTCGCTTTGTTGGCTTGGGGGAATTAGGGAATAGGCAGCTTGCTGGATGCGATCGTGGGCAAATTTGTATTCTATTGGCGGCAAATCAGCTGTGAGTGGCACGTCCAAGACTAGGGATTTGTGGGCGTTACTCGTGGGTATAATCAACCCTTGGGCGATCGCAACTCCTAAAGCTCGGGCCGCTTCTTGCTGTTCGATTTGGGCGGTACATGCTAGCGTTTGGAGATCGAAACAGTTGCCAATGCAGGCAGCTAGCTGTAAAACTTGCTGTGTCTGTTTGTTAAGCTTTTGAATTTTTACAGCCATCAAATGTACGACATTATCTGTAATTTGCCGCTGCTGAATTTGCTCTATCGACCATTGCCATTTGTTAGTTTGGCGATCGAATTCTAATAAACCTTCACTAGACAAAGATTTTAAAAATTCATTCATGAAAAACGGATTGCCGCCAGTTTTGAGCTTTACTAGTTCTGCTAATGACAGAGAATCTGACAGGTGGCAGTGCAATGTATCGGCGATTAACTGATTGATGTCAGGTAAGCTTAAGGGAGAGAGAAAAAGTTGATTTATCGCTCCTCCACTCTCGCGGATTTCCTTTACCATCTGCATCAAGGGATGCGTTGGATTTACCTCATTATCTCGATATGCCCCGATTAACAACAAAGACTCCACTGTGGTGGCGGTAGCTAGCAATTGAATCAGCTTTAAGGAGGCATTATCTACCCACTGAAGATCGTCCAAAAAAACTACCAGGGGGTGTTCTGGCTGAGTAAAGACGCCAATGAAATTTTGGAAAACTTGGTGAAACCGATTTTGGGCTTCTGTTGGCGGTAGAATAGGTACATCTGGTTGGTTGCCGACAATCAACTCCAATGCCGGAATTACCTGAGTAATGACTTTACCGTTTCCACCAAGGGCAGCCAAAAGATGCTTGCGCCACACAGATAATTGCACTTCGTCTTCAGTCAGCAATTGTTCGATCAGCGAGTCAAAAGCTTGGGCGATCGCAAAATAAGGGATATTGCGCTGATACTGGTCAAATTTACCCGCAATAAAATAGCCTCGTTGTTGCGTAATCGGTCGATAAATTTCCTGCACCAAAACTGATTTTCCAATACCGGAATACCCTGCAATCAGCATCAGTTCAGCTTGGCGGGAAGACGCGTCTTTATTTCCTTTACCTGCTACTCTTTGAAATCCTGCTAATAATGTCTTTACCTCCCTTTCTCTGCCATAGAGTTTTTCCGAGATTTGAAATTTATCAGAAATATCCTGTTGTCCTAGTAAAAAAGTCTCAATTTTTCCTGTGCTTTCTAGCTGGTTGAGGCACTTTTCTAGATCGGTTTTAATTCCCCAAGCACTTTGATATCGTTCCTCTGCGGTTTTAGCTAACAGTTTCATAACAATTTCTGAAACCATTACAGGAACTCGCAGATCGATTAAATGAGGTGCAACAGGTTCTAAAGCCAGGTGATAATGAATTAACTCCAGGGCATCGTTGGATTCAAAGGGCAATCGATTCGTCAACAGTTGATAGAAGGTAGCACCTAGACAATAAAAATCAGTGCGATAGTCCAGAGAACGATTCATTCTACCTGTTTGCTCTGGAGATATGTAAGCTAGCGTTCCCTCTAATACTTTCGGACTTTTAATAGTTAACGTCTCGCGGGATAAGTCGGTTGAAATTCCAAAGTCAATAATTTTGAGTTGTTGTGTTTCAGGATTAAAAACAATATTGGATGGATTAATATCTTTATGAATAATATTTGCACTATGAATTTCACTTAAACTTTGAGTTATTTGAATCGCTAACTTCAGAAACTCTGTTAATGTAAATCTTCTGGTCGTAATGATTTTTGTTAAAGATTCTCCGCCAAAATCTTCCAAAAGCAATACAAAAGTATTTTGATATTGTTGGAAACTATAAGCTTGGATCGTGCCTGCTAATGATAAGCTACGTGTAATTTCATATTCGAGCTTATAGCGGGTGATTTCTTCCGGGGTGGGGTACTCTTTTTTTAAAACTTTGAAGATTACAGGCAAACCATCAGGTTCGTGAATTCCTCTATAAACCCGTGAATTAACGCTTTCATGGATTTTCGTCCGAATTTGATATTCAGGAATTTCCAGCATAGTTCAACTGCCTGCAATTAGTAGACAAAAAGCACAAAGCCGGGTTGACCGAATTTTAAATTTTACGCAAAGTCAAAAGCTACAGCTTCATGAAGGCGTAACTTTACAAGACAAATTTGGAATTTTTTATTAAATAATTCTCTATCCAATATTTAAAACTGGTTTGAGATTAAGTGAATAGAAAGGCAAGAACAAATGTCAAATTTTAAATGTAACATTCTGTACTCACAGCCACCGCCTTGAGACCTTGAGTCAATCTAAAATTCAAAATTGATTGAGTAATAAAGCCGATTATACAATAGACCTGCCTTGAAAATAGGGACTGGGGATTGGGGACTGGTGACTAGGAAAGACATATTTTCATTCCTTCGTTGTGAATTGTATTCATGGAGTCTCTTGCAAAACTATTTTTACAAGCAAAGAGAAAAGCGGAAAGGTTAAAAGGAAAAGTAAAGATTTTCCTTTCCCTTTTCCCCTTTGCCCTTTTTCCTTCCAGAAGTTGCACTTTGCCTTTTTCCTCACTTCTGCAAGAAGTCTAATAGCCAAATCCCCGATTAACCCATTTTTCAATACTGGAGGCATTTTCAAAAAATTGGCATGAAAAGATTACCAGATTGGTCAATGGTTACCAAGGAGATTCTAGGGTATGAGTGAAACCTTGAATGTGCTGATTGTTGAAGATTACGAGCCTGATGCTATCCTAGTGATTGCCCAATTGCGTCGTGGTGGTTTCAATCCAATTTGGCAGCGGGTGCAAACAGCCGAGGAGCTAGGCAAAGCACTCAATAGCGGTAGCTGGGATGCGATAATTTCAGATTACCGATTGCCTGGATTCGATGCTTGTGCGGCTTTAGAAATAGCAAAACAAAGCCAGAAAGATATTCCCTTCATTTTAGTTTCTGGCACTATCGGCGAAGTATTGGCTGTGGAAATGATGAAAGCTGGCGCTCATGATTATGTGATGAAGGATAACTTAAATCGCTTGCCAGAGGCAGTGCGGCGAGAACTCCGGGATGCACGGGTGCGAGCAGAGCGCAAACAAGCCCAAAAGCTACTAGAAACATTAGCATCTAATATACCCGGAATGATTTACAGCTTTGTACGTTATTCTGGCGGTTCTTTTGCTTTTGAATACATCAGTTTGGGCTGTTTGGATCTTTTAGAGTTAACACCAGATCGAATTTTAGAAAATCCGTCTCTTTGCTTTGGACAAATTCATCCTCACGATCGCGCTGCATTTTATATGGCTGCTTTAAAAAGCGCTCGCACTTTAAAGCCATTTTCTTACGAGTGGCGATTAATTACACCCTCCGGCAAACTCAAGTGGGTACAGACAAATGCTCGTCCAGAGTCCCGCCAGAATGGCAATATTGTCTGGTACGGTGTTTTATTGGATGTCAGCGACAAAAAACAAGTACAAGAGTTGATCGTCCACAACGCCTTGCACGATCCATTGACGGGTTTACCAAATCGGACCCTGTTGTTGAAGCGGTTGGAATTAGCCATTAACCGAGCTAAACGTGTAGAAACTTATCGTTATGCTGTTTTGTTTCTCGACCTAGATCGGTTCAAAGTCATCAATGACAGCCTCGGACATTTAACTGGAGACCAACTACTCAAAGATATTGCTCAAAAACTCAAAAATCATTTGCGAGAGGTTGATTTAGTCGCTCGTATTGGTGGCGACGAATTCGTAATTTTGCTCGAAGATATTCCTGGTATTGAAAAAGCGATTCAAATTACCGAGCGTATCCTCGCAGATTTTCAAACACCGCTGCTACTGAATGATACAGAGGTAGCAATAGGTACAAGCATCGGCATTGTCTTAGGAACGAAAGATTATTGTCAAGCCTCGGATTTACTGCGAGATGCGGATATTGCCATGTATCGAGCCAAAGCTCACAAAAGAAGTTCCTATAAAATTTTTGATGTCAAAATGCACGCTCAAGCTGTACATCGGCTGACTTTAGAAAACGATATTCGCAAAGCTCTAGAAAGAGAAGAATTTGCCATCTACTACCAGCCGATTGTTGACATCCTGGGCAATACTTACAACGGGCAAAGCCAACCCCAAGTAGGTCGGCTGATTGGATTTGAAGCATTGGTGCGCTGGGAACATCCGACTCGCGGGTTTGTTTTGCCCAAGGAATTTATTGCGATCGCCGAAGAAACCGGACTAATCGTGCAAATCGATCGCTGGATGCTCTACACAGCTTGCCAACAACTAGCAAACTGGAAAACAAAGTTTACTACTCACTGGCCGCTGAAGGTAAGTATTAACCTTTCTGCTCAAGATATTCGCCAAGGCAGCTTAATTGAAGACATCGATAAAATCCTCGCCCAAACAAATTTAATTGGCGATTCCATAGTCCTAGAAATTACTGAAAGTATGCTCATTGAAAATACTAGTAAGACTATAGATTTATTAACCGAATTAAAGACCAGGAAAATTCAAATTAGTATTGATGACTTTGGTACTGGTTATTCATCGCTCAATTACCTCCATCGGTTACCCACTGATAATTTGAAAATCGATCGCTCATTTGTCAGCCAGATGCGAGAAGGCAACCGTAATTACCAAGTTATTAGTACCATTATTGCTTTGAGCGATCGACTGGGATTAGGCGTTGTTGCAGAAGGTATTGAAACACCACAGCAACTTCAATGGTTACAGCAGCTTGGATGCGAATTGGGTCAAGGTTACCTGTTCTCTAAACCCCTCAGCCACGAAACTTTAGAAGCGCTTCTAGCAAGTAAAAATTTTATCCTCTAGTTATTGTGGCTAAATAACAAACAACCAAAGCACAAGCATATTTAATACCATAAATTTTGCGCTTAACTGTGGTGACTAACTTGGGAAAAATTGAGTATTTATTGCATTAAAATCAATATAGTTTTTAGAAAAAATTAATCGTTGTTTCTAACATTGGCTACTACATAACTTGATAATTAACTTTTAAGAAAATAAGTTTTAAAAATTTACAAAAAATCTATCTAGAGATAAATTACTAAAACTAGTAAACTAGCTTAGGGTATGTACAGCCTGTGCAATAAGTATTGGTTAGTCCCAAACATTTTAATGCTCCACATTCCTTATTCCCAATTACTGCGTTACGGCATTGCTGTATTAAATGTCGCACTTGCCTTAGCACTCATGCTGTTGCTAGATCCTTGGCTGAGCATGAGTAAAACTCCTTTTTTGCTGTTTTTTAGCGCTGTAATGGTGAGTGCGTGGTATGGTGGTTTCAAATCAGGACTATTAGCAACCTTTTTGTCTGGGCTACTGAGCAATTACTTTTTCCTTTTGCCAGCCGATGGGCTGAGTTTTGATTTATCGAATACTGTGCGGCTGGGGTTATTCGTATTACAGGGATTGCTCTTTAGTATCCTCTGTGAAGCATTAAAGAATGCGAAAAAAGGGACTGAAATAAATTTACAAAAGCTGAAAGTCTCTGAAGAAAGATTTCGCTTAGCCTTAAGCAGTTCGGATATTCTGGTATTTCAGCAAGATGGCAATTTGCGATATCAGTGGATTCATAACCCTCAAGCTGGAGACAAAATACTAGAAATCTTAGGTAAATCTGATGCAGAATTATTTCCCGCCTCAGTGGCAGAACACTTAACAGCAATCAAGCAAAAAGTATTAACAACTGGTGTTGCAACTCGTGAAGAAGTTTGTTTGCCAGTAAGCGGAGAAAACTTTTATTACGACCTGCTGATCGAACCGTTAAAAGATGCAGACAATACCATTCATGGTATTACTTGTGTGGCTGTGAATATTACCCAGCGATACCAAGCAGAACTAGAAAAATCCAGATTGCAGAGACAACTTCAGCAAGCCGTTCAGCAAAAAGATGAATCTTTAGCCTTGCAGAATGCTTGGCTGACTGCTTCACCAGTGGGGTTGGCTTTCTTCGATCGCGAACTTCGCTACGTTTACGTAAATGAAGCCCTAGCAGCCACAAATGGCGTACCGCTAAGTCAACATCTCGGTCGCACCTTTGGGGAAGTTCTACCAGAATGGCAAGACCGAATTGAGCCTATCTTTCGGCAAGTGATGGCAACTGGGCAGCCCTTATTTAACCAGGAAATCAGCGGTGAAACTTATCCGCCTGGGGTGTATCGTTATGCTCTAGTCAGCTACTATCCAGTGTGTTTGCCAGACGGACAAGTACTAGGAGTAGGTGTCACATCCATTGATATCACTCACCAAAAGCAATCCGAGCAAACATTACGGCAAAGTGAAGCGAAGTTTCGCAGCGTAGTCGAATCAAACATGATTGGCATTGGCTTCTGGGAGAAAAGCGGCAAAATTACAGAAGCTAACGATGCCTTGTTAGATATGTTGGGTTATTCTCGTGCAGAATTAATTTCTGGCCAACTCAACTGGCAAAACCTGACTCCAAAAGAGTATTTGCCACTCGATGACCAAGCACTAATGCAACTGCAAACCAGCCCCTCTTGCACGCCTTACGAAAAAGAATATATTTGTAAAGACGGCTCCCGCTTGCCAGTTTTGATAGGTAGCAGTCACTTTGAGGGGACTGTTGAGCGAGGAGCTTTCTTTGTTCTCGATATTACAGAGCGCAAACAGGCTGAAGAAAGACTCCGCTACATTGCCCAAGTTAGTAGTTTACTCTCTACTTCCCTCGATTACGAACAAACTTTAGAACAAATTGCCAAAATTTCAGTTCCCCAATTAGCAGATTGGTGTAGCGTCAATATTCTCAATGAAGATGGTTCCATTCGCAGCTTAGGTATTGCTCATGCAGACCCAGCAAAAGCAGAATTGGCAGCTAAACATCCAGGCTATGTGCCAGATTCCAACAGCGCAATTACTAAAGTCCTACAAACAGGACAAAGCGAATTAATCGCTGAAGTATCTGATTCCTTCTTAGTAGCAAATATTTCAAATCAAGAACACTTAGAACTCGTTCGACAATTGGGGATTAAATCGATAATGATTGTGCCGTTAATCGCCAGAGGACGAGTACTCGGCAGCATCAGCTTTGTCAGCACCCAATCGGAACGTCGCTACGATCGCTCTGACTTGACTTTAGCAACAGATGTCGCCTATCGTGCCGCCTTAGCAGTGGAAAATGCCCAACTTTATCAAGATATCCACCAAGCTTTAATTCATTATGCCGAATCTCTATCTCTTTTGGATGCGCTCTTAGCAGCGGCTCCTGTTGCTGTATGCTTTTTAGATCGGCAACTGCGATATCTCCGCATCAATCAAGTGTTTGCTGACATTAACGGTTTAACTATAGAAGAACACTTAGGACGGAAATTTCAAGAATTACTTCCAGAGATGGCGGCTGAGTTAGAAGCACAGTTACAGCAGGTGTTGGAGACTGGAGAACCTCTGGTGAATGTAGAAATGGGCATCGAGACACCAGGGCAACCCGGAAATTATCAATACTGGCTGGGCAACTATTACCCAGTCAACAATCGTATGGGCGAAACCTTGGGAATTGGCATGATTCTGGCAGATGTGACAGCAGCAAAACAAACCGAAGTTGCCTTGCGAGAAAGCGAAGAAAGATTCCGAGCAATGTTCGATCAAGCCGCTGTCGGCATTGCTTTGGTAGCCTTGGATGGACGATTTCTTCAGGTTAATCCGGCGCTATGCGAAATTACCGGATACAGCTATGAAGAGTTAATGCAGATGAACTTTCAGGAAATTACCCATCCTGGCGACTTAGAAGCCGATATAGAGAATGCTCGGCGAGTTTTGGCACAAGAAATTAACGGTTATTCTTTAGAGAAGCGCTACATCCGCAAAGATGGTTCCATCCTTTGGATAAACCTGACTTCATCAGCAGTTTGGAATAATCAAGGGCAACTCAAGTATGCGTTAGGTATTATCGAAGATATCAGCGAGCGCAAACGAATTGAAGCTACACAACAGTTTTTAGTCGAAGCCAGCACCCTACTAGCCGCCTCATTGGATTACGAAATCACCTTGGCTAATGTGGCTCATTTAGCAGTTCCTACCCTAGCAGATTGGTGTATTGTAGATGTTTTCCAGGAAGATTGGTCGAGCAAACAAATTGCGATCGCAATTGCCGACCCAACGAAAAAGAATATATTAGACGAAATCCAACGACGTTATCCACCCAAAAGCGGCACACAACAGCTTGTACAGCAGCTACAGCTGGGAATATCTGTTTTTTATCCCCAATTAGCTAACTCTCATCTTTTACAGATGGCTCAAAATGAGGAACATCTGCAATTGCTGCAAAGTTTGGATATTCATTCTTTAATGGTGATTCCAGTCCGTTCCCGCGGGCAATTATTCGGCGCCATCTCTTTTTTTACAGCCGAGTCTGGTCGGCACTATCAACAGACAGACTTAGCTTTAGCAGAAGACATTGCTCGTCGTGCTGCTACAGCCATTGACAATGCCAGACTCTACCAAGAAACTCAACAAGCAAAACAAGCTGCCGAGCGTTCTGTCAATCGTACCGTACTTTTACAAAGTATCACCGCTGCCCTCTCGGAAGCCCTAACTCCCCAACAAGTAGCTGATGTGGTGATGAATCAAGGAATTACTGCCTTGGGAGCATCTGCTGGTTCCGTTGTCTTAGTAGCTGAAGAAAATAATACCTTGAAAGTTGTGCAAGCAACTGGCTATCCACGATCGCTAATAGATATCTGGGAAAGTTTTCCGATTAGCGCACCTAACCAAATTGCAGAAACAATCAGAACTAAAAAGCCAATTTTTTGCCAAAATTTAGCAGCCTTCACCGCCAGCTATCCCAGCTTAGCCGATGCTGCGGCCCTGACTGGAAATAATGCTTGGGCTTCCATACCGATGATGGCAGAAGGTAAAGCTATTGGCGCATTGGGATTTAGCTTTGCTACTGCCCAAGTATTTAATGAAGAAGACCGGAGATTTATGCTGACATTGGGGCAGCAATGCGGTCAAGCCATCGCCCGCGCTCAACTTTACGAAGCCGAAAAGACAGCACGGGCGCAAGCTGAAAAAGCCAACCGCATCAAAGATGAATTTCTGGCGGTGCTTTCTCACGAATTGCGAACTCCGCTAAATCCGATTTTAGGCTGGGCCAAGTTACTTAGAACCCGGAAGTTTGACGATGCAACTAAAGCCCGTGCCTTGGAGACTATCGAACGCAACGCCCAGTTACAAACCCAACTCATTGAAGATTTGCTTGATGTGTCGCGGATTTTACAAGGTAAGCTGAGTTTAAATCTTCATGCAGTCGATTTAAAAGTTGCGATCGCCGCCGCCCAAGAAACGGTACGTTTAGCAGCAGAAGCCAAATCAATTGAGATTCAGACGTTTCTTGGCAACGATGTAGGAAAAGTTTTAGGCGATGGCGATCGCTTGCAACAAGTTATGTGGAATTTACTATCAAATGCTGTAAAATTTACACCATCTGGAGGACGGGTAGAAGTACATTTAGAACAAGTTAACTCGGACGCTCAAATCAAGGTAACTGATACGGGTAAAGGAATTAGTCCAGAATTTTTGCCTCATGTCTTTGACTACTTCCGCCAAGCAGATGCCAAGACAACGAGAGTATTTGGCGGCTTGGGATTGGGGCTAGCAATTGTGCGTCATTTAGTTGAACTTCACGGTGGTACAGTTGAAGCAGACAGTCCAGGAGAAGGACAAGGAGCAACCTTTATAGTCAAGCTACCTTTGCTCAAAAGTTCTGAGTCACGAGTTTCTAGCCCGGAATCTTCTAATTCAGACCTGAGTACTGAAGACTCATTACTTTTGGGAGTCGAAGTTTTGCTTGTGGACGACCAACCAGATGTACGCGAGTTTTTTAGCTTCGCCTTAGAACAGTATGGAGCCATTGTAACCGCTGTTGAATCCGCAACCGAAGCATTAGAAGCACTGGCTAACTCCAAGCCAGATATTTTATTAAGCGACATTGGAATGCCGTTCATGGATGGCTACATGCTGCTACGCGAAATCAGAAAATTGCCACCAGAACAAAACGGACAAATTCCAGCCATCGCTTTGACTGCTTATGCTGGAGAAATCAACTACGATCGAGCGCTAGCAGCCGGATTTCAAAAACACCTACCCAAACCCGTTGAACCGATTGATTTAGCAACTGCGATCGTCAATTTAATTAATCAGATGTAGAGACGTTGCATTGCAACGTCTCTACAAGGATTTTGATATCATGCACAATCTTTTTCATACATGAAATCAGCAACATAATTTTGCAAAAATTTTTCTCAAATTGCAAATCTAAAATCGAAAAAGCGATTAACTTTTCAAGTTGGTACTAATTCACCAGGACGCAACTTCGACCATTTACCGGTTTCGCGCTTAAAGCTCAAACAACCAACAACATCCCATTCCATTTCAATGATTTCGCCTTTAGTGCGGATGTTGACGTTGATAGAAGGTTCGTTCGGGTCGAAATCTGGTGTTTCAGTTAAATGGGGTTGTTGGTGCTGCGTTTCTACAGCGTGATAGGTGAGACAGCGGTCTACGTAGTGGCAGTTGACGCAAATACACATAATAGAACCAACTCCTGATGCCTTTATTGTTAATCTAGCTTAAGCTCGACTGTTATTCATTAGTTGCTGGGTTGATTTTTATTACAATGCATTCTTTTGTTGCTTCTACCCTAGCTCCCGAAAATTGGCCTTTTAGCTTGGCATTATTGCCAGAACCCGCTTATATGGTGGGTGGTGCTGTACGCGATGCCATCCTGGGCAGAACCCGCGAATACTTGGATCTCGATTTTGTAATATCATCAAATGCTGTAAATGTGGCCAGAGCGATCGCTCGTCATTATAATGCTGGCTTTGTCTTACTCGATGCCGAAAGACAAATTGCCCGTGTAGTTTTTCCCCACGCCACGGCTGATTTTGCCCAACAAGAAGGAGATAGTTTAGCAGTTGACTTGCACAGGCGGGACTTTACAATAAATGCGATCGCTTATAATCCCCACACCCAAGAAATCATCGATCCCTTGCAAGGTTACGCAGACTTACAACAAGGCATTTTGCGAATGATATCACCTGCTAACCTCGAAGACGACCCTTTACGGTTAATGCGAGCTTATCGCCAAGCTGCCCAACTCAATTTTACTATTGAGCCAGTTACCCAAGGCACAATTCGTTCTTTGGCATCGCATCTGGCCAAAGTTGCACCGGAAAGATTTCGTGTCGAAATCGGTTATTTATTGGCATCTCAAGGTACTTCCTGGATAACAACTGCTTGGGAAGATGGTTTACTTACCGCTTTCTTCAAAAATGCCACCCGTGAAAGCTTAAACAAACTCGCAGCAGTTGACAAGGCAGCAGTTTTTCTCGCCCAAAATTGGCAACAACTAGGAGTACAACTGCAACTATATGTCCGAGATACTGTCAAAACTACTTGGCTAGGCATTGCCAAACTTGCTTGCCTGGTAAATCCAAATCCAGAATTAGCAGAAATAGAATTACAAGAACTTACCTATAGTCGTGCCGAAATTCGCGGTGTAACCACAGCTTTGAGATTATCGCCGCAGCTGAAAGCAGCAAATATGTCCTTGCGAGAACAATACTTTTTGTTTCAAGACGCAGATATTATTTTTCCCGCCACGGTAGCGTTAGCCGTAGCATCAGATAATTTGGTAGAGGCGATATCTGGCGACAAGCAGCTCGACACAGCAGTTGCTACAACAGAAGAAACATATACAACGCGTTGCCTGGTCTTTGCACCTTTAATCAACCGCTACCTGAACCCTGACGATCTGGTTGCTCATCCCACTCCATTAGTTAGCGGGAAGGAGTTGATTATAGCACTAGATATTCCAGCTTCGCCAATTGTCGGCAAACTGTTGACAGAGATTGCCATCGCCCAAGCCGAAGGAAAAATTTCAACAGCAACAGATGCGATCGCATTTGCGCGTGAGTTAGTTGAGGCAAATGGGGATTGGTAATGGATAACCTAACCTTCTTTTCTGATTACCTGGCAGCAAGTCTGCGTTTAACTGTGCCGCTAGCATTTGCCGCACTCGGAGGATTGTACTCGGAACGTTCGGGAGTACTAAATATTGCCCTGGAAGGCATGTTGCTGACTGGAGCTTTTACTAGTGCTGTTGCTACTTTTTACACGGGCAATGTTTGGATTGGTCTGTTTGCAACTTTGATTGCAGGAGCTTTAGTAGGTCTACTTCATGCTTTTTTATGCGTGACTTTACGTGTTGACCAGTTAGTATCAGGGTTAGCAATTAATCTAGTAGCATCTGGGATGACATCGTTTTTGGCACGGTTGGTATTTAGCGGCGGTAGCACCCAAAGATTACCGGGAATTGAGGCTATAGTTATCCCTGGTCTTGCCAATATTCCGCTGTTGGGGTCGCTGCTATTTCAACAACATATTTTAGTATATTTACTTATTTTATTAGTTGTTATAACTACGTATATTTTATTTCGTACAAACTTTGGTCTGACTTTACGCGCAGTCGGAGAACATCCCCAAGCGGCAAAAACGGCTGGAATATCTGTAGAATTAGTGAGGTATTTGTCAGTGGCGATCGCTGGCTGTCTTGCCAGTTTGGGAGGAGCCGATCTTGCTTTAGTACAGGTAAGATTTTTTACTGAAAACATGAGTGCTGGCAAAGGATTTATTGCGATCGCTGCTTTAATTTTTGGCAGGTGGCATCCTGTAGGCACTGCTTTAGCTTGTTTGTTATTTGGAGCTACAGAAGCCTTACAGCTACGAATTCAGGCGTTAGGTGCAAATATACCTTATCAATTTCTGGTGATGCTACCTTATGCGATCGCAATTTTGGCACTGGTGAGTAAACCTGGTAAATCTGCAACCCCAAAAGCATTAGGTGTTTCTTATTGGGAAGAAAATCGCGATCGTTAGATCCTCAACAGCGATGGGTTAAGCTGTTCTTTGTTTATCAACGAGTTATGCAGTGTCCATTTAATTAATGTTCCGTGTTTAGTTTGTGCTGAATCAATGGATGTTGAATTAATGTTACTTGGTTGTGCATATTTTGTAGAACTTTTAGATGAATATTCAGAACTTATGCAAAATTATGAAGAAATGAACCGCAAATGACACAAATAAATAAGAGTTTCAGAGAGTATTTGCGTAAATCTTAATATTGATTAGTGTAATTTCAATGAGTGTAGAAAACAGTTACGGAATTCAGTAATAATTCTCCTTTACTTTCGTAATTATTAATACATATTAGATACAGCTTTTTAAGGATAACCTCTGTGCGTATAAAAACAAAGAAATCTGTATCTAGATTAGTAGGAATTTGGACATTTCTTGTACTTTTAATATTTAAAGGAATTTTTCCTCAACCTGCTTATGCATTCCTATCATCGCTAGACGCTTGCGCTGCTAATCCTGAATGTGCTGCTGTTGTAGGTTCTGAAGTAGCTCCGGCTGTTGCTGCTCCTTCGTCTGCTGGTGTTGGTGCGTCAACTCTTAGCACTACCACAGCCGCCGGAACAACTACTTTTTCACTTGGGTTGGAAGACCTGATTTTGATTTTGATAAAGATGGAACCCCTGATTCTGCTGACCCACAGCCGCAAAATCCCAACGTTCCAATAGCAAGTAGCGACCCACCAGAACCGCCACCAGAAAATGCGCCCGAACCATACGTAAATAATAATCCCAGAGCAACCCCTGATGAAGTGAGGGTTGGTGAGTTTTTAGATGAAGAAGCGCAAGCTGGCAGACTTCCAAGAACAGCTAGGGTGGAAGGTGCAGCCGAAATATCTCGTACAAGAAGTGGAGACTATCGCTTCGTTGAACCAGACAGTAACCAAAGATCAGGTGATTTGCTACAGCCTGAAAGTGCTAGTACTCGTAGCATTGAGACAAAGATTATGGACAAAGGCAATCAAGCTGAGATTGTAGTGGTTGAATTAGGTTTAGGAGAGAGCGGTCTGCTTGGAGTTGACGAAGCTAGAACCATAGCTGAAAATGTCCTCAACACCCCAGACCACGGAGTCAACCGAGTTATTTTCATCAAAAATGGTCAAATTATTCTCGATTATTCCCGCTAGGAGGAATTTCCATGCCTAAGATCAGATGTTTATGTGATGAAGTTATCAATTTATCCGTGATTCCAAATAAGCAAGAGTTTAAGCTTATTTGGGAACCACTAATTGAAAAACTTATTGGCTCTTTGGTAAATGCACATCGACAAGCTAAATCTGATGAAGAATTTGAAAAGCAAGCCTATGACCTTTTTTATCTAAAAAAACCAAAATTTATTCAAGTTTATGAATGCCCTAATTGTGGACGAATAATTGTATTTGGCAGTGCATCTGATGCCAAGCCTGCATTCTGGTTTCAGCGAGAAATTGTAGAGGGAGAAGCAAATTCACTGCGTTCTTTAGTTGAAAAAATAATCGATAATAAGGCTGATGCAACTTGATAAAATTCTTATGCCCAAAATTAGTTGTTTATGCGGTGAAATCATTAACTTATCCCCAATTCCAAATAGGCAAGGTTTTAATCTTGTGTGGGAACCGTTAATTGAAAAATTAGCCGATAATTTAGTAACTGCATATCAGCAAGCTGAATCTAATGAAGAGTTTGAAAAACAAGTCTATAAACTTTTAATTCCTACAAGACCAAAGCCAGAATTTCCACAAGTTTATGAATGTTCTCACTGTAAAAGACTAGCTGTGTTAGCACGCGCTTCCGATCGTGAAATTACGTTTTGGTATCAGCAAGAGCGGGCAAACACAGATGCAGATTCATTGCGTTCCTTAGTTGAAAAAACAATAGATAATCAAGTTCCAGAAGCTTGATTATCTAGCTTTGGTTAGAGGTAATCGGAGCTTGTCGATTACCTCTGGCTACTCACGATAAAGTATATCAAGCAATATCAAGCTACAAAAATTGAACATCAAAAATTTTTTCTGTACTAATGGTTTTAATGACTATTAATAAAAAGATTAAGTAGATAGTTATTGCTATTGTTGTTTATTACTCTCATTCCCAAAGATTGTTATGCCCAAAATCAGATGTTTATGTGGTGAAAGTATTAACTTTTCTGTAATTCCAAATCCGCAAGGTTTTAAGCTTGTTTGGGAACCGCTAATTGACAAACTAGCTGAGAATTTAGTCGCTGCACATCAGCAAGCTGAATCTCATGAAGATTTTGAAAAACAAGTCTATAAACTTTTATATCCAAGGAAACCAGAGCCGCCATTTTTGCAAGTTTATGAGTGTTCTAATTGTAAACGGTTGGTTGTGTTTGCTCGTGCTTCCGATAACATACCTGCATTCTGGTTCCAGCAAGAACGGTTAAATACAGATGCAGATTCATTGCGTTCCTTAGTTGAGAAAACAATAGATAATTAGTCTGTTGAGACTTGGCATCTGAACTCTAGCTAGAGGTAATTCTAGCTACTTAGTTAATAAAATTAAAGTAGGGTACGTTGTTGTGCAGCGTAACGCACGTGAAATTAATGAAGGTGCGTTAGCCTACGGCATAACACACCCTACTACTGGAATTTGATTTTCACTTTATCAACAATGTGCAAGCTGAGTACACACTATCCTAAATCTTCTAAATTTTAGGAATGGAAAGGGCAACCACCACTGGTTAATTTTTGCAGAAAAACATTGTTATCAAAATAATGCTCTAAAGACTCAATTTTCAAATCATCAGTGACGCGAGCAATACTAACTCCTACGATTTCTACTGTTTCGCCAGTAGGCGCATAATCTTTATAAGAACCGCTAAATGTTCCCCAATGTCGCCACTTAAAGGTAACAGTAGGCGGGCCCGAAAGTACTTCTGCTAATTCCCAAAAAAAGCCATTGGGAAAGGCTGTATGAAATAGGTCAAAGGAAGATTCAAAGGTTTCGGATTTGGAGCTATACTGCTCGCTTTCACCCAAAAATAAGTTATAAGTACCTTCTTGTGCAACTTCTTGAGCAGTGTATTGTTCGCCGCCATTGGTACTCATTTTAAATTTATCAGTAACAATGGAAATCCACTGTTGGGGATTAGATTTATGAGAAGCTTCCATTTCAAAAGTGCGGACTAAATTTTCAGCGATCGCTTCTAAAGAACCTCCAGGATGGTGATATTTTTTCTCTCGTTCGAGAATTTCATTGCTTAGCGAATAATCTGGACGTTTCCCTTCTCGCCACTGTACTTGTTCATCATTAGCAATGACTATATCTCTATCTTGTACCCAAAGCGGTAATTGTGTAGTTTTCTCGCTAACCATACAAGTTGATTGATTATAAACATCGTTTTTCAGAATAAAAGCTTCTGAATATTACGTAACTGACAAAATATAAAAAGCCAAAAATATTCATACTTAACTAAATATACTTAACTTTTTGCAAAAATTACGAATACGTACAAAAGCAACTGAACCGCAAATGAAATAGGGTAGCACAGCGGTGCTACCCTAGTTTTGCTTCTAAATTAACTGCAAATCAAAACAGAAATGTTTTTAGACTTTCTGTGCAGATACGCCTTCTGATTTTTCTTGACTTTGCAATGCTGCGTACAATCTATTGAGGGCGTTTACATAAGCTTGCGCTGATGCCACGATGATATCTGTATTCGCCGCATGACCGGAAAAGACTCTCGATTCATAACGCAAACGAATTGTCACTTCGCCAATAGCATCAATACCTGCTGTGACTGATTGCACAGAAAACTCAATCAATTGGTTGGGTACATTCACCACGCGGTTGATTGCTTTGTAAACTGCATCTACCGGCCCGGTACCAATTGCAGCATCAGTTAATTCTTCACCTTCCGGGGTACGTAAAGTAACTGTAGCGGTGGGACGGGCGTTGCTACCGCAGGAAACTTGCACTAATTCTACCCGGAATAAATCGGGTGCTTGTTGGATTTCGTCGTTAACGATCGCTTCTAAGTCGCGATCGGATATTTCTTTCTTTTTATCTGCGACTTCTTTGAATCTAACGAATGCTTTATTTAATTCGCTATCCGATAATTCAAAACCCAATTCTTTTAACCGGGTGCGAAAAGCATTTCTGCCTGAATGTTTGCCCAAAACTATTTGATTGTCTGTCAAGCCAATCAATTGGGCATCCATGATTTCGTAGGTGAGTTTATTTTTTAATACCCCATCTTGGTGAATGCCAGATTCATGGGCAAAGGCATTTGCCCCGACGATCGCTTTATTTGGTTGCACTAGCATTCCTGTCAAATTAGAAACCAAACGTGAGGTGCGATAAATCTCACGGGTGTCAATATTCGTCAGGGGTTCTTGAGATTCTTCCGCCCTTCCCAAATATGGATTAAAATATTGCCGCCGCACGTGTAACGCCATTACTAATTCTTCTAATGAGGCATTTCCTGCACGTTCGCCAATGCCATTAATCGTACATTCTAGTTGGCGCGCGCCATTTTTTACGGCTTCTAAAAAGTTAGCAACTGCCAAGCCTAAATCGTTATGACCGTGAACGGAAATAATCGCTTGGTCGATGTTGGGAACGTTTTCTTTAATGCCTTTAATGATGGCTCCAAATTCGCTAGGTGTGGTGTAACCTACTGTATCGGGAATGTTAATTGTCGTTGCACCAGCTCTAATTGCTGCTTCTAATACTTGATACAAATATTCCGGATCGGAACGGGCTGCATCCATTGGCGAAAATTCGACATCTGCCATGAAGGATTTAGCATAAGCTACCATTTCTTCGGCGATCGCTAATACTTCTGCCCTTGTCTTTCGCAGTTGATATTCTAAGTGAATATCTGATGTCGAAATAAAGGTGTGAATTCTACCTTTTGCTGCTGGTTTTAATGCTTCGGCAGCTGCTTTAATATCTGCTTTAATCGCCCTTGCCAAACTACAAATTACAGGCCCATTTTCTGTGCCGACAATTTCGGCAATCTTAGTAACTGCTTCAAAATCTCCGGGACTGGCAAAGGCAAACCCCGCCTCAATGATATCTACGCCTAGCCTTGCCAATTGCTTAGCGATGGTTAATTTTTCGTCTATATTCAGCGTTGCTCCAGGGCACTGCTCTCCATCTCGCAGTGTAGTATCAAAAATTAAGATTCGATCGGTTTGAGTTGTCATTTCCAGTTTCTTGTTTAGTTTTAACTTTTGGGTCAAAATATAAGAATTCACAAAGTCAGGACTCAGAATGGGCTACGCCCCGCTGCGCTAACAGAATGATTGTCAAAACATGGTTTTCATAACTTGTTAATTTTCTTCAAATTATTAAGCTTAGGTTTCAAACTGTTCTCAATTCTGGATTCTGAATTCTTACGTCAAAATATCTTCAAACTTAGTTTTTCTTTTACTCGTACCTTTGTAAATAATTGTTAAATATATTAAGCATCTGTTTTTTCTATTTGATCTCTGATATCATTTAAATCTATATATCTATCCGTAGCGTTCCGGAGTTCTCGAGCAATCATTCCTTCTGTTGATACTACTGTAATATGTGTATTTTTAGAACGTAATAGTTCGATTGCTCTTTCAAAATCTCCATCACCACTAAATAATACCACTCGATCGTACTGATCTACTGTATTAAACATATCTACAACAATTTCAATATCTAAATTTGCTTTTTGTGAGTAACGACCAGAAGTATCATCATAGTATTCTTTAAGAATTTTAGTTCGCACTGTATATCCCAGACTAATTAGAGCATCTCTAAAACCTCGTTGATCTTGTGGGTCTTTTAAGCCAGTGTACCAGAATGCATTGATTAATGTTGTTTCTGACTGCTCATGTTTGAAGTATTCTAAGACTCGTCGGGGGTCAAAAAACCACCCATTTTTTTGTTGAGCATAGAACATATTGTTTCCGTCTACAAAAATAGACAGACGATTCATTGGAGAACCCATACAAATTTACACCTAATAATATAAATGAATTTAGATGGAACAATAGATTATAGCAATTTTCAAATGTCTTGTTTGCTAATATCTATAAAGTAGTACTTCATCGTATAGCTTTGATGCTAGGTCTTTCAAGGCATTAAAACCGCCGCAAGATTCGAGTTGAGATCGTGGGTGCTAAACCTCATTCACCTCCGGTACTACAAGAGCCACCCTGTAATCAAAATCTACCAATAAAATTGACCCGGTAACAGTATTCATAGCTGTATAACACTAAAGTTTACTCCCAAAGAGGTATGGCATAAGCTCAAAAGAGAATATAATTTCATGCCTATCTATAAGTAAAGCTTTGGCGATCGCGACAGACTTTGTGGAGAATAGCAATATTTTGCCTAAAGATAGAAGACTTACTTAGAACAGCTTCTGGGAAATTACCCAGTGAAGG
This sequence comes from Nostoc sp. DedSLP01, assembly GCA_034530875.2. Lineage (GTDB taxonomy): Bacteria > Cyanobacteriota > Cyanobacteriia > Cyanobacteriales > Nostocaceae > Nostoc. Next base: position 273,683 of record JAVRCJ020000007.1, read on the forward strand.
ATGCACATTTGGTTAAGTTAGAGTAAAATTTTGCAATAAACAAGTGCAAAGCCTGAGTATATTCGCTGCGATCTGTGGGAGAATCACTAATTGTAACTCTCTCAACACAGAAGCAAGAAGTTAGGTAGTACCTGAGAAATAATTTCTTGGGGCTGGCTTTGCAATACAAAAGTTTCTTGATGAATAAAAGTTACTTTACAAATGTATAAGATTAGCATTTTTAAGTCTTATTTCAATGTGGTTGTAGTTATAAGGAGGTCTAAATAAATAAAAATGTTGGACTTAAATCAATCAGTAACACAATATGGCAGAAGAATCTACATCTACCTTAACCAAAAATAGTGTCTCTGCTGCCAATAGAATCTCAACTAAACCGACAAAAGTCACCTCTACAACGGCGGCGGTACGTCAGTCTAAGTGGATAGTTCGCTTAGGTCATCTACTGGCTGGAACTTGGGCAATGGGGGCAGCACTATTAACTGCTTCTAATTTGGATTTAGCTAATTCGATGGAAAATCAGGCACTTTCGCACTTTTTTCAAGTGCGCGGAGCGATTGTGCCTCCAGAAGACATCATAATTTTAGCAATAGACGATCAATCAATCTCAGTCCCCGAACAGTACTATAAAACAAATCCGCAACAATACGCCTACCTAGAACCACTGAAATCTTTTCCTTACAAACGGGCTGCTTATGCTCAGGTAATTACAAAATTAATGAAAGCAGGGGTGCGGGCTGTAGCTATAGGTCTTGTTTTTGATACACCGAGTAGCTACGGCCCTAGCGACGATCGCCAACTGCAAGCAGCATTAAAAAAATATGGCAGTAAAGTTACCTTAGCGGCACTGTACGAAAATTTTCAGACGCATCAAGGCTCGTTTATGCAACTAACAGAGCCACAACAGATGTTTAACACGGGGTCAGTATTTATTGGCTCGGTTAATTTTCCTGTGGAGGTTGATGGTAAGGTTCATCGATTAGCAAGTGAGTTTCCCAAGCTGTTAGGTGAAGATAATTTATTTACTAAGAAGCTACCGTCATTTGATGAAGCAGTACTGTTAGCAGCAAAAGTAAAGTATCCCCGGCTAAAAGGCGATCGCATTCATTTTTGGGGGCCTCCAGATACATTCGAGCAAATACCATTTTGGCACGTACTCGACCCGGAAAACTGGAACACTTATTTACAGCGGGGAAAAGTTTTCAAAGACAAGATAGTTTTGATTGGTTCAACAGATAACTTAAATAATGATTATTATCCAGTAGCAGCTAGTAAAAGTCCCGAACCGATGTCGGGGATAGAAATTCATGCCAATGCCATCGCAACTTTGATGACAGGTAAAGCGATCGCTCAAGATATTTCAAATCCACCATTGCGTGGTTTGTTTGTGTTGATTTTAGTTGGCGGTACAGCCTTTATTCTCAGTAGAAGCAAGCACGGTATCAATAGATTTTTGTATAGTTTGGTTTTATCTGGTAGTTGGTTAGTCATCAGTTATGGATTATTTATCCATGAGGGATTAATTTTTCCTACTACCGTACCAATGGTAGCGATCGCTTTTTGTGGACTGAGCTATTTGGGAACCTCAGTAGCTAGAGAAAACCTCAGAAAACGCCAATTAGTAGATATATTTCAAAAATATAAAACTTCTCCCGTTGTCCAAGAGATTATCAGCCAACAAGATGACTTGCAAGAGCTAATCCGAGAACGAGACTTAGCTTTATCAGGTAAAATGTTGGCTCAACGCTACAAAATTGTCAAAGTTCTGGGTGCAGGTGGATTCAGCGAAACTTACATTGCCGAAGATACCCAACGTCCTGGTAACCCGCGATGTGTTGTCAAACAACTAAAACCCAGCAACACCAAACCTGGAGGCTTGCAACTTGCCAGGCGCTTATTTCACTCAGAAGCGCAAACACTCGAAAAATTGGGAAATCATCGTCAAATTCCCCAACTTTTAGCGTATTTTGAAGAAGATGAAGAATTTTATTTAGTACAAGAACACATCCTTGGTCATCCTCTGAGTAACGAACTGCCACCAGGCAGAACAATTGATGAAATAGCAACAATTAAAATTATCAAAGACTTATTGCAAACATTAAAATTTGTCCATGAAAACAACGTGATTCATCGGGATATTAAACCTAGCAATATCATCCGGCGACATTCAGACGGTAAGCTCGTATTAATTGACTTTGGGGCAGTTAAAGAAGTCAGTGCCAAACAGCTAGAACCTCAAGAACAAACTGCCTTCACTATTGGTATTGGAACTCAGGGTTACGCGCCAACCGAGCAATGCTTGGGACGTCCGCACTACACTAGCGATATCTATGCAGTGGGTATGGTTGGTATAAAAGCCTTAACTGGGATAACACCGCGCGACTTAGATAGAGATGCTGACGGACAAATTAAATGGAGCGATGGCGTCCAAGTAAGCAACTCCTTAGCTGAGATTCTCAATAAAATGGTACAAGATGACTTCAAAGCGCGATATCAGTCTGCATCCAAGGCACTTGAAGCTATTGAAGCACTTGAAACTGTTGAAAATTTAGCAAATTCCCAAAACAGCTACCTCATATCACAAAATGAATCATCGATGAGTACTTTAGACGAATTAAACGCTCCTACAAAATCTTATCCCGAAACCTCGTCAGAAACGACTTGAACGAATTTTAGATTTTAAATTTTGGATTTTGGATTGCAAAATCCAAAATCCAAGCAGGACTTACGCAAAGGATAACGAAAGTAGCCGTAATACCTTGTGGGAAGCTGCTGAGTGTTAGGCGATCGCAGTAATATTTGTACTAGCGAGCATTACTTGATTGGAGAATTGGGCGATTTGAACTTGTGCTGCACCACCAACTCCATCTTCATCAAAGAATAAATTACCCGTAGTTCGATCGTAGATGAAGCGATCGCCTGCTGTTGTCGCACTAGTCCCAAGTCGGAACAACCCAGAATCGAGTGTCGTATCTTGAGATTGGGTCAGTGCAAATTCCGCCTTAGAAATGAAGATAGTATCATCCCCAACAGTAAAATCAGTAATAGTATCATACCCACCAGTGCGGGTATCAGTCAGGTATAAACTATCTCGCCCAGTTCCACCAGTCAGGAAATCTCGACCAATTCCCCCGGTGAGTACATCGTCACCTGCATCGCCCAACAAGGTGTCATTGCCATTTCCACCATTTAAAGTGTCATTGCCAGAACCACCATTTAAGTAGTCATCGTCATCTCCACCATTTAAGGTATCACTACCAGAACCACTATTTAAGGTGTCATTACCAGAACCACCATCTAAGGTGTCACTACCAGAACCACTATCTAAGATGTCACGATCATCTCCACCACTTAAATAGTCATCGTCATCTCCACCATTTAAAGTGTCATTGCCAGAACCACCATTTAAAGCGTCATTGTCAAAACCACCATTTAAGTAATCATTGTCATCTCCACCATTTAAAGTGTCATTGCCAGAACCACCATCTAAGCTGTCATTGCCAGAACCACCATCTAAGATGTCACGATCGTCTCCACCATTTAAAGCGTCATTGCCAGAACCACCATCTAAGCTGTCATTGCCAGAACCACCATCTAAGCTGTCATTACCAGAACCACCATCTAAGCTGTCATTACCAGAACCACCATCTAAGCTGTCATTGCCATTTTCTCCTTTTAAGGTATTATTACCAATGTTTCCACTGATAACATTGTTTAAAGAATTACCAGTGCCATTGATGGACTCTGTTGCAATCAGGGTCAAATTCTCTAGATTAGCTCCCAACACCCAACTTACGGAAGATACGACTAAATCTTGACCTGCATTGAAATCTTCAATAATCGTATCGCCGATGCTGTCCACAATATAAGTGTCATTATTTACACCACCAACGAGAATATCATCTCCTGTACCACCATCTAAGGAATCATCTCCAGAACTGCCATTAAGGGTATCATTATCACCTAATCCTTTGAGGTTGTCATTACCGCCGAATCCGGAGATCAGATCTTCATTTTCTGTACCAGTTAGGTTGTTTGCACCGTCAGTGCCATTAATTACATTCAATCTTTTCACTACAAGTACAAAAACATCGCTGACAGTTGCTATTCCATCACTGGCAATAACTTTGATATTGAGGCGATCGACGTTGTTATTAGCGGGAGTACCACTGAAGGTAGTGCCGTTAAAGGTCAACCAAGCAGGAAGCGGGTCACCATTTTCCAGGGTAGCGCTGTAAGTGAGGTTACCTTTTACATCTACATCTGTGAAAGTATTTGCTGGTAAGGCGAACCTGAAGGTGTTATCTATGGGGGCTATTTGGTCGGCAATGGGGTTGGCAACAACTGGGTCATCGTTAACTGCCGTAATATTAATATTGCGGATAGCAGCGATACTATAAGCAGTACCATCATTAACGACAAAGCTGAAAGAACGAGTTGCGGTACTAGGGTTGTTACTGTTGTTGGTATAAGTAATGGATTGCAGTGCGGTTTGATAATCAGCAACAGTGGCAGTGCCAGTTAATTTTAAAACGCCTGTGCTACTGGTATAGCTGCCAGTAATTCCATTTTGGTTGCTGAAGGCGATAATATCTTGACCAGAGACGAAGCCATTGGTAATGCTGACGGTGGCACTAGAGAGGTTAGCGGAGTCTAAATCACTCAAGGAAATAGCAGAGTCAATAACTGTAGTAGTATTCTCGGTGTAGACTAAGCCAGAGCTAGTAGCAATAGCAACAGGCACATCATTGACTGCCGTCAGATTAATATTGCGGATAGCAGCGATACTATTAGCAATACCATCATTGACGACAAAGCTAACTTGACGAGGTGTAATAGTGGGGTTGTCGCTGCTGTTGGTATAAGTAATCGAACGTAGTGCGGTTTGATAATCAGCAACAGTGGCAGTGCCAGTTAAGGTTAAGACACCTGTGCTGCTGTTATAGCTGCTGCTAATTCCATTTTGGTTAGTGAACTTAAGGATGTCTTCACTAGAGACAAAACCACTAGTAATGCTGATGGTGGCACCAAAGAGGTAGGGGGAGTCTGCATCAGTGAGGATAATGCCTGAGTCAATGGCTGTAGTGGCGTTTTCGCTGTATGCCACAGCAGAGCTGTTGACAGTAGCAATCGGTGGATTATTCACTGGCGTAGTATTAAGATTGCGAGTCACAGCAGTACTATTGGCAACCCCATCATTGACAACAAAGCTGATGGTACGAGATACACTACTAGGGTTGTCGCTGCTATTGCTATAAGTAACTGAACGTAGTGCAGTTTGATAATCAGCAACAGTGGCAGTGCCAGTTAAGGTTAAGACGCCTGTGCTGCTGTTATAGCTGCTGCTAATTCCATTTTGATTAGTGAAGTTGAGGGTGTCTTGAGTAGAGACGAAACCACTAGCAATCTTCACAGTGGCACTAGCTAAGTTAGCCGAGTCTACATCGCTGAGGATAATGCCTGAGTCAATGGCTGTAGCGGCGTTCTTGGTGGTGTATGCCAAAGCAGATTTCGTGACAGTAGCAATGGGCGCATCATTGATTGCTGTAATATTCAGATTGCGGGTAGCAGTGATACTATTGGCAACCCCATCATTGACAACAAAGCTGATGGTACGAGTTGCAGTACTGGGGTTGTCGCTGCTGTTGGTATAAGTAATTGAACGGAGTGCAGTTTGATACTCAGCAACTGAGGCATTGCCTGTTAAGGTTAAGACACCTGTGCTGCTGTTGTAGCTGCTGCTAATTCCATTTTTGTTGGTGAAGTTGAGGGTGTCTTCAGTAGAGACGAAACCACTGCTAATGCTGACAGTGGCACTAACTAAGTTGAGCGAGTCATCGGTGAGGATGATGCCTGGGTCAATGGCTGTAGTGGCGTTTTCGCTGTATGCCGCAGCAGAGTTGGTAACACTAGCAATGGGGGCATCATTGACTGCCGTAATATTTATATTGCGAGTCACAGCAGTACTATTAGCATCCCCATTATTGACGACAAAGCTGATGGTACGAGTTATGAGAGTGGGGTTGTCGCTGCTGTTGGCATAAGTAATCGATTGCAGTGCGGTTTGATAATTCGCAATTGTGGCAGTGCCGATTAGGGTTAAGACACCTGTGCCGCGGTTGTAGCTGCCAGTAATTCCATTTTGGTTGGTGAAGTTGAGGATGTCTTCACTATATTTGAAACCACTGCTAATGCTGACGGTGGCACCAGATAGGTTGAGTGAGTCTACATTACTTAAGATGATGCCTGAGTCGATGGCTGTAGTGGTGTTTTCAATGTATTCCACAACAGAGTTAGTAGAAATAGCAACAGGCGGATCGTTGACTGCCTTAATATCAATATTGCGGGTAACGGGGGTACTATCGGCAATCCCATCATTGATGACAAAGCTGATAGTACGAGTTGTGATACTGGGGTTGTTGCTGCTGTTGGTATAAGTAATCGAACGTAGTGCGGCTTGATAATCAGCAACGGTGGCAGTGCCAGTTAAGGTTAAGACCCCTGTGCTACTGCTGTAGCTGCCAGTAATTCCATTTTGGTTGGTGAAGTTGAGGATGTCTTCATTAGAGACGAAACCATTGGTAATTCTGACGCTAGCACCAAAGAGGTTGGGCAAATCTACATCGCTGAGAATGATACCTGAGTCGATGGCTGTAGTGGCGTTCTCAGTGTAGGCTAAGGCAGAGTTGGTGGCAACAACAACAAGCGGATCGTTGACTGCCGTAACATTAATATTGCGAGTAACGGCAGTACTATTGGCAGTGCCATCATTGACGATAAAGCTGATGCTACGAGGTGTGGTAGTGGGGTTCTCACTGCTATTGTTATAAGTAATCGAACGCAGTGCGGTTTGATAATTCGCAACTGTGGCAGTGCCTGTTAAGGTTAAAACACCTGTGCTGCTGTTGTAGTTGCCAATAATTCCATTTTGGTTGGTGAACTTAAGGATGTCTTCACTAGAAACGAAACCACTGCTAATGCTGACGGTGGCACTAACTAGGTTGGCGGAGTCTACATCACTGAGGATAATGCCTGAGTCGATGGCTGTAGTGGCGTTCTCAGTGTATGTTAAGGGAGAGTTGGTAGCAGTAGCAACAGGCGCATCATTGACTGGCGTAATATTAATATTGCGGGTAACGGCGTTACT